>NZ_CP141606.1:2448920-3673380 GCF_035593345.1 Lelliottia sp. JS-SCA-14 | reverse complement strand
GCCAACTTCGGTTTTGCCGCTGATGGTCGGTGTGCTGTCGTTGGTGTAGAGCGTGCCGTTCGCCAGTGTGCTGCTGGAGATGCTATCAATCTGCGGCGTGGTCGGCGCGACGGTATCCACCGTGATGGTGTAAATAGGGCTGGTGCCGCTGACGTTACCCGCTGCATCGACGGAGGAGACGGTCAGTTTCAGCGCGCCGTCTGAGACGGACGGGCTGGTCCAGGTCCAGTTACCGCCGGTGACAGGCACGCGAGCCACTTCGACCCCGTTGTTATAGATAATCACCGTATCGCCGCTGGTGCCGGTCCCGCTGATGGTCGGGGTGGCGTCTGACGTCGAGCCGCCATTAGCGACGGTACCTGCGGTGATTTCAGGCGTGACCGGCGGTGTGGTATCCACCGTCACCGTAATCACCGGCGATGTGCCCGACACGTTCCCCGCTTCGTCGGTGGCGGTGGTGGTGAAGGCGTGGGTGGTTTGGGTCAGCGCCGTGTCTGGCCGCCAGCTCCAGTTGCCGTCCGCGCCGACGGTGACGCGGCCCACTTCGATTTTCGCCGCGCCGCCCACGCTGTCATAAATAATGATCACGTCGTTGGCGGTACCGGTGCCGCTCAGCACCGGACGTGAATCGTTGGTGCTGGTGTTATCCGCAACCGGGCCGGTGATTTGGCTGACGTTATCGGTCACCACCGGTGCGGTCGGGGTCGCTGGCGGATCGGTATCAATGATGATGGTCACCGGCTGAGATGGCGCACTTTCGTTGCCCGCGCCGTCTTTGTTGGTCACGGTCAGGGCGACATCGTAAGAGCCGTTTGGCAGCGCCTGAGTCGGCGTCCAGGTCCATGTGCCGTTCGGCTGAACAGTGATCACATCAGGCTGTTTAACGCCGTCAATGTAGATGGTCACCGTATCGCCCGGCGTGCCGGTGCCGCTTAAGGTCGGCGTGGTGTCGCGCGTCGCTTCGCCAGGATTCAGCGCCGTTGGCTGGCCGTCCGGGTTGACGGTCACGTCCGGGGAGTCTGGCGTCGCCGGGGCGACGGTATCCACCACCAGGCTAAATGGCGGTGAGGACGTGGAATTGCCTGCGGAATCGGTCGCGACCACCGTCAGGGAGTGGGTGCCGTTGGTGAGCGGGGTGAGTGGGGTAAAGCTCCAGCCGCCGCTGCCGTTGAGGGTGGCGGTGCCGAGCAGGGTGGTGCCGTCATACACGGTGATAATCGTATTCGGCGGAGCGTTGCCCGTCAGCACCGGACGGGTTTCATCCGTCGGGGTGCCGCTGGTGACCGGGCCGGTGACGCTCCCGGTGTTGTCGGTGACCGTCGCGATCGACGGAGCCGGTGGCGGCGTGGTGTCGACGATGATCTCAAATCCATTCGAAAGGGAACCGACGTTCCCGGCCTGATCTATCGCCACGGCGGTGAGCGTATGCGGGCCGCCTTCCGGGAGCGCCTGCGTCGGGGTAAAGGTCCATGAACCGCCATCGCTGACCACGGCGGTACCGATCTGCACGCCGTCCAGACGCACGCTGATGGTCGCCCCAGGTTCGCCCGTGCCGTTGAGGGTTGGACGAGCGTCGTTGGTGATTTCGCCGGTATCGAGCGGACCGGTTCTGCCTGGGACATCGTCAACCACGGAGGTAATGACCGGTGCCGCAGGGGCCGCGCTGTCGACGGTAATACTCCAGCTGTTCGAGGTGCCGCTGGCGTTCCCGGCGGCGTCAATGGCGGTGGCGGTCAGGACGTGCCCGCCCTCGCGCAGGTGCACCGATGGGGTGTACTCCCAGATGCCGCTCGGTGGGATGGTCAGGGTACCGATCTGATTGCTGCCGCTGAAGAGATAGAGCGTGGTGCCCGGCTCCCCGGTGCCGCGAATGGTTGGCGTCGCGTCGTTGGTCAGGCCATTGTTCGCGACATCACCGATGCCGTTGGCTACGTCGTCATACACCGACGTGATCACCGGGGTTTGCGCCGGGGTGATATCCGGGGCATCCACCGAGGCGGTTGGCCCGGTGTTGCCCGCATGATCCGTCGCGTCGGCGGTCAGTGTTTCGCCATTGAGCTGCGGCGGGTTGATAGTGACGGTAAAGTCGCCGTTATCGCCCGCCGTGGCGTGACCCAGCTCGGTGCCATCCGGGCCTTTGATGCTGACGGTACTGCCCGGCTCGGCGGTGCCGGTGACGGTGGTGCCATCGTCAGAGACAGCCAGATTATCCGGTGCCAGCGGATCGGTGGTGTCCGGTGCATCGGCATGACCCGGCTGACTCGCATTGCCTGCGGGGTCTTTGGCGATCACTTCCAGCACTTCGCCATTGGTTTGCGGCGGAGCGACAGGCACGGTGAAATGGCCGGTCCCGTCGGTGGTGCCGGTGCCAATGACATTGCCGCCCGGATCTTTGACCGTGACGGTGCTGTTGGCTTCGGCGGTGCCGCTGACGCTGGCGCCGTTACCGGCGACGGTGAGATCGGCCGGTGGGTTCGGGGCGATGGTGTCGGTGGCGACGACGTTGGCCGGAATACTGTCGTTCCCGGCGGCGTCAGAGGCGATGACGGAAATGGTCTGGCCGTTGGTCTGCGCAGGGTTGAGCGGAATAGTGAAGTTACCGCTGCCATCTGTCGTGCCCGTCCAGCTCTGACCGGTGCCGTTGGTGATGGTAATGGTGCTGTTCGGTTCGGCGGTGCCGGTCACCTGATTCCCGGCAGGGTTTAAGGCGATCACCGGCTGGGTCGGTGCGACAGTGTCGACGATAAAGTTGATGGCCTGCGACAGGCCGCTCGGGTTTCCGGCGGCGTCAATTTCACGCACCGTGACCGAGTGCGGGCCTTCCGACAGCGGGCCATTCGGCGCTACGGCCCACAGGCCGTTCGGGCCGACGGTCACTCTCCCGACTTCCACGCCGTTATCGTAAATAATAATCGTACTGCCCGGATCGCCGCGGCCCGTGAGGCGTGGCTGGCTGGCGTCGGTGGTTTGGCCGGCGGAAACCGCGCCGCGGATCGAGCCGACTTCATCGTTCACCACAAACGCCGACGGTGCGGCGGGAGCGGTGATATCGACCGTGATAGTAAAGCCCGGCGAGGCGGGGCTGGTATTCCCGGCCACGTCGGTGGCGCGAACCGTCAGCACATGGCTGCCTTCGCTCAGATTGACGGACGGGGTAAAGGTCCAGCTGCCGTTCGCGGCGGCGGTGACGGTGCCGATTGCGATACCGTTATCGTAGATCGTCACCGTGGAATTGGCTTCGGCGGTGCCGGTGAGCAGCGGGCGCTGATCGTTGGTGCTGCCGCCGTTGTTGAGCGGCCCGGTGACCGGGTCGACGTCATCGGTGACACTGGAAATCACCGGTGCCGTTGGCGCCACCGTATCGACCACAATGGTGATCCCGGCAGACGGCGCGCTGGTGTGTCCCGCCGCATCGGTGGCGGTAGAGGTCAGGGTATGGCTGCCGTTGGACAGCGCATTCGGCGGGGTAAAACTCCAGTTGCCCTTGGCGTCGACGGTTGTGGTGCCGATTTTGGTGCCGTTATCGAAGATGGTGATGGTGGTGCCCGCTTCGCCGATCCCGCTCAGGGTCGGGCGCGCGTCATCCGTGCGCTGGCCGTTGGACAGCGGGCCCGTTTCGCTCCCGACATCGTCGTTAACGATCAAAATGTCCGGTGCATCCGGCGTGACCAGATCCGGCGCGGTGACGTGACCCTCTTTGCTGACGTTGCCGGAGGAGTCGGTGGCGGTGGCAGAAATCTGCTCGCCGTTGGTCAGCGGGGTGCCGAGTTCAATGGTGAATTTCCCGTCGCTGCCGGTTTTCCCGGTGCCGACCAGATTGCCGTTGGCATCTTTCAGGGTGATAGTGCTGCCAGGCTCTGCGGTCCCTGAGACCGAGGTCCCATCCCCGGAGAACTGCAGATTGGTCGGTGCGTTCGGCGGCGTAGTGTCCGGGTCAGTCGGGTTCCCCGGATTGCCAGGGTTGGTCGGGTTGTCGTCATCGCCACCACCACCGCCTCCGCCGCCACCGCCACCCGCGGCAAGGGCGATCCCGCCTGCGACGGCAACACCGCCCAGCACCCACGGCCAGATGGCCGCGCCGCCGCCATCGCCGGAGGAGCCCATCAGCACATCCGTTGAGGCAATCGCCTCGTAGTGCTCTGCGGCGGTTGGGTCTTCAATCCACCACAGCGCGCCGTTGCCTTCCTGCAGCACCAGCTGGCTCTCGCCCTGCGCGTCGCCGTGGTAAAAGTTTTTCAGGGTAATGACTTCGCCGGAGTGCAGGCTGACGATCAGATCGTTGCCACTGCGCGTGTAGTGGGAAATGTCGGCCCGGCCGACGTGAAGCTTCACAATGGAGGAGTGATCCAGAGTAACCTGAGTGCCTTCTGTGGTGGTTTCCACGCCAGTAAGTTTCGAAATGACAGAGATTTGGCTCATATTGATGACTCCCAACAGATTTTTATTGAAATGGCGTGCAAGACGAAGCCATCACTTTTCTGCGGGTAAAGAGCGCCCCCGGCGAATTCACTATTTTTGACGATAGTGCTTACCGTTGATTTCTTCAGAGCGGCCGATGCCCGCCAGCGAATAGAGTGGCAACATCAGGTGAAGCTATTTATTTACTTTGGCTTGACTTGTATTCGGTGTTTTTTGTGTTATATAAAGCCCTGTGATTTATAAAGATATTATTTAAATGGACTAAAAATGATATAGCTATAAATATCAGATTATGCAAATGAAGCACCGGTAACCTGCAGTTAACCCCTTCTGAATTGAATAGTTTTACCAAGATGGCTATAAGCCAGTTTCCCACCGCATCCCGCGTGGCGTGCGGCTGCGGTGTTTTTTTCTCTTTTCGGGTTTGGATATAATGCGAATTAATTCAGTGAATATATTTGAATTTATTGAATGTAAATATGCGGTCAATTAAGGAGGGCTAAAACGTTATTTTAGATGCGGTGAATGAATCATTTATACGATATATTATGTTTGCGACCGGAATGAAAAATAGGAGTGGCGAAGCGGCAATAATCTGCTAGATACGCTAATAATAAATACGGGCTTTATTGTTGGCTCAATTTATCCTTTTCCGTTACCAGGTTGCATAGGCCGTTAGTATGATTTTCGGCACCGATAAATCTTCCCTTTTCGTCGAATAGAAGCAGGCGCTCAGGCGTTTACTCCTCGTTCACCTGACAACCACCGAACCAGGAGTAGAAAATGAACGCTCTGTCATCGCTTCCTCGTACCTTCGCTAAAACCCTCGCCATCCCGGCGCTGTTATTTTTCTTACAGGCCCCGCAGGTCTTTGCGATGGGCAATAATGATACTGAGAGTAAAACGCCGGACTGCCCGTCGGGACAGGTGTACGACAGCGTGAGTAAGACCTGTGTCCCGGAGAAAACCAGCAGCCTCAGCGATGAGGACAAAACCAATTATGCGTACCACCTCGCGAAAAAAGGGGAGTACCAGGCGGCGCTGAATCTGCTGGATTCCCTGAAAAATGCCAATACGGCAGAGGCGTGGAATTATCGCGGCTATGCGACCCGCAAACTGGGGCGCACGGATGAGGGCATCGGCTATTATCAGCGCTCCCTTGCCCTGCAGCCCAACTACGCCAAAGCGCGTGAGTATCTGGGTGAAGCCTGGATGGTGAAAGGTCGCCCGGATCTGGCGAAAGAGCAGCTGAAAGTCATTGCCGGGATTTGCGGCCAGGATTGCGAGGAGTATCGCGATCTGCAGGCGGCGATCAACGGCCATCCGGAATCCTGATTGCAGCGGGAGGGTATGAAAAATCACCACCAGTGACGTTCGCCAACAGCTGGCAGCACACCTGACGCGCCTCTGGCGCTACGGGCTGGTGCTGTCGCGAAACCGGGATCTGGCTGAGGAGCTGGTTCAGTCGACCTGCGTCCGCGCGCTCGAACGGAGCGCGCAATACACGCCGGGCACCCGTATCGACAGATGGCTGTTCTCGATTCTCCACTCGATCTGGATCTCCGATCTGCGCGCCCGCCACGTCCGCCAGGGGCAGGGATTTGTGCCCAGCGAAGAGCTGATCGCCCCGGATACCCACGGGCAGGATGAGGATCGCATTCACTATCAAAAAATCATGCAGCGGGTGAATGCTCTTCCCGAAGCCCAGCGCAACACGCTGTTTTTAGTCTACGTCGAAGGATTCACCTATCAGGAGGCGGCTGACACGCTGTCGGTCCCCATCGGCACCGTGATGAGCCGCCTGGCCACGGCGCGGGCCCAGCTGGCGAAAACCCTGGACGCCCGCCCGGCAGCAAAGGAGAAACGCTCTTGAAATCGTTACGTTTTACGCCTCCTTATCAGGACGATGCGATTGTCGCCTGGCTGGATGGTGAGATGGACCCCAACGACGCCCGCGTCTTTGCAGAGCAGCTTGCCCACGACGAGCGGCTCTCGGCGCGCACGGAGGAGCTGAAAACCAGCCATCAGGATTATCAGCGCGCGTTTGCGCCTTTGCTGGAAGAGGCGCCGTCGGCGCAGATGGAGGAACGGCTGGAGACCTGGCTGGCAAACACCCCGGCGTCCCGGCCCGGTGTCAGCCGCCGCGCGCTTATCGCCGCGTCCGTCGGTTTTCTGCTGATCGGTTCCGGGCTCGGCTATCTGGCGCGTCCGTCGGTGGCGTTGCACACGGAGAACGAACGTATTCGCGATCTTGAGGCGCAGTACATGTCGCTCTACAGCGCCGAAACTCTGCTGGATGTGGACAGCTCACCGCCGCTCATTGCAAGGGGGATCGTGCGTACCGCCGAGGATATTGGCCTGAAAGTGAGTGAGCTGCAGCTGGCTCTGGCCGATGCGGAGCTGAAGATGATCCGCATGCTGCGCTACGAGAGCACGGCGATCGCTCAGATCGTCTGGATGCATGCGGATTTCGGGCCGATGGCGTTGTGTATTTCCCCCCTTGAGCAGGGGGATGTGACCGATATCAGCAACGAACAGCGGCACGGGATGAATGTCGCCTGGTGGCGCGACAGGGACTATCAGTTTGTGCTGATTGGTCGCAACCCGGCGACGCAGCTTAAGGCCAGCGCGCGTCAGCTGCAGCTGGCGCTGCTATGAGGCGCTGGCCTGGATCTCAATGTTAATATTGATGCGGTCATCCACCACCATCGCGAATTTATCCATCTGATAGGCGGATCGTGAGATGGCGGTGGTGGCGTGCAGCGAGATGGACTCCTGCGCTTTGTGCTCTTCCAGCGTCGCCTCCAGGATCACCGGGCGGGTAATGTCCCTGACCTTGAGTGAGCCAAACACCCTGAAACGCCCGTCGCCGAGCGTGACGATTCGCGTGCTGTTGAACTGGATCGTGGGGTAGCGCGCGGCGTCGAAAAACATATCGCTCTTGAGCTGCCAGGTGAGCAGGCGGTTGGACGCCACCAGCGTCGAGACGGGGATGGTGACCTCGATGCGATCGCTGAACTCATTCTTCGGATCCAGGGTGACGTTCCCGGTCACGCCGTTGAGATTGGCCCAGGAGAGGATACCGCCGAAGGCGTGCCACGAGAGGGTAATGGGGGTTTTCTCGGTGTTGATGACATAGCTGACCGGCTGCGCGTAAAGGGCAGGAGAGAGCAGGGCGAGCACAAATATCAAAGGGCGAATCATCGGGCGGATCTCCAGTATGCGGGCAAGGGGTAAACGCACGGGGAGGGAGATTTATTCGGGGTGAGGGGAAATAAAGTTGAGACTTTCGCTGTTTGCGCCGGGTGGCGGCTACGCCTTACCCAGCCTACGAAAACCCTCCGGGCTGGTCTTTGTAGGCCCGGTAAGCGCAGCGCCACCGGGCGATTGAGGCCGCAGCGGTGTTTGCGCCGGGTGGCGGCTACGCCTTACCCGGCCTACAAAACCATCCGGTCTGGACTTTGTAGGCCCGGTAAGCGCAGCGCCACCGGGCGAATTGGGGCCGCAGCGGTGTTTGCGCCGGGTGGCGGCTTCGCCTTACCCGGCCTACAAAACCCTCCGAACTGGCCTTTGTAGGCCCGGTAAGCGCAGCGCCATCGGGCGAATTGGGGCCGCAGCGGTGTTTGCGCCGGGTGGCGGTTACGCCTTACCCGGCCTACAAAACCCTCCGAACTGGCCTTTGTAGGCCCGGTAAGCGCAGCGCCACCGGGTGAATTAGGGCCGCAGCGGTGTTTGCGCCGGGTGGCGGCTTCGCCTTACCCGGCCTACAAAACCCTCCGAACTGGACTTTGTAGGCCCGGTAAGCGCAGCGCCATCGGGCGAATTGGGGCCGCAGCGGTGTTTGCGCCGGGTGGCGGCTACGCCTTACCCGGCCTACAAAACCATCCGAACTGGCCTTTGTAGGCCCGGTAAGCGCAGCGCCACCGGGCAATTGAGGCCGCAGCGGCGTTTGCGCCGGGTGGCGGCTTCGCCTTACCCGGCCTACGAAACCCTCCGAACTGGACTTTGTAGGCCCGGTAAGCGCAGCGCCACCGGGCGAATTGGGGCCGCAGCGGTGTATGCGCCGGGTGGCGGCTTCGCCTTACCCGGCCTACAAAACCCTCCGAACTGGCTTTTGTAGGCCCGGTAAGCGCAGCGCCACCGGGCAATGCAGACCGCACCTGCCTGCAAATAAAAAAGGCCGCGATGGCGGCCTTTTCGGGGGAGATAACTTACTCGGTGACTTTCTTTTCCAGAGAAGATGCGCCTTCTTTGGTTTTATTCCAGCCTTTCTCGGTCCCTTCTTTGGTGGCATCCCAACCTTTCTCGGTACCTTCTTTGGTTTTGTGCCATGCCTTCTGGGAATCCTCACTCACCTTGCTGCCAAAGCTCTCGCTTTTGCCTTCAGCGGCGTGCTGGTTTTTGAGCTTCAGCTCTTCACCTTTGTTCTGCTCTTCATGCAGTTTTTGCTTCGCGTCGTTAGCGTTCGCTTTCGCGGCGGCAACGGTGTCGTCGGTTGCGTGTGTGGTTGCGGCAAAAACAGGGGAAGCCAGCAGAAGTGCAGATAATGCGATAATTGTCTTTTTCATAATATCCTCAATTCACGTTATTCATGTTATGAGCGTGATTAAGGATGGCACGAGCGAAGCGGCATGGCTTTAGGATAAAACTGTAAGTGGATCAACGGGGTCTGAGTCTGGCGTCCGCCCACGGTGCGAACGCCAGTCTTCTCTGCTGCTTAGAACGCCAGACACACCTCGTCCATATTGTCGGACGGGATGTTCTCGTTCACGTAGCCATCACGCCAGTGGACGAAAATGCGGGTTTCGTGAACGCCATCCTCCGCCGCCCACATCGACTGGGCGGTACTGGCCGTCGACCAGTTGCTGTAGGTGCTCAGATCGCCCCATTCTCCCCACAAACTGCCGACAGCACGCACACCCTGACTGCTGGGAGGCACATCGGACAGTAATTTGTAACCCGGGATGGTCATCCCTTTATTGAGACAGTCCTGATCGGCGATCGTCGGATCTTTCGATGACCGCGCGATGTTGGTAAACCAGTGATCGAGGTGCACGACATAGGTGAGCGGCTGCCCCTGGCCGGATTTTGGCGTGGCCGTCAGGGTCACGGTTTTCATGTCGACGGTCGGGGGCGACGCCATGATGTACTTACCGGGCGTGCTGTCAGGCCGTAGCCAGCTGTTATCGCTGGTATAGGTATAGTTGGCGTTGTTCGCCGTTGTATTGCCGATCTCCAGCGTAAAGCTCCCCGAGAGGAAGCCGGTTTTCGGGAACCCGGCGTCAGGGGCAAAACTCTTGCCGTTCGCGGTCAGGGCGGTGATCTGATCCTGGGTAAACTCCCCGGTGGTGCTTTTCCCGGCATCCAGCGCGTAATCCGCAGATTTCGCCGTCACCGTCACCACTTCCGGCGTTACATCGGTCTCTATGACCTCTGCTTCGCCGTTCCCATCCGTATTCATCGTGGTGGCGCTTAGCACGCCATGACCCGTGGTGCTAAAGGTGACCGGAGAATCTTTTACCGGCGCCCCTTTTTCGTTGGTCACCGTCGCCGTGAAGTAGATCTGCCCGCTGCCGTCCGCCTTCTGCGGGCTACGGTATTGCTGGATCGCCGTCACGCTGTGCGAGGTGAAGCTCGCCGTCTGCGACGCCGTGGCCTGGTTGGCGAGTGTGGCGGTGATGTTCACCGCTTCCCCGACGGTATCAGTGACGGTCACCTGCGACTCACCGGTGATGTTCGTCTGGCTGGTCGGCTCAACGGAAGCCGTGGTGCTGCCAGTGCTCCAGGTGATGGTCTGATTCGCCAGCGTATGGCCCAGCGCATCCGTCACCACCGCTTTGACCACGTCCGCTTTTTGCCCATCGGCTAACTCCCCATCTTTAAGCATCGCAAGCGCCACTTTGGCGGAGGAGACATCGGCGACAAACTGACTTGCCACGCTTTTATGCTCACCGTTTGCCAGGGAGGCGGTGAGATTAACCGACTCGGCGATGGCATCCGTGTAGTCCACGCTGGCTTCGCCGTCTTTATTGGTCTTGCTGGTGGCGGGGGCGGTGACTGAGGCGCTGTCGAACGTCCAGGTCACCACTGCATCTTTCACCGGATTATTGTGGCTATCCATCACCACGATTTTTGCCGTGTCAGGCGTTTTGTTATCCGCCGGGCTGCCGTCCTTTGTCACCTGCAATGAGGTGATGAGCGCGTGCTCGCTGTCGGCGACAAACACCGAGTCCTGAGTTTCAGTGGCGCCATTTTTCAGGGCCACCTTCACGCCTACGGTCTCCGCTTTAGTGTCGGTGAGGGTGATGGAGGCTTTACCGGCGGCATCGGTGGTGCTTTCCGGCTCCGACCCGACCGCCGTGCCGGAGAGCGTCCAGGTCACTTTCTCACTCGTGACCGGGTTGTTAAAGCTATCGGTCACGATGACCGTGGCGCTGTTGGTGGCGGTGCCGTTCGCTACCGCCCCGCCGGTGACGGTGTAGGTTTTAATCTGCTCGCTGTTGGCATCCGGGACGAAAAGCGACGCGGTGCTGGCTTTTTCGCCGTTGGCGAGCGTGGCGGTCAGCTGGATGGTTTGCGCGATCTTGCTGGTGTAGCCGATCTGCGCTTTACCCGCGCTGTCGGTGGTGCTGGTTCTGGCGGGCAGGAAGGTGGTGCCCTGCGGGGTCGCGCTCCAGGTGATCAGCTGGTTAGCGAGGGGATTGCCCTGGCCGTCGAGCACCGTCACCTCTGCGTGGTCGGCATCGGTGCCGTTCGCCAGCGCGCCGTCTTTCGTCACCTTAAGGTCGTGTAACGTCGCGCTTTCGCTGTCGGCCACGAAGGTCGCCTGCGTCTGCTTGCTGTCGCCGTTGCTGAGCGTGGCGGTGAGCTGCACGCTTTCGGCTACCGTGTCGCTGAATGAGACGCGCAGCTCCCCTTTGTCATCGGTCTGGCCCGGCGTCGCCGCGCGCGCTTTGGCCGGTGCGCCAAACGCGACCGTCGATTTGTCCGCTTTCACCGTTACCGGCTGGTCTTTGACCGGATTTCCGGAGGGATCTTTTACGGTTATCAGCGCGCTGTTTTGCGTTTTGCCGTTGGCGGGGCTGTTATCGACGGTGACGCTAAAGTCGGTGATTTTGGCCTGTTCGGCGTTGACGACAAACTGCAACGTTTTCTGGTCGGACAGATCGCCCGAACTGACCGACAGCACAGATTCACCCGGCACCAGGGAGGTGGCTTTGACGTGCGCCAGCCCCTCGGCATCCGTGACCGCCTGAGATTCCGCGAGCTTCGCCGGAGCCTCAAGCGCCCAGGCGACTTTGGTGTTCGCCACCGGATGATTGTTGATGTCCGATACGCGAACCGTGGCATCGTCCGTCGCCTGGCCGTTGGCGAAGCTGCCGTTTTTATCCACCGTCAGCACCAGTTTCGCCGCTTTGACCTCGTTAAAGTGCGACGGGAGAGTGGTGGAGGCGCTGCCGCTGGTGGCGGTGACGTTGACGATTTCATTCTGAGCATCGGAAATATTAATCGTCATCATCCCTTCGGCATCCGTTGAGCCGGCGGTTCTGTCCAGCTTCGCGTTGCCGGAGGCGGACCAGGCCACAGGCGCGCCTTTGACCTTATCCCCTTTGGCATCCAGCGCCTGAACCTGGAGCGTGTTCTGCGCCAGACCATCCGCCGGGCTGTAATCCGTGAGGGCCGTCATCAGCAGGGTGGTTACGCCCTGAGTCTCTTTCTTCTGATATTGCATCACGATCTGGTTGTTACGCTCGACCACATCGTAACGGCTTCCCGCCAGGCTGCGCTGCAGCGCCACGTTGTCCGGGGAGAGCTGATAACGCCAGTCGTGGCCAAAGTCGAATCGCATATCGACCTGAAACTGCATATCGTTCATGTCGTCCTGACCGCGGCGATAGTTGGTGCCCACGGTGATCAACGGAACGGGGGTATAGTTCACGCCGATGGTGACGGCAGACGGATTTTTTTGCAGGTCATCTTTATCAAACAGTGCCACTTTATCGCCGTAGTACTTTTCATAAATGACTTTTGCGCCCAGCTGCGGAAGTGCGGGGAGATATGCCTCGGCCCGAATATCAAAACCATCGGCAGGTTTTTCGTTGTAGTCGTCAAAGTCGCGGGAGCTGTGCCACTGGGTGGTGCCCAGATAGCCGTTGGCTGAGAGTTTCAGGAAGTTGGTCCAGGCTTCCGCCCCGAACCCCACGCGGCGGTTTTTGCCCGTCATGTCATCATCAAAGAAGGCGTTGCCGCCCAGCATCCAGTTGTCGAGATAAAAGGTTCGCACCCCCATCCCGAGGTTGGTCGTCAATCGATCGTCGGGTTTACGCAAACCAAACTGGCTGAACAGCATGGATTTTTTGTCATCGTAAAGCGGAACCAGCAGATCCAGCGAGCTTTGATCCCAGTTGCCGTCCTGGTCGACATTCAGCTGCACTTTCGCGGTGCCAAACTGGCTGAGCCACGCCTGCGCGGAGGACGACGCCGAGGAGGTGACGCCGGAGACCAGGTTGCCTTTAGCCTGAGAGAGGCTTTGCTGGAGATTATTTGCCGCCAGCGTGCTGGCAACCTGATTAATATTGTCGCTCAGGGAGGCGTATTCCTGCCCGTCATCCTTGACTTCCCCGGCGCTGGCAGGAAAGACGGTAAAAAAAGGAAAAATAATCTGTAGCGCAATTTGCGTCCATATCAGCCACTGCCGAATATAGCCCGCCGGAGTCGGCGGGATTCTTTTTTTATACATGCGAATATAACCTATTTACAAGAATCACTGCGGTGAGTTGGATAAAGCTTTTGCCAGAGCGGAGGCTCAGAGAGACATTGTTTAATGCCACGTCGATAAATACAGTTGTCTTTAATAAAATATTAGCCCCGCCATTTTCACCACACTATTTACCACACTGACCTGCAATAAAAAAACGCTACATGACGCACTTCCAGATTTGAACGTGAGATGTTTAAAATTATTTCCGTGAAGCCAGGTTAATCCGCGTGACATTAACGATATCCGAAAATTCTTAGACCGGTCCAATCTTGCACGGGTTTGGGCAGAAGTTGCTCATATAACCTGGACTAACATGATAATTTACATTTATCAAAGGCACAGAGAGAAAATAAACAGCATTTGCTATTCCATCACACATCAATATGATGATGCGGACTGCAATGAATTTTAGGGTAGATAAGGGGAAAGACTGATGCACTTCTTATTAACAAAGAAACTGAAATATTTCATGACGGTAATGGAGAAGCGATGTCTAAACAAAGCTTGTGAAGAACTTTTTATTACACGTTCACCTTTGGGTAAAACGATTAACGAACTCGAAACACTCTTTGGAGAAAAATTATTTATTCGCCAGCATGGACTGTTTAAGCCAACGGAATATGCGCTCGAGATATACGAGCAAACCGAGCCTTTATATCGAAAGATAATGCATATTGAAGACCGGCTGGGGACCACGCGGAAAAAGAATGTCACACAGATTATCCTTGACAGCTCGTTCCCTGATAACCCCGCAGATATTATTGAGTCCAGCCTGAAAAAGAGCCTGTTACCTTATCAACTGAGCCGCAGGAAAATTACACAAGAGGATTTTGATGCCGGAGAGTTGGGCCACAATACGTTGATCGTCAGTAACCATCATTTTCCCGTTCCGCAAACCGTCGTCGCCCAGAGCCACAGCAGCAGCGCGTTATTATTAATAACCAACAGCGAGCTCAAAAACGACCCGGAAAAACTGGCAGAAATACCGCTGCTGGTCAGGGAAAATATGGTGACCAGCGCGCAGATGCGTCTGTCCGGGGTGCTGGAGAAGGCGGTGCATTTCACCCCGCGGATCCGCGGCGTCAACGGCTCCATCCTTGACTTCCTGCTGATGTCAGCCAACGGCACGGGGTACATGCTGTTGCCGCTCACCACCTGTGAGATGATGAACATCAACCGCAGTCATACCATCTTGCTCGATGACATCAGAATAACCACCTACTTTTATTCGCGCCGGAGCGCTAAGCACAACGAAGAACTAACCAATATCATCAAGCACATTAGCAAATTGTTCTAATAACGATCACGAGCGCTCGTGTTAATTTAGAATTTATTTGGCAATTTAGTGCACCCGGTTAACTTACCGCGCACAATCGTGATATAGCCTCCTTTCCGTAATTCATTCAGAATCGCCATCACTCCGCTTTTTGCATAACCCGTTCTGACAACAATATATTGACAAACATTCTCTTTCTGACATAGCGCGGGATGACTGTTTAGTTTTCCCAAATAGAACTTCACGCTGTCATAGACGCTGCCGTGGGTCATCATCTCTATTTTAGAGTAAAGCTGCCAGGTGCTGTATTCCAGAATCTGGACCAGGCTATACCAAAGGTCTTTCTCGCCGATGTATTGATAAAAATCGCTACGTCTGCAGGTGATATAGGAAAAGTTACTGTCCTGACTAAGACGCATCTTATTAAATACGCCCGAGGAGCAGATTTTTATGATGTAAGGGCCTTCAAAAGAAGCCATGATAATGCCATCTTTTTCGCGAACCAGTGAAATATACCCTTCAATAACCATTAATACGCAGTCGTCATCGAGCAGCGTCCGGTCGTTTTCGCCTGGATTGTAAACGCTAATTTTTGTCGTCAGATGGGTGTTATTAATAAAGTGGTTGATTATATCGTTGACATGCTTTCGGGGAATATTCATCAGGCTTCCGGTCGTTGAGTATCCTTGAAAACATTCTATCGGAGAAAATCCGAAAAGCGACAAAAAGCACGATGTGATAAAACCGCTAAGATGTAAGTCAATATTACAAAGATTGCCAACTCTTACACTCATCGAAACGGTAGCTGTGCAAAAAATGCATTTCTCGCTATTCATTTCTGCCCCATTCGTCTCCTCCTGAATCCTTATAGTGCCTCTGTCACGAACTCATTATTTTCCTAAAAGGGATATTTATGCCTGTAAAAACTTTATATGCGCCATCATTTCCGCAAATGGAAAATGATGGCGTGATCAACCTGGCCGAACTCTCTACATCGGGTGTGCTTATTAATATTGCCGAGTATGAAAATGCGGCACCGGGTGATTTTCTCGAGCTGTGGTTTGAAAGCGTGGCTATTGACTCTATTGGTCTTGGCGAAGGCCCGATGGGGCAATATTTCCCGTGGCCGTCCGCGATCAACCCGCAGGCCGCGCTGTTGCTCCCCGACGGAGTCTACAAGGTGCAATACAACCTGGTGGACGCGGCGCAAAACAGCTTCTGGTCGAACATCGGCAAAGTGATTATCGACAGAACCTCCACCGGCACGCTGCCTCCGCCACTCTTCCCGGAAGCGGGGGCCGATAACAGCCTCGACTACGACGACGCCATGAGCGGCGGCGGCACCCCGGTCACCATCCCTAACTATCCGGGCATCGCCGTGGACGATAACGTCACCCTGTACTGGGTCGGGACGCGCGACGGAAAAGTGATTCAGGAGAGCATCACCAGCGTTTCGCATACGGTTCAGGAGAGCGAACTGGGCGGGTTCAACGTCACCATCAGCACGGCGTTTATCATTCCGGAAAATATGGACAGTGCGCGCGCCTGGTATGTCGTGACCCACACGGACATCCGCAATGAGCGCTCGGAAAACGGCTTCGTCAACATCAATACCTCCAGCGGGAACACGCTGCCGCCGCCGGTCTTTATTGAAGGTGACGATGAGTGGATCGATGCGGACGAAGCGGCCAGCGATAACGGCACGCCGGTGCAGATCCCGGCTTATCCGGCCATCAGCGTGGGCGATACGGTCACCACCCACTGGCAGGGCTACTCGCAAAATGGCGATCCGGTCGCCGGAACGGAGTGGCAGTTTATTACCCTGGTGAAAGAGACGGATCTCAGCGGCGGCTTTGTGGTTAACATCCCGACCGCGGAGATCCTGCCTGTCGGTATCGGGTACGGCATTTGCTACTACAACGTGCTGTTTGCCTCCGGCGAGCAGGGCAGTTCCCTCGCCGCCGAAATTGGCGTCGACGTGACCCATAGTCTTGAACTGCCGGCTCCGACGGTGCCGGAAGCCCTGGATGACGGCGTCATCACGGAAACGGATGCGATGAGCAACGGCGGCACGCCGGTCGATGTCAGCTATCCGTCGATGGCGGAAGGGGACAGCGTCAGTCTGTTCTGGTCTTGCTATACAGGCACGGACATCACGCCGGTGCCGGGCACGGTCTATTCCGCCACCCGCAGCGTCACGGCGGATGAAGCCCGACTGCAGACAATGACCTTCACGGTGCCTTCGAAATACATCACCCCAACGGGCAAAGGTTATGCCGTCGTTAACTACACGGTGAACTTCCACTCCGGCGGGATTGGTTACTCCGACGACAGCGTGGCTAACATTGATACCGAGGGCGATGTCATCACCGGATCAAGCTATCTCGGCGGCTCGACCGGCTACGCGCCGTGGAATAACACCGTGATTCAGGGATGCTTCGTGAAGTATCTGGCGATGGACAACGGCGTGCCGCTGCGCAATGTCGCCGTGGAGTTCAGCCTGTTCGGCAATAACTATTTCACCAACAACAAACTCAAAACCATCACCATCAATACCGACTTCCAGGGGTATGCGCAAACCAATATCTCCGGGAGCGACACGCTGAACAACACCATTACCGCGCAGATTATCGGCAGCTCAATTCCTGCTTCCACGGTGGGCTTTGAAACCGAGCGCACCAACGATATCACCGTCCCACTCCTGACCAGCGAACCTTATATCCCTGGCACCGGCAATCGCGAATTCAAGCTGTCCGTCAGTGAAGAGGCGGGCAACTTTACCCTGAGTACCAATAACAACGCAGATATTTATATCGATGGAGTGAATAAAGGAGGTCTCGTTACCGACCTGAACGTCAATGTCAGCAGCCCGGTGATATTCAGTATTACCGCAAATAATCTTAACAACACAGCAATTACCGTCTCTCGGGTGAATCCTTCCGACGGCAGCTATTGCACTTATTATTTCTAATCTCAAGAGAAGATAAAAATGGATGAATTAAAAGCAAGCGCAAAGATCCCTTCTTTACAGGCGCAGATGCAGTGGATGGCGGGTACGCCGCAAACCAGCTCAACCTCCACGGCACGCATGCTGTATAACTTTAACAACGCCAACAATACGCTCAACCGTGAGCCGGGCGCTATGCCGGGCGTCGTTGAAGCCAATACCGCTCAGCAGGAATCCACTATTTGCGACCCGCAAACCGGTAAATGGGTTTTATTCTTCGACGGCAATAATATCTATGATGGCTACCATAATCTGGTTAATCCGGATTATAAGCTCGATACGCTGGATCACACTTACCTGACCAGTATTATTGCGCCGAGCTGCTCGGAATCCATTCCCACCTATTATGTTTTCTATGTGGATCGCTCAACCAAGCATCTCAACTATGCCATTGTGAATTTCCCGTTCGGCCTGGGCGGGAAAGCGAACTGGGTGGGAACCCAGTCGTTGAATAATGACAATGGCGTGGCGACGCCGTTTGGCCTGGCCTGTGTGAACGAGAATGA
This sequence comes from Lelliottia sp. JS-SCA-14, assembly GCF_035593345.1. Taxonomy (NCBI): domain Bacteria; kingdom Pseudomonadati; phylum Pseudomonadota; class Gammaproteobacteria; order Enterobacterales; family Enterobacteriaceae; genus Lelliottia; species Lelliottia sp. JS-SCA-14. Next base: position 3,655,411 of record NZ_CP141606.1, on the reverse strand, counting down.
GTTCTGGGTCTTAACCCTGGCCAATGCGAACACCATGGTGGCTTACAAGTGCGATACCACCGGCGTCAGCACCACCGCGCCGGTGCATATCATGCTCTCGCCGTTCTCCAGCATCACGGCCGCCGTGGACTGCAAAACCAGCTCGATTGTGACCTTTGGCAATAAGATTGCCGTCACCGTCAACAATCAGATCATGGTGGGCGAACTCAAAGTATCGACCGGTTTCTCGGTCATCAATCAGGCGCTGGTCAGTAATTCAACGGCCACCCTGACACCTGATTTCAACGCTTCCGCGACCAAGCTCTATTTCCTGAAAAAGCTGGATAGCGCCAAGAAAAACCAGGTATGGGTGTATGAGATTGACAGCCAGGCCTCTTACTCTGCTGATTCCAGCTATGTGTACGGCTATCAGTATCTCTCCCTGAAGCTGGCGCCAAACGGCACGGTCTACGGCACGAACCTGTTTACCAGCATCGACCCGGTATTAACCATCACCGAAATCCCTGAAACAGGGGCAATTGAAGTGACGGAAATGCTGAACCAGGACATTAACAGCTCCGCGACCTTCGGCAATATTCAATACCAGATCAACGCCCTGAAATAAGCGTCCTCACCCTTGCCATTCGGTAAGGGTGATTTTTCATTCCAGTAGAAATGAGAGGATATTATGACTTTTAATTCTGAAACGTATCAGCAATATTGGTTTCCTGGCAGCGCTAATCACCGCAGTATTTTTGACTTCACGAATGATGTGATGCAAATAGAATCTCCGGGGTTCCCGCTGGTCCCGGTGGATTCGGATAACTTCGGTAATGTCATCACGCTGCCGGGCGGCACAGGATATTATATTCTGGGTAAATACCTGATGGATTCGACGTTTAAAACCGTCGCCGATGCCAGCGGGTTATTTGATAGTCTGCCTGCCAATGTGGCTAACTGCGCCTTTGCGCCCGATGCCAGCGCGGCGGACGATGCCCACCTGTATTTCATCGACAGCGTTGGCCTGAACTACGCCCATATCAAGCGCAATCTTATGAATGACTCCTCGGTGGACGCGAAGGCCATTATCGCACTGCCCGTCGAGGCGATGATCAATTCGCCGCTGAGTATTGTGGGTGATACCGCCAACGGCGGCTGCTGGCTGTTCTACGTGGCTGAAAAAGAGGGCATGTACAAGCTAGTGAATGTCTATTGCAAAGACAACCAGGTGGTCAGCCACAGCGCGGTCTTCCTGCCGTGTGGCGGCGTCCCAACCTGCATTGATATCAGCAAAAACAACATCGCTGTCCAGCGGAATAACGCCAGCCTGGTGTACGGTCAGTTCACCATCGCCGGTAACGTGCTGGATGTTCATCTGACTGAATCAGTGACGGGTTTGAGCACCGTATTTATCCAGAGCGCCTTTTCCGTCGACGGGAACACGCTATTTTACGTCACCGAGGAGGATAAAAAGCACGTGCTGAATGCGCTGAATCTGACTACCGGCGGTGTGACCAAATCCTTCACCACGGGGAAATATATCGCCCTGAAGCGCGGCCTGGATAATATTATCTATGGTCTGTCGGTGAAAACGACCAGCTCTTCCACCGTATTAACCGTGACGCCAAATACGGCGGCGGATGATTTTAGCGTGGCAGAGTTTTTCTCATCGGTAAACGGGGGCTATTTCCCATCGACCGGCTGGAGTAATAATCCGTTCTAAATATGACTGCCTTTCTTTAGCCGCTGTTTTAATCAGCGGCTTTTTATTGCGCGCTGTTCAGAAAACTATTTATTGCCCGTTGGGTGACTGTATTAAGCGCAACGCTGTGCGGTGTGGCTGTTTATTATGGACCCCGATACAGATGGTATCGTTTATATTAATAAGGTAAATAGTATGGCTAACACCGTTTCAAAATTAAGCGCCACCCCAAACCCAATCGCTAACGATGGTTCTCAGGTCTCTACCGTTTCTGCAACCATCTTAACCGATGGTAAACCTGCGGTAGCGGATATCGTTGTGAACTGGGCCATTGTAGGCGGGGCGCTTTCAGACATTTCATCAAAAACCGATGCATCAGGTATCGCAAAGATCGACGTTACCGCCACCGTTGGTGCGAGCACCGTCAGCGTGACGGCGACCACTGCGGATGATCTCGTGGGCCGCAAATACGTCATCAACACCTATACGCCGCATGTTGCGCCGACAATCACCAATGCTAACGCCGATGATTTATTCACCCTCGATCATTACGATCTGCAATTTGGTGTGCAGGCTGAAATTCCAATTTACGACAATATTGAACTCAACCAGATTGTCACTTTCTACTGGGGCGAGGCTGACAGCCGTGAATTTATTATTACCGACACGGTTCATCCGCCATTCATTATTGATGTGACCAACGAAATGTCGCCAGATTGCCTTAAAAATGGCACTTATAGCGTCTATTACAGTTCCACTACACAGTCCGGAAATACGGTGAACTCTTCACCGGTGCCGGTTGTGGTTTCCGACGACGGTCAGGTTATGCCAAGTCTGGCTAAACCGGTGGTGGCTGATGCCGATCCGTGGATTAACATCAGCGACGCGGGCGACGGCGTTGACGTTGAAATTCAGTACTCAAGCATCGCGGCGGGTGATTCCGTCACCTACTTCTGGTCAGGCTTTGACGAGCAGGGCCGCCTGATCACCCAGACTGAAGCCACGGGCAACGCCGCGGTTGTCGACGGACAGACCAAAGTGGTCTTCACCGTGGATAATCAGTACTTCTATCCAAATGGCGCCGGCTATAAAGGCTACGCCGAAGTCTATTACACCGTTCAGCCTGCGGCGAGCACCAGCGTTCTGCTTTCTCAGACACTGTCCTGCCTGGTTGACACTCAATAATCACCCTAATCATCGTCCCGGCTTAGGCCGGGACTGACTCATTTAAAGGGGAACTACTATGGATTTGTTGACTTCTCTTTCGTCACTTCCTTTTTGGAATGAGATGCCGATGACATTATTGACTCAATATGAAAGTATTTCTTTACTGGCCGGAGCGGCCTGCGGCGCCATTATCTACACCGTCAATATCAAATATGTGAGCTTTTGGCAGCGCAGCGCTTATTTCGTGGTCTCCTTTATTTTAGGCGTCAGCTGTGCCGAAAGCACAACCAACCTGTTAAACAAAGGCATGGATAAATTTATCAGCCCGGCACCGGAACTGAACAAAACATTTACCGCCGCATTAACCGCAGCCATCGCCGTCAGACTGATTAATACCATTATTGATATTTTACTAAAACGCTTAGCAGACAAAAAATAAAGGTGTCATCATGGATTATCTCGCTCTCTATGAAATAACCGCGCTGCTGATTATTCTTATCCGATTGATTACCCTACGCAGAAATCATCCGATAAAACTCAGCGTGCTCAGTGTGACCTACTGGCTCGCTATTGTCGTCTGTTGCATGTTAATCGTGAGATTGCTGGACGGGCGAATAGTGGCAAGCCGGGCGCAGCTGGCTTTTATTGTGCTGTTTGGCGTGATTGCCTGGGTTGATAAGATCTTAAAGAACTAACCTCCTTCCCGATAGAGATAGTTTTATCATAGTGATACGCGTTTTCTCCATTTGATAGGGGCGCGTCGTGCCCCTCGATCCCACGTTACCCCCTCGCACGATTTTTTCTGAATTGACTTCACAGAACGCTATTCAAATTCCCTCTGCCACGAGAGATGGCACAGCCATTGCTTCATCACCCTATCTTTTTTCTGTTAGCGGAGAGGAAACAACATGGAAACATTGCTGGTTGGCAATGAGGTGCCGCGGGTAGACGGGCTTGCGAAGGTGAATGGCAAGGCCGTGTACGGCGATGACATCAGAATGAAGAATATGCTGTATGGCGCGTGTCGATATGTCGATATCCCCGCCGGGCGAATTGATTCTGTGGATTTGTCGGAGGCGGAGAAGGTCCCTGGGGTGATAAAAATCGCGACCTGGAAAGATATTCCCGGTCAACGCAGCCTGGGCGTGATTATTCCCGACTATCCCCCGATTATCGATCGTGAAATCGCCTATCGCGGCGATGTGATTGCCGTGGTGGCTGCCGAATCTTATGAAGTCGCCTGTCTTGCGGTCGACAAAATCAAGGTAACTTACACCCCCTGGGAACCGATTACCTCTCCCGAAGAGGCGATGAAGCCCGGAGCCCGGCTGATTCACAGCGAGCTGGACAGCAACATCATTAATCACCATCACACGGTGAAAGGCGATATTGACGCCGGGTTTGCCGCTTCCACGCGCATTTTTGAACGTGAATATGAGGTCGGATTCCAGGAACATGGCTATATCGAACCGGAATCGATCACCGCGTATCTGGATGATAACGAGCAGATCATGACCATTTCCGGCTCGATTCAGAATGCGCACCGTATTCGCGGCATCGTGGCCAAATATCTCGACCTCCCGCAGGCCAAAGTGAACGTGAAACGCTCGGTACTGGGCGGCTCGTTTGGCGGCAAAGATGACATCATTGATAACCTGGCGTGTCGCGCGGCGCTACTGGTTCACCTGACGGGACGTCCGGTGAAGTTTACCTACAACCGTGAACAGTCGATGCGGGAAAGCTATAAACGCCACCCCTATAAAATGAAATACCGCATCGGGCTCGACGACGACGCCCACATTCAGGCGATGAAAATCGAGATTATCGCCGACGGCGGTAGCTACTCCGGGCAGACGGTGTTTGTGACCTGGCGCAGCTCGGTCCAGGCGGCAGGCCCGTACAACATTCCAAAAGTGCGCGTCGATGTGACGGGCGTCTACACCAACAATAACTACACCTCGGCCTATCGCGGCTACGGCGCACCGCAGGTGATTTTTGCCAACGAATCCCTGATGGATGAAGTGGCGGAGATCATCGGGTTGTCGCCGGTGGAATTCCGTCTGCGCAACGTGTTGCAGCAGGGTGATACCAGCATGGCCGGGCAGGTCTTCGATAAACACAAGGTTTCCGCCGAAGAGGTTCTGCAAAAATCGCTGATTAAGGCGGAGTTTGAAGCGAAGCGGGCGCACTACCGGGAACTCAATGCGCAGGGCGGCCCGATTCGCTACGGCATCGGGTTTGCCCTAAGCCATCGCGGCTGCTCGCTGGGGGCGGAAGGGCTGGATGCGTCGTCAGCGCTGATGCAGGTGAATGCGGACGGCAGCGTTAACATCTCTACGTCGGTATCGGAGAACGGGCAGGGGCTGCAAACCACCATGTCGCTGCTGGCAGCCGAAGCCTTTGGTATCGGGCTTGATCGGGTGATGTTCAGCGAACCGGCGACGGCGATGATTGCCGATGGCGGCTCTACGGTGGCCTCGCGCGGCACGCTGATGGGCGGACAGGCGATTCTGAGCGCGGCGAGTAAGATCAAAAAACGCATGGCGGCGGCGATCAAAGAGACGCTGAAAGCCGGTAGCGATGAGGATCTGGTCTGGCGGGAAGGGCGCGTGTTCCATCGCCATCATCCTGAGCACAGCCTGAGCTTCCAGCAGGTGGTCGACATGACCAAAGCGACCGGCGCGAATCTGTCATCCTACGGCTGGCACGTGGCTCCCGATATTCACTGGGACGAGGAAAAAGGGAGCGGTAGCCCGTACTTTACCTGGGTTTATGGCTGTCAAATCGCCGACGTGGCGGTGGACACGCGCACCGGTAAAGTGACGGTGAACAACGTGGTGGCGACTCACGACGTCGGCAAAGTCATCAACCCGGTCGGGTTCGTCGGTCAGGTTTATGGCGGCGTCCTGCAGGGGATGATCGGCTACGGCATGCTGGAAGATTTCAACACCGAGCACGGCGTGGTGAAGTCGGAAAACTTTGATACCTACCTGCTGCCGACCATCAAGGACATGCCGCACATCGACGTTATCGCCGTTGAGAACCATGACAACGCCGGGCCGATGGGAGCGAAAGTGATCGGCGAGCCGGTGCTGGAGCTGGGGGCAGCTGCGTTAAACAATGCGGTGAGTTTTGCCATTGAACGCTACAACCGCACTCTGCCGCTGACGCTCGAGCAGGTCAGACTCGGCTACAACCTGAAAAAACCGGAACGTCAGAGCGAGTTGATGCTCGACTCCGAAGAGAAAAAGCAGATCCACCGGCTCAATTCTGTTTCGTTAAAAATCCCTCACACGCTGGAAGAGGCGCTCACTCTGCTGGCTGACACTAAGGCTGTGCCGATTGCGGGTGGTACCGATTTGCTGGTTCAGGCGCGCATGAAATCAGAAGGCGTGCCGCTGGTCAATATCGCGGCATTGCGGGAGCTAAAAGAGATAGCTGATGTGAACGGCGGCGTGTCGGTCGGGGCGGGTGTTTGCTTTAGCGACCTGGTCAAACATCCGCTGATTCAGGCGCGCTATCCGCTGCTGGTCACGGCCTGTCGCACGGTTGGCTCACTGCAGCTGCGCAATCGCGCGACTATTGGCGGCAACATCGTCAACGCCGCGCCGTGCGCTGATTCGCTGCCACCGCTGATTATCTATGATGCTGAAGTTGAGCTGCGCAGCCTGCGGGGCGTGCGCCGCATGCCGGTCAGCCAGTTTGTCACCGGCGGGTATCGCACCTGCCTCGAACCGGATGAACTGGTGACACATATCCATCTTCCGGCTCCGATGAAACAGCCGCTGACTACGCGTTATCTGCAGCTGGGACGGCGAAACGCCCTCAACATCACCCGCCAGAGTTTAACCGGCCAGTTCCACGTGGATGCGGCGGGGGTCATTCAGGTTTGTCGGCTGGTAGATGGGGCGCTGATGAGCAAGCCGCAGCGTTTGACGGTCGTCGAGCAGGCTCTGGTGGGCAAACGTCTGACGGCTGACACCATCGCGCATGCGGAGCAGGTGCTTCATACCCTGATCGAAGGCGCAATTGGCGGGCGCTGGTCTGCCCCGTACAAGATTCCGGTATTTATCGATATGTTCCGGCAGATGCTGCTGGAAGTGATGACAGAGCAGAGCAAATAAGGAGCCATGACCATGAATCATATTGAGCTTATTGTGAATGGCATTCGCGTTTCTCGTGATGTCGAAGATAACCAGCGTCTGATCGATTTTCTGCGTGACGACCTGCAGCTGACGGGCACCAAAGAAGGGTGCTCCGTCGGGGAGTGCGGGGCCTGTACGATTGTTGTCGATGGCAAATCGGCGTGCTCATGCCTGCTGCTGGCCGCCCAGTGCGACGGGGCAGAGATTGAGACCGTCGAAGGGCTGTATCGCGATCCGGTCGGCAAGCGCCTGCAAAATGCCTTTGTCCGTCACGGCGGCGTGCAGTGCGGCTTTTGCACGCCGGGTGTGCTGATGAGCACCAAAGCGCTGCTGGACGTGAACCCCACTCCTGACGATGACGAGCTGAAAGAGGCGCTGGAGGGCAACCTCTGCCGCTGCACCGGATATCAGCCGATCATCACCTCCATTAAAGCCGTCCTGAAAGGGTAAGTCGAACCGACACCGCCGCGCAGGCGGCGGTGTAACTGGAGGAGAAGAAGGGTGAGTACCAGGCAAACAAAAGAGTGCGTCATGCTGGCGGCAGGTCTCTCCAGCCGGATGGGAAAGTGGAAACTGATGATGCCCTGGGGCGACGGGACCATCCTCGATAGCGCGCTTGCCAGCGCGTTATCGTTTTGCGATCGCGTGATACTGGTGGCCGGACATCGTGGCAATGAGCTGGCGCTGTACTACCAGGATCATCCGCGCATCGACGTTATCCAGAACCCTGACTACGAGGCGGGGATGTTTTCCTCTGTTCAGTGCGGGGTGGCTGCGGTGACCTCTGCACGCTTTTTCCTCGCGCTAGGGGATATGCCGGAAGTCACTCCCGACGTTTATCGCACCCTGTGGTCTGGCGGAGATCGGGACGTCTGTTTGATCCCCGGACACAACCGGGGGAAAGGACATCCCATTTTGTTGCCTCAGCGAGCCAAAGCGCTGATCGCGCACGCGCCGGAAGGCTCCACGCTTAAAGATGTAATCAATCAGATCGAAACGCACGTGGTGAGTGTGGAAGAGCAGGGCATTCACTGGGATGTTGATACGCCAGCGCAGTATTCGCAGGTCGCGCAATGGAGTGGTCGAGCCTGCACGATGACTTCAAAGTAATCTTTTTCTGCATCGCCCCGGTGGCCTGCCTGCCGGGGCGTTTTTTTTGGCTCGTTAAAAGAGTAACCCGAAGCTGAAGCGGCTGCTCAGCCCCAGGTCGATGGCCTGCTGAACGGCGGGAACCGCCAGCAGCGCCAGAATGATCGCCGCAACCAAAAGTCGGGTTGCCATCACTTCTCTTCCTGCTGCAGAAGCTGCTGCTCTTTTTGCACTTTGCGCAGCAGGAGCCACATCCGCACGGTTCTCACCGCCATATTACGCGCCGCCGAGCTGGGCGGGAGCGGGTCTGGCACCAGTGCGTCGTGGGAGACGCGGAAAGGCACGCTTCCATTCAGCGTCAGGTTAGCGACAATCGCCGTCAGCGTGCCGATGGTGATCCCGCTGTGCAGGAACAGCTGAACCATCGGCGGGAACTGGCTAAACAGATTAGGCACCAGTACCGGCATCATGCCGAGGCCCAGGGTCAACGCCACCACCATCCCGTTGTTGTTATTGCGGTAGTTCACCTGTCCCAGCGTGCGAATGCCGGACACGGCCACCATCCCGAACATCACAATCCCCGCGCCGCCGAGCACCGGTTTCGGGATCAGCACCACCAGCGCCGCCATTTTGGAGAAAATGCCCATCAGCACCAGAATCATTCCCGAGACGGAAACCACATAGCGGCTGCGAACGCCCGTCAGGCCGATCAGCCCGACGTTCTGCGCAAAGGCGGCGTAGGGGAACAGATTAAAGAAGCCGCAGAAGGTGGTCGCCAGCCCGCAGGTGTTAAGGCCATTGCGCAGCATCACCGCATCCACTTTTTTGCCCACGATATCGCCCGTCGCCATCATCGATGACATGGTTTCTACCATCACGACCACCATCACCATCGACAGCAGCGCGACGGGGATAATGTGAAACTCAGGCTTCGCGAAGGGCATCACCGTCGGCAGGTGGATCCACGGGGTGGTATGGACGAGGCTGAAATTAAGCGGCTTGAAGAAACTCCACAGCACGGTACCAATTACCAGTCCGATCAGCACGGAGGTGTTTTTAATTACCCCCGAGGCGAAGGTGTAAATATTAAGGATAATCACCAGGGTGATGGCCCCCATCAGCAGGCAGAACAGATTGCCGAATCCGGGCATTTCGCTTGAGCCACCGCCAATCCAGCCTCCCGCCACGGGCATAATCGACAGGCCGATCAGCGTAACGATCCCGCCCATCACCACTTTCGGGAAGAAGCGGACCAGGCGGCTAATCCAGGGCGCGCAGCAGAGAATGAAAACCCCCGAGACAATCACCGCGCCGGAAATCCCGCCGATGCCGTACTGCTTGCCGATCAGTACCATCGGGATCAGTGCGGCAAAAGTACACCCCTGAATCAGCGGCAGTTTACAGCCCAGCCACTGGGTCGCGCCCATGGACTGAATGATGGTGGCGATGCCGCAGACAAACAGATCGGCACTGATCAGTAGAATAATATGCTCGGGGGGAAGCCCCACCGCGCTGCCCACCACGAGCGGCACCGCCACCGCACCGGCGTACATCACCAGCACATGCTGCAGACCGTAGAGGATCATTTGAGTTATGGGCAGAATTTCGTCAACCGGAGCGGTTGACCCTGTGGCTCGTGGAGCCGGAATGGCCATGTCTTTCATAAAAAGGTTGTCTCCTGTACGACCCCAGCACACCGATTGGGTTGAAAGCTGAAGTTACGATTCGAAGGCCTTAGCCTCCCTGCGCTGATGAGATCACCAGCATGTTGCGCACACGGAGAGTGTTATGCGTAAGCTGTGCCAGAAATGAATGCGCAAACCCGTGATGAATATATTCTGTGAATTAAATCACGCGTCGTCGGAAATAATGAAATGCCCTGAAATAAGTTTGCGAGGCGAATTCCAATACACACTCTCTGGCGATATCACATTGAGAAGAATTATCTCTCATAATGGTATGGTCATCGCAGATAGCGTCCATATTTTCAAAAGGTTAACGTTTTAAATATCCGGGTTGCCGAGCGAGTTTTTGATATGGCTCGCAAAATGGCGTTTCGAAAAATCCCTCAACCAAACATCGCCTGATAATTGCATAGCGTCCCTGAGTCATTTCAGAATAATAAAGGGAAGCAAATGAATAAATTTATTGTCGCGGATGCGGCGAATTGTATTGGCTGCCATGCCTGCGAAGTCGCCTGCGTTCTCTCCCATCACCAGGATAGCTGGCCGCAGCAGCGAAGTGATTTTCTTCCGCGCATTCATGTCATTTTTAAGCGCGGTGCCAGCAGCGCTACCACCTGCCATCATTGCAATGACGCGCCCTGCGTCGCCGTTTGCCCTACCCAGGCGCTGTTATTCGCCAACGACAGCGTGCAGTTCCGCCAGGAGGCGTGCATCGGCTGTAAAAACTGCGTCATCGCCTGTCCGTTTGGGGCCATTGAGATGGTGGCGAACGACGAGTCATCGCCGCTGCTGGCGCAAAAATGCGATCTGTGCAGTGAAAATGCCTCCGGGCAACAGGCCTGCGTGGCGAACTGCCCGACGCAGGCGCTGCGCCTGGTAGACGAAAAGGCGCTCAACCAGCTCAGGCGCGAACGGCAAATCCGCTCGGCGCTGGGGCAGCAGCAGGAGCCGCATCACGGAATCCGACGCCAGGAGATGTTGAACAAACCGCCGCGCATCGGGGCGAAAAAGGTCGATGCCGAACAGCGCAAACAGCATTTCGACGAGATTTACCGCCCGCTTGCAAAGTGCGATGCCGGATATGAAAGCGAGCGCTGCCTGAGCTGCGCGCAAAAAGCCTGGTGCAACTGGACCTGTCCGCTGCATAACGCGATTCCGGATTTCATCCGTCTGGTGAATGAGGGCAAAATTATTGAGGCCGCCGAGCTGTGCCATCAGAGCAGCTCGCTGCCGGAAATCTGTGGCCGGGTGTGCCCGCAGGACCGACTCTGCGAAGGGGCCTGCACGCTGAAAAACGAAGGCGGATCGGTGGCGATCGGCAATCTTGAGCGCTATATCACCGATACCGCTCTGGCGACGGGCTGGCGACCAACAATCGGCGAAGTGGTGCCGCGCAAAGAGCGGGTGGCGGTGATCGGGGCCGGGCCTGCGGGGCTGGGCTGTGCCGATATTCTGGCGCGCGCGGGTGTGCAGGTGGATGTGTTTGATCGTCATCCGGAAATTGGCGGGCTGCTGACCTTTGGCATTCCGCCTTTCAAACTCGATAAAAATATTCTTGCGGTGCGGCGCGAAATTTTCAGTGAAATGGGGATTCGTTTTCACCTTAATCAGGAGGTGGGCCGCGATATCGCTTTCAATGAGCTGGTGGACATCTATGACGCTGTGTTCCTCGGCGTGGGCACCTACGGCCTGATGGCCGCAGGGCTGGAGGGCGAAACGCTGCCGGGTGTCATTCAGGCGCTGCCTTTCCTGATCGCCAGTACCCGCGAAGTGATGGGCCTCGAAGAGGTGGCGGAGTACCCGCTGACCGAAATCAAGGGCAAACGCGTAGTTGTGCTCGGCGGCGGTGATACGGCAATGGACTGCCTGCGCACCGCCATCCGTCGGGGGGCCGCCAGCGTCACCTGCGCCTATCGCCGCGATGAGCAAAGTATGCCCGGCTCGAAGAAAGAGGTCGGTAACGCACGCGAAGAGGGCGTGGAGTTTCAGTTCAACGTGCAGCCGCGCGTTATTCAGTCCAACCGCAAAGGCCAGGTGAGCGCCATTGGGCTGATCCGCACTGAAATGGGCGAGCCCGGCCCGGATGGACGCCGCCGTCCGCAGCCGGTGGCCGGGTCGGAATTTGAACTGCCTGCCGACGTGCTGATCATGGCCTTTGGTTTCCAGGCGCACGATATGCCGTGGCTGCGCGGGAACGGGATCGCGCTCGACCGCTGGGGGCAAATTTGCACCGGAGGGAAAGATCGCGGCACGACGCAAACCAGCAACGACAAGGTTTTTGCGGGCGGAGACGCCGTTCACGGCGCGGATCTGGTGGTCACGGCGATGGTGGCCGGACGGCAGGCGGCGCAGGAGATGCTGACGCTGTTTAAGCGTAAGGAGGAAGCATGACGCGTTTTATTTTTGCCAGCCCGGAAGCTTGTATTGGCTGTCGGACCTGCGAACTGGCCTGCGCGCTGGAGCACGGCGCGCCGGGCGGCAAACTTCAGCCGCGACTTACCGTGCTGCGCCTGAATACCCTGAGCGTTCCGGTGATGTGTCATCAGTGCGAGAACGCGCCCTGCGTGGCGGTCTGTCCGAGCGGAGCGTTATCGATGGGGAAAGAGCGGGTTGAAGCCGATGCCGGAAAATGTATCGGCTGCCAGCGCTGTGCGGTGGTTTGTCCGTTTGGCGCGATCACCATTGAGATTAAGGCTGGGGAATTACCGGCGATGGTGAAATGCAGTCTGTGTGCTGGCAGGGAGCGCGGCCCGGCCTGTGTCGAAGCCTGCCCGACGGCGGCGCTGAGTCTCATGACTGAACAGCAGCTGGTGGCGCTGCGACAAAAGCGCCAGGCCGATACCGTCAGTTGGTGAAGGCTGGCGCGAACAAATCCCCCCGCAGCGTCTCGCCGGGGGGATTTTTTTATCAGGACAGGTTATCCATCCGCGCCCAGAGTTTCTTCGCCACCCTTCGTGCTTCGGCGAAGATCGGTTCGCAGTCGAAGGTAAACTGCCGGTTTTCATAGATCATCACGCCGTTGACCATAACACCACACACGCTGGCAGACCCCATGCCGAAGGCGATATGCCCGGCGATGTTTTCGGCAATAAGCGGCGTCGGAGGTTGATAGTCACACACCGTCAGATCCGCTTTGAAGCCCGCTTCAAGGCGGCCAAAACGAGCGTTGAAGTTGCGGTTCAGTAGCTCGTTGCCGTTGCTCAATGCGCGGGCAAAGCTGTCCGGCCACAGCGGCCCGCCCGCGTCGCGGTGTTTGAAGAAGGCAAACTTCATCTCCTCAAACATATCGGAGCCAATGCCGTCGGTCCCTAGCGCCAGATTGCGTATTTCCAGTAAATGTTGGTTATACCCGACGTGGTTGTTCATATTGGAGCGGGCGTTGTGCACCAGAAAACCGTCGCTGGCATTCAGCAGCGCAATATCCGTTTCGGAAAGATAGAGGCCGTGGGCGACCAGCGTTTTGCTGTCGAGCAGGTCGAATTCGGCGAGGCGCACCAGCAGATCTTTCCCGTAGCGGTGATGGCTGTGCGAAACGTCATACCCGTCTTCGGCGGCATGAATATGCAGGCCGCGCCCGGTGATTTTGAGCGCTTCTTTCAGCATTCCCAGCCCTTCATCGGGCACGGTAAAGGGCGCGTGAGCCCCAATGTGCGCCTCAACCAGATACGGCTGCTCGCCTTTTTTCCGGGCCGCATCGATCTCCCCGGCGAAGCGAATGTTCTCTTCGACACCGGCTACCAGCTCTTTGGTGCCGCCGTTACGATCGGTGGTTTCGAAACAGGTCATGCCGCGCAGGCCGACTTTCAGGAAGGCGTTGCGCAGCTGGCTGAGTGAACCGCCGATGTACTCAGGCGAGGCGTGGTGATCAATCACCGCGGTACAGCCGCTGCGCACCGCCTCCAGCGCGCAAATCAGCCCGCTGTAGTAGAGCGACTCTTCGTCCAGCGCGCGATCGAGACGCCACCACAGGTTTTTTAGCGTTGAGATAAAATCCGGGCAGGGAGGGATGGTCGCCTGAATGCCGCGCGACAGACCTGAGTAGAAGTGGTTATGCGCGCAAACCATCCCCGGCATGACGATTCGCCCGTTCATCTCTTTGCTTTTCGCCTGCGGATAGCGCGCGGCGAGCGACGTTCCGACCTCCAGAATGACGTCGTTTTCGATGGCGATATCGACGTTTTCCCACACTTTCGCCGGATGCAGCTGCACGCCCGTCGCATTTTTCAGAATGATAATACTCATACTTCAACGCCTCCCAGCAGATAGCTATGGTGCTGATGGACATGGCTGATGATGCGGCAGAGCGCGTTCAGCTCCGGTGGAACCTCGGTGAACTGGCTGTCCTGGCCGATCGCGAGCTGCCAGGTTTGGTCGTTCTGCCGGACGTGTACGCTGTGGTTGTCGATGAAGAAACCGGGGTTGCTGCTGTGCAGAAAATCCTGCATCAGGCTGAACACCGTGACTTTGTCTTTGTACGGTTTTCCCTGCCACGGACAGAACTGCGCGCAGTTCCCGCACTCGTTGCAGTACGCATCCAGATGCAGCGTCTGATAGCGGTTCTGGAAGCCAGGTACGGCGATGGAGACGTTGGCGCGGTTCGGGCAGACGTCGACGCACTTACTGCAGATATAGTTGCACTCGAGACAACGGCTAGCCTCCTGGGCAACAAACGCATCGCTGTCGTCTTTGCTGATTTCAGCGATGGCAATCGCCCCTTTGCGCTGATAAACCTGCGCCGGATCGACGTTGTTCCAGTGTTTGTTGGCGTGAGAACTGGCGATGTTTTCCCGCGCCAGGATCACGTCCGTCGCCCGCCGGGCATTGCCGATGGCGGCGACGATGGAAGACGGACCGCGCTGGACATCGCCAATCAGGAACACGCCCGGTTTGCGGGTCTCCCCGTCGGCATTGACCTCTGGCCAACCCTGTGCATCCAGCGGAATACCCATCGCGGCCAGCGCGTCGGTGTCCTGCTGTTCCCCGATGGCGGTGATCAGCGTATCGACCTGCATGGTGCGGGTTTCAGCGGTGTCGACCGGGCGGCGACGGCCTTTTTCATCAGGATCGCCGAGCATCATCACCCGCACGACAAGCGTCCCATCGGCGTTGAATTGCTCCGGATTGCTCAGGAACTGGAAGGCGACGCCATCATGCAGGGCCTCTTCATACTCCTCCCGCCAGGCCGGCATCTCCTGCTGCGAGCGGCGATAGACGATGGTGGCTTTTTCTACTCCCGGTACGCGCAAGGCCGCGCGGGCGCAGTCCATCGCCGTATTCCCCGCGCCGACAATGGCCACGTGTTTGCCGAGATGCAGAGTATCGCCACTGTTGAATTCGCGCAGGAAATCGAGGGACTTGCGCACGTTCGGGTTATCGCCGCGCAGCTTCACGCCGCTGTTTTTGTTGGTTCCTGTGCCGACCAGCACATAGTGGAAGCCCTGCTGCTGGAGTTTTTCCACGCTCAAATGCGGGTCGCAGCCGTAGACAATTTTCACCCCGTGGTCGACCACAAAATCGATGTCATGCTGGATGAGTTCGCCGGGAATGCGGAACTGAGGAATGATGTTTTTGACCACGCCACCGGCGTTCTCTTCGCGTTCAAACAGCGTAACCGGGTGCCCGGCGCGAGCGAGGAAGTAACCCGCCGCCAGCCCCGCGGGACCCGCGCCGATCACGGCGACCGGATGAAGTGAACCGGAACCCGCCGGTTTGTGCCAGCGACGCTGATACTCCTCCCAGCCTTTTTCGAGGGCGATTTTTTTCAGTTCGCGGATGTTGAGTGCGCTGTCGTAATCGAGGCGCGTACAGTTGTACTGGCACTGGTGATCGCAGATATGGCCGGTGATAGCGGGCAGGGCGTTGCGCTGGTAGATAAGCTCAAGCGCGTCGGCGTATCGCTGCTGCCCCAGCAGGCTGATGTATTCCGGAATGTCCTGCTTGATGGCGCAGGCGGTGACGCAGGGGGCGACGTAGCAATCGAACATTGGCAGCGGTTCGGCGACTTCAATGCGATCTTCCGGCTTCCAGCTTTTCTGGGTATAGGCCATGGTCGTCGCTTTTTCGGCCAGCGCGTTCAGGCGCGCGACGTCAATCTGCGGCATCTCCCAGCAGTCGGAGGACTCCAGCTCATGCAGGCAGGCGGTCAGGCGCAGGTAGCCGCCGGGTTTGAGCAGATCCGTCGCCATGGTGATTGGGCGAATCCCGGTTTCGAAGATCTCGCGGATATTAACCTGGCTGGCCCCGCCGGAGTAGGAGATGGGCAGCTTGCCGTCGAACTCGCGCGACAGCAGCGCCGCAACGTTGATCGCCAGCGGGAACAGCGCGCGCCCGGACATGTACATTTCGCCGCCCGGCAGCGCGCCTTTGTCGTTGAGCGTGCCGAGGGTGTTGGTGAGTTTCACCCCGAAGCCCAGCGAGCGCGTTTTGGC
This sequence comes from Lelliottia sp. JS-SCA-14, assembly GCF_035593345.1. Classification (NCBI taxonomy): domain Bacteria; kingdom Pseudomonadati; phylum Pseudomonadota; class Gammaproteobacteria; order Enterobacterales; family Enterobacteriaceae; genus Lelliottia; species Lelliottia sp. JS-SCA-14. The sequence goes on along the minus strand of NZ_CP141606.1, from coordinate 3,639,216 downwards.
GAGGGAGACCAGACGGTTGAGCATCTCCAGCGCCCGGTCAATTTTGAGATCGTGCTCGAAAGATTCTTCGCTGAGTTTGATATACCCGAAGCCGCAGGCGTCGAGAATTTCGCGCACGCGTGGGTAGCCTAATAGCGTCGGATTGAGCTTCACGAAGGTGTTGAGGTTTTTCTCTTCCAGCATGTAGCGGCAGATGGCTTCGATTTCATCCGGCGGGCAGCCATGCATGGTGGACAACGTGATGCTCTGCACTAACTTGCCCGGAATGCGCTGGGCCAGCGTCGCAAGGTGATATCGCTTCGCTGCCGGATTGACGCGATTAATAAAGGACTCATCCTGCAACCAGCGGGTGAGTGTGTTGCGATATTCGGCAAATTTAGGCTGGGCAGAGGCATCAATCATATTATCGATAAACTGCTGCATCGGCGGCTGCTTAATTCCCTCGAGGTTATACCCGACGCTCATATTAAAAATAAAGGATTTGCCATTTTCGACGGGAGTGAGAGGGAAGAGTTCTTCCAGCAGATGCAGAATAAACCACGCCTTGAGATATTCATCCCAGGCTTTCAGAAGGGTAAATTCCGTTGACCATTCGGTGTTAAAACATTCGTCTTCCGCATCGATACAGGGTTTTTCCAGTTCCAGGCGGTCGAGTATTTGCACGGTTTTCAGTTCGATAAACCGCCCGCCGGTCAGCCAGGAGGTAATGATATTCTGCGCCAGCTGGGTGTGCGGCCCTGCGGCAGGGCCCACGGGCGTTGTGCAGTTTTCGCCAAACACGCTCAGGCTGTGCGGTGCTTTCTGCTGATAAAACTGCTGTTCCGGAATACCAAAAATGGAATGCTGGCTCTGGTATTCATCAAAAATGCGCGTCAAGAGTTCCTCAAACGGAACGGGACGCATAATATCCCCCATAACCTTCTCCTTAATTTGTCAGAAAGACATTGCTCGTGTTGTGATAATTCCAGTGAATGAGGAGAAGGAGAGCAATAATCACACCACCTGTTAGCTCACGGCCAGGGATTGAATAAATTTGTGAACCAGATCGAAAGTCGAAGGCAATAGGATAAATAATCCCCCGATGCCTGATGCGAATTAAAATCACTCTTTTTTAAGGTGAAGTTTTATTTCTCAAAAACAGAAGTGAGCTATCAGAATGATAATAGTGAGAACCTAGGGATTATCGCGGCAGGACGAAAAGGGGACTGAAAAGGCAAATAAGCCGACGACGCTCACGCTTTAGCACGACAGGGATGAAATCAGCATAAACCTTGCATGGCAAACAGGATTGAGATCAAAGGAATAATCATCGAGGTCGTTATGAATATTTTCGCAGAAGCCGCACGGCTTGAAGAGCAAAACCGGGCGTTTGCACTGGCGCAAATCGTCGACAGCCGCGGCTCTACTCCCAGACATTCCGCCCAGATGCTGGTCCGCGATGATGGCTCTATCCTGGGGACCATTGGCGGGGGAATGGTGGAGCGGAAGGTGATTACCGAAGCGCTGGAGGCGATGCAGGAGAAGGCCTCGAGAATGTTTCACGGGCGCATGGCGCGCAACGGCAGCGACGCAGTGGGGTCTGACTGCGGCGGGGCGATGTCGGTTTACATCAGCGTGCATGGCCTGCGCCCGCGTCTGGTCTTGATCGGCGGCGGTCACGTGAATCGGGCGATTGCGCATGGCGCTGTGTTGTTGGGTTTTGACGTTGCGGTGGCGGATATTCACGAAGAGAGCCTGAACCCGGACTACTTTCCACCATCGACCACCTTGCTGCATGCGCCCACGTTCGGGACTGCCGTTGAGCAACTGGCGATTTGCCCGGAAAACTTTGTGCTGATCGCCACCAATAACCAGGATCGCGAGGCGCTGGATAAGCTGATTGTGATGCCGGTGGCCTGGCTTGGGCTGCTGGCCAGTCGGCGCAAGGTGCAGGTGTTTGTCCGCCAGATGCGGGAAAACGGCGTGCCTGAGGCGGATATCGCCCGTCTGCGCGCTCCGGTGGGGTATGACATTGGGGCCGAAACGCCGAATGAAATTGCCATCAGCGTGCTGGCGGAACTTTTGCAGGTAAAAAATCAGGCCCCTGGGGGCCTGATGATGGCAGACGCGGTTGCTGATTAACCTTCGATAATCGTCCCGGTCTTACCTTCAATGCCCTCTTTGGCTTTGCTCAACATAGTAATGAGCGCCTGACGACCGGGACGCGAACGGGCGAAAGAGGCTGCCGCTTCCACTTTGGGCAGCATGGAGCCTTTGGCGAAATGCCCTTCGGCAATGAAGCGCTCGGCATCACTCAACGAAAGCTTCTCTAACCACTGTTCGTCAGGTTTGCCAAAGTTGATGGCAACCTTCTCCACGGCGGTGAGGATAATCAGCATATCGGCGTCGATCATCGCCGCCAGTCGCGCGCTGGCCCAGTCTTTATCAATGACCGCGCTGGCACCGCGCAGATGGTTGCCCTCACGAATCACCGGAATTCCGCCGCCACCGGCGGTGATCACCACCTGACCGGCATGCATCAGCGCTTTCACCGTCTCTTTTTCGATAATATCCAGTGGCTTCGGCGAGGCGACAACTCGGCGGTAGCCGCGCCCGGCGTCCTCTTTCATGGTATAGCCCTGGCGGGTGAGCGCGTCGGCTTCGTCTTTGCTGAAGAAGGATCCGATGGGTTTTGTCGGGTTGCGGAAAGCCTCGTCGTTGGCATCCACTTCCACCTGAGTAATCAAGGTGGCGACAGGAATGGGCAGGTTGCGGCTGAGCAGCTCTTCGCGCAGGGCGTTTTGCAGATCGTAGCCAATGTAACCCTGACTCAGGGCTACGCAGACGGACATCGGCAGCATCGGGGTGTGGGCTTCGGTTCTGGCGGCAGCTTCGAAGGCGAGATTGATCATCCCTACCTGCGGACCGTTGCCGTGGGTGACCACCACCTGATGACCCTGCGCGATCAGGTCCACAATCGCCTGCGCCGTTTGCTTCACAGCCTGCATTTGCCCGGCAAGATTGTCGCCCAGGGCATTCCCGCCCAGGGCGAGAACAATTTTTTTACTCATTGATTCCTCTCATTGAAATATGTTCCCGTGGCGGGAGCGTGCTTAGCGGAAAAAGGCTGACGGCGGATAAAGCGGCCCTGCCCGGCACTGCCGGTAAATTTACCGTTGTGATAAATCACCCGGCCTCGGGAGAGGGTCTGGCGAATCGCGCCCTGGCAGATAAAGCCTTCCCACGGCGAATAGTCGGCATTGTCGTGCAGCATCTCGTGGCGGATGGTGGTGGTTCTTTTCGGATCGATGATCACCACGTCGGCGTCCGATTCGGGGGCGAGCAACCCTTTCTGCGGCCACATGCCAAACAGTTTTGCCGGGTTGGTGCTGGTCAGGGCGACGAAGCGCTCCGGCGTGATACGCCCGGTCATCACCCCGTTGGAGAACATCAGCAGCAGGCGGTTTTCAACACCCGGAAGACCGTTCGGGCAGCGGCTGAAATCACCACCGGAGATCTGCTGGCGCTGGGCCATCGAGAAGGTGCAGTGATCGGTCGCCACCACGTCAATTCCACCATCGGCAATGCCGCACCACAGGGCGTCGTTGTTGCTGGCATTACGCAGCGGTGGGCTGAGAATAAACTTCAGCGCGTCGTCGCGTTCATAGCAGCGGTCGTCGAGCAGCAAATATTGCGGGCAGGTTTCGACCCACACCGGCTGATGGCGGGCGCGGGCAAGGCGTAAATAGTCCAGCCCCAAACCGTTGGAAAGGTGCACGATATACAGCGGCGCGTTACCTGCGAGCTGGGCAAGATTGATCATCCTGGCGATGGCTTCGGCTTCACACTCCACCGGACGGCTCAGGGCGTGGTAGCGCGGGGCGGTTTTCCCGGCGGTGATAAACTCGGCGCGCTTTTGCTTGATGGCCGCGTCGTTTTCCGGATGGACGGTGGCGAGCGCGTGGGCGCGATGCAGATGGTGCAGCGCCTGTAAAACCTCGTCGTCGTTCAGTTTGTACTGATAGGTCAGATAGAGTTTAAAACTGCTGATACCCGCCTCAACCATCATCGGAATCTCATCGAGAATGGCGGCGTTGATGTGCTGGATCACGCCGTGAAAACTATAGTCGATCACTGCTTTGTAGGCGGCGTAGCCCTGGTAGGCCTCAAGCTGATGACGCAGTCGACAGCCCGACGGGCCAAAGCCCATATGATCGACAATGGTGGTCGTCCCGCCACAGGCGGCGGCGCGGGTGCCGGTGAAAAAATCATCGCAGCTGCGTGCGAGACCGGTATCAATATTAAAGTGGGTATGAACATCGACTCCGCCGGGCATGACGTAGCACCCCTCGGCGTCAATAATCTCGCAGGTCGGCTCAACCTCAATGCGTGGGGCAAGGCGTTTAACCCGACCCCCTTCGATCAACAGATCCTGCTTTGCCTGTCCGTCGGCGTTGACGACAAGGCCATTTTTAATCAACAGGCGCATAGATAACCCCAGACTCCCGCCGTGGACGCGGCGGGAGGTGATGCGAAAAGCGATTATTCGGTTGCCAGCCAGCTCAGCGGGATAGCGGCATACATGGCGGCGCAGGTAACCAGGTGTGATTTCCAGGTCTTCTCGTTCGGCGCGTGCGCTTCCGGCTCTTTGCCTGGACCAAAGCCGATCACCGGAATGCCGTGACGGCCCATGATCGAGACGCCGTTGGTGGAGAAGGTCCACTTGTCGACGACCGGCGCTTTGCCGAACAGGCCTTCATAGGCGTTGCTCAGGGCGCGGACGGTGAAGTGATTCTCTTCCACTTTCCAGGTCGGGAAATAGCACTCGGTGGGGTAGACCAGACCGGTCCATGAAGGACGGTCGTAGTTGTACATGGAGACGACTGCACCGACTTTTTTGACCGCTGGCAGGGCGCGGATCTCTTCCAGCGCGCCTTCCCAGGTTTCGCCCCAGGTCAGACGGCGGTCGATGGAGACGGCGCAGCTGTCCGCCACCGCGCAGCGGCTTGGCGAGGTGAAGAAGATTTCGGAGACGGTGAGGGTGCCTTTGCCGAGGAATTCATCATTGCCGAGGTTGTGCGAAAGCCCCTGCAGATCGTTGAGGATTGGGCCCATTTTGAAGATGGCATTGTCGCCGCGTTCCGGCGCAGAGCCATGACAGCTGACGCCCTGAACGTCGACGCGAATTTCCATGCGTCCGCGCTGGCCGCGATAGATCTGGCAGTCGGTGGGCTCGGTGCTGACCACGAACTCCGGACGGATGCCGGACTGCTCAATGATGTATTGCCAGCACAGGCCGTCGCAGTCCTCTTCCTGCACGGTGCCGGTCACCAGCAGGGTGTACTCATCTTCCAGCCCCAGATCTTTGATGATTTTCCCGGCGTAGACCATGGAGGCCATGCCGCCTTCCTGATCGGACGCGCCGCGCCCGCCGATCAGTTCATCGGTTTCCATGCCTTTATACGGGTCAAAGTTCCAGTTTTTGATGTTGCCGATGCCGACGGTATCGATGTGAGCATCCATCGCCACCAGACGCGGGCCGTGGCCGATATAGCCGAGCACGTTGCCCATCGGGTCGATTTCCACTTTGTCGAACCCGACTTTTTCCATCTCTTCTTTGATGCGATGCACAACGCGCTTTTCATCGCAGCTTTCGCTTGGGATGGCGATCATGTCGCGCAGAAAACGTGTCATATCGTCCTGATAATGTTTTGCTTTTTCGGTAATCAGTTTGAAAGGAATTTGCTTAGCCATTGAGTTGTTCTCCAGTCCTTGTTTTCCCGTGTTTCGGGATGAAATGAAAATGCGTTAGCGCGCTGCCGGATGTTTGCCTTCCCAGACCACTTCCCGGTAGTGCTTCGCGTCTGTGTCGCCTTCGGTACTGATCGCCAGCACCACGGAGTGGCTGTCCAGCCCGAGTTTTTGCATTAGCGCATCGCGATCGGGATGGCAGTGAATGGCGGCAAGTAGCCCCACGCCGACGGCACCGGATTCACCGGAGATAATGGCGGGGTCGTTGCCGAGAGGATTGCCCAGCACCCGCATCCCCAGGGCCGCGACGCTGTCCTGGCAGGAGACGAAATGGCTGGCGCAGTTGCGCAGGATCTCCCAGCCCAGCGGATTGGGTTCACCGCAGGCGAGGCCCGCCATAATGGTGGCCATATCGCCGCCAACATTGACGATGTCGCCTTTCACGCCGGAGCGATAAATGCAGTCGGCCTGGTCCGGCTCAACAATGACTGAGGTCAGCTCATGTGCGCCGTAGACGTTGGTCAGATAACCGAGCACGCCGCCGGCCATCGCGCCAACACCGGCCTGTAAGAGGACGTGTGTCGGGCGGGCAATCCCCAGAGAGGACATCTGGTCGGCCGCTTCGTCGGCGAGGGTCGCGTAACCCTGCATAATCCAGGTCGGGATTTTGGTGTAGCCTTCCCACGCGGTGTCCTGCACCACTTCCCAGCCGTTTTTTTGTGCCATCTGTAGTGTGAAGCGGACGGTATCGTCGTAGTTCATGTCGGTGACGATGCACTGCGCGCCGAGGCGAAGAATGGCGTCAACGCGCTCCTGCGCGGAGCCTTTCGGCATGTAGATCACCGCATTTTGCCCAAGCTGTTTTGCCGCCCAGGCCACGCCACGCCCGTGGTTGCCATCGGTAGTCGTGGCGAAGGTCATCTTCTCTTTGATGCTGTTTTTCAGCGTATTGAAGGAGAGGGCGTTGATATCTAACTGGTATTTTTCACACAGCAGTTGGGCGATGGCGTACGAACCACCCAGCATTTTGAAGGCGTTGAGGCCGAAGCGCTGAGATTCGTCTTTGACCAGAATTTTGTGCACACCGAACAGGGCGGCCAGGTCATTCAGGGCATACAGGGGGGTTGGCCTGTAACCGGCTATTTTTTGATGGAACTGACGGGCCTGCTGCGCCTGCTGGCGAGAGAACAGCGACGAGTGTTCCCCGGTAAAAAAATGGTTGTCGGCAATATCCATCTTCATTGAGAAAGTAGACATAGGCGATCCTTCTCCCTGGTGTAAAAGAGACGGCTGGCGGGTCTGCCAGCCGGGTGAATTATTTGATGCGTTTCTGCCCTTCGCTGAGCAGCTCAGCCAGAAGCTGGCCAGGTTTGGCGTATTTACGGCACAGGATCATTGAGGCGATGATGTAAGGCTTCCAGCTCGCCTCTTTGTAGGTGGCGATACGGTATTTTTCGAAGACCGCTTCGGCCACTTCACCTTCGGCACATGAAACGCCGGTGATATCCGCAGGCAAACAGTGCATGTACAGGGCATCGCCCTCGTGGGTTTTCGCCATCATCTCTTCGGTGCAGTGCCAGTCTTTGTGTTTAGCATTTTGCGCCAGGCAGGCTTTCTCCAGGGCTTTCAAACCGTCGTGATCGTTGGCACGCAGCAGCTCGGTGCGTTTTTCCATGACCTTGTAAGGGGCCCAGGATTTCGGATAAACAATGTCTGCGTCTTTGAAGGCTTCGGCCATATCCGTCACCTGACGGAAGCTGCCCCCGGAGGCTTTGGCGTTGCTTTCGGCCACTTCGAGCACTTCTGGGATCAGGTCGTAACCTTCCGGATGTGCGAGAGTGACGTCCATACCGAAGCGGGTCATCAGACCGATAATTCCCTGCGGCACGGACAGCGGTTTGCCGTAGCTTGGGGAGTAGGCCCAGGTCATGGCGATTTTTTTGCCTTTCAGGTTTTCCAGCGAGCCGAAATGCTCGCGCAGCCAGGCCAGATCGGCCATCGATTGGGTCGGGTGGTCGATATCACACTGCAGGTTGATCAGCGCCGGACGTTGCGGAAGAACGCCCTGCTGGTGGCCGTCGTCCAGGGCTTCGCCGACTTCACGCATATAGGCGTTACCCGCGCCGAGATACATGTCATCACGGATCCCGATGGCGTCCGCGCAGAAGGAGATCATGTTGGCCGTTTCGCGAACCGTTTCCCCGTGGGCGATTTGCGATTTCCCTTCGTCGAGATCCTGCTGAGCAAGGCCTAACAGGTTTAACGCCGAGGCGTAGGAGAAGCGGGTGCGCGTTGAGTTATCGCGGAAAACGGAAATCCCCAGTCCGCTGTTGAACACTTTGGTGGCGATGTTTTCGGCGCGCAGCCCTTTGAGCGCCGCGGCGACATCCAGCACCTGTTTCAGCTCATCCGGAGATTGCTCCCACGTCAGCAGGAAATCCTTCTCATGGAGGTGAGAATTAAGCTGATTGATATCCTTAATCAATTCGTTGACAGTTTTCATTTTCAATCCTGATTGTAAGTAACGAGCTTAATGATTGCTGTGCGGTCGGATGTGCGGGGGTACCGAAATAGCGACAGCCAGCGCTGATGCACAACAAGCAATTAGTGCGCCAGATCTAGATTGCAGAACTGTCAGGCGTGAAAGGGTGATGATTTTGCGAAGCTAATCACGAATTTGTTTGAGACGTATGTAATACCAGGCGAGAGAGTCAGAAGGATGTTTAATGGCAATGCAATGGGGCCGGATTGATCAAGTGAAATTAGGCTGAGTCTCTTCGCGAAATTGATAAAAGGCCGACGCTAAATATCATAATGATATGAAAATGTGATAAGGGCTGCATATTTTTGGCTACGAAGCGGGAAACAAAACTCTCTATGTCAATTCCTGCTAAAGAGAGCGTAGTATCATTGTGGAAAAGACGTGGCATGACGCTTTCGGATATGTCGCCCGATGCACAATATGAAAAGGTTGATTATGACTTCCTCTAATGCACCCTCTATTCTTATGCAAATTCAGCCTACGATTCAACAGTTTGCAAGGATGCTCTCAAGCGTGCTGCAGCTTGAGGTGGAGATTGTTGATAATACTTTGTGTCGGGTCGCCGGAACGGGGGCGTATGGTAAATCTCTCGGGAGAAAACTCAGCAAAAACTCCCGGTTATTATGTTACATAATAGAAACAAAAAAAGAGAAGGTGGTGACGCATTCGCGTTTCGATCCCCTGTGTACCGATTGCTCTCATAAAGAGAATTGTAAAGAGAAGGCGTTTTTGGGAACGCCGGTAATATACCAGGATCAATGTGTGGGAGTCATTAGCCTGGTGGCGCTGACCTGCGAGCAGCAGGAGCGAATTAATGACAATATTCAGGCGTTTTCTGATTATGTTCGACATATCTCTTCCATATTTGTCGCACGACTTTTACAAGATCAGGCGGGCAGCGACAATATTCAGAAGCTTTTCACCACTATGATTGAAAATATGGACCAAGGCGTTCTGGTGGTGGGGCGCGATCAGAAAGTCATCTGTGCGAATCAGGTGGCGTTAAAGATCATGGGCGCCACGCACAACAATATTATGGGAAAAAGCATCCATTTCAGCCCTCTGACTTTTGAAGGTAACTTCAGACACGGTCACATGCAGCACGTCATCTCCATTGAGGATAAGAAGGAGCTGATTATCGGCCAGCTGCATGCGGTGCAGGATCAGTGGCTGTTTTTGATGGCGTTTCATCAGTCTCACTCTTCTACTGATTTGAATCATGTTCAGGAGGGGCCGCAGATTGAGGCGATGGTGGGGGAGTGTCCGCCGATGCGACAGTTAAAAACGCTCATGAGCCGCGTAGCGCCGAGCCCTTCCAGCGTAATGATTGCCGGTGAGAGTGGCACTGGTAAAGAGGTGGTCGCCCGTGCGATTCATAAGCTGAGCGACCGCCGGGACCAGCCGTTTATCGCCATCAACTGCGCCGCTATCCCGGAACAGCTGCTGGAGAGCGAACTGTTTGGCTACGTGAAGGGCGCCTTTACTGGGGCGCTCGCGAACGGTAAAACCGGACTGATTCAGGCGGCAAATCATGGGACGCTGTTCCTCGATGAAATTGGCGATATGCAACTGTCGCTGCAGGCCAAACTGCTGCGCACTATTGAGTCTCGGGAGATTCAGCCAGTCGGGGCCAGCCATCCGCTGCCGGTGGATATCCGCATTATTTCGGCCACTAATCAGAATCTCGAGCAACTCATTAGCAATGGGAAGTTTCGCGAGGATCTTTACTACCGCCTGAACGTCATTCCGCTTAATCTGCCGCCGCTGCGTGAGCGGCAGGAGGATATCGAGCTGCTGATCCACTATTTCCTGCATCTGCATACCCGTCGCCTTAACCTGGTCTATCCCGGCGTCGCACCCGACGTTATCGCCTTTCTGAAAGAGTACCAGTGGCCAGGCAACATCCGTGAATTGAGCAATTTGATCGAGTACCTGGTGAACGTCGTGCCGTCCGGCAGCGTGATTGATATCTCATTACTGCCGCCAAATCTGGTGAGCAGCAGGAGAGTGGCCGAAGCTCAACTGCCTGGATCGAGTACGACTTCCGAGGATGAGAGCGTGACAGTGCTGGAGGAGATGGAGAGGCAGATGATCCGCGGTGCGCTGAGTCGTAACAGCAATAAAAAACAGGCTGCAGATGAGCTGGGGATTGGGATTGCGACGCTGTATCGGAAGATTAAGAAGTATGAGATGGCGAATTTGTAGAAGACCTTCTCGTACAGAGATTTTTAACGCAAGCGCCCGTTCGGGCGCAATAACTTTATAGCCCAGAATAATCTCCCCTTTATTTAATCCAGAAATGGATCAAATACCCGCGTTCGTAAGACACACAATAACCGCAATATTATATTCTCGGATTCGGTGTAAACGCCTTTGAATTCAATAGGGAAATACATTGTGCATCAAGAGTTAGTGTATTTCGCCTATTTTTAAAAATTAAATATATAAGGACTGTATATGAACAAACGTATTTTAGGTTTAGCCATTTCAGCACTGTTTGTGATGGCGACGGCACATGCTGAAGATATAGATACATCTGCCACCATCGATATTGCCGGTAATGTCACGGGGACTCCTGACACCAGCGCATCGTGTACGGTGAATGTCTCTAAAGCACTGGTTAACCTTAGCACTGATGTGACAAACCTGCGCGAGCAGGGCGTAAAAACGACACCCGATGAAGGGGTTTCACTGTCCGTTACCGGTGACCAGGGTTGCCACAATTTGCTGCTGGATAGCCGCATTGCCTATAAATTTGTCGGAACTGCCGATGAAGCAACCGGGAAAGTTCTGGCAAATACCGACACAACCGAAGGGGCCGCTCAGGGTGTCGGCGTCGGTGTTTACGATCAGGAAGGTAATGTGGTGAATGTGAACACCGATTATTTCCGCGCCAATCTTTATAATACGATTGTTGGACTGGGTCTGGTGAAATTATCCGGCCAAACGCCAACACAAGGCACAGTGAAAAGCGCATTAACGATCGAAATATTACGCCTGTAGTGATGAATTGATTAATGGTGATGATGTTATTTGAGATAACCGTTAATGGTCTATGAAGTGTCTGGCTGAGTTGCGATGAGGTTCGGTTTAAAACTCTCGTGACAGATTTTAGCCACAAAAAAGCCCGCAGGCCAGGCTTGCACCGTTGGACTGCACCCTAAAAGTTGGACACCCAACTGAGTAAGGTGCAGTTTTTTATGGCAAAGCCAAAATATTCCCTCGAAACCAGATTAGCTGTCGTCAATCACTACCTTGCCGGAAAAGATGGAACACATCGTACCGCTGAACGTTTTGGTGTTGAAAGAACATCAGTGCGACGCTGGGTAAGAGCCTGGCAACTCCACGGTATTGATGGCATTACCTGGAAAAATGACCGCCATTCTCCGGCGTTCCGGATTGCTGTCGTACGCACTGTTCTCGCTGAAGAACTTTCGATGCGCGAAGCTGCCGCACGGTTTAATATCTCCACTGAAACCGTTGTCCGGCACTGGGTGAATGTCTACAAAGACGCAGGTGAAAAAGGACTTCTGAGCATAAAACCTGGCCGGAGCAAGGACATGACAAAACCCAAAAAAACACCTCCACTTACCGATGCGGCGCTGGAAAAGTTATCTCCCGAAGAGTTGCGGGCTGAACTTCGTTACCTGCGCGCAGAGAATGCCTACCTAAAAAAGCTGAAGGCCTTAGTTCAAAGCGAGAAAAACGGCAGAAAGCCGCAATAATCAGTGAGCTAAGGCTGAAGTATGCGCTCAGTGATCTTCTGCGTGCAGCGGGCATGTCCCGCAGTACGTGGTATCACAATATAAATGCGCTGAAGCGAGTGGACAGGCATGCCGGGCTGAAAGACAAAATCAGAGAGATTTACCACTATCACAAAGGGCGTTATGGCTACCGCAGGATCACGCTCTCATTGAGAAAACTAGGGTTGTTGGTAAACCATAAAACAGTGCAGCGGCTGATGGCAGAGCTGTCGCTCCGCTCTCTGATAAGGGTGAAGAAATATCGTGCCTGGAAAGGTGAGGTGGGCAAGGCTGCACCCAATATCCTGGGCCGGAACTTCGGTGCATCGAAAGCCAATGAAAAATGGGTCACGGATGTCACCGAGTTCTCGGTGCAGGGTAAAAAGCTGTACCTGTCGCCGGTGCTGGACCTTTTTAACCGGGAAATCATCTCATACAGCCTGTCGGAAAGGCCGGTGATGGAGATGGTTAATACGATGCTGCATGATGCATTCTCAGTGCTCGAACCGGAGGATGCACCGTTGCTGCACACGGATCAGGGCTGGCAATATCGAATGGCAGGTTATCAGGCAAAGTTAAAGGCGAAGGGTATGACACAAAGCATGTCACGCAAGGGAAACTGCCTGGATAACGCGGTAATGGAGAACTTCTTCGGCACACTGAAATCGGAGTGTTTTTACCTGAACAGGTTCAGCAATCTGAATGAACTGAGGAAGGCGATAGAGGACTATATCCATTACTATAACAACGAGCGGATCAGTCTGAAATTAAAAGGCCTGAGTCCGGTAGAATACCGAACCCAGACCCCGATAGCCGCTTAACATGAACTGTCCAACTTTATGGGGTCAGTCCACATGCGGGCTTTCAGGACTTCGTATCAGGCTCTGGTGACCTTCAACCAAGAATTTTTGGTGGGCTGGCGTCCCTGTGCTTTTAATTATAGTGTATTGATATTTAATATTTTTGTTTAAATTAATTTCGTTATGGGTTCCAAAAAGGAACCATAAAGTAGAACCACAGAACCTCGCATGGTTCCAACATGCCTAGCGACTTCAAAATAACACGCTCTATGGCAAACTAAATGTAAGTGTGGCTGGATATTTAGCGTCTGATTACTGAGAGGGTCAATAAAAACTGCTCTATCTCAAATACTGTAGTGGCCCATAAACTTGTCCGCTTGAGTCGATGGTGTACCTCGTCCGTTCAGGCCCGGAGTGGCTAATTAGCAGAGTATTCATGTCTGCTATGAGCGAGGATCGGACGTAAAACAACTGTAAAAAACTATTTAACTCAGGCAGAAATGTCAAGATTCAGTGAAAATGTCTAATCACTGGTTCGTTAGAAATGCCCATATGTTGAAAAGGCTGCTGCAAAAAAGTCTCTCGCAGCGGCCTCTTTAATATAACGTCATTGTGTGCATCATCTTTAATTATGGGTTTAACTCAAACTGTTCCCCGTTTATTAATTTTCGCAATAAGTCAAGTGCCTCAGATGAGTATTTTCCGACACCACTTTTCCCAGATTTAATGAAAACATGATAATTGTTGTCTGATGCTTTAATGTTGAAGTCGGTTAGTTTTCTTAATTTTTCGAATTCTTGATTAACATAGTGCCACGATCCCATGTCGAGAATCCTTGCCAGATCAGACATTGTATATGGGAAACTAGCATTTAGTGCCTGCCCATTATTGAGTTCAGCGATACCATACATTTTTGCTAATGCATCATCATGCTCTGCAATATTGCGGAACATCTCAAAATCGTATGGAAGTTCTTGTTTAACAAGGGATTCTGATGCGAATGTGTACGTTCTGGCTAGAAATGCACGCACAAGTTTTGGATTAACGCTAATTTCCGGTGTATTAGATGATAACGCATCAAAAATCCAACCAAAATTATTTGCGTATATCACCTTGATTCGAACGCTTTTATTCTCACCAACACCGATTAGCAATTCCTTTTGATGAGAACCAGTGGCCTCGCAGTCCTTACTGAAGGAGACAAGATAAATATTTGGAATCAATGCATTATTGGGAGCGATGATTTCATCTATATCAGAGAGAATTGCCTTTATGTTTTCATCATTGATACTGTACCCAAAGAAAAACAAGGGGTGTTCAGCAAAATATGTTAGCAACTTAGCACTGATATATTTCTTACGTTTATAGAAATCAACATAATCTTCATTTGTAATAACAATACTTTCAACTTCATGACTGCTACCATGAATTTTCATGATTTCGCCATAAGATGAATAATTCACTTTAACAACGTTATGACCAACTATTGCCTGATAATTGTCAAATATTTTTTCTAATGTGTCGTCATAATTTGTTGTGATTATTGCATGAGGTTTTACTTTCCTTAATTTCTGAACTTCCTCTGTATATTCCATGTTCGAGAAATCAACGGAGTTTGATAATTCATTCAGAATGGATGCAATTTCATGCTTAATATAAATATCTTTTGGAGTCGTTCCTTCAAAGTATGTCTCTGGATAGCGAACCTTGCCATCATCCCAAGCCCATTCAGCATAGAAGTCACAAAAATCGCTAGCAATCAAAGGTTTGTTATCACCCTTTGTTTGGCTGTAGTAACCATAAGGGCGTTTGATCAAGGGGCATATTTCCGCTAGTTGCTTTAATAGACCTTCCCAGTCAGGCGCTTTTATATATCGTTGTGAAATACCTGCACCCATGAATAAAATGGGTTGGACTTGTAAGTTTTCAAGGCAAGATTTAACATCTTCGATTATTTCTTCTTGATATTCCGTAAAGTCCATATAGTTACCTCAGGGATAGGTGATTGCTATGTGATGCACCGCGAAACGGTTCGGGGCTTTGTGACACCCAAACTTTACCCCGGTTTCCCAGCGTTTCCTTTGTATATAATATCATTGAAGTTAATTGCGTTTCTCAGAAATCTTCTTAGGATGTGATTGCAATAACGGCAACACAGCGCACACATCGCGGCTGATCAGTGAGTATGAAGTGGTTTACTGAATTTGGCCGCCTGAATCGAGAGACAAAATGTCCGCTCCTGGCACTAAGCAGAAGTTCCCGAACAACGTAAGCTGGCATATGCCCTCGTTCCTCCGTGGGGACTATCGATCTATTTGCCGGTTGTGTTTAAGCAATATCGCCAGCGGCGTGAGCTCTCAGTGCATTCAATCAAGCTCACAAATCACACAGTCTTTACTTTTTTTAGATTCCCTAATGGTTTCGCGTCATAGCCTCAGCCAGATAAACCTGAGCTGCTTTAGGGGTATATGCCTTTCCGAGCATAAAGGATACTGTTTCTATGAAAACTGATCGCGAGAGCACGATTAGGAGATCAGAACCTGATTTGACATTGATACTGGCTATCAGCGATGGGCAGTTCTCGAATACATCTGACAATCATTTACCTCATTAAGTTTTATTTCCAGAAGTGCCGTGATCCAGCACGAGTGCTGATAATCAATATCACTTGGGTAATGATTGACAAGTTCACTAAACAACGAGCAGATATTTTAAAATTGCCTGCAGCTTCCACATCACCAGGCAGAGGCGTCAGACCCTTAGCACCATACGATTCATAGAGTAATTCCCAATATAGTTGATGCTGAATTTCTTTGTTCATGTTGAGGCAGTATATTGAAACAATGAGAATGAATCACACATATAAGCTCTCACAATCTTCCGCCGTTTTTGACTGTTGCAGATATACTTTTAGCAGGTTTTAAATGCCTGGAGATTTCTTTCTGTTCTCGACGGATTTTGTATGAATTAATTTCTTCATAATCCTTGTGTTTATCTATTTTTGATAAATCAACCAAGAGATTATTTCTTATCATCCACTTTACAATTCGCTTGTTGATATCTTTATAGAGAGGGCCGCCTTTATATTTATAGAAGTGAATATCATGAATTTCACTGATGAAATCAAGTATGGATAAGATTTCTTTATAATCACCAATGTAACTGTTAATGGTGAAATGGTCTTTATTAAGTTCTATTTTGAATCCATGTTCAGAAAGGTAATACAAGAAAAAGGCTGAGTCGAGATCACAAAAATCTACATGCAGCGTTCTTCTGTCAAATTTATCAATATGCGAGAGAATGATATCATGTAATTCATAATCATATACATTTTCAATAAATCCTTTCCCTGAATGATCAATTTGATTGACATTGCATCCAGCATCTATTGCTACGGATAAAACTTCCGGGGAAAGGGGCATGAAGAGAATATTCATTCCTTTTTTATCGATGTGATTTATATCACAACCAGCATTAATTAATTCTGTCAATCCTTCAGCATTCCTGTAATGTTCAAAAATGCATGTGTAGCCATTAGTATCCGTATGCGAGGTGTCTAAACCCAGTTCAATCAGTTTCTTCAGTATTTCTGGATTTTTTTGATGAAAGAGCGCATTTTGCCCATGTCCGTTGATATGGTGTATATTAATTCCATAACTGAGCAGGCAATCCATGGCTTCCAGGGTTCTGCAGGCAAAAATGGCATTGTTGCCGTTACTGTTAACAGCATTAATGTCATAGCCTATTTTTAAAGCTTTCTTTATATCATCAGGTGATCTTGCATTGAAGAATGATTCAGAAATGGCAAGGTCTAATGCCTTTTCTAATAATCCCTTTTGTAATAAGGATATGACTAATTCCATAAACACCCCCATGAAAAAATGTTTAAGTCATTAGATATCAGAAATTCTGTGAAATGCAACAGCTGGGGAAAGGTGTTCATGATGTGCGGAATAAAAATTTCCACAAACCACCCGTGGATACATCAGAAACACCTGCAGTAAATTTACGCCTGTAACCTGCCGTCCGGACTATAGGACCAAACCTTCGCGGGAGATGCTACCATTACATCGGCAATGTTGAACCGGATTTTACATCACACACGTCGTACAAATAAAAGGAGAAGGCTATCGACTGAAGCAAAAACGGAAAGCCGGGGTTATCGCTGAAGCTAATCCTGAGTAAACAAGGTGGATCAACATTAGACCGTCGGTGGTGGCGGTATGCGGATCACTTTTTACCCGTTGTTGACCCCTGGCGCTCCCAAACCATTTCCAGTGCTCTGATGGTAAGTTTGTTGTCAGGTGAGAATTGAATTTCATTGCCCACCCCTCCGGTTTTTCTGGCGAACAGGTCGAGAACAACGACAAGATACGCCCAGAGTAAAGTAAGAGGCAGGGCGTAGTCGGTCCATGTCCCTGCCTCTCCTTTCCTGACAGGACGTAGACCCTGGCAAGTTGCATCAAAAGATAACAAATTTCTCAGTTCAACTTCCTTCTGGCTAGGTTAACTTGCAAGCAGGAAGTGCTTTTCATCGATTAGTGAATACGGTAGTTTTTTCAAACTAACTGAACTCTATTCGTATGACTTAAATCTTTAAGAAGGCAGGAGATTTGAATTTTGAAAAACTGGTCACCAGAGCATACTAAAGAAATCAAAGCTTGGCTTGACATAGATAACTATCGCAAGCTCGAAGACATCAGTTTAAATGCCTTGTATCACGAACTTTGGGCAAGAGCACTTCTGTACAAGCCTGGGCCTACTGACGAAGAAAAGAAAGGGCTATGGGTGTACATGACTGAAATTTTCAGTGGGAACCCCCATCTTTTCAAAGGGAAGCATCTCGATTATCCAACAGTTAACGATACTCTCTACAGTCCTCCACACATTTTTATCACGGATATCACCAGGCTTGCTGAACTTAGTGTGATGGCTCTTAGTGTGAATCTTTTCACCTGGGAGGAAGGAAACGATGAATATTGTGTTAATGCGCCTCATCACGAAGCTTATGTGTCACAACTCTTGTCCCCCTTATGTGAGAAAACGGTGTTGCTTGAAATCGATCTTGGTAGTGGTACTGACGATGAAATAGCCGAATCGATAAAAGCGGCCCTGCCACAATGGAGATCGGTAAAAGGAGTGGAAGTTAATGAAACCGGTATCGTTCGTTTCGGCTATGGAACCATTAAAAAAATCATAAATTACAGGTTGGTTGCGATGCTGGACATCTTACTTTGGGCAAAAAGGAAAGAACTAAGAATCTCAGATGATCGCCTCTCCCGGCTTCTTTATACTGATGAAGATGAAGAAACAACTACCCGTTTAGGGTATCACATTAAAGACTCAGATCGTCCGCTTGCGATGAAAGCTGCAACGATAGACTTCATTAGGCAGTTCAATTTTTTCATGAACCGAAATCCCCACCTGAAAAACATGAGAGTTTCAGATGTGATGAAACTCTCTGATTCTAACTGATCTCGAATTCCCGAAGTCTACTACTGCAGGGCAGACCGTAACCCTGCAGTTAGGAAGCTCGCTCCTTTCTTTTCCCAACTGTTCGTATAGTGATCCCATCACAACGACAAAGGGAAAACAAAATGAACAATCAAAATACCCGCCTAATTCGCTTGCCAGAAGTTATGAACAGAACCGGCTATGGCAAGGCCTGGATTTATCGTCTAATCAACGAAGGTTTATTTCCACAACCAATAAAAATTGGTTCGCGTGCAATTGCATTTGTCGAAAGCGAAGTAGATGAATGGATCGCATCTGCAATTGAACGTTCACGTAAAAATGCAGCCTGATTACGGGGCTAATGATGAGTGTATTAAATTTGGTGTGTAAAAATAAATGGTGCTATTCAACAATGAGCCGAGGGCCGCCTGATATTTTATAAGTAGTATTAGGTTAGGCTTTGGTATTAAGAAGTAATAACAATAGTCATTGGTGGAAATTATGATGGCATTTTTACTGTGACATTATAAATTAATAAGTACAGGAGATTTAAAATGAATAATTCAATCAGAGTACCGGAAGATAAAGATTTTGTATGTGCATTTGTGACTTCACCGGATAGCTTGTATGAGGCTATTGAAACCTATCGTAATTATGTAGATCCAGTCGAAGAGATAGAGTTTGAGCACGTCCTTCTTTATTTGTTGTGTTCTATACTGGTCGAAGGTGCTACAGATGTTACCATTAATGATGAAGTACGAATGTGTATTGAGCACCTTGTCAATGAAAAAAATATTATCAGAAAGAATAACGCAGGTAAAAAGGTGTAAAGTCTGTAATAAATTATCATGGGTACAGACAGCACAAGTCTGTACCTTCTTATTTTAATCCTACTGGTAATGATATATAAAATTATGTGCTTTTGATAGCGGTCATGTGGTTTTGCTATAGTAAGCATTGCAGGATAGGAATATCCTAAACTTTCATTCTCTGCCCTTTGTTTTATTTAAGATAACTGAAAAATACAGGGTTTAAACGATACTGGTATTTGAACTCAGTAGGTATAATAACATTCGTATCAATCAGTTCATCGATGGCCCGATAAAATCGGGCTGGCGTAATATGTATATCTTCCTGCTGTGCGATGGATGTTGCACGGTGAAAGTTCAGGTAAACAGTGTTTTTATCTGGTGTGTATGAAGCGATTAATGTGAGAAGCCAAAACACATAGTGAGCAGTATTGTTCAGATTGCGTTGTTCATCTGATAATTTATTCTGGTAAAGGTAAGCAGGGAGTCTTTGCTTCATAAAGATATCCTTTGTTTTATTAAGTTTTTCGCTGGTGTGGGGCGTAAAATCACCGCGCTGTTATGTCTTTTAAAAGGGAATGCCGTCAGTTGGATATCTGTTTCTGGATTTTTTTACAGGCTTTGTTTTGCGCCCTGCGCGATAAAAGTTGAATGAAGTGGCAAAATCTTCAGTCTCAAGTCTGGATTTACTGAATTTATCCATCAGATCTTCATTGAAACGATGAGGAATACCTTTTACGCATAAATTAGAATTCAGGTAAACCTGACCGTCTTCAGCGTTACGGATCAGTATTTTCCTCTCAAATAATTCTCTGAATGCACGTGAAACATTCGATTTATTCAGTCCTAACTCTCTGGCAGTACGTGACTGTGAAAAGTCAGGGATAATATTTCCATAATCAATGACTGAGAAAAGATAAAGAACAATTCTGAATGCCGTTGGTGTCAGATCCATTCGGGCGAGTGTGGCCGTATTATCTTTAAAGACCATCGAAAAATCGTCACGAAAGGATGTCTTTTTACAGGCACTTGCTTTAACTTTTATTTCTTCCAGATCTTCGGGCATAACATCTAATGCTTCTGCAATGATTGCTTTTTGTTCTTTAGTTAACATAACACTTGTGTTTGACATAATGGCTCCTTTTTTATTATTGTGATAACAGATATGGCATATTAAATTTGTTTGTCAATATTATTAGTAATAAAAATTTTAAAATATTATATTTATTGCTCTGTGATTATTTTTTTAGTGAAATATTAAGGGTTGTCAGAGTTATTACGAAGGGTGCTAAATTTCACCATCACCCGTTATGTCATTAATAATTTTTGGTTCTGAAAGATACAACCAATATTCTATCTTAACTTGTTGATGTAATTGATTAATTTTCTTTTTGTATTTGCAAGATAAAAGAGTGATAAAGAAACAAGAAACCGAAATTTAGCTTTAGACTGACACAAAATTCCATTGTACACAGTTTGATAAACACTGCTATTGCTGATTTTCCTTCGTAATATTATTCCTTAAGTGAAGCCTGCGCACCTGTATGTTGCGCCACTGGGCTTCAGAACATTGCTATAGTGTTTAACTGTCAGTAGAAATACGCTTCGCGCAGGAGTTCAGACAGTTGGGTTTAGCTCTCAGCACAAATACGCTTCGCGCAGAGATTCAGACTGCTGAGTTTAGCGAAAGAGTGGACCCGACTACATGATTTACCCGTTAACTTAATACGGCTCACGCCGGAACCCCTTCGGAAAAATCCTTTCTGCTTCAGCGAGTGAGTGCTGTGGGCACTCAGCGGCGCTGCAAGAGGGATTAAACGTTGGGTTTTCATCTGACGGGTAAAAATAATCTACATATATCTGTCGTCGGGGGCGTGAGCCGGTGCGTAGCACTCTCTCAAAAAAATTCCTGAAGGGGTTTTATCTGAAATCTGGAAACTACCTGGCTTTTGAAAAAAGGAAGTGGTAATGCAATCGATCGGACTCAACATTGCAACAGCGTAAGCTGTTTCCAGTATTAAAAGAATAAATAGTTGTCATTTTAAAATAAAATATTTTCAATTTTGTATTGATTTAAATTTTAAAGCTGATAGTACTTAATTATAAAAACAAAAAAGGAGAGGGTTATGAGTAATATTTGTGTTTCTTCTCAGGAAGAAAAGTTTATATTTGTTGTTGATAAATATATAACACACCATCGCGACAGTGTTAATAACAATATTTTTTACAGAAAACTTTATGTGCTTTTCGCTGGATACCATCTGAAGTATTTTTATTCACGGGCGCAATATCGCAATTCGTGTTATCACGTTGATAATATCATGCAGATGTTTATGGGTGTCGTTTCTACCCTGAAGGCCCCTCTGCTCAGGCAACTCGCAAACAGTGACACATTACTGCATTGCCTGAATTCGCTCGTGAATTATATTTCAGGCAATCTGGATGAAGCAGAGCACATTTATGCTGATTTACTGGCACAGTATGAAAAGAAACGCATTGCACGTTCTCTGGCTTATACACCACCAGGATCCGTGGTCAGGAAAAGGCTGTGAGGCAGCGGATACGTACTGGACAGGGGATGGCAGAGTGACATAAAAGCAGTCGTTTCCCGCAAGACATTACCGGGCATTAAAAAGGCAGGAGCCACCGGTCTGGTGTCCTGCCTGGCGGGATTGTTTTACTGTGGTCTTACTTATCAATGACCTGCCAGCCATCATCCGTTTTGATCAGCGTGACAGCCGCTGTGCGTTTTTCGTTATCGACAACAGCTGTTACATTGCATTTATAGCTTTTATCCGATAGTTTTTCGCAGTCATGCTTTTTGACAGATTTTAATTCCCGCAGTGCGTCTTTCGGGACATCTTTACCTGCTATGGATTTAACGATGGCATTCGTCTGCTCCATGACCTTATTCATCGCAGTGTAAATATCCTGCTCAGACGGTTCACCGGTACAGCCACTCAGCAAAAAAATGGACGCAATGAGTGTGGTAAATGCATATGTTTTCATAAAATAATCCCAGACTGTAGAGTACGTTATTGAATAAGGCCGGTTTTCATCTTGCTGTTGTTTTCAGAGAACGTCCACTTACTGACCGTTTCGCCTTTAAATTCGATTTCCAGCGTTTTGGCCTGCGTCTGTGAACCGCCTGTCAGCAACCCGACCACTGGAATGAATGTGGTGGCATCAAACTGATTGTTATCCATCGAATAAGTCCATTCTTCATTGCCACTATCAAGTGTAGTTTTGGTTTCGGGCTCACCTAATGCGGTAATGATTTCTGATTTCGTTGTTTTATTTTTTATAATTTTCGACTGCAGACTTTGTGCTGTTTCTTTTTTTAGATGCTGGTTGCCTGATGTTGAACAACCAGAAATAAGGAAAGCAGAAATAAAAAACACAGAAATCATGAATCTGTTCATAAGTTCTCTCATATTAATTTTTTATGTTTGCGGTGGTATGAAATTAATATCACCGTATAAAAACAACTCTGTCTGCATATTTCTTTTTAATAATGCAGATAAGAATAATGACGCTGGCAAAAAACGTAATGACTGAGACAGGAGTGCTGCCGGTCAATGAAAATACTAACCAGGCGAGAGCTAATGCCACGAATTGAAACAGGAATGCCACACTGAGCGGACTCTCACCGTAGGCGACTTTTGCATGGCAGCCTTTGCAAATCCGCACGCCGTGCGGGCTTTGTGTAAAGCAGAAGGGGCAGCTAATCGTTTTATTATCCATCATGACTCCGTGGCCTGATTTAAGGTGATGTATTTTTGAACATTTTCGATGAATGATCCGCTTTAGTAAAATTGCTTGTACCGATCGATGGATCTATGTTAATAGGTTATAACTATCATAACAAGATTATCGATCTATATAAACGATCAATATTTTATTGACTATCACTAAAATATGGATTAGTTAACTTATGGTGCAGGATGGGGGTTATTTTTAACTAATTGTTCTTTAATGGGATTTGTTGTCATGGAATGACAGGGTGTCAGAAGATGCAGGTGCAGGATTTGGTGGAAAGGATGTGCAGTGGCATGTAACAGAGACATGCCCCTGCGCCTGAGAAGTGCCACAATATGGCCGAGCAATACAAGCCACGAATGCAGACGACGCTGGCGGGGTATCTGACGAGCTGTATTGTGCAGTTTGCTCCTGAGTTGAATGACACCCACTGTTTCCTGTTGTCTTTCCAGACGAATTTTTTCTTCAAGCTGAAGGATTTTCTCCAGAATCGTTTCCCGGTTTGCAACCTGTTCTTCAGGCTCGCATGATGGCACTGGCACTGGCACTGGCACTGGCACTGGCACTGGCACTGGCACTGGTACAGTCTGTTGTTGCTCTTTTTTCAGTAAGGCCAGGTGCTCTGGTGTAAAATCAATCTGCGTTTGCAGAGAAGACCAGCCATACTTTTTTCCAAGCTGAGACGCTTTAAAGGCAATACCCTGGTACTGAAATGAAAATCCATTCATTTTTCCGGTCGACGCGATATTGGGTTTACAGGTCACACCTTTCTGTTCCAGCATGTCGATAAAAGTCAGTAAATCGGGACGATGCGTTAAGACATTATCAATCAGGGTCTGCAACTGAGACTTAGGGCAGGGAACTGCTGTTCGTTCTGCCATCATCAGCTCATTGCGTGAGGGTTTTCTTTTAGCCTGAGGGCGACTGCTGGTTGCAGGTGTTGTTTCAGTGAGTCCGTGTATTCGCTCCAGTTCGCTGATAATGCGGGTGCTGATGAGATTTTCATTTTTCCCCAGGTACAGCTTTCCACCGGCCATGTTAATGCGACTTGCAATGATATGGATATGCTGCCCGTCGGTATCATCGTGAAGGATATAACAGCGAAGGTGCGTTTCAGTGAACCCCATCCGGGTCATATAATCGTCGGCGAATGCCGCCCACTGTCTGGCTGACAGTGTTTCTCCCTTTGGCAGGCGAAGTGAATTATGCCAGACGGGTTTGGCGACATCGGGACGCAATTGTTTAGAAATTTCAAACTCACTGATAAGCTCAGCCACCGAACTTCCGATCATATTACCACCGATGACATAAGGCATAACGTTGTGGTGTGGACCGGATTTGAGGCTGTAAAGCACCACTCCTGCAAACTGTTTACCCCTTTTTATTTTCTGCATGCCTTTCATCGGTCTTGCTCCAGAAATGTTGAGGGAATAAGGTGATCCCGAAGCGTTTTGATTTGTCTGCGCAGGGCAAAGAGTTCTGTACGGGTTAGTTCGCTGTCAGTACTTTTCTTGTCAAGATGATTCAGTAGGTAATTTAAATCCTGGGAAAGGCTGCCGAGTTTAATCCATGCTTCGCGATTTATTTCGGGCAGAACCGGTGGGAGTTTGTTCAGGGAGGCCATTCTCAACCATTCCCCTTTTTTATACTGGCCTCTTTTACTGTCGAGAATAGTTAATTCTTCTTCATTTAATCTGACACTGACGCAGTGGCTTCGTCTTTCATCAGGCGGAAGTTTGTCAGTATGGAATTTTCCACGCCTTGATAGTCTTGTTATGTCATTATTCATAGTTATCCTTGTATTGTTTGTTTATTACTACAGATAACGGATGATGTAAATAAGTCAATACGTCATGTGAAATATAATGCATATAATCAGAGAAAATAAAATAAGTAAGCCATTGGCTGAATGGCTTACTTATCAGGATTTATCAGGTCAGTTATCATGAAATGAAACCTGCTCAGGCTGAATAAAGGGCTAAATTATCACATTCTTTTTCTCTTCGGCGCATGGGTGATTTCTGGTTTCATGATTTTGAGAAAATCTTTTTTCTCTCTTCCGCTTATATAGTCAAAAATTTTATCAGAGTCAGCACGCTGTCTCAGTATATCGTCGTCCACTCTGATACCATTTCGAATAAACCATTTTACTGTCTCAATACCAGTATAGACACCAATATGTCTGTCATGATAACAATTATAAAACTGAACATGACTGATATCGGTATATTTTTTCAGTGAGGTAAAGAAGGACTTCATGTTTTTGACATATAATGCGAAGGTACAGTGTTCAGCGATAAGGATATTACGCCCTTTTTCATGAAGCAAAGCAATCAGAGGCAACGCCTCAGTTGAAATATGTTTAAATAAAACTGGTGTGCTGTCTATTCTGTCAACATGGCGTTTGAGGGCATTAATACTGAAATCATATATCCACCACTCGTCGTCAGTCGGAAGGTCCAGCACCGCTTTGCCATTATAATCTCTGTGGTTTATGTCACACCCTTTATTTACCCAGTAATCAAAGACGTCATGATCGTGGAGGTTGTAAAGAAGCGTTTGACCTTCATTATCTGTGCTGTGGATATCAACGCCCGCGTTAATGAGGAGTTCCGCACAATCTATGTCGTAGTGCTGCCAGTGAAGACAGGACTGGCCTTTATTATTTTTGTGATGAACGTTAATACCTGATTTTATCAATAGCCCCAGTGCTCGTGGGCTTTTTCTGCTAAACAGGGCATTATTACCATAACAATCTGTATGGTTCAGCGCTATGCCTGCTTCAATCATGGCTTTTAAAGCCCCGATACTGTCGCAACCGAAAAGGGCGTTTTCACCGTGTTCATTTAGTGTGTTAATGTCAATGCCTGCAGCAATGCAATTCTGGACGTCTTTTTTAGATATGCTGTCAAATAAATTATCTTCTGTATAGTTACTCATGGGGGGGCTCCTTTTTTAAGCGGCCATTTTGTGCCAGGTATTATTGTTGTATTCATATTCTTTTATCTTAACGATCTCGTCATAGATCCGTGAGAAGGAAAACCATGAGATCTCTTTCACTTCTCTTTTTTTGTTTGTGTAAATGATATTGCAGCCACGAAAAGAAAATGACTGATAAAAAGCGTCGTTATTCTCCTCTTTAAGGAAACGAGTAAAGGCTTTTATGGTCTCTTTTTTGTCCATGCCATAAGAGAAAAAGGTATGGATAGCAAATATGGTCAGAATGTTTCTTTCCGTCACCATATGTCTGGAAAAATAATTAAGATAAAAATCATGATCTTCAGTGCTATTTTTACAGAATACTGAGAAGTGCGGGTTATACAGGCGGTAGAGGTCTGTATTCTTTTTTGTTTTAGAGAGGTAACTTGTCAGGGTTGAGTGGTTTTGTTTTTTCATTTTTATTCTCCTTTATTATTTTTTTTGATGGAATGAATATATATTATTAAATAATTAAAAATCAAATTTATTTTTAATAATTAAAAATAAGTAAACGTTTTCTTTTTATATGATTAATTTAATGCGATGTTTTATATAAATAAATTTATATTTAGCAAAAAGTGCTTTTTTATTTCGCGGTTGATTGGTGGGTTTTTGTTTCCCAATGCTTAGGAGGAAATGTGTTTCATTAAAGATTTTATGTTTGAGGCGAATCTTATTGTAGCGGGGGAATGTTATATCTTTTACTCCAGGTTTAATTTTCAACTTTGTGTCTGAGACACAATATGTGATGGTGCTATGATAATCGTAAGTATCCCGTCAAAACGAATCATTCACTTTAAACCTTTTCCGACATATTGGTTATATATTCTGAGTAAATCATAATGCAAAAGGCCCAGTGTGCAGACTTACGCCAGCCCAACCAAGCCGTAGTGCTTTAGTTCTGGGGATTAGGTATGGTGGAAAAAAGCGACTCGTTAAGCTTGCTGATCTCTATGTATTTCAGGAGTCGGTCAGTAAGTTAACGATCCAACGAGGCTCATCAATCATAAGGGATTTATCTATCTCGATAGTATTGATACGGACGTTGTACGTACGTATCAGTCTTGCGAGACCCTCACGGATTTTATCGCCGTCATAGATAGCAATCTCTTCAATATTGTTACCGATGAAAGTTTCGGCTGCCTGGACGGCTATCTGTTCAGACATACCAACGTTATCAGCCATCTGGCGTGCTGCAATGACTTTGCTTTCAAGAGTTAGGATGACCGGCCTGTAGCCTGCACGTTTGTTTTCGACACAGCGCGAAATCAATTTCTCCATAGGTGCGGTGGTCACGTGGAATGCAGTAGTACCCACCTGAAAATCACCCTCACGGTCAGTGTGTAAGTCAGCTGCATTGGCTCTGTCACTGCCGATTTTAACATTGGGAAAGCGCAATTGGAGTTTGGCTCCAATAAGATGCTGTAGCACAGCTCCAGTGGGTTTGTCTGAACGTTCCGCCGACGCTTTAAGAATATCGCTTACCACAGATGCAACTGGCTTGTTGTAATCTAGGTCGACTGTTATTCTCTGTTTGTCAAAATAGTCCAGACGCACGCATTGAGTGAAGAAAGCTTCGAGCTGGTTGGAAACCAGTTTTGTGTCGACAGGCTCATTTCCATTTACTTGAGTATTGTTAAGTACATCCCGAAATGCAGCAGCAAGGAAAATAGTCCCTCTGGACGTACGCCCACCTTCACGGGTAAAAACGCGGGTTTCGCCATGTTGTTCAAGAATCTTTGATATGGTGGCACCACTGAGCCCTCGTACTTGGCTTTTTCCTTCGCTGTACAGACGTTCGTCAGTAATAGGCATACCATCAGCCATCATACGTGAGACGATCAGTCCTGCATTCATTACATTGGTATTTATCGCGCCACTCTTGGCTCGTTCACCTTCGTACCAGGCTTTCGCCGCTGCAAGATACGCTTCGGAGTAATTCAACTTATTCATTCACTTTTATTCCTTGCGCTTTTTTTGCGGCCTCAAGGTGAGGGAGGATCATGTGCCGGGCGACCCAGCCAACAACAGGAACAGCGACGGCATCCCCAAAACCATATTGAATTTGTGAGTCGCGCAAATTTTCCAGCGTGTACCAGCCAGCCCCCATCAGACGTGCATACTCAAGTCCGGTCATCCACCTGATTTTGAGTGCGCCCCTACCCATGATCACCACCGCCTGTTTGGAGGAACCGCCACGTGCTGTGCGTAAACATCCTGAAATGTCTTCTGCTCTCATTTCCCATACGGGAATGCCATTACGAGTTCTACGATAGGCTGTGCGGGCAGTTGTACAGTCTAGATTGACAAAATGTTCTAACCTTTCACGCTGTACCGATGCCATGGACTCTTTAAAAAGAGAAACTTTATCAGCATTCCACCACCGAGGGTCGCTGTCTGGGATAGCCTCAATCTCAAGAGTGAACCCTTGGCTTAGTAGCTCAGGTGCTTTAGGTAAAGGCATCATGAAGGTGCGTACTTCAGCATCTTTATGCAGCCAGGAAAGCCAGTCTGGTCTCAGGCACGAATCCTGTTCGCCTCCATCAATAGGATTTTTTGCTCCTATCAGGAATAACCTTGGTCGGGACTGTGGCACAAAACGTCGGGCGTCCAGAGTGATTGCGTCGACTGCATAACCTAACTCATTAAATTCTTTAACCGCAGCTCTCAAATCTTCTCTGTTATGGGAGGAGGCAAGGCCTGTGACATTTTCGAGGACGATCACTTCAGGCTTGCGTTCATTCATCCCTGCAAGCAAATCAGTAAATCCGAAGAAGGCGGACGATTCCCTGCCTCCCCGCAGGCCGACACGCTTACCCGCCAGACTAAGATCAGTGCAGGGAGAAGAGGCCCAAGCAACATCTGCAGTTGGCAGGTCTTCGCTATTCAGGGTATGAATGTCTGCCAGAAAAAGCTTGTGAGTTTTCCAATGGCCTTCATACATCGATTTTTTGTTCAGGTCATAGTCATTAGACCAAACAGTCTTGATTCCCGCCTGCTCCATCCCAGCTCTCGCCAGGCCGATACCAGCAAAGAATTCCAAAGCGGTCCATTCGGCATCGCCCCGAATCGGTATAATATTCACTCAAAGTCTCCCGTTTTCATGTGCCTATCATCCCACAAAATACTCAGCTAGGTACATACTCTCAGTGGAACCCCACCTTGGTTATTTAGCATCTGCAAGATAGCCATTAAACTTCATGGTATGACTACGCGAGTTCGCATTTATGTAAGCCTATATTGTTGAATGAATTTGCTCTAACGACTAGCGACGAGAGTGTCCGGTAGGCAACGATTTCTGGTCTTCAATCCTCGAAACTGTAAACCAGTTTATCCAACGCTCAGTGGATGAACGGGCATAGCTGAGCGTTTTGGCAGTGTCTCTGCCACGGTCACCACGATGCTACATCAGCATGGTGATCAATCTGCGGGTGTGGGTCTTGTCATGGGTTTTATGAAGCGTTTTATGTATCGGGCATCGTTCGCTACGGAGAAGAAGTGCTACGATCTGCTTCGCTCAGTGCGTGCTGAGTTCCCTCAAACTGTTTTACTATTCCGAGCATCTATTTAGGACGATCTGTTGATGAGATTTGGCATTGAATCCGCACAAAAAATTACCATTCCCATGAACAGAAGTTTTGTGATTTAATCATCATGAAGGGTAAGTTTTTTCTTAAAATTAAGCTATATCAAAGAGAATGCTTAGCTTGCTAATCAATTGACTTGCAAAGGACCTGATATGCAGTGTTTAGATTTAACATTTGAAGTCATCAGCAATACCAATGCTACCGCCAACTATACGGGTGGTTGCTCTGGAGAACGTAGTGACTGTTGTACTCGTGTATGCACGCGAGCTGGTAACGACGAGCAAAACTCAGCGTCGAATTTAGATGCTTGGGAAAAATACTTGGAGGTTAACGCCGGCGTTCTCCAATATTAATCTAAATTCAAAATCGCCCTTGATGGGCGATTTTATTGGGAATATACAATGGACTCCAAAAAATATAAAATAAAAGAAACTGTGGATATTTTTATATCGAATGAAGATAATACTGATAATGTCAAACTCACATTTCATGTGATGACAACGCGTGATAGATTAGAAATAAAAACTAATAAAAATGTCGCTCGATTTATTGCCAGCCTTGATGGTATAAAAACTATAAATGATATAGTTACTGAGATGGGGTCCCTACGCTCAAAAGATGTCGATAAACTAATTGCTTTTTTACTAAATCAACATTTTATTTATGATGTAAATAACATTTGCGATATTGAACCTCGTTTTTCACGACAAATTACATTTTGGGACGATTTTGTCCTTGAACGACCTGGTGTAGAAACTCAACATATCTTGGAGAGCAAAAAGGTTGTTTTATTTGGGTGTGGAGCTGTAGGAGCCAAAATTATAGAAATACTTGTCCGCGCAGGTGTTAAAAATATAGTTTTGGTTGATTATAAGTCCCTTTCAAAGTCAAATGCAGCAAGGCATTGTTATTATAACTATAAGAAAATCGGAAAACCAAAGGTAGATGTCCTGTCAGAATTTTTGAGTTGGATCGATAGTCGAGTAATAATAACAAAACATTTTGAAAAACTTATACCTACTACTAATCTATCCTCTATCATTTCTGATGATACAGATCTGATTATTAATACTTGTGATGAGCCTTATATAGGTCATACTTCTTTAAAACTTGGTAGATATGCACAAGCAAGAGCTATTCCGCTGTATGTATCAGGTGGATTTGACGCCCACTTAATGAGTTCAGGAGAATTAATATTCCCTCCACATACACCCTGTATAGATTGTGCCCAAAATACGTTTTCAAAGGCATTAAAAGGATGGAAGCCTGTATATAGTATAGTCAATAATCCTCAACTGGACCTTTCAAAATCTGTCTATGATAATTATATTCCAGGAGGGCCTGGTGGATTAGCAATGATGAATGGTTTTTCAGCTAATCTAAGTTGCATGAAATTAATTCACTTCCTGTTGGATGATTCAGCATTTTCATATGTAAATAGTCGGTATGAATACCTTCCAAACGAAGGCAAAATGACTAATTTTGAATTGGTAAAACAAAGTGGATGCAAAATCTGTAATGAATAATTTTAGACTGCGACAAAGTATTGGTATCGTCGTAAATGATGATACTGTAGAGTTTTTTAAATCCAATATTAGAGAAAGTATAAAAATAAAAATCAACTTTCCAAATATAGTTGAACTCTTAAAGATGTTTGATGGGCAAACTTCTCTTCAAGAAATTGTAGCAAATTATTCAGGAATCGATATTCAACAACTTGAAAAATTAGCTTTGTTTTTGAATGAAAACAATATAATTATCGATCAAGATTGCCAATACCCTGCAGAGCTTGTCACTGAACAATATAGAATGATCAATACATTTGAAGACTACTGTCATACCACCAGTGAGGTTTTAGAATGTATAATTAATCTTAAAAAATCAAAAGTAATGATTGTAGGTATTGGAGCAGTCGGTAGTAATGTGGCAACGTATCTTGCTCATTGCAATGTTGGTTCGATAATATTTGTAGATCACGATAATGTAGATATAAGTAATTTACATCGTCAGTTTTATTTCGAGGATGAAATTAACTCTGATAAAAATATAGCGTTACTCAACTCTTTGAAAAAGATATCTCCAGATATTAAGATTGACATTATCAATGACATTATCGATGATGATTTTTTTAAAAGAAATATTCTACCCTCTGATATAGATTTGATAATAAACTGCGCTGATGAACCTAATGTGGATTACACCAGTAAAATAATCGCCCTCTTTAGTATGATTCATAATATCCCACATATAGTTGGCGGGGGATATAATCTTCATCAAACCCTTATCGGTCAGACAATTATTCCATTTAAGTCAGCATGCTTTAATTGTTTTAACCTATTTTTAGGAAAAATAAATAGCAAAGACCTTGTTAATGTGAAGAAATTGCACCGGGTAAAACGAAAATTAGGTTCATTTTCACCACTATCAGGTCTGGCTGCAAGCCTTGCAAGCTTGGACGCTATAAAATTACTTGCCGGGAAAGTAGATCACTTGCAACAAGAAAATAAAAGAGTCGAATTTAGTCTTAGAAGTTTATCTTTTAACGTCCAAGATGTTCCACGTGATCCTGAATGTGATTGGTGTAGAGGAAAGTATGAATAAGATCATTTTTGAGGGAATAGCCACCCATAATTTAAAAAATTTAGATGTTACTATACCATTTAATACAATAACCGCTATTTATGGCCGTTCGGGCGCAGGAAAAAGTTCTTTAGCATTTTCATCAATTTATCAATTATGCAAAGATGAGTTTGATGCTGTAGAAAACGGTTATTTGAATGAAAGTGATTATAAAGTTGCAAATTTCAGTGGGTTAATTCCCGCTGTTGCGATACCACAAAGAAACACAAATAACAACCCTCGTTCAACTATATATTCATATCTGAATATAGCTCAAGCTTTGTCATCTTTAAAAATCAAAAGAAACGTAGCAGTACCTAATTATGATAAATTAAAAATAAACAATTATAGAAATGAATGTCCTCACTGCTTAGGCCTCGGCGAGATAGTTAGTGTGGATGAATCTGAATTAATTAATGAAAAATGTAGACTAGATCAAAAACCATTTTTATGTTGGCGGACTGGTGAGTTATCTGATTATTATCACCAATTACTTATGGTCTATTGTGATAAAAATAATATAAAAGTAGATGATACTTTTGATTCACTATCACTTGAAAAGAAAAACCTAATACTATATGGAGAAAGCGCTGAGAAATTATCTTTTAGATTTAAACACAAAGGAAAAACGAAGCAAAGAAGAGCTTTTTATAAAGGCGTAATGTCTTTTGCTAATTCGAATATAGGACGGAGCCAAAACAATTCAAAGTATAAAAAGGAAGAAAATTGCTCATTTTGTAATGGAAGCAGAATTAACCAAGAAACAGCCCAACTTGATGTTTTAGGATTTACATTTGATGAATTTTTACTATCTCCTATATCTGAATTATGTAATACCCTGAAAAAAACTATAGGTGACTCAGTATTAATTAGAGTGTTGTCCTCAATAAATAATATGGGATTGGGATATTTAAATTTGTCTCGTTCAATTCCCAGTCTTTCTGGGGGGGAAATACAAAAACTTATTTTCAGCAGGCTTTTAACATCTAATACAACAGGTATTCTGATTGTTATCGATGAAATATCATCCCAAATTAACCCTGTCGATTTTGAAGTTATCTTTCAAAAGCTAAAAAAATTATCAGAAAAAAACACAGTTATTTTAGTAGAGCACTCGCAGTATTTCATAGATCTTGCTGATCAGCAAATCCATGTTGGTAAATACGCTGGTTCTTCTGGTGGGGAAATTTGTGAAAAAGAAAAAATTCAGCCGCAAAGGAACCTCAATCCCAAAAATAATATATCTGATTACTATTATTTTGAAGGGCTTAATAAAAATAACATCATTAATCAAAATATACGTATCCCTAAAGAGTGTGTTACTGTTTTTTCTGGAATCTCCGGATCGGGGAAATCATCTTTAGCTAAAGCCATTTGTAGTCTTACCGATTCGATTTATATAAGCCAAAAATTGTCATCATATACAGGACGTTCTACTGTCGCAACTATCACGGATTTGAATAAATTAATTGCAGAATTTTTCTCCGATACAACAAAATTAGATATAGAGTATTTCCATCCAAACAAACTTGGTGGATGTAAAGTTTGTGAAGGTAAGGGCGTGATAAAATATGAAAGGGGTTTTGAAAAGGATATCTACATATCATGTCATAAATGTGAGGGTAAACTGTTTGACCACAATATAGATGAAGTAAAGTCTCAGATTAATGGTATGAATATAATAGATGTATATGATACTGAGTTGAAAGAGTTAAGCTCTTTTTTTAATAACACTAAGATTAATACTATTCTTGAAACTATCCATTATCTTGGAATATCACATTTGAAACTTAATAGAAAAACGCAGTCCCTGTCAGGTGGTGAAATGCGTAGAATAAAATTATGTGAAATACTATCTAAGTCCAGAAAAACAAACAAAATATTGTTTATTGATGAACCTGTCGCTGGACTTGATTCTGAGACGGCTTCGAAGGTGCTGAATTTTATATATCAAAAATCTAAATTATTCAATGCAATTGTTATTATAGAGCATAGGCCTGAGGCAGATGACTATGCCGACTTTAAAGTACTAATTGGTCCTTTGTCTGGAAAGCAAGGTGGGCGAGTTATAGAACAAAAGATCATTGAGTCAGTTAGATGAATTTAATTAACACACTATCTAATTAGTATGTGTAGTTATGATATTAATTTAATGAAATATAAAGGGTGATATTTTGGAAGAGTTAAGAATCGATTTTTAAATTAGTGTTGTTATATATTTTAATCACATGAGATGAAGACATCTTGTTAAACTTATATACCCATGATCATCAAAGACGGTTGATTGTCTGCAATTGAGAGCATGGGCTGTCACCTTTTTAAATTTTTACTGAACGTTATAAAATTGAACTGGAATGTCTGCACAGTTCCTGAGATGATAAAAGAGTTAATGATTCGATCAAAGCCGTACTGTCGGCTTATGTAGGCTGCAGTTCGTCATGATAATTCCAGCCTACATCTTCACAACAAGACCATAGATAACCACATTTATAATCACTAAATTTAGGAAATGACGCAAGTTCGATAGGTCGGATCTCCTTATCACTGACAAATTAGACTGAAGAGCATAGTGTGATTCTGGTAATTATCAAACCAGACAAGTCCGTATTGGATAAGATTACCGAAGGTTTTAAATAGCTATCATATGTTTAACTGTTCAGAACGCTGTAAGAAGAACGGAAAATTGAAGTGGACTCATTAACGGATTGCAATAATAATTATCTTTTTCAATTCTTTGATAATATTAATCTGGAACTGTGTTCAATGATATCTTGAAATGAACCTCCCTTTACCTCTAACCGGATGGATAGAGTTAAATTAAAAGAATCTACAATTCAAAGTTCGATTTTGACTATTAGTTTACCTACGTGTAAAAACTAACGGAATGCCTTGGTATATAAACTTAAATTTATCTTATGCAAAATGATTGATAAAAATGAGAGCTGCAATTTAAGCACTAGTTTTCCATATAAAATAAATAGTTGCGATTGTCTAATCTGTTGTAGTAAATGTGCAGACATTGAAAGAGAAAGACCAGGTTTTTCTTTTCTAACCGAAGGGAAGAAAAGCAAGGGGAAACCGGAGAAGCAAGCGCAGCGGCTTCGCAGAGTTAGCCCTTGCTTCTCTTATAATTGGCATTATTCATTCAAGAACAATAGGATCTTCGCTTGTACAAGCGAAGCTATAATAAAAACAATCAATTAATTATTTTAAAAGTATTAAACAAGAACCTATTGACATTCATAAAATACAAGTTATTTATAATGTATGCCATAAATAAAAAGTTTTATGTCATATGTATCCTGCACTATGTGCAGTTAATGTACCACTTGTCCCATAGATGGGAATATTGGAAAGGTTACTTTGTTTTGAAGTAGCCTTTCGTCCTTCAATATTAACGATTACTTATTGCTATTACCAAGTCCAGTCGAATCGAAGAACATCTTTTATCTGAAACGACTCCTAATACCCGGTTAAAGCCACAATATCTCTCGCATACGTAGACCAAAGAAAAATTATGATATTAAATATGTGATTTTTTTTAGTGTTAAGTTGAATAATTAAATACTGGAGAGTTTTCTGTGCACTACCAATTGCTGGTTCATCTGTTCTGCCGCTGATGTTTCTGACGAATCTCCCGGTGACACAGAACTGTCCCTCTCTACCAGCCTTTATTCGACTCAATGTCCGGCTGCTGATACGCAGTTATCCCTTCGTATCAATGACTGACACTTAAACGTAATGCTTTGGTTGCTGGCGTATCTGACAGCTTCTTCGGCGTGAAGGTCGTTGTGTAAGTATACTTCTTGGTTTATTTAGGCTATATAAAACCATGACTATGACTTGCTGTTTTCAGTAAGAGTCTTATCATCCAAAGAATTTATTCTAGAAATTCTTTTTAACTCATTAAGATAATCAACCTCGTTTTCTAAGAACCAATGAAGAACTTTAGAATTGCCAAGTAATTTATTAATATATGACTGGATTATAACGAATTTCAACATATCTGAACCATACTCGGTTTGAAGCTTTTTCGTTTCTTCCGAAGTTGTTGCCATTTCTTGTTCCAGACGAAGTATGGTTTTTTTTATGTCCTTTTTATAGGGAGTGTTTTTCCCTTTATTTACTATCATCGATGCCGGTGTTGCATCCAAGATGCTCATTGCAAATTTTTTACTATAATTATCAAAATTAATCATTGTACCGACTGCTTCAATTTGGCGAATTGGCTTCATTTTCCTCAAAACGTCAAATGTAGCCTTAGGTATAGGTTTATCAGAAAGTTTCGCAATTACACTTGGATCTATGCCGTTCATCACATTCGCTTTATCTTTTATGGCATCAACAGATATGCCCAAAGCAGCACTAAGTTTTTCAATTGATACTTTTGCCAGAGACTTAATTATCATTCTATGTTCTTCAACTACATTTATATGATTCACTTGTTTGTTAGGAGTGAAAGCATCATCTATGCTCGAAAGTATACATGGAGCTTTTTCTATACCTAAGTCTTTTAAAGCCTCAACCCTTAAATGGCCATCAAGTATCTTAGTGACATCTTTATCTTTGTCATAGAATACTATTATTGGTTCAATAATACCTAAGCTTTCGATAGAGGTAACTATTTGATGATATTTATGGCTTCGCTTTACGTTTTCTAATAATTCCTTAGATGGAATTAACTTATTAGTTTCCAGGTAAATAAAATTATCGCCAAAACGTATCTGAATCATTTTAATACCTCTTTGTTTACTGGGGTTAATATCTGAGATGGTAGTTCTGAAAGATTCTCTTGTTCAAGTATATGTTGAAAGCTTTTATTCATCATTATGATGTTAAAAATCTCATTTACTATTAGTAGGTTGGTTTTTATGAATTTTGAGTTGTTATAAACAGATTTATGTTCAGCGATACTATTTTCATAAAGCTCAATCAACTCCTCTGCAGTCATCCTTTTTGATGGTTTGTGATAATAAAATCCGGCTGCTTTTGCACCTTTATTCCCAACTGTTCTTTGATTTAGAATGTGTTTTATCTTTATAATGTCCCGACTTTTTATTAATTTTTTATCATATGCTTCGGTAAGAATATCTTGTGCTTCCTCAGTTTCACATCTTGCAAATTGCACTGCGAGATACAGAGGCAAATTACCCCGTTCGACTGCTGAGAGAAGTTTATGCTCTCCCTTATCAAGTAGCATATTAATACTGCTCACCCAGTTCGATGAATATCCAGTAATCTCACTTATTTCGGAGTCTGAAAGTCCTCTGATTTTCATGTCTTTAATCACCTGTAATAACTCATTAGAACGTGGTCTTCTCCTTGCAATGTTTTCAACTAAACTCATAACGTAAGCATCTTCTTCTGATACATCTCTTATAATTGCTGGAATAATAGTTTCACCTAATGCAACGAGAGCCTCTATTCTCCCTTGACCACAAATTAAAGCATATTTGAAATCGCCTTCATCAGTAGCTCTTACGCTTATAGGCTTGCTTAATCCTCTTTTTTTTATGCTTTCCTTTATTTCTTCATGCACTACCTTATTTCTTGTTCGTGGGTTAAGAAATTTTATTTTTGCAATCTCAATTTGAATTATTGGGAATTCATTTTTTTCAGGCAGCATATAGTTCCCTCACTTTCATGCGAGTAATAATTTGTAGAAGTTTATCAAGATTATCAAATCTATAGAGATCTAATCGAATGTTGTTTGTTTCCGTCATGCACATTTTATTATATTCGTTTTCAATCTTTGGTATGATATAAAAATCAAGAGGTGAAATATTTTGTGAATTCATTCGTATAACAATTGTTATGTCTGCTTTCTGTGAGTTATCAAACCGGACTTTCCATCTAAGTTTACCTGATTTCATATGTATGCATTTAGTAACAAGGACGGAAATTAAAAACTCATCATTGATGTAAAGCATTGGGGCATATTTATACTCGTCTATATGACAGTTACTTTTTAAAATTTCACCCTTAAAATCCTCAATTATCTCTGAGTAAAATGATCTTAGTGCTTCATTTATTTTGAGATAGCTGTAATCATGTTCTGGCTTATAACCAATCAAAGTATATGCTCTTAAAAGACCACCAAATCGGGTTCTATAAACAGAAGATGAAGGGCCTGTATCATCTTCATCAATGATAAAGCCTGATAGTTTTCCATTAGATTCTAATTTTTGTTTTAGTTTTTCTAATAGATCTTCATTAGTCAAATGAATGGATCGGAGCTGAATTATTTCTTGAGCTTTATTGTATTTTTTCTTTGAAATAATAGGTTTATATGCCTTGTCACATCTAACCCATTCATGTTTGGGGTTTTTTACAAGCCTACTTTTTAATTTAGATGAGGTTTTGTTATATATGTTGTTTCCAATATATTTTTCATTTGTCAAAATTTGATGTATTTTTGCACGAGTCCATAATGTTCCATTTTCTGCAGGTATGTTCTGTTCATTTAATCTCTCAGCAATAATGAATTCTGGGACGTTATTATCTATAAAGAGATCATATATTCTATTTACAATTTTTATTTCATTTTTTGGTCCCGGAATTAATATTACCCTATCTGTTTGAATACTCTTTCTTTTGCGGAAACTCAATATTTCTTTAGCTATGCCATTTTCGTCTACTAAAAGACGTCTCAGCCCATAACCAGCCATACCGCCTTGATGATAACCAAGCTTTATTAAATTTACTTGCCCTATAAATACCTTTTCAGATAAATTCCTGCTGTGATATGCAGCACTAGATCTTTTTATATTCAGTATAACAGAGGACTCTAAAGGGAAATCTTTAGTGGGTATAGGTTCGGAACAATATATAAGATCTACACCATTTCTCTCAAATAGAAAGGAATAATATGCCGCTTCATCACTATTTTGAAAACGACCAAAACGGCTCACATCATAAAATAATACAGCCTGTATATCTATTTTCTTTTGTTCTACATCGCTAAGTAACTGCTGCAAAGAATGCCTGCCTACGATACTGACTCCGCTCTTACCTGCATCATCGTAGGTATAAGCGATTTCCATATTGTTCTTTTCAGCATAATCTTTGATATATTCGGACTGATTATGTAAAGAATATTGCTGATGGTCGGTAGACATCCTCAAGTACTGCGCGACCCTAACTCTATGATTTTTGTCATTTTCGCTAGCCATGCACGAAACCTCATGGATGATTCAATACAATGTAGAGGATAAAATTGATCAAATTTTAACCGAATTCAACTGTTTTATCATTGATTAGAGCGAATTTGGTAGATCTTCGAGGTGTATGATAATCGAGAAGAGATGTGAATTATTTAGCTGATATGACCGACAGCTTTCGTTATGTGGACTCAATGTCCCCATTTGTAAATGGCTATGCTTAGTCCACATAGGTTAATGGTGTGATTATTAATTCTTTAACTAAATCAAGATAGTTAATCCATCATGGGAGAGTTATGCGGCAATAACTTTGCATTTTTGAGACGAAACATAGTCACTCCACCATTGCATGAGAACCACCCGTTCAGTGAGATACTCTGCACGATTGTAGGCTGCAATTATTTCATCTTTCTTCGAGTGGGCAAGGGCGGCTTCTAAGACATCAGTCCTAAACTTGCCAGACTCCTCAGCAGCCGTTCTAGCAATGGATCGCATACCGTGAGCTACAAGCTCACCTCCGAAACCCATACGGATTATGGCCGCATTAGCTGTTTGTTCATGCATGTGATTGAGTGGAGCTTTGATACTGGGGAACACCCACTCTCTATGCCCGCTGATGACTTTCATTAAATCCAAAACTCGCAAAGCTTCTTTGCTCAGTGGAACTTTGTGAGGCTTCTTCATTTTCATAAACTCCGCCGGGATGTTCCACATGCCAGTTTCAATATCAATATCTGACCATCTTGTGCGAACAGCTTCACCTGGGCGAACCCATGTGAGAAGTTGCCACTCAATCAGTAGCCTTGTTTCCAAACGGATAGAAGCATTGTTTAGAGCAACCAAGAAGCGAGGGAGTTCGGAAGGGGGTAATGCTGGCATATTCTGTTTTTTTGGCTTGCTGAACCGTTGCCCCAGGTTGTCTGCCGGGTTGAATTCTATGAGTTCTTCTGTTGCTGCATAGCGGAAAATTTCATTCAGGCGGGATATGATGCGGCGAAGTGTTTCAAGGACACCTCGTTTTTCTATGGGTTCTAAATGCTGTTTAAGCATTTTAGGGCGAATCTCCTTAATTGGGGTATCACCCAATGTGGAAAAGATATTTCTCTCTAGGCTTCGCCAGATGTCGTTAGCATGATCTTGGGAGATGCCTGACGTTTTGACTTTCTCATCAAGCCACTTCTTGGCTACTGCTTGAAATGTATGTTCCGTGGCATCTTTCAGTGCATTGGCTTTTTGGTTGTTATGAACTTGGGGGTCTATACCATTTGTAAGCAACGACAAGTATTCATCACGTAAAGCTCGTGCCTTCGCAAGTGTAAGGTGAGGATAG
Source organism: Lelliottia sp. JS-SCA-14 (assembly GCF_035593345.1). Classification (NCBI taxonomy): domain Bacteria; kingdom Pseudomonadati; phylum Pseudomonadota; class Gammaproteobacteria; order Enterobacterales; family Enterobacteriaceae; genus Lelliottia; species Lelliottia sp. JS-SCA-14. The sequence continues at coordinate 3,598,704 of NZ_CP141606.1, read as the reverse complement.
GTTCCTAAGCTCACCTTAGTTCGCTTTTTGGTCACAGGCACTGCATATCTGAAATACCAATTTTTCTTCCCTCCCTTCGCCAGGGGAGCGATTCGCAACAGCAAACCATCGCCGTCAAAAAGGTTAACCTCTTTTTCGGCAGGTTTGGTGCTTTTGATTTCAGTGTCAGTGAGCTTCTTAGCGATTTTGGCCATGTTTGGGACCCTCGATTTTAGGACCCATCTTCGTGGGTCCCATTCAGGGTGCCATAACTCGTAGTTCTCAGCAATTCTCACTAGACTACAATAGACGTAAAAAAGCCCGCAGAGCTTGTGCTGTGCGGGCTTAGTAGACTTTACTGAACTTCAGTACATCAATATTTGGTGGAGCTGGGGGGATTTGAACCCCCGTCCGAAATTCCTACATCCTCGGTACTACATGCTTAGTCAGTCTTTACATTCGCCTGGCACCTGCGGATTGACACGCCACTACCAGACTAGCCTGATTAGTTTTAACACTTCAGCCCCAGGCAGGACATCCGTGCGATCTCTTTTGGGTTTGACCTCTCTTTGATCCCCGTCTTAAGAGCGGAAGCTAGGGAGAGAGGGCTCTTAGCAGGTTATTAAGCTGCTAAAGCGTAGTTTTCGTCGTTTGCGACTATTTTTTTGCGGCTTTTTACGAGGCAAACCGCCCCTCGGCATGCACCTTGGGTTTCGCAAATCCCGTCGAATCCAGAATCAGCCCCAATGTGTTGAACTCAGTATACCAGAACTGGCATCGGTGATGCCAGCGTGGAACGATAAGTTCTTAAATCACTTTGAAAAGTACAAAATTCAGGCAGAAATTAACGGCCTGCGTGCTTCATGATACGCGCTTTATCGACCTGCCATTCACGGTCTTTCACGTCGTCACGTTTGTCGTGCTGTTTCTTACCTTTTGCTACGCCAATTTTCACTTTGCACCAGGCGTTCTTCCAGTACAGAGACAGGGCGACGACGGTGTAGCCTTCGCGGTTGATGCGGCCAAAGAGTGAAGCCAGTTCGCGCTGGTTCAGCAGCAGTTTACGCGTGCGCGTTGGGTCGCAAACATAGTGCGAAGAGGCGACGGCCAGCGGCGTAAAGTTCGCACCAAACAGGAAGGCTTCGCCATCAATCATGATCACATAGCTGTCGCTGATGTTGGCTTTCCCTGCACGCAGGGATTTGACTTCCCAGCCCTGCAACGCAAGGCCAGCTTCGAATTCTTCTTCAATGAAATACTCATGGCGGGCACGCTTGTTCAGCGCAATGGTTGCCGAGCCAGGTTTATGTGCTTTTTTCTTCGTCATAAGTGTCGTGAAGCCATAGGTAATCTGAGTTCAAAAAGTAACCTCATTGCGATTGCGTCCTGTGAGGTCCAACGCGCTATCTTAGCACGAGATAAGCCTTAGCGTTTTTTTAACAGGGGATAAATGTTATTATTTGTCCGTTGTGTGACCATGGAAAATGCTATGCCTCAGATTAGTCGTACTGCGCTTGTCCCCTACAGTGTGGAACAAATGTACCAGTTAGTGAATGACGTTCAGTCCTATCCGCAGTTTATTCCGGGATGTACCGGTAGTCGGGTGCTGGACGCTGGCCCGACGCAGATGACTGCTGCGGTGGACGTGTCTAAAGCAGGGATCAGTAAGACGTTTACCACCCGAAATACGCTGACCGATAATCAAAGCATTTTGATGCATCTGGTGGACGGCCCATTCAAAAAGCTGATGGGGGGCTGGAAGTTTACGCCACTGAGCGCAGATGCCTGCCGCATCGAGTTCCATCTGGACTTTGAGTTCACTAATAAGCTGATCGAACTGGCATTTGGCCGCATCTTTAAAGAGCTGGCCTCGAACATGGTCCAGGCGTTCACGGTCCGCGCCAAAGAGGTTTACAGTGTCGCCTAAAATAGCGGTGGAAGTGGCGTATGCACTGCCGGAGAAGCAGTATCTGCAGCGCGTGAAGCTGGAAGAAGGTGCCACCGTTGAAGAAGCGATTCGCGCCTCTGGCTTGCTGGAACTGCGCAGCGATATCGATCTGAGCAAGAATAAAGTGGGGATCTACAGCCGTCCGGTAAAATTGACGGATGTATTGAACGATGGCGATCGCGTTGAGATTTATCGTCCGCTGATTGCCGATCCTAAAGAACTGCGCCGTCAGCGCGCGGAGAAAGCTGGGAAGTAGTACGAAACAGCGTAAGAAACAAAAAAGGTGCTCACTGAGCACCTTTTTGCATTTCTGAAACCTTACTCTTTGGTGAGCGCCGGTTTGTTATCGATGTTAGTTAACACACCGCTGCTGTTGAAGGTCAGGGTCAGCGTCTGCTGAGTCACGCCTTCATGGCCAGGCTGCTGGCGGAAAACATAGAACCAGGTGTTGGTGCCGAACGGATCGGACATCATCGGGGTTCCCAGTGCATAAGCGACCTGCTGTTGTGTCATGCCGACACGAACTTTAGACACATCGTTAGGTGTGAGGTAGTTCCCCTGGTTGATGTCAGGACGGTAAACCACTCGCTCCAGAGTGGAACAACCTGCGGTCAACATCAGAAGAACCGCTGCGACAGCGGTCAGCGTTTTACAGCGCATGTGATTTGATTCCTTTTCGGGCCCGAGCAATACGCGGCTCATATGTTATATGCCGATGATAATAGACCTTGCCCCACTTTGAAACCGGTCTGACGGCGTTTTTGTTGTTCTGTATGACCCTGAGATCCCGAAAAAGTTTATGCGGCCAGCAGTTCTTTCGCATTCGCCAGCGTGTTGCGCGTCACTTCGCTGCCGCCGAGCAGCCGCGCCAGCTCTTGCAGGCGCGCCTTTTTATCCAGCGGGTGCATGTGGGTTTCCGTCATTTCACCATCGGTTTCTTTGCAGACATAGAAATGATGATGCCCACAACCCGCCACCTGCGGCAGGTGAGTCACGCACATGACCTGAGTTGACTCGCCCAACTGACGTAACAGTTTGCCAACGACGGCAGCGGTCGGGCCGCTAATCCCCACGTCCACTTCATCGAAAATCAGAGCCGGAGTTTCCATTTTACGCGCGGTGATCACCTGAATCGCCAGGGCGATACGCGACAGTTCACCACCCGAAGCGACTTTGGAAATGGCCTGTAACGGCTGGCCGGGGTTGGTGGTCACGCGAAACTCAATGCGGTCCGCGCCTTCTGCTGTCAGATGATTGACTTCAAATTTGACGTCAATGGTAAAGACGCCGTGCGGCATCGACAGCGCATGCATACTCTCGGTGATGTGCTGGCCCAGTTCCTGCGCATAGTGCTGACGCACTTCGTGAAGCTGCTTCGCCGTAGCCAGCGCCTGCTGATGGTGAACATTCACCGCCAGAGAGAGCGTTTCCAGCGAGTCGGCCTGATCGTCGAGCTGTTGCTGTTCATCCAACAGTGACTGGTGATAGTTCGGCAACTCTTCCGGCGTGACGTAGTGCTTACGCGCGAGTGAGATCTGACGGGAGATACGTTGCTCCAGCTCAAACAGACGATTCGGATCGAGGTCCAGGCGTTCGCAGTAATGCCGCAACTCTTCACCCGCTTCGGAAATCTGAATCGCCGCTTCTTCCAGCATATCGAGTACGCTGGACAGTTTGCTGTCGAGACTGACCAGTTCAGTGACCTGCTGGCGCACGGTGTAGAGCTGGCTTTGCAGGTTGATATCTTCGCCATCAGCCAGCAGATTCAGCGCCTGTTGGCTGGTCGAAATGAGATGGCCGCTATTCGCTAGTCGTTTGTACTCTTCGTCAATCTGCTCAAATTCGCCCGGCTGTGGGTTAAATTCATTAAGCTCTTTCAGCTGGTAGTTCAACAGCTCAGCGCGCGCGGCGCGTTCCTGGCTTTGCTGCTGATGCAGTGCCAGTTCGCGGCAGCTCTGGTGCCACTGGCGATAGTGCTCGGCCATCAGCTGAGTGAGCGCGTACTCACCGGCATAGCCATCAAGCAGGGCTTTTTGTTGTTCAGGTTTAATGAGCTGCTGGTGTGCGTGCTGGCCATGGATTTGAATCAGAAGCTGGCCCAGCTCGCGGAGCTGAGAGAGGGGAACCGCTGTGCCGTTGATAAAACCGCGGGAACGCCCATCGCTGCTGATGACGCGGCGAAGTAAACACTCACGTCCATCCTCGAGTTGATTCACTTCGAGCCAGCGCAGCGCGGCAGGAGTATCTTTTAAGGAAAAGCGTGCGCAGAGATCGGCGCGGTTAGCGCCCGTACGCACGATGTCGCCTTCTGCGCGGCCGCCGAGACACAACCCGAGCGCATCAATGGCAATAGATTTACCTGCACCGGTTTCACCGGTAATGGCCGTCATTCCACTCTGAAAGTCGATCTCAAGCTCACGAACAATGGCGAAGTTGCTGATGGTCAGTTGTGCCAGCATAATTGTTTTCCTGTATGAAAAACCATAACTGTATTTTCATACAGTATAAACTGGTTTTATATACAGTAAAGTGCTGGATGCAAATTTAGAACAATTTTTTTGACCAGCCAAGCTTTGAGCTTAATGTGTTGAAATAGCTGTAGTCTTTCGGGTGAATCAGATTCAGGTGGTAATCGCAACGCCGGATCAGGACATCTTCTCCCTCCTGAATCGGTAGGGCAATCTGGCTGTCGCAGCTGATTTCGAGGTCGTTGCGGCGGTGTGAGAAACGCAGACGAATGGTGCTGCTGCTGTTAATGACCAGCGGGCGAGCCGAAAGGGTGTGCGGGAACATTGGTACCAGGGTGATGGCATCCAGCGAAGGCGTGAGAATCGGTCCGCCAGCGGAAAGGGAATAGGCGGTAGAGCCGGTAGGCGTGGAGATAATCAGCCCATCTGAGCGCTGAGAGAAGGCAAAGACTTCGTCGATATAGACTTCGAACTCAATCATATGCGCGACTTTGCCCGGGTGCAGAACCACTTCATTGATGGCCGTGCTGATCCGTTTTTGGCAGTCCTGCTGGCAAACCTGCGCTTCGAGCAGAAAGCGTTTTTCGCTGATGTAATGACCATCCAGGACATCGGCCAGCTGTTGATGGGCGTTGTCGGGGTCGAGGTCGGTCAGAAAGCCCAGGTTGCCGCGGTTGATGCCGATGACTTTGATGTCATAGCGCGCCAGCGTGCGGGCCGCGCCGAGCATGTTACCGTCACCGCCGACCACGACGGCGAGATCCGCCTGCTGGCCGATCTCCGCCAGCGTACCGGTCTTCACATTTTTAAGCTGCAGTTCCTGCGCAATTTGCTGCTCCACCATCACTTCGTAACCTTTCGCGCACAGCCAGCGATACAACATTTCATGTGTCGTCAGCGCGGTAGGGTGACGTGGATGTCCGACAATCCCAATACACTTGAAATGATTATTCATTTTCTGGAGGTCCTTGTGCCGAATGATGGTGACAATATGCTTTGTTCCCTTGAATCCCGGAAACTGATCCCCATAATAAGCGAAGTTAGCGAGATGAATGCAGAAAAACGCGGAGAAATTCATGAGTAGTAAAGAACAGAAAACGCCTGAGGGGCAAGCCCCGGAAGAAATTATCATGGAACAGCACGAAGAAGTTGAGGCTGTAGAGCCGGATGCTTCTGCTGAGCAGGTGGATCCGCGCGATGAAAAAATTGCGAATCTGGAAGCTCAGTTAACTGAAGCCCAGAATCGCGAGCGCGAAAGCGTGCTGCGTATCAAAGCGGAGATGGAAAACCTGCGTCGCCGTACTGAGCTTGACGTGGAGAAGGCGCATAAGTTCGCGCTGGAGAAATTCGTCAACGAGCTGCTGCCGGTGATTGATAGCCTGGATCGTGCGCTGGAAGTGGCTGATAAAGCCAATCCGGACATGGCGGCGATGGTCGAAGGCCTTGAGCTGACGCTGAAATCCATGCTCGATGTGGTGCGTAAGTTCGGTGTGGAAGTGGTTGCCGATACCAACGTGGCGCTGGACCCTAACGTTCACCAGGCGATTGCGATGGTGGAATCTGAAGAGGTGACGGCAGGCAATGTGCTGGCTGTGATGCAGAAAGGTTACACGCTGAACGGTCGTACGATCCGTGCCGCGATGGTGACTGTCGCGAAAGCGAAGGCGTAATTTGCCTCTGTAGTGCCGGGTGGCACCTGCGCTTACCCGGCCTACAACATTACCGTTCGGCCACGCTATCCCGCAGCGGTTTGACCGGGATAACTTTCACCTGTTTGATCATATTGTCCTGCACGTCCAGGATATCTATATCGTACTGGCTGATGCGCACACGGGTGCCGGACGCCGGGATCTCTTCCAGTGCTTCCAGAATCATACCGTTAATCGTGCGAGCGTCGTCTTCCGGCAGGTGCCAGTTGAAGGCTTTGTTGAGCTCACGCACGTTGGCGCTTCCGTCGATCAGCACCGAACCGTCGTTTTGCGGCGTGACCTCTTCGGCAAGCGATGGCGACATCGACGTCGTAAAATCACCGACAATCTCTTCCAGAATATCTTCGACCGTTACCAGCCCCTGAATATCGCCATACTCGTTGACCACCAGGCCGACTTTCTTTTTATTGCGCTGGAATTTAACCAGCTGGGTACTCAGCGGTGTGCCTTCGGGAATGATGTAAAGCTCATCAGCCGCGCGGAGCATCACCTCTTTAGTGAACTCTTTTTTCTCCGTCATCAGGCGATAAGCTTCGCGCACGCGCAGCATGCTGATGGCGTCGTCGAGTGAGTCACGATAAAGCACGATGCGGCCATGGGGGGAGTGGGTCAGCTGGCGGACGATGGCTTTCCAGTCGTCGTTGATATCAATCCCGACGATTTCATTGCGCGGCACCATGATGTCGTCAACGCTCACTTTTTCGAGATCCAGCACCGACAGGAGCATGTCCTGATTGCGGCGAGAAATCTGCGAGCGGGATTCGTGTACGATGGTGCGCAGTTCGTCTTTGCTCAGCGCGCTGCTGATCACCACGTCGGCTTTAATGCCGACCATGCGCATCAGCAGGCGCGTGACCATGTTCAGTAGCCACACCAGGGGCATCATCAGGATCAGCAGCGGTCCCAGCAGGAAGCTGCTCGGATAGGCGACTTTCTCGGGATAAAGTGCGGCAATGGTTTTTGGCAGGACTTCCGCAAACACTAAGACGACGAAGGTCAGAACGCCGGTGGCAATGGCGACACCCGCGTTGCCGTAAAGACGCATCCCGACGATGGTACCGAGCGCAGAGGCGAGAATATTGACCAGGTTGTTGCCGATCAGCACCAGGCTAATCAGGCGATCGGGTTTACGCAGCAGCTTTTCGACGCGTCGGGCGGCACGGTTGCCCTGTTTAGCGCGATGACGTAACCGGTAGCGGTTGAGGGTCATCATGCCGGTTTCCGAACCTGAGAAATAGGCGGAGATAACCACCATGACGATCAGCGTAACGATCAGCGTGGTGGTGGAGATGTGTTCCAGGGGGAACTCCTTTGTTGCTTAGCCGACGAACTGCTGTATGACGCGACTGCCAAAATAGGCCAGCGTCAGGATGCCAGCGCCCGCTACGTTAAACCAGACGACGCGACGACCGCGCCAGCCCTGATGATAATGGCCCCATAACAGGACAATATAGACAAACCACGCAATGATGGAGAGCACCGCTTTATCGATATTCTCAATGCTGAACAGATTTTGCATATAAAACAGACCCGTACACAACGTCAGCGTCAGTAGCACCACACCGATCTGCGTGATGTGGAACATCTTACGCTCAATGACCATCAGCGGCGGCATTTCCTGGTTGAAAACCAGTTTTTTGTTTTTCAGCTGGTAGTCGATCCACGCCAGTTGCATCGCGTAGAGCGCCGCAATGATCAGCGTCGCGTAAGAGAAGAGCGACAGACCGATGTGCACCATCATGCCCGGTGTGGTTTCCAGGTGGGTGATGAATTCATTGGGAACGAAGGTGGCGAACGCCAGGTTGATCAGCGCGAAGGCGTAGACAATCGGCAGTAACAGCCAGCCGCGATTCTTGGAGGCGACAATGGTCATCACCGTACAGATCATCAGACTGACCAGCGAGCCAACGTTGAGAACGCTCAGGTTTTGTACGCTGCCGTCGCCCGGAATAATGCGCGATTCCAGCGCAAACGCATGGCTGACCAGGGCGATCACTGCCGACAAAATAGCCATGCGCCGCCAGCCGCTGTTTTTTTGCAGCAGGCCAGGAATAATCAGCGCAAGGCTGCAAGAGTAGGCAACAAGGGCGATCAGTGCGAAAACAGGCATATAGGCGTCGACAGTTGTCTTAATAAGAAAGATAAGCAGTATAACGTTACGTGACGCGCGCTCCAACCGTTGCATAACAACAAAGACGCCTTCATGTTATACTCCGGCAAAATTCTATGTACGTGTCGCTGTCGCGACCTAACGTTTCTACCTCAGGCGAGAGACAATGTTTGATAATTTAACCGATCGTTTGTCGCGCTCGCTGCGCAACATCAGCGGCCGTGGGCGCCTTACCGAAGACAATGTGAAAGAAACGCTGCGCGAAGTGCGCATGGCGTTGCTCGAAGCCGACGTGGCGCTGCCCGTTGTGCGCGAGTTCATCAGCCGCGTAAAAGAGAAAGCGGTTGGTCATGAAGTGAACAAGAGCCTGACCCCGGGTCAGGAGTTCGTCAAAATTGTTCGCAACGAACTGGTTGCGGCAATGGGCGAAGAGAACCAGGTCCTGAACCTGGCCGCGCAGCCACCTGCGGTGGTGTTGATGGCCGGTTTGCAGGGTGCGGGTAAAACCACCAGCGTCGGTAAGCTGGGTAAGTTCCTGCGCGAAAAGCACAAGAAAAAAGTGCTGGTGGTCTCTGCCGACGTCTATCGCCCGGCGGCGATCAAACAGCTTGAAACCCTGGCAGAGCAGGTCGGCGTGGACTTCTTCCCATCCGACGTTGCCCAGAAGCCAGTAGATATCGTCAATGCAGCGCTGAAAGAAGCGAAGCTGAAATTCTACGACGTGCTGCTGGTGGATACCGCCGGTCGTCTGCACGTCGACGAAGCGATGATGGACGAGATCAAACAGGTTCACGCCGCGATTAATCCGGTTGAAACCCTGTTTGTTGTCGATGCGATGACCGGTCAGGATGCGGCGAATACCTCGAAAGCGTTTAACGAAGCGCTGCCGTTAACCGGTGTTGTGCTGACCAAAGTGGACGGTGACGCCCGCGGCGGTGCGGCGCTCTCAATTCGTCATATCACCGGTAAGCCGATTAAGTTCCTCGGTGTCGGCGAGAAAACCGAAGCGCTGGAGCCGTTCCACCCGGACCGTATCGCCTCCCGTATTCTCGGCATGGGCGATGTGCTGTCGCTGATCGAAGATATCGAAAGCAAGGTTGACCGCGCGCAGGCTGAGAAGCTGGCTAGCAAGCTGAAAAAAGGCGACGGTTTCGATCTGACCGACTTCCTCGAGCAGCTCCGCCAGATGAAAAACATGGGCGGCATGGCAAGCCTCATGGGCAAACTGCCGGGCATGGGCCAGATCCCTGATAACGTGAAAGCGCAGATGGATGACAAAGTGCTGGTGCGTATGGAGGCGATCATCAACTCGATGACGCTGAAAGAACGTGCGAAGCCTGAAATCATCAAAGGGTCGCGCAAACGCCGCATCGCCGCCGGTTGCGGCATGCAGGTGCAGGATGTTAACCGCCTTCTGAAACAGTTCGACGACATGCAGCGCATGATGAAGAAAATGAAGAAGGGCGGAATGGCGAAAATGATGCGTGGCATGAAGGGCATGATGCCCCCAGGCTTCCCGGGCCGCTGATTGGCCTGGCTTGCCTGCCATTTACAGCAGACTGAGTAACTGTTGATTGCATTTTCCCCAGAAATCAGTAAAATTTTCGGGCTTTTAATATGACACTGGGCTCCGTTCCTCGATGGGGCCCTGTGTTTTATTCACACAAGAGGATGTTATGGTAACTATTCGTTTAGCACGTCACGGCGCAAAAAAGCGTCCGTTCTACCAGGTTGTTGTGACTGACAGCCGTAATGCACGCAACGGTCGCTTCATTGAGCGCGTTGGTTTCTTCAACCCGATCGCTAGCGGTTCTGAAGAAGAAACCCGTCTGGATCTGGATCGTATCGCTCACTGGGTTGGCCAGGGCGCTACTGTTTCCGATCGCGTTGCTACGCTTATCAAAGCAGCAAACAAAGCAGCTTAATCTGTCACGGTGGTCATGATGAGCAATAAAGCACCTGTTGAACCGATCGTATTGGGAAAAATGGGTTCTTGCTACGGTATCCGTGGTTGGCTCAGAGTGTTTTCCTCCACTGAAGACGCTGAAAGCATTTTTAACTACCAGCCCTGGTTTATCCAGAAAGGTGGTAAGTGGGAAGCGGTCGAGCTGGAAAGCTGGCGCCACCACAATCAGGATATCGTGATCAAGCTGAAAGGCGTTGACGATCGCGATGCGGCGAATCTGCTGACCAATTGCGAAATTGTCGTCGATTCATCGCAGCTGCCTTCGCTGGAAGAGGGTGATTACTACTGGAAAGACCTTATGGGTTGCCAGGTGGTCACCACTGAAGGCTATGGCCTGGGCAAAGTCATCGACATGATGGAAACCGGGTCAAATGACGTTCTCGTCATTAAGGCAAACCTGAAAGATGCATTTGGCATCAAGGAGCGGCTGGTTCCGTTCCTCGATGGGCAGGTTATCAAGAAAGTCGATCTCACTACGCGAACTATCGAAGTAGATTGGGATCCTGGTTTTTAAATTCTCCGGATAAACGGTAAAAGACGGCGCTATGTGGATTGGCATAATTAGCCTGTTTCCTGAAATGTTCCGCGCGATTACTGATTACGGGGTAACTGGCCGGGCAGTAAAAAAAGGCCTGCTGAACATCGAAAGCTGGAGTCCTCGTGACTTCACGCATGACCGGCACCGTACCGTGGACGAACGTCCTTACGGCGGCGGACCGGGGATGTTAATGATGGTGCAACCCTTACGGGATGCGATCCATACAGCAAAAGCCGCGGCAGGTGAAGGCGCGAAGGTGATTTATCTGTCACCTCAGGGACGCAAGCTTGATCAAGCGGGCGTAAGCGAACTGGCCACGAATCAGAAACTGATTCTGGTATGTGGTCGCTATGAAGGGATAGATGAGCGCGTAATTCAGACCGAAATTGATGAAGAATGGTCAATCGGCGATTACGTTCTCAGCGGTGGTGAGTTACCGGCAATGACGCTGATTGACTCCGTTGCCCGGTTTATTCCGGGTGTACTGGGCCATGAAGCTTCAGCAACAGAAGACTCTTTTGCTGATGGATTGCTGGACTGCCCACACTATACCCGCCCTGAAGTGTTAGAAGGGATGGAAGTACCGGCGGTATTGCTGTCGGGGAACCATGCCGAGATACGTCGCTGGCGTTTGAAGCAGTCGCTGGGCCGAACCTGGCTTAGAAGACCTGAACTTCTGGAAAACCTGGCTCTGACTGAAGAGCAAGTAAGGTTGCTGGCGGAGTTCAAAAAAGAGCACGCACAACAGCAACATAAACATGATGGGCAAGCGTAATACGCTCCCGATATATCAGTTTACCCAGGATAAGAGATTAAATTATGAGCAACATTATTAAGCAAATTGAACAAGAGCAGATGAAGCAGGACGTACCTTCATTCCGTCCGGGTGATTCCGTGGAAGTGAAAGTATGGGTTGTTGAAGGTTCCAAAAAACGTCTGCAGGCATTCGAGGGCGTGGTTATCGCTATTCGTAACCGCGGTCTGCACTCTGCATTCACTGTTCGTAAAATTTCCAACGGCGAAGGTGTTGAGCGTGTCTTCCAGACTCACTCTCCAGTAGTTGACAGCATTACTGTCAAACGTCGTGGTGCTGTACGTAAAGCTAAACTGTACTACCTGCGTGAGCGTACTGGTAAGTCTGCTCGTATCAAAGAGCGTCTGAACTAAGACTCGCTTAAGCAACATCCTGTTAAAAGGGCTGGCCGCAAGGCCGGCCCTTTTTTATCTAAATCCGCTCCGCTTGTTAACCCTCTCGTCATAAATCATTTACAATACCCGCTCTCTAGCGGAGGGTAAGTGAAGAACGCACTGCATCAGTCAGCCTTGAAACGCGCAGCGGCATGGACCGCGCTGTTTGCGATCCTGCTGATCGTGGTGGCACCTCTAATTTCCATTTCGCTACAAAAAGATCCCATGAGCGCGATGCCAGGGATGCGCCATGATATGAGCCAGATGTCGATGGCAGAGCATCATGGTGAGACGTCGCACTCAATGCCGCTCGATCACGCCGAAGCCTGTGGCTATTGTGTGCTTCTGGCCCATGTGCCGGGCGTGATGCTGGCGCTGATTGTGCTGATGTGCGCGGTATTGCTGCGCCAGCGTGTGAAACCACCGCGACAGGCGGTCAGTCACTGGCACTTTTTCCCCTGGTTGTATCCTGATACCCGCGCTCCACCGCTGCTGTCTGCTTTTTCCCTGTAAACCATAAAGAATGCGCTTTTGCGTATCGATAACGTTTTGCCTGCACAAAGGAAAAGTATGACTGCCATTACGCCACGCGCCGCATGGGGAAACCTGCTGCGACGCCTCCATTTTTATATCGGGTTGTTTGTCGGCCCGTTCATTTTTTTCGCTGCGCTGACGGGGACGCTCTATGTGGCGACACCGCAGCTCGAAAATAGGCTGTATCAACATGCGCTTCATACCGACACCGTCGGGGAAGCTCAGCCGCTGGCTGAGCAAATTGCGGTAGCCGAAAAAGCGATTGGGGAAGACCTGCGCCTGCAGGCCGTCCGCCCGGGGCTGATAGCCGGGGAGACCACACGGGTGATGTTTGCCGACCCGATGCTTGGGCCGTCGGAAAACCGGGCGATTTTTATCGATCCGGTGAGTCTGGAGGTTCGCGGCGATATCACGGTCTACGGGACCAGCGGGATTTTGCCGCTGCGCCAGAAAATCGACTATCTGCACAGCTCGCTGATGCTGGGGGATGTTGGGCGGCTGTATAGCGAGCTGGCCGCCTCCTGGATGTGGATCGCAGCCCTGGGCGGAATTGCGTTGTGGTTTTATACCCGTCCAAAGCGGCGCATCAATAACAGGTTCCAGAATCGCCGTCGTCTGCACGTCGCGCTCGGCTGGGGGCTGCTGGGTGGCATGTTGCTGTTTTCGGCCACCGGACTGACCTGGTCGCAGTGGGCGGGTGGAAACGTCGATAAGCTGCGTACGCAAATGAACTGGCTGACGCCGCAGGTGAACACTCATCTGCACGGTCCCGCGGCAGACGTTGATCCTCACGCCGAACATCGCGGGCATCACGACGGGATGATGATGCCTGAAATGGCGATGGATCTGACGCTGTTTGATAACGTCCTGCACGCGGCGAGAAATGCCGGGATTGATGCGAACAAGCTCGAAATTCGCCCCGCGAAAAGTTCAGACAAGGCATGGACCGTCACTGAGATCGACAGGGGCTGGCCAACGCAGGTCGATGGCGTGGCCGTTGATCCGCACTCGATGCAGATCCTCGATCAGACGCGTTTTGCGGACTTCCCGCTGATGGCAAAGCTCACGCGTTGGGGCGTGGATTTCCATATGGGGATCCTGTTTGGCCTGGTGAATCAGCTGGTCCTGATCGTCTTCGGTGCAGGGCTGTGCGTGTTGATCGCATGGGGATATCGGATGTGGTGGATGCGTCGTCCGGCGCAGGCCGCAGGGAATCCGGTGCTCACGCTCTGTCAGTGCTGGCTCGCACTCCCCGCCAGCGGGCGAGGAGTGACGCTGTTCATCAGCGTGATGCTGGGAATGATGATGCCGGTGATGGGGTTCAGTCTGGCCTTTTTCGTGCTGATTGACTGGCTGCGCTGGCGCGCGCAGTCGATTCTGTCCCTGTCTGAATCCACCAAATAATGGCCTAAGGCGTGCTGATGACTACCGCAACGCGGCGGTTTTCAGCGCGTCCTTGTGAGGTTGCGTTACTGGCGACCGGGTACTTTTTACCTAATCCCTGCGTGGTGAGGTTGCTGCGCGGGATATTGGCCCCTTTCGCCCAGGCATCTGCCACGACGTTAGCGCGCTTTAAAGAGAGGCATTCGTTGTAACTCTCTTCACCGTAGTTGTCCGTATGTCCGTCCATGCGCGCGTGGACCAGGCCCGTTGCGGCTAGTCTGGTCGCCATGGTCTGGATCTGCTGCTCGCTCTCCGGTCGTAGCTGATATTCGTTTTTACCAAACAGGATTTTGGCCGACAGGCCGAGGGACCAGTCGCCGTTCATTTCGTTAAAACCGTAGGATTTCATCGCCGCGATCTGTTCTGCGTTGAATTTACCCTGAGGCGGTGCCTGGCAGCCTGCCAGAATCGTTGAGGCCAGTAAGACTGGAGCGAGATATCGCCTTAACATAACGTGTTCCTTTTTTTACGAAATTAATGTTGGACGCTGGTGTTTCACCTGATACATATTGCGGTCGGCTTGCTCCAGTAATGCCTCAACGGAGGTATTTTCCCACGCCAGAGCAAATCCAATGCTGAGTGACATTTTTGCCGTATGCCCGTTGTGCAGGTCGTAGGGCAGAAGGAATTTCTGCGAAAGCGCAGTGCAGATCTGCTGAACGTCTTCCGGGGAGTGAATGCCGTAGAGGATCATGGCAAATTCATCGCCGCCCAGACGGTAAGATTGATAACGTTTCCCGCCAAACTCCACCATACGGCTGGCCACTTCAATCAGCACGCAATCGCCCGCCGCGTGACCCCAGGTGTCGTTGATCTGCTTAAAGTTGTCGCCATCCAGGAACAACAGGGCGGAATTCATTTGGGCGGAAGAGTCGTTCATCAGCGCCGCAATACTGCTGCGAAAAGCGGCGCGGTTAGCCAGCCCGGTCAGCGGATCGTGCATCGCCGTGCGCATCAGCTGTGCGTTCCGCGCCTGCAGTTTGAGCTGCCACTCTTCCATTTCATCGAGCAGGCTGTTGAAGTCCAGACCAAAGCGGTGAAACTCTTCGATGCGCTCGTCTTCTACACGACGCGCGAAATTACGGTTCGTTTTGACGTCATGCACCACGTCGGTGATGTTTTGCAGCGCCGTGACGATCCCGTCATGCAAAGAGCGGGTGATGGTCAACGCCACAAAGGCGGCGAAGAGAATACATCCCGTCAGGACGGCAAATGAGGTCAGGATGAAGTGGCTGATCAGGCTATCGCGCGCGGTGATGCGAACTTCCCCGATAACCTTGCCGTTATGCATGACGGGCTGGGTTGCCGGGACAGGGAACAGCCAGCGGCTGACCAGGGGGCTCAGCGTGTCGGTATTCTCGTCAGGGTTCCACGACCAATAGGCAAACTGATTGCGGCGGGCGTCGAGCACCTCGGCGACGGAAAACTGGCCCTGTTTCCCCAGCGTCGCGAGCGTTTCGCTGGCGGCAGTCGCATCATTAAAGACTAACGACGCTTCCAGGCTGCGGCTCATGGTGGCGCTGGTTAATTCGAGATTTTTTTGCGCATATTGTTTCAGCGTCACAACCGAAGCAATACACAATAATAACCATATTAGCGTCATGGTAATAACCACGCTAATCATGCTAATACGCTGCAGCGTTCTTTTAAACGTTGGGCGTGGCGTTGTAGAAAGTTCCTTATTCATGCTTCTTATTCCGGGCAAGCATTAACACATCCGGATTCACTCTTACGCCACTGCGAGACAGGGCATCCAGATTGACGGAGAATCTCACTGTTTCTTCATTAATTATCAGGCAGAAAGCACTGCCAATAACGCATTCCGGGTTTTGTTCGGCGATTAATAGTAACGCCCGGCCCTGATAATTCCTGAATAATTGAAGTTGATTAGCAGGCGATTCATTTCCAAAATAAACGGCATCGCAGGTGGCATTTAATGCCTCAGTCTCATTGTGAACAATCAGCGGAACGTAGGGTAACGCCGCAGAGCCGCTGTCGCTGAGCGCCTGTGTAAAACGGGACGACGAGAAGATGCAGAGCTTAGGCTGGCCAGAAAGCGACGGCCAACGGGTGTAGCTGACGATGCCAGAAACGATGGAACGCACTGACTTGTCTTTTTCTGTCATGGCTGCCGCGAAAGTCTGTCCGCCGACAAGGCATAACATGAGCGCCAGAATGAGGTGGCACAAAGGGAACGTAAAAAAATGTCTCACCAGAATCCGCCATACCGCTCTGGAAATATATGTCCTTAAATATTGCGGGCAGAATACCATTGTTTACCTGAACAGTCATTATGTGGAATTTTTGGTGACTTAAGTTAAATCTTATTCGCAACTAAATGAAATGGTTATGTTATTAAATTAATTAAGCCGTGATCCGCGCATCCCTTCATCCATTCCTTTTTGCCAGGATTTGCGTAACAGGTCTGCATTTTCTGCTGTATCGCAGCTCGCAGGAAATACTTTCCCGGATACTCCCCAGGCGTAGACAAAATCCTCAGTGCATATTTTTTTCTGCCCGTCGGCATAGCCACGCAGGTATTCGTTACGATCAACGTCAGGATCGTTGAAATTATCGGCGAGGGTTTCGTTACTTTTGATCGACACGCCATTCATGGCATCTTCTTTACCTGCCGTGAACCAGCTGGTGCCCGTCCAGGTGGGCTGGAAGGTGTAGGGGTTAATCTGACAGCCTGTCAAAAATAGTGCCAGCAAGGCGAAAACCGTTGGACGCATAATCATTCTCCTTTTTCTTGAGCATAGCCTGGCAAGAGAGAATCGTTGTGTAATTTTAAGTTTACGGATTAATCGAATGTTTTTTGCCTGAAAGTGCTTGTTGTAACGTAATGTTTACGTATTTTGGATTGAAATCTTTACTTGGTGTGATATTGTGTGTTCACCTCATCGAGGAAACCACTATCGCAAACGAGCATTACAGGATCGCCATCATGCAAAAAGACGCGCTGAACAACGTACATATTACCGACGAACAGGTTTTGATCACGCCCGATCAGTTGAAGCACGAATTCCCGCTGAGCTCTGAACAGGAAGCGCAGATCGAGCACTCCCGCCAGACCATCTCCAACATCATTGCCGGTCGCGATCCGCGTCTGCTGGTGGTGTGCGGGCCTTGCTCCATACACGATCCTGAAACCGCGATTGAATACGCTCGTCGATTTAAAGCATTAGCAGAGGAGGTCAGCGATAGCCTCTACCTGGTCATGCGCGTCTATTTTGAAAAACCTCGTACCACCGTGGGCTGGAAAGGGTTGATTAACGATCCGCACATGGATGGCTCGTTTGATGTGGAAGCCGGTCTGAAGATTGCGCGTCGTCTGCTGGTGGAGCTGGTGAACATGGGGCTGCCGCTGGCGACCGAAGCGCTCGATCCGAACAGCCCGCAATACCTGGGCGATCTGTTTAGCTGGTCTGCGATTGGTGCGCGCACCACAGAATCACAGACTCACCGCGAGATGGCCTCTGGCCTGTCGATGCCGGTTGGGTTTAAGAACGGCACTGACGGAAGTCTGGCAACGGCGATCAACGCCATGCGCGCTGCGGCGATGCCGCACCGTTTTGTCGGGATCAACCAGGCCGGCCAGGTTTGCCTGCTGCAAACTCAGGGCAACCCGGATGGTCACGTGATCCTGCGCGGCGGCAAAGCACCGAACTACAGCCCGGCAGATGTTGCACAGTGCGAAAAAGAGATGGAACAGGCGGGACTGCGCCCGGCTCTGATGGTAGATTGCAGCCATGGTAACTCCAATAAAGATTACCGTCGCCAGCCTGCGGTAGCGGAATCCGTTGTCGCGCAAATCAAAGATGGCAACCGTTCGATTATCGGTCTGATGATTGAGAGTAATATCCACGAGGGTAATCAGTCATCCGAACAGCCGCGCAGCGCCATGAAACACGGCGTCTCCGTTACGGATGCGTGCATCAGTTGGGAAGCGACTGACGCGCTGCTGCGTGAGATCCACAAAGATTTGAACGGCCAGCTGGCGACGCGTCTGGCTTAAGAGGTTTGTTATGGTTGCAGAATTGACCGCACTACGCGATCAAATTGATGAGGTGGATAAGGCGCTGCTGGATTTGCTGGCGCGCCGGATGTCACTGGTTGCTGAAGTCGGGGAAGTCAAAAGTAAATACGGTTTGCCGATTTACGTGCCAGAGCGCGAAGCATCGATGCTGGCATCCCGACGTCACGAGGCCGAGGCGATGGGCGTTTCTCCCGATCTGATTGAAGATGTCCTGCGCCGCGTGATGCGTGAATCCTACTCCAGCGAAAACGATAAGGGCTTCAAAACCCTCTGTCCGTCGCTGCGTCCGGTGGTGATCGTCGGCGGCGGCGGTCAGATGGGGCGTCTGTTTGAGAAGATGCTGACGCTTTCTGGCTACCAGGTGCGCATTCTTGAAAAAGAAGACTGGGCGCGTGCGCCAGAGCTGATGGACGATGCAGGCATGGTGATCGTCAGCGTGCCGATTCATGTGACCGAAGAGATTATCGGCAAGCTGCCGCCTCTGCCGGAAGATTGTATTCTGGTGGATCTGGCCTCCGTGAAGAACGGACCGCTGCAGGCGATGCTGGCAGCCCATAACGGACCGGTGCTGGGCTTGCACCCGATGTTCGGTCCGGACAGCGGCAGCCTGGCGAAACAGGTTGTGGTCTACTGCGACGGTCGTCAGCCGGAAGCATACCAGTGGTTCCTGGAACAGATTCAGGTGTGGGGCGCACGTCTGCACCGCATCAGCGCGGTAGAACACGATCAGAACATGGCCTTCATTCAGGCGCTGCGCCACTTTGCGACCTTCGCTTACGGCCTGCATCTGGCGGAAGAGAACGTGCAGCTGGAGCAGTTGCTGGCGCTCTCCTCGCCGATATATCGCCTGGAGCTGGCGATGGTCGGGCGTCTGTTTGCCCAGGATCCGCAGCTGTATGCGGACATTATTATGTCGTCAGAGAATAATCTGGCGCTGATCAAACGCTACTACCAGCGCTTTGGTGAAGCGATAGCGCTGCTGGAGCAGGGCGATAAACAGGCCTTTATCGACAGTTTCCGCAAGGTTGAGCACTGGTTCGGCGATTACGCGAAGCGCTTCCAGAGCGAGAGCCGCACCCTGTTACGCCAGGCGAACGATAGTCGCCAGTAATCCGATGATGTATATACTAAAAGCCAGCACTGCTGGCTTTTTTCATTTTGGGGATTTGTCATGGCTGAACCGCAGGTTTTATTCGATTACACCGGGCACTTAACGGAATGCCCGACCTGGAGCGAAAGCGAGAATGCGCTCTATTGGGCCGATATTCTGGAAGGCGAAATTCATCGCTATCATCTCTCTTCTGGTCAACACTCTGTTCTCTCCTTCCATGAAGAGGTCGGCTGTTTTGCCATACGCGAAAAGGGCGGGTTTATCGTCGCGATGCGTAACGCGATCTGGCTGACGGATAAGCATGGCCTGCTCCAGCGTAAAGTCTGCGATAACCCGTCGAATCCTCAGCTGGCTCGTTTTAACGATGGCGGAACCGATCACCTCGGGCGTTTTTATGCCGGCACGTTTTGGGGGCCGGGCGATTACAACGGCGCGATGCTGATGCGTATCGATAACGATCTGACGCCGAAAGTGATTCAGTGCGATATTCACGGGCACAACGGCCTCGCGTTTAGTCCGGACAAACGGTGGATGTTCACCTCTGACACGCCGAATCGCGTGATCTACCGTACGCCGCTGAATGAGCAGGGCGAGCCGGGGGCGCGTGAGGTGTTTCGCCGGTTCGAGGAGGGCGAGGGCATTCCTGATGGGGCAGCGATGGATGTCGAGGGCTGTTACTGGAGCGCGTTGTTTGATGGCTGGCGTATTGCGCGATTTTCCCCGCAGGGCGAACAGCTGGAAGAGTATCGCCTGCCGGTGCGTTGCCCGACGATGGTCTGTTTTGGCGGCGATGAGATGAAAACGCTGTTTATCACCACTACGCGCGAGAACATGGATAGTCAGGAAGTGGCGGACTATCCGCTCTCCGGGGCGATCTTCACCCTGCTCGTCAGCGTGGCAGGGATGAAGAAAAGCCGGTTTGTCGAACGTTAAACCGGGTCGACCGGTACCACGTTTTCGCCCGGATAGCAGCCCAGTACTTTCATTGAACGGGTGATTTCGCCCAGTTCGCGCAGGGCATTCTGCATGGACGTTGATTTCAGGTTGGCCTGGATATCGAGATAGAACATCTCTTCCCACGGATTCCCGTTAATCGGACGGGATTCCAGCTTGGTCATGATCAGATTGTGATTACGTAACACCAGCAGGGCTTCAACAAGGGCACCTGCCTGCTGGCCGGTTGCCATCAGCAGCGTCGTTTTCGCCGGAACCTGGTCGGACACATCAATCGCTTTACGCGCCAGTACCACGAAGCGGGTAATGTTCTGCGTCTGGTTCGCCAGGTTGCGCTCCAGTACCTGCAGGCCATACAACGCACCGCCCGCTTCGTTGCCGAGCGCGGCAACGCGTGGAGAGTTCGCCTGCGCCACCTTTTCCATCGCCGCTGAGGTGCTCTCGGTGTACTCAATTTTCCAGTGCGGATAGCGATTCAGGAACTGGCTGCACTGCTGGAACGGCTGCGGGTGGCTGTAGACCGTATCGATCTGACTGAGATCGGTTGAGCCAGAAACCAGTACGCAGTGATCAATCGGAATATTCAACTCGCCAACCAGCGACAGGCTGGTGTGCTGGAGCAGGTCGTAGACATCGTTAATGGCGCCGGAGCTGGTGTTTTCGATCGGCACGACGGCGTAGTCCGCTTGTCCGGTTTCGACCTGATTAAAGATATCGGCAAATTTCGCGCAGCCGCTTTCAATGAACTCTTCGAAATGGCGGGCGGCATACTGGCGCGCCGCCAGATGCGAGTAAGAGCCTTTTGGCCCGAGGAATGCCACGCGCGCGGAGTGCGGATTGGTTTTATTCAGATGTTGTTGCAGCAGCGCTTGCTGGGTCAGGACGGAATCTTCGATGATCAGCTGGAACAGGCGAGTGATGTAGTGGGCATCAAGATGGTGTGCTTTACCCAGCTCGATCAGTCGCTCCAGCAGATCGCGCTCACGATCGATGTCGCGTACCGGGCGGTGGGAGTCCAGCTTGGCTTTGCCCACTTCGACGGCCAGGGTACGGCGTTCGGCCAGCAGCGCCAGCAGTTTTTCATCCAGTGCGCTGATTTTTACTCGCAGATCCAGTAACGGGTTTTCCGATGTCATAGCGTTGCCTATTTCGTTTATTGTTATCAATAAAAAAGGCCCCCCGGTGTGGGAGGCCTTGTTGTTCGTCTTCGCATTCTTTATCACACGACGAAACGCCTCCCATTCAGGGGAAGGTAAAAAAGAATGCGAAGAAAAACGGAGTGTGTGTCATGAGTTCATCCTGTGATTGAGACCTTTAAAGTACCCGTACTGTTTTCATCCTGTCAATAAAAAACGCGCCCGGAGGCGCGTTAGCGGGACACTCAATTTAAAGGATTACTCTTCTTCAACTTCTTCGGCATAGCTTGCGTCTTTCACCGAGGTGGTGGCACGACGGGCTTCGCCTTTGTGTTGCACTTTATTGAGCTGCCGTTCCAGCTTGTTGATCAAATCGTTGATAGCGGTGTACATATCTTCGTGTTTCGCGCTGGCGACCAGATGGCCGTTAGGAGTATTGATAGTTGCGTCAGCGGTAAAACCCTGTGGTTCCTTAGACAGAATGATATGCGGGTTAATCAAATGAGTTTGCCATTTATCCAGTTTGGCGAGACGGTCTGCGACGTGCTGGCGGATTGCCGGAGTAATTTCCATTTGTTTACTGGTAATGTTCATTGTCATAAATTTTACCTCTTGTCTTTCCGTCTTGGTGATTCCAGCATACCTGTCCTAATGTCAAAATGTGTGATCTAAATCACGTTATTTTGTCACTTTTTGTCAAGGAAGCTTTTTTGTGAGGAAAGACAGGAACAGGCGAATTTTACCTTGTCGAACTCAGGAATTGCGGCCATAGTTGATAGGATTGGTCGGTACGAAACCGCTTCTGCGAGTGACCATAATGGATAAAAAAACGGCAGCCCTTGGGCTGCCGTTTTGCATTTGGGGAACGATCAGGTATTGCTGCTGTTAGCGGCAATGATCTTCGCGACTTTTTCAGCCTGCGCGTTCATCTGCATCTGACGGTATGCGTTTTCCATCAGCTTCAGGCCATCGCGAGTGGCCTGGGTATCCGGGTAATCACGCAGCATGCCTTCGACACGGTTAACCACGGCAACCCATGCACCACGACGCGTGTAATACTCCGCGACGGAGTACTCATATTTGGACAAACGATCTTTCAGGAACACCAGACGCTTGGTGGCATCGGTGATGTACTGACTGTTCGGATAGCCACGCACCAGCTTGGAGAAGTCATTGAAGGCGTCACGCGCGTGCTGCGGGTCACGGTCAGAACGATCAACACCGAAGAAACCCTGCAGGGCACTGTCATCCAGAGCCATGTTGGTCAGGCCGCGCATGTACATGACATAATCGATGTTCGGATGAGTCGGGTTCAGACGGATGAAGCGATCGATGGCAGCCTGAGCCAGCGGCAGATCGGCATTTTTGTAGTAGGCGTAGATGAGATCTAATTGTACCTGTTGGGAATACGGACCAAATGGATAACGATTATCCAGCGCTTCCAGTTGCGTTATCGCCTGTTTCCAGTTACCGTCCTGCAGTTTTTGTTGTGCAGTCGCATAGATTTCATTCGGCGGATTGTCAGGGACCTGTTCATTTGAACCGGAGCAGCCCACCAAAGCCAGGCTCAACGTGGCCGCTGCCACCAGATATTTCATGCGCGTCATGACGTTTTGACTTTCCTCAAATGTTTGTCCGGGAGAATCTCTTTCCTGCTCCCGATTAAGACCAGCTACAATAGCACACTATATTATACGGCAAAGCCGTAAAACCCAACGTTAAACGAAGAAGCAGTCTATGGCACAACGAGTAGAACTCACCGCAACAGTCTCCGAAAATCAGCTCGGTCAACGCTTAGATCAAGCTTTGGCCGAAATGTTCCCTGATTATTCGCGTTCACGCATAAAAGAATGGATTCTTGACCAGCGCGTGCTGGTTAACGGCAAAGTATGGGACAAGCCAAAAGAGAAAGTGTTAGGTGGGGAAGCCGTCGCCATCAATGCTGAAATAGAAGAAGAAGTCCGCTTCGAGGCGCAGGATATCCCGTTAGAAATCGTCTATGAAGATGACGACATTCTGGTGATCAACAAACCGCGCGGCCTGGTCGTGCATCCTGGCGCCGGTAATCCTGATGGCACCGTACTGAATGCGCTGCTTCATTATTATCCGCCGATTGTTGACGTACCGCGTGCGGGCATCGTTCACCGTCTGGATAAAGACACCACCGGTTTGATGGTGGTCGCGAAAACCGTTCCTGCCCAGACCCGTCTGGTGGAGTCGCTGCAGCTGCGTGAAATCACCCGTGAATATGAAGCCGTGGCGATTGGTCACATGACGTCCGGCGGCACGGTAGAAGAGCCGATCAGCCGTCACCCGACCAAGCGTACCCATATGTCGGTGCATCCGATGGGGAAACCTGCGGTAACGCACTACCGCATCATGGAACATTTCCGCATTCATACGCGCCTGCGTCTGCGTCTGGAAACGGGCCGTACTCACCAGATCCGTGTGCATATGTCCCATATCACCCATCCGCTGGTGGGCGATCAGGTTTACGGTGGCCGTCCGCGTCCGCCGAAGGGCGCATCGGAAGAGTTTATCAGCACCCTGCGTAAATTCGACCGCCAGGCGTTGCATGCAACGATGCTGCGTCTCTACCACCCGATCACCGGTATCGAAATGGAATGGCATGCGCCAATCCCACAGGATATGGTCGATCTCATCGCTGCGATGCGCGCAGACTTTGAAGAACATAAGGATAAAGTGGACTGGTTATGACCAAACTGATTGTCCCGGAGTGGCCAATTCCTGCAGGCGTGGCAGCCTGTAGCTCAACCCGTGTGGGTGGCGTGAGCCACGATGCATGGGCGTCATTGAATCTGGGGGCTCACTGTGGTGATAACCCTGAAGACGTTGAAGAGAATCGCAAGCGCATGTTTGCGGCAGGGAATTTGCCGTCAAAACCCGTATGGCTTGAGCAGGTGCACGGCAAAGATGTGTTGAAGCTGACGGGGGAACCCTATGCTTCTAAACGCGCCGATGCATCCTACAGCAATACGCCCGGGACAGTTTGTGCCGTGATGACCGCCGACTGTTTGCCGGTTCTGTTTTGTAACCGTGCGGGCACCGAAGTGGCCGCAGCCCATGCCGGATGGCGGGGGCTGTGCGCGGGTGTGCTGGAAGAGACGGTCGCCTGCTTTGATGATGCTCCAGGCAATATCATCGCATGGCTCGGTCCGGCCATCGGTGCGATGGCTTTTGAAGTCGGCCCTGAAGTGCGGGAAGCCTTTATCGAACAAGATCCGCAAGCCGTCAGCGCGTTCCAACCGACAGGGGATAAATATCTGGCCGATATCTATCAGCTTGCCCGTCAGCGTCTGGGCAATGTCGGTGTGACGCAGATCTTCGGTGGCGATCGCTGTACCTTCACCGAAAAGGGTGATTTTTTCTCTTATCGTCGCGACAAAACCACAGGTCGTATGGCAAGTTTCATTTGGCTGATATAACCTAACGAATCAAGACGATCCGGCACGCGCCGTTTTCTTTTCGCATAATTCAGGTCATTAACCTTGAATAATTGAGGGATGACCTCATTTAATCTCCAGTAGCAAATTTGACCTGTTATGGGAGGAGTTATGCGTCTGGATCGTCTTACTAATAAATTCCAGCTTGCTCTCGCCGATGCCCAGTCTCTCGCACTGGGGCACGACAACCAATTTATCGAACCTCTTCATTTAATGAGCGCCTTGCTGAATCAGGAAGGGGGATCGGTACGTCCTTTACTTACGTCTGCTGGCATTAATGCTGGCGAGCTGCGCACGGCTATCGATCAGGCACTGAGCCGTCTGCCACAGGTGGAAGGCACCGGTGGGGATGTTCAGCCTTCTCAGGATCTGGTGCGCGTGCTGAATCTTTGCGACAAGCTGGCGCAAAAACGTGGGGACAACTTTATCTCGTCGGAACTCTTTGTTCTGGCGGCGCTTGAATCACGCGGTACGCTGACCGATCTGCTGAAATCATCCGGTGCGACAACCGCCAGTGTGACTCAGGCGATTGAAAAAATGCGTGGAGGTGAAAGCGTGAACGATCAGGGAGCCGAAGACCAACGTCAGGCTTTGAAGAAATATACGGTCGATCTGACTGAGCGTGCGGAACAAGGCAAGCTCGATCCAGTGATCGGTCGTGACGAAGAGATTCGCCGTACCATTCAGGTACTGCAGCGTCGTACTAAAAACAACCCGGTACTGATTGGGGAACCGGGCGTCGGTAAAACTGCCATCGTCGAAGGTCTGGCCCAGCGTATTGTCAACGGCGAAGTGCCGGAAGGGCTGAAAGGCCGCCGAGTGCTGGCGCTGGATATGGGTTCGCTGGTGGCGGGGGCAAAATACCGCGGTGAATTCGAAGAGCGTTTAAAAGGCGTGCTTAACGATCTGTCGAAACAGGAAGGGAATGTCATTCTGTTCATCGACGAATTGCACACCATGGTCGGTGCCGGTAAAGCCGATGGCGCAATGGACGCCGGGAACATGCTGAAACCGGCTCTGGCTCGCGGTGAACTGCACTGCGTCGGCGCGACTACGCTCGATGAGTATCGCCAGTACATTGAAAAAGACGCCGCGCTGGAACGTCGATTCCAGAAAGTGTTCGTGGCTGAACCGACGGTGGAAGACACCATCGCAATCTTGCGTGGTCTGAAAGAGCGCTATGAGTTGCATCACCATGTGCAGATTACGGACCCGGCGATTGTGGCGGCTGCCACATTGTCTCATCGCTATATCGCTGACAGGCAACTGCCGGATAAAGCCATCGACCTGATTGATGAGGCGGCATCCAGCATTCGCATGCAGATAGACTCGAAACCGGAAGAGCTCGACAGACTCGACCGCAGGATCATTCAGCTCAAGCTTGAACAGCAGGCGCTGAAGAAAGAGTCTGATGAGGCGAGTAAAAAACGTCTGGATATGCTCAATGAGGAGCTGGACGACAAAGAGCGTCAGTATTCCGAATTAGAAGAAGAGTGGAAAGCTGAGAAAGCGTCGCTTTCGGGCACCCAGACGATCAAGGCTGAGCTTGAGCAGGCGAAAATTGCCATTGAGCAGGCGCGTCGCGTGGGCGACCTGGCGCGTATGTCTGAGCTGCAGTACGGCAAAATTCCGGAACTGGAAAAACAGCTGGAGATGGCGACGCAGTCAGAAGGCAAAACCATGCGTCTGCTGCGTAATAAAGTGACGGATGTGGAAATTGCCGATGTACTGGCGCGCTGGACGGGGATCCCGGTTGCCCGCATGCTGGAAGGTGAACGCGAAAAACTGCTGCGGATGGAACATGATCTTCATCACCGTGTCATCGGCCAGGATGAGGCCGTCGAAGCGGTATCGAATGCAATTCGTCGTAGCCGCGCGGGCTTGTCCGATCCTAATCGTCCGATTGGTTCGTTCCTGTTCCTGGGGCCGACCGGTGTGGGTAAGACCGAGCTGTGTAAAACCCTGGCGAACTTTATGTTCGATAGCGACGACGCGATGGTGCGTATCGATATGTCCGAGTTTATGGAGAAACACTCTGTCTCGCGTCTGGTCGGTGCGCCTCCAGGATATGTCGGGTATGAAGAAGGGGGTTACCTGACTGAAGCGGTTCGTCGTCGTCCTTATTCCGTCATCTTGTTAGATGAAGTGGAAAAAGCGCATCCGGATGTTTTCAACATCTTGCTGCAGGTTCTGGACGATGGTCGTCTGACTGACGGGCAGGGGAGAACGGTCGATTTCCGCAACACCGTGGTGATCATGACCTCGAACCTGGGTTCCGATTTGATTCAGGAACGTTTCGGCGAGCTGGATTACGGTCATATGAAAGATCTGGTGCTGGGCGTGGTTAGCCATAGCTTCCGTCCGGAGTTCATTAACCGTATTGATGAAGTGGTCGTGTTCCACCCGCTTGGGGAAAAACACATTGCTTCTATTGCGCAGATTCAGCTGCAGCGTTTGTATAAACGTCTCGAAGAGCGTGGGTACGAGATCCATATCTCCGACGACGCGCTGAAACTGTTGAGTGCGAATGGTTACGATCCGGTTTACGGGGCGCGTCCTCTGAAACGTGCTATCCAGCAGCAGATTGAAAACCCACTGGCACAGCAAATTCTTTCCGGGGAGCTGATTCCAGGGAAAGTCATTCGTCTCGAAGTGAACGAAGACCGAATTGTGGCCGTGCAGTAATTCACAAAACCTGAAAAACGAGCCCTGCGGGGCTCGTTTTTGTTTAAAAACCAGGCGAAACTCAATGTCCGGGATATTATTTGCCTGGAAAGTGAGCAGTCAGTCATTGTTTTCTGATTTACACTTGCAGCCTCAGAATAACTCCCTATAATGCGCCTCCACTGACACGGAACAACGGCACGCAAGCCGCCGTAGCAGCAGGGGTTCAGCGATGAACGCCGACAGAGAAAAGCGAAATTAAACGCTTGACTCTGAATGAGGAAAACGTATTATACGGGACCTCGCAACGGTGAGCGAAAGCCGCGTTGCACTGCTCTTTAACAATTTATCAGACAATCTGTGTGGGCACTCAAAGTGACATGGATTCTAAACGTCGCAAGACGCTAAATGAATACCAAAGTCTCTGAGTGAACATACGTAATTCATTACGAAGTTTAATTCACGAGCATCAAACTTAAATTGAAGAGTTTGATCATGGCTCAGATTGAACGCTGGCGGCAGGCCTAACACATGCAAGTCGAGCGGTAGCACAGAGAGCTTGCTCTCGGGTGACGAGCGGCGGACGGGTGAGTAATGTCTGGGAAACTGCCTGATGGAGGGGGATAACTACTGGAAACGGTAGCTAATACCGCATAACGTCGCAAGACCAAAGAGGGGGACCTTCGGGCCTCTTGCCATCAGATGTGCCCAGATGGGATTAGCTAGTAGGTGGGGTAATGGCTCACCTAGGCGACGATCCCTAGCTGGTCTGAGAGGATGACCAGCCACACTGGAACTGAGACACGGTCCAGACTCCTACGGGAGGCAGCAGTGGGGAATATTGCACAATGGGCGCAAGCCTGATGCAGCCATGCCGCGTGTATGAAGAAGGCCTTCGGGTTGTAAAGTACTTTCAGCGAGGAGGAAGGCATTGTGGTTAATAACCACAGTGATTGACGTTACTCGCAGAAGAAGCACCGGCTAACTCCGTGCCAGCAGCCGCGGTAATACGGAGGGTGCAAGCGTTAATCGGAATTACTGGGCGTAAAGCGCACGCAGGCGGTCTGTCAAGTCGGATGTGAAATCCCCGGGCTCAACCTGGGAACTGCATTCGAAACTGGCAGGCTAGAGTCTTGTAGAGGGGGGTAGAATTCCAGGTGTAGCGGTGAAATGCGTAGAGATCTGGAGGAATACCGGTGGCGAAGGCGGCCCCCTGGACAAAGACTGACGCTCAGGTGCGAAAGCGTGGGGAGCAAACAGGATTAGATACCCTGGTAGTCCACGCCGTAAACGATGTCGACTTGGAGGTTGTTCCCTTGAGGAGTGGCTTCCGGAGCTAACGCGTTAAGTCGACCGCCTGGGGAGTACGGCCGCAAGGTTAAAACTCAAATGAATTGACGGGGGCCCGCACAAGCGGTGGAGCATGTGGTTTAATTCGATGCAACGCGAAGAACCTTACCTACTCTTGACATCCACGGAATTTAGCAGAGATGCTTTAGTGCCTTCGGGAACCGTGAGACAGGTGCTGCATGGCTGTCGTCAGCTCGTGTTGTGAAATGTTGGGTTAAGTCCCGCAACGAGCGCAACCCTTATCCTTTGTTGCCAGCGGTTCGGCCGGGAACTCAAAGGAGACTGCCAGTGATAAACTGGAGGAAGGTGGGGATGACGTCAAGTCATCATGGCCCTTACGAGTAGGGCTACACACGTGCTACAATGGCGCATACAAAGAGAAGCGACCTCGCGAGAGCAAGCGGACCTCATAAAGTGCGTCGTAGTCCGGATTGGAGTCTGCAACTCGACTCCATGAAGTCGGAATCGCTAGTAATCGTAGATCAGAATGCTACGGTGAATACGTTCCCGGGCCTTGTACACACCGCCCGTCACACCATGGGAGTGGGTTGCAAAAGAAGTAGGTAGCTTAACCTTCGGGAGGGCGCTTACCACTTTGTGATTCATGACTGGGGTGAAGTCGTAACAAGGTAACCGTAGGGGAACCTGCGGTTGGATCACCTCCTTACCTGAAAGAACCTGCCTTTGTAGTGCTCACACAGATTGTCTGATGAAAAGTAAATAGCAAGGCGTCTTGCGATTGAGACTACACGTCCCCTTCGTCTAGAGGCCCAGGACACCGCCCTTTCACGGCGGTAACAGGGGTTCGAATCCCCTAGGGGACGCCACTTGCTGGTTTGTGAGTGAAAGTCACCTGCCTCAATATCTCAAAACTGACTTCCGAGTCATGTTTGAGATATTTGCTCTTTAAAAATCTGGATCAAGCTGAAAATTGAAACGACACGCTGCGTCTGTTCTCCGTAATAAGAACAGAGTGACGGTGTGTTCGAGTCTCTCAAATTTTCGCAACACGAGATGTTTTACGAAACATCTTCGGGTTGTGAGGTTAAGCGACTAAGCGTACACGGTGGATGCCCTGGCAGTCAGAGGCGATGAAGGGCGTGCTAATCTGCGATAAGCGTCGGCGAGGTGATATGAACCTTTGACCCGGCGATACCCGAATGGGGAAACCCAGTGTGTTTCGACACACTATCATGTCATGAATACATAGTGGCATGAGGCGAACCGGGGGAACTGAAACATCTAAGTACCCCGAGGAAAAGAAATCAACCGAGATTCCCCCAGTAGCGGCGAGCGAACGGGGAGGAGCCCAGAGTCTGAATCAGCGCGTGTGTTAGTGGAACGGTCTGGAAAGTCCGACGGTACAGGGTGATAGTCCCGTACACAAAAATGCACACGTTGTGAACTCGAAGAGTAGGGCGGGACACGTGGTATCCTGTCTGAATATGGGGGGACCATCCTCCAAGGCTAAATACTCCTGACTGACCGATAGTGAACCAGTACCGTGAGGGAAAGGCGAAAAGAACCCCGGCGAGGGGAGTGAAAAAGAACCTGAAACCGTGTACGTACAAGCAGTGGGAGCCTCTTTATGGGGTGACTGCGTACCTTTTGTATAATGGGTCAGCGACTTATATTCTGTAGCAAGGTTAACCGTATAGGGGAGCCGAAGGGAAACCGAGTCTTAACTGGGCGTTAAGTTGCAGGGTATAGACCCGAAACCCGGTGATCTAGCCATGGGCAGGTTGAAGGTTGGGTAACACTAACTGGAGGACCGAACCGACTAATGTTGAAAAATTAGCGGATGACTTGTGGCTGGGGGTGAAAGGCCAATCAAACCGGGAGATAGCTGGTTCTCCCCGAAAGCTATTTAGGTAGCGCCTCGTGAACTCATCTTCGGGGGTAGAGCACTGTTTCGGCTAGGGGGCCATCCCGGCTTACCAACCCGATGCAAACTACGAATACCGAAGAATGTTATCACGGGAGACACACGGCGGGTGCTAACGTCCGTCGTGAAGAGGGAAACAACCCAGACCGCCAGCTAAGGTCCCAAAGTCATGGTTAAGTGGGAAACGATGTGGGAAGGCACAGACAGCCAGGATGTTGGCTTAGAAGCAGCCATCATTTAAAGAAAGCGTAATAGCTCACTGGTCGAGTCGGCCTGCGCGGAAGATGTAACGGGGCTAAACCATGCACCGAAGCTGCGGCAGCGACGCTTATGCGTTGTTGGGTAGGGGAGCGTTCTGTAAGCCGTTGAAGGTGTCCTGTGAGGGGGGCTGGAGGTATCAGAAGTGCGAATGCTGACATAAGTAACGATAAAGCGGGTGAAAAGCCCGCTCGCCGGAAGACCAAGGGTTCCTGTCCAACGTTAATCGGGGCAGGGTGAGTCGACCCCTAAGGCGAGGCCGAAAGGCGTAGTCGATGGGAAACAGGTTAATATTCCTGTACTCGGTGTTACTGCGAAGGGGGGACGGAGAAGGCTATGTTAGCCGGGCGACGGTTGTCCCGGTTTAAGCATGTAGGCGGAAGGTTTAGGTAAATCCGGACCTTTTTAACGCTGAGGTGTGATGACGAGGCACTACGGTGCTGAAGTAACAAATGCCCTGCTTCCAGGAAAAGCCTCTAAGCATCAGGTAACATCAAATCGTACCCCAAACCGACACAGGTGGTCAGGTAGAGAATACCAAGGCGCTTGAGAGAACTCGGGTGAAGGAACTAGGCAAAATGGTGCCGTAACTTCGGGAGAAGGCACGCTGGTGTGTAGGTGAAGTCCCTGCGGACGGAGCTGAAACCAGTCGAAGATACCAGCTGGCTGCAACTGTTTATTAAAAACACAGCACTGTGCAAACACGAAAGTGGACGTATACGGTGTGACGCCTGCCCGGTGCCGGAAGGTTAATTGATGGGGTTAGCGGCAACGCGAAGCTCTTGATCGAAGCCCCGGTAAACGGCGGCCGTAACTATAACGGTCCTAAGGTAGCGAAATTCCTTGTCGGGTAAGTTCCGACCTGCACGAATGGCGTAATGATGGCCAGGCTGTCTCCACCCGAGACTCAGTGAAATTGAACTCGCTGTGAAGATGCAGTGTACCCGCGGCAAGACGGAAAGACCCCGTGAACCTTTACTATAGCTTGACACTGAACACTGGTCCTTGATGTGTAGGATAGGTGGGAGGCTTTGAAGCGTGGACGCCAGTCTGCGTGGAGCCAACCTTGAAATACCACCCTTTAATGGCTGGTGTTCTAACGTAGACCCGTAATCCGGGTTGCGGACAGTGTCTGGTGGGTAGTTTGACTGGGGCGGTCTCCTCCTAAAGAGTAACGGAGGAGCACGAAGGTTAGCTAATCCTGGTCGGACATCAGGAGGTTAGTGCAATGGCATAAGCTAGCTTGACTGCGAGAGTGACGGCTCGAGCAGGTGCGAAAGCAGGTCATAGTGATCCGGTGGTTCTGAATGGAAGGGCCATCGCTCAACGGATAAAAGGTACTCCGGGGATAACAGGCTGATACCGCCCAAGAGTTCATATCGACGGCGGTGTTTGGCACCTCGATGTCGGCTCATCACATCCTGGGGCTGAAGTAGGTCCCAAGGGTACGGCTGTTCGCCGTTTAAAGTGGTACGCGAGCTGGGTTTAGAACGTCGTGAGACAGTTCGGTCCCTATCTGCCGTGGGCGCTGGAGAATTGAGGGGGGCTGCTCCTAGTACGAGAGGACCGGAGTGGACGCATCACTGGTGTTCGGGTTGTCATGCCAATGGCATTGCCCGGTAGCTAAATGCGGAAAAGATAAGTGCTGAAAGCATCTAAGCACGAAACTTGCCCCGAGATGAGTTCTCCCTGACTCCTTGAGAGTCCTGAAGGAACGTTGAAGACTACGACGTTGATAGGCTGGGTGTGTAAGTGCAGCGATGTATTGAGCTAACCAGTACTAATGAACCGTGAGGCTTAACCTTACAACGCCGAAGATGTTTTGGCGAAAGCAGAGACGACGATTTTCAGCCTGATAACAGATTAATCAGCGTGCAGAGATGCGTGTTGATAAAACAGAATTTGCCTGGCGGCTTTAGCGCGGTGGTCCCACCTGACCCCATGCCGAACTCAGAAGTGAAACGCCGTAGCGCCGATGGTAGTGTGGGGTCTCCCCATGTGAGAGTAGGGAACTGCCAGGCATCAATTAAGTGAAGAGGCCATCCGAAAGGATGGCCTTTTCGCGTTTTTGTCGTTAAACACCATTTCTCGAACTCCTCCTAATCGCTTATCCTGCTAAGTAAATGTGCGACGTAAATCACAATGTTAAATATAACAAAAATATAACATTTCATTTACTAAATGATTGGGGCATTCAGCGCCCAACACGCTTAAGTCTTATGGCAGGAGCACAGTAAAATGGCCGAAAGCATCACATCGAACGGGACGCTGGCTGACAGTGATACCCGACGCAGGGTATGGGCGATCGTCAGTGCCTCATCGGGTAATCTGGTCGAGTGGTTCGACTTCTACGTTTACTCATTTTGTTCCCTCTATTTTGCCCATATCTTTTTCCCGTCCGGAAACACCACGACTCAGTTGCTGCAAACCGCAGGGGTATTTGCTGCCGGATTCCTGATGCGCCCGATTGGTGGCTGGCTGTTTGGCCGTATTGCAGACCGGCAGGGGCGTAAAACCTCCATGCTGATCTCCGTTTGCATGATGTGTCTGGGATCGCTGGTGATCGCCTGTCTGCCAGGTTATGACACTATCGGTACGTGGGCACCCGCACTGTTGCTTTTGGCTCGTTTGTTCCAGGGGCTCTCCGTCGGTGGCGAATACGGTACAAGCGCGACGTACATGAGTGAGGTCGCCGTTGAAGGGCGTAAAGGTTTTTACGCCTCCTTCCAGTATGTCACTTTGATCGGCGGACAACTGCTGGCCATTCTGGTGGTCGTTGTTCTGCAGCAAATCCTGACCGATGAACAGTTACATGCCTGGGGATGGCGAATTCCGTTCGCGATGGGGGCCGTTCTGGCTGTCGTCGCCTTGTGGCTGCGTCGTCAACTGGATGAAACCTCGCAAAAAGAGGTGAGGGCACTGAAAGAGGCCGGATCGTTGAAAGGATTATGGCGTAACCGGAAAGCCTTTGTGATGGTATTAGGGTTTACCGCTGGCGGTTCCCTGAGTTTCTACACCTTCACAACCTACATGCAGAAGTATCTGGTCAACACCACCGGGATGCACGCGAATGTGGCCAGTGTTGTTATGACTGCCGCACTGTTTGTGTTTATGCTCATTCAGCCATTGATCGGTGCGCTGTCAGACAGAATTGGGCGGCGGACATCAATGCTTATCTTTGGCGGATTATCTGCCCTTTGTACTGTCCCAATCCTGACCGCGCTGCAACACGTTTCCTCTCCCTATGCCGCTTTCGCACTCGTCATGGTGGCGATGGTGATCGTCAGTTTTTACACCTCGATCAGCGGAATATTAAAAGCAGAAATGTTCCCCGCTCAGGTCCGTGCGCTAGGTGTGGGATTGTCTTATGCTGTGGCGAATGCACTCTTTGGCGGCTCGGCGGAATATGTCGCGCTAACACTGAAGTCGGTCGGCAGTGAAAGCACCTTCTTCTGGTACGTCACTGTGATGGGCGTGCTCGCATTTATTGTCTCCCTGATGCTACACCGCAGAGGGAAAGGGATCCGTCTTTAATAGTGAGCCAGTTGCCACACCGCATAGCCGGTTGTGGCACCTGCGACATCCCAGGCAAAATCTTTCCAGCTCCAGCCGCTCCCCGCAGGGCGGCTATCCCATAACTCTTTTGACGCGCCAAGACTGACAGAGAACATGAACCCGTAAACGGCGCTACGATCGCGGCTATAGCCCTGATGTTGTGCGACTTCATTCCCGGCGGCAGAGAGCATTGCCGAGGCGATAAAGTGCTGGGCCTTATCCTGACCTTGCCAGCTGTCGTTGGCCATATGGCTGCAACCTGAAAGCAAGAGGGGAGAGAGCAGGAGGAAGATTCGCATAACGGACTCCAAAAAAAGCCCCGTCGATGACAGGGCTGGTTCGTTACAGAATACGGCTGATGAGGCGGTCGATACGAATACGACGTAACCGGCGGATAAGCTTACGCACTTTCACCGGATAATCGGCAATGCTCTGCAAATCGCGGTAGTGACGCACGGTCGTCGTATGGGTACGAATCAATTCGAGCTCACGCTCGCGCTGGGCCGAAAGCTCATGCCGAGGATCGTGGATCAGAATGGCGTTTTCCAGATCCAGACGCCAGGCGCGCGGGTTGAGGTTATTCCCGGTCAGCAGCATCCAGTCATCGTCAACCCACATCCCTTTCAGGTGATAGCTGTTGTCCTCATCTTTCCAGAGGCGCACTACCAGTTGGTCGGTATTAACGTAATACTGCAGGCGGCTCAGGAAACGACGGAGGTTGATCTCATACAAGTACGGCAGCGCACCGATGATCTTAAACGGCTGATCTTCAGGGATGAAGAAGTCGTTAGCGGTTTTGTCCCCGACGATGATTTCGACTTTTTTACCATCGCGCAGCAGCTGAATAATATTGCGGACCAGTATCGCCGGTAAGTTGAAGTACGGCGTACAGATTGTCAGCTTCTGCTCTGCGCACGGCATCAGATGGTAGATGGTCTTATTCAGCAGGCTGGATTTGCCCAGGCCGACTAAAGGTGTCACGGAGAGCTGTTCGTTATCCGCATCCCCCTGGAAATGATAAACCGCATCGCGCAGTTCCTGGCGGAACAGACGGATATCGTTTTTGATTTCCGGGCTTTTTGGACGATGAGGATCGTCAAGGCGATTCACGCCACGACCATGCACCAGGTTTTGGTCCACCCAGTTGAACATGATGTCCGCCATCTGCGCATTGCGGATCAGATGGTAACGGTCATAGCGATACTTATCGAGCTGATGCAGGTAGACGTCATTGAGGCTCGCACCGCTGTAAAGGACGCTGTCATCAATGATGAAACCTTTGAAATGCAGAACGCCAAGGGCTTCACGCGTGTTGACGGGTACACCGTAAACGCGCACGTCGACGCTCGGGTTTTCCTGCGCCATACGGCAGTACCAGTCCGCATTGGTATTGGACGCTGCCGCACCAATTCGACCGCGTTGCGCACGATGCCAGTCAACCAGGATACGAACGTCCAGTTCCGGGCGCTGGCGTTTAGCTTCATAGACCGCGTTTAAAATCGCGCGTCCACCTTCATCCTGTTCAAGATAAAGCGCCACAATACAAATACGTTGTGTGGCACTCGCAATCTTTTCCAGAAGCGTCTCCCTGAAATGGGCGGGAGCGTAAAAGAACTCGACATCATCAACTGACTGAGAAATCTTCGGTAGTTGAGCAAGGTGTTGTTGATGTTTGTTACGCTTAAATTTTGACAACATCACAGTGCGTATCTTCTCTGTTCATTGAAGGGTTATCTGGCATCTGCAGACAACATAAGCGGACAATGATACCACCAGTACTTGCTAAAGTGGTCAACATTTCCAGTACCTTACTCCTGGGTTGACATCGATGCCAGACGGAGCGAGAGGGCGACAATCCCTTCGTCCAGCTGAATATCCACGTCGAATCCGAGTTTGCGCGCCAGAGTAATCATGCCGCGGTTATGGGGCATAGTAATGCCATTCAGGCAGAGCAAACCGTGATCTCGGGTATAGCCAATCAGTTTTTCCAGCAATCTCCGCCCAAGTCCAAGACCTTTTAGATCGGAGCGAACCAGCACGGCAAATTCCGCATCCACATTGTCAGGATCGGAAATCGCCCGCGTGACCCCAAGGATCTCGTCGCCTTCATCACGATGGCGAACGGCAACAAATGCCATTTCCCGATCGTAGTCGATCTGGGTCATATTGGCTAAATCATCATGGGTAAATTCGCTGATTTCACTGAAGTAGCGATAGTACAAATCTTCCTTCGTGACTTGCGCGATGAAGGCCCGCAGCTGCGGCTCATCTTCGGGCAGGATAGGGCGAAACAGCACCTGCTCGCCATTTTTCATCTCCACCCACTCTTCCAGTTGAAGGGGATAGGGGCGGATCGCCAGTCGGCTTTCGCGATCGCCCGTAAACGGCGCGATATCCAGCGTCACGTCCAGGGCGATAAATTCATTGCCCGACGCCAGAAGCGGATGGATATCCAGCCGCTGGATCTCAGCGCAATCGACAATCAGGTTTGAAACCTGAACCAGGAACTGGCTCAGCCCGGCGATATCCAGAGGCTGGAGCGCGCTGCGTCCGCGAATTTTTTTACTCTTAATCGCCTGAATAACCAGGTAACGCGCCAGATTCATGTTCAGCGGCGGGAGCGCGACAACAGCCTGCTCTTCCGGTCGCCACTCCACACCGCCTTCTCCCAGCATAATCAACGGGCCAAAGACCGGGTCGTGCTCCACAACCACTCTGAGTTCCTGCGCCCCGGCGCGGTTCGCCATGCTCTGGACCAAAAGCCCATGGACTCTCGCCTGCGGCCAGGCCATTTTGACGCGATCGAAAATCGCCTCGGCAGCCTGCTGCACTTCTGCCGCGGTACGCAAATAGAGCATCACGCCCTGTACATCCGACTTATGTGGAATATCAGGCGACCGGAGCTTCAGCGCCACCGGATAACCAATCTGTTCGGCAATATGCACCGCCTCGGCGCTGTCACTCGCGATCCAGGTCGGCAAGGTTTTCATGCCGTAGGCATCCAGAATCGGTTGTACCTCATGGGTATCCAGCGACGACGCTCCGTCTTCAATGGCCTGGCGCAGCAGATTGTGGGCTTCGGTCGCATTAGCCGCCAGATTATCGGGCAACGCCGGGGTTTCTCGCAGTTGTTTCTGGTTCCTGCGGTATTCCACCATATGCATAAATGCGGTGATAGTCCCTTCCGGCGTGCGGTAGGTCGGCAATCCCGCTTCGCTGAACAGGCGTCGAGCTTCCTGCGAGGAGTACTCCCCGCACCAGTTGGTCAGCAGGGTGACATATTTTCCGCGCGGATGGTTTTTAACGGCATCGATCAGCGCGCGTGCGCTCTGGCTGCCGGGCGCCGCGGCGCTGGGGGAATGGATCACCATCAGGGCATCAATGTCCTGGCTGTCCAGCAGTATCGAGATAGCCTTGATATACCGCTCGCTGCTGGCATCGTCCCGCAGATCCAGCGGATTCCCCGGCGTCACGCTCACAGGCAGGGCGTCACGCAAATGTTGCAGCGTCTCTTCGCTGAGCGTGGCGAGTTTCCCGTTGCGTAACCACAGTTCATCAAGAGCGAGCGCTGCCGGTGCCGCGCCGTTACTGACAATCATCAGCTTTTCACCGCGCAATGGGCGCATATGGCTCAGCGTTTCGACCGCCGAGAAAAGCTCATGGGTATCCTGAACGCGCAGCAAACCGGCGCGTTGAATGGCGGCGTCCCAGGCAGGGTCCATGCCCGAGTGGGATTGCAGCAAACGCTGCGCCGCAGGACTACGGCCACTTTTGATGACCAGGATCGGCTTGTTACGCGAGGCGCTGCGCGCGGCGGAGACAAAGCGTCGCGCATCGCTCAGATGTTCGAGGTACAAAAGGATCGCGCTGGTTTTACTGTCGCGCGCCAGGAAATCGAGCAGTTCATCGACATCAATATCCAGGCTATCGCCCAGCGCGATGAAATACGAAAAGCCCATTTCGCGCTGCTGCGCCCAGTCGAGAATGGTGTTGGACACGGCGGCAGACTGAGAGATAAACGCCAGTTTGCCTTTGCGAATCGGTACCGGAGAGAAACTGGCGTTCAATCCCTGCCACGGAGCCAAAAGCCCCAGACTGTTAGGCCCAAGCAAGCGCATCTGATACCGGCCCGCGCAGGCCAGTAATTCTGCCTGCTGTTCGGGTGGCGAAGAGAGAATGATGCAGGTTTTACACCCTTTCTCACCCAGCGCTTCCAGCAGGGTGAGGTTGCGTTTGGCATGAGTACAGAGGATGGCGAGATCGGGGACGAAGGGCAGGCTTTGTATGTCAGGCCACGCCAGCACGCCCTGAACGGCTTTATACGCCGGGGTGACGGGCATGACCGGGCCATTGAATCCACCGGCCAGCAGGTTGCGCATCATTAAATATCCCGCGCGATCGGGCTTCATGGAGGCACCGATCACGGCGATGGATTTAGGGCGGAGTAGCGCTTCTAGCCCTCGCTGGCTCATACAAGTCTCCTGTAAACGCGAGTGACCTGATGATTTTAAACGCTTTCCGGCTCTTCTGCTGTGATGCTGGCCTGATGTGTGGGTTTTCCTGCCAGATAGCGCTCGCGGAAGCAGGAAAAATGGTTGCCCAGTGCGGTCGCGGCTGACGTATCCTGCGCCAGATCCAGCAGGGCGATCGCCACTTCTGCCGTACAATATTGCCCCTCGGCATGGGCTTCGCGCAGTCGATAGGCGGAAACGCGTGACAGATCGACGGAGATCACCGGCAGCGCATCCAGATATGGGCTCTTGCGGAACATTTTCCGCGCTTCGGTCCAGGTGCCATCCAGCATGATGAACAGCGGCGGTTTGCCTGTCGCAGGCGCAGAAATCACCTCGCGGTTTTCACCGGCATAAGATGCAGGAAACACCACCATGGGCTGATAGTCGGGGCTGGCAACCAGATCGAGCAGCGCCTGCGGCGGCTCGGTGCGCGACCACTGAAACGCAGCGGTATTCGGCAGAATGTCGGCGATCAGACGCCCGGTATTGCTGGGCTTCATCGGCTCGGTATCGAACATCACCAGGCAGAAACGGCTTTGCGCGTGGCTGGTGGTCAGGGTGTCACACAGGCACTGCTTTTGCGGCAAAAGACAGCGCTGACAGCGGCGAACGCGGTTGCCACGAGCAAGAAAGGGGCGGGTCGCACGCGCCAGGCGTTCGGCGCGCAATTGAAGTACGGCGTTATCAGTCATGGAAGAGGCGCAGAAAAAACGCCATTCTCGCAGAGGGAGTAACGGGGCACAAGCGGTGCCCCGTGAATGTCAGAGAGTTTCGTTCAGCCAGCTTTCAAAAGGCGCTTTTGGCACGGCACCATTAAGCATATCGACGACTTCACCCTTCTTGAAAATCATGATGGTCGGAATACTGCGGATGCGGAATCGGGTGCTCAGTTCGCGTTCCGCTTCGGTGTTCACTTTCACAAAGCGCATTTTCCCGCTGCGCTCTTCGGCGACGTCTTCAAATATAGGCGCAAAGTTACGGCATGGGCCGCACCAGGGCGCCCAGAAATCCACCACGACCGGCAGGTCGTCTTTCAGCAATTTATCGAGGGTTTCGCCGGTTGCGTTAATCACGTCGCCATCGAAAAGCTCATGACCGCAACGCCCGCATTTCGCCCCATCATCAATTCGGTCATCCGGAATGCGATTGAGGGCCTGGCAGTTGGCACATACGGTATTCATAACTAACCTCTGATAGAGCAGTGGGACAAAGCGGCAAAATGCCGATAATGTTTCTGATATGTTACACATTATCATTGAGGTTGTTTGAAACGACAATGCGTTTTATTCAATGGGAACAATAGTCACAGGCTTTTGTATGAAATAATGGCTATGCGCTGACACATCGGGTAATCTGCGCGCTTCGCGCAGCGCTGGTGGAGAAAAGCATGAACGACGAACTGAAGAATAAAAGCGGCAAGGTCAAAGTGATGTATGTCCGCAGTGATGATGATTCTGACAAACGCACCCAAAATCCGCGTACCGGAAAGGGTGGGGGCCGTCCGGGTCCATCTCGTGCAGACGGTGGCCGTCGCCCCGCCCGCGATGACAACAGAAGTAACCGCGGTGATGACCGCAAACGTGATGACCGTAAGCGTGACGATCGCCGTCGCGACGACCGTCCACGCGATGATTTCCCACGTGATGCATCCCCATGGCGCACGGTTTCCCGCGCACCGGGTGAAGAAGCACCGGCAAAAGCCGATCACGGTGGAATCAGTGGTAAGAGCTTTATCGATCCGGAAGTTCTGCGTCGTCAACGCGCAGAAGAGACCCGTGTCTACGGCGAGAACGCCTGTCAGGCCCTGTTCCAGAGCCGTCCTGAATGCATCGTTCGCGCCTGGTTTATCCAGAGCGTCACGCCGCGTTTCAAAGAAGCGCTGCGCTGGATGGCGGCGAACCGCAAAGCCTACCATGTGGTAGA
Organism: Lelliottia sp. JS-SCA-14; assembly: GCF_035593345.1. NCBI lineage: Bacteria > Pseudomonadati > Pseudomonadota > Gammaproteobacteria > Enterobacterales > Enterobacteriaceae > Lelliottia > Lelliottia sp. JS-SCA-14. Next base: position 3,557,968 of record NZ_CP141606.1, on the reverse strand, counting down.
CGACGCGGAGCTGACCAAAGCTTCCGGTACCGAGCATCACGGTGGCGTCTGCTTCCTGATCAAAAAACGTAACGGCACCACCGTGCAGCAGTGGGTCAGTCAGGCAGATGCCGATGACTGCGTGCTGGCGCTGGAAGATGTGGGTAACCCTCACAATCTGGGTGCGATGATGCGTAGCTGTGCCCATTTCGGCGTGAAAGGCGTGTTGTTGCAGGATGCGGCGATTGTCGAATCCGGTGCGGCGATTCGTACTGCCGAAGGTGGGGCGGAACACGTACAGCCGATTACGGGCGAAAGTGTTCTGGATGCCATCGAAGAGTTCCGCCAGGCGGGTTACTCTATCGTGACCACCTCCAGCCACAAAGGTACGCCGCTGTTTAAAGCGACGCTGCCGCGCAAGATGGTGCTGGTGCTGGGTCAGGAACGTGATGGTCTGTCTGATGCGGCACTCTCTACTGCCGACCTGAGCGTCTCAATCGACGGGACAGGCAAGGTAGAAAGCCTCAACGTATCCGTTGCAACCGGCGTCCTGCTGGCTGAATGGTGGCGTCAGAACAAAGCCTAGCTTTGATATGCCCGGTTAGCATCTCGCTGCCGGGCATTTTGCCGGATGGCGGCTACGCCTTATCCGGCCTACTCATTGATTAATCGTTATTCGCTTTCTGCCGGTAACACGGGCATCCAGTCAATCGGCGCTTCGTTGCGTTTTTCCAGCCATTCATTCGCCAGCACAAAGTGGTTACAGCCAAAGAATCCGCGGTGAGCCGACAGCGGCGAAGGGTGTGGCGCTTTCAGCACGTGATGACGCTGAGTATCAATGATCGCCCCTTTCTTCTGCGCATGTGCGCCCCAGAGTAAAAACACCACTCCTTCACAATGTTCGTTAATCAGGCTGATGACTTTATCGGTAAAGGTTTCCCAGCCCAGGCTGGCATGAGAATGTGCCTGTCCCGCGCGAACCGTTAACACTGTGTTAAGCAGCAGCACGCCCTGACGCGCCCAGCTCTCAAGATAGCCATGCGCCGGACGGGTAAACCCTGGCATCGAGCCTTCCAGCTCTTTATACATATTCAGCAGCGACGGCGGGGTAGCAATCCCAGGACGTACAGAGAAAGCCAGACCATGCGCCTGTCCCGGACCGTGGTAAGGGTCCTGACCGAGGATCACCACTTTCACATCATTCAGTTCGGTGTAACGAAAGGCGTTAAACACATCTTTCTGCGGGGGATAGATCGTCTGACCGGATTGCCGCTCTGTGGCGACCGTGCTGAGCGTATTCACAAAATAGGGCTGCTGCTTTTCATCTGCCAGCACGTCATGCCATGTCAAAGGGGTTGTCATCATGCTCTCCTGCATCTCTCAATTGCGCCTAGCTTAACCCTTTAAGAGAGGGGAGCAAAATTCCGCGCGAAATTTGCGTCTAAGTCTTTCAATTTAATTTGAATTACTCAAAAAATAGCGGTTTTGCGGTGGTCGTAAATTGATATAAAACAATAAAATCAAACCACACACTTTGTGTGGTCGCGGTTTTTGTTGATTTAAATCAAAGAATCATGGGGTGGCGGCTGATATATATACACTCAAGCAACAATGGTTTTACCAATTGGCCGCGAGAGGCCGACATCCATAAATTAATGTAGCCCTGGAGGCATAACATGATTACAGGTATCCAGATTACTAAAGCTGCAAATGACGATCTGCTGAACTCTTTCTGGCTGCTGGACAGCGAAAAAGGCGAAGCGCGTTGTGTGGTCGCGAAAGCCGGTTTTGCTGAAGACGAAATCGTACCGGTTAACAAACTGGGCGAAATCGAATACCGTGAAATCCCAATGGACATCCAGCCGGAAGTTCGCGTGGAAGGCGGTCAGCACCTGAACGTTAACGTTCTGCGTCGTGAAACCCTGGAAGATGCGGTGAAGAACCCAGAAAAATATCCGCAGCTGACCATTCGTGTTTCTGGCTACGCGGTACGCTTCAACTCTCTGACTCCAGAACAGCAGCGTGACGTTATTGCACGTACCTTTACTGAAAGCCTGTAAGGCTTGAGGTTTTGGGGGAAATAAAAAGCCGGGTGATGAACCCGGCTTTTTTTTACTCTTCGTTTTGTGAAGTCGGCGGCGTACCGCTAGGCTTACGACGCTTGCCAATGTTTTTGGCATCGCGATGGCGGTTCTTCACGCGCGGCTTCTCTTTCGCTTCTTCTTTTTTCTTCTCGGCACGTTTCGCGAGCACTTTCTTGGACGGTTTACCCGTCATCTTCTCGCTCGGCGCACGCGTGGTAGGACGCAGTTCATCAATGACGCGGGCTTTCACCGGCTCTTCGATGTAACGACCCACTTTCAGCAGCAGCATGTAATCGTGCGCTTCTACCAGAGAAATCGCGGTGCCTTTACGGCCCGCACGACCGGTACGACCGATACGGTGCAGATAGGTGTCGCCCGTACGCGGCATGTCGAAGTTAATAACGTGGCTGACATCTGGGATGTCGATACCGCGTGCCGCCACGTCAGTGGCAACCAGCACGTTGACGCGACCTTCGGTCAGACGTTTAATCCCCTCGGTACGCTTCGCCTGGGGCATATCGCCTTCAAGATAGCAGTTGTCGATACCTGCGGAACGCAGCATATTCGCCAGCTCATGCACACGCTCGCGCTTACGCACAAACACGATGGTACGCGTGGTGTCATCTTGTTTCAGCAGGTGCTTGAGCAGCTCGACTTTGTGCTCAAGGTTATCGGCGCGGTAATACCACTGGTGGATCTTCTTGCGCTCACGCGTGGACGGCGTAGCTGATACTTCAGCCGGCTCATTCAGCAGACGCTCGGCGAAGTCTTTGATCGCGTCACCTTCCAGGGTGGCGGAGAAGAGCATCGTCTGTTTGCGCCAGCGCGTTTCGCCCGCAATGTGTTCGATGTCCTGCGCAAAACCGAGTTCCAGCATACGGTCTGCTTCATCGAGGATCAGCGTTTCCACCGCACGGCAGTCAAAGTTTTCTTCTTTGATGTACTGCATCAGGCGTCCGGTTGTCGCGACCACGATATCCTGGTTCTCACTGAACACTTCGGCGTGGTTCATATAGGCGACACCACCGGTGATGGTGGCGATATCCAGATGCGTATTAGCGGCCAGTTCACGCGCATGCTCTGCCACCTGCACGGCTAATTCACGTGTCGGCGTCAGGATCAGAATACGCGGTGGGCCAGATTTCTTGCGAGGAAAGTCGATCAGATGCTGCAAGACAGGCAGCAAATATGCCGCCGTTTTACCGGTGCCTGTCGGCGCAGAACCGAGTACATCACGGCCTTCTAACGCAGGCGGAATAGCAGCCGCCTGGATGGCAGTTGGGCGTGTGAAGCCTTTATTCTGGAGAGCTTCCAGCAGGCACTCATCGAGTTCAAGTTCGGAAAAAGTCGTTACAGTCATGTTCTACCTCTGTGTGGGGCGCTGATTATAGACGTTATGGCTGCAATCTTCATCTGTTTGTGGATATCCCTTTTCCGCCACTTCGCTTTCCCCTATGCTAATCCGGTTTTATTTAAGAAGGTTGCTTTGACATGTCTCAACCCAAAGCGCAGCTGCGCCGCGATGGTTTTACGTTTAAACAGTTTTTTGTGGCTCACGATCGCTGTGCGATGAAAGTCGGTACTGACGGTATCTTACTGGGTGCGTGGGCGCCCGTCGCGAAGGTTAAGCGAATTTTGGATATTGGCGCAGGAAGCGGCCTTTTGGCGCTGATGCTGGCGCAGCGCACGGAGCAGCATGTCACTATCGATGCGGTCGAGCTCGACGCGCAGGCTGCCAGTCAGGCCAGTGAGAATGCCGTCGAATCCCCATGGGCGTCTCGTGTCCAGGTGGAGTGCGCCGATATTCTTACCTGGGCGCCTGAGCAAACGGCGCGCTACGATCTGATTGTCAGCAACCCACCTTATTTTGAACCGGGCGTCGAATGCGCCACGCCGGAACGCAACCAGGCACGCTACACCGGCTCGCTGGATCACCAGGCGCTGCTCATGACCGCGGCGAATTTGATCTCAGAAGAGGGATTTTTTTGCGTCGTGCTGCCCGAAAGCACCGGCAATGCTTTTATCAAAAAGGCGCTGGAGATGGGCTGGTTCCTCCGCCTGCGCACTGACATTGCCGATAACGAAGCCAGGCTCCCGCACCGCGTGTTATTAGCGCTCTCGCCAAAAGAGGGCGAGTGCTTCAGCGACAGGATGGTGATCCGTGGGCCAGATCAGTGTTACTCAGAAGCCTACACTGCGCTGACCCAGGCATTTTATCTGTTTATGTGAGCGAGAGGGGCGAGTACCGATGGACCGGATTCCGCCAGCTGATCGGGGTAGTCCAGCGTGTAATGCAGGCCCCGGCTCTCTTTGCGCATCATCGCGCAGCGAACAATCAGCTCCGCCACCTGCACCAGATTGCGCAGCTCCAGCAGATTGTTGGATACGCGGAAATTGGCGTAATACTCGTCAATCTCCTGCTGGAGCATCGTAATCCGGCGCAGCGCGCGCTCCAGACGTTTCGTGGTGCGCACGATCCCGACGTAATCCCACATGAAGAGTCTCAGCTCATGCCAGTTGTGCTGAATGACGACCAGCTCATCCGGATTATCCACCCGGCTTTCATCCCAGGCAGGGAGTTGATCCACCTGACGGGCGTACGGCATCCGTTTGGTAATATCTTCCGCGGCTGACCAGCCGTAAACCAGACACTCCAGAAGCGAGTTAGACGCCATGCGGTTCGCGCCATGCAGCCCGGTGTAGCTCACCTCGCCGATAGCGTACAAGCCATCCACATCAGTACGGCCATGATCGTCCACCATCACGCCACCGCAGGTATAGTGCGCGGCGGGCACAATCGGCACCGGTTCTTTGGTGAGATCGATCCCGAGGCCCAGCAATTTCTCATAGATCGTCGGGAAGTGCTGGCGCACAAAATCCGCGGGCTTATGGCTGATATCGAGATACATACAGTCGACACCGAGACGTTTCATCTCGTGGTCTATCGCGCGGGCCACGATGTCACGCGGGGCAAGCTCGCCGCGCTCGTCGAAGTCAGGCATAAAACGCGTGCCGTCAGGGCGCTTGAGATGCGCGCCTTCACCCCGCAGGGCTTCCGTCAGCAGGAAATTGCGCGCCTGCGGGTGGAAGAGGGCGGTTGGGTGGAACTGGTTAAACTCCAGATTGGCGACGCGACAACCTGCACGCCATGCCATCGCAATTCCGTCCCCGGAGGAGATATCCGGATTCGTCGTGTACTGATAAACCTTGGAAGCGCCACCTGTTGCCAGAACCACAGATTTCGCCCGGCAGGTTTCGACCTTCTCTTTATTGCGGTTCCAGACCCAGGCTCCGACGACGCGGCGCGTGCCCGGCAGGCCAATTTTATCCGAGATGATCAGATCCACCGCATTGCTGCGCTCTAGCACCTGAATATTGGGATGGTTGCAGGCTTTGCTGACCAGCGTGTTTTCAACTTCTTTGCCGGTGGCATCGGCGGCATGCAGGATGCGCCGGTGGCTATGGCCGCCTTCGCGAGTGAGATGATATCCCTCTTCGCCATTGGGCTGAACGTGGGTATCAAACAGCACGCCCTGGTCGATTAGCCACTGCACGCAATGACGTGCGTTGCTGGCGACAAATTCCGCGGCGTGTTCATCGACAATGCCCGCGCCCGCGATCAGCGTATCTTCCACGTGCGAAGCAATGCTGTCGGTTTCATCAAACACCGCAGCGATGCCGCCTTGCGCGTAGAACGTCGAGCCTTCGCTCATCGGCCCTTTGCTCAGGACGATCACTTTCTGATGCGAGGCAAGTCGCAGCGCCAGAGAGAGCCCGGCCGCGCCGCTGCCGATAATCAGTACATCACAATGCAGTTCAGGAGTTGTGTTCATGATGTTTGTTTAATTTACTAAACAGTGTTTGGCCAGAATAGCACCCGAATGCGATGAATCGCACGTTTTTTTGAGTGGTGTTGCGCAGCCTAAACATAAACGCAAGCTCAAAAAACACGTAAAAGAACGAAAATATTTTGCGAAGCAGATCGTTAGCTTCAGATTATGTGGTGAAATAAACCCTGTGTTGCGGTACTCTTCTGGCTGCAAAAATGCCATTTCTTATCAGAAACTGGGTACGTATCGTTAACAGACTTATAATGAGAGAAAATGAACAGTCTGCGACACGATGGACAAAAACAAACGCGTAACGGAACTTATTGATGAATAGACCCTCTAACCTCGTGCTTGCTCACATTGCAGTGTTTTTAGAGTGGCGTTTCGATAACGCGTGGAATTTAGGTTTGGGGAGACATTACCTCGGATGAGCGAGCAGTTAACGGACCAGGTCCTGGTTGAACGGGTCCAGAAGGGAGATCAGAAAGCCTTTAACTTACTGGTAGTGCGCTACCAGCATAAAGTGGCGAGTCTGGTGTCCCGCTACGTGCCGTCAGGAGACGTTCCTGATGTGGTACAAGAGTCTTTTATAAAGGCCTATCGTGCGCTGGATTCTTTCCGGGGAGATAGTGCTTTTTACACCTGGCTGTATCGTATTGCAGTCAATACAGCAAAGAATTATCTGGTCGCTCAGGGCCGTCGTCCGCCGTCTAGTGATGTGGATGCCATTGACGCTGAAAACTTCGAAAGCGGCGGCGCGTTGAAAGAAATTTCGAACCCTGAGAACTTAATGTTGTCAGAAGAACTGAGACAAATCGTTTTTCGCACGATCGAGGCACTCCCGGAAGATTTACGCATGGCAATTACCTTGCGGGAGCTTGATGGACTCAGCTATGAAGAGATAGCGGCTATCATGGATTGTCCGGTCGGAACGGTTCGTTCGCGAATCTTCCGTGCGCGAGAAGCTATTGATAATAAAGTTCAACCGCTTATCAGGCGTTGACGATAGCGGGATACTGGAAAAGGTATTAGGCATGCAGAAAGAAAAACTTTCCGCTTTAATGGATGGTGAAACGCTGGACAGTGAGCTGCTCAACGAGCTCTCTCACTCTCCCGAGATGCAAAAGACCTGGGAGAGTTACCATCTCATCCGCGACTCTATGCGCGGTGATACGGGCGATGTTCTCCATTTCGATATCTCTGCCCGCGTAATGGCGGCAATTGAGAACGAGCCTGTACATCAGACCACTCCGCTGATTCCTGAAGCCCAACCTGCGCCGCATCAATGGCAGAAGATGCCATTCTGGAAAAAAGTGCGTCCGTGGGCCAGTCAACTCACCCAAATGGGTGTGGCTGCATGCGTATCGCTTGCAGTTATCGTTGGCGTCCAGCACTATAACGGTCAATCAGAAGCTAACCAGCAGCCTGAAGCGCCAGTGTTCAACACACTGCCGATGATGGGTAAAGCAAGTCCGGTTAGTTTGGGTGTGCCAGCCGCCGATGCATCAGTCAGCCCGGGCCAGCAACAGCAGGTTCAGGAACAGCGTCGTCGCATTAATGCGATGCTGCAGGACTATGAGTTGCAGCGTCGTCTGCACTCTGAGCAGCTCCAGTTTGAGCAGGCACAGACCCAGCAGGCTGGTGTGCAAGTGCCAGGAAACCAAACTTTAGGAACGCAATCGCAGTAATGAAGCAACTTTGGTGCGCCATGTCCTTAGTGGCGGGTAGCCTGTTCTTCTCTGCCAACGCCTCGGCTGATTTATCGTCCGGGGCGTTGTTGCAGCAGATGAATATGGCGAGCCAGTCACTCAACTACGAGTTGGCCTTTATCAGTATCAACAAGCAGGGTGTAGAGTCGTTACGCTACCGCCATGCCCGACTTGATAACCAGCCGCTCGCCCAGCTTTTACAACTCGACGGCCCGCGCCGTGAAGTTGTTCAGCGCGGCAATGAAATCAGCTATTTCGAGCCAGGCCTTGAGCCGTTTACGCTCAATGGTGATTACATTGTCGATTCGCTTCCGGCTCTCATCTATACCGATTTTAAACGTCTGTCCCCATACTACGATTTCATCTCCGTTGGCCGCACGCGTATCGCGGACCGGCTGTGCGAAGTGATTCGCGTCGTGGCGAGAGACGGCACGCGTTACAGCTACATCGTGTGGATGGATGCGGAAAGCAAGCTCCCTATGCGCGTCGATCTGCTTGATCGTGACGGCGAAACGCTGGAACAGTTCCGCGTCATCTCCTTCACGGTGGATGGTCAGGTGGGCAACAGCATGCAGAATCTGGCGAAAGCGAGCCTACCGCCGCTGCTGTCAGTACCCGCGGGCGATACGGTGAATTTTAACTGGGTGCCATCCTGGATCCCGCAAGGGTTCAGCGAAATCTCCAGCAGCCGTCGCCAGTTGCCGACCATTGAAACGCCGGTTGAGTCTCGTCTCTATTCTGATGGCCTGTTCAGCTTCTCGGTGAATATCAACCGCGCGACGGCGAACAGTAGCGATCAAATGCTGCGCACCGGCCGTCGGACCGTGAGCACCACTGTGCGCGACAACGCCGAGATCACCATTGTGGGTGAACTTCCCCCGCAAACGGCGAAGCGCATTGCTGACAGCATTAAATTCAGGACCGCACAATGATTAAAGAATGGGCCACCGTGGTCTCATGGCAAAATGGCGTCGCGCTGGTGAGCTGTGACGTGAAAGCGTCTTGCAACAGCTGCGCCTCCCGCGCAGGGTGCGGCAGCCGCGTGCTTAATAAGTTAGGGCCGCAAACATCGCACACGATCTCTGTGCCGAGCGAACAGCCGTTGACCGTCGGTCAAAAGGTCGAGCTGGGCATTGCCGAAGGCAGCCTGTTAGGTTCCGCGATGCTGGTGTATCTCTCGCCGCTGGTGGGCTTGTTTGTGGTGGCCGGAATTTTCCAGATGCTGTTTGGCACCGATCTCGCGGCGATGAGCGGCGGAGCACTCGGTGGCGTGGGCGGTTTTATGCTGGCGCGCGGCTTTTCTCATAAGCTCGCACAGAAAGAAGCCTGGCAGCCCATTATCCTCAGCGTGGGGCTCCCGCCGGACATGCTTCGTGTTGAAACGCTCTCTTCAGAAGCCCGGTAATTCATCGGGCTTTATCTTTATTTACATCCCTGAAAAGAAAACGTCCTTCCTTGACGCTATGCTTGGCTTGAAGAGCATTTCCTGGTGACGAAGATGTAGTGTAGAATGCTGCGTTTTCGCACTGAAAAACGTCAGGCTAAGAACAGCGGCCTCCAGGAATTCGTAAGGCATAATTATTTAACTATATGAAGAACATACGTAACTTTTCGATCATTGCTCACATTGACCACGGTAAGTCGACGCTGTCTGACCGTATTATCCAGATTTGCGGTGGCCTGTCTGATCGTGAAATGGAAGCCCAGGTACTGGACTCCATGGACCTGGAACGCGAACGTGGTATTACCATCAAAGCGCAGAGCGTGACGCTCGACTACAAAGCCCTTGATGGTGAAACCTATCAACTGAATTTCATCGACACCCCAGGCCACGTTGACTTCTCCTATGAAGTTTCTCGTTCGCTGGCGGCCTGCGAAGGCGCGCTGCTGGTGGTCGATGCCGGGCAGGGCGTAGAAGCTCAGACCCTGGCGAACTGCTACACCGCGATGGAAATGGATCTCGAAGTGGTGCCGGTTCTGAACAAAATCGACCTGCCCGCCGCCGATCCTGAGCGCGTAGCGGAAGAGATTGAAGACATCGTCGGCATCGATGCCGCTGATGCCGTGCGCTGCTCCGCGAAAACCGGTGTAGGTGTACCTGATGTGCTGGAACGCCTGGTGCGTGATATCCCGGCACCAGAAGGCGACGCGGATGCGCCGCTGCAGGCACTGATCATCGACTCATGGTTCGATAACTACCTTGGCGTTGTCTCCCTGGTCCGTATTAAAAACGGCACCATGCGTAAAGGCGACAAAATCAAAGTGATGAGTACCGGTCAGGTATACAACGCTGACCGTCTGGGCATCTTCACGCCGAAACAGGTTGACCGTACCGAACTGAAATGCGGCGAAGTAGGCTGGCTGGTATGTGCGATCAAAGACATTCTGGGCGCGCCAGTGGGCGATACTCTGACTCAGGCACGTAATCCGGCAGACAAAGCGCTCCCGGGCTTCAAAAAAGTGAAGCCACAGGTTTATGCGGGTCTGTTCCCGGTCAGCTCTGACGATTATGAAAACTTCCGTGACGCGCTTGGCAAGCTGAGTCTGAACGATGCTTCCCTGTTCTATGAACCAGAAAGCTCTACCGCGCTGGGCTTCGGCTTCCGCTGTGGCTTCCTGGGTCTGCTGCACATGGAGATCATTCAGGAACGTCTGGAGCGTGAATACGATCTGGATCTGATCACCACGGCACCGACCGTAGTGTATGAAGTTCAGACCACCAGCAAAGAGGTTATCTATGTCGATAGCCCGTCCAAGCTGCCGCCACTGAACAACATTGAAGAGCTGCGTGAGCCAATCGCGGAATGTCACATGCTGCTGCCGCAGGAGTTCCTCGGTAACGTCATTACGCTCTGTATCGAGAAGCGTGGCGTGCAGACCAACATGGTTTACCACGGTAACCAGGTGGCGCTGACCTATGAAATCCCGATGGCGGAAGTGGTGCTCGACTTCTTCGACCGTCTGAAGTCCACCTCTCGTGGCTATGCGTCACTGGACTACAACTTCAAACGTTTCCAGGCGTCCAACATGGTGCGTGTGGATGTGCTGATCAACGGCGATCGCGTGGATGCGCTGGCGCTGATCACCCATAACGATAACGCCCCGTACCGTGGCCGCGAACTGGTCGAGAAAATGAAAGAGCTGATCCCGCGTCAGCAATTTGATATCGCGATCCAGGCTGCCATTGGCAACCACATTATTGCCCGCTCAACGGTGAAACAGCTGCGTAAAAACGTCCTGGCGAAATGCTACGGCGGTGACGTCAGCCGTAAGAAGAAACTGTTGCAGAAACAGAAAGATGGTAAGAAACGTATGAAGCAGGTCGGTAACGTCGAACTGCCGCAGGAAGCGTTCCTGGCCATTCTGCACGTGGGCAAAGACGGAAAATAATCCTTAAGGAGTTGGCATGGCGAACATGTTTGCCCTGATCCTGGTCATTGCGACCCTGGTAACGGGGCTGTTGTGGTGTCTGGATAAGTTTATCTTTGCCCCGAAACGTCGCGAACGTCAGTCTGTGACGGGTGAACAGCTGGATGCGAAAACCCTGAAGAAAGTCGGCCCGAAACCGGGCTGGCTGGAAACCGGTGCTTCCGTCTTCCCGGTGCTGGCGATTGTTCTGGTGGTGCGTTCATTTATCTATGAACCTTTCCAGATCCCGTCCGGTTCGATGATGCCAACGCTTCTGATTGGCGATTTTATTCTGGTCGAGAAATTTGCCTACGGCATTAAAGATCCGATCTACCAGAAAACGCTCATCGAAACTGGTCATCCTAAACGCGGCGATATCGTGGTCTTCAAATACCCGGAAGATCCGCGTCTGGACTACATCAAACGTGCCGTCGGCTTGCCGGGCGACAAAGTGAGCTACGATCCTGTGGCGAAAGAAGTGACCGTTCAGCCTGGCTGTAGCTCCGGTACGGCGTGTGAAAACGCGCTGCCGATCACCTACTCCAACGTTGAGCCAAGCGACTTCGTGCAGACCTTTGCCCGTCGTAACGGCGGGGAAGCGACCAGCGGTTTCTTCCAGCTGCCGAAAGGCGAAACCAAAGAGAACGGGATCCGTCTGGTTGAGCGTAAAGAGACCCTGGGCGACGTGACGCACCGTATTTTGACAGTGCCGATCGCGCAGGATCAGCTGGGTATGTACTACCAGCAGCCAGGCCAGCAGCTCGCCACCTGGATTGTTCCGCCAGGACATTACTTTATGATGGGTGATAACCGCGATAACTCCGCGGACAGCCGTTACTGGGGCTTTGTTCCGGAAGCCAATCTGGTCGGTAAAGCGACCGCAATCTGGATGAGCTTCGAGAAGCAGGAAGGGGAGTGGCCGACCGGTGTTCGTCTGAATCGTATCGGCGCAATCCATTAATTCCTGATATTTGCACACGTAACCCTCTTAAATGAGGGTTACGTGAATTATTTAAGAGATAATCTCTCCTGGCTAACGACATACCCTGTCGTTGTGTATAGAATATTCCCCCGAAGTTTAAGGTTGGCGCTGACTCAGTGCCACGGCACACGAAACCGCGTTGGTCTTATCAGGTCGGTTTCGTGTGCTGCATTTTTGACGCATTCATTTACTGGTATCGCATGAACCCCATCGTAATTAATCGGCTTCAACGGAAGCTGGGCTACACTTTTCAGCATCAGGAGTTGTTGCAACAGGCATTAACCCACCGCAGTGCCAGCAGCAAACACAATGAGCGCCTCGAGTTTCTGGGTGACTCCATTTTAAGTTACGTGATCGCCAACGCGCTTTATCACCGCTTCCCTCGTGTGGATGAAGGTGATATGAGCCGTATGCGCGCCACGCTGGTGCGCGGCAATACGCTTGCCGAAATTGCACGTGAGTTTGAACTGGGCGAATGCCTGCGACTCGGGCCGGGTGAACTGAAAAGCGGTGGTTTTCGCCGTGAATCTATCCTCGCGGATACTGTCGAAGCATTAATCGGTGGTGTTTTCCTCGACAGCGATATTCAGACGGTTGAGCAACTCATTCTGAACTGGTATCAAACGCGTCTGGACGAAATTAGCCCGGGCGATAAACAAAAAGATCCTAAAACTCGTTTGCAGGAATATCTGCAGGGTCGCCACCTTCCTCTGCCATCCTATCTGGTGGTGCAGGTTCGCGGCGAAGCACACGATCAGGAATTTACCATCCATTGCCAGGTTAGCGGCCTGAGTGAACCGGTGGTTGGCACAGGTTCAAGCCGTCGTAAGGCGGAACAGGCTGCCGCCGAACAGGCGTTAAAAATGCTGGAGCTGGAATGAGCGAAGAAAAGAGTTACTGCGGTTTTGTTGCCATCGTCGGACGTCCGAACGTTGGCAAATCAACGCTGCTGAATAATCTGCTTGGGCAGAAAATTTCTATTACGTCCCGTAAGGCGCAAACCACGCGTCACCGTATCGTCGGTATTCATACCGAAGGCCCATATCAGGCGATTTACGTCGATACCCCAGGCCTGCATATGGAAGAGAAGCGCGCGATCAACCGCCTGATGAACAAAGCGGCGAGCAGCTCTATCGGTGATGTGGAACTGATCATCTTCGTGGTTGAAGGCACCCGCTGGACGCCGGACGACGAGATGGTGCTGAACAAACTGCGCGACGGCAAATCGCCGGTTATTCTTGCGGTCAACAAAGTTGACAACGTGCAGGAAAAAGCCGATCTGCTGCCGCACCTGCAGTTCCTTGCAAGCCAGATGAACTTCCTCGACATCGTGCCGCTGTCCGCAGAAACGGGAATGAACGTCGACACCATCGCCGGTATCGTGCGTAAACATCTCCCGGAAGCGATTCATCACTTCCCGGAAGATTACATCACCGACCGTTCCCAGCGCTTTATGGCCTCTGAAATCATCCGTGAAAAACTGATGCGTTTCCTCGGGGCAGAACTGCCGTACTCCGTGACTGTGGAAATCGAACGTTTCCAGACGAACGAGCGCGGCGGTTACGACATCAACGGGCTGATCCTCGTTGAGCGTGAAGGTCAGAAGAAGATGGTGATCGGCAACAAAGGCGCCAAAATCAAAACCATCGGCATCGAAGCGCGTAAAGACATGCAGGAGATGTTCGAAGCACCGGTTCACCTTGAGCTGTGGGTGAAGGTGAAATCCGGCTGGGCTGATGACGAGCGCGCATTGCGTAGTCTCGGTTACGGCGACGACGTATAAGACAACGAACATGACTGAAGGCTGGCAGCGCGCATTCGTCTTGCACAGCCGTCCGTGGAGCGAAACCAGCCTGATGCTGGACGTCTTCACGGAAGAATCGGGTCGCGTGCGCCTTGTCGCAAAAGGCGCACGCTCCAAACGCTCTAACCTGAAGGGGGCATTACAACCCTTCACCCCGCTGCTGGTTCGCTTCGGTGGACGCGGTGAAGTCAAAACCCTGCGCAGTGCCGAAGCCGTCTCCCTGGCGCTTCCTCTGTCGGGTGTCACGCTCTATAGCGGTCTGTACGTCAACGAACTCATCTCCCGTGTTCTTGAACACGAAACCCGCTTCTCTGAACTCTTTTTCGATTATCTCCACTGCATCCAGGCGCTGGCTGGCGCAACGGGCACGCCCGAACCCGCATTACGTCGCTTCGAGCTGGCGCTGCTCGGCCATCTTGGCTATGGCGTGGATTTTCTCCATTGCGCGGGGAGCGGCGAATCCGTGGATGACGCCATGACCTACCGCTATCGGGAAGAGAAGGGATTTATTGCCAGCGTGGTGATTGATAACACGACGTTCACCGGGCGGCATCTCAGGGCGCTGTATGAACGAGAATTTCCTGACCAGGATACCTTACGCGCGGCAAAACGCTTTACCCGAATTGCCCTCAAGCCGTATCTTGGTGGTAAGCCTTTAAAGAGTCGCGAATTATTCAGGCAGTTTGTGCCAAAGCGTTAACGAACAATGAGAAAACCGAGGATTGTCATGGCTGAATTACTGTTAGGCGTCAACATCGATCACATTGCCACGCTGCGTAACGCGCGAGGCACTGCTTATCCTGATCCGGTTCAGGCGGCATTTATCGCCGAGCAGGCTGGCGCTGACGGCATTACCGTTCATCTGCGTGAAGACCGCCGCCACATCACCGATCGCGACGTTCGTATCCTGCGCCAGACGCTGGATACGCGTATGAATCTGGAGATGGCGGTGACGGAAGAGATGCTGGCGATCGCCTGCGAAACCCAGCCGCATTTCTGCTGCCTGGTGCCAGAGAAACGTCAGGAAGTGACCACCGAAGGCGGGCTGGATGTCGCCGGTCAGCGTGACAAAATGACCGATGCCTGCAAATGCCTCGCCGATGCGGGTATCCTGGTCTCCCTGTTTATTGACGCTGATTTCGAGCAGATCAAAGCCGCAGCCGACGTCGGTGCACCGTACATCGAAATTCACACCGGCTGTTACGCGGACGCGAAAGATGAAGCCACCCAGGCCAAAGAGCTCGATCGTATTGCCAAAGCGGCCACCTACGCGGCGAGCCTCGGTCTGAAGGTCAACGCCGGTCACGGTCTGACCTATCACAACGTCAAAGCGATCGCTGAAATTCCGGAAATGCACGAGCTGAATATCGGCCATGCGATTATCGGGCGCGCAGTGATGAGCGGTCTGAAAGAGGCCGTTGCCGAAATGAAACGCCTGATGCTGGAAGCGCGTCAGTAATGGCGATTCTTGGCTTAGGTACGGATATCGTTGAAATTTCCCGCATCGAAGCGGTGATCGCCCGTAGCGGCGATCGCCTTGCCAGACGGGTGCTCAGCGACAACGAATGGGCCATCTGGGAAGCGCACCAACAGCCGGTGCGTTTTCTGGCGAAGCGCTTTGCGGTCAAAGAAGCCGCCGCAAAAGCGTTCGGCACCGGGATTCGTAATGGACTGGCGTTTAATCAGTTTGAAGTGTTTAACGATGAGCTGGGCAAACCCCGTCTGCGGTTATGGGGCGAGGCGCAAAAACTGGCTGAAAAACTCGGTGTGAATCACATGCACGTTACGCTGGCTGACGAACGTCATTACGCCTGCGCCACGGTAATCATTGAAAGTTAGACTTTGTCCGCGTGGTGCATGAGTACGAACTTATCCCACAGCTGTTCTTCTGATTCGGCGTGCGCCGGATCTTTCAGAATGGTATTGGGAATAGGGCAGACTTTCTGGCAGGTCGGCGTTTCGTAATGGCCGATGCACTCGGTGCAGCGGTCGCTGTTAATCTCATAGATGCTGTCACCCATCGAAATTGCCTCATTAGGGCATTCGGGTTCGCACATATCGCAATTGATGCATTTTTTGGTGATTAACAGCGCCATCAGGAAAATCTCAGAAACATCACAAACAGGGCGGGCATTATACGCTCATTCCCTGTTCAGACCAGTTTTTTTACCAGCTCCTCACTGTGACGAATGCGCTCTGGCGCATGCTCAAGATCCTGCTGGACCAGCGCCACGAACAGCAAATCCGTCAGCATCATCTGCGCGCTGGTGGAGGAAATGGCCGCGCTGCGGGTGGCCTGTTCCTCGGCGATGGTGTACAGGCATCGCGTAGCCCGCTGCTGCAGCGCATTCGGCGTAAAGCCGGTAATGGCGAGGATTTTCCCCCCAACGCGCAGCGCCTCGTCGGACGCCAGATTGATCTCGCGACGCTCCCCGGAGTAGGAGATGGCTAACAGCAGGTCGTCAGGCGTCATAGCCTGCACGGTAGAGAGCAGGGCGTGCATGTCCTGTTCAACCACCGCGTTATAGCCGATTTTGGTCAGCTTCCAGCCAAAGTTACGCGCCACCAGCCCGGACGCACCAATGCCGGTCAAAATGATCCGCCGCGCGGCGCGCAGCATCCCCACGCTCTCCAGCAATTTCTCTTCACTGTTCACATCCAGCGTGGCGTGCATCGCCGTGACGTTCTCTTTGATCAGTTTTTCGCCGACCAGACGCATCGGATCGTCGCCGCGGATCTGGTTGTGCAGCGGCATAGACTGCGGATTCGGGTTGTTGACCAGCGCTTCGCTGATCGCCAGCTTCAGCGCCGGAAAACCTTTAAAACCAATCTTTTGGGCGAACTTTACCACGCTCGACTGACTCACACCGGCCTCGCTGGCCAACTGCTGAGAACTCAGATGACGCGCACGATCGGGCTGCGCCAGCAGGAAGTCCGCCAGTTTTTTATCGCTCTGGGCAAAGCCCGCGTAACGCTGGCGAATACGAATTAAACAGTTCATACGCCTCCTGGCGAAATGTGATTGCTGCTGCAAAACAGAGTTTTGCTCGCCTGAATGAATTTTATATTCCATTATAGTACGGTTAATATGAATTAAAAATTCCTGAGGTACAAAAGATGAATCTTGGCTCACTCGTTTCCGAAACCCGTAATCCACAAACCATGGATCTCGACGCGCTCTCCACTCTCGACCTTGTTAACCGTTTTAATCAACAGGATACGCTGGTCGCGCTGGCAGTGAAAGAGACATTGCCCGAGGTGGCGAAAGCGGTCGATGCCGCCGCCGCCGCTCTGAAAGCCGGTGGACGCATTATTTACATGGGCGCGGGGACCAGCGGACGTCTCGGCGTGCTGGACGCCTCTGAATGCCCGCCAACCTTCGGTGTGCCGCACGGTCTGGTAGTCGGGCTGATTGCCGGGGGGCCTGGCGCGCTGCTTAAAGCGGTCGAAGGGGCCGAGGACGACAAACAGCTGGGGGCCGACGATCTTATCGCCATCAACCTGACCGAAAACGATCTGGTGGTTGGCCTGGCGGCCTCCGGGCGCACGCCTTATGTCATCGGTGGTCTGGAGTATGCGAACCAGCTGGGCTGCACGACGGTAGCCATCTCATGTAATCCAGGTTCGCCGATTGCTCAGGTGGCGGCCATTGCTATCTCGCCGGTCGTCGGACCGGAAGCCCTGACCGGCTCCACGCGTCTGAAATCAGGCACCGCGCAAAAACTGGTGCTGAACATGATCTCCACGGGCGCGATGGTCAAATTCGGCAAGGTCTACCAGAACCTGATGGTGGACATGAAAGCCACCAACATCAAGCTGGTGGACCGCGCCTGCCGTATGGTCGTTGAAGCCACCGGAGCCAGCCGTGAAGAGGCGGAAGCCGTTCTCCAGCAAACCGACCACGACGTTAAACCGGCCATTCTGATGATTCTGAGCGGACTGGACGCCACAGCGGCGCGAGCAAAACTGGAAGCCCATCAGGGATTCTTGCGCGCGGCATTACAAAACTAACACTGAGGCGTATATGGAAAAAACAGCAGCGCTCGCCAGCGACATCCTGCAGGGGATTGGCGGAGAGAAAAACATTCGCCGTCTCGAAAACTGCATGACGCGCGTGCGGGTCGAAGTTCAGGACGACGATCAGCTCGATCTGGCGCGTCTGAAAAAGCTCTCCGGCGTCAGCGGCTACGTGAAGCAGGGCGCACAGCACCAGCTGATCGTCGGACCGGGCAAAGCCGCGCAGGTCGTCGATGCGATGCGCGCCTTGATGACCGGGGAAAGCGCTGCAGCTTTAAGCGATGTCGATCGCAACAAAGCGCAGGCCAAAGCCAAATACAAAGCCCCAATGAGCGACGCGCTGCGCCAGCTGGCCAACGTCTTTATCCCCCTGATCCCGGCGTTTATCGCCTCGGGTCTGATTACCGGGATCATTAATATCCTCAAGCGCCCGGATATCGTCGGGGATTTTGCGACCCACTATCCAAATATGCTTGGCATTCTGGGCATCTTCGGCAGCGCGGTGTTTGCCATCATGAACATTCTGGTGGGGGTCAACGCGGCGAAAGTCTACGGCGGTTCGATGGCGATGGGCGGCGTGATGGCGGGGATCCTCTCCAGCCCGCAGCTCGCGCAAATCACCCTGTTCGGCGAGGCGCTCCAGCCAGGCCGCGGCGGTGTCATTGCAGTGCTGCTGGTGGTGGCCCTGATGTGCTGGATCGAAAAACGTCTGCGCAACCTGCTGCCGGGCTCGATCGAACTGATCCTCAACCCGCTGCTGACCACGCTTATCACCGGTACTGTCGCGATTGTGGCGCTCCAGCCGCTGGGCGGTCTGATCTCCGAGGCGATTGCTCACGGCGCGACGATGGCTATCGATCGCGGCGGACTGCTGGTCGGTGCCGTACTGTCGGGCACTTTCCTGCCGCTGGTATTAACCGGGCTGCATCAGGGACTGGTGCCGATCCACGTCGAGCTGGTCCAGGCTCACGGCTACAACGCGCTACTACCTATCCTGTCGATGGCGGGGATGGGGCAGGTCGGTGCTGCGGTCGCCATTCTGATGAAAACCCGTAACGAACGTCTGAAAAAAGTGATCAAAGGCGCGATGCCGGTTGGGTTGCTGGGCATCGGCGAGCCGCTGATTTTCGGCGTCACGCTGCCGCTCGGCAAGCCGTTCCTTGCCGCCTGTATCGGTGGCGCTGTGGGTGGCGCGCTGATCAGCTACTGGAAAGTGGCGACGGTTATCACCTTCGGGATCTCCGGTTTACCGCTGGCATTAACCATCGTGACCGGAAAAGTCATGCTCTATCTGTTAGGCTGTTTAGTAGCAGTCATCGCCGGGTTCCTGATGACCTGGCTGTTAGGGTTCAACGATCCAGAGGAGTAAGGTTTGGTTAATCACGAGCGTCGCGTTGTCTTTTTCGATTTGGATGGAACGCTACATCAGCAGGATATGTTTGGCACATTTATGCGCTATCTGTTGCGTCGCCAGCCCCTGAACGCACTGCTCGTGCTGCCACTCCTGCCGGTTATCGGGATTGCGCTGCTGGTGAAAGGGCGCGCGGCGCGCTGGCCCATGAGTCTGCTGTTGTGGGGTTGTACCTTTGGTCACAGCGACGCGCGGCTTAAACAGCTTCAGCAGGATTTTGTCCACTGGTTTCGCGGTCACGTCACCGCGTTTCCGGTGGTTCAGGATCGCCTGACGCAATATCTCAACGCCAACGACGCCGATATCTGGCTGATTACCGGCTCGCCGCAGCCGCTGGTGGAGCAGGTCTATTTCGACACCCCCTGGCTGCCGCGCGTCAATCTGATTGCCACCCAGATGGGCCGCGCTTACGGCGGCTGGGTACTGACGCTGCGCTGTCTGGGCCATGAGAAAGTGGTGCAGCTTGAAAAGAAAATCGGCACGCCGCTGCGTCTTTACAGCGGCTACAGCGACAGCAAGCAGGATAACCCGCTGCTTTATTTCTGCCAGCACCGCTGGCGCGTCACGCCCTCGGGCGAACTTCAGCAACTGGAATAGTGTTAACCATAACGGGTGTGTATAATGCCGCCCGCTTTCCAACTGGAGTACCTTTCGTTGTCTGACCTTGAACTCAACCATGAATACTGGATGCGCCACGCGCTCTCCCTTGCAAAACGCGCCTGGGATGAGGGCGAAGTCCCCGTGGGTGCCGTTCTGGTGCATAACAATCAGGTGATTGGCGAAGGGTGGAACCGTCCGATTGGCCGCCACGATCCGACCGCGCATGCGGAAATCATGGCCCTGCGTCAGGGCGGACTGGTACTGCAGAATTATCGTTTACTCGACACCACGCTGTACGTCACGCTCGAACCCTGCGTGATGTGCTCCGGCGCGATGGTTCACAGCCGCATCGGCACGCTGGTGTACGGCGCGCGGGATGAAAAGACCGGCGCGGCGGGGTCACTGATGGATGTGCTCGGGCACCCGGGCATGAACCACCAGGTGCAGATTATCGGCGGGGTGCTTGCACCAGACTGTTCGGGGCTATTAAGCGATTTCTTTCGAATGCGCCGTCAGCAGAAAAAGCAACAAAAGGCAGAACTGAAGTCGTCGGGTGATTAAGCTCATTCGGTGACACCACCGGATAGCTCTGCGCCAGCTGATTCGCCTCTATCACTTCCTTCTCTTTCTCCAGCAGATACCCTTCCAGGCTTATCTGGTACTTACGGATATTTTCCACATACGCGTAGGCCTCGTGCCCGCGCGCATAGCCGTAGGTGAGTTTGTTATACCAGGGCTTCTGGCTGAGCAGCGGCAGACGCTGTTTAACGTCAGACCAGCTGTCAGGATTACCTTTGGTTTTGGCGGTCAACGCCCGCGCGTCGAGCATGTGCGCGTAACCCATGTTGTACGCCGCCAGCGCAAACCAGATCCGCTCCTCCTCCGGCACCGTCTCCGGCACTTTCGCCATCATATCCTGCAGATAGCGCGCGCCGCCGCTGATGCTCTGTTCCGCATCGGTACGGTCCGTCAGACCGAGGCTTTGCGCCGTGTTCTTGGTGAGCATCATCAGGCCGCGCACGCCGGTCGGGGAAGTCGCCTGCGCGTCCCAGTGGGATTCCTGATAGGAAATCGCCGCCAGCATACGCCAGTCGATCTCCTGGGCGTATTTCTCAAACAACGGCTGGAGATCCGGCAGAACGCTATCCACCGCGCGCAGGAAGCTGCGGGTATCGACGTAATCGAAATCCCCGCCGTGGCCGAGATACTTCTCCTCAAGGCGTGCGAGCGTGCCGTCTTCATTCATCGAATTGAAGAAATCGAGCATCGCGGCGGAGAGGGTTTGATCCTCGTCGAGAGGGCTAAACCAGGTGACGGGCTGTTCGTCGGTCACATCCAGCGCCACCGCAATCTCCGGGTGCACGCGCTGGAACAAGCTGATCGCCACCGAATCGGCGATGGTATACGCCAGCTTTTTATCTTTTACCTGCTCCAGCAGCGCCGTGGTGCCGAGCTTCTCGTCGACCTTCCAGCTGAGATCGGGGAATTTTTTCTCTTTGAGGGAGCGCAGATCCTCAATCACCACATGCCCGGGCGCGATGGTGAGCTGCTGAGCGGTCAGAGTGGCAAGAGTGCGGGGGCGCAAATTGCCGACGCGATAGACCAGCTGCTGCGAAACGGAATAGTAGGTTGGCCCTGGCTGATAGCTTTTGCTGCGCTCGCTGTTATAGACCAGCCCGGCGGCCAGCATATCGGCATCGTCGTTATCCAGGTCGTCAAACAGCTGGCTGATATTCTGGCGAACGGTGATTTTGAGCTTCACGCCCAGGTAGTCGGCAAACTGCTGCGCCAGCTCGTAATCGAGACCGGTGATTTTGCCGTTCACATTGTTGTAGGTCAGCGGAGAGCTGATCGTACTGACGCGCAGCTCCCCCCGCGATTGGATCGCGGCGATACGGTTTTCGGCTTTGCCGAACCAGGGGATAGAAGGCCAGAGGGCCGCTGCCAGCAGCAATGTCACAATGCCGATGAGCAGATAATTAATCTTTAATTTTTTCAATTAGTTAATTCTCTGCGCCGTGCGTTGCCTCAGTGTGCTGTAGCCATGTTGATTATAAGGTTTGCCATTGATTGAGCGGCATTTTGCGCAAACTTGCGTCAGTTGGCAACAAATTAGAGAGACAGGTCACACCGATGGATAAAAAGGCGAGATGATTTTATTTCGACGCAAACGGTTTCGTCGGCGCTCAGGATTCTCTATAATGACGCCCGTTTTCCCCTTGCGCACACTGTAAGCGCCTCAGGCGCTTCGAAGACGAGAGACTTATGATGGAAATTCTGCGTGGTTCGCCTGCACTGTCTGCCTTCCGTATCAACAAACTGCTGGCACGTTTTCAGGCAGCCGACCTTCCGGTAAGCAATATTTACGCTGAGTATGTCCATTTTGCTGACCTGAATGCTCCCTTAAATGCGCAGCAGCGCGAGCAGCTTGAACGTCTGCTCAAGTATGGCCCGAGCCTGAGCAGCCATGCGCCTTCCGGCAAACTGGTCCTTGCGACGCCTCGCCCTGGCACCATCTCCCCCTGGTCTTCTAAAGCCACTGACATTGCCCACAACTGCGGCCTGAGCCAGATCAATCGTCTGGAACGCGGCGTGGCGTACTACGTTGAAGCCTCAACCCTCACCGCGGAACAGTGGCAGACCGTCGCCGACGAGCTGCACGACCGCATGATGGAGAGCGTTTTCGCGACGCTGGATGACGCACAGCAGCTCTTCGCTCACCATCAGCCTGCGCCGGTACAGAGCGTGGATCTGCTGGGCGAAGGCCGTCAGGCGCTGATTGACGCCAACCTGCGTCTCGGCTTGGCACTGGCCGATGACGAGATTGACTACCTGCAGGATGCGTTCGTGAAGCTGAACCGCAATCCGAACGACATCGAACTCTACATGTTCGCGCAGGCCAACTCCGAGCACTGCCGTCATAAGATTTTCAACGCCGACTGGATTATCGACGGCGAAGAACAGCCGAAGTCGCTGTTCAAAATGATCAAAAACACCATGGAACAAACGCCTGACCACGTGCTGTCTGCCTATAAAGACAACGCGGCGGTGATGGAAGGTTCCGAGGTAGGCCGCTTCTTCGCCGACCGCGAAGCAGGGCGCTATGACTTCCATCAGGAGCCTGCGCATATCCTGATGAAAGTGGAAACACACAACCACCCGACGGCGATTTCTCCGTGGCCGGGTGCGGCGACGGGTTCCGGCGGTGAAATCCGTGACGAAGGCGCAACCGGACGCGGCGCAAAACCGAAAGCGGGCCTGGTCGGTTTCTCCGTCTCCAACCTGCGTATTCCTGGCTTTGAACAGCCGTGGGAAGAAGATTTCGGCAAGCCGGAGCGCATCGTCACCGCGCTCGACATCATGACCGAAGGCCCACTGGGCGGCGCGGCGTTTAACAACGAATTTGGTCGTCCGGCCCTGAACGGCTACTTCCGTACCTACGAAGAGAAAGTCGACAGCCACAACGGCGAAGAGCTGCGCGGCTACCACAAGCCGATCATGCTGGCAGGCGGGATCGGCAACATCCGCGCCGATCACGTGCAGAAAGGTGAGATCACCGTCGGCGCGAAGCTGATCGTCCTCGGCGGCCCGGCGATGAACATCGGCCTGGGCGGCGGGGCGGCTTCTTCAATGGCATCCGGTCAGTCTGACGCGGATCTCGATTTCGCCTCCGTCCAGCGCGACAACCCGGAAATGGAACGTCGCTGCCAGGAAGTGATCGACCGCTGCTGGCAGCTTGGTGACGCCAACCCGATTCTGTTCATCCACGACGTCGGCGCGGGCGGTCTCTCTAACGCCATGCCGGAGCTGGTGAGCGACGGCGGACGCGGCGGCAAATTCAACCTGCGCGACATCCTGAGCGATGAGCCTGGCATGAGCCCGCTGGAAATCTGGTGTAACGAATCCCAGGAACGCTACGTGCTGGCGGTCTCTCCTGATCAGCTGCCGCTGTTCGACGAACTGTGCCGTCGCGAGCGCGCGCCGTACGCGGTCATCGGTGAAGCAACGGAAGAGCTGCACCTGAGCATGAAGGATCCGCATTTCGACAATCAGCCGATTGACCTGCCGCTCGACGTGCTGCTGGGCAAAACGCCGAAGATGACCCGCAATGTGGAAACCCGCAAAGCCGCGGGCAAAGCGCTGGATGTGCGCGGCATCTCGATTGCCGACGCGGTGAATCGCGTTCTGCACCTGCCAGCCGTCGCAGAAAAAACCTTCCTCGTGACCATCGGCGACCGATCGGTGACCGGTATGGTGGCCCGCGATCAGATGGTCGGCCCGTGGCAGATCCCGGTGGCGAACTGCGCGGTGACTACTGCGAGTCTCGACAGCTACTACGGTGAAGCGATGGCGCTGGGCGAACGTACCCCGGTGGCGCTGCTGGACTTTGCGGCCTCTGCCCGTCTGGCGGTCGGTGAAGCGCTGACTAACATCGCGGCGACCCAGATCGGCGACATCAAACGCATCAAACTCTCCGCCAACTGGATGGCCGCAGCCGGTCACCCTGGCGAAGATGCTGGCCTGTACGAAGCGGTAAAAGCGGTGGGCGAAGAGCTCTGCCCGGCGCTGGGTCTGACCATTCCGGTCGGCAAAGACTCTATGTCGATGAAAACCCGCTGGCAGGAAGGCAACGAACAGCGCGAGATGACCTCTCCTCTGTCGCTGGTCATCACCGCCTTTGCCCGCGTGGAAGATGTGCGTCACACCATCACTCCGCAGCTGGTCACGGAAGATAACGCCCTGCTGCTGATTGATCTCGGCAAAGGCCACAACGCCCTCGGCGCGACCGCGCTGGCGCAGGTGTATCGTCAACTCGGCGACAAACCGGCAGACGTGCGCGACGTGGCGCAGCTGAAAGGCTTCTACGACGCCATTCAGGCGCTGGTGGCTGAACGTAAGCTGCTGGCCTATCACGACCGTTCAGACGGCGGCCTGCTGGTGACGCTGGCGGAGATGGCCTTTACCGGCCACTGCGGCGTGGAAGCGAACATCGCCACGCTGGGCGAAGATCGTCTGGCCGCGCTGTTTAACGAAGAGCTGGGTGCGGTGATTCAGGTGCGTGCGGCGGATCGCGAAGCGGTCGAAGCGCTGCTGGCGAAACATGGCCTGGCGGATTGCGTGCACTATCTGGGTAAAGCCGTCACCGGCGATCGTTTTGTTATTGAAGCTGATGGTCATGCGGTCTTCAGCGAAAGCCGCTCTCGTCTTCGTATGTGGTGGGCCGAAACCACCTGGCAGATGCAGCGTCTGCGCGACAACCCGGAGTGCGCCGACCAGGAGCATGAAGCGAAAGCGAATGACAGCGATCCTGGCCTGAATGTGAAGCTCTCCTTCGACATCAACGAAGACGTGGCGGCACCGTACATCTCGACCGGCGCGCGTCCGAAAGTGGCGGTTCTGCGCGAGCAGGGCGTGAACTCCCACGTCGAAATGGCCGCAGCGTTCCACCGCGCGGGCTTTGACGCTATCGACGTTCACATGAGCGATCTGCTGGCAGGACGCACCGGCCTGGACGACTTCCAGGCGCTGGTGGCCTGCGGTGGTTTCTCTTATGGCGACGTGCTGGGTGCAGGCGAGGGCTGGGCGAAGTCCATCCTGTTCAACAATCGCGTGCGCGATGAGTTCGAAACCTTCTTCCATCGCCCGCAGACGCTGGCGCTGGGCGTGTGTAACGGCTGCCAGATGATGTCGAATCTGCGCGAACTGATTCCGGGCAGCGACGCCTGGCCGCGCTTTGTGCGTAACCAGTCCGACCGCTTCGAAGCGCGTTTCAGCCTGGTGGAAGTGACCCAAAGCCCGTCTCTGCTGCTGCAGGGGATGGTGGGCTCGCAGATGCCGATTGCCGTTTCTCACGGCGAAGGGCAGGTGGAAGTGCGCGATGCGGCGCATCTCGCCACGCTCGAAAGCAAAGGGCTGGTAGCCCTGCGCTTCGTCGATCACTTCGGCAAAGTGACGCAAACTTACCCGGCAAACCCGAACGGCTCTGCAAACGGCATCACCGCCGTGACCAGCGAAAGCGGCCGCGCCACCATCATGATGCCGCACCCGGAGCGTGTGTTCCGCACCGTGAGCAACTCCTGGCACCCGGAAAACTGGGGCGAGGACAGCCCATGGATGCGCATCTTCCGCAATGCGCGTAAACAGCTGGGCTAAGGTTTAACGCAGTTGTCTTTGTAGGCCCGGTAAGCGTGAGCGCCACCGGGCTTTTTTATGTCTGTCGCAAAATTGCGACAAACCCATAACATGGATGTCTCCAAAAGGAGACATGTAAGGCATTGATTTATAAGAGGCATGAAAAGGCGGTAAGAAGGTGTATCTATTTAGCGACACTTAGCCTGGAAATTGTTCAGCCATCAATTAACGCGTTAATGCCATAAAACTGTTATGTTACAGTAAGATAATAATTTGTTTTGCATTCTGGCACGGCTGTTGCATAATATTAACCAGTGGCTCATTCACCCTCTTATGTCAGCCCCTTCGGGACGCGCTACATAAACTTCGAATGACGCACAACAAGGTGCCTGCCGTCCAACTACTGATTATAGCGATGCTTTATCAGACCCAGGGCGAAACGTCGAGTAAGGCACCGCCTCATTTCACAACAAAGCCGGGTTTTTACCCGGCTTTGTTGTATCTAAAGGGCTGACTCAGTTAGCATCACTCAACACCCACATTGAGAGAGTCATGCGTTGAAACGCTGGTCAATTTTCCCTCGCTCCCTGCGACAGCTCGTTATGATGGCATTCTTGCTGATCCTGTTACCGCTGCTGGTTCTGGCCTGGCAGGCGTGGCAAAGCCTCAATGCGCTCAGCGCCCAGGCGGCGCAGACCAACCGCACCACGCTGGTTGATGCGCGCCGCAGCGAGGCGATGACCAACGCCGCACTGGAGATGGAGCGCAGCTATCGTCAGTACTGCGTGCTCGACGACCGCACGCTGGCGAAGGTCTATCAGAACCAGCGCAAACGCTACAGCGAAATGCTGGACGCCCACGCGGGCGTGCTCCCCGATGACAAACTCTATCAGGCGCTGCGCCAGGATCTGAACGACCTGGGGCAGCTGCAGTGCAAAAACAGCGGCCCGGACGAGGTCGCCACCGCTAAGCTCGAAGCCTTTGCCAGCGCCAACACCGAGATGGTGCAATCCACTCGCGCGGTGATTTCATCTCGTGGGCTGCAATTACAGCAGGAGATCGCCGAACGCGGTCAGTTCTTTGGCTGGCAGGCGCTGGTGCTGTTTTTGGTCAGCCTCGGGCTGGTGCTGCTCTTCACCCGAATGATCATCGGCCCGGTGAAAGGCATCGAACGGATGATCAATCGTCTGGGGGAGGGCAAATCTCTCGGCAACACCGTGGTATTTAAAGGGCCACGCGAGTTACGCTCCGTTGGGCAGCGCATCATCTGGCTCTCGGAACGTCTTCAGTGGCTGGAGTCTCAGCGCCATCAGTTTTTGCGTCACATCTCTCATGAGCTGAAAACGCCCCTCGCCAGTATGCGCGAAGGTACCGAGCTGTTGGCCGACGAAGTGGCCGGGCCGCTGACCACCGAACAAAAAGAGATTGTCGAAATCCTGGATGACAGCAGCCGCAACCTGCAAAAGCTGATTGAACAACTGCTTGATTACAATCGCAAACTGGCTGACGGTGCCGTCGAGCTGGAAAAAGTGGAGATAGAACCGCTGGTCGATATGGTGCTCTCCGCCCACAGCCTGCCTGCGCGAGCTAAAATGATGCATACCGAGCTGGATCTCCAGGAGCCAGTCTGTTTTGCCGAACCTATGCTATTAATGAGTGTGCTGGATAATCTTTATTCCAATGCGGTGCACTATGGTACTGAATCCGGTAACATTTATATTCGCAGTTTTACCCACAATTCACGGGTCTGTATTGACGTCGCCAACACCGGTAGTCCTATTCCGGATGACGAACAGAAGATGATTTTTGAGCCCTTTTTCCAGGGAAGTCATCAGCGAAAAGGTGCGGTAAAAGGGAGCGGTTTGGGCTTAAGCATTGCCCGCGATTGCATCAGGCGCATGCACGGGGAGTTGTACATCTCCCACGACGATCGCGCGGATGTCTGTTTTCGCATTGAGCTGCCCCTTGAGCCGGAAAAATCAATGAAATGAATCTAAGTCTGGTGAGTATGTCACACGTCTTTTTCCGCGCGTTTAGCGCGACGTTTTCCAGCAAAATTTTACGAATCGGTCTGCCATGCTTACTGCTGGCGGGCTGTGTGCCGCACACGCCAAAAAGCGCGATCAGCGATAAACAAGACGATAAATACCCTGAGCATCAGCTGGCGGATTTCCTGTCGACCGACTGCGATAACATCTGGCAGCTCAGCGGCCATGATGTCGAATCCAATCCGCTGTTCTGGCTGCGCGGCATGGATTGCGCAGAGCGTTTAGCCCCCGCCGTGGCCCGCGCGCAGGCTCATCAGTGGGCCGACGACACCTGGCAGGACACCTTCAAGCGCGGCATCTTGCTGGCTAATGCCAAAATCAATCCGGTAGAGCGTCGCAACAATACTTCGCGGATGGATGCGCTCAGCCCGCAGATCCCCGCGCAAATTCGCCCGCTCTATCAGCTGTGGCGCGACGGACAGGTGCTGCAGTTACAGCTCGCCGAAGAGCGCTCACGCTACAGTAAGCTGCAACAGTCTGCGGACGGCGAACTGGACACCCTGCGCCAGCAGCAGCAATACTTACGCTCCCAGCTTGATAACACCACCCGCAAGCTGGAAAACCTGACGGATATTGAACGGCAGCTCTCCACCCGCAAGCCCTCCAGCAACTATTTGCCGGATAATACAAAAGGCACTGCGCAGCCCGCCAAAGCGCTGGAGCAGGAGAGCGAGACGCCGAAACAAGAGGACGATAAGCCATGACAAGCCGCAAACCTGCCCATCTCCTGCTGGTGGATGACGATCCCGGCCTGCTCAAGCTGCTGGGAATGCGTCTGGTCAGCGAAGGCTACAGCGTGGTCACCGCCGAAAGCGGCGCGGAAGGGCTGAAAGCGCTGGGCCGTGAGAAGGTCGATCTGGTGATAAGCGATCTGCGCATGGACGAGATGGACGGGATGCAGCTGTTTGTCGAAATCCAGAAGCTGCAGCCGGGTATGCCGGTGATCATTCTCACCGCTCACGGCTCAATCCCGGATGCGGTCGCCGCCACCCAGCAGGGCGTATTCAGCTTCCTGACCAAACCGGTGGACAAAGACGCGCTGTACAAAGCCATCGACGATGCGCTGGAACACTCCGCCCCGTCGGTGGATGAGAAATGGCGCGAGTCGATTGTCACCCGCAGCCCTATAATGCTGCGCCTGCTGGAGCAGGCGCGGATGGTCGCCCAGTCGGACGTCAGCCTGCTGATCAACGGCCAGAGCGGGACCGGGAAAGAGATTCTGGCCCAGGCGATCCACAACGCCAGCCCGCGCAGTAAAAATGCCTTTATCGCCATCAACTGCGGCGCGCTGCCGGAGCAGCTGCTGGAATCGGAACTCTTTGGCCATGCGCGCGGAGCCTTTACCGGCGCGGTCAGCAGCCGGGAAGGGCTGTTCCAGGCGGCGGAAGGCGGCACACTGTTCCTCGATGAGATTGGCGACATGCCCGCGCCGCTGCAGGTGAAGTTGCTTCGCGTATTGCAGGAGCGCAAAGTGCGCCCGCTCGGCAGCAACCGGGATATCGACATCAACGTGCGCATCATTTCCGCAACGCACCGCGATCTGCCGAAAGCGATGGAGCGCAAAGAGTTCCGCGAAGATCTCTACTATCGCCTCAACGTCGTGAACCTGAAAATCCCCGCACTCGCCGAGCGTTCGGAAGATATTCCGCTGCTGGCAAACCATCTGCTGCGTCAGTCGGCCGATCGTCATAAACCTTTCGTACGCGCGTTTTCTACCGATGCGATGAAACGTCTGATGACCGCCAGTTGGCCGGGCAATGTACGTCAGCTGGTGAACGTGATCGAGCAGTGCGTGGCGCTCACCTCTTCGCCGGTGATCAGCGATGCGCTGGTGGACCAGGCGCTCGAGGGCGAAAACACGGCGCTGCCGACCTTCGTCGAAGCGCGTAACCAGTTCGAACTCAACTATCTGCGCAAGCTGCTGCAGATCACCAAAGGCAATGTCACCCACGCCGCGCGCATGGCCGGGCGTAACCGCACCGAGTTCTACAAACTGCTGTCGCGCCACGAGCTGGAAGCGAACGATTTTAAAGAGTAGTACCGCAAAATTTGACTGACTATGATACTGTGAGCAATCGATTACGAGGCTACAGACAGGCGAGCGTTTAAGGACCCACCATGAAAAAGATTGATGCGATTATTAAACCTTTCAAACTGGATGATGTGCGTGAAGCGCTGGCGGAAGTCGGTATCACCGGGATGACAGTCACCGAAGTGAAAGGCTTTGGTCGCCAGAAAGGTCATACCGAGTTGTACCGTGGCGCAGAGTACATGGTGGATTTCCTGCCGAAAGTGAAAATCGAAATTGTGGTGACCGACGATATCGTGGATACCTGCGTGGATACCATTATCCGCACGGCGCAGACCGGTAAAATTGGTGACGGCAAGATCTTCGTCTTTGACGTGGCGCGCGTGATCCGTATTCGTACGGGTGAAGAAGACGACGCGGCGATTTAAGCAAAGGGGTGCGGTCTGTTGCCCTCACCCCAATCTTCTCCCACGGGGAGAGGGCGAAAACATTAAAAACGGCAACGATGTTGCCGTTTTGCATTTACCTGGTAGGCCGGGTAAGGCGAAGCCGCCACCCGGCTTTTTTGGCCTACAGCACCTTATGCGGACCAAAGCATTCGTAATGAATCTGCTCTGCATTCACACCCAGCTCAACCAACTGACCCGCTGCAAACTGCATAAACCCGACCGGACCGCAAAGATAAAACTGCATCGCCGGATCGCTGAACAACCCTTCCTGAGTCCGTAAATCCATCAGCCCTGCGCTATCAAACCGGTCTCCGCTTTCAGGCTGATTAAACCAGACGTGAGACGCGAAGCGCGGCAGCGTGGCACCCAGCGTTTTCACTTCGTCAGCAAAAGCATGTACCTGGCCGTTTTGTGCCGCGTGGAACCAGTTAACCTGCGCACTGTGGTTTGACGCCGCGAGGGTATCCAGCATCGCCAGCATCGGCGTTTGCCCGACGCCCGCAGAGATCAGCGTCACCGGCGTATTCGTTTCCACCGCCATAAAGAAATCACCCGCCGGAGCTGCCAGATGCACGACATCGCCGACGCTGGCGTGGTTATGCAACCAGTTAGAGACCTGACCGCCGTCTTCACGTTTCACCGCAATGCGGTAGCCTTTGCCGTTCGCTTGACGAGTCAGAGAATATTGACGAATTTCCTGATGCGGGAACCCTTCAGGCTTCAGCCACACGCCGAGATACTGGCCCGGCTGATAATCCGCGACCGGCTGCCCGTCGACCGGCTCAAATTCAAAGCTGGTGATAAGCGCGCTGCGTGGGGTCTTCTCCACGATACGGAACGCGCGCGTGCCTTCCCAGCCGCCGTTTTTTGTGGCGTGCTCGCTGTAGATCTGCGCTTCGCGGTTGATAAACACGCCGGCCAGCACGCCGTAGGCTTTGCCCCAGGCGTCCAGCACTTCCTGTCCAGGGCTGAACATCTCGTCCAGCGTCGCCAGCAGATGGCCGCCGACGATGTCATATTGCTCGGGCTGAATCTGGAAGCTGGTGTGCTTCTGAGCGATTTTCTCAACGGCAGGCAGCAGCGCAGCCAGATTTTCAATATTGCTGGCATAGGCGGCGATGGCGTTAAACAGGGCTTCGCGCTGATCGCCGTTGCGCTGGTTGCTCATGTTGAAAATCTCTTTGAGCTCCGGATTATGCGCAAACATACGATCGTAGAAATGGGCGGTGAGTTTAGGGCCGGTTTCGACCAGCAGGGGAATGGTGGCTTTCACTGTAGCGATGGTTTGAGCGTCTAACATAGCAACTTCCTTTGACGGTTATTTTAATGATGCATTTTAGATGCATCTTATAAAAAATAACCCTGTGTTGTAAATGGTTCTTTGCATCATGAAATAGTTGCATCACAAACCTGAAAAGAAATCCATTGAAAAGCACGAGGTCTTTATTCCTCAAACCCTTGCGTGGCGTGGAGGTAAACGTTTGCGTAAAATCCTTTGTCAAGACCTGTTATCGCAACACTATTCGGTTATACTGTTGCCCGTCGTCTATCAGGACAGCCTTTTTTAGGCCAAATTTTATTGTTAGCTGAGTCAGGAGATGCGGATGTTAAAGCGTGAAATGAACATTGCCGATTATGATGCCGAACTGTGGCAGGCTATGGAGCAGGAAAAAGTACGTCAGGAAGAGCACATCGAACTGATCGCCTCCGAGAACTACACCAGCCCGCGCGTGATGCAGGCGCAGGGTTCTCAGCTGACCAACAAATATGCAGAAGGTTACCCGGGCAAGCGCTACTACGGCGGTTGCGAATACGTTGATATCGTTGAACAACTGGCGATTGACCGTGCAAAAGAGCTTTTCGGCGCAGACTACGCGAACGTTCAGCCGCACTCTGGTTCTCAGGCTAACTTCGCGGTCTACACCGCGCTGCTGCAGCCGGGCGATACCGTTCTCGGTATGAACCTGGCGCAGGGTGGTCACCTGACTCACGGTTCCCCGGTTAACTTCTCCGGCAAACTGTACAACATCATCCCTTATGGTATTGATGAGTCCGGTAAAATTGACTACGAAGACATGGCGAAGCAGGCGCAGACCCACAAACCGAAGATGATCATCGGTGGTTTCTCTGCTTACTCCGGCGTGGTTGACTGGGCAAAAATGCGTGAAATCGCAGACAGCATCGGCGCATACCTGTTCGTGGATATGGCACACGTTGCCGGTCTTATCGCGGCAGGCGTTTACCCGAACCCGGTTCCACACGCGCACGTCGTGACCACCACCACCCACAAAACCCTGGCGGGTCCGCGCGGCGGCCTGATCCTGGCGAAAGGCGGTGACGAAGATCTGTATAAGAAACTGAACTCTGCCGTGTTCCCAAGCGCACAGGGCGGCCCGCTGATGCACGTGATCGCGGCCAAAGCAGTGGCGCTGAAAGAAGCGATGGAGCCAGAGTTCAAAGTCTATCAGCAGCAGGTTGCCAAAAACGCCAAAGCGATGGTGGAAGTATTCCTGAACCGCGGTTACAAAGTGGTTTCTGGCGGCACTGAGAACCACCTGTTCCTGCTGGATCTGGTGGACAAAAACCTGACCGGTAAAGAAGCCGATGCCGCGCTGGGCCGTGCTAACATCACCGTCAACAAAAACAGCGTTCCAAACGATCCGAAGAGCCCGTTTGTGACCTCCGGTATCCGTATCGGTTCTCCGGCTGTGACTCGCCGCGGTTTCAAAGAAGCCGAAGTGAAAGAGCTGGCTGGCTGGATGTGTGATGTTCTCGACAACATCAACGATGAAGCGGTGATCGAACGTATCAAAGGTAAAGTGCTGGATATCTGCGCACGTTTCCCTGTTTACGCGTAAGTTTTCGCTTCAATTAAAAAAGGCCGCTTGCGCGGCCTTTTTTATTGTCTGCGAATCATGTCGGCCCGATAAGCGAGGGTGTTAACGACGGTCAATCGATATCGCCCCCGGCCCGGTCACCGCCAGCAGCAGAAACGCCCCGGCAATACTCACATTCTTGTAGAAGTTAATCATGTTCGGCATCACCGCATCGCCGCTCATATCCCAGTAATGGTGACCAATCACCGCCGTCCCCAGCGTATAGAAGACGAATAACACCGCCAGCGGTCGGGTAAAGAACCCGAGCACAATCAAAATTGCGGCGGGCACTTCCATGATCACCGCAATAATCGCCGCCAGCATCGGCATCGGTGCGCCGAGGGACGTCATATATTGCACCGTTCCATCAAACCCGGTCATTTTCGGAATACCAAAAATAATAAACAACACAACGACCGCAATACGTGCAATCAGCAGAACCAGCGAGCGGGACTGACCGAAATCGAAATAGCGTAGAGTGTTCATGGCAGGCTCGTTATTGAGGGGGCATATTTTAAAGTTAATACACAACTCGTGAAATCGCCATTCGTGTTTTTATCCCGAATCAGACAAATGAGTGATTTTAATTCCTGAGACTGCGGCATTGCATACGGGAGGTGTGTAAAATCCGCTTTTTTCTTTGGTAAGGGAATACACATGCATTGCATTGAATGTCAGCAGCAGGAAGCCAATAAAGGGTCAGGGCTTTGCGACCCGTGTGAACGTGTTTTTTTGAAGCAAATTAATGGATTTCTGTATCTTCCCGCTGCGGGATTAACGATTAACCTCGGCCTGTTACTCTTAGGCGTGCTAGGGATTATCGCGTCGATGATCGGTGTCTGGCCCTATGCCAACAGGATAAACTGGTTTGATGTTGGCTATATGGCCTTGACGATACTTCACTTCGTGATAACCGTATGTGCAAGCTGGTGCTTTTTTAAAAAGAAAAAACATACTCGCATCTTGATGATTGCTTATTATCTGGCCGGAATGATATCTGTTCTCTATTATTATGGTATTCCAGTCTGTTTTTACGACGCAAAGATGGATAGCAAAGATATCTCTTTTGCAACGACATCTGTAATAGCGGCAGTCATCTGGATACCTTATTTCCTGAAATCAGAACGCATTAACGAGGTATTCTGTCGCTAGTGCGTCCTTTATAAATACCCGATACCGATCATTTTTTCTGTATCGGGTAAATACTTCCGCCATAAGACCAAAGAATCAGCCGCTTAACCCTTAGCGCGTATCCTCCATCACCCTCTCACACTTCGCCTCGCTTTCCGCGCCGTTCCCGCTTTTGGCGGCCTGAATACAGGCCTGATAATCCGTCGGCGAAATGGTCTCCGGGGTCCGTTCTGACGGTGGGGTCTGGCAGCCTGCCAGCAGTAAAATGCTCATCACTATGCCACTTATTTTCATCACTTTTCTCCTGTGCAGTGTCGGCGATTAAAAGATCGTGAACGGCGCAATCACGTTAAATTTGATATCGATTTCGTCCTGGAACATGTTGTTGTAACCGCCGCTGTAGTTGGGGTTACTGCCATGGTTGTCGTAGTTGATGTAGTGCAGATTAAACAGCGTGCCTTTCAGGCGGCCGGTCTGCACCGTGTGGGCGATATTGAATGTCCAGGCGGATTCATCGATGCGCTGGCTCTGATCGGCCAGTTTGCCGTCGACGGTACAGGTGGTGCAGGGTTTACCGTTCCAGCCGTAGGCGTAGCCCGCGCCAATCGCCCAGCCGGGCAGATCGTAATTTTTCAGGTCATAGGTCACTCCGGCGAAGGCCGAAGTTTCCCCGTTGGCATCAAAGTCAGAGGCCGCATCCCACCAGATATCCAGTCGTCCGTTAGAGCTCGCATAGGCCGGAGTGATACGTTGCAGGAAGAAGCCCTGATTGCCGTCTGCTTTTACGGTCTGGGCTTCGAGGCGAAAATCCAGCGTATCCAGGGTGTAACCGAGGGTGATGCCCTGCAGCCAGGCCAGGCCGTCGTACTCATCGTTGACCGAACCGTAGGCGGCGATGGTGTTATCGCCCACTTTGTCCTTAGCGCCGTAGAACTGATAGCTGACGCGAAGGTCATTTCCGGCCACCGGGAAGCTGTACGATACTTTGCCGAAATACTGATCCATAAAATCCGCCGCCTGAGCCATCGAGGCCTCCAGCACCAGCTTGTTTTTAAAGTCGTAACGCAGGCCGAGGGAGTGAACGTAATCAATTTTGGTGGTGTTATCCGCTGCCCGGAACTCGTACATCTCCGTGTACCACGGGGCTTTGTATTTATCCGACCACAGGTAAGAACTCGACAGCGCGCCGTGCTCGCCAAAGTCCCAGTTACCGCCAATCTCCGCCCCCTGATAGGCACCGGGCACAAAGCCCCAGTGCACGGCGAGCAGCGTCTGGCCGGACGGCTGGATGTAGCCCGCGCGCATCCAGTAATCGTCATACTTCATTTTCAGGGCCGCTTTATAGAGGTTGAAACCGCCCTTATCGCCGGACCAGTCCTCGCCCCAGCGCTGATTGGCCGAGCTCAGGCTGATTTCGTTCGGATGCGCCGCACTGCCGGTGGCGAGGTTGGCGGCGGCAAAACCGGCCACGTCGAGGCCAATCAGATCCGCCGCATACCCGGAGACGAAATCGAGATTGGCGTTAAAGGTGGCATGGTGGAGATCTTCCACGTAATGCCCGTAATCCTCGCTGCCGACGGTCATGTCGCGCTTATCGCGATAGCGCTGGGAATAGTAAATCCCGCCGGTGAGATGGGAATCATCAACAAATCCCTCCGCTTTCGCGGGGGCTGAAAAGGTCAGTGTGGGCAAGCTCATAAACAGGGCGGCAAGCAGCGCAGTAGGGCGCAAAAAGTGCATAGGGTTACTCCTCTTCCATGTGAAGATCGATAATCAGAACAGCACGATGAAGGGGGCGGACGCCCCCGAATGTTAAGGCTGACGCCTTAAGTGCCAGATGCGGCTGACGTAATCCCGGCTAAGCGGCGGGTCGACGAAGATCCCGCGATACATCAGCTCATCTCCGCCCAGAAGCCAATCGTCCAGTTTGTACTGCGCATCAGGGTCCAGCCCGGCGAGGCGGATTTTGCGCAGGGGGGCCGAGGCGCGGCTCACCAGTGAGAAGGCCATCAGCAGGGCTTCGCTGCGATCGGGGGAGACGAACATCCAGGCGGCAAAATCCGGGTTTTCCCAGGGCGAAATAAGTCGCCAGAAGGTGCCGAACTGCAGCAGTTCGCGGTGCTTTTTGTAGAAATCGATCTGCTGGCGCACGGCGGCGTCGCGCTCGGCGTTGCTGTGCATCAGGTCGAGCATCAGACCGTAGTTCCCGCTCATGGCGACGGCCCCGCGCATCTCCATGCTGGTGGAGCGCCCCATCTGATGGTTAGGCACTTCGGAAACATGGGCGCACTGCATAACCGGCGGGTAGAGCATGCTGGTGGCGTACTGGATATGCACCCGCGAGGCGGCATCCGTATTGTCGCTAACCCAGGCCTGCGGCATGTAAAACAGCATCCCCGGATCGAACCGCCCGCCGCCGCCCGCGCAGCACTCGAACAGAATGTGCGGGAAGCGGGTGGTCAGCGCCTCGAGCAGGGCGTACAGGCCCAGCATGTAACGATGCGCCGTCTCCTGCTGCTGTGCGGCCCGCGCTGTCGACGAGCCGACTTCGGTCATGTTGCGGTTCATATCCCACTTGATGTAATCCACGGGATGGCTGGCGAGAAAAGTGCTCAGCTGTTCAAGAATATTGTCTCGCACCTCCGGGCGGCCCAGATCCAGGATGTACTGGTTCCGTCCTTCGGACAGCGGCTGATCGCCCGCATTGAGGATCCAGTCCGGGTGCTTCGCAAACAGCTTGCTGCGCCGGGACACCATTTCCGGCTCAAACCACAGTCCGAATTTCATCTCCAGGGCATGAACCTGGTCGATCAGCGGGCGCAGGCCGTTGGGGAATTTCTGCCGGTTCACAAACCAGTCGCCGAGCGACGACGTATCTCCATTGCGCTCGCCAAACCAGCCGTCGTCGAGCATCAGCAGCTCCACGCCCAGCGCTTTGGCGTTGTGCGCAAAGCGCAGCAATTTCTCCTCATTGAAATCGAAGTAGGTCGATTCCCAGTTATTGGCGAGAACCGGGCGGGTCTGATGGCGATACGGGCCGCGCACCAGATGGTCGCGATAGAGTGTGTGTAGCGCATGGGAAAGCCCGTTCAGCCCCGCGTCCGACCAGGCCAGCACCACTTCCGGGGTCTGGAAACTGTCACCGGGTTGCAGCTCCCAGCCAAAACCATGGGGGTTTATCCCGAGCTGAACGCGGGTCTGTTGATACGCATCCACTTCCGTACGGGCGGTAAAGTTGCCGCTGTAGACCAGATGCAACCCCCACGCCTCGCCCTGCATTTCGGTGGTCTGCGGGCGAACCAGGCCAATAAACGGCTGCTGATGGGTACTGCTCGCCCCGCGTTTGCTGTCGAGCACCGTTATGCCGGGGTTCAGCGGCTGACGATGCAGCTGACGCTCTCTCGCCCACGCGCCGGGGAACTGGATCTGCTCAAACTGGCTGTCGGGGAAATCCAGCGAACAGCTCAGGGCGCGCAGCAGACGCAGCGGTGTGTCGCCAGGGTTTGTGATCCGCGCGTGGCGCGTCACCACCGGCAGATCGCGAAAAATTGTGTAGCTGAGTTCGACCTGCAGGTGCGTGACGGGATCGGCCATCGTGACCATCAGCGTTTCTGCTTCCTCCGGCGAACTGACCCATGTCGCAGGCAGTCCGTCGAGCGCGCGTTTGCCCGGCAGGATCCGATGCGAGACGTAGTGCAGATTCGACACCTGATGCCCGTCGGCATAGCGCACTTCAAAGGCCGGTTCGCGATAGTCGCCCGCGCCGTGCCCGGGATACTCCTGCAACACCGTATCCAGCGAAAAGGTTCTGTCCGGCCAGCCCGCCGGCGTGGGGGAGAACGATGACCGGTCGAGCGTCGGGTAATCATGGGGCTGTGAACAGTCGGCAATACGTTTCCCCCAGTAGCAGTGAACCAGGTAACGCTGATGCGCAATCCCGATCACATAGCTTGTCTGGCTGTTCTGCAGGTGGAAAAACTGTTTCTCAGGGTTCCAGATAATCATGCTTTCACCTCGACTGAGGACGCGGCGTTACGTTGATGGATATCGCTCAGAATTTCGTAGAAGCGTTTTTCCGTAATTTCGTAGCGGGCCAGCGGGACCAGACTTAACAGGGTTAATACGCCCGGAATAAGGGTAAATAACAGGCCAATCCACATGGCGGTTTCGCTCGCCTGAACCTGATGCGGAATATATCCAGCCCACGACAGCATAAATCCGCCGATTGCGCCGCCAATGGCTCCGGAGAGTTTGGTTTTAAAAATATTGAGAGAAAAGACCATGCCTTCCGAGCGGTTACCGCTGCGCCATTCGCCGTATTCCACACAATCTGCGACCATAGAATAGAGGGAGATTTGTCCAATTCCGCCGCAGAAGGGCGCTAAGGCACCGACGATAAAAATCATTATGATATTTGACTGGAAAAAGAATAACAGCATACAGGCCAAAGCCATGACCGCGCTGCTGTAAATAGCGGTATTCTTTTTGCCTATTTTGGCAGAAATAAACGGAGAAACGACGGCACCTAAAACCTGCGCAATCATTGAGACCGTCAGGAAAACCCCTAACATCATTTCGGCATTTAAATTATAGATAAAGAAGTAAAGCTGAAAGGTCCCGCGGATCACGCCAATCATCTCTAATAAGAACATCCCGATTAGTAATAACCGCAGCGGGCGGTGCTGCTTTAACAGCGTCCAGAATCCTTTAAAACTCTGTCGCTCTTTGCGCGGCACCGTATGCTTTTCTTTGACGCCAAAAAAGGTGATCAGCATGCAAACCAGAAACACCACGCTGTAAATAATGGCGACCGCCCACCAGCTTCCGACATACTTCACCAGCCACAGCGTCGAGGCGCTGACGGAGAGAAAGCCAAAGGTGGCAATGGTTCTGGGGATAGTAATCACTTTGGTGCGCTCGGTGGGGTTCTGCGTGATGGCGGCAGAGAGCGACCAGTAAGGAATATCGATAATCGCGAAACAGATACTCCACAAAATATAGGTCGAGTAGGCGTAGACCAGCTTTCCCGCCTCAGAAAG
Organism: Lelliottia sp. JS-SCA-14; assembly: GCF_035593345.1. Lineage (NCBI taxonomy): Bacteria > Pseudomonadati > Pseudomonadota > Gammaproteobacteria > Enterobacterales > Enterobacteriaceae > Lelliottia > Lelliottia sp. JS-SCA-14. The sequence goes on along the minus strand of NZ_CP141606.1, from coordinate 3,518,440 downwards.
ATTCGGACTGAGAAAACAGGCGACGGTGGTCAGGGAAACCAGAATACTGCCGACCAAAATCCACGGGCGGAATTTCCCCATTTTTGTGTGGGTATTATCCACCAGAATACCGAGGGCGATATCCGTCGCGCCATCCACAAGACGAGCGATTAAAAACAATAATCCCACCGCCGCGGCTTTGATGCCAAAACTGTCGGTGTAATACAGCATCAGGTAGATAGCAATGAAGGCATACATCACATTTGCCCCAAAGCTTCCCATTCCGTATGAAATAGCGGTGCTCCAGGAGACTCTGTCGCTCGCGAAATTATCCTTATTCACGCTCTTTTGTTCATTGACTTGTGCTAATTCCATTCTGAAAACTCCTAATTGCCAGGAAGCGTGGATTCAGTTTATTGAACCCGGAGAGAATTGAATGCTGGCAATTGTAGGAGGCAAAAATGAAACGGACTTTGCGCGGGAGTTTATATTTCAGTAAACACGGATTACTAATCGAAACCCTAAAACACTATTTGAAGTAATAAAGCATTTCTCTGGTAAATATATTAAATGAAAAGCTGAATCGCGTTAGCCTTCATTTTCCAGTGCGGCTTCGGCATATAAATAACCAATGCCCATCACCTGCTGGGCGCGGGTTAAACCGCCGAAGTTAATCTGGGTGGCATTGCGTTTTAAGCCGTCGCTGTGATCAAAGGGATTAAAACCGATGCGCTGTTTAATTGCCTCAAGCCAGCTCTCGCCAAATCCGCAACTGCGGCCATAAAACCAGATTTGATTAATGTTCAGAATATTGAGGAAGTTATACAGGCTAAGGCCAATCGCATGGGCCGACTCCTCCACCCAGCGCATCACGTGTTCGTCCCCCGCATGCCAGGCGTTCACCAGCTGCTGTGAACTCAGGGTTTCAGGATCCTGCTGAGGGGAGGCAGGGTGGTTTTTGAGCCAGATCCGCGCCTGCTTTTTCAGGGCGGAAAGCGAGGCCACCGTCTCCAGACAACCATAGCGGCCACAGTCGCACATCGCCCCATCCGGGTTGACGATGGTGTGCCCGATCTGCCCGCTGCCGTACAGATTCCCGCGATAGATCTGTCCGTTGATCACAAACGACGAGCCGATGCCGTAGTCGACGTTAATCACGCAAAAATCCTCGCGGTTCTGGGCGTTTTGCCACTTCTCCGCCAGGGCCAGCATCACGCAGTCGTTATCCAGTTTCACCGTCACGCGCAGCTTCTCTTCCAGCAGATATTTAATCTCTACGTTCCCGCGCCACGGCGCTTGCGGCATGGTTTGTGACACCCCGGTCACCGGGTCGACCTGGCCGTGAATGCCCAGCGCCAGATTGATGGTTTTTCGCGGCCAGTTTCTGGACTGCTGCTGCCAGATGGCTTCAATTGCCGCCAGCAGGGCCTGCGGCGTGGGGGCGGAGATGGCGCGGCGCTCAAACTCCCCCAGCGCCGACAGCTGCGCATCGCAAAGCTGGCTTTCGATGCTGGTAGGGGTCACATTCATGCAAAGAATGTAATCGCCCTCCGGCGGGATTTGATAACTGCCGCCGTTCAATCCTCTGCTGCTTAAATTTTCGCTGGAGTGGCTCAGTTTCCCGTCCTCCACCAGCTCGTCGAGAATTTTGCTGACCGCAGGAATCGACAGACCGGTAAATTGCGCGAAGCGCGATTTACTCAGCTGCTTGTGTTTCCACACCAGTTTCAGCAGGGTCTGGCGATTGAGCTGTCGCACCCGCTGATTGTTCAGACCTGACTCCTGCATTTCACTAAACCTCGTTAACTGTATTGCGTGAGCTTTGAGCAATTAAAACATATCACTCTCCGCCAGACTGTTGCCATCCCCTCATTCACTAACATTTGTTTACTGGAGAATGGCTATGTACGGAGTTGTTAAAGTCTGGCAAGAAACTCTCTCTCTCCCCACCTGGACCACAGGCAGCGAAGACACCAACCCGATGTTCCTTGAGAAGCGGGTCTATCAGGGTTCGTCCGGCGCGGTCTATCCCTATGGCGTCACCGACACCCTGACGGGTAAACGCGAAATGCGCGAGTACCAGGCGGTGTGGATGGAGAACGACTTTATCCGCATTATGCTGCTGCCGGAGCTGGGCGGACGAATTCACCGTGCTTATGACAAAGTCAAAGCGCGCGATTTTGTCTATTACAACGAAGTGGTGAAACCCGCGCTGGTGGGCCTGCTCGGGCCGTGGATCTCCGGCGGGATCGAATTCAACTGGCCGCAGCACCATCGCCCGACCACCTTTATGCCCGTCGATGTCACCATCCAGCCTGCCGACAACGGCGCGCAAACCGTCTGGATGGGCGAGGCCGAACCGATGCGCGGCCTGCAGGTGATGACCGGTTTTACCCTCTATCCGGATCGCGCCCTGATTGAAATCACCGGCAAAGTGTTCAACCCCAACGCCACGCCGCGCCACTTCCTGTGGTGGGCCAACCCGGCGGTGAAGGGCGGGGACGACCACCAAAGCGTCTTCCCGCCGGATGTGACGGCGGTCTTCGATCACGGTAAACGCGACGTCTCTGCCTTCCCGATTGCTCATGGAACCTACTACAAAGTCGACTACTCGGCGGGCGTGGATATCTCGCGCTACAAAAACGTGCCGGTGCCGACCTCCTACATGGCCGAAAAATCTGACTACGATTTCGTCGGGGCGTACCACCACGGCGAGCGCGGCGGCCTGCTGCACGTCGCCGATCACCACGTGTCACCGGGCAAAAAGCAGTGGACCTGGGGCTATGAAGAGTTTGGCCGCGCCTGGGATCGCCATCTGACGGATGAAAACGGCCCCTACATCGAGCTGATGACCGGCGTCTTCACGGATAACCAGCCGGATTTCACCTGGCTTGCGCCGTATGAAGAGAAAGTGTTCGTACAGAATTTCCTGCCCTACAGCGATCTGGGCATGGTGCAGAATGCCAATACCCAGCTGGCGTTGAAACTGGAGCGCCACGCGCCGCAAATCGAGCTGGGGATTTATGCCATCGCGCCGCTGGAGGACGTCAGTCTCGAACTGAGCGTCGAGGGTCACACCCTCTGGGAAACGCGCCTCAGCCTGATGCCGGGCGAGAGCCACCAGCAGACGCTGGCAGGCCACGACGCGCGTTTAACCCTGACGGTGAAAGACGCCTCAGGCCAGACGCTGCTGAGCTATCAGGAGCACATTCCGGAGGAGATACCGCTGCCCGCACCGGCCACCGCACCGGCGCTCCCGGAAAACATCGTCAACGGCGATGAACTCTATTTCATCGGCCAGCATCTGGAGCAGTACAACCACGCCAGCCGTTACGCGGAGGATTACTACCGCCGCGCGCTGGAACTCGATGCGCATGACTATCGCAACAACGTCGCCCTCGGCACGCTGGCGCTCAACCGCGCCGACTGGGCGCTGGCGCAGCAGTGTGCCGAGGCGGCGCTGGTTCGCGCGCATCGCCTGAATAAAAACCCGCGCGATGGCGAGGCCAGCCAGCTGCTGGCGACGGCACTGGAGCGTCAGGGCGATAACGACAAGGCCTGGGATCACTACTACAAAGCCTCGTGGAGCGGCAACTGTCGCGACGCGGCGTTCTGGTCCCTGGCGCGTCTGGCGATGAAACGCGGTGACTACCCCGACGCGCTGGAAAAAGTCGAGGTCAGTCTCGGGATCAATGCCAGCAATAACCTGGCGATGGGGCTGAAGGCGCTGGCGCTGGCAAAACTCGGGCGCGAAGAGGACGCGCTGGCGTTTATCGATGCCGGTCTGCACACCCATCCTCTCAGCTACGCCCTGCACTATGCGCGCTGGGCGATCGGTCAGGATGACGTCGCGCGGGAAAAACTGCGTCAGGTGACAGGCTGTCGCGGAGCCAACGCCTGCGTGCTGGCGGGCTGGTTAACGTCGATGGGGATGAGCGATGCGGCGCGCGAGGTGCTGGATCTGCTCGACAGCCAGGAGACGCTCCCGCTGCTATGGCGCGCCGCGCTGAGCGACACTCTCGAGACGCGCACCCGTTACCTCGCCGCTGCGCGGCGCTGCGAGCCCAATCGCGTGCGTTTCCCGAACGCCCTCGACGAAGTGCAAATGCTGCAAACCCTGCAGGACGATCCGTTTGCCCGCTATCAGCTGGGCTGTTTCTGGTACAGCAAACGTCGCTATGACGAGGCGGTGGCCTGCTGGCAATTCACTCTGCAACATGAGCCGCAGTTCGCGCCAGCCCAGCGTCTGCTCGGCATTTACGCCTGGAACAAACAGCACGATCTGGCGCTGGCGCAGCAATATCTGCAGCGCGCCGTCGAGCTGGAGCCGGAGAATCCGCGCTTCCTGTTTGAACTCGACTACCTCAACAAACTCACCGGGCAGCCGGTAGAAAAACGCCTCGCCATGCTGACTGCGCGTCAAAGCGTGGCGCTAAAACGCGACGACCTGACGGCGGAACTGCTGAGTCTGTGGAACGGGACCGGGCGCTATGCCGAGGCGGCAAATGTCCTCAAAACCCGTGAGTTCCACCCGTGGGAGGGCGGGGAGGGCAAAGTCACCGGCCAGTATCTGCTCAACCAGCAGCATCGCGCTTTGCAGCATATTGCCAGCGGGAATTTTGCTGAGGCGATAAACCTGCTGCAGGCCGCGCTCCGCTATCCACATAACCTCGGGGAAGGGCGTCTGCCGGGGCAAACGGATAACGATATCGGGTATCTGCTCGGATACTGCCACGCGCGGCTCGACAGCCAGGCCGAGGCGCAGCGCTGTTTCACCCGCGCGGCGCAGGGCGGATCGTCGCTCGATGCCGGGCGCTACTACAACGACCAGCCTGCGGATTATCTCTTCTGGCAGGGAATGGCGATGCGCGCCCTGGGCGACAGCGCCGCAGCGGAGCGCCACTTCAACGGGTTCCTGGCCTGGGCGAAAGCGCATCACGACGAGGTGCCTGAGGCCGATTTCTTTGCCGTGTCGCTGCCGGATCTGGTGGTGCTCGACGCGCCCGCCGGGCTACAGCATCAGCAGCACTGCCTGTTTATCGAGGCGCTCGGCCACGCGGGACTGGGGGATTTCACCGCCAGCCAGCGGTGCCTCGATACCCTGTTAACCCTGAATCCGGCGCATGACAAAGCGCATTTCGTTCAGCACGCGCAGGCGGCTGGCATTTTTCACTAACTGACCCGACAGGCGGGAAAACCCGCCTGTTAACCCTCTGTTCCCTGCATTCCCTTAAAGAGGAATCACGATGAATAATGACGCACAGACACAACTGAAAATGGGCTACGTCTGGACCATCTGCCTGGTCGCCGCCTGCGGCGGGCTGCTGTTTGGCTACGACTGGGTGGTGATCGGCGGGGCCAAACCCTTCTATGAAGCCTGGTTCTCGATAACCGATCCGGCCCAGTCCGGCTGGGCGATGAGCTCCGCGCTGGTGGGCTGTATTGTGGGTGCGCTGATCTCCGGCTGGTGCGCTGACAAACTGGGGCGTAAGCGCCCACTCATTCTCTCGGCTCTGCTGTTCAGCATCTCGGCGCTGGGCACGGCGCTGGCGAGCAATTTTGAGATTTTCGTGGTGTTTCGCATTATCGGCGGCATCGGGATTGGGCTTGCCTCGGCGCTCAGCCCGCTCTATATCGCCGAAGTCAGCCCGGCGGAAAAACGCGGTCGCTTTGTGGCGATCAACCAGCTCACCATCGTGGTCGGCGTGCTGGCTGCGCAGCTGGTGAACCTGATGATCGCCGAGCCGGTAGCGGCAGGGGCAACGCAGGAGACCATCCTCCACAGCTGGAACGGGCAAATCGGCTGGCGCTGGATGTTTGGCGCGGGACTGGTGCCTGCTCTGGCCTTTTTACTGCTGATGTTCTTCGTGCCGGAATCCCCGCGCTGGCTGATGAAAGTCGGCAAACCGGAACGCGCGCGCGCCATGCTGGAACGTATTGGCACCGCGCAATACGCCAGCCAGACGCTGAAAGAGATCGCCCATACGCTGGAAAAAGACACCCAGAAAGTCTCTTACTCCACGCTGCTGCAGCCGCAAATCAAACCGATTGTAATCATCGGGATGGTGCTGGCGATGTTCCAGCAGTGGTGCGGGATCAACGTGATCTTCAACTACGCGCAGGAGATCTTTGCCTCCGCCGGGTTTGATATCAACGACACTCTCAAATCGATTGTGGCGACGGGTATTATCAACCTCGTCTTTACCGTCGCCGCGCTGCCGCTGGTGGACAAAATTGGTCGCCGCAAGCTGATGCTGCTGGGCGCATCGGGCCTGACGATTATCTATGTGCTGATCGCCAGCGCTTATGCGATGAACATTATGGGCTGGCCGGTCCTGCTGCTGGTGCTGGCGGCGATTGCGATCTACGCCCTGACGCTGGCCCCGGTCACCTGGGTGCTGCTCTCGGAAATCTTCCCTAACCGCGTGCGCGGCCTGGCGATGTCCCTTGGTACGCTGGCCCTGTGGGTGGCCTGTTTCCTGCTGACCTACACTTTCCCGCTGCTCAATGCCGGGCTGGGCGCGGCGGGCAGCTTCCTGCTCTACGGCGTGATTTGTGCGGCCGGGTTCCTCTATATTCTGCGTAACGTCCCGGAAACCAAAGGCGTAACCCTCGAAGCGCTGGAAGAACAGCTGGAGAAACAGCACAGCAAAACCGCTCACGCGGCGAATGCCGGGCGGGTGCACTGATGGCGGACACGTTACTGCTGCAAAACGCGCATCTGCGCCTTAGCGTCAATCCGCAGGGCGGCGGGCTGCGCGAGCTGTTTTCCCTCACACATCACACGCCCGTTCTGTGGGATCAGGGCGACAGCGCGCTGTTCCCGATGCTGCCGCTGGCCAACCGCGTCGCCGGGAATCGCTTTTCGTTTCGGGGGCAGGAGATTGCGCTGCCGCACAGCCCGGTCGATGATGAGTTCTTCCTGCACGGCAACGGCTGGCTCGAGCGCTGGGCCGTCGAATCCGTCTCCGACACGGAGTGCCTGCTTCTGCTTCGCAGCCAGCACTCCTGCGGTTTCGACTATCTGGCTGAGTTGCGTTACGGGTTGCGGGAAAAGGTTCTGCGGGCGGAGCTGACGCTCACGCACCTCGGCCAAAACCCGATGCTCTACGGTCTCGGCTTTCATCCGTGGTTTGTGTTTGATGAGGGCAGCCGCGTGCAGTTTTCCGCCAGCGGCTACTGGCCGGAAGGGGAGAAACATCTGCCGCTGGCATGGCAGGGGGAAATTCCACCGGCGATCGACTTCGGCGAGGCAAAACACGGCGAAAGCGGCTGGCTGAATGTCGGCTATTCCGGCTGGAACGGGGTGGCGCAGATCCAGCGCGATGTGATGAAGGTCACATTGTCATCGCAAACTCCGTGGCTGATGCTGTTTCGAATGTCGGGTGAATCATTCTTATGCCTCGAACCCCAGAGCCATCCGGTGAACGCCCATCATCAGGCCGGACAGCCTGGATTAGTGGCGTTAGGGCGGGGTGAAAGCACTGGTCTGGCGATGGAAATTGCCGTCGATCCGGCGATAAGTTCCTGTTAATCGGCTGTTAATAGCTGCTTGCGCCAGCCCCTTTTTAGCGCCAGACTAGCGCCTCCAAAACGGGAGGGATTCATGGGTTTGCATTCCACGCGCTGGCTGGCGCTCAGCTATTTTACCTACTTCTTTAGCTACGGTATTTTTCTGCCTTTCTGGAGCGTGTGGCTCAAAGGTATCGGCCTGACGCCGGAAACCATCGGCGTGCTGCTGGGCGCAGGTCTGGTGGCGCGATTCCTCGGCAGCCTGCTGATTGCGCCGCGCGTCAGCGATCCCTCTCTGCTCATAAAAGCCATGCGCATTCTCGCGCTCCTCACACTGGTCTTCCTCGCGGGCTTCTGGGTCAGCCAGCAGTTTGCCTGGCTGATGGTGGTGATGGTCGGCTTTAACCTCTTCTTCTCGCCGCTGGTTCCGCTGACGGATGCTCTGGCGAACACCTGGCAAAAACAGGTGACGATGGACTACGGGCGCGTGCGTCTGTGGGGATCGGTGGCCTTTGTGATTGGCTCGGCGCTGGTCGGCAAGCTGGTCAGTCTCTATGACTATCGGGCGATTCTGGCGCTGCTCAGCGTGGGCATTGCCTCGATGCTGCTGGGCATGCTGCTGCAACCCTCGGTCAAACCACAGGGCGAAAGCCGCCATCAGGAGAGCACCGGCTGGGCCGCGTGGAGCACACTGATTAAGCAGAGCTGGCGTTTTCTCGCCTGCGTCTGTCTGTTGCAGGGCGCGCATGCGGCCTACTACGGTTTTAGCGCGATTTACTGGCAGGGTGCGGGATATTCCGCCTCGGCGGTCGGGTATTTATGGTCGCTCGGCGTGGTGGCGGAAGTCATCATTTTCGCGCTGAGTAAAAAGCTGTTCCGCCGCTTTGGCGCGCGCGATCTGCTCCTGCTCTCTGCCGTGTGCGGCGTGCTGCGCTGGGGGATCATGGGCTGGACCACCGAGTTGCCGTGGCTGATTGTGGCTCAGATCCTGCACTGCGGGACCTTCACCGTCTGCCATCTGGCGGCGATGCGCTATATCGCCGCGCGTCAGGGCAGCGAAGTCATTCGTCTCCAGGCGGTCTATTCGGCGGTGGCGATGGGCGGCAGTATTGCGGTGATGACGGTGTTCGCGGGCTTCTTGTATCAGCATCTCGGCCACGGCGTGTTCTGGGTAATGGCGCTGGTGGCGCTGCCGGCTCTGGTGGTTCGTCCCAAAGTGGCAGCGCAAAACGTGGCGTTATGATTCCAGCATGGCGCGAATATGTTCCTGCTGCTGCGGGTTGAGCGTCTCCACGGCGTGGATCAGCGGCGGCGAGAACAGCGGCAGGGCGGTGGCGTAAGGGGTAATGATCAGCGCCGCCTCGCGCGGTGCGCCCTCTTTCTGGAACGTCTGAAGCGACACATAGCGGATGTTCAGCGGCAGCAGCGTCAGTTCGCGCAGCTGCCCCTCAATCAGCACTTCGCAGGCTTTATCATCGCCCGTCAGTAACACGACCTGCTTCTCATGCAGGTCGGTCTCCTGCATCAGCCAGGCACCAAAAATCACAGCCACCAGGCTCATCTCTTCATCAGAAAAACGCAGCCCGAATTCCGCTTCCACTTCAAACAGCACGTCCCTTGTGGTGCGCATAAGGCGCGGGTACAGGCGACCGATCTCTTCCGGCAGGCTGTTGTCGATGCCAATCCCAAACAGCGAGCGATCCAGCGCCTGGGAAAGGTGGATGTACAGCTGATCCGTCAGCCCCTGTTCGTCGCTAAAGCGCATGCCCGTCTGGCCGCGAAAACGGCCAATCATGCGTGAGATGGCGTGGCGCAGGCGTTGGTCCAGCTGATGGGCATCGCGCAGCGGATCGGGGGTGCGCAGCATCATAAACAGCAGCGACAGAAACAGCGGCTCATCCGCATGGGGGCTTTGATGCACGCGGCGCTGCCAGTGGCGGACAATCTCCTGCGCCGCCAGGTATTCACCGCGCGAATGCGCCCAGTGGCGCTGTACAGGGGAAAACTGCGGCGTCTGCCCCAGATGATGCTGGATCAGGCAATATTGCAGGTAGAGCTGCAAAAACTGCACGTCGCGGCATTCGAAGTGGCGCTGCAGGCGGCGCGAACAGAAACCGATCAGCGCCCGCAGGTTGGTGTCGTCGTACAGCGTGCGCGCGATGCCGAGCTGTTTAAGCTCCGTTTTAAGCGCCGGGGTAAACTGTTGGCTAATAAAATGCGGGCAGAGCCGCAGCGCCCGGCGCAACCAGTGCAGCAGGCATAGGCGTTGATCGAGCGTCGTACCTTCAATTCGGAAGCTGCCGTCATGATGCGTCACGATGTTCAGCCGGTGATAGCGCTGGATCTCATCGCGCGTCTCGGCTATATCTTGCCGTGCGATGTCGTCGTCGACCCCATTGATATCGATAATGCTTTGCGGGGTGACGGCAAAACCTGGCAGGTAAAGCATCAAAAGCACCTGGCAGCGGCGCTGCGAACTGGAAAGCACAGATGGGTTTTCGAGTGTCGTCATCATCTGTCGGGTATCCAGTAGGGGTATTCGATAAGAATAGCTAAAGGATGTGCGCAGGAAAGCGCACCCGCGGGTCTTTCCGTCAGGAATGCGGGAGAACATCACAGAATTTTTGACGTGAGGAATAGATGCAAATAGTTAAACACAGCGCGACGGCGCTATTTTTGGCGGTTTTATCTTCTGCCGCTGCCGCGCATCCTCACAGTTTTATCAGCCTGCAGACGGAAATTGTCGCGGATGATACGCATCTCAGCGGGCTGAAAATGCGCTGGACGATGGATGAAATCACATCAGCGGATCTGCTCTATGACGCAGGTAATGCGAAACCGGGCGATGAGATCTGGAAAAAACTGGCGGCGGAGGTGATGGCGAATGTGCTCGGGCAGCACTACTTCACCGAGTTCTGGCACAACGGCCAGAAAGTGAAATTCCTCAATCGGCCCACCACCTACGGGATGGAGCGCGACGGTCATCAGGCGGTGTTAACCTTTATTCTGCCGCTGGCGGAACCGCAGCCGCTCGCCGGGCAGAAATACACGTTTTCGACCTTTGACCCGAGCTACTACGTCGACATGAGCTATGCCGAGGACAAAGACGCGACCCTTCCCGCCGCGCTGCAAAAGCGCTGCAAAATTGCGGTCCATACGCCAACGCCGAGCGAAGAGACGATGAATTTTGCGCTGTCCCTCGATAAAGCCGACGCGCCGCCGGAGGATATGGATTTGGGTAAACAGTTTGCGCAGCAGGTGACCGTGCAATGTCAGTGATTGTCTCCTCACTCAGTAAAAAACGCCGCTGGCTGCATCTCTGGCCGCTATTCCTTTTTCTGATTCTGGCCGCCGTTGGCGCATTGTGGCTCTGGCAGGCGTGGCCGCAGGTGATGATGAAAAGCATCATCTGGCAGCGCGAGGTTAATCAGCAGATGAGCGGGCTGCTCAAGTCGGTGGCGGAGAATCCGACAAAAGCGGGTGGCTCGCTGCTGATCTTCAGTTTTCTCTACGGCGTGCTGCACGCCCTGGGGCCGGGCCACGGAAAAATTGTGATCACCACCTGGCTTGCAACCCATCCTTCAAAGCTCAAATCGAGTATTGGCCTGACGCTCGCCTCTTCTTTATTGCAGGGGCTGGTGGCGATTGCGCTGGTGGTTGTGGTGCTGACGGTGCTGCAACTCCCGGCTCGCCAGCTGCACATGAGCAGCTTCTGGCTGGAAAAGGGCAGCTATGCCCTGGTGGGTGTGCTGGGGCTGTTGCTCTGTTGGCGAGCGGTCAAAAAACTGCGGGCCTTGCTGCAGAAACCCAAATTCAAAGCGTTTACGCCGCATCATGTTCACGATGCACACTGTGGCTGCGGGCATCAGCATTTGCCGACGCAGGAGCAGCTGCAAAGCGGGGACGACTGGCGCGCGCGGCTGGTGATTATCCTGTCGATGGGGATGCGGCCCTGTTCCGGGGCGATCATGGTGCTGTTGTTCAGTAAGGTGATTGGGGTGTTTAGCTGGGGCGTGATCTCCGCGCTGGCGATGGCGGCGGGGACGTCGCTGACGATTACGTCGCTGGCCTTGCTGGTCCACAGTTTTCGCCAGCTGGCGGTAAAACTGAGCGGCAACAAAACGCCGGTACTGTGGCGGCAGGTGGGCTGGACGACGCTGGCATTAGCGGGCGGGGTAATTTTACTGGTGGCGGCGGTGACGATGTGGATCAGCGCGGTGCCGGTGGGGCGGGGGATACGACCGTTTTAATTTTAGTAGGGTGAGCGCTGATGCCCTCACCCTAACCCTCTCCCACAGGGAGAGGGAACCGAAAGGAATTAACGCTTCAGCGCTTCACTCAGTTCGTCACGCATGTTCGCCAGCATCGCTTTCACGACACGCGGGTTACCGGCAACAATGTTACCGCTCATCATGTAGTTATGACCGCCGGTGAAATCACACACCAGGGCGCCTGCTTCACGGGCAATCAGTTCGCCTGCTGCAAAATCCCACGGCTTCAGCGCGATTTCGAAGTAACCGTCAACGCGGCCCGCGGCAACGTAAGCCAGATCCAGCGCAGCAGAACCGGTGCGACGGAAATCCGCGCATTCGGTGTAGAGCTTGCCGAGGATCTTCATGTAGGTCTGAGCGTGTTGTTTGGCTTTGAACGGGAAACCGGTCGCCAGAATAGTGCCATCCAGATCGCGAGAGTTGCTGCCGCGCAGACGGTAGCCGTTCAGCTGTGCGCCCTGACCACGGGTTGCGGTGAACAGTTCGTTACGCATTGGATCGTAAACAACGGCCACTTCAGTACGGCCTTTGATGCGTACAGCGATAGAAACAGAGAAATGTGGGAGGCGTTTAACGAAGTTGGTGGTGCCATCCAGTGGATCGATTACCCATTGAACATCCTGATCTTCGCCTGTCATTTCACCGCCTTCTTCAGCGATGATGGTGTGCTGCGGGTAAGATTTGCGAATGGTTTCGACAATAATCGCTTCTGCGGCTTTATCGACGTTAGTCACAAAGTCATTGCTGCCTTTCTGGCTGGTTTCTACAGAATCTGGTGTTTCGTAGTGTTTGGCAATTACATTACCCGCCTTGCGCGCTGCGCGCACGGCGATGGTCAACATAGGATGTTGCATCGGTTACTCTCACTGGATGTTAAAGAACAGGGAAACGAAAACGGCCCAGAGTATAGCAGCGAGTTCGGATCATGTCTCTCGTTTATGATAATATGACCGAATATTCTTCAGACACTGGCTTTCGAAAAACTCATTATGCTGCAAAACATCCGAATCGTACTGGTCGAAACATCGCACACCGGCAATATGGGCTCTGTCGCCCGCGCTATGAAAACCATGGGTTTAACCAATCTGTGGCTGGTCAATCCGCTGGTGAAACCAGATTCTCAGGCCATCGCCCTGGCAGCAGGCGCGAGTGACGTGATCGGCAACGCGCAGATCGTTGATACCCTCGACGAAGCGCTGGCGGGCTGTAGCCTGGTTGTTGGTACCAGCGCGCGTTCACGCACGTTGCCGTGGCCGATGCTCGATCCGCGCGAATGCGGCCTGAAAAGCGTCGCCGAAGCACAGCAGGCGCCTATCGCTCTGGTGTTTGGCCGTGAGCGCGTCGGCCTGACCAACGACGAACTGCAGAAGTGTCATTATCACGTGGCGATTGCCGCAAACCCGGAATACAGCTCCCTGAACCTGGCGATGGCGGTGCAGGTTATCGCCTATGAAGTACGTATGGCGTGGCTGGCAACCCAGGAAAAAGGCGTCAGCGCCGAGCAGGAAGAAGAGGCCGCGTATCCGCTGGTGGACGATCTGGAGCGTTTCTACGGTCATCTGGAACAAACGCTGTTGACCACCGGTTTTATCCGCGCGTCGCACCCAGGTCAGGTGATGAACAAGCTGCGCCGTCTGTTTACCCGCGCTCGCCCGGAAACGCAGGAACTGAACATTTTGCGCGGGATGCTGGCGTCGATTATTGAGCAGAAGAATAAAGAGTAGTGCGCACGATTTTGTAGGCCGGGTAAGCGAAGCGCCACCCGGCAAGGCTTTGAGCGCACATATGGCTAAATACCTGACTAAAACAGTCAAGTAAATAGTTGACCAATTTAGTCGGGAATGTCAGACTTGGCCCTGCTATGCAATACCCCCCATTTTACAATAAAAAACCCCGGGCAGGGGCGAGTTTGAGGTTAAGTAAGACATGAGACTGACATCTAAAGGGCGTTATGCTGTGACCGCGATGCTGGACGTTGCGCTCAACTCTGAATCGGGCCCGGTTCCGTTGGCTGATATTTCTGAACGTCAGGGAATTTCCCTCTCTTATCTGGAACAGCTGTTCTCCAGATTGCGTAAAAACGGATTGGTTTCCAGCGTGCGCGGCCCAGGCGGCGGCTATCTGCTGGGTAAAGACGCGGGCAGTATTGCAGTGGGCGAAGTTATTAGCGCTGTTGATGAGTCGGTAGATGCGACCCGTTGCCAGGGCAAAGGCGGCTGTCAGGGCGGCGATAAATGCCTGACCCACGCGCTGTGGCGCGATCTGAGCGACCGTCTGACCGGCTTCCTGAACAACATCACCCTCGGTGAACTGGTGAATAACCAGGAAGTTCTGGATGTATCTGGCCGCCAGCACAGCCATGAATCACAACGCAGCACCCGCGGACAAGACGCGATCGACGTTAAGTTACGCGCTTAAAAAAACGATAAGATTTTTCGAATCAGGCCGGGGCGTTAGCTCGCCCCGTCTACTCGGTCGTACATCCAGCCGGTTAGCCTGATTCCTTGCATTAGAGCGATGTACGGAGTTTATAGAACAATGAAATTACCGATCTATCTCGATTACTCCGCAACCACGCCGGTGGACCCGCGTGTTGCCGAGAAAATGATGCAGTGTCTGACCCTGGACGGAAACTTTGGTAACCCAGCTTCCCGTTCACACCGTTTTGGCTGGCATGCTGAAGAGGCGGTTGATATCGCCCGTAATCAGATTGCTGAGCTGGTTGGCGCCGACCCGCGTGAAATTGTTTTCACCTCCGGTGCGACCGAATCCGACAACCTGGCGATTAAAGGTGCGGCCAACTTCTATCAGAAAAAAGGCAAGCACATCATCACCAGCAAAACCGAACACAAAGCCGTGCTGGACACCTGTCGCCAGCTCGAGCGTGAAGGTTTTGAGGTCACCTATCTCGCCCCACAGAGCAACGGTATTATCGACCTGAAAGAGCTCGAAGCGGCGATGCGCGACGACACCATTCTGGTGTCCATCATGCACGTTAATAACGAAATCGGCGTGGTGCAGGATATCGCGACCATCGGCGAACTCTGCCGTGCGCGCGGTATCATCTATCACGTAGATGCCACCCAGAGCGTGGGCAAACTGCCTATCGACCTGAGCCAGCTGAAAGTGGACCTGATGTCCTTCTCCGGCCACAAAATCTATGGCCCGAAAGGTATCGGCGCGCTGTACGTTCGTCGTAAGCCACGTATCCGCATCGAAGCACAGATGCACGGCGGCGGTCACGAGCGCGGCATGCGTTCCGGTACGCTGCCTGTTCACCAGATCGTCGGCATGGGCGAAGCTTACCGTATTGCAAAAGAAGAGATGGAAAGCGAGATGGCGCGTCTGCGCACGCTGCGTAACCGTCTGTGGGACGGCGTGAAAGATATGGAAGAAGTGTATCTGAACGGCGACCTTGAACAGGGTGCTCCAAACATCCTCAACGTCAGCTTCAACTATGTTGAAGGCGAATCGCTGATTATGGCTCTGAAAGACCTGGCCGTCTCTTCCGGTTCTGCCTGTACGTCTGCAAGCCTTGAGCCATCCTACGTGCTGCGCGCACTGGGCATGACCGACGAGCTGGCACACAGTTCTATCCGTTTCTCTTTAGGTCGCTTCACTACCGAAGAAGAGATTGACTACACCATCAAGCTGGTTCGTAACTCCATCGGCCGTCTGCGTGACCTTTCTCCATTGTGGGAAATGTTCAAACAGGGCGTGGATCTGAACAGCATTGAATGGTCACATCACTAATCGGTACGAAGGAGAATTCAACATGGCTTACAGCGAAAAAGTTATTGATCATTACGAGAACCCACGCAACGTTGGCTCTTTCGACAACAGCGACGAAAGCGTTGGTAGCGGCATGGTCGGCGCACCGGCCTGTGGCGACGTGATGAAGTTGCAGATTAAAGTCAACAATGAAGGTATCATTGAAGACGCACGTTTCAAGACTTACGGCTGCGGTTCTGCGATCGCATCCAGCTCCCTGGTCACCGAGTGGGTGAAGGGCAAGTCTCTGGACGAAGCACAGGCAATTAAAAACACTGATATTGCTGACGAACTCGAACTGCCACCGGTGAAAATTCACTGCTCTATCCTGGCAGAAGACGCGATCAAAGCCGCCATTGCGGACTATAAAAGCAAACGTGAAGCAAAATAATTGAGGTTTGAGTATGTCGATTACCCTTAGCGACAGCGCTGCCGCGCGAGTAAGCGCCTTTCTGGCGAACCGTGGTAAAGGCTTTGGCCTGCGACTGGGCGTACGTACCTCCGGCTGTTCCGGTATGGCTTATGTACTGGAGTTTGTTGACGAACCGGCGACGGATGACACCGTGTTTGAAGACAAAGGCGTGAAGGTAGTAGTCGATGGCAAGAGCCTGCAATTTCTCAACGGCACTCAGCTGGATTTTGTGAAAGAAGGCCTGAACGAAGGCTTTAAATTCACCAATCCGAACGTAAAAGACGAGTGCGGTTGCGGCGAAAGCTTCCACGTTTAACTGCGCGTTAACCGAAACCCCACCGTGGCCTGGCTACGTGTGGGGTTTGTTCTAACTGGCTAACCCTGAGATTGTTATGGATTACTTCACCCTCTTTGGGTTGCCCGCCCAGTACCCGATCGACATCCAGGCCCTGACGGTTCGTTTCCAGGATCTGCAACGTCAATTCCATCCGGATAAATTTGCCAGCGGGTCACCGGCGGAGCAACTGGCTGCGGTTTCGCAGTCGGCCACCATCAACCAGGCGTGGCAAACCCTGCGCAGCCCGCTCGCGCGCGCAGAGTATCTGCTTTCACTCCACGGTTTTGATCTGGCGAGCGAGCAACACACCGTTCGCGACACGGCTTTCCTGATGGAACAGCTGGAGCTTCGCGAAGAGCTGGATGAGATCGAACAGGCGAAAGACGAAGTCCGTCTTGAAAGCTTCATCAAACGGGTGAAAGCAATGTTCGATACCCGCCATCAGCAGATGGTTGAACAACTGAATAACGAGACGTGGGACGTAGCGGCGGACACTGTACGCAAGCTGCGTTTTCTCGATAAACTGCGAAGCAGTGCTGAACAACTCGAAGAAAAGCTGCTCGATTTCTGATTTTGGAAGCTTAACATGGCCTTATTACAAATTAGTGAGCCTGGTCTGAGCGCCGCACCGCACCAGCGTCGTCTGGCGGTGGGCATTGATTTAGGTACCACCAATTCTCTCGTCGCGACCGTGCGCAGCGGCCAGGCCGAAACCCTGGCAGACGCCGAAGGGCGTCACCTGCTGCCTTCCGTGGTTTACTACCAGCAGCATGGCCACTCTGTGGGATACGACGCGCGCGCCAATGCCGCGAAAGACCCCGCCAATACCATCAGCTCGGTAAAACGCATGATGGGCCGCTCGCTGGTCGATATCCAGACACGTTACCCGCACCTGCCGTATCAGCTGCAGGCCAGTGAAAATGGCCTGCCGATGATCGCAACCGATGCCGGTTTACTCAACCCGATTCGCATCTCCGCTGACATTCTGAAAGCGCTGGCCGCCCGTGCGACCGCCACGCTGGAAGGCGAACTCGACGGCGTGGTGATCACCGTTCCGGCCTACTTTGACGACGCTCAGCGTCAGGGCACCAAAGACGCCGCGCGTCTGGCTGGGCTGCATGTGCTGCGCCTGCTCAACGAACCGACCGCCGCGGCGATTGCCTACGGCCTCGACTCCGGTCAGGAAGGGGTGATTGCCGTTTACGATCTCGGTGGCGGCACCTTTGATATCTCGATTCTGCGCCTCAGCCGTGGCGTATTCGAAGTGCTGGCAACCGGCGGCGATTCTGCCCTCGGCGGCGACGACTTCGACCATCTGCTGGCGGATTACATTCGCGAACAGGCGGGCATTGCCGATCGCAGCGACGTCCGCGTGCAGCGCGAGCTGCTCGACGCCGCTATCGACGCCAAAATCGCGCTCAGCGACGCGCAGTCTGTCACCGTTAACGTGGCGGGCTGGAGCGGGGAAATCACCTGCGAGCAGTTCAACGAACTGATTGCCGCGTTGGTAAAACGTACCCTGCTGGCCTGCCGTCGCGCGCTGAAAGACGCTAACGTCGAAGCCAGCGAAGTGCTGGAAGTGGTGATGGTCGGTGGTTCAACCCGTGTGCCATTGGTGCGCGAACGCGTCGGTGAATTCTTTGGCCGCACGCCGCTCACCTCCATCGACCCGGATAAAGTGGTGGCGATTGGCGCCGCGATTCAGGCGGACATTCTGGTCGGCAATAAGCCGGACAGCGAAATGCTGCTGCTCGATGTGATTCCGCTCTCCTTAGGGCTGGAAACCATGGGCGGCCTGGTCGAGAAAGTGATCCCGCGTAACACCACCATTCCGGTGGCCCGCGCGCAGGAGTTCACCACTTTCAAAGACGGTCAGACGGCGATGTCCATCCACGTGATGCAGGGCGAGCGCGAGCTGGTTCAGGACTGCCGCTCGCTGGCGCGTTTCGCGCTGCGCGGTATCCCGGCGCTGCCGGCGGGCGGGGCGCATATTCGCGTCACCTTCCAGGTGGATGCGGACGGCCTGCTGAGCGTTACGGCGATGGAAAAATCTACCGGCGTGGAGTCTTCCATCCAGGTGAAACCGTCCTACGGTCTGACCGATGGCGAAATCGCCTCCATGATTCAGGATTCAATGAGCTATGCCGAACAGGATGTGAAGGCACGTATGCTGGCGGAGCAGAAAGTCGAAGCCGCGCGCGTGCTGGAAAGTCTGGAAGGCGCACTCACTGCTGATGCCGCGCTGCTAAGCGCCGCAGAGCGCCAGGTAATTGACGACGCCGTTGCGCAGTTACGCGCGGTGGCCGAAGGCGATGACGCTGACGCAATAGAACAAGCGATTAAAAACGTTGATAAGCAAACCCAGGATTTCGCCGCACGCCGTATGGACCAGTCTGTCCGTACCGCGCTGAAAGGCCAGTCCGTGGACGAGGTTTAATATGCCAAAGATTGTTTTTCTGCCTCATGCGGACCTCTGTCCGGATGGCGCAGTTCTGGAAGCTGAGACCGGCGAAACCATCCTCGACGTTGCCCTGCGGGGCGGTATCGAAGTGGAACACGCCTGTGAAAAATCCTGTGCCTGCACCACCTGCCACTGCATCGTGCGTGAAGGTTTCGACTCCCTCGCGGAAAGCACCGAAGACGAAGACGACATGCTGGATAAAGCATGGGGTCTGGAGCCAGACAGCCGTTTAAGCTGCCAGGCGCGCGTCACCGATGAAGACCTGGTGGTCGAAATCCCGCGTTACACTATCAACCATGCGCGCGAGCACTAACAGGGGGTAGTATGGGACTGAAGTGGACCGACAGCCGCGAAATCGGCGAGGCGCTATACGACGCCAACCCGGATCTCGATCCGAAGACCGTACGATTCACCGATATGCATCAGTGGATCTGCGACCTGGAAGATTTTGACGACGATCCCAGCGCATCCAATGAAAAAATTCTGGAGGCGATTCTGTTAGTCTGGTTAGATGAAGCAGAGTAGAAAATGAAACGGGCTGCCTCTGGCGGCCCGTTTGCTAGTTGCTAATAAGGAAAAATAAAATGACCGAAGCGATGAAAATTACGCTCTCTACACAGCCTGCGGACGCACGCTGGGGCGACAAAGCCACCTACAGCATTAATAATGACGGCATTACCCTGCACCTGAACGATTCCGATGACTTGGGCCTGATCCAGCGCGCCGCGCGTAAAATTGACGGTCTGGGCATCAAGCACGTCACGCTGGCTGGAGTTGGCTGGGACACGGATCGCAGCTGGGCGTTTTGGGCGGGCTACAAAGGCCCGAAAGGCACCCGTAAAGTCGAGTGGGCAAACCTCGATGAAGCCGCGCAGAAAGAGCTGGAAAACCGTCTGACCATCATCGACTGGGTGCGTGACACCATCAACGCCCCGGCGGAAGAGCTCGGTCCTGAGCAGCTGGCGCAGCGCGCGGTCGATCTGCTCTGCAAAGCCGCAGGCGACAAAATGTCGTATCGCATCACCAAAGGTGAAGATCTGCGTGAGCAGAATTACATGGGTATTCACACCGTGGGTCGCGGCTCTGAGCGTCCACCGGTCCTGCTGGCGCTGGATTACAACCCAACCGGCGACAAACAGGCTCCGGTCTTTGCGTGCCTGGTCGGGAAAGGTATCACCTTTGATACCGGCGGTTACAGCCTGAAGCAGAGCGCCTTCATGGACTCCATGAAATCTGACATGGGCGGCGCGGCGACCATCACCGGCGCGCTGGCGTTTGCTATCACCCGTGGTCTGAACAAGCGCGTGAAACTCTACCTGTGCTGCGCCGACAACATGGTGAGCGGTAACGCGTTCAAGCTGGGCGATATCATTCGCTATCGCAACGGTAAAAACGTTGAAGTGATGAACACCGACGCCGAAGGCCGTCTGGTGCTGGCCGATGGCCTGATTGACGCCTCCGCGCAGAAACCAGAGCTGATCATCGACATGGCGACCCTGACGGGTGCGGCGAAAACCGCCCTTGGCAACGACTATCACGCCCTGTTCAGCTTCGACGACAAACTGGCCGCGCGTCTGCTGGCGAGTGCCGCCGCTGAGAACGAACCGTTCTGGCGTCTGCCGCTGGCGGAATTCCACCGCAGCCAGCTGCCGTCTAACTTTGCCGAGCTGAACAACACCGCCAGCGCAGCCTACCCGGCAGGCGCAAGCACCGCGGCAGGTTTCCTGTCCCACTTCGTTGAAAACTATCGCGAAGGCTGGCTGCACATCGACTGTTCCGCGACCTACCGTAAAGCGGGCGTCGAGCAGTGGTCTGCGGGCGCCACCGGTCTGGGTGTGCGTACTATTGCGAATCTGTTGACGGCTGAGTAATTGGCTTAATGCCGGGGGGCGCTGCGCTTACCCGGCCTACAAAACCCGTAGGCCCGTGCAAGCGCAGCGCCGCCGGGCGATAAACGTAACGAAACTATGTCCGAAACCAAAAACGAATTAGAAACTTTGCTGGAGCAGGCGGCGACTGAACCCGCCCACCGTCCGGCATTTTTCCGCACCCTGCTGGAATCTACCGTCTGGGTGCCGGGAACCGCGGCGGAAGGCGAGCAGGTTGTCGAAGACAGCGCGCTGGATCTGCTGCACTGGGAGAAAGACGACGGCACTTCCGTCATCCCGTTCTTCACCTCGCTGGAAGCCCTGCAGCAGGCGGTCGAAGACGAGCAGGCGTTCGTGGTCATGCCGGTGCGTACGCTGTTTGAAATGACGCTCGGCGAAACCCTGTTCCTCAACGCCAAACTCCCGACCGGGAAAGAGTTCACCCCGCGCGAAATCAGCCATCTGATTGGTGAAGAGGGCAACCCGCTGAGCACGCAGGAAGTGCTGGAAGGCGGCGAAACGCTGCTGCTCTCCGAAGTGGCCGAACCCCCGGCGCAGATGATCGACTCCCTGACCACGCTGTTTAAAACCATCAAGCCGGTGAAGCGCGCGTTTCTCTGCTCGATCAAAGAGAGCGCCGAAGAACAGCCCGTTCTGCTGATCGGCATTGAAGCGGACGGCGACATCGAAGAGATCATTCAGGCGGCAGGCAGCGTGGCCACCGACACCCTGCCGGGTGACGAGCCGATTGATATCTGTCAGGTCGTGAAAGGTGAGAAGGGCATCAGCCACTTTATTACCGAGCACATCACGCCGTTCTACGAACGTCGCTGGGGCGGCTTCCTGCGCGATCTGAAAACTACCCGCATTATCTAAAGCGGTCGGGGTGAGCACTCACCCCGTCGCTTCCAGCAACAGCAAATCCATCAGCAGCACCAGATTCGATTCAAACGACGTCACCCCTGCGGCTTCGGCGGCGAAATGCACCGCTTCGTCATACAGCGCAAAATGCAAATCCGCCATCCCGGCCAGGGTATTCGCTGACGCGCGGGTAAAGGCGATCACCGTCATGCCGACGTTTTTGGCGATCCGCGCTTTATCCAGCACCTGCTCCGTCTCGCCGCTGCGCGACACCGCGATAAACACCTGATAGCGCGCGGCGTTACTGAGAAAGATATTCCGGCTGTCGCCCGGTCCGGAAATAAACGCCGTTTTGCCCAGCACCTGCAGCTTTTTGGTCAGGTACTCGGCGAAGAGATAGGAAAACCCGGCACCGTACAGGAAGAAACTCTCTTTCTCGCGCAGCAGCGTCGCAAAATGACGGCGCTTCTCTTCCGTCACCCACTGAAAGGTCTGCTGATAGTTGGCGATAAACTGGCTGAACAGGGCGGGCAGGTGCGGTAAATCCTGAGCCTCGCTCGCAATGTGCGGCGTATCGGTGAGTAACTGTTTGCAGTGCCAGATGAACTCGCTAAAGCCGCTAAACCCCAGCTTCTGGCACAGACGCATGATGGTCGCTGTTGAGACGAAGGTCGCCTGCGCCAGCTCGCGCACCGTGATATTGCCCACCAGCAGCGGATGCTCCGTGAGATGGGCCAGGACGCGATATTCCGCGCGGGTCAGAGACTCCCCGCGCGTCAGCAGCGTTGCCAGTCGGTTATCCATTATTGAGCGGGTTCGATCGGCAGATCGTCCCGCGCACCCCATTCGCTCCACGCCCCGTCGTACAGCGTCACGTCGGTCACGCCGAGCGTTGCCAGCGCCAGAATCACCACGCAGGCCGTGACGCCGGAGCCGCAACTGGCAATCACCGGTTTGTGCAAATCCACACCCTGACGCTCAAAAATCTCGCTCAGTTCGTCGGTGGTTTTCAGCTCGCCTTCAAATACCAGATCGCCCCACGGCACGTTGAGCGCGCCGGGAATATGGCCGCGTTTCAGGCCGGGACGCGGTTCGTCTGCCTGAGCATTAAAGCGCGGAGCCGGGCGGGCATCGATGATTTGCGCCGTGTTCTCGTGGCTGGCAAGCAGGACGTCAGTCAGCCGTTTCACTACGCTCGCGTCAAGCGTGGCGTCAAAATCACCTTCCGCAAGCGAAACATCACCCTGCTGGAGCGGCAACTCGTCGCGCTGCCAGCCCGCCAGTCCACCGGCCAGAATCGACACATTCTCGACGCCGAAGGTTTTCAGCATCCACCACGCGCGCGGGGCGGAGAACAGATTGCCCTCGTCGTACACCACCAGGTGTTTATCGCGGCTGATGCCCAGCTCGCGCATTGCCACGGCAAAAGCTTCCGGGCGCGGCAGCATGTGGGGCAGGGGAGAGGTGTGGTCGGAGAGGGCTTCGATATCAAAAAAGACCGCGCCCGGAAGATGTCCGGCGCGGTACTCCGCGGGAACGTCGCGATGCTCTTGCCCTGGCGGGGCCATGCGCGCATCGAGGATTTGCACTTCCGGATCGTCGCTGTGTTCGATAAGCCAGTCGGCTGCGACAAAATATGAGGTGGACATGGGTGCCTCCATTTTTTCCTTAAAAAAGGATTGTCGGTGTTTTATCTGACACCGACAAGCACACCACGTTCAACTCGCGAGCAAGCCCTTATTTTTTCACCGCTTCGCCGTCCTGCCACGCTTTTTGCAGCGCAGGCCAGTAGTCGCGGTTGGCCTCGATCATCTCATCGAGAATGGCTTTCGCGTGCTCCATCGTCGGCACGGTGCGGTTCAGGGTAAATGCCTGCAACGCTTTTTCGTAGCTGCCTTCGATGGTCGCTTCCACCAGCAGTTGCTCAGAGGCGAGCTGCTGCTGGAGCAGCGTCTGATGGAACAGCGGAACCTGGCCCACGCGAATCGGCTCTGGCCCTTCGGAGGTGATATATGCCGGGACTTCCACCACCGCGTCGTACGGCAGGTTGGTGATCGCCCCACGGTTTTCGACCATCACCAGATGGCGCTGGCGCAGGTTGAACGCCAGCGAACGCGCCACATCGACAATAAACTCGCCGTGCACGCCGACGTGGAAAGCGTCAGAGAGAATGCCGGTACGTTTGTACTCTTCCGCCGCCGCGAACAGCTTTTTCTCGCGTCCGTTCATCACTTCGTTGGCGCGGGTGTAGTCCGGGTTCTGATGCTCAACAATCTGGTTTGGCATCAGGTAATACTGCAGATACGGGTTCGGCAGGTATTCCGGGAAGTTATCCATGATCGGCTTAATGTTGCGCCAGGTTTTTACCCACGACGGGTCCGAGTGCTGCGGGTCGGTTTTGGCGGCGTCTTCCGTCAGCAGGCCGTATTTCGCGATGTGGCGGCGCAGCTCCGGCAATCTGTCGACGCCGTCCACCAGCACGCGGGTAAACCAGCCAAAGTGGTTCAGGCCAAAATAGTCGACTTCAAGCTTGTGACGATCCACACCCAGAATCGCGCCCATATTTCGCATCGCCGCCACCGGCATATCGCAGATGTTCAGTACGCGGGCGTTGGGACGCAGGCGGCGCACGCCTTCCGCCACAATCGCCGCCGGGTTGGAGTAGTTCACGATCCAGGCTTTTTCGTGAGCGTAACGCTCCACCAGATCGATCAGCTCCACCATCGGTAAAATGGTGCGCAGACCATAGGCCAGCCCGCCGGGGCCGCAGGTCTCCTGACCGACCACGCCGTGGCGCAGGGGGATCTTCTCATCCTGCTCGCGCATTTTGTACTGCCCGACGCGCATCTGAGCGAAGACAAAGTGTGCCCCGCTGAACGCCACTTCCGGGTCGTGGGTAACGGTAAATTTGATGCTCTGACTGTGGTCGCGAATCACTTTTTCGACCACTGGCGCAATGGTGTCCTGGCGCGCGGCGTCGATGTCGTACAGGCGAATTTCCGCCAGCGGGAAATCCTGCAGCTGGACCATCAGGCTTTTCACAATGCCCGGCGTGTAGGTGCTGCCGCCACCGGCAATGGAGAGAATAAAGGGAGGTTTAAACATGTTTGGCTCCTTCAGAGAAACGTCTCAACAGCTTCTCGCATTTTTTTGACGTGCAGCCCGTAGACCACCTGAACGTTGTTACCTTGCTTGATAATGCCTTTCGCGCCCGTCGCCTTGAGGCGTGACTCGTCGATAATGTCGACATCTTTGACGGTGACGCGCAGTCGGGTGTAGCAGTTATCCACCACTTCAATATTTGCTCGACCGCCGAGACCGACCACGATGGACTCACCCAGCCCGTCGTTGCTGCCCTTCGCCTGATACTCTTGCTTGCTGTACAGGCGGGTTTCCTGTTCGTCATCCTCACGGCCCGGTGTTTTCATGTTGAAGCGCAGGATCAGGAAGCGGAACACGATGAAGTAGAGGGCGAACATGAGCATCCCGACCACTATGTACATCGGCCAGTTGGACTTCTCCGTGCCCAGCGGCAGGTTGTAGAGAATGAAATCGATAATGCCGTTGGCGCCGATGGCGTGGACGCCAAACAGGTAGAACAGCATCATGCCGAGACCGGTCAGCACCGCGTGAACCACAAACAGCAGCGGGGCGACGAAGAGGAAAGAGAACTCCAGCGGCTCAGTCACGCCGACCAGCAGCGAGGTCAGCGCCGCCGGGATCAGAATGGCTTTCGCCAGCGCTTTACGCTCTGGCCGCGCGGTCACATACATCGCCAGCGCCGCGGCGGGCAGGCCGAACATCTTGCTGATCCCGCGCGCATCCCATACCACCGTGCTGCTGAGCTGTTTCACTTCCGGGCAGGCCATTTCGGCGAAGTAGATATTCCGCGCGCCCTGATAGACGGTGCCGCACACCTCCTGCGTTCCGCCCAGCTCCGTATACAGGAACGGCGTATAAACCAGGTGATGCAGACCGGTTGGCACCAGAATGCGCTCCAGGAAACCGTAAATCGCGACGCCAAAAGGACCAGACCCTTTTATCGCAAGAGCCATGGCGCTGATCCCGTGCTGGGCAAAAGGCCACAGCTCGCTCATCACCACGCCGAGGATCATCGACACCGGCAGCATCACTATTGCCACGAAGCAGTGCCCGGAGTAGATCGCCATCGCGCCGTTAAACTGTACGCCGGAGTATTTGTTGTACAGGTATCCCGACAGAGCACCGGTGAGGATCCCGGCGAACACGCCCATCTCCAGCACCTGGACGCCTAACACCATGCTCTGCCCGGCAGCTTTCATCTGATCGGCGGGGGCCAGATGCCCTTGCAGCTGGAGCGTCACATTCATGGCATTGATAAACACCACAAAAGTCACCAGGCCGATCAGCGCCGCGTAACCTTTGTCACGCGTGGCGAGACCAATGGGAATGCCGACTGCAAAGACGAGAGCAAGGTTAACCAGCACCGAGACCGCCGATTTAGCAATCAGCTGCCCTGTGTGTTGAATCAGAGGATGGCCGAGAAACGGCACATACTCGGCAAGATTACCGTTACCCAATACGTTGCCGAAGGCGATAAACAGCCCGACAATCGGTAAGATAAGTACCGGTCCGTACAATGATTTTCCGAAATTTTGTAGGGCGTTCACGGCTCGTTTCATGGCTATCTCTCTAAGTGAACCGCGCACTCAGGGTGCGTCTGAGTATTAAGCTAGCAGGTGGTGCGTCAACTTATCCAGCTATCTTATTGTTTTAAAAACAAATGACGCGAAAGGTAACA
Organism: Lelliottia sp. JS-SCA-14; assembly: GCF_035593345.1. NCBI lineage: Bacteria > Pseudomonadati > Pseudomonadota > Gammaproteobacteria > Enterobacterales > Enterobacteriaceae > Lelliottia > Lelliottia sp. JS-SCA-14. The sequence goes on along the minus strand of NZ_CP141606.1, from coordinate 3,492,188 downwards.
TGTAACCTTCGACACTGTGATCCCGGTGGCTGCCGCGCGTTTTCCGTGAGCAATGTGCGAGGCGCTTTCCAGATTCTAAAATTGGACTTTTGTATTAGTGAAACTTGCGGATAATACTTAGTCGGACGACGACTAACAGGCTCCACGGACCAGGGATAAAGGATGACACCGTTTCGCTTAGCTGCGCTCTCTCTCGCGCTACTCACCACGTTTACGCTCGTCGGTTGCGATAACAACGACGATAAACCTCAGGCGGCTGCACCAGCCGCTTCCGCGACCACACCGAAAACACCTGAAAAACCGGATGCTGAAAAGCTCGCGAAGCTGGCTTCGCAAAGTGCAGGCAAAGCCCTGACGCTGCTGGATGCTTCCGAAGTGCAGCTCGATGGCGCATCTACCCTGGTTCTGACTTTCTCCGTCCCGCTAAATCCCGAACAGGATTTCGCCCGCACGGTTCACGTCGTCGATAAAAAGAGCGGCAAAGTGGACGGTGCATGGGAACTGGCTCCCAATCTGAAAGAGCTTCGTCTGCGCCATCTGGAGCCGAACCGCAATCTGGTGGTCACCGTTGAGCGTGACTTGCAGGCGCTCAACAAAGCCACCTTCGGCATTGATTACGAAAAAGCGATCACCACGCGGGACATCGAACCGACCGTTGGCTTTGCCAGCCGCGGCTCGCTCCTGCCGGGCAAAGTCGTTGAAGGACTGCCGGTGATGGCGCTCAACGTCAACAACGTGGATGTGAACTTCTACCGTGTAAAACCGGAATCACTGGCCTCCTTTGTCAGCCAGTGGGAGTACCGTAACTCCCTGACCAACTGGGAATCTGACAATCTTCTGAAAATGGCCGAGCTGGTTTACACCGGACGATTCGATCTCAATCCGGCGCGCAACACCCGTGAAAAACTGCTGCTGCCGCTGCGCGATATCAAACCGCTGCAACAGTCCGGCGTTTACATCGCGGTGATGAATCAGGCAGGGCATTACAATTACAGCAATGCCGCCACGCTCTTTACGCTCAGTGACGTCGGTTTATCCGCGCACCGCTATCACAATCGTCTCGATATTTTCACTCAGAGCCTGGAAAACGGCGCGGCGCAGTCCGGCGTTGAAGTCCTGTTGCTCAACGATAAAGGCCAGACGCTGGCGCAGGGCACCAGTGACGCTGACGGCCATGCGAAGCTCGAAACCGACAAAGAGGCAGCGCTGATTCTGGCCCGCAAAGACGGCCAGACGACGCTTCTGGATCTCAAGCTCCCGGCGCTCGACCTGGCGGAATTTGATATCGCCGGTGAGCCAGGTTACAGCAAGCAATTCTTCATGTTCGGCCCGCGCGATCTCTATCGTCCGGGTGAGACGGTGATCCTCAACGGTCTGCTGCGCGATAGCGACGGCAAACCGCTCCCGGACCAGCCCGTCAAACTCGAAGTGCTGCGTCCGGATGGACAGGTAGCGCGCACGGTGGTGGCCCAGCCGGAAAACGGTCTCTATCGCTTTAACTATCCGCTGGATAGCGGCGCGCAAACGGGGATGTGGCACGTTCGCGCCAACACCGGCGACAACCAGCAGCGACTGTGGGATTTCCACGTCGAAGATTTCATGCCTGAGCGCATGGCGCTGAATCTGACCGGTCAGAAAATCCCCGTTTCGACCCAGGATGAAGTCAATTTCGATGTTGTTGGTTACTACCTGTACGGCGCACCGGCTAACGGCAACAGCCTGCAGGGGCAGCTTTTCCTGCGTCCGCTGCGCGAGGCGGTGAGTGCGTTACCGGGCTTCCAGTTTGGTGATATCGCTGAAGAGAACCTTAGCCGCAGTCTGGATGAAGTCCAGCTCACCCTGAACGATCAGGGGCGCGGCCAGGTCTCGACGGAAAGCCAGTGGAAAGAGACCCACTCGCCGCTGCAGCTAATCCTCCAGGCCAGCCTGCTGGAGTCGGGCGGTCGTCCGATCACCCGCCGCGCGGAGCAGGCTATTTGGCCTGCCGATACGCTGCCAGGCATACGTCCGCAGTTTGCCAGCAAAGCGGTGTATGACTATCGCACCGACACCACGGTGAATCAGCCGATTGTCGATGAAAACGGCAACGCCAGTTTTGACATTGTCTATGCCGATGCCAGCGGGGCCAAAAAAGCGGTCTCGGATCTTCAGGTTCGCCTGATCCGCGAGCGTCGCGACTACTACTGGAACTGGTCGGAAAGCGACGGCTGGCTGTCTCAGTTCGATCAAAAAGATCTGGTGGAGGGCGAGCAGGAACTGACGCTCAAGGCCGACGAAACCGGCAAAGTCACCTTCCCGGTAGAGTGGGGTTCTTACCGTCTGGAGGTCAAAGCGCCTGACGAGATGGTCAGCAGCGTGCGCTTCTGGGCGGGTTACAGCTGGCAGGATAACAGCGACGGCACCGGCGCGGCGCGCCCGGACCGGGTGATGCTGAAACTGGATAAACCCTCTTACCAGCCAGGCGACACCATAAAACTGCACATCGCCGCACCTGCCGCAGGTAAAGGCTACGCGATGATCGAATCCAGCGAAGGCCCGCTGTGGTGGAAAGAGATCGACGTTCCGGCCAATGGCCTGGATATGGCTATTCCAGTCGACAAAGCCTGGAAGCGTCACGATCTGTATCTCAGCACGCTGGTGGTACGTCCGGGAGATAAATCTAAATCAGCGACGCCTAAACGCGCCGTCGGTCTGCTGCATCTGCCGATGGGCGACGAAAACCGTCGTCTGAATATTGCCCTCGATACTCCGCAGAAAATGCGCCCTAATCAGACGCTGTCGGTGAAAGTGAAAGCCAGCGTGAAAGAGGGCAGTGTGCCGCAGAAAGTGAACGTCCTGGTTTCTGCTGTGGACAGCGGCGTGCTGAATATCACCGATTACGACACTCCCGATCCGTGGCAGGCTTTCTTCGGTCAGAAACGCTATGGCGCAGACATCTATGACATTTACGGTCAGGTCATCGAAGGACAGGGTCGTATGGCGGCGCTGCGCTTTGGTGGTGATGGTGATGAGCTGAAACGCGGCGGTAAACCGCCGGTGAATCACGTCACCATTATCGCTCAACAGGCGCAGCCTGTGGCACTGGATGCGAACGGTGAAGGGACGATCACCTTACCGATTGGCGATTTCAACGGTGAGCTGCGTGTCATGGCCCAGGCCTGGACCGAGGATGATTTTGGCAGTAACGAAGGCAAAGTGATTGTCGCCGCGCCGGTGATTACCGAGCTGAATACGCCGCGCTTCCTGGCAAGCGGTGATGCCACCCGGCTGACGCTGGATCTGACCAACCTGACCGACAAACCCCAGACGCTCAACGTCGCGCTCACCGCGTCGGGCTTAATGTCGCTCGAAGGCGCACAGCCGCAGCCTGTCCAACTGGATCCGGGCGTGCGTACCACACTGTTCATTCCAGTGCGTGCGCTGGAAGGCTACGGCGACGGTGAAATTACGGCCCAGGTGACCGGCCTTCAGCTGCCGGGCGAAACCTTCGCGCCGCAGCAGAAGAGCTGGAAAATCGGCGTGCGTCCGGCATTCCCGGCGCAGACGGTCAATACCGGCGCGATGCTAAACCCTGGCGAAAGCTGGACGGCTCCGGCGCAGCATATCACCGGGTTCTCTCCGGCCACGCTGCAAGGGCAACTGCTGCTCAGCGGTAAACCGCCGCTCAATCTGGCGCGCTATATCCGCGAACTGCAGGCGTATCCGTATGGCTGTCTGGAACAAACCGCCAGCGGCCTGTTCCCGTCGCTCTACACCAACGCCGCACAGCTGAGCGCGCTCGGCATCAAAGGTGATACGGATGACAAACGTCGCGCGGCAATTGATATCGGGATCTCCCGCTTGCTGCAGATGCAACGCGATGATGGCGGTTTTGCCCTGTGGGATAAAAATGGTCCGGAAGAGTACTGGCTGACGGCTTACGTCACCGACTTCCTGGTCCGTGCGGGTGAGCAGGGTTACAGCGTGCCAGCCGACGCGGTGAACAATGCGAACAGCCGCCTGCTGCGCTATCTGCAGGATCCCAGCATGATGTCCATTCGCTATAGCGATGACACCCAGGCGAGTAAATTTGCCGTACAGGCGTATGCCGCACTGGTGCTGGCGCGCCAGCAAAAAGCACCGCTCGGCGCACTGCGTGAAATCTGGGATCGTCGTGCGCAGACCGGTTCGGGCCTGCCTCTGATGCAGCTCGGGATGGCTTTGAAACTGATGGGCGATGCGCCACGCAGCCAGCAGGCGCTGGATCTGGCGATGAAAACCCCGCGCAGCGACAGCAAAAACTGGATGGCGGATTACGGCAGTCAACTGCGCGATAACGCCCTGATGCTCTCCCTGCTGGAAGAGTACAAGCTGCTGCCGGATGCGCAAAACACGCTGCTGAATACGCTCTCTCAGCAGGCGTTCAGCCAGCGCTGGCTCTCGACCCAGGAAAGTAATGCTCTGTTCCTGGCCGGACGTTCGCTCCAGACGCTCTCCGGTGCCTGGCAGGCGACCACCAGTCTCTCTGACAAAGCGCTGAGCAATGATAAGTCTCAGGTGCAAAATGTGACTGGCGATCAGCTGGGCACGCTGCAGGTAACCAACAGCGGTACCACGCCGCTGTGGGTGCGCCTCGATAGCACCGGTTATCCGGAATATGCACCGCAACCCTCGTCCAACGTTCTGCAAATCGAGCGCCATATTCTGGCGACCGACGGCAGCACCAAATCCCTCTCTTCCCTGAAGAGCGGTGAGCTGGTACTGGTCTGGCTGGAAGTGAAGGCCAATCAAAACGTACCGGATGCGCTGGTGGTTGATCTGCTCCCGGCTGGGCTTGAGCTGGAAAACCAGAATCTCGCCAGCAGCAGCGCCAGCCTTCAGGACAGCGGCAGCGAGGTGCAGAACCTGCTCAACCAGATGCAACAGGCCGATATTCAGCACATGGAGTTCCGCGACGATCGCTTTGTCGCGGCGGTTCCGGTGAACGAAGGCCAGCCGGTAACGCTGGTGTACCTGGCACGTGCCGTGACGCCGGGAACCTACGAGGTGCCGGTGCCGATGGTGGAATCCATGTACGTTCCCCAGTGGCGGGCAACGGGTGCCGCCAGCGGCCCGCTGATTGTCGTTCCGTAAGGTGAGATTTTCCCGACTCATTCGCTCCCGTTGGCTGTGGCTGGCGGGAGCGATTCTCGTTTTATGGGCGCTGATTGTCGTCGCCGATCGCCTGTGGCCATTGCCTTTGAAAGAGGTCAACCCGGCGCGCGTGGTGGTCGATGAAAAAGGTACGCCGCTGTGGCGGTTTGCCGATAGCGACGGGATCTGGCGCTATCCGGTTACCATCGAAGAGGTTTCGCCTCGCTATCTTGATGCCCTGATCCAGTATGAAGATCGCTGGTTCTGGGATCATCCGGGCGTCAATCCGTTCTCCGTATTGCGCGCAGCCTGGCAGGATCTGAGCTCCGGCAAAGTGGTCTCGGGCGGCAGTACGCTTACCATGCAGGTGGCGCGTCTGCTCGATCCGCATCCGCGTACCTTTGGCGGTAAAGTGCGCCAGCTCTGGCGGGCGATGCAGCTGGAGTGGCACCTTTCCAAACGCGATATTCTCACCCTCTACCTCAATCGCGCCCCCTTTGGCGGAACCTTGCAGGGCGTCGGGGCGGCCAGTTGGGCCTATCTTGGGAAATCACCGGCGCAGTTAAGCTACTCCGAAGCCGCGCTGCTGGCGGTACTCCCGCAGGCGCCGAGCCGTCTGCGCCCGGACCGCTGGCCGGATCGCGCGGAAGCCGCACGCAATAAAGTGCTCGAACGCATGGTGACGCAGGGCGTCTGGAGCGCGCAGCAGGTGAAAGAGTCGCGTCAGGAGCCGGTCTGGCTGGCCCCGCGGCAAATGCCGCAGCTGGCGCCGCTGTTCTCCCGCATGATGCTCGGTAAAAGCCGTGACAACAAAATTGTCACCACGCTGGATGCCTCGCTGCAAAGACAGCTCGAAGAGCTGGCGATGAACTGGAAATCCCGCCTGCCACCGCGTAGCTCTCTGGCGATGATCGTGGTCGATCATACCAATATGAAGGTGCGCGGCTGGGTGGGATCGGTGGACATCAGTGACGACAGCCGGTTTAGCCACGTCGATATGGTGAGCGCGATCCGATCGCCGGGATCGGTGCTCAAACCTTTTGTCTATGGCATGGCGCTGGACGATGGCCTGATCCATCCCGCCTCGTTATTGCAGGATGTGCCTCGCCGCACGGGTGACTATCGGCCTGGCAACTTCGACAGCGGATTTCACGGCCCCGTCAGTATGAGCGAAGCCCTGGTCCGCTCGCTGAACCTGCCTGCCGTGCAGGTGCTGGAGGCCTACGGTCCTAAACGTTTCACCGGGATGTTAAGCAACGTCGGATTACGCCTAATCCTTCCGGCTGGCGCGCAGCCGAACTTGTCGCTGATCCTCGGCGGGGCGGGGGCGCGGCTGGCCGATATCACCGCAGCCTACAGCGCCTTTGCCCGTCAGGGTAAAGCGGGGCAGCTGCGCGTGCAGCCGGGCGATCCACTCATTGAGCGCCCGCTTCTTTCGCCGGGGTCGGCGTGGATCATTCGCCGAATTTTGGGCAACGAAGCGCAGCCGCTGCCGGATGGCGCACTGCCGCAGGTTGCGCCGCTGGCGTGGAAAACCGGCACCAGCTACGGCTATCGCGACGCCTGGGCCATCGGGCTCAATGCGCGCTATATCATTGGCATCTGGACCGGGCGCCCGGACGGAACGCCTGTCGCCGGGCAGTTTGGTTTCGCCAGGGCCGTGCCGCTGCTGAATCAGGTAAACAATATGCTCCAGTCGAGTTCGACGGTCGACGAGGGGCGCTTACCGCGCGATCCGCGTCCGGCTTCGGTCAGCCGTGGGGTGATCTGCTGGCCGGGTGGGCAATCCCTGCCGGAAGGGAGCGAGAACTGCCGACGTCGGCTGGCGACCTGGCTGCTCGACGGGAGCCAGCCGCCGACCCTGTTGCTGCCCGAGCAGGAGGGGATTCGCGGGATTCGATTCCCGGTCTGGCTGGATAGCGAAGGCAAACGCGTCGCAGCCGATTGCCCTGGTGCGCAGGAGAAAATTCTCGACGTCTGGCCGCTACCGCTTGAACCCTGGCTGCCTGCGTCTGAGCGCAGAGCTGCGCGCATCCCGGCGTCCTCGGCTGTTTGTCCGCCGCTGTCGCAAGATTCCCCCGCGCCGCTGATGCTGTCCGGTGTGCGGGAAGGAGCACTGATCAAACGTTTGCCCGGTGAGTCACGCGTTTCGCTCCCGTTACAGGCCATCGGCAGCGATAGCCAGCGCTGGTGGTTCCTGAATGGGGAACCTCTCAATGTTAAAGGACGTGCTTACACTTTACAGCTTGATAAAGCAGGGGATTATCAGTTACTGGTATTGGATGAGACGGGGCAAGTCGCCACGGTGAATTTCACCCTCCAGTAGCGAAACGTCCGTCTGAGATGTGACCTGTTGCTAAAACTCGTCTTATTTTAAAAAAATGTTACTTCGAACCATAGGCAATGGCGTTTTTGCTCTCTATAATCCGCGCCATCTATACAGACGTATGCAAAACAACAGAACATAACACAGAGGTTATCATGGCTATTGAACGTACTTTTTCCATCATCAAACCAAACGCGGTGGCAAAAAACGTTATTGGCAGCATCTTTGCTCGCTTTGAATCTGCAGGGTTCAAAATCGTTGGCACCAAAATGCTGCATCTGACCGTTGAACAGGCTCGCGGTTTCTACGCTGAGCACGACGGCAAACCTTTCTTCGACGGCCTGGTTGAGTTCATGACTTCCGGTCCAATCGTGGTTTCCGTGCTGGAAAGCGAAAACGCAGTACAGCGTCACCGCGATTTGATGGGCGCAACTAACCCGGCTAACGCACTGGCTGGCACCCTGCGTGCTGACTACGCGGACAGCTTCACCGAGAACGGCACCCACGGTTCCGACTCTGTTGAATCTGCTGCGCGCGAAATCGCGTACTTCTTCGCAGAAGGCGAAGTTTGCCCACGTACCCGTTAATTCCTCAGGGAAGGGTATAAATTTCGTAAATGCCGCGTGCAAACGTGGCATCCCTGCGCCAGACTTTGTACAATGCAACGCCCCGGAAGAGCAGACCGCCTACCGGGGCGTTTCTTTTCAACCCTCCACGGGCCATAACGTGTAACAACGAGGCCGGAAAATATTATGTCTGAACTAGTTAACACCTCTGAAGTCGCCATTGCCGCGGTTCCTACTAAAAATGGAAAAATTAACCTGCTGGATCTGAACCGTCAGCAGATGCGCGAGTTTTTCAAAGAGATGGGCGAGAAGCCGTTTCGTGCCGACCAGGTGATGAAATGGATGTACCACTATTGCAGCGACAACTTTGATGACATGACGGACATCAACAAAGTGCTGCGTACCAAACTGAAAGAAGTGGCTGAAATCCGCGCACCGGAAGTGGTGGAAGAGCAGCGCTCTTCGGACGGCACGATCAAATGGGCGATTGCGGTAGGCGATCAGCGCGTTGAGACGGTGTACATCCCCGAAGAAGACCGCGCCACGCTGTGCGTCTCCTCTCAGGTTGGCTGTGCGCTGGAGTGTAAATTCTGCTCAACGGCGCAGCAGGGCTTTAACCGTAACCTGCGCGTGTCCGAAATTATCGGCCAGGTGTGGCGCGCGGCGAAAATCGTCGGCGCGGCAAAAGTGACCGGTACGCGTCCAATCACCAACGTGGTGATGATGGGCATGGGCGAGCCGCTGCTGAACCTGACTAACGTCGTTCCGGCGATGGAAATCATGCTCGATGACTTCGGTTTTGGCCTGTCCAAACGTCGCGTGACCCTCTCCACCTCTGGCGTTGTGCCAGCGCTGGATAAACTGGGTGACATGATTGACGTAGCGCTGGCAATCTCCTTGCATGCGCCGAACGACGAAATTCGTGACGAAATTGTACCGATCAACAAAAAGTACAATATCGAAACCTTCCTCGCGGGCGTGCGTCGCTACCTCGAGAAGTCCAACGCCAATCAGGGCCGCGTGACTATCGAGTACGTGATGCTGGATCATGTGAATGACGAAACCGATCATGCGCATCAGCTGGCTGAACTGCTGAAAGACACACCGTGCAAGATTAACCTGATCCCATGGAACCCGTTCCCGGGTGCGCCATATGGTCGCAGCTCCAACAGCCGTATCGACCGTTTCTCCAAGGTTCTGATGGAGTACGGTTTCACCACCATCGTGCGTAAAACCCGTGGTGATGATATCGATGCCGCCTGCGGTCAGCTGGCCGGCGATGTGATTGACCGCACCAAGCGTACGCTGCGTAAGCGCATGCAGGGTGAGGCGATTGACGTCAAAGCTGTGTGATTATTATGCGTCACGGTGCAGATTTACGCCGTGACGCATTAGCTTACTGAATATTCAGTCAGCCAGATTGTGATTGCTGAATAATTACGGTGCGTTTCAGACGACTTTAAGGCAGTATGTAACGTCGCAACAACAGTTTAGCCTCATGAGAAGCGCTTCACTGTCAACTAAGGCCGGACCGTCTTATACTAACTGTCTGTCTAAGGTTAAATGACCAGAAGTTTCGCGGTGCGGGTGGCATTGTGACTCACCGGCGCCTGAACCCTAATTTACACGTACCAGTAAGTAGTTGTAGCGAATGAATACTGAAGCCACTCACGACCAAAATGAAGCACTCTCCACCGGCGTTCGTCTTCGCAACGCCCGTGAACAACTCGGACTCAGCCAGCAAGCTGTTGCAGAACGCTTATGCCTGAAGGTTTCCACGGTTCGCGATATTGAAGAAGATAAGGCTCCGGCCGATCTCGCTTCAACGTTTCTGCGTGGTTACATCCGCTCTTATGCAAAACTGGTGCATATCCCTGAAGAAGAACTGTTGCCAATGATGGAAAAACAGGCACCGGTACGTGCGGCGAAAGTCGCGCCGATGCAGACCTTCTCTCTGGGCAAACGTCGTAAAAAACGTGATGGCTGGCTGATGAGTTTTACCTGGCTGGTGCTGTTTGTGGTGATTGGTCTGACGGGCGCATGGTGGTGGCAAAACCATAAAGCGCAGCAGGAAGAGATCACCACCATGGCCGATCAGTCATCTGCAGAGCTTAACAATTCCGGTAACGACGGCGCGCAAAGCGTGCCGTTAAACACCGACAGCAGCACCACCTCTGGCGAGCCTCAAACAGCGGCTACCGATCCTCAGGCTGTTGAACCTACCCAAACGCCAGCGCCGGTGACCACTCCGGATCAAACGACGGCGCAAAACGCCGTGGTTGCGCCTTCTCAGGCGAATGTGGACACCGCTCCGGCAGCAACGACCACTCCAGCGGCTACGGCTAACACCGCTCAACCCCTGCCGACTGACCAGGCGGGCGTCGCGGGCACCACTGCAGCCGATCCAAACGCGCTGGTGATGAACTTCTCTGCCGACTGCTGGCTGGAAGTGACTGACGCGACAGGCAAAAAACTGTTCAGCGGCCTGCAGCGTAAAGATGGCACATTAAATCTAACGGGTCAGGCGCCGTATAAGCTTAAAATCGGTGCTCCGGCAGCGGTACAGATCCAGTATCAAGGAAAACCTGTCGATCTGAGCCGTTTTATCAGAACTAATCAGGTTGCGCGTCTTACCGTTAATGCCGAACAATCTGCAGCACAGTAACAGGCGAGTAACGCGGGAGACAATTCATGCATAACCAGGCTCCGATTCAACGTAGAAAATCTAAACGGATTTACGTTGGGAATGTGCCGATTGGTGATGGTGCACCCATTGCCGTCCAGTCGATGACCAACACCCGTACCACGGATGTTGAGGCGACGGTCAATCAAATCAAAGCATTAGAGCGCGTAGGCGCGGATATCGTCCGCGTCTCTGTGCCCACCATGGATGCCGCTGAGGCGTTCAAACTCATCAAACAGCAGGTCAATGTTCCGCTGGTTGCCGATATCCACTTCGATTACCGAATCGCGCTGAAAGTCGCGGAATACGGTGTGGATTGTCTGCGTATCAACCCAGGTAACATTGGCAGCGAAGAGCGTATCCGCTCCGTTGTTGACTGTGCTCGCGACAAAAATATCCCTATCCGCATCGGCGTCAACGCCGGGTCGCTGGAAAAAGATCTGCAGGAAAAATACGGCGAACCGACGCCACAGGCGCTGCTCGAATCCGCGATGCGTCATGTGGATCACCTCGATCGTCTGAACTTCGATCAGTTCAAAGTCAGCGTAAAAGCCTCTGATGTGTTCCTGGCCGTGGAATCTTATCGTCTGCTGGCGAAGCAGATCGAACAGCCTCTGCACCTCGGGATCACCGAAGCGGGCGGGTTGCGCAGTGGTTCCGTGAAATCGGCGATCGGTCTTGGTCTGCTGCTTTCCGAAGGGATCGGCGATACCCTGCGTGTTTCCCTGGCGGCGGATCCGGTTGAAGAGATCAAAGTCGGTTTCGACATTCTGAAATCCCTGCGCATTCGTGCGCGCGGGATCAACTTCATTGCCTGTCCAACCTGTTCGCGTCAGGAGTTTGACGTGATTGGTACAGTCAACGCCCTGGAGCAACGTCTGGAAGATCTGATCACGCCGATGGATGTCTCCATTATCGGCTGTGTCGTGAACGGTCCGGGTGAAGCGCTGGTGTCAACGCTCGGCGTGACCGGCGGCAACAAGAAAAGCGGCCTTTATGAAGATGGTGTTCGTAAAGATCGTCTGGATAACAACGACATGATCGATCAGCTGGAAGCCCGCATCCGCGCGAAAGCGACGATGCTGGATGAAGCCCAGCGCATCAGTATTCAGCAAGTTGAAAAATAACGTGATGGGAAGCCAAAGGCTTCCCATGTATGATTGAACCCTGGATTAATGAATCTTCGGGTTCTTTTTTGTATATAGAAAGAGAATAAACGTGGCAAAAAACATTCAAGCCATCCGCGGCATGAACGATTATCTGCCTGGCGAAACCGCCATCTGGCAGCGCATTGAAGGCACACTGAAACAGGTGCTCGGCAGCTACGGTTACAGCGAAATCCGTTTGCCGATTGTAGAGCAGACCCCGTTATTTAAACGTGCGATCGGCGAAGTGACCGACGTCGTTGAAAAAGAGATGTATACCTTTGAGGACCGCAACGGCGATAGCCTGACTCTGCGCCCGGAAGGTACAGCGGGCTGCGTACGCGCCGGCATCGAACATGGTCTCCTGTACAATCAGGAGCAGCGCCTGTGGTATATCGGCCCGATGTTCCGCCACGAACGTCCGCAAAAAGGCCGCTACCGTCAGTTTAATCAGCTGGGTGTTGAAGTCTTTGGTCTGCAAGGGCCAGACATCGACGCCGAGCTCATCATGCTCACCGCGCGCTGGTGGCGTGAGCTGGGGATCTCCCAGCACGTTACGCTGGAGCTGAACTCTATCGGTTCCCTCGAAGCGCGTGCGAACTACCGTGATGCGCTTGTCGCGTTCCTGGAACAGCACAAAGATAAGCTGGATGAAGACTGCCAGCGCCGCATGTACAGCAACCCGCTGCGCGTTCTGGATTCCAAGAACCCGGAAGTGCAGGCCCTGCTGAACGATGCCCCGGCGCTGGGTGACTATCTGGATGAAGATTCCCGCGAGCATTTCGCTGGCCTGTGCAAACTGCTGGAAGACGCGGGTATTGCCTATACCGTGAACCAGCGTCTGGTGCGCGGTCTGGATTACTACAACCGCACGGTGTTTGAGTGGGTCACCACCAGCCTCGGATCGCAGGGTACTGTCTGTGCAGGCGGTCGTTATGACGGTCTGGTTGAACAGCTCGGTGGTCGTGCTGCCCCTGCGGTCGGCTTCGCGATGGGTCTTGAGCGACTTGTTTTGCTGGTTCAGGCAGTTAATCCGGAATTTAAAGCAGAATCTGTTGTCGATATATACCTGGTGGCTTCAGGCGCGGATACGCAGTCTGCAGCAATGCAGTTTGCCGAACGTCTGCGCGATGCGCTGCCGGGCGTTAAGCTGATGACCAACCACGGTGGTGGCAACTTCAAAAAGCAGTTTGCCCGTGCCGACAAGTGGGGCGCAACTATCGCACTGGTGCTGGGCGAGTCCGAAGTGGCTGCTGGCGAAGTGGTGGTGAAAGATCTGCGCTCTGGTGAGCAAACAACCGTAACGCAGGACAGCGTTGCTGCGCACTTGCGCGCTTTGACTTGGTAAGAGGAAGAACAGCGTGGAAATGTACGAGAACGAAAACGACCAGGTTGATGCGATTAAGCGCTTCTTTGCCGAAAATGGCAAAGCTCTGGTGGTTGGGGTGATTTTGGGTGTCGGTGCGCTGATGGGCTGGCGTTACTGGAACAGCCATCAGGCTGATTCCGCGCGCGAATCTTCCCTGTCGTATGAAAATACTGTGAGCGCCATTCGCGCCGATCAGCCACAAACGCTGGCTGCCGCAGAGAAATTTGCAGCTGACAACAAAAACACCTACGGTGCACTGGCTGCGCTGGAAGTGGCTCAGCAGTTTGTGGATAAAAACGAACTGGATAAAGCGGTGGCTCAGCTGAATCAGGGACTGGCTGCGGCCAGCGACGATAATCTGAAAGCGGTCATTAATTTACGCCTCGCCCGTATTCAGGTTCAGCAGAATAAAGCCGACGACGCGCTGAAAACGCTCGACACCGTGAAAGGCGAAGGTTTTGCAGCGATTGTTGCTGACCTGCGCGGTGAAGCTCTGCTGAGCAAAGGCGACAAACAAGGCGCGCGCAGCGCGTGGGAAGCGGGTGTGAAAAGTAACGCCTCTCCTGCACTGAGCGAAATGATGCAGATGAAAATAAATAATTTGTCCGTCTGAGAGGGACCCGATGCAATTGCGTAAATTACTTCTGCCAGGACTGCTTTCCGTTACGTTATTGAGTGGCTGTTCACTGTTCAGTGGCGAAGAAGATGTTGTCAAAATGTCCCCGCTGCCGACGGTTGAAAACCAGTTTACCCCGTCTACCGCGTGGAGTTCTTCCGTAGGTAGCGGTATTGGTGATTTCTATTCCAACCTGCATCCGGCGTTTGCCGATAGCGTTGTCTATGCTGCTGACCGCAAAGGCACCGTGCGCGCGTTTAACGCGGACGACGGCAAAGAAGTCTGGTCTGTGAATCTGGCCGAGAAAGACGGTTGGTTCTCCCGTACTCCGGCGCTGCTCTCGGGTGGCGTGACCGTTTCCGGTGGCCATGTTTATATCGGTAGCGAAAAAGCGCAGGTTTATGCGCTGAACACCAGCGATGGTTCTATCGCATGGCAGACTCGCGTAGCGGGTGAAGCCCTGTCTCGTCCGGTTGTTAGCGACGGCGTGGTGCTGATTCATACCAGCAACGGCCAGCTGCAGGCGCTGAACGAAGCTGACGGTGCGGTGAAATGGACCGTGAACCTGGATATGCCAGCCCTGTCTCTGCGCGGCGAATCGGCACCGGCTACCGCCTTTGGTGCAGCCATCGTCGGTGGTGACAACGGTCGCGTGAGCGCCGTGCTGATGCAGCAGGGTCAGATGATCTGGCAGCAGCGTATCTCTCAGGCAACAGGTCCGACTGAAATCGACCGTCTGAGCGATGTGGATACTACACCAGTCATCGTCGACAACGTGGTTTATGCCCTGGCTTACAACGGCAACCTGACGGCGCTGGATCTGCGCAGTGGTCAGGTCATGTGGAAACGTGAGCTGGGTTCAGTGAACGATTTCATCGTTGATGGCAACCGTATCTACCTGGTTGACCAAAACGACCGCCTGCTGGCACTGAACACCGATGGCGGTGTGACGCTGTGGACGCAAAGCGATCTGCTGCACCGTCTGCTGACCGCGCCTGCGCTGTACAATGGCAGCCTGGTCGTCGGTGATAGCGAAGGTTACATGCACTGGATCGATCCGGAAACGGGCCGCTTCGTGGCGCAGGAAAAAGTCGACAGCTCCGGTTTCCTGACCGATCCGGTTGTGGCTGACGGCAAACTGCTGATTCAGGCAAAAGACGGTACGCTCTACGCGATCACGCGTTAATCGTCTCGTTTGTAGTATAATAAACGGCTCCTGTTAACTCAGGGGCCGTTTTGACTTTTATAAAAACGCCGCAACTGCGACGTTTATTTGAATTTTATGAGGCTTCAAACATGGTACCTGTGGTCGCGCTTGTCGGGCGCCCGAACGTTGGAAAATCCACTCTTTTTAACCGTTTAACACGCACCCGTGATGCGCTGGTGGCGGATTTCCCGGGGCTGACTCGTGACCGTAAGTACGGTCGTGCTGAAGTGGAAGGTCGCGAGTTTATCTGTATCGATACCGGTGGTATCGACGGTACAGAAGACGGTGTGGAAACGCGCATGGCAGAGCAATCTCTGCTGGCGATTGAAGAGGCGGACATTGTTCTGTTCATGGTAGACGCACGTGCGGGCCTGATGCCTGCCGATACGGCTATCGCCAAACACCTGCGCTCCCGCGAAAAACCTACCTTCCTGGTGGCGAACAAAACTGACGGCATCGATGCCGATCAGGCGGTCGCGGATTTTTGGGCCCTGGGCCTGGGTGAAATCTACCCGATTGCTGCGTCTCATGGCCGCGGCGTCACCAGCCTGCTCGAAACCGTTCTGCTGCCGTGGGTTGACGAAGTGAACCCGCCGGAAGAAGTGGACGAAGATGCCGAATACTGGGCACAGTTCGAAGCTGATCAAGAGGGCGCAGAAGAAGAGCCTGAGGATGATTTCAATCCGCAGGATCTGCCTATCAAACTCGCTATCGTCGGTCGCCCTAACGTCGGTAAGTCCACACTGACTAACCGTATTCTCGGCGAAGACCGCGTTGTGGTCTACGACATGCCGGGCACCACCCGTGACAGCATCTACATCCCGATGGAACGCGATGAGCGCGAATACGTGCTGATCGATACCGCCGGTGTGCGTAAGCGCGGGAAAATCACCGATGTGGTGGAAAAATTCTCCGTTATCAAAACCCTGCAGGCGATTGAAGATGCCAACGTGGTCATGCTGGTCATTGACGCGCGCGAAGGTATCTCCGATCAGGACCTTTCCCTGCTGGGCTTTATCCTCAATAGTGGGCGCTCACTTGTTATCGTCGTCAACAAATGGGACGGCCTGAGCAACGAAGTGCGTGAGCAAGTTAAAGAGATGCTGGACTTCCGTCTGGGCTTCATCGACTTCGCACGCGTGCACTTCATCTCTGCGCTGCACGGCAGCGGCGTGGGCAACCTGTTCGAATCCGTTCGCGAAGCCTACGACAGCTCCACTCGTCGTGTAAGCACCGCGATGCTGACCCGTATTATGACCATGGCAGCAGAAGACCATCAGCCGCCGCTGGTGCGTGGCCGTCGCGTGAAGCTGAAATATGCTCACGCAGGTGGTTACAACCCGCCAATCGTGGTGATTCACGGTAACCAGGTGAAAGACCTGCCGGATTCCTACAAACGCTATCTGATGAACTACTTCCGTAAATCGCTGGACGTGATGGGCACGCCTATCCGCATCCAGTTCAAGGAAGGGGATAACCCGTTTGCCAACAAACGTAACACCCTGACGCCGAACCAGATGCGTAAGCGTAAGCGTTTGATCAAGCACATCAAGAAAGGCAAGTAATTGCGAAATCCAAAACCCGACTCCGTCGGGTTTTTTGTCTTTTGTCTCCCGACAAGTTAAGTGTGGAGTGAAACATGCGGTTAGGTTTTATTGGGCTTGGCGCCGTGGTGGAGACGGCCTACTTACCGGCGTTACGCCAGATTTTTGGTCATACAGTCAGCTGCCTGGGCTATGATCTTCGCCCTGAGCGCGAGCTGGAAGGCGTGACGCGCTGCCAGACTCTGGAACAACTGCTGGCGACGCCGATGGATACTCTGTTTATCACCACCTCGTCACTGCATCACCTCGACGCGCTGGAGCAAGCCTTAGCCTCGCCAGTTCAACGTATCGTGGTGGAAAAACCGGTGGTGGCTACGCTTGCGCAAATCGAAAGACTTAAAGCGCTGCTCGCAGAACCTGAAGCCGCGTCTCGCGTGCTGGCGCTCGATCACTGGATGGCGCGCACGGGGGCTATACAAGTCGCGCAGGGCCAACTTGATGAGATCGTCAAAATCGAGGGCTTTCTTCAGGAGCCAAGCGGCTTCAACGCGGCGGGCGAGCCAATCGCGCTGAACTTTGCTACGGGCGAGCCGGATACCCGTCAGCTTGAGCATCCTGATGGGGTGATTATTGATATTGGCACTCACGTTCTGGCGATGATGCGCGATACCCTGCGTGGTCTGGGGGGAAGTGGTGAATTGTCGTTGCAGTTAATCTCGGCAAAAGACAGGCTTGGCCGCCCGATAGCCAAAGGCGATCTGCACACCGCGGAAGGCGAAGCGCATCTTCGGGGGACCGTGAGCGGTATTCCGGTCGATATCTGGCTCAATAAATACGCCGGACCCGCTGGCGGACAGAAAGGGATCCGGCTGCATTTGCGCGATGGTCGAATCGTTAGCCATGACAGGCGCGGCGCTGAGGATGTGATTGAGTTGATTGAGGATGAAAACGTGCAGCGCTGGACGCGTCCAGGCGCCATCTACGCGCACTGTCTGGCAGAGCATATTCTGGGCGACAAAAGCCTGTATGAGTGCGCGCCAGAAGAGGTGAGTCTCACCACGCAGCGTCGGCTGGAAGAGGTCGAATTGCTACTGCAATTACAGCAGCAGCTGCGTGGCCCGCACTGAGCGGCGTGGTAAAATAACTCAAAACCTTTTTAAGGAGTCACGATGTCTGTTATCTGTCCGGATTGCCATGCAGAGCTGGAACCCGTCAACGGAATGGCGCACTGCGAAACGTGCGATAAAGATATTGCGCTGCAAGCACTATGCCCCGATTGCAATCAGCCGCTGCAGGTGTTGAAAGCCTGCGGCGCGGTGGATTATTTCTGCCAGAACGGGCACGGTTTGATTTCGAAGAAACGGGTGGAATTTAAGCCGGTATAAACCTGTAGATTCTGCCGGATGGCGCTTCGCTTATCCGGCCTACGGTTTTGCGGGTTTTATGGGTTTTGTAGGCCGGGTAAGCGAAGCGCCACCCGGCAACATCAGATACGTCAAAGCCAGTTTAAACCGGTTTTTTCTTGCGCGTCTTTTTAGCGGGCGTTATCCCTTTCACTTCGCTTTCGACCCAGCCGTCGGCCAGACGGGTGGTGAGCACATCACCGGCTTTCACCTGTTTGGTCTGCTTCAATACCGTGCCGTCGTTCGCCGTGGTCACGCTGTAGCCGCGCGCCAGCGTCGAGAGCGGGCTAACGGCTTCCAGATGCGTCACCGCGTTGCCAAAACGCTCACGGGTGCTGCTCAGACGGGCACGGATATTCTCGCCCAGACGATACTCAAGCTGCTGCATGCGGGTTTGCGCGCGGTAGATGCGCGGCTGTGGGTTTTGCTGATTCAGGCGCTGGGTCATGCGTTGCTGACGCGAAACGGCACGCTTAAGCTGATTATCCAGCGCAAAGTTCATCCGCTGGCGCAGACGTTCAAGCACCGTTTGCTGACGCGCCAGGCGCAGCTGCGGGTGCTGCTGTTGCAGGCGGTGTTGAAGCTTTGTGAAACGACGATTGCGGTTGGCGAGGAAATAGTCCATCGACATCTCCAGACGCTGCTGTCCGTTCTGCAACTGGCGCAAGAGTTCCATCTGGTTCCGGCTGACGATTTCAGCGGCAGCCGACGGCGTAGGCGCACGCATATCTGCGACAAAATCGGCGATGGTAACGTCGGTTTCATGGCCGACGGCGCTGACGATCGGAATCTGGCTGTCAAAAATCGCCCGCGCCACGCGCTCGTCGTTAAAACTCCAGAGATCTTCCAGAGAACCACCGCCACGCCCGACGATTAACACGTCGCACTCCTGACGCGCGTTGGCTAACGCAATGGCACGCACGATCTGTCCCGGCGCATCATCGCCCTGAACGGCAGTCGGATAAATGACAACAGGCAGCGACGGATCGCGACGTTTGAGCACGTGCAGAATATCGTGCAGCGCCGCACCGGTTTTAGAGGTAATCACCCCCACGCAATGGGCAGGTGAGGGCAGGGATTTCTTGAACTGCTGATCGAACAAGCCTTCTGCCGAAAGCTTCGCTTTTAGCTGCTCGTATTTCTGCTGCAGCAAGCCTTCGCCCGCGGGCTGCATGCTCTCGACAATGATTTGATAATCACCGCGCGGCTCATACAGGGTGATATTGGCGCGAACCAGAACCTGCTGGCCGTGCTGAGGGCGGAACGTAACCCGACGATTGCTGTTGCGGAACATCGCGCAGCGCACCTGAGCGGTGTCGTCTTTCAGGGTAAAGTACCAGTGCCCGGATGAAGGTTGCGTGAAATTAGAGATCTCTCCGCTGATCCAAACCTGTCCCATTTCCTGCTCGAGCAGCAAACGAACCGATTGATTGAGGCGGCTAACGGTATAAATTGAGGGGCTTTGGGAGGATAACATGTGAGCGGGATCAAATTCTAAATCAGCAAGTTATTCAGTCGATAGTAACCCGACCGGAGGTAATCGCAAGCATTTTTTATAAAAAAGTGTAGATGCAATCGGTTACGCTCTGTATAATGCCACGGCAATATTTAACCACCCAGGTCAGAGATATTGCCCATGCTACGTATCGCTAAAGAAGCACTGACGTTTGACGACGTCCTCCTCGTTCCCGCTCATTCCACCGTTCTGCCGAATACTGCCGATCTCAGCACGCAGTTGACGAAAACCATTCGCCTGAACATTCCTATGCTCTCTGCGGCAATGGACACCGTGACTGAAGCGCGCCTGGCTATCGCCCTGGCACAGGAAGGTGGCATCGGCTTTATTCACAAAAACATGTCTATCGAGCGTCAGGCGGAAGAAGTTCGCCGCGTGAAGAAACATGAATCCGGTATCGTTTCCGACCCACAGACCGTTCTGCCAACCACCACCCTGCACGAAGTGAAAGCGCTGACCGAGCGCAATGGCTTTGCAGGCTACCCGGTTGTGACCGAAGACAACGAACTGGTTGGCATCATCACCGGTCGTGACGTGCGCTTCGTGACCGACCTGAACCAGCCTGTCAGCGTATACATGACGCCGAAAGAGCGTCTGGTCACCGTGCGTGAAGGTGAAACCCGTGAAGTCGTGCTGGCTAAAATGCACGAAAAACGCGTTGAGAAAGCACTGGTCGTCGACAGCAGCTTCCACCTGCGCGGCATGATCACCGTTAAAGATTTCCAGAAAGCAGAACGTAAACCAAACGCCTGTAAAGACGAGCGTGGCCGTCTGCGCGTGGGCGCTGCGGTAGGCGCTGGTGCGGGCAACGAAGAGCGTGTGGATGCGCTGGTTGCTGCAGGCGTTGACGTTCTGCTGATCGACTCCTCACACGGTCACTCCGAAGGCGTTCTGCAACGTATTCGTGATACCCGTGCGAAATACCCGGACCTGCAGATCATCGGCGGTAACGTGGCAACGGGCGCAGGCGCTCGTGCTCTGGCAGAAGCCGGTTGCAGCGCGGTGAAAGTGGGTATCGGCCCTGGCTCTATCTGTACTACCCGTATCGTAACCGGCGTGGGCGTTCCACAGATCACTGCGGTTTCCGACGCGGTAGAAGCGCTGGAAGGCACCGGTGTTCCGGTTATCGCCGACGGCGGTATCCGCTTCTCCGGCGACATCGCGAAAGCGATCGCGGCAGGCGCAGCGGCGGTGATGGTGGGCTCTATGCTGGCCGGTACTGAAGAATCCCCGGGCGAAATCGAACTCTTCCAGGGGCGTTCTTATAAATCTTACCGCGGTATGGGCTCCCTGGGCGCGATGTCCAAAGGCTCTTCTGACCGTTACTTCCAGACCGACAACGCCGCTGACAAACTGGTACCGGAAGGTATCGAAGGTCGCGTCGCGTACAAAGGGCGTCTGAAAGAGATCATCCACCAGCAGATGGGCGGCCTGCGTTCCTGTATGGGTCTGACCGGCTGTGGTACTATCGATCTGCTGCGTACTAAAGCGGAATTCGTGCGTATCAGCGGTGCAGGTATCCAGGAAAGCCACGTTCACGACGTGACGATCACCAAAGAGTCCCCGAACTACCGTCTGGGCTCCTGATAAGTTTCCGCGCCCGGCTCAATGCCGGGCGCTTTGTTTCACTTGCCTCGGAATTAGCGTCAATAATGGAAAACATTCATAAACATCGCATTCTTATCCTGGATTTCGGCTCTCAGTACACACAGCTGGTGGCACGTCGCGTGCGCGAACTCGGCGTTTACTGTGAGCTGTGGGCGTGGGATGTGACGGAAGCACAAATCCGTGAGTTCAACCCAAGCGGCATCATCCTTTCCGGCGGCCCGGAAAGCACCACCGAACACAACAGCCCGCGCGCACCGCAATACGTGTTTGAAGCAGGTGTTCCGGTATTCGGCGTGTGCTACGGCATGCAGACCATGGCGATGCAGCTGGGCGGCCATGTAGAGTCCTCTAACGAGCGTGAATTTGGCTACGCGCAGGTCGAAGTGTTGACCGACAGCGCCCTGGTTCGCGGCATCGAAGATTCCCTGACCCCAGAAGGCAAACCGCTGCTGGACGTATGGATGAGCCACGGCGACAAAGTGACCGCGATCCCGTCCGACTTCGTGACCGTTGCCAGCACCGAAAGCTGCCCGTTTGCCATCATGGCGAACGAAGAAAAACGCTTCTACGGCGTGCAGTTCCACCCGGAAGTGACCCACACCCGTCAGGGTATGCGCATGCTGGACCGCTTTGTTCGCGATATTTGCCAGTGTGAAGCCTTGTGGACGCCAGCAAAAATCATCGACGATGCCGTTGAGCGTATCCGCAAACAGGTTGGCGACGATAAAGTCATCCTCGGCCTGTCCGGCGGCGTGGACTCCTCCGTCACTGCGATGCTGCTGCACCGCGCGATCGGCAAAAACCTGACCTGCGTCTTCGTGGATAACGGTCTGCTGCGTCTGAACGAAGCCCAGCAGGTCATGGACATGTTCGGTGACCACTTCGGTCTGAACATCGTTCACGTCGAAGGCGAAGAGCGTTTCCTGTCCGCATTAGCAGGTGAGAACGATCCGGAAGCCAAACGCAAAATCATCGGTCGCGTGTTTGTTGAAGTGTTCGACGAACAGGCGCTGCGTCTGGAAGACGTGAAATGGCTGGCGCAAGGCACCATCTACCCTGACGTGATCGAATCCGCAGCTTCCGCAACCGGTAAAGCGCACGTCATCAAATCTCACCACAACGTGGGCGGCCTGCCGAAAGAAATGAAGATGGGTCTGGTTGAACCACTGCGTGAGCTGTTCAAAGACGAAGTGCGTAAGATCGGTCTGGAGCTGGGTCTGCCGTACGACATGCTGTACCGTCACCCGTTCCCGGGTCCAGGTCTGGGCGTGCGCGTGCTGGGCGAAGTGAAGAAAGAGTACTGCGACCTGCTGCGTCGTGCGGATGCTATCTTCATCGAAGAACTGCACAAAGCCGACCTGTACAACAAAGTGAGCCAGGCGTTCACCGTGTTCCTGCCAGTCCGCTCCGTTGGCGTGATGGGCGATGGCCGTAAGTACGACTGGGTTGTCTCCCTGCGTGCTGTCGAAACCATCGACTTCATGACTGCCCACTGGGCGCACCTGCCGTACGACTTCCTGGGCCGCGTATCCAACCGCATCATCAACGAAGTGAACGGGATTTCCCGTGTCGTTTATGACATCAGCGGTAAGCCACCAGCGACGATTGAGTGGGAATAAATCACACCTCTAGTCACACAGAACCCTCTGCTTTGGCAGAGGGTTTTTTATATCAAGTTGAATCGCTTATGTTTTTATATATTTATGGCAGGTATATAACTACATATCTGTTGTGAAATCACCAATAAAATTAAATGCTGAGGTCATACAAGGCACATGATTTAAGTAGCTATGCGGTAACTGAAAACAGCTTAAGAGTATTTAATGAGCTCATTAGTTCTATGAATAAACTAAGTTCGAAAGAAATATCTATTTTTGTGATGTTGTGAAAATATCTTAGATCTAGATCTATTAATGAGTTTGGATATTGTTCTATGCTAGTACGCATAAAAGAATAACTTGTTACTTTTTAATACCCTTAACTTGAATGAGTTTAGGAGATGGGAATCTTGGTTACAATGACAAGATAGACAAAAAGGATCGCGTATAGCGCGAATGTTACATAGTCAACTGGCGGAATCTGACAAATTAGTTTCACGACACATTCACAGCCGAAGTTAATTAGTGGTTTTTAATATGTATAAAATACTACGTATTGCAGCATTATTTATTCTTACTATTTATGCTTTATTTTGTTCTCTTGCTCTAGTTGATGGTGTTTACCACCTTGCCAGGTCGGACGTTGAGCTCTTTCTTTACGGCGGGGCAATTGTTTCTGGGATAGGTTTTTTCACAATTATAATACTTGAACCTTTTTCAGAGGAGGTTAACCCTCTAAAAGGTAATGTGTTAAGCCTGTGGCTGAAACGCAGGAAACTTGAAGAAGAGAAACGTATTAAAGAATTGCAAGAAAAATAATGTAATAAATAATGTTGTTTAATTATTTGCGTGATTACCGCTTCGTTAGGAACGAATGACCTTCAAGCGATAAAGAATTTGCTATCGATTGAAAATGCGTAATTTGTTGATATATATTATATAAATGTTCATTAACCTACGGGTATCACCGATGTGCTTCTTTGTCGCATTTTCGATTTAAAGAGATGCTTAAGAATAGTTTTCTCTTGTTAACCCAAAACCCTCTGACTTGCCAGAGGGTTGTCCCACCATCACCACCGCCTGCCCAAAATCACCACTGTTAATCCACACTCCACCCTCCTTGCCCCGAACACACCCAGTTCCCAATTTAGCTATGCGTAAGCAAACGGCGACACCGCTGCCATAAGCTGCGCCGGAATCAACAACACACAAGCGCAATATCAGGCTGTTTCAGCAAGGGAGGTGCCATTGTTGCAAAAGCAGGTGCGTGATAATTATCAGTTAATATGCGTCAGTGTTACGACAGGGAATACGCTGGTTGTTGTGCGGGTCGTGGAGGAGAACCGTCTGGTCAGATTTCCGGCAAGCGATCGGGCACTGGAGGTGATGTCAGTGCTCGATGAAGAGTTTGTCCTGATACTTTCGTAGGCGCAGGACCGAGATATTCCACTATTAACGCCGCAGTCATTGCACGTACTTCCCATGATTACGTTTGAATCAGGAAGTGGCTCACGGGATTTAATTGATGGCAGGTTTAACGGTTATGGTCTGGAGGTGATCATCTGTGATGAGATTGGGCTGTATCGAAGCCATTAAGCGTATGATCCGTGCCACGCATGGCGGTCGAGAAAGCTGCCGAACGGTGAGATCGTTAAACCTCGATTCTGCATCGTCAGTTAGGTAACGTCTTAAGCCATGAGAAAATTCACAGCAATGGAATTACAGAACTGATTCATTTACTACGCGAGAAAACTACCGAATTGCAGCATCCAACGGCTGACTCACCTGCTGAGACTGGATTTTGTCCTGATGATGGTACCAGGCACCGATGGAGGAATAGACGAAGCGGCCAAAGAAAAACAGGAAGCTGATAAGCAAGATAATGCGGGTCATTCGAGTGTTAAATCGATGTCGTTTGTGCATACGCGTTGCCTGACTCACTGTATTTTCCTGGGCATACCCTTTTGGGCGATGGGACTATTAAGTCACAGTGGGCGTCAAGGGTCAATTACGAAGTGTGTAAAAAATCGTCAGTGTAATAATTAGTTGATGTTATCGATAGCGATGCAATTATTTACCGCATTGATAGAAAACGGAAAACCTCAAGGAAAAATTGTAATATTTGATCTTTTAATGCGCTGGCGTTGATTTAAATCAATTCTCAACCGCCATTGATCACTAAAATCCTCCCTCCACGATGTTCTCTCTATGAAAGCGGTGTGCGTCAGCTCGTCAGGTTAGATGCCTGTCTGCAACTACCCTCAGGATCAAACGGTCTCAACCAGGCGTCTATGAACACTCTATTATTCCTGAAGCAGCACAAAGACCGGTGGTGGGCGCTCCCCCTGATTTTGCCTGTCATTTTTCTGCCCATATTTAGTTTTGCCAGCACCTATACCCACTTAAATGGCGGGATCATTGCCCTCTATTACATGCCGCTGGCATTCCTGCTCACCTTATTGCTGTTTTTCGGCCTGTCGGCCCTTCCGGGTATCATTCTGGCGCTGTTTCTTCGCTATCACTCCACGAGCGGTATTTTTGAAACGGCGGCGGTCATCTGTCATTTTATCGTTCCCCTGACGCTCAGCTGGGGCGGATACCGCGTGTTTTCTCCTCCGCGAAATATGGTGGCCTACGGCGATGCAAAGCTCATGGCGCTACGACTTTTCTGGCAGGTATTGTGCCCGTCGGCGCTGTTTTTGGTGCTGTTTCAGTTTGCGGTCTATCTTGGGATCTACGAGACTCGCCAGAGTATGGCGGGGCTGAACCCGCTGACCATACGCACTCTGGTAAATTTTCAGGGGCTGCTGGTGGGTGGGCTGACGGGCGTGCCGCTGAGCTATCTGCTGATCCGGATCATCCGCCATCCGCGCTATTTAAGGGCGCTGATTTCACAGATCCGAACGCAGATCGACAAGAAAGTGACCGTAACGGAATTTATCCTCTGGCTCGCGGCGCTGGGCGGTTTGCTCTCTCTCCTGCTGATCCCCTTGAGCGATACCAGTACCATTTTCAGCACTAACTATACGTTGTCGTTGCTGATGCCGCTGATGCTGTGGGGCGCGATGCGGTTTGGCTATAAGCTGATGTCCCTTATCTGGACGCCAGTGCTGATGGTCGCCATTCACTATTTTTACCGCTATATCCCGTTGGGCCAGGGTTACGACATCCAGCTGGCGATCACCTCGTCCAGTTATCTGGTGTTCTCTTTTGTAGTGATTTACATGTCGATGCTGGCCACGCGCCAGCGCGTGATCACCCTTCACGCAAGACGGCTGGCGTTTCTCGACCCGGTCGTTCACATGCCGAATCTGCGCGCAATGACGCGGGCGCTGACGAAATCGCCCTGGTCAGCGCTCTGTATGCTGCGTATTCCGGAGCTCGAAGTGCTGGGCCGTAACTATGGCGTGCTGCTGCGCATCCAGTACAAGCAAAAACTGGCCGAGTGGCTCAAAAGTTCGCTCCAGCCGAACGAGTGTGTCTATCAGCTCTCGGGCTGCGACCTGGCGATTCGGCTGAATACTGAATCTCACGCGCTGCGCATTGAAGAGCTCGACAAGAAGATCAAAGAGTTCCGCTTCATCTGGGACGGAATGCCGCTGCAGCCGCAGGTTGGCATGAGCTATTGCTGCGTGCGCTCCCCGGTGAACCATCTCTATTTGCTGCTGGGTGAGCTGAGCATCATTGCCGATTTGTCGCTATCCACTAACCATCCTGAGAATCTTCAGCAGCGCGGCGCCATGCATCTGCAGCGTACGCTGAAAGACAAAGTTGCCATCATGAACCGCCTGCAATGGGCGCTTGAGCAAGATGAATTCAGATTAATGGCGCAACGGGTGCAGGGGATCCGCGGCGATCATTACCACGAAATTTTGATACGCATGCCAGGGGAGAACGGCGTGCTGCTCTCGCCAGATAAATTCCTGCCTGTGGCGCTGGAGTTTGGTTTGTCGTCGCGCGTCGATTTGTGGGTGCTGGAACGTACGCTGCAATTTATGGCCGAGCACCGTGACAGATTGCCAGGGCAGCGTTTTGCCGTAAATCTGTCGTCCTCAACCATCTGCCGGTCACAATTCCCGCTCGACGTTCACCGGCTACTGAAAAAGTACGGCATCGAAGCCTGGCAGATGATCTTTGAGATCACCGAAAGCAGCGGGTTTGGTAATGCCGATCTCGCCAGGCAGACCGTTAAACAGCTGCAGAAGATGGGGTGCCGGGTTGCCATAGATGATTTTGGTACCGGGTACGCGAGTTATGCGCGCCTGAAAAGCATCGATGCCGATATGCTAAAAATTGATGGCAGCTTTATTCGCAACATCGCTGACAACAGCCTGGATTACCAGATTGTGGCGTCGATGTGCCATCTTGCACGGATGAAGAACATGCTGGTGGTGGCTGAGTATGTGGAAAGCGAAGCGATTCGCAGCGCGGTGAATGCGCTGGGGATCGATTATCTGCAGGGGTATTTGATTGGAAAACCTGAGGCGCTTGAAACACTGATTGATTCTCAGGCGCCATCCGACGCCTGAGAACAGAGCATTACGCCGCGACGTCCGGCGACTGCTCTTCTTCAATTTTCAGCAACCAGCCGGTCACCCCTTCCCAGTACTGCTGCTCTTTTTCGAGATCCAGCAGTACCAGCGCATTCTGGCTAAACCAGTCGTGCGGGAAACTGAGCGTCCAGTGATGGTCGTCGGTTTTCAGAATCAGCGTCGGCGGTGTGGTGGTGGCCTGACGCTGGTTATTCAGCAGTACGCCTAAGCGCAGCAGCTGGATCAGCGGCAGGAACTGTTTTTTCTTGAACAGCGTGAAGCGCGGCAGATCGTCCAGTTTGATCGCTTTGCGGTGATAGCGCACGAGGGTCGCCATCATCGTCTGCTGCTCCTGGTTGAAGCCCGGCAGATCGCTGTTTTGCAGAATATAGGCCGAGTGGCGATGCATGCCGCTGTGGTTAATATTCAGGCCCACTTCGTGCAGCATCGTTGCCCATTTCAGCAGAGCGGCCAGTTGCGGATGTGCCAGCTTCGGATTCTGCGCTTCCCACTGCTCGTAAATATGCGTGGTGGTTTCCAGAACGCGCTTCGCCTGTTCACGGTCGATGTTGTACTGATTTGCCAGGCTTTGCGCGGTACGGCTGCGGATATCCTGATGACGGAAACGGCCTTCCATTTCGTACAGCACGCCTTCGCGCAATGCACCGTCGGACAGGCGCAGCTCGCGGATTGCCAGCGCATCGAAGACGCCACACAGGATCGCCAGGCCCGGCACAAACACCGCTTTACGCTCGTCGGATAAGCCCGGCAGGCTCAGGGCATCAAAGCTTTTATGTTTCAGCACCTCTTCGCGCAGTAACTCCAGGCGCTCCGGGGTGATAATCCCGTCTTTTTCGCCCATCGCCAGCAATACTTCATGCGCTGCCTTGATACTGCCAGACGCTCCGAGGGCAACGTTCCAGCCCTGAATGCGATACTGCCAGGCGAGGGATTCCAGCTTTTGCACCGCTGCCATTTTCGCGCGCTGGAAGTTTTCCCGGTTTATGGTGCCGCCAGGGAAATACATCTGCGCAAAGCTGACGCAGCCCATACGGCGGCTCTCGACCAGCTTCGGCTCGAAGTCTTCGCCGATGACCAGCTCAGTGGAACCACCGCCGATGTCAATCACCAGCTTGCGGCCTTTTTCCGGCTGAGTGTGTTCCACACCCATGAAAATCAGACGCGCTTCTTCGTTACCTGAGATGATTTCAATCGGGTAGGGGATCACTTTTTCCGCGCGTTTGAGAAACTCCGGCGCGTTCAGCGCCTGGCGCAGGGTGTGCGTGCCCACGATGCAAACGCTTGACGCTGAAAAACCCTGCAAGCGTTCGGCGAACAGTGACAGGCAGGCTAAGCCGCGCTCCATCGCCTCTTCGCTGAGCATATTTTTGTCGTCAAGACCATCGGCGAGATGAACGCGCTGCTTGAGGCGCCCGATGATCTGCATGGCTCCGTCGACCTCGCGGGCGATGACCATATGGAAGCTGTTAGAACCTAAATCGACCGCAGCAAACTCCTGCGGGCGTGGCGTCTTATCATTTATCGGCATAGGTTAATCAGGTTGCTCGAGTGATTTGATATAGTCGTAAATCGCCAGCTGTGAGCGCACTTTACGGCGGTTGCCGCGCTGCACGTAGCGGTTACTCAGTTCTTTGTCGATATAGCGAGCCTTCACTGTGTCGCTGAGTTGCAGCTCAATAATATCGAGGATTTGCTGCTTGAGACGCGGGTCCAGCAGCGGGGTGGCGACTTCAATTCGGTAATCAATATTACGCGTCATCCAGTCCGCGGAAGAGAGATAGACCTGTTTATCGCCACCGTTTTCAAAAATATAGATCCTGTCGTGTTCCAGATAACGGTCCACGATGCTGGTCACGCGAATATTGTCGCTGATGCCTTCCAGTTCTGGAATCAACGAGCACATGCCGCGGATCAGTAAATTCACCGGTACACCGGTGCTGGAGGCCGCATACAGACGATCCACCAGCCCTTTGTCGACCAGGTTGTTCAGTTTGAGGGTGATACCCGACGGTTCGCCTTTTTGCGCAGCGGCGATCTCTTTGTCGATCATCGCGTACAGCAGGCGGCGCGAGTTCTGCGGGGAGACCAGCAGATAGTCGAAGCTCACCGGGCGGTACGGGTTTTCGATGAAGTTAAACACCCGACGCACTTCGTTGGTGATGCGCGCGTCGGCGGTCAGCAGCGAGTAGTCCGTATAGAGTCGCGCGGTTTTCTCGTTAAAGTTACCGGTCCCGATGTGAGCGTAGCGCACCACGTCGTCGCCTTCTTTACGGGAAATCAGGAACAGCTTGGCGTGAATTTTCAGACCAGGCGCGGAGAAGATGACGTGCACACCGGCTTCCGTCAGACGACGCGCCCAGTGGATGTTCGCCTCTTCGTCGAAACGCGCCTGCAGCTCAACCACCACCGTCACTTTTTTACCGTTGTGCGCGGCGTGGATCATCGCATCAATAATGCGCGAGTCTTTTGCCACGCGGTAGATGTTGATTTTGATCGCCAGCACGTTCGGGTCGAACGACGCCTGGCGCAGCAGTTCCAGCACGTGCTCAAAGGTGTGGTACGGATAGTAAAGCAGCACATCGCGCTCACGGATGGCGTCGAATCCGTTACGGAATTTATCGAACCAGATATGGCGCAGGCGCGGCAGCGGTTTGTTGACCAGATTGGCTTTGCCGACGTTCGGGAAGCCAATAAAGTCTTTAAAGTTGTGGTAACGCCCGCCCGGCACGATGGAGTCGTAGCGGGAGATGGTCAGCTTGTCGCGCAGCATTTCCACCATCGCGTCCGGCATGTCGCGCTGATACACAAAGCGCACCGGTTCGGCGGTCAGACGTTGTTTCAGGCTGGAGGACATCAGCTCCATCAGGCTGGCTTCCATCTCGTGCACCAGGTCGTACTCGGCATCACGGGTCATTTTCATGGAATAGGCGTTCAGCGCGTCGTAATCGAAGAAGCCTTTGAAAATGTCGTCGAGGCAGTAGCGCAGGATGTTATCCAGCAGGATCATCGGCTTGCGACGGCGCGGCGTTTCCGGCGGCAGGTTCACAAAGCGCGGGACTTTGTCCGACGGGATCTCCAGCAGCGCATAGCGAATGGAGTCGCCGCGAATAATCTCAACCGCCAGATAGGTGTAGTCATCTTTCAGGAACTGCACCAGATCCGTTTCGCGATTGATAAGAATAGGGGTGATGTGCTGGCGCAGATAGTGTTTGAAGTAGTGGCGCAGCCAGGTTTGTTGATTGGCGGAAAGCTGACGTTCATTAATCAGGAAGATTTGGTTGCGTGCCATCTCGAGCAGCAGCTCGTTATACAGACCGTCAAATTCCTGGTCCGCTTTCAGGACGCGCGCCTGGATTTTTCCCAGCAGATGGCGTGAATGGGAGTTCAGACCTTGCTCTTCGCTGATGATGATCCGCCGTTTCAGTTCGGCAAAACGGACCTTGTAGAATTCATCCAGGTTATTGGAATAAATACCCAGAAAACGCATACGCTCAATCAGCGGATTGCTTTTATCAGCCGCTTCCTGAAGCACACGTTCGTTGAACGCCAACCAGCTTAGCTCTTTCTCGATGTATAACTTTTCCTGACCCATTACAACTTACACTCCGTTTCAATCACGGGACGCAGCAAATCCGTCTCGATTCTATTATGGCGAGCTTTGACACGAGATGTCCAACTGTGCCAGAAAAGTATGACAGTTAATTTTTTTTCTGGGGGAATTTAAGGGGTTGGTGGGGGATAAAGGCGTGTCGGGTGGCGCTGCGCTTACCCGACCTACAAAAACCGTAGGCCCGTGCAAGCGCAGCGCCGCCGGGCAAAACAGACTACTCGTCCGCCGCATGTCCCTGCGCGGGCAGCTTCACGCCATCCAGCCAGGCGGCGTTATCACGCATCTCAAGACGCCCCTCGACAAACCAGCTCACCACTAACGGATAAATGGCGTGCTCCTGCGTCTGGACGCGCTCGGTGATGTCGTCTTCGTCGTCGCCATCAAACACCGGAATTTTGGCCTGCAAAATCACCGGCCCGCCGTCCAGCTCGTCGGTGACGAAATGCACGGAGGTACCATGCTCCTCGTCGCCATTTTCCAGCACCTGACGGTGGGTGTGCAGACCCGGATATTTCGGCAGAAGAGAAGGGTGGATGTTCAGCAGACGGCCGGAATAGTGAGAGACAAAACCCGGGCTTAAGATGCGCATATACCCGGCCAGCACCACGACATCCGGCGCATAGGCGTCGATCTCCTGCACCAGCTCCCGGTCAAAGGCTTCACGACTGGCAAACTGTGAGGCTTCCAGCGCGTGCGCCGGGATATGGGCATCCCGCGCACGCTCAAGGCCGAACGCATCGGCCTTGTTGCTGAATACTGCGCGAATGGTGCCATTGATCTGTTTCTGTTTGCAGGCGTCGATGATTGCCTGCAAATTGCTTCCGTTGCCGGAAATGAGCACCACAATATTTTTCATTCAATGACCACGCGCTGTTCGGAATCAGAAGCTTTGATGATACCGATTTTCCACGCGTTTTCACCTTTCGCCTTCATCAACTCAACGGCTTTATCCGCTTCGCTGGCAGGCAGGGCAATCAGCATGCCGACGCCGCAGTTGAAGGTGCGATACATTTCGTGCTGGCTGACGTTGCCCGCGGTTTGCAGCCAGTTGAACACGGCTGGCCACTGCCAGGAGGACTCGTCGATCACCGCCTGCGTATTGTCAGGCAGTACGCGCGGGATATTTTCCCAGAAGCCGCCGCCGGTCAGGTGCGCAATGGCGTGAACGTCAACGTTCTCGATCAGCTCAAGAATGTTTTTCACGTAGATACGGGTTGGCGCCAGCAGATGATCGGCCAGCGGTTTGCCTTCGAGCTCGGTGGTTTCCGGGTCGCAGCCGCTCACTTCGAGGATCTTACGCACCAGGGAGTAACCGTTCGAGTGTGGGCCACTTGAGCCAAGGGCAATCAGGACATCGCCATCGGCCACTTTGCTGCCGTCGATAATTTCTGATTTTTCTACCACGCCGACGCAGAAGCCCGCGACGTCGTAATCTTCACCGTGGTACATGCCCGGCATCTCTGCGGTTTCGCCGCCGACCAGCGCACAGCCAGACTGCAGGCAGCCTTCGGCGATACCGGTGATGACGCTGGACGCCGTATCCACGTCCAGTTTGCCGGTGGCGTAATAGTCGAGGAAGAAGAGGGGTTCAGCACCCTGCACCACGAGGTCGTTCACACACATGGCCACCAGGTCGATCCCGATGGTGTCGTGGCGTTTGAGATCCATCGCCAGACGCAGCTTCGTGCCCACGCCGTCAGTGCCAGAAACCAGAACAGGCTCACGATATTTTTGCGGCAGTGCGCACAGCGCGCCAAATCCACCCAGACCACCCATCACTTCAGGGCGGCGAGTCTTTTTGACCACACCTTTGATTCGGTCAACCAGCGCATTACCTGCGTCAATATCAACACCGGCATCTTTATAGCTGAGAGAAGTTTTGTTGGTCACGGCTTAAGTCCCCACGCATAGCATAGTAAGAAAAATCGGCGCAATTCTAACAGTCCAGGCAAACGTTTGCGAGCCTATTCTGCGGTCAAAAAAAGTCGCTGAAAATTTACACATTTTTGCATTGGGCGAGGACAAACTTGATACCGTTCACGAAAATGAAACCGGTTTCGGCAATCTGCTTGCAACAGGCTAAGCCATTGCACATGATTTGACTGAAACCGGTTTCTGTAATTGTTTTTGCAGAAAATAACGCAGAATGAGGGAAAAGGCATGCCAGGATTTAAAGAAGGTTTTCTGTGGGGCGGCGCGGTGGCGGCGCATCAGCTGGAAGGCGGCTGGAAAGAGGGTGGTAAGGGGATAAGCGTCGCGGACGTGATGACGGTCGGGGCGCACGGCGTACCGCGTGAAATCACCCAGGGCGTCATCCAGGGCAAAAACTACCCGAACCACGAAGCCATCGATTTTTACCATCGCTACAAAGAAGACATCAAACTTTTCGCCGAACTGGGCTTTAAATGTTTCCGCACCTCCATTGCCTGGACGCGCATTTTCCCGAAAGGCGACGAGCTGGAGCCTAACGAAGCCGGTCTGAAATTCTACGACGACCTGTTCGACGAATGCCTGAAACACGGCATCGAGCCGGTGATTACCCTGTCGCACTTCGAGATGCCTTTCCATCTGGTGACCGAATACGGCGGCTGGCGCAACCGTAAGCTGATCGACATGTTTGTGCGTTTCGCCAGCGTCTGCTTTAAGCGTTATCAGCACAAAGTGAAGTACTGGATGACCTTTAACGAGATCAACAACCAGGCCAACTTCCACGAAGATTTCGCACCCTTCACCAACTCCGGCCTGAAATATGAAGAGGGTGAAGATCGCGAGCCGGTGATGTTCCAGGCCGCGCACTATGAGCTGGTGGCCAGCGCCCTGGCGGTGAAAGCCGGACGTGAAATCAATCCGTCCCTGCAAATCGGCTGCATGATTGCCATGTGCCCAATCTATCCGCTGAGCTGCGCGCCAAACGACATCATGATGGCGATGAACGCCATGCACCGTCGCTACTGGTTCACCGACGTACACGTGCGCGGGAAATATCCGCAGCACCTGCTGAACTACTTTGAGCGCCGCGGTTTCGAGCTGGATATTACCGACGAAGACATTGCAGCTCTGAAGCAGGGCTGCGTCGATTACATCGGCTTCAGCTATTACATGTCCTTCGCCACCAAAGCCACGCCGGATAATCCGCAGCTTGATTATGACGAAAGCAAAAGCCTCGTTTCCAACCCGTACGTGCAGAAATCCGACTGGGGCTGGCAGATTGACCCGGTGGGCCTGCGCTACTCCCTGAACTGGTTCTGGGATCACTACCAGCTGCCGCTGTTTATCGTTGAAAACGGCTTCGGGGCGATCGACGTGCAGGAGAGCGACGGTACGGTCAATGACCAGTACCGCATCGATTATCTCGACGCCCATATCCGCGAGATGAAAAAAGCGGTCGTCGAAGATGGCGTGGATCTGATGGGTTACACCCCGTGGGGCTGTATCGATCTGGTCTCTGCCGGAACCGGCGAGATGAAAAAACGTTATGGCTTTATTTTTGTTGATAAAGACAACGAAGGAAACGGCACCCTGAACCGCAGCAAGAAAAAATCTTTCGACTGGTATCAGAAGGTGATCGCCACTAACGGCGCA
This sequence comes from Lelliottia sp. JS-SCA-14, assembly GCF_035593345.1. Classification (NCBI taxonomy): domain Bacteria; kingdom Pseudomonadati; phylum Pseudomonadota; class Gammaproteobacteria; order Enterobacterales; family Enterobacteriaceae; genus Lelliottia; species Lelliottia sp. JS-SCA-14. The sequence goes on along the minus strand of NZ_CP141606.1, from coordinate 3,457,750 downwards.
GACCTGTAATCGCCCGGCGGCGCTGCGCTTGCACGGGCCATAAGCCTCTGCGGTCTGGTGCCCTCACCCCGACCCTCTCCCACGGGAGAGGGCGCAAACACCAAAAACGGCAACCGGGTTGCCGTTTTGCCTTTACCTCCACCCGGCAAAACTCCCTTCTTTTTTTTCCTGTTTTATACTCACTATCGCTCCCTAATCCACTTTGCTTGATCGGCATCAAGCAAGATGGGTATGGCGAACCCGGAAAAAAGCGGTATAATCCGGCGATTTTTTTTGCGGTAGCCACCTCAGAGGAGAATGAGAATGAAGATTGTGGAAGTGAAACACCCACTCGTTAAACACAAGCTGGGCCTGATGCGTGAGCATGACATCAGCACGAAGCGTTTTCGCGAACTGGCCTCTGAAGTTGGAAGCTTACTGACTTACGAAGCAACGTCTGACCTGGAAACTGAAAAAGTGACCATCGAAGGCTGGAACGGCCCGGTTCAGGTTGAGCAGATCAAAGGTAAAAAAATTACCGTGGTGCCAATCCTGCGCGCAGGTCTGGGCATGATGGAAGGCGTGCTGGAGCACGTACCGAGCGCGCGTATCAGCGTAGTCGGTATCTACCGTAACGAAGAAACTCTCGAACCCGTCCCGTATTTCCAGAAGCTGGTGTCTAACATCGACGAGCGTATGGCGCTGGTCGTTGACCCAATGCTCGCCACCGGCGGCTCCATGATCGCGACCATCGACCTGCTGAAAAATGCCGGCTGTAACAGCATCAAAGTGCTGGTACTGGTTGCGGCACCGGAAGGTATCGCGGCGCTGGAAAAAGCGCACCCGGACGTTGAGCTGTATACCGCCTCTATCGACCAGGGGCTGAACGAGCACGGGTACATCATCCCGGGGCTCGGCGATGCTGGCGACAAGATTTTTGGTACGAAATAATCGAATAACGATAAAAAAGCCGACTTTGATAGTCGGCTTTTTTTTGAATAAAACACAAACAACTCACAATACTTAGAGGAAAACACTATGACGCGCCGTACTATCGGGGTGAGTGAAAGACCGCCGCTTTTGCAGACGATCCCGCTTAGTTTGCAGCACTTGTTTGCCATGTTTGGCGCAACCGTACTGGTGCCCATCCTGTTTCACATCAACCCGGCCACCGTACTGCTGTTCAACGGCGTCGGCACGCTGCTGTACCTTTTCATCTGTAAAGGCAAAATCCCGGCGTATCTGGGCTCCAGCTTTGCGTTTATCTCCCCGGTCTTGCTGCTGCTGCCGTTAGGCTACGAAGTGGCGCTGGGCGGGTTTATCATGTGCGGCGCGCTGTTCTGCCTGGTGGCTTTCATTGTGAAGAAAGCCGGGACCGGCTGGCTGGACGTGATGTTCCCGCCTGCGGCGATGGGCGCAATCGTTGCCGTCATCGGCCTCGAGCTGGCGGGTGTGGCGGCAAACATGGCTGGTCTGCTGCCTGCGGACGGACAATCCCCGGAATCCAAAACCATCATTATTTCGCTGGTGACTCTGGGCGTAACCGTATTCGGTTCGGTGCTGTTCCGCGGTTTCCTGGCGATTATCCCGATTCTGATTGGGGTGCTGGCGGGCTACGCGCTCTCCTTCGCGATGGGCGTGGTGGATACCTCCCCGATTGCCCAGGCGCACTGGTTCGCGCTGCCAACCTTCTACACGCCACGCTTTGAGTGGTTTGCGATCTTCACCATCCTGCCTGCAGCGCTGGTGGTGATTGCCGAGCACGTCGGCCACCTGGTGGTGACGGCGAACATCGTCAAAAAAGATCTGATCCGCGACCCTGGCCTGCACCGTTCGATGTTTGCCAACGGTCTGTCGACCATGATCTCCGGTTTCTTCGGCTCCACGCCAAACACCACCTACGGTGAGAACATCGGCGTGATGGCGATTACCCGCGTCTACAGTACCTGGGTGATTGGCGGAGCGGCGATCTTTGCGATTCTGCTCTCCTGCGTCGGGAAACTGGCGGCGGCGATCCAGATTATCCCGGTTCCGGTGATCGGTGGTGTCTCTCTGCTGCTGTACGGGGTGATTGGTGCGTCCGGTATTCGCGTGCTGATTGAATCCAAAGTGGATTACAACAAAACGCAGAACCTGATCCTGACCTCCGTTATCCTGATCATCGGCGTGAGCGGCGCGAAGGTGCACATCGGTGCGGCAGAGCTGAAAGGAATGGCGCTGGCGACTATCGTTGGCGTGGGCCTGAGCCTGATCTTCAAGCTGATCTCTGTGCTTCGCCCGGAAGAAGAAGTGCTGGACGCTCAGGAGAGCGAAAAAGCGTCACATTGATCCTGAATCCGGGCGGACGATCCGCCCGGTTCTCTCATCGCGGGTTCCGTGATAAACTCCCTCCCGATTTTATGTGAGACCTTGATCGAGGTATTTCTGAACGGACCGGCACAGCTCTCTCTGCCACTTTATCTTCCTGACGACGAAACTTTCGCGAGTTTCTGGCCGGGCGATAACCCCTCTTTACTGGCTGCACTGCAAAACGTGTTACGCCAGGAGCACAGCGGATACATTTATATCTGGTCACGCGAAGGCGCGGGACGCAGCCATCTGCTGCACGCCGCCTGCGCGGAGCTTTCCCAGCGCGGCGACGCGGTAGGCTACGTGCCGCTGGATAAGCGCACCTGGTTTGTCCCGGAAGTGCTCGACGGCATGGAACATCTTTCGCTGGTTTGCATCGACAATATCGAATGCATCGCCGGGGATGAGCTGTGGGAAATGGCGATGTTTAACCTCTACAACCGGATTCTGGAATCGGGGAAAACCCGGTTGCTGATCACCGGCGATCGCCCACCACGCCAGCTGAATCTCGGATTACCGGACCTGGCGTCTCGTCTCGACTGGGGACAAATTTACAAGCTGCAGCCGCTCTCCGATGAAGACAAACTTCAGGCGCTGCAGTTGCGCTCGCGGTTACGCGGGTTTGAGCTGCCGGAAGACGTGGGACGTTTTCTGTTAAAACGGCTGGATCGCGAGATGCGCACCCTGTTTGATACGCTGGATCAGCTCGACCACGCGTCTATCACCGCCCAGCGCAAGCTGACCATTCCGTTTGTGAAAGAGACGTTGAAGTTATAGAGCCGTAGGCCGGGTAAGGCGAAGCCGCCACCCGGCTTTGTTGCCCGGCGGCGCTTCGCTTGCACGGGCCTACGATTCGATATCCGCTAACAAATGCTCGACTAATAACGGAATCGGCCGTCCCGACGCCACGCTTCTCCCGCCTTCACGCCACAACGCGGTCCCGCTGATATCCAGGTGCGCCCACGGAATCGTCGGCGGACAAAAATGATGCAATAACCACGCCGCTGACGCGCTGATCGCCGCATTATTGGTTGGCGTATTGCACAGATCGGCAATCGTACTCTCCGTCTGCTTTTTCAGCCGCACGTCCAGCGGCAGCGACCATACTTCGTCCCCGCTCCTGATCCCTGCCTGGGTCAGATGATCCCGCAGCGGTTCGTTCTGCGTCATCAATCCGCTCAGCTCATAGCCCAGCGCTTTCACTACCGCACCAGTTAACGTTGCCATATCAATGATGTAGTGCGCCTGCGGATGCCGCTGGCTCGCCCAGGCGATGGCATCGGCCAGCACCAGTCGTCCTTCGGCGTCGGTATTGTTGATCTCCACCGTCAGACCGTTACAGGCGCGCGCCACCGTTCCCGGCTGCATGGCGTCCGGGCCGATGGCGTTTTCCGCCAGCGCCAGCACGCCCATAATCCGCACGGGGAGTTTGAGTTCAGCCACCGTGAGCATCAGCCCCAGCACGTTAGCCGCGCCGCACATGTCGTACTTCATGGTGTACATGCCCGCGCCTTCTTTCAGCCACAGACCGCCCGTGTCAAAAGTGATCCCTTTGCCCACGTAGCAGCGAACCGGACCGTCATTTGTGCCGTCGTAGTGAATCGCCAGCAGGCGCGGCGGGCAGGTGGCCCCTTTGCCCACGGCATGCAGCAGCCCCAGGCCTTGTTCTACGATCTGTTTTTCATCGAGCACTTCACAGCGCAGGGCAGGGAAGGCGGCACAGAGCGTTTGGGCTTCGTCGACCACATATTGCGGCGTGCAGCGATCGGACGGTGTATCCGCCAGACGGCGTGCGGCGATCATTCCGTTGGCGATGGCCTGCTGCTGCTGGATGATTTTCGCCAAACGCTCTCGCTGCTCAGGCAGACAAAGCGCGGCAACGTGGCGAATCCGAAGGCCAGAGTCGTCTTTTTTCTTCAGCTGCAAATCACTGAGTTTATGCGCCTGGTTGAACAGAAAGCGCAGCACCTGAGCCAGCACGGTGTCGTGAATATGGCTGACGTCTATCACCACATTCTCGCTGACGGGGGCGGCAAACAGCGGACGCAGGGCGTTCACTAATCCGTCGGTCAGCGCATCCTGCCACAGGGCGTCCGGCAGCAGGGTGATGCGAGCAAAGGGCGCGCAGCCGAAGCGCGTATCCGCCACGCTTGTGAGTTCACGCATTTCACGAATCAGGGTGGTATCCGGCAGCAGCGCGCAGGACGGGCGCGCCAGCAGATGTGTCTCAGGTTTTGCTGCTGCAAGAGTGGTAATCAGCTCACAGGTGATCATGGTTATTCCTCAATCGGGGCGCGGATCCGCGCGGCATAGGCCTGCATCCATTCATCATCCACGGCCTGATAGTGGGTTTTCTCGCGCAGGCGTTCGGTGCGAAAAACGGTTAACGGCTGAGTGGCGGTAGCGACCACAAAGGAGAAGGTTTTGATATTGGTCGCTGCACCAAACTCGCCTTTGTTATTCATGCACACCACCGAGAGATCGCCCACGCGGCCAAAGCGCGACATCAGCTTATCTTCCAGTTCGAAGACCACGGAATCCGCGGCCTGCTGCGGCGTCATGCCCTGCGCCATACGGCGGACGATTTCGTAGCTGGTGCAGCCTTTCATCAGGTCTTCACCCACGCCGGTGGCGGTGGCCGCCCCCGTTTCGCTGTCGCAGTAAAAACCTGAACCGATGATCGGTGAATCCCCGATGCGCCCGCGTTTTTTCATAAACAGGCCGCTGGTGGAGGTGGCAACGCTCATCGAACCCTGCTTATCGAGCCCGATAATGCCGACGGTGTCGTGGCCGTCATAGGGGCTTAAGCCCTTATCCAGCGTTTCGCGACAGCGCTTGCGGTAATGTTGCATCGCCCGGTCGGTGAGCATGGTTTTGTCCGAAAAGCCCTGACTCAGCGCCCACTCGCGCGCGCCCTGGCCGACCAGCAGGCTGTTGTAGCGCTGGCGGCTGAGCGCTTGCGCAACTCTCACCGGGTTGGCGATATCCACCAGGTTGCCCACTGCGCCGAAGGCCAGGGTGTCGCCGTCCATATAGGCGGCGTCGAGTTCCACCTCGCCATTTTCGGTAGGCAGCCCGCCGTAGCCGACGGACTTGTAAAACGGGAAGTCTTCAACGGCAGCAACGGCATCCACTACCGCCGTCGAAACCGGCTTCCCCGCAGCCAGCGCAGACGCAGACTCCGTCACTCCTTCCAGCGCCATTCGCCAGGTTGCGATAATTCCCCACATGCTTTACTCCTGTTTAGCCAGTGTGGCTTCGGGTTGCGTCGCGGTGGCGATTTCCGCCGCGCGGTACTGTTTGTCCAGAATGCGCATAAACGGCAGATAGAGCATCGCGCCGATCAGCAGGTTGAGCAGCTGCATCACGCTGCCGCTGATGTGCCCGGTGACGATAAATCCGCTGATCACCGGCGGCAGCGTCCAGGGAATAAACACCCCGGTCGTCACGGCGACGGCACCAATTTTCATCGCCGCGTACTGCACGGTGACCAACACCAGCGGCACCAGGTTAAACGGAATCAGCATGATCGGGTTCATGATCACCGGCAGGCCGAACAGAATTGGTTCGTTGATGTTAAACACCGACGCGCCCGCGCCGAGTCGCGCCACTTCGCGCATGTTTTTACTGCGGGCAAAAATCAGCATCGCAATCACCAGCGACAGCGTGGCACCCGCGCCGCCCATCCAGATCATGTCGAAAAACTGTTCGGTGATAATGTGCGGCGGCGTCACACCCGCCTGAATGGCAGCGATGTTGTCGGTCTGGTTCTCCATCCACAGCGGACGGATGATGCCGTTGATCATCGACCCGGAGTTAATACCCACGGACCACAAAATGGTGATGCTGAACACCGTCATCAGCGCGCCGAAATAGGAGGTGCCGTAGTGACGCACCGGCGTGGCGACCACTTCATAGATGAACTGATGGATGGTGTGGTAATGGGTGTTTTCAAACAGGATGCGGATCACCAGCACCAGGATCATCACCACCAGGGCGGGGATCAGCGCGGCGAAAGACTCCTGCACCGCGGGCGGTACGCCGTCTGGCATTTTGATCACCAGGTTTTTGCGCTTCAGCCAGCAGAACAGCTCCGTCCACAGCAGCGAGCCAATCATCGCCACGAACAGCCCTTTACTGCCAATCCACTCGACCGGCATCACGGTAATGCCGCCGTTCTCCGCCACTTTGATAAACGGTGTCAGGATCAGGAAACTGACCAGCGCCAGGATCCCGCACGAGATGCGGTCTTCGCCGTAATGCTCCGCCAGACGGAAGGCGACCAGGAAGCTGATAAACAGCGACATGGTGGAGAAGACGGCGTTAAACGGGATCTCGATAATCGAGCTCCAGCTTTCGCCGAAGGCTGACGACATAAATTGCTGATAGGTCTGATTCGGAAACGACGAGATCACCAGCAGAATCGACCCGACGATGATAAATGGCATGAATGAAACGTACGCGCCACGAATGGCACCCAGATGACGCTGCTGAGCCGTTTTGGCCGCCAGCGGCATCAATTTTGCTTCCATAAATCCCAGAACATTGTTCATTGTGAACTCCGTACAAGATCGAGTGACGTTGTTTGTGTTATGTCTGAGGATTATCAGCGAAGCGTTGCCACCGAAAGGTGAAACAGGTCACAATGTAATCGCGTTGTTAATATAAATCTCACAAGATTGGTTATAATAAATTCCACTGAGGGTTCGGGATGGAAATTAAACTGCACGCCAATGCCACCACCACACCGCGCACCCGTCGCTATCTGCAGGAGTCTGATAAAAGCGACAGAGAGCTGGCCGTGGAGCTGGGCATTTCGGTCACTACCGTCCGGCGCTGGCGCAAGCGCGAGCAGGTTTCAGACAACCATACGACGCCAAAAGTGATACACAAAGCGATGAGACAAGAGCAGGTGTCATTGATTAATGCTCTGCGCGACGCCACCGGTGCGCCGCTGGACGAACTTTTGCTGCTGGTGAATGAAGGACTGGGGATCAGCGTTTCGCGCGCGACGCTCAATCGCTATCTGAAACCCGCTGCGGCATCGCGCCAGGGTGCGCCACAGCAGGGGACAAAGGCGCTAAAAGCGGGTCTTATACCGCAGCGGCTGGAGCTGCATCATCTCCCGCTCTCGCTGCATATGGACGACGGCGGCGAGCAACATCTCCTGTGGGCGCGGGAGCCGATCAGCGGCTGGTGCTTTGCCCGGCTTTACGCCGGGATTTCGCCGCAGCTGGTGGCGAACTGGGCGAAAGAGCTGCTGAAAGCCTGCCCGGCTGATATCCAATCCGTTGAGACTTTCGGTTTTACCACTCGGTTAAACCTGGACGGTGTGGTGATAAAAAACAGCGCGGCGAAGCACAGTGCGGTACAGGTGACGGTCCCGCTCGGCGAGATTATTCCGCGGGTGAATGTGGAACCGGCAGGGCAACTGCTGATGCGAATTGGGGAGTTTTACAATCAGGGCAAAGCGCAGAAAAAGCTGGGAGACACGACGCCGCAGGCTTTTCTCGAAGCGCTGCGGCGCACTGATTAGTTGAGGATTTCGAGCACATCTTCCGGCGGACGGCCAATGCGCGCTTCACCGTTGGCGACCACAATCGGGCGTTCCATCAGCTTAGGATTTTCGACCATCACCTGAATCAGGTCCTCTTCAGACAGGTGGCTGTCATCAAGGTTTAAGGACTTATACAGATCCTCTTTCTGGCGCATCAGCTCCCGTGCGCTTGCCATACCCAGCATGTGCAGGAGCTGGCGGATGGTGGCGGCGTCCGGTGGGGTGTCCAGATACAACACCACTTCAGGGTCAATGCCGTTCGATTTCAGCAGGCTCAGGGTGTCGCGGCTCTTGGAGCAGCGAGGGTTGTGATAAATTTTTACCGCGTCTGACATGACTTCTCCTTATTACATCTTCTCGTACGGCTTGAAGCGTTGCTGCAACCCGCGCAGCTGATCGATTCGGGCGTCGTAACGTGCCTGCTGCAGGCTGCCGAGTTTGACCTGCGAACTGGCGCTGCTTAACAGGGAAATCGACTGATCCAGGCGCCCCACCAGGGCAAAACCTTCGGCGCGCGCGGCCAGCTCCTGATCGCGGTTGCCGAGCTGCGCTTCGGTCTGCGCCAGCAGATCCCAGCCGTTTTGATCGTCTTTGTGGTCAAACGTGTAGCGATTCAGAATCGTCGCCGCGTCCTTGGGCTGACCGCCCTGTAAGTAAGCGTTCGCCAGGTTGAGCTGCAACACCGGATTGGTGCGCAGATCTTTGGCGTTTTTCAGGCGGTTAATCGCATCGGCTGTTTTCTTCTGCCCTAAATCAATATCGGTCGAGAGATCCAGATACCAGGCGTTGTTCGGATCGGCGGCCAGCAGCGGCTGGAGTGCTTTGCGCGCTTCATCGTATTTGCTGGTTTCCATCGCCTGCAGCGCGCGGCCGTACTGCGCCGCGTTCTGCTCGCGGACGTTGCCTTTCGCCAGCGCATCGAGCAGTTCGCCCGTCAGCTGGTTACGCCCGGAATTGTACATGCCGAGGGTTCTGACCTTCGCCATGTAGAAATCCTGCGACGACTGAACGACGACCGGACGCATCTGATTGGCGCGGTTACGCGCATCGGATAGACGGCTTTCCGGCAGGGGGTGCGTCAGCAAAATTTCCGGTGGACGGGTGGAGTACCGCGCCTGGTCGAGCAGTTTTTCGAGGAACGAAGGCATAGCCTGCGGATCAAACCCGGAGCGCTGGAGCACCTGAATGCCAATGCGGTCCGCTTCCTGTTCGTTCTGTTGGGTAAAGCTGATCATCCCCTGGCGCGTTCCGGCGAGCGTGCCGGTCAGTGCCGCCATCCCGGCCTGCGGGCTGGCCATCGCCAGCAGAATCGAGCCTAAGGCACCGACCCAGGTCAGGGGCGCATTCTTTTTCTGATCTTCCATCGCACGCGCCAGATGGCGCTGAGTGACGTGGGAGATTTCGTGCGCCATCACCGATGCGAGCTGGCTTTCGTTATCGGAATAGCGGAATAACGCCGAATGCAGCACTACGTTGCCGCCGAAGAAGGCGAAGGCGTTGATTTCGTCGTTATTGATTAAATAGAAGTGGAAAGGGGTTTTGACCGAATCGGCGTGGGCCACGAGGCGCATGCCGAGCCCGTTGATATATTGCACCAGCAGCGGGTCATTGATCAGCGGCGCGCTGCCGCGGAGCTGACGCACATAGTAATCACCCATCTGCATCTCTTGCCCGATGGAGAGCGTGCTTCCTGCTGAGGTACCCATGTCCGGCAATGTATCGGCGGAGTCAGCGAAAGCTGGCGCCATTTGGCCGACAGTCAGCGCGGCAATCAGCGTTGCAACCAGAGTTTTTTTCAACTGCCTGAACATAACCTCTGCCCTGTATTTTGGATGTAGCCATTTGACCGAAGAACGTGCATATCGTTCACCTTCAACTGCTCTGCGAGTGTAGCCGTGTTAGGGCGTGAAGAAAATCCCCGGCGTCGGCCTTTTGCGTTTCGTGACGCCGCGTCAAAAATGGAAAGTCTTTTGTGTGACAGTTAGATACAATTCGACTCTCGCTCCAGCCATCAGATTCAGGGAAGGGTTGTATGCTCGAAATGTTAATGCAGTGGTATCGGCGTCGTTTCAGCGATCCCGAAGCCATTGCTTTGCTGGTCATTCTGGTCGCCGGGTTCGGTATTTTATTCTTCTTCAGTGGCCTGCTGGCGCCGCTTCTCGTTGCCCTGGTGCTGGCCTATCTCCTCGAATGGCCGACGGTTCGGCTGGAGAAAATCGGCTGCTCCCGCCGCTGGGCGACCAGCATCGTGCTGATCCTGTTCGTCGGGATTTTGCTGTTGATGTCATTCGTGGTGATGCCCGTGGCCTGGCAGCAGGGGATTTACCTGATCCGCGATATGCCTGGGATGCTAAATAAACTCTCCGATTTTGCCGCCACGCTGCCGCGCCGTTATCCGGCGCTGATGGACGCGGGCATTATTGATGCAATGGCGGAAAACATGCGCGCCCGCATCATGACGATGGGCGATTCGGTGGTGAAATACTCTCTCGCTTCGTTGGTAGGGCTGCTGACGCTGGCGGTCTATCTGGTGCTGGTGCCGCTGATGGTCTTCTTCCTCGTGAAGGACAAAGAGCAGATGCTCAACGCCGTGCGCCGCATTCTGCCGCGCAACCGTGGCCTGGCGGGGCAGGTGTGGAAGGAGATGAACCAGCAGATCACCAACTACATTCGCGGCAAAGTGCTGGAGATGATTGTGGTCGGCGTGGCGACCTGGATTGGCTTCATCATCTTTGGCCTGAACTATTCCCTGCTGCTGGCGGTGCTGGTGGGCTTCTCGGTGCTGATCCCTTATATCGGCGCGTTCGTGGTGACGATCCCGGTGGTCGGCGTGGCGCTGTTCCAGTTTGGTCTCGGCACTGAGTTCTGGAGCTGTTTCGCCGTGTACCTGATTATTCAGGGGCTGGATGGCAACCTGCTGGTGCCGGTGCTGTTCTCGGAAGCGGTGAACCTGCATCCGCTGGTGATTATTCTGTCGGTGGTGATTTTCGGCGGTTTGTGGGGCTTCTGGGGAGTGTTCTTTGCGATTCCGCTGGCGACGCTCATCAAAGCCGTGGTTCATGCGTGGCCGGATGTGCCTGCGGTGGAAGAGTAAATTTGCCGGGTGGCGCTGCGCTTACCCGGCCTACAATGTTAAAAAAGGCAACCTCTCGGTTGCCTTTTGCGTTTTATTTGTAGGCCCGTGCAAGCGTAGCGCCGCCGGGCAGCAGACGGCTCAAGCAACTCACGCGTTCGCTTTCAGCCAGTCGAGCACCACGTCGTGGTGGTTGCTGGTTTTGAAATCGTCAAACACATGTTCAACTTTGCCATCGGCATCGATCAGGAAACTGATGCGATGAATGCCGTCGTAGGTTTTGCCCATAAAGGTCTTCTCGCCCCAGACGCCAAACTGTTCGCAGACCTGATGGTCTTCATCGGAGAGCAGCGTAAAGTTCAGCAGCTCTTTTTCAGCGAAACGTGACAGTTTTTCTGATTTATCGGTGCTGATACCCAGCACGTCGACCCCAGCTTTTTTCAAATCATCCATGTTATCGCGTAAACCGCACGCCTGTACGGTACACCCTGGCGTCATGGCTTTCGGGTAGAAATAGACCAGAACACGCTGTCCCTGGAAGTCGGTCAAATTTACTTGCTCGCCGTCTTGATCGGGCAGGCTAAATTTCGGTGCGATGTCACCGGCTTTCAGTGGATTCATTACTCAACTCCATCCTGTTCGTGCTGCGAATAATTGACGACGTTTATACTGCCTTGTGCATTGAGTTCTGTACAGAGTGCTTTGAACGCTTGCTCAATATTTGATGCATCGTGTGAGGCAGGGCTGTGTGCGGTGATCTGAATGAACAATTTTGGTACCGGCCCCGGCTGTGTGCGGGAGACCAGTTCGGCGATGTTCATCTGATGGCTGTCAAAGAGAGCCGTGAAACGTTCGATTAAATGCGGGGAGTCGGTGACTTCAACCTGCACCCAGACGGTCGCCGGCATCGCCGGGCGCGGGCGCGCAGTTGTGCGTTTCATCACGATCAGCAAATCCAGCTCCGCGCCTTTAAGCGGTAAAGTGGATTCAATGAGCGTAATCGCGTTCCATGTCCCGGAGAGCAGCATGATAAAGGTGAACTCGTCGCCCAGCATGGCCAGGCGGCTGTCTTCGATATTACAGCCGCAACTGCTGACGTGGCGGGTGATGGTGTTCACAATACCGGCTCTGTCGGCACCCAGCGCAGTGATAACCAGGTAATGTTGTGATGAGGTTGTCAAACCTGTTCTTCCTTTGCGTGGTTAAGTCATCCTAAGGAAAGCATAAAAAAAACGTGCATACAACAGCCTGGACGCCTTACGTCGCTTGCTTTTATTACAGTTCCAAACGTACCATTGAGAATCTTGTTTGCACAGAGGATGGCCCATGTTCACGGGAAGTATTGTTGCGCTTGTTACGCCGATGGATGAGAAAGGTAATGTCTGCCGGTCAAGCCTGAAAAAACTGATTGATTACCATGTCGCCAACGGGACTTCGGCGATCGTTTCCGTAGGGACTACCGGTGAATCCGCCACCCTGAGCCATGACGAACACGGCGATGTGGTGATGATGACCGTCGAACTGGCGGACGGGCGTATCCCTGTGATTGCCGGGACGGGGGCAAATGCCACCGCAGAGGCCATCAGCCTGACCCAGCGTTTCAACAACAGCGGCATCGTCGGCTGCCTGACGGTGACCCCGTACTACAACCGCCCGACCCAGGAAGGTCTGTTCCAGCACTTCAAAGCCATCGCTGAACATACTGACTTGCCACAAATTCTGTATAATGTGCCGTCGCGCACTGGCTGCGATATGCTGCCGGAAACCGTAGGCCGTCTCTCGAAAGTTAAAAATATTATCGCAATTAAAGAGGCGACCGGGAACTTAAGCCGCGTTCACCAGATCAAAGAGCTGGTTTCAGACGACTTTATTCTGCTTAGTGGTGATGATGCGACCGCGCTGGACTTCATGCAGCTCGGTGGTCACGGCGTGATTTCCGTGACCTCTAACATCGCGGCGCGTGATATGGCCGAAATGTGCAAACTGGCTGCGGCGGGTCATTTCGACGAAGCTCGCTTGATTAACCAGCGTCTGATGCCGCTGCACACAAAATTATTTGTCGAACCCAATCCTATCCCAGTGAAATGGGCATGTAAGGAGTTGGGACTTGTAGCGACCGACACGCTGCGTCTGCCGATGACCCCCATTACCGACCACGGTCGCGAAGTGGTCACCGGGGCGCTGAAGCATGCCGGTTTGCTGTAGAGTTTAGGGAGATTTGATGGCTTACTCAGTACAGAAGTCGCGCCTGGCGAAGGTTGCGGGTGTTTCGCTTGTTATGCTCCTCGCCGCCTGTAGTTCAGACTCGCGCTACAAGCGCCAGGTGAGCGGTGATGAATCCTATCTGGATGCTGCGCCGCTTGCTGAACTTCATGCGCCAGCGGGTATGATCCTGCCGATTCAAAACGGCGATTACAATATTCCTGTCACCAACGGCAGTGGCGCAGTGGGCAAAGCGCTGGACATTCGTCCACCGGCGCAGCCTCTGGCGCTGGTGAGCGGTGCGCGTACCCAGTTTACGGGTGACACCGCAACCCTGCTGGTCGAAAACGGTCGCAACAGTACCCTGTGGCCGCAGGTAGTGAGCGTGATTCAGTCGAAAAATTACGCAATTGATAAGCGCGACGACGCGAGTCAGAGCCTGACGACCGACTGGATCGAATGGAACCGTCTGGATGAAGATCAGCAGTACCGTGGTCGTTATCAAGTCTCTGTCAAACCACAGGGTTATCAGCAGGCCGTCACGGTCAAGCTGCTGAACCTGGAGCAGGCGGGTAAGCCAGTGGCGGATGCGGCATCCCTGCAGCGCTACAGCACCGAAATGCTGAACGTGATTGCCTCGGGTCTCGATAAAAACGCGACCGATGCGGCGAACTCCGCGCAGAGCCGCAGTGGCGTGACCTTCGACGTGCAGAGCGCCGCCGATGACACCGGTCTGCCAATGCTGGTGGTGCGTGCACCGTTCCAGCAGACCTGGCAGCGTCTGCCAGCCGTGCTGGAAAAAGCCGGTATGAAAGTGACCGACAGCACCCGTTCAACGGGCAGCATGACGGCCACCTACAAACCGCTTTCCGATAGCGCATGGAAAGATCTGGGTGCCAGCGATCCGGGCCTCGCTTCCGGCGATTACAAAATTCAGGTCGGTGACCTCGATAACCGCAGCAGCTTGCAGTTCATCGATCCGAAAGGTCACACGCTGACCCAGTCGCAGAACGATGCGCTGGTGGCGGTCTTCCAGGCTGCATTCAGCAAATAAAAAACAGGGCTGGTTAATCCAGCCCTTTTTATTTTCGTGCTACGCAAACGTGTGCGTGGCATAATATCCCGAGATTTTGACCATATCATCACACCAGGAGTAATGAAGATGCAGAAGCAAGCTGAGTTGTATCGTGGCAAAGCGAAGACCGTATACAGCACCGAAAACCCGGATCTGTTGGTGCTCGAGTTCCGCAATGATACGTCAGCAGGGGATGGCGCGCGCATTGAGCAGTTCGACCGTAAAGGCATGGTGAACAACAAGTTCAACCATTTCATTATGAGCAAACTCGCCGAAGCCGGTATCCCGACTCAGATGGAAGCCTTGCTGTCCGATACGGAGTGTCTGGTGAAAAAACTGGATATGGTTCCGGTCGAATGCGTAGTGCGTAACCGCGCCGCGGGCTCCCTGGTGAAGCGTCTGGGCATTGAAGAAGGCATCGAGCTGAACCCGCCGTTGTTCGATCTGTTCCTGAAAAATGACGAAATGCACGATCCGATGGTCAACGAATCCTACTGCGAAACTTTCGGCTGGGTGAGCAAAGAGAACCTGGCGCGCATGCAGGAGCTGACCTACAAAGCCAACGACGTGCTGAAAAAGCTGTTTGATGACGCGGGCCTGATCCTCGTCGATTTCAAACTGGAGTTCGGTCTGTACAAAGGCGAAGTGGTGCTGGGCGATGAGTTCTCCCCGGACGGCAGCCGCCTGTGGGACAAAGAAACCCTCGATAAAATGGACAAAGACCGTTTCCGTCAGAGCCTGGGTGGCCTGATTGAAGCGTACGAAGCCGTTGCGCATCGTCTGGGTGTGAAACTCGATTAATTCCCTTGCAGGCCAAAGGATATGCACATCCTTTGGCTTCTTACCCTTGTTTCCTATGGTAATCCGCCCGTTAACCGCCTACGATCACTCTATCAATATGAAGAGAATTTCGAGGTGGTTATGCGCTGGCAAGGGCGTCGTGAAAGTGACAATGTAGAAGACAGACGCAGCAGTGGCGGCATGGGGCCCTCCATGGGCGGAGGCGGCATGCGGCTTCCCGGCGGTAAAGGCGGCATTGTGCTGTTGCTTATCGTGCTGGTGGCGGGCTACTACGGTGTCGATCTGACCGGTTTAATGACCGGGGAACCGGTGCAACAGCAACAACAATCTCAGCGCTCCATCAGCCCGAACGAAGATGAAGCCGCCAAATTTACCTCCGTGATTCTGGCGACCACCGAAGATACGTGGAGCCAGCAGTTCGAAAAAATGGGTCGCACCTACCAGCAGCCAAAACTGGTGATGTACCGCGGCGCAACGCGCACGGGATGCGGCACCGGCCAGTCCGTGATGGGTCCGTTCTACTGCCCGGCGGACAGCACCGTCTATATCGATCTCTCCTTCTATGACGACATGAAACGCAAGCTCGGCGCTGACGGCGATTTCGCTCAGGGCTATGTGATTGCCCATGAAGTCGGCCACCACGTGCAGAAACTGCTCGGCATCGAGCCCAAAGTGCGCCAGCTGCAGCAAAACGCCTCCCAGACCGAGGTAAACCGCCTGTCCGTACGCATGGAACTGCAGGCCGACTGCTTCGCGGGCGTCTGGGGCCACAGCATGCAGCAGCAGGGCGTGCTGGAGTCAGGCGATCTGGAAGAGGCGCTGAACGCCGCGCAGGCCATCGGCGACGACCGTCTGCAACAGCAGAGTCAGGGCCGCGTGGTGCCTGACAGCTTCACCCACGGCACATCCGAAGAGCGCTACACCTGGTTCAAACGCGGTTTTGCGAGCGGCGATCCGGCCCAGTGCAACACCTTCGGTAAAGCCATGTGATGTGTTGCGCCAGGGAAGAGGCCATGATGTTTGACCGTCTGGTTGCAGAGTTAAAGCGGGAAGGGCATCGTCGACTGCTGGTCATTAGCGGCGACGAAGCGTGGTCGCAGGCGCAGTCCGAGCGGCTTCGTGAGGCGCTGGCGGGCGACTGGCTGCGAATGGAGAACGATGCGCCTCAGGCCTTAAAAAGCCTGCTCGGGCGCGAATACCGCCACGCGATTTTCGATGCCCGTCGCGGGTTTGACGTCTCAACCTTTGCGGCGCTCAGCGGAACGCTCCGCGCCGGAAGCCTGCTGGTGTTACTCACCCCGCCTTTCGCGGCCTGGCCTGAACAGCCCGACATCGACTCCCTGCGCTGGAGCGACACCGAACATCCCATCGCGACGCCGCATTTTGTCCACCATTTTTGCCGAACCGTGAGCCAGGATCCCGGCGTGATGGTCTGGCAACAGCATCAACCTTTCCCGGATAGTACGCTTCCTTCCGCACCCGACTGGCAGCCCGCCAGCGGCGAGCCGCAGCGCGAACAGGCTGAGATTCTGGCGACATTATGTCAGATGCAGTCCGGCGTGGCGGTGGTGACCGCCCCTCGCGGACGCGGGAAATCGGCGCTAGCAGGAATGTTGCTGAGCCGCATTTCGGGCCACGCTATTGTTACCGCTCCGGCGAAAGGGGCGACGGACGTCATCGCCCGCTTCGCGCAGGATAACTACCACTTTATGGCACCCGACTCCCTGCTGGCCTCTGACCAACAGGCCGACTGGCTGATTGTCGATGAAGCCGCCGCGATCCCCGGCCCTTTGCTGGAACAGCTGGTGTCGCGTTTCCCGCGCGTATTACTCACGACGACCATTCAGGGCTATGAAGGCACGGGACGCGGATTCTTACTCAAATTCTGCGCCCGGTTCAGCGGGCTACATCATTTCACCCTTTCTGAACCGATTCGCTGGGCACCTGGCTGCCCCCTTGAGCGCGTGGTGGCTGACGCGCTGTTATTTGACGACGTTGTGGATGTGACTCCCAACGGCGCACCCGAGATCCTCGCACTGGAACAAAACGCCTGGGCGCGCCAGCCACAGCTTGCGGCGGACATCTACAGGCTGTTGTGCTCCGCGCACTACCGCACGTCTCCCCTGGATCTACGCCGGATGATGGACGCGCCGGGCCAGCATTTTGCCGTCGCCCGCATCGGGGAAAAACTGGCGGGTGCGCTGTGGCTGGTGGACGAGGGCGGATTGACCCCAGAGCTGAGTCAGGCGGTGTGGGCGGGATATCGACGTCCACGCGGCAATCTGGTGGCGCAATCCCTTGCCGCCCACGGCGGTTCACCGCTGGCCGCGACCCTTATCGGGCGACGCGTCACACGCGTGGCGGTTCATCCTTCGCGTCAGCGCGAGGGCATCGGCCAGGCGCTTATCGCTGATGCAAGCCGTCATGCGCAGCAGGATTATTTCTCTGTGAGCTTCGGTTACACCGATGAGCTGTGGCGCTTCTGGCAGCGCTGCGGCTTTGTGCTGGTGCGGATGGGAACCCATCGCGAAGCCAGCAGCGGGTGTTTCACAGCGATGGCGCTGCGGCCTGTCAGTGAGGCAGGGCAGGCGCTGTGCGCGCAGGAGCACCAGCGGTTGTGCCGCGATGCGCGCATCATTGAGCAGTGGAACGGCGAAAAGATCCCGGTGGACGATCGCTGGGAGACTACCCTTAATGATGATGACTGGCTGGAGTTGGGCGGTTTCGCCTTTGCCCATCGACCGCTGGCGACCTCTGCGCCGGCGCTGACGCGATTGCTGCTGGCGGTCACTCTGCCGCTTCAGGCGCTGCGTGGCAAACTGGAAGAGAACCGAGACGACGCCTGGCTGTGTGCCGATCTGGCGCTTCAGGGGCGAAAACCGCTGCTGGCGCGACAGCGTCTGGAGGCGGCGCAAGCACTTGACTATCTTGATGTCGAACGCGCTCAGCAGCTCAAGACTGACATTTTGCAATGGCAATTTTTTCAATGACTTCTTCAATGAAGTGGCATGGTCATTACCCCAGAGAGGCGTAAAATCCTGACTATCAATTAAGGAGACTGCCATGAAACATGACCATTTTGTTGTCCAAAGCCCTTCCAGCCCCGCGCAGCAACTGCTGCTGCTGTTTCATGGTGTCGGTGATAATGCAGTGAATATGGGGCAAATCGGCAGCTGGTTTGCGCCGATTTTCCCGGACGCGCTCATTGTCAGTATCGGCGGCGTAGAGCCTTGCGGCCCTCAGGGGCGTCAGTGGTTTTCCGTGCAGGGCGTGACGGAAGAGAACCGTCAGGCGCGTATCGATGCCATCATGCCGACCTTCATTGAAACCGTGCGCTACTGGCAACAACAGAGTGGCGTCGGTGCCGGGGCGACCGCGCTGATCGGTTTCTCGCAGGGGGCGATTATGTCGCTCGAGAGCGTGAAAGCGCTGCCAGGGCTGGCGTCCCGCGTCGTTGCCTTTAACGGCCGCTTCGCGACCTTACCGCAGAGCGCCACGACGGCAACGACGATCCACCTGATCCACGGCGGAGAAGATCGCGTGATTGAGTTGTCCCATGCGGTCGCCGCGCAGGAAGCGCTGATTCGTGAAGGCGGGGATGTGACGCTGGATATCGTGGATGAACTGGGTCACGCCATTGACGATCGCAGCATGCAGTTCGCGCTGGATCACCTGCGTTTTACCGTGCCGAAGCACTATTTCGACGAAGCGTTAAGCGGCAGTAAGCCGAACGACGACGATATTGTGGAATTTATGTGAGTCATTACCCCTCTCCCCATAGGGGAGAGGGAACTGTTGGGTGCAGAATGAGACTATTTCTTCTGGTCTTTCTTCGGCCAGTTGTCGTCATCGTCCCACTTATCGTTAAAGTCACGATGCGGGGGAAGTTCAGGTTTGTTGGCGAGAAACTTCTTGTGGTCCACGCGCTTCAGATCTTTGATCACGTTCAGCAGCACGCCTACCAGAAACACCAACACCAGAATCCACCAATATTTAGCCAGCCAGTCCATTCGCTATTCCTTCTCAGAGCAGTCGTCAGGCGACGAGTTGCTCCATGATACGTTGATACATACGAGCCAGTAGCTGTAAATCAGCCGCGTTCACGCATTCATTGATTTTATGAATGGTGGCGTTTACTGGGCCCAGTTCGACAACCTGCGCACCCATCCGGGCGATAAAGCGTCCGTCTGAGGTACCGCCGGTGGTCAGGAGCTGCGGTTTAATTTCATTATAGTGCGCGATAGCGTTAACCACCGCATCAACCAGCTTGCCGCGTTGCGTCAGGAACGGCTGGCCGGAAAGCCACCAGTCCAGGGTGTAGCGCAGTTCGTACTTATCCAGCAGGGCGATGACGCGGGATTTGATCATCTCATCCGTCAGCTCCGTGCTGAAGCGGAAGTTGAACTGCACGAAGAAGTCGCCCGGAATGACGTTGTTGCTGCCGGTCCCGGCCTGCACGTTGGCAATCTGCATACTGGTCGGCGGGAAGAATTCGTTGCCTTTATCCCACTCGATGCCCACCAGTTCGTTGAGCATCGGCGCGGCGCGGTGTACCGGGTTATCCGCCAGATGCGGATAGGCGACGTGGCCCTGTACGCCGTGGATCGTCAGGTTGCAGGTCAGCGAGCCGCGACGGCCATTTTTTACGACGTCGCCCACCACTTCGGTACTCGACGGCTCACCCACCAGACAATAATCCAGACGCTCGCGGCGCTCCATCAGGGCTTCCACCACTTTGACGGTGCCATTTTTGGCGCTGGCTTCTTCGTCGGAGGTGATTAAAAACGCGAGGCGATTTTTGTGGTTCGGGTGCTGGGCGACAAAGCGTTCCGCGGCGACGACCATTGCCGCCAGCGAGCCTTTCATGTCCGCCGCGCCGCGGCCAAACAGCATACCGTCGCGGATGGTCGGTTCGAAAGGTGGGTTGATCCAGCGGTCAGCGTCGCCCGCAGGGACGATATCGGTGTGTCCGGCAAAAGCCAGCGTTTCGCCCTGGCCGCGCCATGCCCAGAAGTTCTGGGTGTCGCCAAAATCCATACGCTCAACGGTAAAACCAATGGCGCGCAGGCGCTCAATCATTAATGCCTGACAACCTGCGTCGTCCGGGCTAAGGGAGGGACGGCGAATAAGCTGCTGAGTCAGCTCAATGACCGGGCAAGACATAGACTACACCTCAAATGATTTGTGTATAACTGGATTCACTAAAACCCAGCAGCATAGGCTGCCCTGGCGCGCAGAGCAATGGGCGTTTGATGATCGCTGGCATTTCGAGCATTAATTTCGCTGCGCTGTCGGCATCCGTGATGGAATTGCGCACAGATTCATCGAGTTTTCGCCAGGTGGTCCCGCGTGTATTCAGCAGCGCTTCCCAGCCCAGCTCTTTGATCGCGCTATGCAGGAATTCCGCATCCAGGCCGTCGGCGCGATAGTCATGAAAGCGATAATCAACGTTATTGGCTTCCAGGAAGCGGCGGGCTTTCTTGATGGTGTCGCAATTTTTAATGCCGTACATCACAATCATGGTGAATCCTTTTGTCTTTATTTATAGCGAATGTTCAATTTTTTCGACTTTATATTGTTTGGAGAAATATAACACATTCAGCTTATCGTTAATTCAGCTATGCCGATTAATTCAACTTACAGCTGTTAGCTGAATAGTGTTTCATCTTTTACGCATAATTGTCCAGTCGCGTTAAATTTCCTTTAAAGTCAGTCCAGAATAAGATTATCACCCGCTCGTATGGTTGTTTCTAAATATTGCGATTGGTCACATAAAATTAAAGGAGATAGGGCCATATTTGTCTCAGGGCCAGCACAGCAAGCGGGGGAGCCAATCGTAACCATTGATTAAATTATCTTCACAATGCCGATATATTCTCATAGAATACGCATAATAATAAGAGAGGTTGTTATGATTGAACGTGAACTGGGGAACTGGAAAGATTTTATCGAAGACATGCTTCGTAAATGACATTCAGGAAGAACTGCAAGAGCACTTAATTTAGTTATAAAAATGATGTGATAGTTTTTTAACAAATCACACGTTAAAAAGGCGGCTATCAAAGCCGCCTTTTTTATTGCCTGATTACTCCGGCTTTTCTTTTAACGGGAAGCGCTGGCGCACCAGCACGAAGAACAGCGGAACGAAGTAGATGGCGAGGATGGTCGCAGAGATCATCCCGCCCATCACCCCGGTCCCGACCGCGTGCTGGCTGCTGGAGCCTGCGCCGGAGCTGGTGGCCATCGGCAGGACGCCAAACACAAACGCCAGCGAGGTCATCAGGATTGGGCGCAGACGCTGACGACAGGCGTGTAGCGTGGACGAGAGCAGATCGTGGCCCTTCGAATTCATCTCATTGGCAAACTCAACGATCAGTATGGCGTTCTTCGCCGATAGCCCGATCACCGTCAACAGCCCCACCTGGAAGTAAACATCATTCTCAAGACCGCGCATCCAGGTCGCAAGCAGAGCGCCAATCACCCCGAGCGGCACCACCAGCATCACCGAGAACGGTACCGACCAGCTTTCATACAGGGCGGCCAGACAGAGGAATACCACCAGCAGGGAGACGGCATACAGGGCAGGGGCCTGCGCACCGGAGAGGCGTTCCTGATAGGACATCGCCGTCCACTCCAGGCCAAAACCGGCAGGCAGCTGATGCACCAGATTTTCCATGATGTCCATCGCCGTCCCGGTACTCACACCCGGCGCGGCTTCCCCGACGATCTCCAGCGCGGAGTAGCCGTTGTAGCGCTCCAGTCGCGGAGAACCACTCTCCCAGTGGGAGCTGGCGAAGGCGGAGAACGGCACCATGCCGCCGGAATTATTGCGCACATACCAGAGATTAATGTCGTCCGGCAGCATGCGGTAAGGCGCGGCGGCCTGAACGTAGACTTTTTTCACGCGTCCGCGATCCATAAAGTCGTTCACGTAGCTGGAACCCCAGGCGGTTTGCAGCGTGTCGTTGATGTCATCGATGGACACGCCCAGCGCCTGCGCTTTGCGCTGATCGATATCGACCTGCAGCTGCGGGCTGTCATCCAGGCCGTTGTGACGCACGCGCGTCAGCTCCGGATTTTTACCCGCCAGCTCAAGCAGCTGATCGCGTGCGGCCATCAGGGCATCGTGTCCGACACCGGCGTGATCCTGCAGTTCCATATCAAAGCCCGCCGAACTGCCGAGGCCGCTGATCGCCGCCGGGCTGCTGGCAAAGACCCGCGCCTCTTTGATGTGGCTAAAGGCTTTGGTGGCCCGCTCGATAATGGCGAAGGAGGAGCCGGTTTTGCTGTCGCGCTCGTCCCAGTTTTTCAGGCGCACGAACATACGCGCGACGTTCTGCCCGTTCCCGCCCGGGCCGGAGCCGACGGTGGAGAACACCGACACGATGTTGTCTTTCTCTTTGGTGAAGAAGTACGACTCGACGTTTTCCACCACTTTCAGCGTCTGCTGCTGAGTCGCGCCGCTCGGGAGCTGCACGGAGGTAATAAACATCCCCCGGTCTTCCAGCGGCAGGAACGAGGTCGGCAGGCGCAGGAACAGGAACACCATCCCGCCGAGCAGCAGGACGTAAATCAGTATCCAGCGCAGACTGCGGTGGAGGATTTTCCCCACCCCCGCTTCGTAGCGCGCCGCATTGCGGTTAAACATGCGGTTAAACCAGCCGAAGAAGCCTTTCTGGCCGTGCTGTTCGCCCTTGTGTAACGGCTTGAGGAGCGTCGCGCAGAGCGCGGGCGTCAGGATCATCGCCACCAGTACCGAGAGCACCATCGCCGAGACAATGGTGATCGAGAACTGGCGGTAAATTGCGCCGGTGGTGCCGCCGAAGAAGGCCATCGGCACAAAGACGGCGGAGAGCACCATGGCGATGCCGACCAGCGCGCCCTGAATCTGACTCATCGATTTGCGCGTCGCCTCTCGCGGCGACAGACCCTCTTCGGTCATGATGCGCTCGACGTTCTCCACCACCACGATGGCATCATCCACCAGCAGGCCGATCGCCAGCACCATCGCAAACATCGTCAGGGTGTTGATGCTGTAGCCAAAGGCGTACAGTACGGCGAAGGTGCCGAGCAGTACCACCGGAACGGCGATAGTCGGAATCAGCGTGGCGCGGAAGTTTTGCAGGAACAGGTACATCACGAGGAACACCAGCGCGATGGCTTCGAGCAACGTTTTGACCACGTCCTCAATCGAGGCTTTCACGAAAGAGGTGGTTTCATAGGCGACTTTGTACTCCAGCCCATGCGGGAAGTACTGGGAGAGTTCATCCAGCCGGTCGATAACCAGCTTCGCGGTCGCCATCTCGTTCGCGCCGGAGGCCAGTTTCACCCCGATACCGGACGCCTGATTACCGTTAAACCGGCTCAGATAATCGTACTTTTCCGCGCCCATTTCGACGGTGGCGACATCACCAAGACGCACCTCGGACCCGTCCTGATTCACCCGCAGGGTGATATCGCGGAACTGCTGCGGCGTCTGGAGCAGGGACTGGGAGTTGATGGTGGCGTTCAGCGCCTGTTTATCCACCGACGGCGTACCGCCCAGCTGCCCGACGGCAATCTGCGCGTTCTGAGATTTGATGGCATTGGTCACGTCGGTGGCGGTCATCTGGACGCTGTTCAGCTTCGCCGGATCCAGCCAGATACGCATGGAGTACTGCGAGCCGTAAGCGTCGATATCGCCGACGCCGTTGATACGGCTCAGCGGGTCCTGAATGTTACTCGCGACGTAATCCGAAATATCCTGCTTATCCATCGATCCGTCGGTGGAGACGAAGGCGATGGTCAGGATGTTGGAATCGCCGGTTTTACGCACCGTCACGCCCTGGTTCTGCACCGCCTGCGGCAGCTTACGCATCGCCGATTGCAGCTGGTTTTGCACCTGCTGGACGGCTTCGTCGGGATCGGAGCCGGCGGTAAAGCTCAGGGTCACGGTCGCCTGACCCGTCGCGCTGCTCTGCGACGACATGTACATCAGGTTATCCAGCCCGGTCATGTTCTGTTCAATCACCTGGGTGACGGTGTTTTCCAGGGTTTGCGCCGACGCACCCGGATAGTTCGCGGTGATACGCACGTTCGGCGGGGCCAGATCGGGATATTGCTCAACAGGTAAAGACAAAATGGCGAGAGTGCCGGTCAGACATAAAATAATTGCCAGCACCCAGGCAAAAATGGGGCGATCAATGAAAAAATTCGCCATGAAAATAAGACCTCGTAAGCTTGCATCGTTATTGTTTATTGCCCGCTTAACTCTAGCGGCAAGGCGGATGCCAAACGTGGAGAAAAAAAGGAGTTAGTGTAAATTATCATGCGCATTTACAGCGCATTGTTTACTTTCCGACCTCAGGCTCCGGCGTGCGAAAACGAATACACACCTGGGTTCCGCCGTTCTGCGGCTGCGAGAAACTTAGCGAGCCGCCCAACCGTTCGGCGCGCTCGCGCATGATGTTCAGCCCGTAATGCCCCGGGGGTTCGCTCGCGTCCCCGATCCCAATTCCGTTATCACGAATATAGACCGTATGCTCGCCGTCTGGTGCGGTGACGCAGCTGACGGTAATCACCGTCGCCTGGGCGTGTTTGATGGCGTTCAGCACCGCCTCACGTACAATTTGCAGCAGATGGACCTGCTTTTGGGCGTCCAGCGCCAGGGACGAGAGACGGCAGTCCAGCTCCAGCTTCGCGCTGGTCTGGCTTTGCAGGCCGCCGAGCGCTTCATGCAGGGCCGCCGGAAGATTGGAGTGATTGAGCGTCAGGCGGAAGGTGGTCAGCAACTCGCGCAGCTGTCGCCAGGCGTTGTTCAGCTCGCGCGAGAAATCAGTAATGATGGTCTGCGCCGGGACGTTATCGTCCGGTACCGCGCGTTTGAGCAGCGTTAGCTGAATGCGCAGGTAGGACAACACCTGCGCCAGGGAGTCGTGCAGTTCGCGGGCAATGGTGGCGCGCTCCTCCATCAGCAGCAGCTGCTGGAAGTGTTTTTGCGCCTGATTAAAGTAGAGGCCGCGCCCGAGCATTGTCGCCACGCTTTTCATCAGCGGCTCCGGCACCACGCTGTCGCTCTGCCAGCGCAGCTCGCCAAAGCGCGTCTCCTGCATCACCACCGGCAGGGTAAAGGTCTCGCGTTCGGCTTTTTTTGTCCCTTCGCACACCTGCCAGTTGTCTCCGGCCTGCAGTTCCAGATAGCTCATGCCGGTATATTCCTGAACGATCTGGATGATGTGGCGGAAACAATGGGTGTCTATCTGGCTGGCATTCAGCGCCTGCGAGCATTTGAACAGCATTTCGAGCTGCTGGTGGGCTTCATTCAGATGGCGGGTTTTCTCTTCAACCGTGCTCTCAAGCGAGCGATAGTGCTTATGCAGCTCGGCGGACATGTGGTTGAAGGTGCGCGAGAGCAGCCCCAGCTCGTTGGGCAGGTGCGTGTCCTCGGCCTGAATGTCGAAATTGCCCTGTTCCATTTTCTGGCTGGCGTACACCAGATGATTGAGCGGAGCGACCACTTCCCGGCGGATCCCGCGCAGCGTCATGATCACCAGCAGTAAAATTCCTAAGCCTCCCGCCAGTGAAATGGCGACCACCAGCTGCATTTTATGTTCCGCGTAGTGCTGAAGGGCGAGCACGAAGGTATCAATACGCTCCACATATTGCTGAATATGGTCCTGATACCAGGCTTTATCCCCCGCTTCGAGATGGCGGTCCATCTCCACCCACGCAATCTGGAGCTGCTGATAGCCAGTTTTCACCGATTCCGGCACGTACCAGCGATCCAGCTCTTTGAGTACCGGGGAGTTGAGGGTGCTTTGCCAGTGAAGGCGATGGTCAGAAAATGCGGTGCTGTTGCGTTCGAGATCGTAGCCCAGCCGGTAGCTCTGCATGCGCAGTGAACCCGCGATATTAATGGCTTCGGCGTCCCGCAGACTGCTGGCAAGCGTCATCAACGCAATGCCGCTGGTCAGCACGGAGAGCAAAATTATCGAGATAAAAGCCTGGGCCAGGCTTCCAGATACAGGACGTTTAACGATCACAACTCGGTTTCCTGAACGTTACTGAAACGCAATTTTACCTGGGATGAAATAAATTGATCTGTCACAGGTAAGTCGTAAATAGTCCCCCGTCCTGGGCAAATGACCATTGCCTGGGACTGACGGGGTGGTCAATATTCATATAAAAAATAGGGTTAATGCTACCAGAACAGGTGCCTTTATGAATCGTTTTATTATGGCCGATAACCTGCAATGTATTGGCTGTCACGCCTGCGAAGTGGCCTGCGTGATTGCGCACAATGATGAGCAACACGTCTTAAGCCAGCGTCAGTTTGTCCCGCGCATTACGGTGCTGAAAGAGGGCAAACGACACAGCGCGGTCACCTGTCACCACTGCGAAAACGCCCCCTGCGCGCAAAGCTGCCCGAACGGTGCCATCGCTAAAAGCCACGACAGCGTACAGGTGAATCAGCAAAAATGCATCGGGTGTAAATCCTGTGCTGTGGCTTGCCCGTTCGGCACGATGGAAATTGTGATCGCCCCCATGGCGGACGGTCAGGTCAAAGCCTCTGCGCACAAATGCGATTTGTGCCACGGCAGGCCGCAAGGCCCCGCGTGCGTGGCGAATTGTCCGGCAGATGCCCTGACGCTGGTTACGCCAGACGTGCTAAATCGGCTGGCAAAAGCGCGCCGTCTGCGTGCGGCCTGTCAGGAAGCGCAGCCGTGGCACAGCGTGGTAACAGAGGTGGTGTCACGGCAAAGCAAAATTCAGCAGATGCAGGCCCTGGCCGCGCGCGGTGAACCGGATAAGCTCTGCCCGCAGGAGCGCGCCGACAATTTCGACGAAATCTATCTACCCTTCAGCGCAGACCAGGCGCACCGCGAGGCGGCGCGCTGCCTGAAGTGCGGCGAGCACTCCATCTGCGAATGGACCTGTCCGCTGCACAACCACATTCCCCAGTGGATTGAGCGCGTCAAAGCCGGAGATATCGACGCGGCGGTTGAATTGTCCCATCAGACCAACTGCCTGCCGGAGATCACCGGGCGCGTCTGCCCGCAGGACCGCCTGTGCGAAGGTGCCTGCACCCTGCGCGATGAATCCGGCGCGGTGACCATCGGCAACATCGAACGCTACATCTCCGATCAGGCGCTGACCAAAGGGTGGCGGCCCGATATGAGCGGCGTCATGCCTGTCGACAAGCGTATTGCGATTATTGGCGCCGGTCCGGCGGGGCTGGCGTGCGCAGACCGGCTGATTCGCCACGGCGTGAGTGTGACGGTCTACGACCGGCACCCGGAAATTGGCGGGCTACTCACCTTCGGCATTCCGGCCTTCAAGCTGGATAAATCCCTACTGGCGCGGCGTCGGGAGATATTTACCGCGATGGGGATTCAGTTCGAACTGAACTGCGAAGTGGGTAAAGATCTGCCGATGTCCCAGCTGTTGAACGATTACGACGCGGTGTTTATCGGCGTGGGAACCTACCGCTCGATGAAAGCGGGTATTCCGCACGAAGACGCGCCGGGCGTGTACGACGCTCTGCCGTTCCTGGTCGCCAACACCCGTCATCTGATGGGGCTCCCGTCCCTGGATGCCGAGCCCTTTATCGACGTCGCCGGGTTAAACGTGGTGGTGCTCGGCGGCGGGGATACGGCGATGGACTGCGTGCGCACCGCGCTGCGCCACCAGGCGGCGAAGGTCACCTGTGCCTATCGCCGGGACGAGGCCAACATGCCGGGTTCCAAAAAAGAGGTCAAAAACGCCAAAGAGGAGGGGGCGTACTTTGAGTTTAACGTGCAGCCCGTCGAGCTGGTGCTGGACGAGGCGGGTCAGGTCAACGGCATTCGCCTGCTGCGCACCGCGCTCGGGGAGCCCGATGCGCAGGGGCGTCGCCGTCCGGTCCCCGTCGAAGGCAGCGAGTTTGTGATGCCCGCCGACGCGGTGATCATGGCGTTTGGTTTTAACCCGCATTCGATGCCGTGGCTACAGGCGCAGGGCGTAAATGTCGATGACTGGGGGCGCATCGTGGCAAGCGTCGAGAGCCGCTATCGTTACCAGACCAGCCATCCGCAAATCTTTGCCGGAGGCGACGCGGTGCGCGGGGCGGATCTGGTGGTCACGGCGATGGCC
Source organism: Lelliottia sp. JS-SCA-14 (assembly GCF_035593345.1). Lineage (NCBI taxonomy): Bacteria > Pseudomonadati > Pseudomonadota > Gammaproteobacteria > Enterobacterales > Enterobacteriaceae > Lelliottia > Lelliottia sp. JS-SCA-14. Next base: position 3,429,604 of record NZ_CP141606.1, on the reverse strand, counting down.
GAAGGGCGGCACGCCGCACAGGGGATGATGGACTGGCTGCACGTAAAACAGCCCAAAATTCATTAAATCAGCGGGGCGACAAAGCGGATTTCAGGGCGTACTATGAATCACTCATTACGTCCTGGAGCCCGTATGAGCCTGAAAATTGAGATCATCAAAGATAAAATCCTCTCTGAAAACTATTTTGTCCTGCGCAACATTACCTACGATTTAACTCACAAAGGCGAAGTGGTCCGCCACAAGCGCGAAGTCTACGACCGCGGCAATGGCGCCACCATCCTCTTATACAGCCGTGAAAAACAAACCGTCGTACTGATCCGCCAGTTCCGCGTCGCGACCTGGGTGAATGGCAACGCCGACGGGCGCTTAATCGAAACCTGCGCCGGTCTGCTGGATAACGACGAACCCGAAGTGTGCATCCGCAAAGAGGCCATCGAAGAGACGGGCTTTGAGGTGGGGCAAGTCACCAAACTGTTTGAGCTGTACATGTCCCCTGGCGGCGTGACGGAACTCATTCACTTCTTCATCGCCGAATACACCGACGCGCAGCGCAGCCATGCGGGTGGCGGCGTCGAGGACGAAGCCATCGACGTGCTGGAAATTCCGTTCACTCAGGCGCAGGAGATGGTCAAAACCGGCGAAATTCGCGATGGTAAAACGTTGATACTGCTCCAGTATTTACAGCTCTCTGGGCTAATGTCTTGATTAATAAACTATCGGTAAATTGTCTTTCAGATAAATCTATCCGATAAATCCGATTGAGCAATCCCGGCAACGAAACGAACATACCGCCAGTTTTCGAGTTTCTGTTTCCGGGATTGTGCCTTTCATGCGCCACAGCATTCTTCTTATTTTATTCCTCAGCGTACTGTCTGTGCCTCTGGCCTGGGCGGCACCTGCACAGCAAGCGTTTTCCGACTGGCAGGTGACCTGCAACAACCAGAACTTTTGCGTTGCGCGCAATACCGGTGAGCATCAGGGGCTGGTGATGACCTTAAGCCGCAGCGCGGGGGCCAAAACAGACGCCAATCTGCGCATTGACCTGGGTGGGCTGGAAGCGTCGCCGGTGAAAGAAGCGCCCGTTGCACCTCGCCTGCTGCTCGATGGTCAGCCCCTGACGCTGGATGCGCTGCACTGGAAAATCACGCCGTGGCATCTGGTGACCGACGATACCGCGACCATCGCCGCATTCCTGAAAACCATTCAGGAAGGGGAGGCGTTGACGCTGAAAGGCGGCAAACAGATTATCTCGCTGGCGGGGCTCAAGGCGGCGTTGCTGTTCATTGATGCCCAGCAAAAGCGTGTGGGGAGTGAAACCGCGTGGATTAAAAAGGGCGATGAACCGCCGCTCAGCGTGCCACCGGCCCCGGCGCTGAAAGAGGTGGCGGTGGTCAACCCGACGCCGACGCCTCTGACGCATGAAGAGCTCAACGATCTGCTGGATTACGGCAGCTGGCGGATGAACAACAGCCAGTGCTCGCTGGACCCTAACCGCCGCGAAGTGCGGGTGACGGCTTTAACGGATGACAAAGCGCTGCTGATGATCAGCTGTGAAGCAGGGGCTTACAATACGGTGGATCTGGCGTGGCTGGTGTCGCGTAAAAAACCGTTCGCCGCCCGAACCGTGCGGCTGCGCCTGCCGTTTGTCTCGTCAAGCGAGAGCAGCGAGATGGAGCTGATGAACGCTCGCTTTGATGAGAAAACCCGTGAGCTGACGACCCTGGCATTAGGGCGAGGAATGGGCGACTGCGGGATCCAGACGCGCTGGCGTTTTGACGGCCAGCGTTTTCGTCTGGTGCGGTACGCGGAAGAGCCGAGCTGCGACAACTGGCACGGGCCAGACGCGTGGCCGACGCTGTGGATCACGCGGTAACGTTTTTGCCGCGGTCATGGGGTATGCTCAGCTCGGTTTCATCCATAATTTGCCTGTATGTGTTGTTGGAGTGAACATATCAAAAACAGGCAATTGCACAATTTTAATTATAGTCTCTATCTGCTTTACGATAGACTCAATAAAATTTCGGGAAATTCTTTATAATTCTTATCAGTTTTCCATACTGGATATCCACATACCCTCCATCACGCAAGTCAGCCAGAATTTTCATCATCGTGCTGCGGCTTATATGACTTCTTTCAATGATAAATTTAGCAATACCTGTTTTTAATCGTACTGATTCAGGTAATGCAGCAAGTTCGCAGAGAATCGCACAAACAATTCCATAGGGAGTTTGATTGATGAGGCGATTACTGTACCTTACTTCCATATCAGAAATATAAGCATGATAGTTAAGAACATCACGTAGCAGGTTGTGAGCGTTAATTATATCAATTGCCATATCCCTGGGCAGGGCATAGATATTACAGTCACCCACGGCGACATATTTGAAAACTTCTTCTTTAAAGCTGGAACCCAACAATCCAAATACAGATGGACCCTCTGCAGTGCCAAAGAGTATTCCTCCTGAGGACTTTCTGATAAAATTCATTTTTCCCTTTAATAACAAAATGACCGAAAGCCCGCCCTTATTTTTATTGAGAAGTTTCAGGTTGATAACACCTCCACCTTCCTGCATGAAGACCGGAGTCGCGGCTGGAAGCAACTTCTCAATGATTCGTTCCACCTCTGCTACAGGTTTTTCCAGGTTAAAGCAGGGATCTTGATAAACGGAAACGCAATTATGTAATGCCGATTTCATTACTCTCTCCAGATAACAGTTTCTAAAATTACAATGTCAGGTAAAACCTCTGCTAAAATAAGCAATATAGAATGATTCAATATTTTGGCTGTCGTATAAATACAGATTATTTTAAACGCTTCATTCACTTATAACAAAGTATCTATAAATGTAGGGTGAAGTGTCTATAATTGGACGGGGTGCTGTACAAAAATGGTTTAAATTTTCTATTTGATAGAAAATAAAAATCTGCATAATTATCGGCGTAACAAATACCTCGTCATGCCAAAATATCATGAATTCCCTGGTGTTCATGTGACGAATTATTTGTGAGCACGAGCAATGGTTTAACAATTTTTAGGGCTATTAGTAGATAGCTTATTTAAATAATAAAGGACGATATACATGACTAGTTCACAAAAACTGAACACTTTATTCGCAGCAACCCTTTTGGCTTTATCAGGTTCTGCGCTGGCAGCGGGCACCTCAGTGACCGGTGGTCAGGTGCATTTTAACGGTACCGTTGTCGATGCCGCTTGTTCAGTGGACGAAGACTCCGTCGATTTTAACGTCGATATGGGCCAGGTTCGTACCGCGAAATTTGCAGGTGCAGACGGCAAAGTTGCACCGGGTACCGCGGCGAATCAGAAACGCCCATTCACCATCAAGCTGTCCGACTGTGACACCACTGTCTCCAAAAATGCCGCCATCACCTTCAGCGGTAACGCCCCTGCAGCTATGCCTACCGCTCTCGACAATACCGCCGGTGCGGGTTCAGCCGTGGGTATTGGCATTCAGCTGTATGACAATGTCGGTAAAGCTCTGGCTCTGGGAACGGCGTCTCCAGCCTATGCGCTGATTAATGGTGAAAACTCACTGGTCTTCTCTGCGGATTACATCACCACCGGCACCACGGTGAAACCAGGCGATGTGCAGGCCACCGCGACCTTCAACGTGACCTACTCCTGATCCTGAAAAACTGATTCAAGGATGAAAAATACGCCAGGGACGGCGTGATGATTCTCTGTTTCAAGGACCTAAAGATGCCGTTTCAGACGCTTACCAGGCAGATGTTTCCTGTTGTCGGCCTGCTTTTGCTCGCCTGTAGCGCCGCTGCGGATGAAACCGGGGGGCAAATCCACTTTAACGGCAACGCCGTAGATGCTGCCTGTGCGGTGAATGCCCAAAGCAGCGACCAGACCGTCGAAATGGGCCAGGTACGTAAAGAGGCCTTCAACGGCGTGGGCAGTTGGGCCGATCCTATTGGTTTCACCCTGACCTTAACTGACTGCAACTCCGCCGTCAGCCAGTCTGCCGGGGTGGCATTTCAGGGCGTTACCGACAGCCACGATCCTCTGGTTCTCGCCATCACTGACGGACCCGGTTCAGCCATCGGCGTCGGTCTCGGGATCTATGACGAACAGGCCAATCTGGTTGTGCCCAACAGTGCTCCACGTTCTTACAAGACCCTGATTGACGGCCAAAACGTCCTGCATTTTATCGCCAAATACCGCGCCACAGCGCGCATCGTCGCCGGTGATGCCAGCGTGGTGGCGAATTTTATCGTTATCTATCCGTAGTTATTGAGGTGAATGTGTTGACTCATCGTTTTATTCAGCCCTTCGCATTAACGGCGATGATGCTCTGTGTCAGCCACACGGCCTGTGCCGGTGGCGTCTCTCTCGGCGGCACCCGGCTTATCTATCCGGCGGGCAGCAGCCAGGTTTCCATGTCGGTCAACAACAGCGATGACAACGCCGTGTTTTTGATCCAGAGCTGGGTGGAAAATGAAAACGGTGCAAGAAGCCCGGATTTCGCAATTACCCCGCCGCTGTTTGTCATTCAGCCGCAAAAAGAAAACACTCTGCGGGTAATGTATATCAGCGCGAAAAACCTGCCTGCCGACCGTGAAACGGTCTACTGGCTGAATATGAAGGCTATCCCTTCAGCTGCCGCGGACACTAAAGGCAAAAACACGCTCCAGCTGGCGGTGCTGAGCCGGATCAAGCTGTTTGTGCGGCCGAAAAATCTGCCGATTAAATCGGTGGATGCACCGGCGCTGCTGCGCTTTCATCGCGTGGGCGCACAATTGTCGATTAAAAACCCGAGCCCCTATTACGTAACGCTGGTGCAGTTTACCGTCGGCGGCGAAAAGCTCCCCAACACCATGGTGCCGCCCAAGGAGAGCCTGACGGTTCCGGTTCCGGACAACGCTCAGGGTGAGATAGTCTTTCAGACGGTCAGCGACTTTGGCGCTAACACCGCCGGACAAAAAGGCATAATGGAATAGCATTATGCGAACGAGAATGGACACTCCGTTAACTCCGCCGACGCGTGCCTTCCTCCGTACGCCGGGATGGCGGCAGATAGTGCTGTTGACGTTGGTGTTTTCTCCTGTGACACGGGCGGATAACTATTTCAACCCTGCCTTTTTGTCGGACGATCCGTCGGCGGTCGCCAGCCTTAAACGCTTTGAAAAAGGCAACGGTCACGGGCCGGGGAAATATCGCGTCGATATCTATCTGAACGGGACGTTCGTCTCGACCGAAGACGTCGAGTTCAAAGCGCCTGCCAACAAACAGGGCGATGTCGCGCCCTGCCTGACGCGCGTGCGGCTGGACGCGCTCGGCGTTGAGATGAAAGCGTTTCCGGATATCGCCGCTCTGGCGGAAGATGCCTGTGTGCCGCTGGCGACGATGATCCCCGACGCTCGTACCGATTTTGATTTTGAGCAGCAGCACCTGAACATCAGCCTGCCGCAGGCGGCGATGAAGCAGAGTGCGCGCGGCTATATCCCGCCGGAACAGTGGGACGACGGCATCACCGCGCTGCTGCTGAACTATGATTTCACCGGCAGTAACAGTTGGGGCGATAGCGTCAGCAACAGTTATTACCTCAATCTGCAAAGCACGCTGAACATCGGGCCGTGGCGGCTGCACGACTATTCATCCGGCACCTACGACGGGGGGCAGGGTGACGGCAGCGCCAGCCACTGGGAGCACATCAGCACCTACCTGCAGCGAAATATCATCCCGCTGAAGGGAGAGTTGACCGTCGGCGACAGCTATACCCCGTCAGACGTGTTCGACAGCGTCGGTTTTCGCGGTGTGCAGATAGCTTCTGACGACAATATGTTGCCCGACAGCCTGCGCGGTTTCGCGCCAACGGTGCGCGGTATCGCCCGCAGCAACGCCAAAGTGACTGTCAAACAGAACGGCTACGTCATCTACCAAACTTACGTCTCGCCGGGTGCGTTTGAGATCAACGATCTCTACCCGACCTCATCGAGCGGCGATATGGACGTGGAAATTGCCGAAACCGACGGCAGCAAAACCACCTTCTCGGTGCCTTATTCCGCTGTGCCGCTGTTACAGCGCGAAGGGCGAATAAAATATGCCGTGACCGCCGGGCAGTATCACACCAATACCGCCGATCAGGATGACCAGAATTTCGCCCAGGGCACCCTCATTTGGGGGCTGCCGTACGGGATGACGGCCTACGGGGGTATGCAGCACTCGGAAAACTATCAGGCGGAGAGCCTCGGGCTCGGGCTGAACCTCGGCGATATCGGCGCATTTTCAGCCGACCTGACCCAGGCCAACAGTACGCTTGCCGACGACAGCAAACACAGCGGGCAATCATTGCGCTTTCTGTACGCCAAGTCGCTGAACTCGACGGGCACCAACTTCCAGCTGCTCGGCTATCGCTATTCGACGCAGGGCTTTTATACCCTGGATGACACCACCTACACCCAGATGAGCGGCTATACCATCGACACCCAGGACGGCAAAAAAGACGTCGAGCCGGACTGGACGGACTATTACGACCTCTACTACAGCAAACGCGGCAAAATACAGATCAACATTTCGCAGCAGGTCGGCAGCAACGGGTCGGTTTATGTCACCGGTAGCCAGCAAAGCTACTGGAATACTGACGAAACCGACAATCTGTGGCAGGTGGGCTACAGCGGTAACCTGAATGACGTCAGCTTTAACCTGAGCTACAGCTACAACAAAGCGATGGGTCAGCCGCAGGCCGACCAGCAGTTTGCGTTGGGCATCTCGCTGCCGCTCGGAAAATGGCTCGCCTCTGGCGATAACAGCGACGTGAGCAACCCTCTCAATAACGCTTACGCCACCTACAGCAACAGTACCGATAACCACGGCAAAATGACCCAGTCGGCGGGCGTCAGCGGCACGCTGCTCAGCGACAACAACCTTAGCTACACGGTGCAGCAGGGCTACGCCAATCAGGGCGATGGCACCAGCGGTAACGCGTCGCTGAACTATCAGGGCGGACTCGGCAACGGCAACATCGGCTACAACTACGGCGCAGGCTACCAGCAGGTGAACTACGGCCTGAGTGGGGGGATCGTCGCCCATGCCAACGGCATTACCCTGAGCCAGCCGCTCGGCAGCACCAATGTGCTCATTAAAGCGCCGGGTGCCTCGGGTGTGGATATTGAAAACAGCACCGGGGTGAAAACCGACTGGCGCGGCTATGCCGTCGTACCGTATGCCACCACCTACCGCCAGAACCGTATCGCGCTCAATACCGATACGCTGGGCGATAAAGTGGATATCGACAATGCCGTCGTTGACGTGGTGCCAAGCGAAGGCGCGCTGGTGGTGGCGAATTTCGCAGCCCACACCGGCCTGCGGGCAATGGTGACGCTAATGCACAACAACAAACCGGTGCCGTTTGGTGCCACCGTCAGCCGCAGTGACGGCGGCAACTCGACCCTCGTCGGCGACGACGGCCAGGCCTATTTGATGGGGCTGCCATTGACCGGGGAATTAACCGTCCAGTGGGGTGATGACGTTAAAGAACAGTGCAAAGCGACATACCAGCTTGCCGAGAGTGAAATGAATAAACCGATTAGTCTGTTTACCCTGAGGTGCCAGTAATGAGAGTCTTTTCTGTTATTTTTCTGCGGTTTTTATTTGGCGCTATTTTATTGATCGGTAGCATCGATAATGTCTGGGCCAGCGAAGGTCCCTGTTATCCCTCTCCCTCAACACATCAATTTCATTATAACTTTGGCACCTATGCAATATCGGATATAAATAACAATCACCCCGGTGTATTTATTCCGGACGTTTACCACTGGCACAGTGGCGATAACTATCAAGGTTACTGCGAATGCACCGGGCTTGGTATGGCTGATGTAAAATATAAAACGATAACCTCTCTGGCTAATGGGCATACCTCTGGCTTTTATAAACTCAATGAGTACCTTGAATTTTCTATGGATATTCTTTTAGTTAATGGTGATAGCCAGAGTTTCGTTCCCATCCCATGGAATAATGTTGCTAACCACTGGATTGAGCAATGCTATGTAGCTCACAGTGTTCATCAGTGGACCACAGGCTCCGAGGGGAAGCTATCGCTCTATATTGCCAAAGCTTTTATTGGTGAAACAGTCATTATCGACGAAAAGCTTGTTGATATTTACGCCACCCGTGTGAGCGGCAATTATGGAACTACCCCTATGGCTTCCGTTTATATGGCAGGCATAATAACGGCACCGCAAAAGTGTGTTATTAACGCGGGGCAGATGGTGACGGTTAATTTTGGCAATATCTCCGCAGCGAATTTTACCACCAAAACGCAAGCTCCGACTGGCTATTCGCCTAAAACAATCAGCACGGCCATTAAATGCACCAACGTTGATGCCTATGCCAACCTGACAGTGCGCTTTCAGGCGGACGCGTCTCCAGACTACGCCAGTGCAATTAAAACGAATAACCCTGACATCGGGGTCATTATGATGGATACCAATGGCAAACTGACCCTCCCAAATTCAGGTCTAATTCCATTTCATCTGGATGGAAATGCTGAAGCTACGGTGACATTTAAAGCCACGCCCGTCAGCACCACCGGTAAAATTCCAGGCTTAGGCAAGTTCACCGCTCAAGCTTATATCCGTGTTGACTATGCCTGATGAAGAGTTAAAGGTTTACTTATGAAAAAAATCATTAGCGTTTTCGCGGGACTATTTTTTATTTCACCGATACTGGCCTGTCCCGCGTACGCAGATTTAGCACAAATCAACCTGACAATGACGGGTACCATTGTGGATAGCACCTGTGACATCGATACCAACAGTAAAAACCAGACTGTCCATATTGGTTCATTTGCCACCACAGATTTTAAATCAGTGGGCAGCGTCAGCGTTGATGCGCCTTTTACCATCGTATTAAAAAAATGCTCATCAATGATTAAAAATGCCGGCATTTTATTCACGGGCACAACCGGCTCAGACCCGACGCTGCTTTCATTAACGGACACCAGCGGGGGCGGGAATATAGCATCGGGGGTCGCTGTCCAGGTGCTGGATAAAGATAAGAAGCCTGTTGCCATTAACAGTTCATCGCCGCTGAGTTACGCCTTAAAAAGCGGCGACAATACACTTAATTTTTCCCTGCGCTACAAGTCCACTCTGGCGACAGTGACACCGGGAAACGCAACTGCTGTGCTTTATTTTTCGGTGGAGTATCCATGATGAATCACATCGGGCCGCTCTCTTTTTGTCTGTTGACGATCCTCACCCCCCCTGTAACCGTTGCCTACGATGGCAAGGTGAATATCACGGGTGATATTCATACGGTGACCTGTGCGGTAACCACCAGCGATCTTAAAGTCACTCTGGGCGAAGTCTATTCCACCGCCTTTACAGCGTCCGGCGATAGCAGCGATCTCATTCCGTTCTCCCTTGGGGTTAAGGATTGCTCAGCGGTCAGCAACGTGACCGTCACATTCACCGGCATTGCCGCGGTGAAAGGCAGTCCGCTGGTAGCCCTGGACTCCGCGCCGGGCACGGCCACCGGCCTGGGCGTGAAGATTCTGGACGATACAAAATCTACTATCGCCGTAAACAGCACTAGCCACTCCTATCCTGTTAAGGCCGGAGCCACAACGGCGACGTTAAATTTTTACGCGCAGTTCACTTCCTACAGCACAAAAGTGACCGCTGGCCCCGCCTCTGCCACCGTCACCTTCAACATGACCTATGAATAAAATGAACAAAGGCTTCCCGGTACTGGCTTTATTTTGCAGTTTCACCGTCCACGCGGGAATCGTGATTAACGGCACGCGGTTTGTTTTTCCGGAGGCAGCGGAGTCTCTCACTGTTGATATGAACAACACGGCGACAACGGACTTTTTGGTACAGACCAAAATCAGCCCACTTCAGGGGAACACGATTTTTGTCGCCACGCCGCCGCTGATGATGGTCGGCGGCGGACATGCCGGAAAGATCCGCATCATTCGCACTGGTGGCATTTTACCCGCCGATCGTGAAAGCCTGTTTTACCTGACCATTGCGGCAATTCCGGCGGGCAGACCAGAGGCCAACAGTCTGCAAATTGCGGTAAAGTCTCGGATCAAACTCTTTTATCGTCCTGCGGGGTTAAATGAAGGGGCTGATTTGGCCTATCAGAAATTGCAGTGGGAAATGAATGATGGGGCGCTACAGGTTAGTAATCCTACGCCCTATTTTGTTACGCTCAGTCAGCTTAAAATTAATGACCAGCCTGTAGAACAAAGGAATATGGTCGCCCCCTTTAGTTCGCTAAAAGTGCCAGGGTGCCACGAAAGCGCTTCCTGCCAGGTGCAATGGCAAAGTCTGAATGATTACGCCGCTTTAATGCCAGTCCGTAAAACCTTAGTGGCACGCTCTCATCCCAGTCTTCTCCCCCAGCAGAAGGAGAAAACCAGGGAAGATGAGCGCTGAACGCTCCCCTCTCCTCTGGAAGAGGGGAGCACAACAAGGCGCACTACATCACGCCTAACGCCTTCTCAACCACGTTCTCAACCGTGAAGCCAAAATACGGGAACAACTTATCGGCAGGGGCCGATTCACCGTATCCCGTCATTCCGACAATCGCCCCTTTCAGACCGACGTATTTGTACCAGTAGTCGGCAATCCCCGCCTCGACGGCCACGCGTGCCGCCACGTTCGACGGGAGCACCGACTCGCGATACGCCTCATCCTGGGCATCAAAAATATCCGTGGAAGGCAGAGACACCACGCGCACCGCGTGCCCTTCGGCGGTCAGTTTCTCCGCCGCTTTAACGGTGATTTCAATCTCTGAGCCGGTGGCAATCAAAATCACATCCGGTTTACCGCCGCTGTCTTTCAGGATATACCCGCCGCGGGCGATATTTTTGACCTGCTCCGGCGAGCGCTCGATCTGTGCCAGATTCTGCCGCGAGAGGATCAGCGCCGTCGGGCCGGTGTGGCGCTCCACCGCCAGCTTCCAGCCGACCGCCGCCTCGACCTGATCGCACGGCCGCCAGGTGCTGAAGTTTGGCGTCAGGCGCAGGCTGGCGAGCTGTTCCACCGCCTGGTGCGTCGGCCCATCTTCGCCAAGACCGATGGAGTCGTGGGTATAAACCATAATCTGCCGCGCCTTCATCAGTGCCGCCATACGCGCCGCGTTGCGGGCATACTCGACAAACATCAGGAAGGTGGCGGTGTAAGGGACAAATCCGCCGTGATGGGCGAGGCCGTTGGCAATTGCGGTCATCCCGAACTCACGCACGCCATAGTGGATGTAGTTCCCGGAGATATCCTCTTTCAGCGATTTCGAGCCGGACCAGATGGTCAGGTTACTCGGGGCCAAATCCGCCGAGCCGCCCAGCAGTTCTGGCAGGATGGGGCCGATGACGTTGAGGGTGTTTTGCGAGGCTTTACGGGTGGCGATTTTAGCCGGATTCGCCTGTAAATCTTCGATCAGCGCCTGCGTTTTCGCTTCCCAGTCTTGCGGTAGTTCTCCGCTCATACGGCGGGAAAACTCTGCTGCCAGATCGGGATGCGCTTTTTTGTAGGCACTGAATTTTTCGTTCCACGCCTGCTGCGCTTTCTCGCCGTCCTCGCGCGCGTCCCAGGCTTTGTAGATCTCTTTCGGGATCTCAAAGGCCGGATATTTCCAGCCCAGTTTCTGCCGCGTCAGGGCCACTTCCTCTTCGCCCAGCGCCGCGCCGTGGGCCTCTTCTTTACCCGCTTTGTTTGGCGAGCCGAAGCCGATCACCGTGCGACAGATAATCAGCGACGGTTTGTCCGTCACGCTCTGGGCTTCAAGAATCGCTTTCTTTATGGCTTCCGGGTCGTGGCCGTCGATTTCATGCACCACGTGCCAGTGATAGGCCTCGAAGCGTTTTGCCGTATCGTCGGTAAACCAGCCGTCGGTTTCCCCGTCGATGGAGATGCCGTTGTGATCGTAAAAACCGATCAGTTTGCCGAGTCCCAGCGTCCCCGCCAGCGAGCTGACCTCGTGGGAAATCCCCTCCATCAGACAGCCGTCGCCCATAAACACGTAGGTGAAGTGATCGACAATCTCATGGTCCGGGCGGTTAAACTGCGCGCCCAGCGTGCGTTCGGCAATCGCCAGCCCCACCGCGTTCGCCAGCCCCTGGCCGAGCGGGCCGGTGGTGGTTTCGACGCCCGGCGTATAGCCCAGCTCCGGGTGGCCCGGCGTTTTGGAGTGCAGCTGACGGAAGTTTTTCAGCTCCTCTAACGGCAGGTCGTAGCCGGAGAGATGCAGCAGACTGTAGAGCAGCATCGAGGCGTGGCCGTTGGAGAGAATAAAACGGTCGCGGTCATACCAGGTCGGGTCGGTCGGGTTGTGCTTCAGAAAGTCATTCCACAGCACTTCGGCGATATCGGCCATGCCCATCGGCGCGCCCGGGTGGCCGGAATTGGCTTTTTGTACCGCATCCATGCTGAGGGCGCGAATGGCATTGGCTAGCTCTTTACGGGACATAGTTCACTCCATGGCATGATTAAAGTTTGGCGGCGAGAAGATCTTCCAGTTTGCGCTGGTCAACGGCGAACAGGCGAATGCCTTCGGCCAGTTTATCCACGGCCATCGCGTCCTGATTATGTTCCCAGCGGAACTCGGCTTCGGTCAGCGGCTTTGGTTTTGGCAGGACGGTAGAAGTTGGGATCAGCTTGCGCACCACCGGCTCTTCTTTGTCCTGCAGATCTTTCAGCAGATTCGGCGAGATGGTCAGACGGTCGCAGCCCGCGAGGGCGAGGATCTGCTCGGTACGGCGGAAGCTGGCGCCCATCACGATGGTCTCGTAGCGGTGCTGCTTAAAGTAATCGTAGATATTGCGCACCGATTTCACGCCCGGATCTTCGTCCACCACGTACGGGTCCATCGGCTGTTTTGCCTGATACCAGTCGTAGATACGCCCGACAAACGGCGAGACGAGGAACACGCCGGCTTCGGCGCAGGCGCGCGCCTGGGCAAAGGAGAACAGCAGCGTCAGGTTGCAGTTGATCCCCTCTTTTTCCAGCACTTCGGCGGCGCGGATACCCTCCCAGGTGGAGGCGAGCTTGATCAGAATGCGCGATTTATCGATGTCCTGCTCCTGGTACAGCTCGACCAGGCGGCGCGCTTTGGCGATGCTCTTTTCTTTGTCGAAGGAGAGACGCGCGTCTACCTCCGTCGAAACGCGGCCCGGAATACTTTTCAGAATTTCCGCACCGATATTGACCGCCAGTTTGTCGCTGGCCTCCGCCACCTTTTGCTCCTGCGTTTTACCGCGCTGTTTACCGTAGGCGATGGCGTCGTCGATCAGGTGGCTAAAGTGGGCGAGGCCCGCCGCCTTCAGCAGCAGCGACGGGTTGGTGGTCGCATCCTCCGGCTGGTAGTGGCGGATGGACTCGATATCGCCGCTGTCGGCGACAACCGTGGTGAATTTTTTGATGCCGTCTAATTGGTTCATGAAAATAACTCCTTAGAAATAAAGGACTCAGGCGAGTGCGTTGGTTCACACTTCTGCGAAATACATGACGTACTTAACAAAAAAGCATAGCAGACGGGGGAGGCATTGCTTTCGGGAGTGGGTAACATGGCTGTTATAAATTGATAACAAATTTTGCTCCGCAATGGTGAGACTTTGGCAGCCTTCAAAGTTTGCGCCGTCCGCAGGGGCGATACTAAGCGCCACTCCAGGGTGAGCATCAGGAACGTGAGTACGCCACCCTTTTTGATCGATACGTGAAAGGAACAATAAGATGGATGATCAGTTAAGACAGAGTGCCCTCGATTTTCATCAATTCCCTGTACCGGGCAAAATCCAGGTTTCCCCCACCAAGCCACTCGCCACCCAGCGCGACCTGGCGCTGGCCTATTCACCGGGCGTCGCCGCGCCGTGCCTTGAGATCGAAAAAGATCCGCTGGCCGCTTACAAATACACCGCGCGCGGCAACCTGGTAGCCGTGATTTCCAACGGCACCGCGGTGCTGGGGCTGGGCAATATTGGCGCACTGGCCGGTAAACCGGTGATGGAAGGGAAGGGCGTACTGTTCAAGAAATTCGCCGGTATCGACGTGTTTGATATTGAAGTGGATGAGCTGGACCCGGACAAATTCATCAACGTGGTGGCCGCGCTGGAGCCGACGTTTGGCGGCATTAACCTCGAAGACATCAAAGCGCCGGAATGTTTCTACATTGAGCAGAAACTGCGTGAACGTATGAACATTCCGGTGTTCCACGATGACCAGCACGGGACGGCGATCATCAGCACGGCGGCCATTCTGAACGGTCTGCGGGTGGTCGAGAAAAACCTCTCCGATGTGCGCATGGTGGTCTCCGGTGCGGGTGCAGCGGCGATCGCCTGTATGAACCTGCTGGTGGCGCTCGGCATGCAGAAGCACAACATCGTGGTGTGCGATTCGAAAGGGGTTATCTACAAAGATCGCGAGCCGAACATGGCGGAAACCAAAGCCGCTTACGCGGTAGAGGATGACGGCAAACGTTCGCTCGACGACGTGATCGACGGGGCGGATATTTTCCTCGGCTGCTCCGGCCCGAAAGTGCTGACGCCGGAGATGGTCAAGAAAATGGCGCGCGCGCCAATGATTCTGGCGCTGGCGAACCCGGAGCCGGAAATCCTGCCGCCGCTGGCAAAATCCGTGCGTGAAGATGCGATTATCTGTACCGGGCGTTCCGATTACCCAAACCAGGTCAACAACGTCCTGTGCTTCCCGTTCATCTTCCGCGGCGCGCTGGACGTGGGCGCGACGGCAATTAACGAAGAGATGAAGCTCGCGGCGGTCCACGCCATTGCCGAGCTGGCCCATGCGGAGCAGAGCGAAGTGGTGGCCTCGGCGTATGGCGATCAGGATCTGAGCTTTGGCCCGGACTATATCATCCCGAAACCGTTCGACCCGCGTTTGATCGTCAAAATCGCGCCCGCCGTGGCGAAAGCGGCGATGGATTCCGGCGTGGCGACGCGTCCGATTGAAGACTTTGACGCCTACATCGATAAGCTGACCGAGTTCGTCTACAAAACCAACCTGTTCATGAAGCCGATCTTCTCCCAGGCGCGTGCCGACGCAAAACGCGTGGTGCTGGCCGAAGGCGAAGAGGCGCGCGTGCTGCATGCGACGCAGGAGTTGATCACCTTAGGTCTGGCGAAACCGATCCTGATTGGTCGTCCGAGCGTGATCGAGATGCGCATCCAGAAACTCGGCCTGCAGATTAAGCCGGGCGTGGATTTTGAGATCGTGAACAACGAATCGGATCCGCGTTTCAAAGAGTACTGGAGCGAGTACTACGCGATCATGAAACGCCGTGGGATAACCCAGGAGCAGGCGCAGAAAGCGGTCATCAGCAACACCACGGTGATCGGGGCGATCATGGTCCATCGCGGGGAAGCCGACGCGCTGATTTGCGGAACGGTGGGGGATTATCATGAGCACTTTAGCGTGGTGCAGGAGATCTTCGGCTATCGCGACGGCGTGCATACGGCGGGGGCGATGAACGCGCTGCTGCTGCCTAGCGGTAACACCTTTATCGCCGATACCTACGTCAACGACGATCCGACGCCGGAAGAGCTGGCGGAGATCACGGTGATGGCGGCGGAAACCGTCCGTCGTTTCGGTATCGAACCGAAGGTGGCGCTGCTGTCGCACTCTAACTTTGGCTCATCCAAATCAGCCGCGGCCTGCAAAATGCGCCAGACGCTGGAGCTGGTGCGTGAGCGCGCGCCGGAGCTGATGATTGACGGTGAGATGCACGGCGATGCGGCGCTGGTGGAGAGTATCCGCAACGAGCGGATGCCGGACAGCCCGCTGAAAGGCTCGGCGAACGTGCTGATTATGCCGAACGTGGAAGCGGCGCGTATCAGCTATAACCTGCTGCGTGTGTCGAGTTCGGAAGGGGTGACCGTTGGGCCGGTGCTGATGGGTGTGGCGAAACCGGTGCATGTGTTAACGCCGATTGCGTCCGTGCGTCGTATCGTCAATATGGTCGCATTAGCAGTGGTTGAGGCGCAGACGCAGCCGTTGTAAGAGAGGAGTCGTCTGTGTTGTCGGGTGGCGCTACGCTTACCCGACCTACAAAACCCGTAGCGCCGCCCGGCGTTAAATCCAGTCGCGGACTTTCAGAAACTCACTCAAGGCAGCCTCCGGGCTGCCTTCTTTTGGCTCGAAATTGTATTCCCAACGCACCAGCGGCGGCATCGACATCAGAATCGACTCCGTGCGCCCGCCGGTCTGCAGGCCAAACAGCGTCCCGCGATCCCACACCAGATTGAACTCTACATACCGCCCGCGACGATAAAGCTGGAACTCGCGCTCGCGCACGCCGTAATCGGTGTCTTTGCGTCGTTCAACGATCGGCAGATACGCATCCGTATAGCCCTTACCCACCGCCTGCATAAAGGCAAACGCGGTGTCAAAATCCGGTGTATTCAGATCGTCGAAGAACAGCCCGCCAATCCCGCGCTGTTCGTCCCGATGCTTGAGGTAGAAATAGTCGTCGCACCACTTTTTGTACTTCGGATAAACGTCCTCGCCAAACGGCTGACAAATATCGCGCGCGGTGCGGTGCCAGTGGACGGCGTCCTCTTCGAATCCGTAATAGGGCGTTAAATCGAAGCCGCCGCCAAACCACCATACCGGATCGGCACCGGGTTTCTCGGCGATGAAAAAGCGCACGTTGGCGTGACTGGTCGGCACAAACGGGCTGTGCGGATGCACGACCAGCGACACGCCCATCGCTTCGAAGCTGCGTCCGGCGAGCTCCGGGCGATGCGCGGTGGCAGACGCAGGCATCGCGTCACCGTGGACGTGAGAAAAGTTAACGCCTGCCTGCTCAAACACGCCGCCGTTACGCAGCACGCGGCTGC
Source organism: Lelliottia sp. JS-SCA-14 (assembly GCF_035593345.1). Taxonomy (NCBI): domain Bacteria; kingdom Pseudomonadati; phylum Pseudomonadota; class Gammaproteobacteria; order Enterobacterales; family Enterobacteriaceae; genus Lelliottia; species Lelliottia sp. JS-SCA-14. The sequence continues at coordinate 3,412,781 of NZ_CP141606.1, read as the reverse complement.
GCCCGCCGCCACCGGCTTCGCGCTGCCAGTTATCTTGCTGAAATTCGCCGCCGTCGACGGCGGCCAGCTGCTGGCAAATCTGATCCTGCAGGTGCAGCAGAAACGCTTTGACCTGCTGAGAGTTCGGTTTCATTTACGTCTCGACGAATGCGCTTTTTGATTATCAAACCAGTTGAAATAACTGATCACCCCGGAGGCGATGGCGTTGGCGATTTTCTGACGAAACGCCGTGGTGCCGAGCAGACGCTCTTCGTCCGGGTTAGTAATGAATGAAGTTTCCACCAGCACGGACGGGATCGACGGCGATTTGAGGACCACAAACGCCGCCTGCTCCGTACCTTTACTGTGCAGGCGATGCACTGGCTTGATCTTCTTTAAGATGTGCGAGCCGAGCGTCAGGCTGTTTTTGATGGTGTCGGTCTGGACCAGATCGAACAGCACCTGCTGTAACAGGTGATCTTTATCGGTGGTTTTTTTGCCCGCCACTTCGTCCGCGCGGTTTTCGCGATCGGACAAGTATTTCGCCATGGCGCTACTCGCTCCGCGGTTGGAGAGGGCAAACACCGATGCGCCCGCGGCGCTCGGATTGGTAAAGCCGTCGGCGTGGATCGACATAAACAGATCCGCGCCGTGCTGGTGGGCAATTTCCACGCGATCGTACAGCGGGATAAAGGTATCACCGCTGCGCGTCAGGCGCGCGTCGATGCCGTTGGCGCGTAAAATCGAGCGCACGTTTTTGGCGATCGCCAGCACCACATGTTTCTCTTTCGAGCCGTTACGGCCAATCGCGCCGGTGTCGATCCCGCCGTGGCCCGGATCGAGCATCACCACGCGTTTGGCGCCCGCTTTCTTCGCCTTAGGCTTACTGTGCCCATTGCTGGTTTTCAGGGTACTGTCGTCTTTGGCCTGCGCCTGGGCGATGCCGGTTAACGTCAAGGCCGCCAGCCCCGCTTTGAGTACCTGACGACGCGATGTGAGTGTTTTTAAAGGTTTGAATGTGCTCATGCGGCCTGAATTGTAAAAAATGGGGTCCTGGTGTTATATCGTATCGCGTTTTACGTTACGACAGTCCTTGTTGAGAATTGTTTTACTTTTCATTTCAATACGTGACAGAGTGACATTATGCCAAAATTTTGGACATTTTTCGCCGCTTATTGGCTAATGGCGGCGTTCGCGCCATAATCACTGTTTTTCAACCCAAAAAGGCGGTTAATACCATGGAGATACGCGTTTTTCGCCAGGAAGATTTCGAAGAGGTCATTACCCTTTGGGAACGCTGCGATCTGCTGCGTCCGTGGAACGATCCGGAAATGGATATCGAACGTAAGGTCAATCACGACGTCAGCCTGTTTCTCGTCGCAGAAGTGAACGGCGAAGTGGTGGGCACGGTGATGGGCGGCTACGACGGGCATCGCGGCTCGGCCTATTATCTCGGCGTCCACCCGGAATATCGCGGGCGTGGTATCGCCAATGCGCTGCTCAATCGCCTGGAAAAGAAACTGATCGCCCGTGGCTGCCCGAAGATTCAGATTATGGTGCGCGAAGACAACGACGTGGTATTAGGAATGTATGAGCGGCTCGGGTATGAGCATGCTGATGTTCTGAATTTAGGGAAGCGCCTGATCGAAGATGAAGAATACTGAGTTTCACCCGGCGCACTATGACAGCCAGGGCCGCGTCAGATTGCCATTTCTGTTCTGGTGTGTGCTTCTGCTTCAGGCGCGAACCTGGGTGCTGTTTGTGGTGGCGGGGGCGTCGCGCGATCAGGGAAATACGCTGCTGAATCTGTTCTATCCCGACCACGATAACTTCTGGCTCGGGCTGTTGCCCGGCGTGCCGGCGGTGCTGGCGTTTTTGCTCAGCGGCCGGCGGCAACATTTTCCGCGTGTCTGGTACAGCCTTCGTTGGCTGCTGATCCTCGCGCAGGTGGTATTGCTGTGCTGGCAGCCTCTGCTTTGGTACTTCGGTGAGCCGCTGAGTGGGATCGGGATTTCGCTGGTGGTGGCGGATATTGTGGCGCTGCTGTGGCTCCTGACGCATCCTCGTCTGCGCGCCAGTTTCGCCATCGAAAAAGATTAAAGGCACTTTTTATCGATGCTGCACTCCAACAAGCGTTGAATTAACAAGAAAGGACGTTTCAATGAAATCGCTGCGTTTAGTTTTATGCGCTTTGCCGCTGGTGTTAACCGGGTGTTCAACGCTCTCGTCAATCTCCTCCATCAACTGGTCGGCGGCCTATCCGTGGAACTGGTTTGGATCCTCATTCGAAGTGACCGAGAAGGGCGTCGGGAACATTAACGCAACGACCGCGCTGGACCAGGACGCCATCCAGTCAGAACTCAGCAGCGACTACCGCCTGCGCAGCGGCATGAAAACCGAGAATGGCACCATCGTGCACTACTTCGAAGCGCTGAAAGACGACAAGCTGGCGCTGATCATCAACGGCGATAAAGGCACCGTGAACCGCATTGAGGTGCTGGACCGCGATGTGGAAACCGATACCGGCGTCAAAGTCGGTACGCCGTTTAGCGACCTGTATCAGAAAGCGTTCGGCAACTGCGAGAGCGCGGTGGCGGATGAGAAAGTGGCCGTCGAGTGTAAGGCTAAAGACAGCCAGCATATTAGCTATCTCTTCACCGGTGAGTGGAGCGGCCCGGAAGGGTTGATGCCTGCGGACGACACCCTCAAAAACTGGAAAGTGAGCAAGATTATCTGGAAGCAGTAATTTGCGCCTGAACAAACCGCCTCGCTGAAATCCAGGTATAATACCCGCCATCAATGCCACGATATCGTGGCATCTTTTTTTCAGGAGGAGCGATGTCTCAGGTTCAGAGTGGCATTTTGCCAGAACATTGCCGCGCGGCGATTTGGATTGAAGCCAATGTGAAAGGGGATGTGGATGCCCTGCGTGCGGCCAGCAAAGTATTTATCGATAAACTGGTGACCTTCGAGGCCAAATTCCCGGACGCGCATCTCGGCGCGGTGGTGGCGTTTGGCAACAACGTCTGGCGTCAGCTGAGCGGCGGCGAAGGCGCTACCGAGCTGAAAGACTTTATCCCTTACGGTAAAGGCCTGGCGCCAGCCACCCAGTACGACGTGCTGATCCATATCCTTTCCTTGCGTCATGACGTGAACTTCTCCGTGGCCCAGGCGGCGATGGAAGCCTTCGGTGACAGCATCGAGGTCCAGGAAGAAGTACACGGTTTCCGCTGGGTGGAAGAGCGCGATCTGAGCGGCTTCGTCGACGGCACCGAAAACCCGGCGGGCGAAGAGACGCGTCGCGATGTGGCGGTAATCAAAGACGGCGTGGATGCGGGCGGCAGCTACGTGTTCGTCCAGCGCTGGGAGCATAACCTCAAGCAGCTGAACCGCATGAGCGTGCACGATCAGGAGATGATGATCGGTCGCACCAAAGAAGCCAACGAAGAGATCGACGGCGACGACCGCCCGGTGACCTCTCACCTGACCCGCGTGGATCTGAAAGAAGACGGCAAAGGACTGAAGATTGTCCGCCAGAGCCTGCCGTACGGCACGGCGAGCGGCACCCACGGCCTGTACTTCTGCGCCTACTGCGCGCGTCTGTACAACATCGAACAGCAGCTGCTGAGCATGTTTGGTGACACCGACGGCAAGCGCGACGCCATGCTGCGCTTCACCAAACCGGTGACCGGCGGCTACTACTTCGCGCCGTCCGTTGAGCGTCTAATGGCTCTGTAATTTTGTAGGCCGGGTAAGCGTAAGCGCCACCCGGCATTAACACTCCTCATCCTTATTCCCTTTTCTGCTGCTAAATCACCAAACGGTATATAAAACCGTTACTCCTTTCGTACCCGTTATAAATATTATGGCAATAAGTTAGTCATCACATTTATAAGGGTGCGCAATGGCCGTTACTGTACTGAAAAAAGGATATCTGGCGCTGGCAGCTTCCATGCTGTTGGTCGCGCAGGCGCAGGCGACTGAGCTGCTCAACAGTTCCTATGATGTCTCCCGCGAACTGTTTGCCGCCCTGAATCCACCGTTTGAACAGCAGTGGGCGAAAGAGAACAACGGCGACAAGCTGACCATCAAGCAATCTCACGCGGGCTCCTCAAAGCAGGCGCTGGCGATTTTGCAGGGGCTGAAAGCCGATGTGGTGACCTACAACCAGATTACCGACGTACAAATTTTGCATGACAAAGGCAACCTGATCCCGGCGGACTGGCAGAGCCGTCTGCCGAACAACAGCTCGCCGTTCTACTCCACCATGGCGTTCCTGGTGCGTAAGGGCAACCCGAAGAATATCCACGACTGGAACGATCTGGTGCGCTCTGATGTGAAGCTGATTTTCCCGAATCCAAAAACCTCCGGTAACGCGCGCTATACCTATCTCGCCGCCTGGGGCGCAGCCGATAAAGCGGACGGCGGCGATAAAGCCAAAACCGAGCAGTTCATGACTCAGTTCCTGAGAAACGTCGAAGTGTTTGATACCGGCGGTCGCGGGGCGACCACCACCTTCGTGGAACGCGGTCTGGGCGATGTGCTGATCAGCTTCGAGTCGGAAGTGAATAACATCCGTAAACAGTACGAAGCGCAGGGCTTCGAAGTGGTGGTGCCGAAGGTGAACATCTTTGCCGAGTTCCCGGTGGCGTGGGTCGATAAAAACGTTAAAGCCAACGGCACCGAGAAAGCGGCGAAGGAGTACCTGAACTATCTCTACAGCCCGCAGGCGCAGACCATTATCACCGACTATTACTATCGCGTGGCGAACCCGGACGTGATGAACAAGCTCAAAGACAAATTCCCGCAGACCGAGCTGTTCCGCGTGGAAGACCAGTTTGGCTCCTGGCCTGAGGTGATGAAAACCCACTTCACCACCGGCGGTGAGCTGGACAAACTGTTGGCGGCGGGGCGTAAGTAATGTTTGCAGTCTCCTCCAGACGCGTGCTGCCCGGCTTTACCTTAAGCCTCGGGACCAGCCTGCTGTTCGTCTGTCTGATTTTGCTGTTGCCGTTAAGTGCGCTGGTGATGCAGCTCTCTGAGATGAGCTGGGCGCAGTACTGGGAAGTGATCACCAACCCGCAGGTGGTGGCGGCCTATAAAGTCACGCTGCTGTCGGCGTTTGTGGCGTCGATTTTCAACGGCGTGTTTGGCCTGCTGATGGCGTGGATCTTAACCCGCTATCGTTTTCCGGGCCGTACGCTGCTGGACGCCCTGATGGATCTGCCTTTCGCACTGCCGACGGCGGTCGCCGGTTTGACCCTGGCGTCATTGTTCTCGGTGAACGGGTTTTACGGTCAGTGGCTGGCGCAGTTTGACATCAAAGTGACTTACACCTGGCTTGGGATCGCCGTGGCGATGGCCTTTACCAGCATCCCGTTTGTGGTGCGGACCGTGCAGCCCGTTCTCGAAGAGTTAGGGCCGGAATACGAAGAGGCGGCGGAAACCCTCGGCGCGACGCGCATTCAGAGCTTCTGCAAAGTGGTATTACCGGAACTCTCTCCGGCGCTGCTGGCCGGTGTGGCGCTGTCGTTCACCCGCAGTCTCGGCGAGTTTGGCGCGGTGATTTTTATCGCCGGAAACATCGCGTGGAAAACCGAAGTCACCTCGCTGATGATTTTTGTGCGCTTGCAGGAGTTTGACTATCCGGCGGCGAGTGCGATTGCCTCGGTGATCCTGGCCGCGTCGCTGCTCCTGTTGTTCTCGATTAACACTCTGCAAAGTCGCTTTGGTCGACGTGTGGTTGGTCACTGATGGCGGAAGTTACTCAATTGAAGCGCTACGACGCACCCCGCATCAACTGGGGAAAATGGTTTCTGATTGGCACAGGCGTGCTGGTGTCCGTCTTTATTCTCGTTGTGCCGATGGTCTACATTTTCGTGCAGGCGTTCAGCAAAGGGATTATGCCCGCGCTGCAAAACCTGGCGGACCCGGACATGCTCCACGCCATCTGGCTGACGGTGATGATCGCCCTGATTTCCGTGCCGGTGAATCTGGTGTTCGGGATTTTGCTGGCGTGGCTGGTGACGCGCTTTGACTTCCCTGGCCGTCAGCTGTTGCTGACCCTGCTGGATATCCCGTTTGCCGTCTCGCCGGTGGTCGCCGGTCTGATTTATCTGCTGTTTTACGGCTCGAACGGCCCGCTCGGCGGCTGGCTGGATGAGCACAACCTGCAAATCATGTTCGCCTGGCCGGGCATGGTGCTGGTGACGGTATTCGTGACCTGTCCGTTTGTGGTGCGTGAGCTGGTGCCGGTGATGTTGAGCCAGGGCAGCCATGAAGATGAAGCGGCGATCCTGCTGGGCGCATCCGGCTGGCAGATGTTTAAACGTGTGACGCTGCCGAACATTCGATGGGCGCTGCTGTACGGCGTGGTGCTGACCAACGCCCGCGCGATCGGTGAGTTTGGCGCGGTGTCGGTGGTTTCTGGCTCGATTCGCGGCGAAACCCTGTCGCTGCCGCTACAGATTGAATTGCTGGAGCAGGACTATAACACCGTCGGTTCCTTTACCGCCGCAGCCCTGCTGACGCTGATGGCTATTTTGACCTTGTTTTTAAAGAGTGTGGTGCAGTGGCGTTTAGAGAATCAGGAAAAACGCCTGCAGCAGGAGGGAAATCATGAGCATTGAGATTGCCAATATTAAGAAGTCTTTTGGTCGCACCCAGGTGCTGAACGATATCTCACTGGATATCCCATCCGGCCAGATGGTGGCGCTGCTTGGCCCATCCGGCTCCGGTAAAACCACGCTGCTGCGTATTATTGCCGGGCTTGAGCATCAGACCAGCGGGCACATTCGCTTCCACGGAACCGATGTCAGCCGTCTGCATGCCCGCGATCGTAAAGTCGGTTTTGTGTTCCAGCACTACGCCCTGTTCCGCCACATGACGGTGTTCGACAACATCGCCTTTGGCCTGACCGTGCTGCCGCGTCGCGAGCGCCCGAATGCCGCGACCATCAAAGCGAAAGTGACCAAACTGCTGGAGATGGTGCAGCTGGCTCATCTCGCCGACCGTTATCCGGCGCAGCTTTCCGGTGGACAGAAGCAGCGCGTGGCGCTGGCTCGCGCCCTGGCGGTGGAGCCGCAAATCCTGCTGCTCGATGAACCTTTTGGCGCGCTGGACGCCCAGGTGCGTAAAGAGCTTAGGCGCTGGCTGCGTCAGCTCCATGAGGAGCTGAAATTCACCAGTGTCTTCGTGACTCACGACCAGGAAGAGGCGATGGAAGTGGCCGACCGCGTGGTGGTGATGAGCCAGGGGAATATCGAACAGGTTGATGAGCCGGAACAGCTGTGGCGCGAGCCGGCGACCCGCTTCGTGCTGGAGTTTATGGGCGAAGTGAACCGCATGCAGGGTAATATTCGCGGCGGACAGTTCCACGTCGGCGCGCACCGCTGGCCGCTGGGCTACACGCCTGCCCATCAGGGACCGGTCGATCTGTTCCTGCGTCCGTGGGAAGTGGACGTCAGCCGTCGCACCAGCCTTGATTCTCCGCTGCCGGTCCAGGTGCTGGAGGCGAGTCCAAAAGGTCATTACACCCAACTGGTGGTGCAACCCCTGGGCTGGTACACCGAACCGCTGACGGTGGTGATGCGCGATGAAGAGGCGCCGTCCCGCGGCGATCGCCTGTTTGTCGGTTTGCAGCATGCCCGTATCTATCACGGCACCGAGCGCATCGAGTCGCGCGAGAGTCTTGCTCTGGCGGAGTCGGCCTGATAGGTTAATTAGACGTGGTATTTGCCGGGTGGCGCTGCGCTTACCCGGCCTACAAAGCGATCCCTGTAGGCCCGGTAAGCGAAGCGCCACCGGGCTTTTTATTGGACAGAATTCGTGAACACATTAGAACACACCATCGGCAACACCCCTCTGGTCAAACTACAGCGCATGCATCCCAACAATGGCAGCGAAATCTGGGTCAAACTGGAAGGCAATAACCCTGCCGGTTCTGTCAAAGACAGGGCGGCATTGTCGATGATAGTTGAGGCGGAAAAGCGCGGGGAGATACAGCCCGGCGACGTGCTGATCGAAGCGACCAGCGGCAACACCGGCATTGCGCTGGCGATGATTGCGGCGCTGAAAGGTTATCGCATGAAATTGCTGATGCCGGACAACATGAGCCAGGAGCGCCGTGCCGCCATGCGCGCCTATGGCGCCGAGCTTATCCTCGTCACTAAAGAGCAGGGGATGGAAGGGGCGCGCGATCTGGCCCTCGACATGGCCCAGCGTGGCGAAGGAAAACTGCTGGATCAATTTAACAATCCCGATAATCCCTACGCGCACTACACCACCACCGGGCCGGAAATCTGGCGTCAGACCGACGGGCGCATCAGCCATTTCGTCTCCAGTATGGGGACTACCGGCACCATTACCGGTGTCTCGCGTTTTCTGCGCGAGCAGGACAGCGCAGTGACGATTGTCGGTCTGCAACCGGAAGAGGGGAGCAGCATTCCGGGCATTCGCCGCTGGCCGGCGGAGTACATGCCGGGCATTTTTAATGCCGAGCTTGTGGACCAGGTGCTGGATATTCATCAGCGCGAAGCGGAAAATACCATGCGTGAACTGGCAGTGCGCGAAGGCATCTTCTGCGGTGTCAGTTCGGGTGGCGCGGTAGCCGGGGCATTGCGCGTGGCGCAGGCTAATCCGGGTGCAGTGGTGGTGGCGATTATTTGCGATCGCGGCGACCGTTATCTGTCTACCGGCGTCTTTGGTGAAGAGAGTTATTCGCAGGGGGCGGGGATTTAAGCGTCATGGAGATGATTTTATTTCGGGATAAAACCCGTGCGCAGCAGACGGATATCGTGGCTGTGCAGTCGCAGGTGGTTTACGGCAGCGTGGGCAACAGCATTGCGGTGCCGAACATCAGACAGCATCAGTTGACCGTCACGGCGGTCCCGACGGTGCTGTTCAGCAATACCCCGCATTACGATACCTTCTACGGCGGCGTGATCCCCGATGACTGGTTCAGCGGCTACCTGAAAGCCCTCGAAGAGCGCGATGTGTTACGCGAACTGAAAGCGGTGACCACCGGCTATATGGGCAGCGCCAGCCAGATTGCGATCCTCGCCGAGTGGCTTATCGCCATCAAAGCCAAGCACCCTGATTTGCTGGTGCTGGTCGACCCGGTGATCGGGGATATCGACAGCGGGATCTACGTGAAGCCAGAAATCCCGGAAGCCTATCGCGCGCATTTGCTGCCGCTGGCGCAGGGGATTACGCCGAACGTCTTCGAGCTGGAAGTGCTGAGCGGTCAGCCGTGCCGCACGCCGGAGAGCGCCATTTCTGCGGCCAAAAGTCTGCTGTCCGACACTCTGAAATGGGTAGCGATCACCAGCGCACCGGTGGAGTCTGATCCTGAGAACATTCACGTGGTACTGGTGACGAAAGAGGGTGTAACGGTAACGGACCATCCGCGCGTCGCGACTGACCTGAAAGGGACGGGTGATCTCTTCTGTTCAGAGCTGGTAAGCGGCATTGTACAGGGCAGGGATGTGGCTGACGCGATTCGCCGCGCAGGCGATCGGGTGACGGAGGTGATGAAGTACACCCAGGAAAAAGGCTTTGATGAGCTCATTCTCCCCGCATAAACAAAAATGGCGCCCGAAGGCGCCATTTTTCTGTGCGGCAAGAATTACTTCTTAATGCGGATGACCGGGGTTTCACCCACGGTGACGCTGCCAGACAGTTTGATCAGTTCTTTGATTTCGTCCATGTTGGAGATAACAACCGGAGTCAGGGTAGACTTGGCTTTCTCTTCCAGCAGCGCCAGATCGAATTCGATCACCGGGTCGCCGACTTTCACACGCTGGCCTTCTTCAGCGATACGCTTGAAGCCTTCGCCTTTCAGCTCAACGGTGTCGATACCGAAGTGTACAAACAGTTCGATACCGCTATCAGATTCGATAGAGAACGCATGGTTGGTTTCAAAAATTTTACCGATGGTGCCGTCAACTGGCGCAACCATTTTGTTACCAGTTGGTTTGATAGCAATACCATCACCAACGATTTTTTCGGCAAAAACTACATCCGGCACGTCTTCGATATTGACGATTTCGCCAGACAACGGAGCAATAATCTCAATAGTTCCGGTGTCTTTCTTATCATCAGAAACCAGAGATTTCAGTTTATCGAACAAACCCATGATCTTCTCCTAAGCAGTAATTTGGGCCGCATCTCGTGGATTAGCAGATTGTTTTTTCTTCAATGAACTTGTTAACCAGCGTCATTAACTCGTCCGTTGTCGGTTGAGCAAGAGCCTGCTCTGCTAACACCTTCGCATCTTCGAAGTTCGTGTTACGGATAATCTTCTTAATGCGCGGGATGGAAATGGCGCTCATAGAGAATTCGTCCAGACCCATACCCAGCAACAGAAGTGTAGCACGTTCGTCGCCTGCAAGCTCACCACACATGCCTGTCCATTTACCTTCAGCATGAGAAGCATCAATAACTTGCTTGATTAGCGTGAGCACGGACGGTGACATTGGCTGGTAGAGATGTGAAATCATATCATTACCACGGTCAACTGCCAGGGTGTACTGCGTTAAATCATTGGTGCCGATACTAAAGAAGTCGACTTCTTTGGCCAAATGACGAGCAATCGTCGCGGCTGCTGGTGTTTCCACCATCACGCCCACTTCGATAGTTTCATCAAAGGCTTTACCTTCTTCACGCAGCTGCGCCTTCATGATTTCGATCTCAGCTTTCAGTGCACGCACTTCTTCAACAGAGATGATCATTGGGAACATGATGCGTAATTTACCGAATACAGAAGCACGCAGGATGGCACGTACCTGAGCGTAAAGGATCTCTTTACGATCCATCGCGATACGGACAGCACGCCAGCCCAGGAACGGGTTCTCTTCTTTCGGGAAGTTCATGTACGGCAGCTCTTTGTCGCCACCGATGTCCATGGTACGTACGATAACCGCTTGTGAGCCACAGGCTTCAGCAACCGCTTTGTACGCCGCGAACTGCTCATCTTCAGTTGGCAGTGAATCACGGTCCATGAACAGGAATTCAGTACGATACAGACCCACGCCTTCCGCGCCGTTGCGCTCAGCGCCGTCAACATCACGGACGGTACCGATGTTCGCGCAAACTTCCACCTGATGACCGTCCAGCGTAATGGCTGGCAGATCTTTCAGTTTGGCCAGTTCCGCTTTCTCAGAAGCAACCTGCTCCTGAACGGCACGCAGCTGTTCGATCTCTTCGTTAGTTGGGTTGACGTAAACCAGATTGTTTACGGCATCCAGAATCAGATAGTCGTCGTTTTTCACCTGAGCGGTGACGCTACCGGTACCCACGATGGCTGGCAGTTCCAGAGAACGCGCCATGATAGAGGTGTGGGAGGTACGGCCACCGGCGTCGGTGATGAAACCCAGCACCTTGTTCAGGTTCAGCTGTGCGGTTTCAGATGGAGTCAGGTCGGCGGCAACCAGGATAACTTCGTCCTGAATCGCGCTCAGGTCGATAATCGCCAGACCCAGGATGTTGCGCAGCAGGCGCTTACCGATGTCACGTACGTCAGCCGCACGCTCTTTCAGGTATTCATCATCCAGCTCTTCAAGGGCAGTTGCCTGACCTTCGATAATCTCATGTGCAGCCGCGTCGGCCGTCATGCCCTTATCTTTAATCAGGGCTATGATTTCCTGCTCCAGCTCCTCATCTTCGAGCAGCATGATGTGCCCTTCGAAGATGGCTTCTTTTTCTTCACCGAAAGTTTCGCCAGCTTTAGTTTTGATGGCTTCCAGTTGCGCTGATGCCTTGGCACGACCGCTCAGAAAACGCTCAACTTCCTGATCAACCTTGTCGGCAGAAATTTTTTTCCGGTCGATGACGATCTCGTCTTCTTTCAGCAGAAGTGCTTTGCCGAAAGCGATACCCGGGGATGCTAAAATGCCTGAAATCATAACCCTACCTTACTTGTGACTGATATTGAAAAGAACCCGTAACTTACTCGAGCTCAGCCATCAGTTTTACCAGATGCTCAACTGCTTTCTGCTCGTCTTCGCCTTCTGCGGAGATGGTGACGACGGTACCCTGAGTCAGGCCCAGAGTCTGCAGCTTGAACAGGCTTTTCGCGCTAGCGCTTTTGCCGTTGGAGGTCACAGTGATCTCAGAAGTGAAGCCTTTAGCTTCTTTAACAAACTGAGCAGCAGGGCGGGTGTGCAGACCGTTCGGAGCGGTAATGGTAACTTCTTGCTGGAACATTGTATTTCCCCAACTTATAGGTTTAGTGTTGTGGAACTAAAGTCTAGCCTGGCGGTTTAACTTTAGCCTGTCTTGTTAGCGCTGACGTTTCGCTCGTCATTAAACATTATGCAGTGAAAGCAAGACTTGAACCAAATCATAAAATCGATTCAGCTTCGGTATTTCCTGTAATGATTAATTTCGCGCTTCAAAATAATTGTCAGGTTAAATACCAGACCCGACGGGGTGAATCAATGCCAGGAGGAGTAAAAGTTTGACGCAGGCCACAAAAAAGCACCCGTTTGGGTGCTTTTTTACGCGTTATTAACATGCTGGCATTACTGTTGCAGTTCTTTTTCTGTGAACAGATCGGCAAACAGTGCAGTGCTTAAATAACGCTCACCCGAGGACGGTAGGATAACCACAATATTCTTATTGGTAAAGGTTTCGTCTTCCTGGAGTTTCAGCGCGGCGGCAACCGCTGCTCCGGAAGAGATACCGGCCAGAATACCTTCTTCGTCCATCAGACGACGCGCCGTGGAGATCGCTTCTTCGTTAGTGATAGCGACCACTTTATCAATCAGCTTCAGATCCAGGTTACCCGGGATAAAACCTGCGCCGATACCCTGAATTTTGTGCGGGCCCGGTTTGATCTCTTCGCCCGCCAGCGCCTGAGCGATGACAGGGGAGTCGGTTGGCTCAACGGCAACGGTGATTAAATCCTTTTTGCCTTTTGTGCCTTTAATATAGCGGCTCACGCCGGTCAGCGTCCCGCCGGTGCCGACGCCGGAGATAAACACGTCAACCTGACCGTCCGTATCTTCCCAGATTTCCGGGCCGGTGGTTTTTTCGTGGATTTCCGGGTTAGCCGGGTTGCTGAACTGCTGCAGCAGCAGGTATTTCGCCGGGTCGCTGGCGACGATTTCTTCCGCTTTCTGAATGGCACCTTTCATGCCTTTCGCGCCTTCGGTCAGAACCAGGTTCGCGCCCAGCGCTTTCAGCAGCTTGCGACGCTCAATGCTCATGGTTTCTGGCATCGTCAGCGTTAATTTGTAGCCACGCGCCGCGGCAACATAGGCCAGAGCAATACCGGTGTTGCCGCTGGTGGGTTCTACCAGCTCAACGCCAGGTTTCAGAACGCCACGTTTTTCGGCATCCCAAATCATGTTTGCACCGATACGGCATTTTACGCTGAAGCTCGGGTTACGTGATTCTACCTTCGCCAGAATGCGTCCATTACCGATACGGTTCAGTCGAACCAGTGGCGTATGACCGATAGTCAGCGAGTTGTCTTCGTAAATCTTACTCATGGCCTGTCCTTAACTGTATGAAATTGGGATACCGTCCCAGCATACCCGTTGGATAAGTATGCGGAAGTAAGGAAATCGCATATCTATATGCTGCAAGGAAATAATGGCTATCAGTATGGAATAAGGAGGGCATAAGCCGCCCTCCATTTACACAGTTTTGCATTACTTCCATAACGCGTGCTTAGCACGATAGCAATCTACCCACATCGCGGTCGCGCCGCAGACGGCAACCGGCATAATGAACAGGTTAAGGACAGGGATCATGGTGAACAGGCTGGTGAGGGCACCAAACTGCATATTGATGACTTTTTGCGAGCGCAGCGCCGTGCGCATCTCTTTGAACGGCACTTTGTGGTTATCAAACGGGTAATCGCAATACTGGATAGCCAGCATCCAGGCGCTAAACAGGAACCAGAGCACCGGCGCAACGGTCTGGCCGATGCCGGGAATAAAGTAGAGGATCAGCAGAACAATGGCGCGCGGCAGATACCAGGCAAACTTCTGCCATTCGCGTTTCATGATGCGCGGCACATCTTTCATGATGCCAAGCACACCCGTATCGGGCGGCGTCGCGCCGGTCAGTCGGGCTTCGAGCTGCTCCGCCAGCAGTCCGTTAAACGGCGCGGCGATCCAGTTGGCGATGGTCGAGAAAAAATAACCGAAGACCAGCAGGACGGAGATGACCACTATCGGCCACAGCAAATAGCTCAGCCACTGCAGCCAGTCGGGCACATGGCTCATGATGGCCGGCACCCAGCTTTCCAGCCGGGTAAACAGCCACCAGAACGCGCCGCCCATCAGCAGAATGTTGATCAGAAGAGGTAAGATCACAAAGCGGCGGATCCCAGGCAGGGAGACCAGCTTCCATCCCTGAGAAAAATACCCAATGCCGCTGCGCGGAGTCGTTGTTGATGTCGAAACCATAGCCAGGCTGTACTCCTTTTTTCACAACCAGTGGAATTGCACGCCTATATTATCGGGTTATGGACCAATGACCAGTTCGGAAATGTTCGAAAAAACAGCAAAAAGCACGATTTCGTTCATCTTTATGCTTTGAATGCTCTGCACACACTTGCACTTGACGTAATCGGCAAATACTCTTAGTGAGTAAATGTTTGCCGTGGTGGCAAGGTGTTAGAACAACAGAGAATATAATGATGCAGGATTTGCGTCTGATATTAATCATTGTTGGCGCGATCGCCATACTCGCTTTACTGGTACATGGTTTCTGGACCAGCCGTAAAGAACGTTCCTCGATGTTTCGCGATCGCCCACTGAAACGCATGAAGTCCAGTCGTAACGACGATGACGGTGATGACGACATCGACGATAACGACGACGAAGGCGTGGGTGAAGTTCGCGTTCATCGGGTCAATACGACTGCGCCTGCTGCAGGCCATGGGGAGCATGAAGCACCTCGTCAGCCTCCGCAGCACCAGTATCAGCCGCCTTACGCGTCTGCACAGCCGCGCCAGCCCGCGCCACAGCCTGTGGAAGAGCCGGTGCGTCAGCCACAGCAACCGCCGGTACAACAGCCTGTTGTCCAGCAGCCGGTTCAGCCGCAGCACGTTCAACAGCCCGTGCAGCAGCCGCGTCCTGTTCAGCCCTCGCCGCCAGAAATGCCGCCGCAGCCTGTTCATGTGCAACCGGCTCCGCAGCCTGAGCCTGTCGTTGAACCGGAACCGATTATCGAAGAAGCGCCGGTAGCTGAAAAGCCGCAGCGTAAAGAGACGGTGATCATCATGAACGTCGCCGCGCATCACGGGACTCAGCTCAATGGTGACGTGCTGCTCAACAGCATTCAGCAGGCGGGCTTCAAGTTTGGCGACATGAATATTTTCCACCGTCACCTGAGCCCGGACGGGAGCGGCCCTGCGCTGTTCAGCCTGGCAAACATGGTGAATCCGGGGACCTTTGATCCGGAAATGACCGGTGATTTCACCACGCCGGGCATCACGATCTTTATGCAGGTGCCGTCCTACGGTGACGAACTGCAAAACTTTAAGCTGATGCTGCAATCCGCCCAGCACATCGCCGATGAAGTCGGTGGTGTGGTACTCGACGATCAGCGTCGTATGATGACGCCGCAGAAACTGCGCGAGTATCAGGATCGCATCCGCGAAGTAAAGGAAGCTAACGCCTAAATTCTGCGTTCTCTTCCACGTCTCCTCAACCCCCGCCTGTCGGGGGTTTTTCATCTATGGTAACGTTATGAATAAAAAAGAGATATTACATCTAATCGAGAATCTTCGTGATGAGCTGCGCTACCATGAGCATAGATATCATGTTCTTGTTGACCCAGAAATTACTGATGAAGAATACGATGCTTTAATGCGTCGTCTTATTGAACTTGAAAAATCAAATCCTGAGTTTGTAACTTCAACATCGCCCACGCAGCGTGTTGGAGCTCCAGTTATTGATGGGTTCAAGAAAATCAAGCATCGAATGGCTATGCTTTCTTTAGAAAATGTTTTTGAAGAAAAGGGATTTCAGGCGTTTAACTCTCGCATAGAGCAAAAATTAGGCAAAAAAGCTTCTTATTGTTGTGAGCTAAAGCTTGATGGTCTTGCAATAAGTATCTTCTACGAGAATGGTCATTTTGTAAGTGCTGTTACTCGAGGAGATGGTGTGCAGGGAGAAGATGTAACTGCAAACGTAAAGACAATAAAATCAGTACCGCTTGTTCTTTATGGGAATAATATACCCAGTCAGCTTGAAATCCGAGGTGAGGTTATTCTTCCTAAAGATAAATTCAATTCACTGAATAACTATGCTCGGAAACATGGCGGTAAACTGTTTGTCAATCCTCGCAACGCAGCTGCAGGAACCATTCGTTTACTCGACCCCGCGATTGTAAGTAGCAGAAATCTATACTTTTACTGCTATGGATATGGCGTTGTTGATGGCGGTAGTCTGCCCGCTGGCCAGTTTGAAACGTTGCAACTGTTTAGGAAGTGGAGAATACCAGTTAGTGATGATGTGCGCCTTTATGATGACATAAATGATGTAATGGACTACTACAATCGAATTGAATTACGTAGGCCATATATGGGATTTGACATTGATGGTATCGTCATAAAAGTTAATGATAAGAGGCAACAAGAAAAGCTTGGATTTGTTGCTAAAGCCCCGCGTTGGGCTGTTGCGTATAAGTTTGCTGCTCAGGAAAAGACAACACGAGTTATCGGGGTTGATTTTCAGGTTGGTAGAACCGGAGCCATCACTCCAGTTGCTCGACTAACACCTGTTTATGTTGGAGGGGCAACAGTTAGTAATGTCACATTGCATAATGAAGATGTTATCAAAAATTTAGGTTTAAAAATTAATGATTGGGTCATTATTCGACGTGCTGGAGATGTAATTCCGCAAGTAGTAAAAGTATTAGAAAAACAGTTGGATGAAACAGTTCGATTTCCCATCGAATTCCCGTCCCATTGCCCGGTCTGCGGCTCTGACGTGGAACGCGTGGAAGGCGAAGCGGTAACGCGCTGTACCGGTGGGTTAATCTGCGGGGCGCAGCGCAAAGAGGCGCTCAAACACTTTGTCTCTCGTCGGGCGATGGACGTTGACGGGATGGGCGATAAAATCATCGATCAACTGGTCGAAAAAGAGTATGTCCATACGCCGGCGGATCTGTTCCGTCTGACGGCGGGCAAGCTGACCGGGCTGGATCGTATGGGGCCAAAATCTGCGCAGAACGTCGTCAATGCGCTGGAAAAATCCAAAGAGACCACTTTCGCGCGCTTCCTCTACGCCCTGGGTATTCGTGAAGTCGGCGAAGCGACAGCCGCCGGGCTGGCTGCCCATTTCGGTACGCTTGAGCTGCTCGAAAAGGCCTCGATTGAGGATCTGCAAAAAGTGCCGGACGTCGGCATCGTTGTCGCCACCCACGTCTTCAACTTCTTTGCAGAAGAGAGCAACCGCGAAGTCATCGGTAAGCTGCTGGAAGAGGGCATTCACTGGCCTGCGCCGGTGGTGGTTAACGCCGAAGAGATCGACAGCCCGTTTGCGGGCAAAACCGTGGTACTCACCGGCAGTCTGAGCCAGCTTTCCCGTGACGATGCCAAAGCGCGTCTGGTGGCGCTGGGCGCCAAAGTGGCGGGCAGCGTGTCGAAGAAAACCGATCTGGTGATCGCCGGTGAAGCGGCGGGCTCGAAGCTGGCGAAAGCGCAGGAGCTGGGCATTGAGGTTATTGACGAAGCTGAAATGATCAGGCTACTGGGAGAGTAACGTGGAGAAAGAACAGCTCATCGAGATCGCCAACACCGAGATGCCGTTCGGTAAATACAAGGGGCGTCGCTTGATTGACGTGCCGGAAGAGTATTTCCTGTGGTTCGCGCGCAAGGATCAATTTCCTGCCGGGCGACTGGGCGAGCTGATGGCTATCACGTTGCTTATCAAAAGCGAAGGGCTGAGCCATCTGGTTCAGCCCCTCAAACGTCCTTAAGCTTTCGCGGCGCGGGTCTCTTCCTGCGCCAGCTTCTCCGTCTGGCGCTTGTAACGACGTGCCATCACCGCACAGACCATCAGCTGGATCTGGTGGAAAATCATCAGCGGCAGCACCATCATTCCAATCACCGACGTCGGGAAGAGAATGTTCGCCATCGGAATGCCGTTGGCGAGACTCTTTTTCGAACCGCAGAACACAATGGTGATTTCATCTGCTTTGTTGAAGCCAAACTTGCGCGCGGCAAAGGTGTTCACCGCAATCACAATCGCCAGCAGGACAATGCTCACCAGCGCGATAAACAGCAGCGAACCAATCCCGACCTTATGCCAGATCCCGTTCACCACGGCTTCGCCAAAGGCGGAGTAGACCACTAACAGAATCGAGGTCTGGTCGGTTTTGCCAATCCACTTTTTGTTTCTGGCGACGAAATCCCCGGTCCACGGACGCGAGAGATGCCCGAGCACGAACGGCAGCAATAGCTGGAGGCAGATTTTCCCAACCTGTTCGAGGTTGCCCTCTGCGCCGTGCATATTCATCAGCAGGCCGACCAGCAGCGGTGACACAAAAATCCCTAACAGGCTTGATGCAGACGCGGAACAAACCGCCGCCGCAACGTTACCGCCTGCGAGCGACGTAAATGCAATGGCCGACTGCACGGTGGCAGGCAGAATACAGAGATAGAGGAAACCGGTGTACAGCGCCGGATCGACATTCACCGGTGCCCACCAGGCGAATAGCACGCCGAGGATTGGGAACAGAATGAAGGTACTGCACATCACCCAGAGGTGCAGTCGCCAGTGGCTCCCCCCGGCAATGATCGCTTCACGCGACAGTTTGGCGCCGTGCATGAAGAACAGCAGGGCGATGGCGGCCGTCGTCAGGCCCTCAATAAAGGGAACAAAAGCGCCGCGAGCCGGGAAGAAAGAGGCCAGCAGGACCACGGCAATCAGCGTAAGGGTAAAGGGGTCGAGAACACGAAACAGTTTCATAGATGCTCCTGAAATCAGATTTGGCTATTGTGCTTTGTTCCCTTTGAGAAATAAAATCGATTTATTGCATCTATTCATGAATAAATAAGATGAATTACTCCTTACGTCAGCTTCGCGTTTTTGTCACCGTCGCCCAGGCCCGTAGCTTTAGCCGCGCCGGGGAGATAATCGGCCTGAGCCAGTCGGCGGTTAGCCATAGCGTCAAAGAGCTGGAGCTGCAAACCGGCGTGCGCCTGCTCGACCGCACCACGCGGGAAGTGGTGCTAACCGAAGCGGGGCAGCAGCTGGCCGCGCGTCTGGAGCGACTCCTGGATGAACTCAACAGTACGCTGCGCGACGTCGGCAGGGTGGGGCAACAACTTTCCGGGACCGTGCGCGTGGCCGCCAGCCAGACCATTTCGGCGCATTTGATTCCCCAGTGCATTGCCGAAAGTAACCGGCGTTATCCTGATATCGATTTTGTACTGCACGACAGGCCGCAGCAGTGGGTGCTGGAGAGTATCAGACAAGGCGAGGTGGATTTCGGGATTGTGATCGATCCGGGGCCGGTGACGGATCTTGAGTGTGAAGTGGTGCTCTCAGAGCCATTTTTACTGCTCTGTCGCGATGACGATCCTCTGACCCAGGTGCCAGAGGTGACGTGGCAGGCATTGCAGGGGGCAAACCTGGTATTGCAGGATTATGCATCGGGAAGCCGTCCGCTGATTGATGCGGCGCTCGCCCAGCAGAAAGTGAATGCGACGATCGTGCAGGAGATTGGCCATCCCGCGACGCTCTTCCCGATGGTGGAAGCGGGGATTGGAATCAGCGTGTTACCCGCGCTGGCGTTGCCGCTGCCGCAGGGGAGTCGGCTCGTTGTCAGGCGTTTCGCGCCCTGTATTGAGCGAAAACTGATGCTGGCGCGACGTAAAAATCGCTCGCTTTCCGGGGCGGCTCACGCGCTTTGGGAGGTGGTACGTATGCAGGCACAGCGGTTAATGGAGGCCCGCATACGCGATCCGTTATTTAACGCGCCGGACGATTAGATGTAGATATCGATCTGGTGCTCAGCGGAAGGTGAGTTCACGCCTTCAGCTTTGCCCTGTTTTTGTTCTTGTTTCTTTTGCGCTTCTTCAGCCTGCTGGCGCTGCAATTGTGCCAGCTGGGCCTGCAGCATTTTGATCTGCGCCTGAAGCAGGTCCTGCTGCTTTTTCTTATCTTCAGCAGTGCCGCTGCCGTTCGCCACATCTTTGAGCTGCTGAGTGAGCTTGGTGATCTGCGACGTCAGACGGCTGATTTGCGACGCAATGCTGTTGTCGCTGGAGCTGCTACCACTGCTACTGCTGGTCTGCATTGAAGGTGTTGATGTCTGTATGGTTGTCATTGTAAATCCTCTCGCCATAAAACAAGCATATCGGCATAAAAATCCATAGCTTGAGAGGACCTGCCAGATCTGGGGGGCTATTTGTCGGGTGGCGCTGCGCTTACCCGACCTACGGATCACGCAGGCATAACGTAGGCCTGATAAGCGAAGCGCCATCAGGCAATGTCTTTTGAATTCAGGAATCGCAGATAGCAAAAAAGCGCCTTTAGGGCGCTTTTTTACATTGGTGGGTCGTGCAGGATGACTCGCTTCGCTCGCCCTTCGGGCCGTCGCCTTGCGGCTCCGGTGCCTCACTGCGTTCGGCTCGAACCTGCTGCAGGTTCGAATCTTGAATATCGCAGATAGCAAAAAAGCGCCTTTAGGGCGCTTTTTTACATTGGTGGGTCGTGCAGGATTCGAACCTGCGACCAATTGATTAAAAGTCAACTGCTCTACCAACTGAGCTAACGACCCGAATGGTGGGTGATGACGGGCTCGAACCGCCGACCCCCTCCGTGTAAAGGAGGTGCTCTACCAACTGAGCTAATCACCCATTTCGGTGCTACTAAATAAGATTTAAGAATGGTGGGCGATGACGGGCTCGAACCGCCGACCCCCTCCGTGTAAAGGAGATGCTCTACCAACTGAGCTAATCGCCCAATCTTAAATTCTTATCTACACTGCGGTATCTACTTAAGTAGATGGTGGGTGATGACGGGCTCGAACCGCCGACCCCCTCCGTGTAAAGGAGGTGCTCTACCAACTGAGCTAATCACCCCCGCTGTGTGGAGTCGCATTATAGGGAGAGTTGAAAATGAGTCAACGCCTTTTCTAAAGATTTTGTTTGTTCGTCGTAAAATTAAACAAATGGATCACAAAATGGTCCGCGCAGCATGATTTCTAAACAAATTTAGCAAACCTGCACGTCATTCAGGCTTCCTCATTGAGGAATCGGCCCACAGTGATAGAATATTGCCCATTGTTTTTATCCCAGCATTTGCCGGTCGTCGGCATCTTTATAACGTAAGGCCATTTCATGAAAATCAAAACTCGCTTCGCGCCCAGCCCGACAGGCTATCTGCACGTCGGTGGTGCCCGTACTGCTCTTTATTCCTGGCTTTTTGCACGTAACCACGGCGGTGAGTTCGTGCTGCGTATTGAAGACACCGATCTCGAGCGTTCAACACCGGAAGCTATCGAAGCCATCATGGATGGCATGAACTGGCTGAATCTGGAGTGGGACGAAGGCCCATACTTCCAGACCAAACGTTTTGATCGCTACAACGCCGTCATTGATGAAATGCTGGTCGCGGGTACCGCGTATAAATGCTACTGCTCTAAAGAGCGTCTGGAAGCCCTGCGCGAAGAGCAGATGGCGAACGGCGACAAACCTCGCTACGACGGCCGCTGCCGCCATAGCCATGAACATCATGCTGATGACGAACCCTGCGTCGTGCGTTTTGCTAACCCGCAGGACGGTTCTGTGATCTTTGACGATCAGATCCGTGGCCCGATTGAGTTCAGCAACCAGGAGCTGGACGATCTGATCATTCGTCGTACCGACGGTTCACCGACCTACAACTTCTGCGTGGTGGTTGATGACTGGGATATGGAAATCACCCACGTTATCCGTGGCGAAGACCATATCAACAACACCCCGCGCCAGATCAACATCCTGAAAGCGCTGAATGCGCCAGTGCCGGTCTACGCGCACGTCTCGATGATCAACGGTGATGACGGTAAAAAACTGTCCAAGCGCCACGGCGCCGTGAGCGTGATGCAGTACCGCGACGACGGCTACCTGCCGGAAGCGCTGCTGAACTACCTGGTGCGCCTGGGCTGGTCCAGCGGCGATCAGGAGATTTTCAGCCGTGAAGAGATGATCAAACTCTTCTCCCTGAATGCGGTGAGCAAATCCGCCAGTGCGTTTAACACCGATAAACTGCTGTGGCTGAACCATCACTACATCAACACCATGCCGGCTGAATATGTTGCGACCTACCTGCAATGGCACATTGAACAGGCCAACATTGACACCCGCACCGGCCCTGAGCTGGCGGATCTGGTGAGACTGCTCGGCGAACGCTGCAAAACTCTCAAAGAGATTGCGGAAAGCTGCCGCTATTTCTACGAAGAGTTTGATGAGTTTGATGCTGACGCGGCGAAAAAACACCTGCGTCCGGTTGCGCGTCAGCCGCTGGAAGTGGTGCGCGATAAACTGGCAGCCCTGACCGACTGGACCGCAGAGAACGTGCATCATGCGATTCAGGCAACGGCTGACGAGCTGGAAGTGGGTATGGGTAAAGTCGGTATGCCGCTGCGTGTGGCTGTGACCGGCGCAGGCCAGTCTCCAGGCCTGGACGTCACCGTCCATGCGATTGGCAAGACACGCAGCGTCGCGCGTATCAACAAAGCGCTGGGCTTTATTGCTGAGCGCGAAAGCCAGCAGTAATCGCATCAGGCAGACCCATTTGAAAACGGCAGGTTATCCTGCCGTTTTTTTATGTCTGCTCTTCAGCGATCCCGAGGCGGGTGAGAAAACCCTGAATCCCTTCGCGTGCCAGCAGCACGGCGAGCCTCTGTTGCTCGATTTGGGTCAGGTTTTCCAGAGCAGTGGTCACCTGGCGTGGCAGGCTGGTGGTATTCACATCGCCATACTCGGCGGAGGCTTCTGCTAACTGGTAAACCGCCTGGCGGGTACGAATAGCGGGGAGGGTCATAAGGTGCTCACGCACGCGGGTATCGATGTGGATCAGTCTGGCTCGTCCACCTTTCACGCCGTTTAACCCTTCGGTTTTCCACCCTTGCTTACGTATCCAGCGGTTGACCGTCTGTTTGGCGACCCCCAGGCTCTCGGCCAGCTCTTCCGTGGTCATCTTGCTCCGTAATCTTTTCATATCAGCTCTGGTCGCGTATCCCTAAACGTTGTAGCAATCCGGTGATCCCTTCTCGCAGCAGCAGCGTCGTCAGCTGTTTTTGTTCATCGGGGGTCATTTCATTGGCGAGTGTCAGAAGCAGAGCGTCAAGCGAGCTACTGCTTGCCACGCTTTCAGGATGAAGAGGTGCTTCGGTTACCCGAGAAGCGCTGCGGATGAACTCTCGCACTTTCTCGTTCACGTGGACCAGACGCGCTTTACCGCCCTGAACACCCGGCCTTGGAGATGTTTTCCAACCCTCTTTACGTACCCATTTATTGATGGTCTGTCGGCTATAGCCAGTGAGCCGGGACAGCTCCTCTGGCGTCATTCGTTCCTTGATCATGCAATTACCTGAATATCAGTAGGGTTAATGAAGGCTTCATGTTATAGCACCCTTTTACGCGAAAATGTGACAGGTTTAACTACTGGCTGCGAGCAACCTCGCAATGTGCTTCATTTGCATGATTTTTCGACGATTGAAAGGGCAGGGCTGATTTTGCCGTTGACACTCAGCAATGGAATTCATATTATGCCGCCCGTCAACACGACAGCTTTACGTTGGGGCTATAGCTCAGCTGGGAGAGCGCTTGCATGGCATGCAAGAGGTCAGCGGTTCGATCCCGCTTAGCTCCACCAAATTCTTAATCCAGGGGAATTTGGAACGTAAAGACACTGTGGGGCTATAGCTCAGCTGGGAGAGCGCTTGCATGGCATGCAAGAGGTCAGCGGTTCGATCCCGCTTAGCTCCACCAAAATTCAGACCCTCGCCGAAAGGCGGGGGTTTTTTTATGCGTTTGTTATCATCTCCTGCCTTTTTTGTTGCCATCCGTGTATGTTTATCAATCTGACCTCAATCGAAATCAATAAAAGAGTTCATTTAAAACCGGGAACTTGATTCGCTCAATTAATAAACTTACCATTTCTTCAACCAATGATTCGACTGGGAAATAGCCCCTTGTTACGAGCAAAAAGTCACCTTACAAATAATTTACGAATATTTATGCTGGCATTCATTTTATGTCTGCTGGCGGTGCCTTTCTCTCGTTTTATTTCCCCTCGTTCCATCCTCGACGGTCATTACGTCTATTTAGCCTGGTTACCCTTAAGCGTGATGCTGGCGATGATGTTATTGTTTGGCCGCCGCGCGGTTCTTCCCATTGTCTTCAGTTTTGCCTTAACTAACCTTTATTACTTCCAGCTCACCCCTCTGCAGCATGCGGTGGTACTGTTTTGCCAGACGTTTTCGGTCTTCGCAGTCTGCGCAATCCTGCGCTTCACGCTGGGCAAGCGCTGGCGCTATGGGCTGCCTAACCGGCATATTGGGTTACGCATTTTCTGGCTGGGATTTATCATTCCCCTCGGCATAAAGCTGTCGATGTATCTCGCCGGATATTTCTTCGATTTCCCGCTTTCGATATCAAACTTCTTTGGCGATGGCACCGCAATTTATAACATCGTCGATATTCAGAGCCTGATTTGCGCCAGCCTGATATTTACCATGATGTTCTATTACCCGCTAAGAATGATAATTAATCCGCGCAATGCCAGAACCTTCTGGCTGCGCAGCGTTAAGCCGTATCTTATTCATAAACATTCTGTATTTACATTTGGCTGGCTGATATGTCTGACGCTGGGATTAGTGGTTTTATGCTCCCCGATCGAAGCCAGCTTTATCGCCGGGTATCTGGTGCCGGTGATTTTTATTCTGTTTACTGTGGCGATCAGCCGCCTGAGCTATGCCCTGGTTTCTTTGAGCTGGGCGATCTCCGCTTTCCTGCTCCTGTCTTACAACAAAAATTTCCTTAATGGCGTTCAGACCGGGCATGCCCTGGCGTTCGTCCTGTCGGTGCTGATCTCCTTCGCCATTTGCCTGATGTACATGTCGCGGATTTACCACCGGAGCGAATGGCTAAAGAAGGGCTGGCACGAAAGGGCGTTGACCGATCCGCTCACGGGCCTCGCGAATATGCGCGCCCTGGAAGACTATTTACAGCGACACCCGGATGCCAAAATCTGCTGCCTGCGGATGGGCAACCTGGGGTTTCTCAGCCGCCATTACGGGATGCTGATGCGCATCCACTGTAAGCGAGCCATCACCTCTGCGGTTCAGCCTTTACTTCAGGCGAACGAAAAATTCTTCCAGCTACCGGGCAGCGAGTTGATTCTGGTGCTGCAGGGGCCAGACAGCGGGGAGCGTTTGCAGCACATCGTCGATCGGCTAAACAGCCGTAAAATCTACTGGAACAATACCGGGCTGGACATCGAATTTGGTGCGGCCTGGGGCGAACTGGAGGATCAGGATGCCGAAAATCTGCACCATACGCTCGGGCAGTTGAGCTGGCTTTCAGAGCAGTCCTGCGTCACGCACAGAGTGCTGGCGCTTACCAACAGCGTTGAGCGGGTCTCCGGGCAAACCACGGACCGCGTATTGATGCTTAGCCGGGTGAAACGGGCGCTGGAGGAGGGAGGCGTGCGTCTTTATGCCCAGCCCATTCAGAATGCTGTCGGTGAGGGCTACCACGAAATTCTGACCCGTCTGGAGAGCGACGGTGAAATCCTCACTCCCGATCGCTTCATTCCTCTGGTGGCGCAGTTCAACCTCAGCCACCGCTTTGACCTCTGCGTCCTCGACAGCCTGCTGAAATGGCTGCGGGAAAACCCGTCGACGGAGTGCGGCGCGCGCTTCTCCGTCAACCTGATGCCAATGACGCTCAATCAAAAAGAGGTGGCCGCTGAGATTATCGATCGCTTCAGGCACCACGCGATTGCCCCGCAGGCGGTCATTATCGAAGTCACCGAAGAGCAGGCTTTTTCCGATTCCGAATACAGCATTCAGAATATCCAGCAACTGCGCGAATACGGCTTCAAAATTGCGATCGATGATTTTGGCACGGGGTATGCCAACTATGAGCGACTCAAACGGCTACAGGCGGACATCATTAAAATCGACGGTTGCTTTGTGAAAGACATCTGTACGGACAGCATGGATGCGACCATTGTGAAGTCGATTTGTAATCTGGCGAAGACCAAATCCTTGTGCGTGGTGGCGGAGTTTGTCGAAACGCCGGAGCAGCGGCAGATGTTACTCGATATCGGGGTAGACTATTTGCAGGGCTATTTGCTGGGAAAACCCCAGCCGCTAGATGAACTGAAGGCGTAAAAAAACCGGGGGCGCAAACCCCCGGTTTTTTTATTCTGATTACAGTACCAGTGCCGCGATAGACGCGGACAGTACGCTCACCAGCGTCGAGCCATATACCAGTTTCAGGCCGAAGCGAGAAACCACGTTACCTTGCTCTTCGTTCAGACCTTTAATCGCACCGGCGATGATGCCGATGGAAGAGAAGTTAGCGAAGGAGACCAGGAACACAGACAGGATACCTTCAGCGCGAGGAGAGAGCGTGCTGGCGATTTTCTGCAGATCCATCATCGCAACGAATTCGTTGGAAACCAGTTTGGTCGCCATGATGCTGCCGACCTGCAGTGCTTCGTGAGCCGGAACACCCATCACCCATGCAATCGGGTAGAAGATGTAGCCCAGAATGCCCTGGAAGGAGATACCCAGCACAGCCGCGAACAGGGCGTTCAGCGCAGCGATCAGGGCGATGAAGCCGATCAGCATCGCAGCAACGATAATCGCCACTTTGAAACCTGCCAGAATGTACTCGCCCAGCATTTCGAAGAAGCTCTGGCCTTCGTGCAGGTTAGACATCTGGATATTTTCTTCGCTGGCGTCAACGCGGTACGGGTTGATCAGCGACAGAACGATAAAGGTGCTGAACATGTTCAGAACCAGTGCTGCGACCACGTATTTTGGATCCAGCATTGTCATGTATGCGCCCACGATAGACATGGAAACAGTCGACATTGCGGTAGCCGCCATGGTGTACATGCGGTTGCGGGACATTTTGCCGAGGATGTCTTTATACGCGATAAAGTTCTCGGACTGGCCCAGAATCAGGGAGCTGACTGCGTTGAAAGATTCCAGTTTACCCATGCCGTTGACTTTGGATAACAGGAAACCAATCCCACGGATCACAAACGGCAGAACACGGATGTGCTGCAGAATACCGATCAGCGCAGAGATGAAGACGATTGGGCAAAGCACTTTCAGGAAGAAGAATGCCAGGCCTTGATCGTTCATGCTGCCGAAGACAAAGTTCGTCCCTTCGTTAGCAAATCCGAGCAGTTTTTCGAACATTTCGGAGAAGCCTTTCACGAAGCCCAGGCCTACGTTGGAGTTCAGGAAGAACCACGCAAGTAAAACTTCAATGACGAGCAGCTGTACAACATAACGTATACGAATGTTTTTGCGGTCTGTGCTGACCAGCAATGCAAGTGCAGTAACGACAACAAGTGCCAGGACAAAATGAAGGACGCGGTCCATATTTGCTCCAAATATGAGGCAGGTTTAATTTCCGTGCACATTCTATGTAACAAGCACAAAGAAAACGAGATCAAGGCCACAGTATAGTTACAACCTGTGACGAGTCTCAAAAATAGTGATCAACCATACACTTCTGTTATGTTATGTAAATGAGTGAAAAGTTACGTTTGTGTGCTACGCTTCACAAATGACTGTGCGATTTCACTGTCTGTGAGATCGTTTCATTGCACCCGCCCCAGCTATCGTTCTTTGCTATCAGAGAAATCACTATAAACTTTTTAAATGATCTTGATAATCATTCTCATTTTGATAGCATGAAACATAGCAAAGGCTATATTTCCAGAGGCAGAAATGACAAACAGTCGCGTAGAGGGTAGCAGTGCCAGAGCGGCGCGCAAGCTCAGGTTCGCATTAATGGGACCTGCGTTCATCGCTGCTATTGGCTATATCGATCCGGGTAATTTTGCGACCAACATTCAGGCCGGGGCGAGCTTTGGCTACAAATTACTGTGGGTGGTGGTGTGGGCGAACCTGATGGCGATGCTCATTCAGGTGCTCTCCGCAAAACTGGGTATCGCGACGGGGAAAAACCTCGCGGAACAGATTCGCGATCACTATCCGCGTCCGGTGGTCTGGTTCTATTGGGTGCAGGCGGAAATCATCGCCATGGCGACTGACCTCGCCGAATTTATCGGCGCGGCGATAGGCTTTAAGCTGATTCTGGGCGTGTCGCTCCTGCAGGGGGCGGTACTGACCGGGATCGCCACCTTCCTGATTTTGATGCTCCAGCGCCGCGGGCAGAAGCCCCTCGAGCTGGTGATCGGCGGTCTGCTGCTGTTTGTCGCTGCGGCCTATATTGTTGAGCTGATATTTTCCCAGCCGAATCTGGCGCAGCTGAGTAAAGGGATGATCATCCCCAGCCTGCCGACGTCAGAAGCCGTGTTCCTGGCGGCGGGCGTTCTGGGGGCGACCATCATGCCGCACGTGATTTATCTCCACTCCTCCCTGACGCAGCACGCCCACGAAGGCTCTCGCCAGGAGCGCTATTCGGCCACCAAATGGGATGTGGGTATCGCCATGACCATCGCCGGGTTTGTGAATCTGGCAATGATGGCGACGGCCGCAGCGGCGTTCCACTTTAACGGTCACACGGGGATTGCCGATCTCGATCAGGCATACCTGACGCTGGAACCGCTCCTGAGCCACGCGGCGGCGACCATCTTCGGCCTGAGCCTGGTGGCAGCCGGTCTTTCATCGACGGTGGTCGGGACGCTGGCCGGACAGGTGGTGATGCAGGGGTTCGTACGCTTCCACATTCCTCTGTGGGTGCGCCGCTCCGTGACGATGCTGCCGTCGTTTATCGTCATTCTGATGGGGCTGGATCCGACGCGCATTCTGGTGATGAGCCAGGTCCTGCTGAGCTTTGGTATCGCGCTGGCGCTGGTTCCGCTGCTGATCTTTACCAGCAACCAGAAGCTGATGGGCGACCTGGTCAATACCACGCTGGTTAAACGTATCGGCTGGATTATCGTGGTGCTGGTGGTGGCCTTGAACCTGTGGCTGCTGATTGGTACGGCGCTGGGGCTGTAAGATTGCAGACATAAAAAAAGGAGCCATTTGGCTCCTTTTTGTTTTTTAGTGGTGATGGCCGCCGTGTCCGTGACCGCGTCCATGACCGTGCGGTCCGCGACGATCGTCCCGGTCGCTCCAGCCTTCACGATAGCCACGCTCGTACGCTTTGCGATTATCCCAGCCACGGTGACGGCCATTATCGTGCCTCCACCAGCGGTCTTTTCGCCATTCATAGTTGCGGTGCCAGTAATCACGGTCGCGCCAGCCACCGCCGTCCCAGTAGTTACCATAATTGTCACGATCGCCAATTTGTAATTTTACTGATGGCAACAGGGTGATTTCGCCAGCATTGGCGACCAGCGGTGCTGAAGCCATTAATACCGCTGCAAGAATCAGTGACCTGAACATGCTTCTTCTCCTTCACGATCGGGGCCGTAAGCGGCCTGTTAACGCAATATTACGGGGCCGTAAAGCCCCGTTTAATCGCCTCAACTCCTAATTCGTCAGGGGGAGCACGTTTTGCTAAAAGTGGATTTATTTTGAGCGGTTCAGGATCGCATCAATGGTACTGAGCTCGTCAGAGGTAAAGTGCAGGTTATTCAGCGTGCCGACGGCGTCCTCGATTTGCGCGGTCTTACTCGCGCCAATCAGCACCGTCGTGACCGCGTCGTGGCGTAACACCCAGGCCAGCGCCATCTGCGACAGCTTTTGACCCCGGCTTTCGGCCAGCGCGTTCAGCTCGCGCACCTGGCTGATTTTTTCTTCCGTAATGTGATCCGGATTGAGGAAGCGACTTCCGCTGGCCGCACGAGAATCCGCCGGAATACCGTTCAGATAACGGTCGGTCAGTTGCCCACCGGCCAGCGGAGAGAACGGAATACAGCCGACGCCTTTCTCCTGCAGGACGGACAGCAAACCCTGTTCCGGCGCGCGTTCAAACATAGAGTACTTCGGCTGGTGGATAAGACACGGCGTACCGAGGTCGTCGAGGATCTCAATCGCCTGACGCGCCAGTTCCGCCGGGTAATTCGACAGGCCAACGTAGAGCGCTTTCCCCTGACGCACCACGTGGTCGAGGGCTTTCATCGTCTCGCGCAGCGGCGTTTCCGGGTCCGGGCGGTGGTGATAGAAGATATCCACGTACTCCAGCCCCATACGCTTCAGGCTCTGATCGAGGCTGGCGATCAGATATTTACGTGAACCCCAGTCACCGTAGGGGCCGTCCCACATGGTATAGCCCGCCTTGGTCGAGATAATCAGTTCATCGCGATAGGGCAGAAAATCTTCCTGCAAAATGCGACCAAAGTTCGATTCTGCCGAGCCGGGAGGTGGCCCGTAGTTATTGGCCAGATCGAAATGGGTAATCCCCAGCTCGAAGGCGCGGTGTAAAAGTTGACGACTGGTGTCAATGAGCGTGGTATCGCCAAAGTTATGCCATAAACCCAGCGAAATTGCGGGCAGCTTTAAACCGCTCTGGCCGCAGCGACGATACTGCATTGACTGATAACGCATTTTATCCGCCTGAAAAACCATTGCTAAACCCCTCTGACCTGAAATATCCCATCAGTGTATACGTTTACACCGTGGCGCAGTAAATCAGATTACACCGCCATTTTTCGTAAAGCATTCTTTCCAGCGTCATCTTGTCGCGGTTTCTGGACAGTCATCACGCTTCTTTAATACTCAAAGTGAGGTCAACGTCAGAAGGACACCTGTTATGCGAACCCCATACTGCGTCGCCGATTACCTGCTTGAACGACTAAAACACTGCGGCGCCGAACACCTGTTTGGCGTCCCTGGCGACTACAACCTGCAGTTTCTCGATCATGTCATCGACAGCCCGGACATCCGCTGGGTGGGCTGTGCAAACGAGCTGAACGCCGCTTACGCTGCTGACGGGTATGCCCGCTGCAAGGGCTTTTCCGCGCTGTTGACGACATTTGGCGTCGGGGAATTGAGCGCTATGAACGGTATCGCGGGCAGCTTCGCGGAGTACGTTCCGGTGCTGCATATCGTGGGCGCACCGGGCAGCGCCGCGCAGCAAAAAGGCGAACTACTGCACCACACGCTGGGCGACGGCGAGTTCCGTCATTTTTACCGGATGAGTGAGCCGGTGACGGTGGCGCAGGCGATTTTAACGGAGCAAAACGCCTGCTATGAAATCGACCGGGTCTTGTCGATCATGCTGCGCGAGCGGCGTCCGGGGTATCTGATGTTGCCTGCGGACGTGGCAAAAAAACCGGCCACGCCGCCTGTAAACGCTCTCACAGAACGCACCTCTCACGCGGACAGCACCTGCCTGAAAGCCTTCCGCGATGCGGCTGAATCGCGCCTCGCCAGCAGCAAACGTACCGCACTGCTGGCTGACTTCCTGGTGCTGCGGTATGGGCTCAAAGATCAGCTGCAGAAATGGGTGAAAGAGACGCCGATGGCCCACGCGACCATGCTGATGGGCAAAGGGATTTTTGATGAGCGCCAGCCCGGTTTTTACGGCACTTACAGCGGCTCGGCGAGCGGGGAAGGGGTGAAAGAAGCCATTGAAGAGGCGGATATGATTATCTGCGTCGGGACGCGTTTCACCGATACCCTGACCGCCGGTTTCACACACCATCTCCCGGCGGCCAAAACCATCGAAATCCAGCCGCACGCCGCCCGCGTGGGGGAGCGCTGGTTCACGGGCATTCCGATGGCGAAGGCCGTCGAGATCCTCTCGGCGCTGTGTAAGCAGCACATCACCAGGCAGACGACACCGGCCCGGCAGGCGCCGCTCACCCATCGGCATCAGGATGAAACCCTTACTCAGGATAATTTCTGGCACACGCTGCAACCCTTTATTCGCCCCGGAGACGTCATTCTCGCCGACCAGGGTACCTCCGCCTTTGGTGCCGCCGCACTGCGTCTCCCGACCGACGTGAACTTTATCGTGCAGCCGTTGTGGGGATCGATTGGTTATACTCTGGCGGCGGCGTTTGGCGCGCAGACGGCATGCCCGGACAGACGCGTAATTGTCCTGACCGGGGACGGCGCAGCGCAGCTGACCATTCAGGAGATGGGGTCGATGCTGCGGGATAAACAGCACCCGGTGATTCTGGTGCTGAACAACGAAGGCTATACCGTTGAGCGGGCGATCCACGGGCCGAAACAGCGCTATAACGATATTGCCCTGTGGAACTGGACGCAGATCCCGCAGGCACTGAGCCAGAACGGTCAGGCCGAGTGCTGGCGGGTAAGTCAAACAGGGCAACTGGCGGAGATACTGGAGAAGGTTGCCCACAGCGAAAAACTGTCGCTGATCGAGGTGATGTTGCCCAAAGAGGATATTCCTCCGCTGTTGAGCGCCATCACCCGGGCGCTGGAAGCGCGCAATAACGCCTGACTATTTCTTCGGCCGCCAGGCCATCAGCATTGGTTTGCCCGCCAGCAGGAGCCAGGCGGGCAACATCACGATACAGAGCAGCGGCAGCAGGTTGGTATCCGGCACCACCACCACGGCCATGAACAGGCTCAGCCACGCATCTCGCGTCACCACCAGCACAAACCCCAGAATCGAACAGGAGACGGTGATCGCCGCCGGAACCGCATCGACATGCTCATGCAACATCAGACCCAGCGCCACGGCGATAAACACCGCCGGGAAAATCCGCCCGCCGCGAAAACCACACGCGGCGGCCACCACCACTGCGGCCAGTTTCACCACCGCAAACAGGAAATAATCTGACACGCTAAACACCTGGCTGAACGCCATGCGCTGCATCTCATCCAGCCCTTTGAACAGGGTGATGGGGCCGCCAATGGCACCCAGAATACCGAGCAAAAAGCCGCCCGAGCCGAGAATCAGCACCGGGTGTTTCAGCTTGTGCATCAGAAGGTGCAGGCGCGGCAGGCACCACACGGCGACCATTCCCACCGCGATGGCGATCGCGGCGACAATCGCCCCGCTAAAGATATCGGCCAGCTGCATGTGCCCGTAGTGAGGGATCGGCAGCGAAAAGTGCGGCTGGAAGAACAGGCTGGTGGTGAGCGCACCGGCCGCCGCCGCCATCAGCGGGGCGAAGAGACGATCCCAGAGCGGAACGTCGTTATCGGAGCTCAGGGTTTGCGAGAAAATCAGCGCGGCAGCAACGGGCGTGCCGAACAACGCGCCGATCGTCCCCGCCGATGCCAGAATGGTCCAGTCGAGAGCACCCACGCGCGGCAAAATCCGTGAGCCAAGATAGACGGCAAGAGCGATATTCACCGCCATGATCGGATGTTCCGGCCCGAGGCTCACGCCGCCCGCAAGACCCATCACCAGAGCCAGAATCAGCCCCGGCAGCGCGCCGGGATTCACGGGCGCACCAATCAGCGGCTCCAGCGCCGGATCCGGGCCCGCATGTCCTGGGCTAAAGCGAACCACCAGCCCCACCGCAATCCCGGTGAGCGTTAACATCAAAATGATCCACGACGGAGACGCCACATCAATACCGAACTGCCCGGGAAGCGAGGACCATAAAAACGTCTGCAGCACCGAGGCGACTTTCATCACGACGATTAACACCAGGCTTGACGCAATACCAATCAGTAGCGCGGGTATTGCTAGCAGCAACATCGTTCTGGCGCGGGGATGAAGCATGATGATTTCCTTGTACAAAAGTATTTAGCGTGACTTTGCACAATCAGTTTGACGGCAATAGTGCAAAAGGTGCTGAAACGGTAAAGTTATTCTGTGACGAAGATCGATAATCCTGGGCCACCCGCCTTCAGGCCGTTGTTGTTATCTCGCCTTGAACTTACAGTGTCCCAAAGATTTATTCTGACTTTAGCGGAGCAGTAGAAGAATGACAAAGTATGCTTTAGTAGGCGATGTGGGCGGTACCAACGCCCGGCTGGCGCTATGCGATATTAATACCGGTGAAATCTCTCAGGCAAAGGCCTACTCAGGGCTCGATTACCCGAGTCTGGAAGCGGTGGTTCGCGTCTATCTGGATGAGCATAAGGTCAGCGTAGAAGATGGCTGTATCGCCATTGCCTGCCCGATTACCGGCGACTGGGTGGCGATGACCAACCACACCTGGGCGTTTTCCATTGCCGAGATGAAAAAGAATCTCGGTTTCGCGCATCTGGAAATTATTAACGACTTTACGGCGGTCTCGATGGCGATCCCGATGCTTAAACCTGAACATCTGATTCAGTTTGGCGGCGATAAACCGGTCGAGGGCAAGCCGATTGCCGTTTACGGTGCAGGCACTGGGCTTGGCGTTTCGCACCTGGTTCACGTCGACAAACGCTGGGTGAGTCTGCCGGGCGAAGGCGGCCACGTTGATTTCGCGCCAAACAGCGAAGAAGAGGGCATTATTCTGCAGGAGCTGCGCGCCGAGCTGGGCCACGTTTCCGCCGAGCGCGTGCTCTCCGGCCCGGGTCTGGTCTATCTTTATCGCGCGATTGTGAAATCTGACGGCCGTCTGCCGGAAAACCTGCAGCCGAAAGACGTCACCGAACGCGCGCTGGCAGACAGCTGCACCGACTGTCGCCGTGCCCTGTCGCTGTTCTGCGTGATCATGGGACGCTTCGGCGGCAATCTGGCCTTGAATCTCGGTACCTTTGGCGGCGTGTACATCGCCGGTGGGATTGTGCCGCGCTTCCTCGAATTCTTTAAAGCCTCTGGTTTCCGCGGCGGTTTCGAAGATAAAGGGCGCTTCAAATCCTACGTGCAGGATATTCCCGTTTATCTGATCGTGCATGATAATCCAGGCCTGCTGGGGTCCGGCGCGCATCTTCGCCAGACGCTGGGTCAGTACCTCTGATTCACTTCGCCCTCTTCGTCACGGAGAGGGCGTCAAAAATGCATCAACTGCCTGAACTCTTTCACCTTGCTGCGACTCACCGGCACCTGAAACTCCAGATCCTTCAGCCGTAAAATATAGGTGTTGTTAAACCAGGGCTCGATTTCGCGGATCTTGTTCAGATTGACGCAAAACGAGCGGTGGCAGCGGAAAAAGTGCGACGTCGGGAGCCTGGCGCAAAACTCGGTGATATTCATCGGCATCACAAACGAGTCCCGGCGGGTGTAGACAAACGTCATCTTTTCGTGCGCTTCGGCGTAATAAATATCATCCATCGGTGTGACGATAATGCGCTCATCTTTGATCAGATTGAGTGTGTCATTTTCGCGCGTGGCGGCAGGCGCAGGGCTGACTGCCGGGCTGGATTGCTGTCGCCAGGCCAGTTCGAGCTTCTGCAGCATGCTGATGATGCGCGACTCCTGATAAGGTTTCAGAATGTAGTCGAAGGCTTCCAGTTCAAAGGCTTCGGCGGCATGCTCTTTCCACGCAGTGACAAACACAATAAACGGCTTATGGGCGAACTGGTTGATGTTTTGCGCCAGCAGTACGCCGTCCAGCGACGGAATATTGATATCCAGAAAAATGGCGTCGACGCGGTTGTGCTGCAGAAATTTCAGCACATCCAACCCGTCCTCAAAGGTGCCCACGATCTCCATTTTGCTGTGCTCTTTAATCAGCCAGCTTAATTCCTGTTGGGCGAGGATTTCATCTTCCACAATGATGACTTTCATGAGGCACTCCCGTTAAGGCAACAACAGCGTCTGCGTATGAACGGGCAGGCGTTCATTCGGGACGTAAAAAGCGATTTCCGTGCCGGGCTCCAGGCGGCGAATATGCAGCCCTTCGCCATACAGCAGTTTCACGCGGTGATGGACGTTCAGCAGGCCGATTTTATTGCCAGGCATCTCGTTTGACTCGACGCGCGCAATCACGTTGGGGTCGATGCCGTGGCCGGTATCGCGCACCGCCACCCGCACCCGATTCCCGCACTCCGCCACGCTGATGGTGACTACGCCTTTGCCTTTGCAAGGCTGAATGCCGTGAACGATGGCGTTCTCCACCAGCGGCTGGATCAGCAGGCTCGGGATCACACAGTGAACCTCTTCATCAATATCGTAGATAACCGTCAGCTTATCGCCAAAGCGCGCCTGCTCAATCGCGATGTAATCTTTAATCTGGTACAGCTCTTTTTTGATGTCGATCTGCTCATCGTCTTTCAGCTCGATGTTGTAGCGCAGGTAGCGCGACAGATTGAAAATCAGCTGGCGGGCGGTGTCCGGATTCATGCGAATCGACGATGAAATGGCGTTCAGGGCGTTAAACAGGAAATGGGGATTGATCTTACTTTGCAGGGCGCGCAGCTCCGCCTTATTTGCCATTTCGCGTAACTGCTCGGCGCGGGAGACTTCCAGCTGCGTCGAGATAATCTGCGACAGGCCAATCGCCATCTCCTGCAGCGTAGAGGTGATCTGATGCGCGTGACAGTAGTAGATTTTCAGCGTGCCGGTCACCACGCCTTTTTCCCACAGGGGAATCACCAGCATCGAGTGAATTTCCGGCGTGCGGTGTGCTTCATCATTGTTTTTAATGATGATTTTACCGTAGTTAATGGCCTGGCGGGTGGTGGGGCTGACGGTATCGTCGGTGTTGCGATAGTTGTCTTCACCGACGCCGACGTAGGCCAGCACGTGATCGATATTGGTAATGGCAACCGCGTCGGCATGAATATCGCGGCGAATAATGTCGCACACCTGACGCAGAGATTCGGCGTTCACGTGGCGGAACAGCGGCAGCGTTTTGTTGGCAATATCCAGCGCGAGTTTCGCCTGGCGTGCGGCGCTGGCCTCTTTTTCGCCCTCGACGCTCTGTACCAGCAGCACAATAAAACCGATACAGACGGTGCCGAGAATCATCGGAATACCGATTTTGGAAACGATATCCAGACCCAGTTCGATGCTGGGCGCCCAGACGACCACGAGGATCATGGTCAGGGTTTCACACATCATCCCGGCGACGATACCCGCCCGCCAGCGCTGTTTTTTCGGGATCTTACGGTTAATCCAGCCGGACATAACGCCCGCGATAATACTGGTGATAAAGCAGGGGATCGCCGTTACGCCGCCGATATCGATTAAGTAGCGGTGCGTCCCGGCAATAATCCCGGTGATAATCCCGACCCATGGGCCGAACAAAATCCCGCCCGACATCACCGCAATGATACGCACGTTCACCAGCGAGCCTTCGACGTGCACGCCGGACCAGGTGCTGAACAGGGCAAACAGGGAAAAAATCGCCGTGACGGCCAGCAGCTCTTTGGGCGAGTGGGCGGATTTGTGCAGAAGCTCGCGAAAGAGCCGGATGCGGATCAGGAAGAAGAGGCAAATCAGCATTAATGCCGCGCGATCGAAGACTGCCAGCAGCATATTGAATGTTTCGTGCACGAGGAAACCTGGGAATTCGGGAAAAAGCTATGATAGAAAACCTGGGGCATAATGACCAGACATCCCTCTGAATAATCAAATGAGGAAAGACCACTTTCTTCAAAGGGGATTGGTTTTTTCAGACCCAGTAATCGACGCTTTAGCCTTTTTGCGTCCTTGTGTTGTTACTTCATTGATATCGTTACGTTAAATAAAAGCTGCCACGGGAACATTCTTGCCTCAATGCCTTCCGCTTTTTGCCTCAGCATTCTTCCGGTTTTAGCGTGATAATTATTTTTTCGTTTTCCTCTCGACAGCAGCTTTTCAATCAGGCTATTTTCTAAACACGCCACAATCGTGGCAGCGTCGCTCGGACGGTCCGGGCGCTCACGTGAATCTGAGGAATCTATGGCTGAATCCAGTCCTGAACGCCGTTTTACGCGTATCGATCGTCTTCCCCCTTATGTTTTTAATATCACTGCTGAACTGAAAATGGCTGCGCGTCGGCGCGGCGAAGACATTATCGATTTCAGCATGGGTAACCCTGATGGCCCCACACCGCCGCATATCGTTGAAAAGCTCTGCACCGTGGCGCAGCGCCCGGACACGCACGGCTACTCCACCTCGCGCGGTATTCCGCGTCTGCGTCGGGCGATCTCCCGCTGGTATCAGGATCGCTACAACGTTGAAATCGATCCCGAAAGCGAAGCCATCGTCACCATCGGTTCGAAAGAGGGGCTGGCGCACCTGATGCTGGCGACGCTCGATCACGGCGATACGGTGCTGGTGCCGAACCCGAGCTACCCGATCCATATTTATGGCGCGGTGATTGCCGGGGCGCAGGTTCGCTCCGTCCCGCTGGTGGAGGGAGTGGACTTCTTCAACGAGCTGGAACGCGCCATTCGTGAAAGCTACCCGAAACCGAAAATGATGATCCTCGGATTCCCGTCGAACCCTACGGCGCAGTGCGTCGAGCTGGAGTTCTTCGAGAAGGTGGTCGCGCTGGCGAAGCGCTACGACGTGCTGGTAGTTCACGATCTGGCGTATGCCGATATCGTGTACGACGGCTGGAAAGCGCCGTCGATTATGCAGGTACCGGGCGCGCGTGACGTGGCCGTTGAATTCTTTACCTTGTCCAAAAGCTACAACATGGCGGGCTGGCGTATCGGCTTTATGGTTGGCAATAAAACGCTGGTCAACGCGCTGGCGCGCATCAAGAGCTATCACGACTACGGCACCTTTACGCCGCTGCAGGTCGCGGCGATTGCCGCGCTGGAAGGCGATCAGCAGTGCGTGCACGACATCGCCGCGCAGTATAAACGCCGCCGTGATGTGCTGGTGAAAGGCCTGCACGAAGCGGGCTGGATGGTCGAAATGCCGAAAGCCTCGATGTACGTCTGGGCCAAAATCCCTGAACACTACGCCGCGATGGGCTCGCTGGAGTTTGCCAAAAAGCTGCTGCAGGATGCGAAGGTTTGCGTCTCACCGGGCATTGGTTTCGGTGATTACGGCGATACCCACGTTCGCTTTGCGTTGATCGAAAACAGCGACCGAATTCGTCAGGCGGTGAGAGGCATCAAAAGTATGTTCCGCGCCGACGGGCTGTTGCCGGTCGAGAGAAAATCGGAATAAGCAGGATATGCATAAAAAAACAGGAGCCGATTGGCTCCTGTTTTTTTAACTGTATTTTCTTCGCTCAGATCATCAGGGCAAAGGTTCCGGCCCAGACTAATACAATCACCGAAATGCCCATAAAGAAATATTTCACGTTCATCGCTCCGCGTATCAAAGATACGCCTTAAAAAACAGAGTCCAACTGAGTATAGAGAGTTGAAATCAGACCCAGGCGGAAATAAGAATTATCCCGCGAGCTCGCTGACTCCAGCTCAGAATTCTGTGCGTTCCCATTGCCAGACGGCGCTAATGTACGCCTAAATTTGGGGGGTGACAAGAGGCATTTTTTTGTATCATTTCCGTAACTTACGAGTGTCGTGGAACGGAGACAGTTTAATTTCACAGCGGAATAAATTGCGTTGAGCGAAGGGGTAAATGGACAGTAACGGCGGGTGATTACAGGTGATTGAAAAGGTTAGTTTCCTGGCGAAACTAACCTGATAAAAGAACTAAATATAGAGAGACGACTCGCCGACCGGGCGGGTCTTAAAGCGACGATGCACCCACAGATACTGTTCCGGCGCGCGCATGATTTCGCTCTCAATCACTTTGTTGATGTAAGTCGCGGCTTCGCGCTCGTCCTGTGGGTAATTATGCAGTTCTGGTGAGATAAACAGACGATAGCCCGACTTATCGGCTTTTCTGACCATCGTGACGGTCAGCATGGGCGCACCGGACAGGCGTGAAATCACAAAGGTGCCGTTAGTGGTGGCGACATCCCTGACCGCGAAGAAGGGGGCAAAACTGCTGCCTTTACGTCCGTAATCCTGATCGGGCGCGAACCACACCGCTTCGCCTTTTTTCAAAGCGTTGACCAGACCGCGCAGGTTGTTACGGCTGATCATCGCTTTGTTCGAGCGCATACGTCCGCGCGTCTGCACCCATTCCATCAGCAAATTATTGTGCGGGCGATAGGTTGCCATCATCGGCTGACACAGGCCCATTACGCGCCCGCCCAGCTCCAGCGACATAAAATGCACGCCGATGACCATCACGCCGCGATTCTGCGCTTGTACCTGCTGGAGGTTTTCCAGGCCTTCGACGTCGAACCATTTGCGTACGCGCTCGTCCGGCCAGAACCAGGCCATACCGGTTTCCAGCAGCGCCATGCCAATGGATTTGAAATTCTCGGCGATCAGCTTGTCGCGCTGCTCGTCGCTGTAATGAGGGAAGCACAGTTCCAGATTTCGGCGGGCAATGGATTCACGGCGTTTCAAAAAGAGACGGGAAGCGCTGCCTAAACTTGAACCCAGTACTTGTATTGCGGGATAAGGCAATTGAACGAGCAACCAGAGCAGGCCAAGGCCAAACCAGGTGAGCCAGTAACGTGGGTGGAGAAATGCACGTTCGAATTTGCATTGAGACAAAATTGTGGACCTATATAAAGCCAGAGAAGGTAGCGCAAAGGTTGCGATACTACGTGCTGATTTAGACCGTCGTTCAGGGCGATGGTTTCAGGCCTTACCCAACTTTACGGCGCTGCCTGTCCACTGCCGGGACAAGGCGGGCTGCGTAGATTAGCACCCTTATACACTCTGTGCTATGACTTGTTTTCTCGGGAAAATTGTCCGCAGCGAAAAGGTCCACTATCCGGGTTTTCTTGGGGATTAAAAAGATGATTGTGGGTGTTTCGATGGGGTTAACAATTCGCTGAAAGTGTCCCCTGCAGGAATCGAACCTGCAACTAGCCCTTAGGAGGGGCTCGTTATATCCATTTAACTAAGGGGACGAAGCGGCACGAGTATAGCCTCATTTACACAGGGCGTTAAGCTCGATGCCGCCTGACTGCTTAAAGAGTCGCCATTTAGCGCGTTTTTTCTGGATCTTCGTCCTTGTTTTGTCGGGCTTTTTCCTTTTCCTTCAGCTCGGCCTTGCGCTTGTTCGACATATCGTTGCGGATTTGCGCATGGCTCAGCAGGGCGAAGATAAAGGTCCCGCCGCAGATATTCCCCGCCAGCGTCGGCAGGGCGAACGGCCAGAAGAAATCACTCCAGTGCTGGGTGCCGTTAAACACCAGGTAGAGTACTTCCACGGTGCCGACGACGATATGGGTGGTGTCAGCCAGCGCAATTAGCCAGGTCATCAGGATAATCACCACGATTTTGGCCGCACCGGCAGAGGGGAACATCCACACCATAGTGGCTATGATCCAGCCAGAGATAATGGCGTTAGAGAACATCTCCAGCGGGGTGTTCTTCATGATGTCCATCCCGATTTTGACGAACGCATCGCGGGTCGGCTCATCAAAGATCGGCATGTATTCGAACGCCCAGGCGGCGACGCCCGTGCCGATGAGGTTCCCCAGCAGCACCACGCTCCACAGGCGCATCAGCAGCCCGAAATTGCCCCAGGTCGGGGTTTGCATGACGGGCAGCACCGCCGTCACGGTGTTTTCCGTAAACAGCTGCTGGCGCGCCATAATGACGATCACGAAGCCAAAGGTGTAGCCCAGGTTCTCAATCAGAAATCCGCCAGGCACGCCTTCCAGCTGGACGTGAAAAATCCCTTTCGCCAGCAGTGAGGCCCCCATCGACAGCCCGGCGGCAATGGCTGACCAGAGCAGGGCCATCGCATCGCGCTCGAGCTCTTTTTCGCCGTCCTGGCGGATGTATTCGTGGATCGCCATCGCCCGGGAGGGGAGACGGTCTTCGTCGACTTCTATTTTGCCTCCGTGCTGTTTCTCATCGCTTTCCACTTCCAGTTCATCGGTGTGTTTATCAATTTTTTCTGCGTGTAGTTCGTCCATCGGGCACGTCTCGCTGCGTTGTCATAACAGTAATCGTAGCGGTTTTCCGGACATTGCCCGTGGGGATGCTCTTATTTTCCCTGGAATGGCAATAAACGTGATACATCACATTCAGACACAAGATAAAATTACCGACGAAAAGAAAGGTAAAGCCAGGCTATGCTGAGATCAGAGTGATGGCAGATGACTGCCCGTCATTGTGTGCGTGGACATCCAGAAACGTGCTGTTACAATCACTTGCACGATAATCAGCGGAGCGTCAGGCGCTTCGTAACGGATGGCAGTCAACGATAGCCATACTAACAGGGAGAAATATATGAAACTTCGGCTGTCGGCGCTTGCGCTGGGCACCACGCTGCTCGTGGGCTGTGCCAGCTCGGGCGAGCAAACGGGGCGCTCCGATCCTTTAGAAGGATTCAACCGATCCATGTATAGCTTTAACTACAACGTGCTGGACCCGTACGTGGTCCGCCCGGTAGCTGTGGCATGGCGTGATTACGTTCCGCAACCTGCTCGCAATGGTCTGAGCAACTTCACCAGTAACCTGGAAGAGCCTGCCGTCATGGTGAACTTCTTCCTGCAGGGCGACCCGTATCAGGGGATGGTGCATTTCACCCGCTTCTTCCTGAACAGCCTGTTAGGGATGGGTGGCTTTATCGACGTGGCGGGAATGGCGAATCCGAAGTTGCAGCGTGAACAGCCGCACCGCTTCGGTAGTACGCTGGGTAATTATGGCGTGGGTTATGGCCCGTATATGCATCTGCCATTCTACGGCAGCTTTACCGTCCGTGATGACGGGGGTGACATGGTCGATACCCTTT
The DNA here is from genome assembly GCF_035593345.1 of Lelliottia sp. JS-SCA-14. Classification (NCBI taxonomy): domain Bacteria; kingdom Pseudomonadati; phylum Pseudomonadota; class Gammaproteobacteria; order Enterobacterales; family Enterobacteriaceae; genus Lelliottia; species Lelliottia sp. JS-SCA-14. Next base: position 3,370,168 of record NZ_CP141606.1, on the reverse strand, counting down.
ATCCGGTGCTGTCGTGGCTGACCTGGCCGCTGTCGATCGGTAAATGGACCGTCGAAGGGATTGAGACGCGTGCTCAGCTGCTGGATTCAGACGGCCTGCTGCGTCAGTCTTCCGACCCGTACATTATGGTCCGCGAAGCTTACTTCCAGAATCATGACTTCATCGCCAACGGCGGCAAGCTGAAACCGGAAGACAATCCGAACGCCAAAGCTATCGAGAATGAGCTTTCTGAGATAGATAAAGAATAAAAGAAAAAGGTGAGCAAATGCTCACCTTTTTTAATGACGACGCGATTAGAACGCGTAGTTGAAGTTAGTACCGAACAGCCAGGCTTTACCTTCAGATTTGAAGGTGTACGCCGCAGGGCCTTCGCCTTCGGTGAAGCTGACGTTCTGGCCGTGCATGTAAGATGCACCCACGTCGACAGACGCATCGTCGTTAAACGCATAAGTCATACCGGCGCTCAGCCACAGACGGTCCTGATCCGGAATAGAAATGGAGCGTTTGTCAGCCGGAACCGGGCTGTCATCGAACGCGATACCGGTACGGAAGGTCCAGTTCTTGTCGTAGTAGTAGGTGGTACCCAGCGCGATACGATAAGCATCTTTGAAGCTTTCATCTTTATAGAACAGCGTCTGGCCGTCGTTGCCGGTCGCTTTCAGCTCCTGGAACTGGCTCCAGCTGGTGTAAGTCAGGCTGTAGTGGATAGCCCACTGTGGCGCAACGCGGTTATAACCAGACACTTCCCACATCTCAGGCAGGTTCAGCGTCAGCGCGCCGTTCTGCGTTCTGCCGCCGGTGCCTGCTGGCAGACCGGTCAGACCCATGCTGGCAAAGATGTTGCTCAGGTTCGGGTCAATGGAGCTTTTATAGTCGCCGTCGAAGTCAATTTTCACTTCTGAACGGTAGGTAAAGCCCCAGCGGTTGTTTTTGTCCAGTTCATACAGGATACCGGCGTTCCAGCCGAAGCCCCACTCGTCGCCTTTCAGGTACGCGATCTGATCGTCCGGAGAGTTGATACCATCCAGCATGGAGGGAGGCACCATACCTTGCAGCTGACCCGCCAGCAGTGGGCCGAGTGAACCCGCATAGCGCTCGATTTTCGCTTTCGCGTAGACCGCATCGAAGCCCACACCGAAGCTCCAGTTACTGTCGAGACGATACGCGCCGCTCAGGTTCAGGTTGATGGTCTGCAGGTCAGTTTTGCCGCCGTAAATACCGGCCGCGTAGTTGTCGTTAAATTCTGTTGCCAGACCGTAGTTGGAGGTCACAGACGCACCCCAACCGAACTGGTCGTTGATTGGCATAACAAAGTGCATGTTAGGCACCCACGCCACTGGCGCGATGTTGTCCTGGTTAGCACTCTGTCCGGTTAAATTGGATTTTCCGGTAACGTTCACATCCGGGTCGATATAAACGGCACCCATAGAGAAGGTAGGGCGATCAAACATAGTGATCAGCGCCGGGTTACGGCTCACGTTGCCTGCGTCATCGGCAATAGCGCCTTCCCCGGAATATGCACGGCCAAGGCCAGAGGAAGAAAATTCGTTAAGCTGGAAGCCCGCGGACCAGGCGGACGTTGATACGATTGCCACTGCGACTGCCAGCGCAGTCTTTTTGAACAGGGTTTTCTGGCTCATGACCATAACCTCATTGAGTTATTTTTATGCAATATATGTTACATAGAGTAACAGGAGCGCGAAGTGTAGGGTCTGTGGTAACACTTAGAAATCAGACCAGTGGCGAGAGTATAGGTCGGACCAGATGGGATGTTGCAAGTTTGTTTCTGAAGTTTTTCAAAGATGTTTTTTGAAACGAGATCCAGGTGGCAAAAATGCGACCACCGGCACTCACCATAAAGGGTGATTTTTGCGTTAGATCATTTTTTAGTGTGATAACGGTCACTTATCCCCGTTTGCGCCATTAACGGCTGGAGAGACCTTCAGCCAGGGCGTAAAATATCAGCAACGTATTTATCTCGCGCCGTGCGCGAAAACGCAGAGGAACTTGAGCTATGAGTAAATGCAGTGCTGATGAAACCCCGGTTTGCTGCTGTATGGATGTCGGTACCATCATGGATAACACCGATTGCACCGCGTCTTACAGCCGTGTATTTAGCAAACGTTCGGATGCTGAAGAGACCCTGACCGCGTTGACCAAACGCGCGCGCGACGTGGAATCCGATCCGTGTGAAATCAAATCTTCCCTCACAGAAGTGGACGGTGGCGTGAAGCTCGACATCGATTTCGTTTTTGCGTGTGAAGCTGAAACACTGATCTTCCAGCTCGGGTTGCGTTAATTTTTCCGTAAATATGCCGGGGGGCGGCTTCGCCTTACCCGGCCTACGAAATTGTAGGTCGGGTTAGCGAAGCGCCACCCGACAAAAAACACCTCAAATGCCCCTGCCTGCGCAGGGGCATTTTCTTTTCTTCTCTGTGTCTTACCTCGCAATTTTTCGCTTCCCCGATTGGCTCAATGTAAAAATATGGTTAAAACTGTTATCAGGTCAGACCACTTTGCGCATCAGGTTATTTACAGGGGACTGTTATGAGTCAGGCATTACCGCTCGTCACCCGTCAGGGTGATCGCATTGCCATTGTCAGTGGATTGCGTACTCCGTTTGCACGTCAGGCGACGGCATTTCACGGAATACCGGCTGTCGATCTGGGGAAAATGGTAGTGGGGGAGATGCTGGCACGCAGCGAAATACCCCCTGAGGTCATTGAACAGCTGGTCTTTGGGCAGGTGGTTCAGATGCCTGAAGCGCCCAACATCGCCCGCGAAATTGTGCTCGGCACCGGAATGAACGTCCATACGGACGCCTACAGCGTCAGCCGTGCCTGTGCGACCAGCTTCCAGGCCGTCGCTAACGTGGCGGAAAGCCTGATCACCGGCACCATTCGCGCGGGCATTGCGGGCGGGGCCGATTCTTCGTCTGTTCTGCCGATTGGCGTCAGCAAAAAGCTGGCCCGCGTGCTGGTGGACGTCAACAAAGCCCGCACCATGGGGCAGCGTCTCAAACTCTTTTCTCGTCTTCGCCTGCGCGATCTCGCGCCCGTCCCACCTGCGGTTGCGGAATACTCCACCGGCCTGCGGATGGGCGACACCGCGGAGCAGATGGCGAAAACCTATGGCATTACCCGTGAGCAGCAGGATGCCCTGGCCCATCGCTCCCATCAGCGCGCGGCGCTGGCGTGGTCAGAGGGCAAACTTGCCGACGAAGTCATGACGGCCTATATCCCGCCGTTCCGTGAGCCTCTCGCCGAAGATAACAACATTCGTGGCAATTCGACGCTGGCGGATTATGCAAAATTACGCCCGGCGTTTGACCGCAAACACGGCACCGTCACGGCGGCGAACAGCACGCCTCTGACCGACGGCGCGGCGGCGGTGATCCTGATGACCGAGTCCCGCGCCAAAGAGCTGGGGCTGGTCCCGCTGGGCTATCTGCGCAGCTACGCCTTCACCGCCATCGACGTCTGGCAGGACATGCTGCTCGGTCCGGCGTGGTCCACGCCGCTGGCGCTCGAACGCGCTGGATTAACGATGGCCGATTTAACACTGATCGACATGCATGAAGCCTTTGCGGCACAAACGCTGGCTAACCTGCAGCTGCTAGGTAGCGAACGCTTTGCCCGCGATGTACTGGGCCGCGCCCATGCCACCGGAGAGGTGGATGAGAGCAAATTTAACGTGCTGGGCGGCTCCATCGCCTACGGCCACCCGTTTGCCGCCACCGGCGCACGCATGATTACGCAAACGCTACACGAACTTCGCCGTCGCGGCGGCGGTTTTGGTCTGGTCACCGCCTGTGCGGCGGGCGGCCTGGGTGCGGCGATGGTTCTGGAGGCTGAATAATGGAAACGACTTCCGCTTTTGACCTGAAGGTCCGTCTGGATAATATTGCCGTCGTCACCATCGACGTACCGGGCGAGAAGATGAATACCCTGAAAGCCGAGTTCGGCGTTCAGGTGCGCGCGATCCTCAAGCAGATCCGCGAAAACAAAGAGATTCGCGGGCTGATTTTTATCTCCGCCAAGCCCGATAATTTTATCGCCGGTGCCGATATCAACATGATCGCCCGCGCCAGCAGTGCGCAGGAGGCGGAGCAGCTTGCCCGTCAGGGACAACAGATCATGGCGGAGATCCACGCCTTGCCGATCCCGGCGATCGCCGCGATCCACGGCGCTTGTCTCGGCGGCGGCCTGGAGCTGGCGCTGGCGTGTCACAGCCGTATCTGTACGGATGATGCGAAAACCGTCCTCGGTCTGCCGGAAGTGCAGCTGGGGCTGTTACCCGGCTCGGGTGGAACCCAGCGATTGCCGCGCCTGATTGGCGTAAGTACCGCGCTGGAGATGATTTTGACCGGTAAACAGCTTCGCCCTCGTCAGGCATTAAAGGCCGGGCTGGTGGATGAAGTGGTTCCTCATTCCATTCTGCTGGAAGCGGCCGTTGAGCTGGCGTTAAAAGGGCGTCAGGCCAGTCGACACCTGCCGGTCCGCGAGCGGGTTCTCGCGGGGCCGCTCGGGCGCGCTTTGCTCTTTAATATAGTCGGAAAAAAAACCGAACAAAAGACCAAAGGCAACTACCCGGCGACCAGGCGCATTCTTGAGGTGATTGAAACCGGTCTGTCGCAGGGGAGCAGCAGCGGCTATGCGGCGGAAGCTAAAGCCTTTGGTGAGCTGGCGATGACGCCTCAGTCGAAGTCGCTGCGCAGCATCTTCTTCGCCAGCACCGACGTGAAAAAAGATCCCGGAAGCGAGGCCTCACCGGCACCTCTCAACTCTGTTGGTGTGCTGGGCGGGGGATTGATGGGCGGCGGCATCGCTTTTGTCACGGCCAGCAAAGGCAAATTGCCTGTGCGAATCAAAGACATCAATCCGAAAGGCATTAACCACGCTCTGCAATACAGCTGGCAGCTCCTTGATCAAAAGGTCAAACGCCGCCATATCAAAGCCAGTGAGCGCGACAGAGAGCTGGCGCTGATTTCAGGGACCACCGACTACAGCGGTTTTCAGCATCGCGATGTGGTGATTGAAGCTGTGTTTGAAGATTTGGCGCTGAAACAGCAGATGGTCGCCGAAGTTGAACAGCACTGCGCGCCGCACACCATTTTTGCCTCGAATACCTCGTCACTGCCGATTGGTGATATTGCGGCCAAAGCCGCGCGGCCTGAGCAGGTCATCGGTCTGCACTTCTTTAGTCCAGTGGAAAAAATGCCGCTGGTGGAGGTCATTCCGCATGCGTCAACCAGCGCACAAACGGTGGCTACGGTAGTCAAGCTGGCTAAACGGCAGGGCAAAACGCCGATTGTGGTGGCGGACAAAGCCGGGTTTTACGTCAACCGGATCCTTGCGCCTTATATCAACGAGGCGATGCGCCTCCTGACCGAAGGCGAGAAAATCGATCATATCGACGAAGCCTTAGTGAAGTTTGGTTTTCCGGTGGGGCCAATCCAACTTTTGGATGAGGTTGGAATAGACACAGGCACTAAAATTATACCTGTGCTGGAAGCTGCTTATGGAGAACGTTTTAGCCCACCTGCAAACATTGTTTCTGTGATCTTGAACGACGATCGCAAAGGCAGAAAAAATGGACGTGGCTTCTATCTTTACGCAGTTAAAGGGCGTAAAAGCAAGAAACAGGTCGACCCCTCGGTTTATGGGCTTATTCAGGCTTCCGGCCAGGGGAAACTATCAGCGCAGCAGTGCGCTGAGCGCTGCGTCATGATGATGCTCAACGAAGCGGCTCGCTGTTATGACGAGCAGGTCGTTAAAAGTGCGCGAGACGGCGATATTGGCGCCGTGTTTGGCATCGGTTTTCCACCTTTCCTGGGTGGCCCGTTCCGCTATATGGATAGTCTGGGCGCGGGTGAAGTGGTGGCAATATTGCAGCGTCTGGCATCGCTTTATGGTCCACGGTTTAGCCCGTGCGAACCTTTAGTGCGGATGGCAGAAAATAACCTGCACTTTTGGCCGACAGAGGAAACTGACCTCGTAACTTAAGGTCCAACAAGAGTATATCCAGTGGTGAATGAACCTGTTTTGGCGAATTTGTAAACAGATATTGACTATACTTACGCCATTAAGGTAAAAAACAGCGTTTCATTCATCAGATGGATCAGGCACAATGCCCGGCCATCGGGTTTTCTACCTTTTAGCTGTTTTCGCGGGTAGTCAACGCCGGTGATCCTGGTTAACAAAAGCGGTGCAATATGCAAGTTTTTATCATGCGTCACGGCGACGCGGCACTCGATGCTGCCAGTGACTCTGTTCGTCCTTTGACAACCTGTGGCTGTGACGAATCCCGTCAAATGGCGACCTGGCTCAAAGGCCAAAAAGTGGATATCGATCGTGTGCTGGTGAGTCCGTTCCTGCGGGCCGAACAGACGCTGGATGTGGTGGGGGAGTGTATGAACCTGCCGAAAAGCGTCGATGTTCTTCCCGAGCTAACACCCTGTGGGGATGTGGGTCTTGTCAGCGCGTATCTTCAGGCGCTGAGCAACGAAGGTGTCTCTTCTGCACTGGTGATTTCCCATCTGCCGCTGGTCGGCTACCTGGTGTCTGAACTCTGCCCTGGCGAAACGCCTCCGATGTTCACCACCTCCGCGATTGCCAACGTCACCCTCGACGACGCCGGCAAAGGGGTATTCAACTGGCAAATGAGTCCGTGCAATCTGAAGATGGCAAAAGCTATCTGATGTGACGAATGATCTGGCGGGTAGCCTGTGCCACCCGCCTGCCTGTCAGGGCAGCTCCGGTGGCTGCCACTCTTCCACTTCAATCAACACCAGCAGCGCGGCATCTCCGCCGTACTCTTTTGGCGCCTGATGAAAAGCCATCACGTGTGGATGCTGAGCCAGCCACAGCGGCGTTTGTTGTTTGAGAATATGCTTTCCGTGGCCGTGCATCACACAGGTGCAAAACACGTGCTCGCGACGACAGGCCGCAATCAGCGCGCCCAGTTCCTGCTTCGCCTGCATCTGCGTCAGACCGTGCAGATCGAGAAACAGCTCCGGCGAATAATCCCCGCGACGTAACTTTTTCAGCTCAAAATGGCTGACATCTTCCCGCACATATTTCACCGCGCCCTGCGTGTTCAGCAGCGGCTGAAATTCGTCTGAAAAATAGTGGCTGTTATCGGCCTGTTCCTGCAGCAGCCGTTTCACCGGGACTTCGCTGACTTTTTTGCGGATCGGTCGATGGACAATGGTGTCCTGCGTGATTTTGCGCGTCCCGCTCATCAGCTGGCGAAAGAGCGTCTGATCCTCCTCGCTAAGCGGCATTTTCTTTTTCATTAGTCCGTCTCATCTCTTATTTCCCTTAGTTTACCTGAGGGAGGCGCAAGCAAAACGCATTTTTTCACCCATCTCACCCCGTCACAATGCTGATTTATCGACGTCTTCATGGCAAACTAGCCGCCGAAAATTATGCAAGCATGCCCTGGAGAGAATAATGGATAAAATATTTGTCGATGAAGCAGTAAACGAACTGCATACCATTCAGGACATGTTGCGTTGGTCCGTCAGCCGCTTCAGCGCCGCCAATATCTGGTACGGGCACGGGACGGACAACCCATGGGACGAGGCGGTTCAACTGGTGCTGCCATCCCTGTATCTGCCGCTGGATATCCCGGAAGACATGCGCACCGCGCGTCTGACCTCCAGCGAGAAACACCGCATCGTTGAGCGCGTGATCCGCCGCGTTAACGAGCGCATCCCGGTCGCTTATCTGACCAATAAAGCCTGGTTCTGCGGCCACGAATTCTACGTTGATGAGCGCGTGCTGGTGCCGCGCTCCCCAATTGGTGAGCTGATCAATAATCACTTTGCGGGCCTGATCGACCATCAGCCGCAGCACATTCTGGATATGTGTACCGGCAGCGGCTGCATCGCGATTGCCTGTGCGTACGCCTTCCCGGAAGCGGAAGTCGACGCGGTGGATATCTCCACCGATGCGCTGGCCGTCACCGAACACAACATCGAAGAGCACGGTCTGATTCACCACGTGACGCCGATCCGCTCTGACCTGTTCCGCGACCTGCCAAAACTGCAATACGACCTGATCGTCACCAACCCGCCGTACGTTGACGCGGAAGATATGTCCGATCTGCCGAACGAATATCGCCACGAACCGGAACTCGGCCTGGCGTCCGGCTCAGACGGCCTGAAGCTGACGCGCCGCATCCTGGCCTGCGCGCCGGATTATCTGACCGACAACGGCATTCTGATTTGTGAAGTCGGTAACAGCATGGTACATCTGATGGAGCAGTACCCGGACGTGCCGTTCACCTGGCTTGAATTCGACAACGGTGGCGAAGGCGTCTTCATGCTGACTAAAGCGCAGCTCATCGCGGCGCGCGAACACTTCAGCATCTACAAAGATTAATCCAACGGGCTGCGGCCCGTTTCACATCGCTCAAACACAGAACAACGACAACGGAGCCGTGATGGCAGGAAACAGTATTGGACAATTATTCCGTGTAACCACTTTCGGTGAGTCTCACGGCCTGGCGCTGGGTTGCATCGTGGACGGTGTCCCGCCTGGCATCGAACTGACCGAAGCCGATTTACAGCACGATCTCGATCGCCGCCGTCCGGGCACCTCGCGCTACACCACGCAGCGTCGCGAGCCGGATAGCGTCAAGATCCTCTCCGGCGTCTTCGAAGGCCGCACCACCGGCACCAGCATCGGTCTGCTGATTGAAAATACCGATCAGCGCTCGCAGGATTACGGCGCCATCAAAGACGTTTTCCGTCCGGGCCATGCCGATTACACCTACGAACAAAAATACGGTTTTCGTGACTACCGCGGCGGCGGACGCTCTTCGGCGCGTGAAACCGCCATGCGCGTGGCCGCAGGCGCTATCGCCAAAAAATATCTGGCGCAAAAATTCGGCATCGTGATCCGCGGCTGCCTGACCCAGATGGGCGACATTCCGCTGGCGATCAAAGACTGGGATCTGGTTGAGCAGAACCCGTTCTTCTGCGCGGATGCCGACAAAATTGACGCGCTGGACGAACTGATGCGCGGCCTGAAAAAAGAGGGCGACTCCATCGGCGCGAAAGTGACCGTGGTGGCAGACGGCGTTCCTCCGGGCCTCGGCGAGCCGGTCTTCGATCGTCTGGATGCGGACATCGCCCACGCGATGATGAGCATCAATGCGGTGAAGGGCGTTGAAATTGGCGACGGTTTTGACGTGGTCGCCCTGCGCGGCAGCCAGAATCGCGATGAAATCACCAAAGACGGTTTCCAGAGCAACCACGCGGGCGGCATTCTGGGCGGCATCAGCAGCGGTCAGCAAATTGTGACCAACATTGCGCTGAAACCGACTTCCAGCATTACCGTCCCTGGGCGCACCATTAATCGCTCTGGCGAAGAAGTTGAGATGATCACCAAAGGGCGTCACGATCCTTGTGTCGGGATCCGCGCGGTGCCGATCGCAGAAGCGATGCTGGCGATTGTGCTGATGGATCATTTCCTGCGCCAGCGCGCGCAGAATGCGGACGTGACGGCCCCTCTTCCACGCTGGTAAACATGAAAAAAACCGCTTTTGCTCTGCTGGCCCTGCTCGCCAGTGGAGCCAGTCTGGCAGCCACCCCGTGGCAAAAAATTACCCATCCGATCGCGGGCAGCGCCCAGTCGATCGGCGCGTTTGCCAACGGCTGTATCGTCGGCGCGCAGGATTTACCGCTGCAGTCTGATACCTATCAGGTGATGCGCACCGACCAGCGTCGTTACTTTGGCCATCCGGATCTGGTGCTGTTTATCCAGCGTCTGGGTAACCAGGTGCACAACCTGGGGCTCGGGACGATGCTGATTGGCGATATGGGAATGCCAGCAGGAGGTCGATTTAATGGCGGTCACGCCAGCCATCAGTCGGGTCTCGATGTTGATATCTTCCTGCAACTGCCGAAAACACGCTGGAGTTCGTCGCAACTGCTGAAACCGCAGGCGCTGGATCTCGTCGCGCGCGATGGCAAAAGCGTGGTGCCGTCTCTGTGGTCGCCGGACGTCTCGAGCATGATCAAACTGGCGGCGAAAGATAACGACGTGACGCGCATCTTCGTCAACCCGGCGATAAAACAGCAGCTTTGTCTTGATGCCGGAACGGATCGCGACTGGCTGCGTAAAGTGCGTCCGTGGTTCCAGCATCGCGCGCATATGCACGTGCGTCTGCGCTGCCCGGCGAACAGCCTGGAGTGTGAGGATCAGCCGTTACCGCCGCCGGGAGATGGCTGCGGGGCCGAGCTGCAGAGCTGGTTTGAGCCAGCAAAACCTGGAACCACCAAGCCTGAGAAGAAGACACCGCCTCCGTTGCCGCCTTCCTGCCAGGCGCTACTGGATGAGCATGTACTTTAATGGATAATTTCGTCGATCTGTTTATGGTGTCACCGTGGCTTCTGGCGGTACTGTTCTTTGTCGCGATGCTGGCGGGTTTTATCGATGCGCTGGCGGGTGGGGGCGGTCTGCTGACGGTGCCTGCGCTGCTGGCCGCGGGCATGAGTCCGGCCCAGGCGCTGGCAACCAATAAGCTGCAGGCCTGCGGCGGTTCGCTCTCTGCGTCCATCTACTTCATTCGCCGCAAAGTCGTCAGCCTTGCCGATCAGAAACTCAATATTTTGATGACCTTCATCGGCTCGACCAGCGGTGCGCTGCTGGTCCAGCACGTGCAATCGGACATTTTGCGCCAGATTCTGCCGATCCTCGTCATCTGCATTGGCCTCTATTTTTTACTGATGCCGAAACTGGGGGAAGAGGACAGACAGCGTCGTCTGCACGGCCTGCCGTTTGCCCTGATCGCCGGCGGCTGCGTCGGGTTTTACGATGGCTTCTTCGGCCCCGGTGCGGGTTCGTTCTATGCCCTGGCGTTTGTCACGCTGGCCGGTTTTAACCTCGCCAAATCCACCGCTCACGCCAAAGTCCTCAACGCCACCTCCAATCTTGGCGGTCTGCTGCTGTTTATTATTGGCGGGAAAGTGATTTGGGCGACCGGCTTTGTGATGATGGTCGGACAATTTTTAGGCGCGCGCGTCGGCTCGCGTCTGGTATTGAGCAAAGGGCAGAAACTTATCCGTCCGATGATTGTGATTGTGTCGGCGGTGATGAGTGCCAAACTTCTTTATGACAGCCACGGACAGGAGATCCTCCACTGGTTGGGGATGAACTAATGAACAGTACGCATAAATACGAACAACTGATTGAGATCTTCGACGGCTGTTTTGCGGAGGATTTTAATACCCGTCTGATTAAAGGCGACGACGAACCGATCTATCTTCCTGCTGATGCCGACGTGCCGTATAACAGGATCGTCTTTGCGCACGGCTTTTATGCCAGCGGTCTGCATGAGATTTCCCACTGGTGTATCGCCGGGAAAGCGCGCCGTGAGCTGGTGGATTTTGGTTACTGGTACTGCCCGGACGGACGTGATGCCACGACGCAGGGCCAGTTCGAGGACGTGGAAGTTAAACCCCAGGCCTTCGACTGGCTGTTCTGCGTGGCGGCCGGTTTTCCGTTCAACGTCAGCTGCGACAATCTCGAAGGGGATTGCGAGCCGGATCGTATTACCTTCCAGCGCCGCGTTCACGCGCAGGTGATGGAATATCTTGAGAAAGGCATCCCGGAGCGACCGGCGCGTTTCATCAAGGCACTACAGAATTATTACCACACGCCGGAATTCACGGCGGAACACTTCCCGTGGCCGGAAGATCTTAATTGAGGAAAGAAGATGATCGCAGAATTTGAATCACGCATCCTGGCGTTAATTGATGACATGGTGGAGCACGCCAGTGACGATGAACTGTTTGCCAGCGGTTATCTGCGTGGTCACCTGACGCTTGCTGTAGCCGAGCTGGAAGCGGGCGACGATCACTCACCGGAAGCGGTCCACGCTGAAGTGAGCCGTGGTCTGGAAAAAGCGATTCAGGCGGGCGAACTTTCGCCGCGCGACCAGTCTCTGGTGCTGGGCATGTGGGACAATTTGTTTCAGCAGGCTAATTTGAAGTAGTGGCTTTTTGCCCGGTGGCGCTGCGAGGTAAAAGCAAAACGACAACCTTTGGTTGTCGTTTTTAGTGTTTTCTCCCTCTCCCGTGGGAGAGGGTCGGGGTGAGGGCATCAGGCCGCACAAGGTAAAAGCAAAACGGCAACGCCAGTTGTCGTTTTTAGTGTTTTCTCCCTCTCCCGTGGGAGAGGGGCGGGGTGAGGGCATCAGACCGCACCCGGCTTCACCAACTTACCCTTCAATAATTTCCGTACCCACAGTCGATTCGGGTTCAATCCTGCCAGCGTAACGCCGTCCATCGGAATCGGTTCTTCACTCATCTGCGAGGCCAGAATTTCTGCCGCCAGCGGGGCGGTACACAATCCGCGTGACCCGAGCGCACCGAGCATAAACAGGTCTGGATAGACCGGGGCACTCACCGCCGTCTCACGATTTTCTGCAAGATTTTCATAGGCCGTCAGCGTCGCGGCGTAATCCGGCACGTTGCCGAGCATTGGCAGGTGATCGCGGGTGGCGCAGCGGATGCCGCAGCGCGCATCGCCACCGCTCACATCAACCTCTTTTGCCCACTCCGCCTGAGGGAAGCAATCGATCAGGCGCTGCCGGTTTTGCTGCTGATCCTCTTCACTGTATTCCATTTCCGTCTCACCGCGATGATAGCTGGCCCCGATGCAGTGATGCCCGTTCGCCGGGTTTTGCGGCGTCAGATAGCCGTCGTAGCACAGGACCTGACGAAGTTCTTTCAGATTCGGCGTGGTGGGAATATGACTCACCTGGCCGCCGACCGGATAGACCGGCAGGTTTTCTGTTTGCGGGAAATCGCCGATGCGATGGCCGTTAGCCAGCACCAGGCTGGTGTGCTGTGTCTCGCTGCCATGAGCAAAACGCAGCTGCCAGCCGCCGTCGATGTTCTCCAGAGATTCCAGCGGATGTTCATAATGCACCGTTAGCCCTTGCGACTGCGCGAGTTCGATGGCCGCGGCCGTCAGCTGTGCCGGGCATAGCCAGCCGCCGAGAGGATAATGAATCCCGCCGCAGTCAATTTGCAGGCCGCTATTTTCCTGCACTTGTTGCGCGTTCACCGCCTCTGCGATTTGTGCGGGCATTCCCAGGCTCAACATCTGGTCTATCTTACGCTGGCTTTTTTCGTCCCAGCCGAGCTGCGTCACGCCGCACCATTCATGGTCAAACTTCACCGGCAGGCTGTCGTAGAGGCGTCTGGCGAAGGTAAAGGCCGCCGGGAAAAACTGACTGAGGGCCGGATCGTGGGCGGTCAGCAGCGGATACAGTGCGCCCTGACGATTGCCGGAAGCACCCGCAGCGGGGGCGGGGTCAGCGCAGTATAACGTCACCTGCCAGCCGCGCTGGAGCAGGGCAAGCGAAAGTAGTGCGCTGGCGATACCGCCGCCAATAATCGCCGTCTCGCGTTTTTCCGCGCCGCTGCGGGCGAACCACGGGGCGCGCGCTGGCAGAGTCTTTTCCTGCTCCATCGCGCCCGTCAGCATCTCTCGCTTACGGCCAAAGCCTTTGGTTTTACGCATGGTGAAACCGGCTTCCTGCAACCCACGACGCACAAACCCGGCGCAGGTAAAAGTCGCCAGCGTCGCACCGGGGCGCGCCAGACGCGCCATCGCACAGAAAAGCTGTTCGCTCCACATGTCCGGGTTTTTCGCCGGGGCAAAACCATCCAAAAACCAGGCGTCAACTTTCTGATTCAGGGAGTCGTCGAGTTGGTCCGTTAGTTCGTTGATGTCCCCAAGCCACAGATCGAGTGTCACCCGTCCGCCGTCCAGCACCAGACGATGGCATCCGCCTGACGGCAGCGGCCACTGGGCCTGCAACTGCTCGGCCCAGACGCGCAGTTCCGGCCAGTGCTCATGGGCCAGCCTCAGGTCGTGGGCGGTGAGGGGGAATTTCTCGAAACTGATGAAATGTAATCTTCGAAGCGTAGCCTCAGGGTGCGCCGCACGGAACTGCTCAAACGCCTGCCAGAGGGTGAGGAAGTTTAATCCGGTGCCAAAACCGCTCTCCGCCACCACAAACTGGCTGCGCGGATGCTCTGGAAAACGTGCGTTGAGCTGGTTTCCATCAAGGAAAACATAACGGGTTTCTTCCAGTCCGTTATCATTAGAGAAATAGACATCGTCGAAATCTCGGGAAACAGGTGTACCCTCAGCGTTGAACTCAAGGTTGGCGGGTTGTATGGCGTTTTGTTTCACGTAAGTTACTCGTCTGACAGGCAGTGGCACGATCTTAACGATGTGTGTTCGTTGGTGCAAATTTCCACAGAAATTGGCTGATCGGACTTGTTCAGCGTACAAGTGTACGCTATTGTGCGACTCGAAACTTAATATAGTATGACTTACAGAGGTATTGAATGAAACGTGCAGTGATTACTGGCCTGGGCATCGTTTCCAGCATCGGTAACAACCAGCAGGAAGTCCTGGAATCTCTGCGTGAAGGACGCTCGGGGATCACTTTCTCTCAAGAATTCAAAGATTCTGGTATGCGTAGCCACGTGTGGGGTAACGTCAAACTGGACACCACCGGTCTGATCGACCGCAAAGTGGTCCGTTTCATGAACGATGCCTCTATCTACGCTTACCTCTCAATGCAGCAGGCTGTAGAAGATGCTGGTTTGAAAGAAGAGGTTTACCAGAACAACCCGCGCGTGGGCCTGATCGCAGGTTCCGGCGGTTCTTCTAAATCTCAGGTGTTCGGCGCAGACGCTATGCGTAGCCCGCGCGGCCTGAAAGCGGTCGGTCCTTACGTTGTGACCAAAGCGATGGCGTCTGCAGTGTCTGCGTGCCTCGCAACCCCGTTCAAAATTCACGGTGTGAACTACTCCATCAGCTCCGCATGTGCGACTTCCGCACACTGCATCGGCAGCGCGGTTGAGCAGATCCAACTGGGCAAACAAGACATCGTCTTTGCTGGCGGCGGCGAAGAGCTGTGCTGGGAAATGGCGTGTGAGTTCGACGCGATGGGCGCACTGTCCACCAAGTACAACGAAACGCCAGAAAAAGCCTCCCGTACCTATGACGCAAACCGTGACGGTTTCATCATCGCAGGCGGCGGCGGTATGGTTGTGGTTGAAGAGCTGGAACACGCTCTGGCCCGTGGCGCGCACATCTACGCCGAAGTTGTCGGCTACGGCGCGACTTCCGATGGCGCAGACATGGTTGCTCCATCTGGCGAAGGCGCAGTGCGCTGCATGAAGCTGGCAATGGACGGCGTGGATACCCCAATCGATTACCTGAACTCCCACGGTACTTCGACTCCGGTCGGCGACGTGAAAGAGCTGGGTGCTATCCGTGAAGTCTTTGGCGACAACAGCCCGGCGATCTCCGCGACCAAAGCAATGACCGGTCACTCTCTGGGTGCCGCTGGCGTGCAGGAAGCGATCTACTCTCTGCTGATGCTGGAACACGGCTTTATCGCCCCAAGCATCAACGTGGAAGAGCTGGACGAGCAGGCTGCTGGCCTGAACATCGTCACCAAACCGACCGAGCAGGCGCTGACGACTGTTATGTCTAACAGCTTCGGTTTCGGCGGCACCAACGCCACGCTGGTGATGCGTAAACTGAAAGCGTAAGATTGACGACTGATGTGAAAAGAGGGAGCCCGATGGCTCCCTTTTTGTATTCGTTTGGAGTCATGAATGACTGCGCTAACTCAAAAAGAAAAAACCTCGTCAGCGAATGTCTCGCTGTTTCGCATCGCCTTCGCGGTGTTTCTGACCTATATGACCGTCGGCCTGCCGCTGCCGGTGATTCCGCTGTTTGTGCATCAGGAGCTGGGCTACGGCAATACCCTGGTGGGCGTCGCCGTGGGGATTCAGTTTTTAGCCACCGTTCTGACACGCGGCTACGCCGGGCGACTGGCCGATCAGCATGGCGCAAAACGTTCTGCGCTGCAGGGGATGTTTGCCTGCGGGCTGGCGGGAGGCGCATGGCTGTTGGCGGCGCTGCTGCCGGTGGACGCCATCTATAAATTCGCGCTGCTGGTTGTCGGGCGTTTAATTCTCGGTTTTGGCGAAAGCCAGCTGCTGACCGGGACGCTCACCTGGGGCATGGGCCTGGTCGGGCCGACGCGGTCCGGCAAAGTGATGTCCTGGAACGGGATGGCGATCTACGGCGCGCTGGCCGCAGGTGCACCCCTGGGTCTGCTGATCCACAGCCATTTCGGTTACGCCGCGCTGGCGGGAACCACCATGGCGCTGCCGCTGGTGGCGTGGGCCTTCAACGGCTCGGTGCGTAAAGTGCCTGCCCACAAAGGCGAACGTCCGTCCCTGTGGAGTGTGGTGGGGCAAATCTGGAAGCCGGGTCTCGGGCTGGCGCTGCAGGGCGTCGGTTTTGCGGTGATTGGTACCTTTGTCTCGCTCTACTTTATGAGTCGCGGCTGGGCGATGGCTGGCTTTACTCTGACTGCGTTTGGTGGCGCTTTCGTGCTGATGCGCGTCCTGTTCGGCTGGATGCCGGACAGGTTTGGCGGCGTGAAAGTCGCCGTCGTTTCCCTGGTCATCGAAACGCTGGGTCTGCTGCTGCTGTGGCAGGCGCCGGGGGCGTGGATCGCGTTACTGGGCGCGGCGTTAACCGGCTGCGGCTGTTCGCTCATCTTCCCGGCGCTTGGCGTGGAAGTGGTGAAGCGCGTAGCACCGCAGGTTCGCGGAACCGCGCTCGGCGGCTATGCGGCGTTTCAGGATATCTCTTACGGGGTCACCGGCCCGCTGGCAGGCGTACTGGCAACGTCGTTCGGCTATTCGTCGGTGTTTCTGGCCGGGGCGGTTTCGGCGGTGGTGGGGATTGTGGTGACGATTATCGCGTTTTGGAAGCGGTGAAAGGGCTTGTCGGGTGGCGGCTGCGCCTTACCCGACCTACAAAACCCGTTAATTCGTAGGCCGGATAAGGCGTAGCCGCCATCCGGCAAAAATTAGATAACCAGCCAGAACAGCGCCAGCGCAACCATCAGCGCAATAATCATCAGCCCCGGACGTGCGGAGATCGATTTTATCGTGTCCACCACCGGGGCAAACAGCGGACTGTAAATCGGCTGAATGTTGCGCGCTTCCGGCACGCCACTTTCAGGTTCGGCGCGGCGGATAAAGATCTGATTGAGCAAATCCTGAACCTGGGCGGTGGTCAGCACCGTTTGCGGCGTCGCCTGCCAGGTCTGCTGGGCGTAATCACGCACCGCTTCAAATTCACGGGGTTCCAGCGGCTGCTTGAGCGCCGCCTGCAGGGTATGCAGCGTGGGCGCGGTTTGCGTGCTCAGCGTCTGGCGCGCCTGCAGCCAGGTCACCAGATGGGTAAACTGTTTCGCTGGAATCAGCTCGCCGGCCTTCACGCCGGACAGCTCCAGCATCGACTGCCAGATAAGCTTGTTCGATTCGCCCGTGGCGGCCGCCAGTCGGGTAACCATCTGCTTCAACGTATTATGCTCGGCAGGCTGCAGCGGACGCTCGGTGGCGGGGCGCTGCTGCGGCTGCGGAATCGACAGCTGATTACTTTGCAACAGTGTCAGTACGGTTTTCAGCTGGTCCGGCGTGAGCTGGCTCAGCGTCGTCTGACCAAATTGCTGACGAATAAACTCACTCACCGCCTGGCGGTTATTCCCCTGACCTAACAGCTCGGTCAGCTGCGACACCACCTGGCGGGTGGTGTGATTTTGCTGCGCGGTGGTCAGGCGCAGATTCAGGTTTTGCTCGGCAGCAGGAAAATGGCGCGACAGCAGCGGGGACTCGTTTTTCAGCCCGAGGTCATGTTTCATTCCCGCCCACACTTCCGCGCTCTGCTGCGAGGTCAACGCAACCAGACGGGTGATCAGACGCTCCAGCACCGTGCGCTGCATCGTCGATAACGGCTGTTCGCCAATGGCGGAAGGTGTTACGGGGCCTTCACCCGGAGGGCGCGGCGGCGTACCTGAAATGGGCTGCATCGTCAAAATCCTTAAAGTCATTACTCACCGTGAACCAGGCAAAGCGATCGGGTATGCCTGGCGGCGAGATTATGGCACACTTGGCAGGTTTTCTTCCTCTCAAACAGGTACTCTGTCGTGAAAATCCTCGTTGATGAAAATATGCCTTACGCCCGTGAGCTGTTTAGCCGCCTGGGTGACGTTAAGGCTGTTCCCGGTCGGCCGATCCCGCTGGCGGAACTGGATGATGCTGACGCGCTGATGGTGCGCTCGGTGACCAAAGTGAATGAGACGCTGCTGTCGGGCAAAAGCGTTAAATTTGTCGGCACGGCGACGGCAGGAACCGATCACGTGGATGATGCCTGGCTGGCGCAGGCAGGTATCGGATTTTCAGCAGCACCGGGCTGCAATGCGATTGCGGTCGTGGAATACGTCTTCTCCTCTTTACTGATGCTGGGTGAGCGCGACGGCTTTGCGCTGAAAGACCGCACGGTCGGCATTGTCGGCGTGGGAAACGTCGGCGGACGTTTGCAGAAGCGTCTCGAAGCGCTCGGCATCCGCACGCTGCTGTGCGATCCACCGCGCGCCGATCGCGGTGATGAAGGCGACTTCCGCACGCTTGATGAGCTGGTCGAGCAGGCGGATGTGATCACTTTTCATACGCCGCTGTTCAAAGACGGCCCGTACAAATCCCTGCATCTGGCCGATGAGGCGTTTATTCGCCGCCTGAAGCCTGGCACTATTCTGATAAATGCCTGCCGTGGGCCGGTTGTCGACAACGCGGCGCTGCTGACCTGTCTGGAAGCCGGGCAGGATCTGAGCGTGGTGCTGGACGTCTGGGAGCCAGAGCCGGATCTCAACGTCACGTTGCTGAACCACGTCGATGTCGCCACGGCGCACATCGCGGGCTATACGCTGGAAGGTAAAGCGCGCGGCACGACGCAGGTCTTTGAAGCCTATAGCGCTTTCATCGGTCAGGCCCAGCAGGTTTCGCTGGATTCCCTGCTGCCCGCGCCGGAATTTGGCCGCATTACGCTGCACGGCCCGCTCGATGAGTCTTCGCTAAAAAGGCTGGTGCATTTAGTGTATGATGTGCGCCGCGATGACGCGCTGCTGCGAAAAGTGGCGGGCATTCCGGGTGAATTCGACAAACTGCGCAAGAATTACCTCGAGCGCCGCGAGTGGTCCTCCCTGTATGTCATCTGTGACGATGCCGATGCGGCAGCGTTACTGAATCAACTGGGTTTTAATGCCACGCATAACCCGGCGCGTTAATGTCTTCTTAATGCTCCCTGCCGGATAATCTGGCCGGGAGCTGTTTCATTTCTGGAGTAAACCACCATGTCTGAAGGCTGGAATATTGCCGTACTGGGTGCCACTGGCGCTGTGGGCGAAGCCCTGCTCGAAACACTTGCGGAACGTCAGTTCCCGGTGGGAGAAGTTTATGCCCTGGCGCGCGCGGAAAGCGCCGGGACCTCCCTGCGCTACGAAGGTAAAACCGTTCGCGCGCAGGATGTTGCGGAGTTTGACTGGACGCAGGCCCAGCTGGCGTTCTTTGCGGCGGGTGCTGAAGCTTCAGCCGCTTACGCGGAAGAAGCGGCCAACGCCGGTTGTCTGGTGATCGATCTGAGCGGTCTCTTTTCGCTGGAGCCGGACGTGCCGCTGGTGGTGCCGGACGTTAACCCGTTTGTGCTCGCCGACTACCGCAACCGTAATATCATCGCTGTCCCGGACAGCCTGACCAGCCAGCTGCTGACGGCGCTGAAACCGCTGATCGACGACGGCGGCTTGTCACGTATTACCGTCACCAGCCTGCTCTCTGTCTCTGCGCAGGGTAAAAAAGCGGTCGATGCATTGGCAGGGCAGAGCGCGAAACTGCTGAACGGAATTCCGGTCGACGATGACGATTTCTTTGGTCGCCAGTTAGCTTTCAACTTGATGCCGATGCTGGCCGATCGCGAAGGCAGCGTGCGTGAAGAGCGCCGCATCGTCGATGAGACCCGCAAAATTCTGCAGGATGACGGTCTGATTATCTCCGCCACCTGCGTGCGTGCGCCGGTCTTCTATGGCCACGCGCAGATGGTGAACTTCGAAGCCCTGCGTCCGCTGGCGGCGGAAGAAGCGCGCTATGCGTTCGAGCGCGGCGAAGATATCTCTCTGAGCGAAGAGACCGATTTCCCAACTCAGGTTGGCGATGCGACAGGCAACGCGCGTCTCTCCGTGGGCTGCGTGCGTAACGACTACGGCATGCCTGAGCAGGTGCAGTTCTGGTCTGTGGCGGACAACGTACGTTTCGGCGGCGCGCTGATGGCGGTCAAAATCGCTGAGAAGCTGGTGCAGGAGTATCTGTAAGGATGTCTGAAGTGGAACACAAGCCAGTGCATAGAATTGCCCTCGGGATTGAGTACGACGGCAGCAAATATTATGGCTGGCAGCGTCAGAATGAAGTGCGCAGCGTCCAGGAAAAGCTGGAGAAAGCGCTCTCTCAGGTGGCGAACGAACCGATCGGTGTGCTGTGCGCCGGTCGTACCGATGCAGGCGTACACGGTACGGGCCAGGTGGTGCATTTCGAAACCACCGCGGTGCGTAAAGATGCGGCGTGGACACTGGGCGTAAATGCGAATTTGCCTGGTGACATCGCGGTGCGCTGGGTGAAAGATGTGCCGGATGATTTTCACGCGCGTTTCAGCGCCACGGCCCGTCGTTACCGCTACGTTATCTACAATCAGCGTCTGCGTCCGGCAGTGTTAAGCCAGGGCGTGACTCATTTTTATGAGCCGCTGGATGCCGATCGTATGCATCGTGCCGCGCAGCATCTGCTCGGTGAAAATGACTTTACCTCGTTTCGTGCGGTCCAGTGTCAGTCGCGCACGCCGTGGCGAAACGTGATGCACATTACCGTCAGTCGTTATGGCGCGTATGTGGTGGTGGATATCAAAGCCAATGCCTTTGTACATCATATGGTGCGGAATATTGTGGGCAGCCTGATGGAAGTAGGCGCCGGACACCAGCCGGAGAGCTGGATTGCAGAACTGCTGGCAGCGAAGGACAGAACGCTTGCGGCAGCAACGGCGAAGGCGGAAGGGCTGTATCTGGTCTCGGTAGATTATCCGGATCGCTTTGACCTTCCAAAACCGCCAATGGGCCCGCTATTTTTAGCGGACTAACGCAGTTGCAATTCAATTAAGGCTTAGACAATATGGACTTAATACGTTTTCTCATCGATTTCATCCTGCATATCGATGTTCATCTGGCGGAGCTGGTCGCGCAGTACGGCGTCTGGGTGTATGCCATTCTGTTCCTGATTTTGTTCTGTGAAACCGGCCTGGTCGTCACGCCGTTTTTGCCGGGCGATTCCCTGCTGTTTGTCGCGGGCGCGCTTTCTGCTTTGCCGACCAACGATCTCAACGTCCACCTGATGGTGGTGCTGATGATCGTTGCGGCTATTGTGGGCGATGCGGTGAACTACACTATTGGGCGGGTATTCGGTGAACGGCTGTTCAGTAATCCGAACTCGAAGATTTTCCGTCGCAGCTATTTAGACAAAACGCACGCGTTCTATGAACGTCATGGTGGCAAAACCATCATTCTGGCGCGTTTTGTGCCGATCGTCCGGACGTTTGCCCCCTTTGTGGCGGGAATGGGACATATGTCCTATCGTCACTTCGCGGCCTATAACGTGATTGGTGCGCTGCTGTGGGTGCTGCTGTTTACCTACGCGGGCTACCTGTTTGGCGATCTGCCAATCGTGCAGGAAAATCTTAAGTTACTGATTGTTGCCATTATTGTGCTCTCAATCCTGCCGGGCGTTGTCGAAATTATTCGTCATAAACGTGCGGCGGCAAAGCAAGCGAAGTAAGTACGCATTTGCGGTTCGACCACTTTTTTATCCAAAGTTTCGGGCTGTTATGTTTTAATGTGCAACATTCATGGTCTGTTTGTGGCAAAAATGGCATTATGCGCCGCTTACAGCAAAACTGGCATACGACCAGGTTCAGGCAGAAAGGTTATCAATGAGCTGGATTGAACGAATTAAAAGCAACATAGCCCCAACCCGTAAGGCGAGTATTCCTGAAGGGGTGTGGACCAAGTGTGACAGCTGCGGCCAGGTCTTGTACCGCGCTGAGCTGGAACGCAATCTTGAGGTGTGCCCGAAGTGTGACCACCACATGCGTATGTCGGCGCGTAATCGCCTGCATAGCCTGCTGGATGAAGGTTCCATGGTTGAACTGGGTAGCGAACTTGAGCCAAAAGATGTGCTGAAGTTCCGTGACTCCAAGAAATACAAAGACAGACTGGCTTCTGCTCAGAAAGAGACCGGCGAGAAAGACGCGCTGATCGTGATGAAAGGCACCCTGCACGAGATGCCGGTTGTCGCTGTGGCCTTTGAGTTCTCCTTTATGGGCGGCTCAATGGGTTCCGTCGTCGGTGCGCGTTTCATCCGTGCCGTTGAGCAGGCGCTGGAAGACAACTGCCCGCTGATCTGCTTCTCCGCCTCCGGCGGTGCACGTATGCAGGAAGCGCTGATGTCCCTGATGCAGATGGCGAAAACCTCTGCGGCACTGGGCAAAATGCAGGAACGCGGTCTGCCGTACATCTCCGTTCTGACCGACCCGACCATGGGCGGCGTATCGGCGAGTTTTGCGATGCTGGGCGATCTGAACATCGCTGAACCGAAAGCGCTGATCGGCTTTGCCGGTCCACGCGTTATCGAACAGACCGTGCGTGAGAAACTGCCGCCGGGCTTCCAGCGCAGTGAATTCCTGATCGAAAAAGGCGCTATCGACATGATCGTTCGCCGCCCGGAAATGCGCCTGAAACTGGCAAGCATCCTGGCGAAGCTGATGAATCTGCCGTCGCCAAGTCCGGACGAGCCGCGTGAAGGCGTGGTCGTGCCGCATCAGGAACCCGAAGCCTGATAACTCAAAAAGGGCAGGGCCAGACGGCGCTGCCCTTTTGCTTTCTAACCTAAAATGAAAGTGCGTATCATGGAAAAACAAATGATTCCCCAAGCCACGTCACCCCTGGTCACGTGGCTTTCTTATCTGGAAAATCTGCACAGTAAAACTATCGATATGGGACTGGATCGCGTGAGCCAGGTCGCTGCGCGTTTAGATGTCCTCAAGCCCGCGCCATTCGTCTTTACCGTAGCGGGAACCAACGGCAAAGGCACCACCTGCCGCACCCTCGAATCGATGCTGATGGCCGCCGGTTACAAGGTGGGCGTTTACAGCTCCCCGCATCTGGTGCGCTACACCGAGCGCGTGCGCGTGCAGAATACCGAGCTGCCGGAATCGGCGCACACCGCCTCTTTTGCGGAAATCGAAGCCGCGCGCGGTGAGATTTCGCTCTCCTATTTTGAGTACGGCACGCTCTCCGCCCTGTGGCTGTTCAAACAGGCGCAGCTGGACGTGGTGATCCTCGAAGTCGGTTTAGGCGGACGCCTGGACGCCACTAACATGGTCGATGCCGACGTCGCCGTAGTGACCAGCATCGCGCTAGATCACACGGACTGGCTGGGGCCAGACCGCGAAAGCATTGGTCGCGAAAAAGCGGGCGTTTTCCGCGCCAACAAACCTGCCGTGGTGGGTGAGCCGGATATGCCGCACACCATCGCCGATGTGGCGCAGGAGAAGGGGGCGCATCTGATGCGTCGCGGCGTTGACTGGCAGTATGAGGTGACGGCTGACGGCTGGCGCTTTAGCGACGCTCAGGGCGTGCTGGATAATCTGCCGTTGCCGCAGGTTCCGCAGCCGAACGCCGCTACCGCGCTGGCGGCCATTCGCGCCAGTGGACTGGCGGTGAGCGAACAGGCGATTCGTGACGGTATTCAGAATGCGCTTCTGCCGGGACGTTTTCAGATTGTCAGCGAGTCTCCGCGTTTGATCCTGGACGTGGCGCACAATCCCCATGCCGCGGCCTACCTCGCAGAACGACTCAAATCCCTGCCAAAAACCGGGCGAGTGCTGGCGGTTATCGGTATGCTTCATGATAAAGATATTGCTGGCACACTGGCCTGCATGGAGAGTGTCGTCGATTGCTGGTATTGTGCTCCACTGGAAGGCCCACGGGGCGCGTCTGCCGAACAGTTGATGGAACATCTCGCGCAGGGCGAAGCTTATGAAAACGTGGCGCTGGCATGGCACGCCGCGATGGCGGATGCTAAACCTGAAGATACCGTGCTGGTGTGTGGATCGTTTCACACCGTAGCGCATGTCATGGAAGTGATGGAGGCGGGGAGAACCGGTGGCAAGTAAGTTTCAGAACCGTTTAACAGGAACCATTGTGCTGGTTGCGCTGGGAGTGATTATTCTCCCGGGACTGCTCGACGGGCAGAAAAAACATTATCAGGATGAGTTCGCGGCGATCCCGCTGGTGCCGAAGCCCGGCGATCGCGACGAGCCCGACATGCTGCCTGCGGCCACGCAGGCGCTGCCTGCTCAGCCTCCGGAAGGGGCGGCAGAAGAGGTGCGTGCCGGTGATGCGGCGGCACCGTCGCTCGATCCCTCTCGTTTGACGGCAAGCAACACCGGTGAACTGGACCCTGTTCCGGAACCGGTCGTGCAGCCTAAGCCTGCCGCGAAACCGGCGGACAAACCCCAGCCGAAACCGCAGCGCGATAAAGCCAGCGAGCAGATTGCCGCTGCGGCAGAAGCGCCGCCGGAAAAACCGGTTCAGGAAGAGAAACCTGCGCCGACCGGGAAAGCGTACGTGGTGCAGCTTGGGGCGTTGAAAAATGCCGATAAAGTCAATGAAGTGGTGGGTAAACTCCGCGGGGCAGGGTATCGGGTTTACACTTCACCTTCGACGCCGGTACAGGGTAAAATTACCCGCATTCTGGTCGGCCCGGACGCCTCGAAAGATAAGCTGAAAGGATCGCTTGGCGAGCTGAAGCAGATCTCCGGGTTGAGCGGTGTGGTGATGAATTATAGCGCGAACTGATAGGCGCTAATCCCCCCTCACCCTAACCCTCTCCCCATAGGGGAGAGGGGACTGTTCGGTGCGGTCTTTTCTCCCTCGCCCCTTTGGGGAGAGGGCCGGGGTGAGGGGAAAATCGCGTGCGCCAGATTGCCAGATAAGGCAACAAGGCCGACGGCGTTGAGCATTTTTTCAGCGCCTTTTTTATTTACGCGCGGGAAGGAAATCCCTACGCAAACGTTTTCTTTTTCTGTTAGAATTCGCCCCGAACTGGATGACAGGGCGTTTAATCGTGGGACACATATGGTCTGGATTGATTACGCCATCATTGCGGTGATAGGTTTTTCCTGTCTGGTTAGCCTGATCCGTGGCTTTGTTCGTGAAGCGTTATCGCTGGTGACATGGGGTTGTGCTTTCTTTGTTGCCAGTCATTACTACACTTACCTGTCTGTCTGGTTCACGGGCTTTGAAGATGAACTGGTCCGAAATGGAATCGCCATCGCGGTGCTGTTTGTCGCGACGCTTCTCGTCGGCGCTATCGTGAACTACGTGATAGGTCAGCTGGTCGAGAAAACCGGTCTGTCAGGAACGGACAGGGTACTGGGGATCTGTTTTGGTGCGCTGCGAGGCGCGCTGATCGTGGCAGCGATTCTGTTCTTCCTTGATACCTTTACCGGGTTTTCAAAAAGCGAAGACTGGAGCAAGTCCCAGCTGATTCCACAGTTCAGCTTCATCATCAGATGGTTCTTTGACTATCTGCAAAGCTCGTCGAGTTTCTTGCCCAAAGTGTAATCACTTTGAGATGTGGCTTAACGAGGAAAAGACGAATGTGCGGTATTGTCGGTATCGCCGGTTTCATGCCGGTAAACCAGTCTATTTATGACGCGTTATCGGTGCTTCAGCACCGTGGCCAGGATGCAGCAGGCATCATTACCATTGATGCCAACAACTGTTTCCGTTTACGCAAAGCGAATGGCCTGGTCAACGATGTATTTGAAGCCCGCCATATGCAGCGCCTGCAGGGCAATATGGGGATTGGCCACGTTCGTTATCCTACTGCTGGCAGTTCCAGCGCCTCTGAAGCACAACCTTTCTACGTCAACTCTCCGTATGGCATCACGCTTGCCCACAATGGCAACCTGACCAACGCGCACGAGCTGCGTAAAAAGCTGTTCGAAGAGAAGCGTCGCCACATTAACACCACCTCTGATTCTGAAATCCTGCTCAATATCTTTGCCAGCGAGCTGGATAACTTCCGCCATTACCCGCTGGAAGCAGACAACATTTTTGCCGCCATTGCCGCGACTAACCGCCAGATCCGTGGCGCATATGCCTGCGTGGCGATGATTATCGGCCACGGTATGGTGGCGTTCCGCGATCCTAACGGCATCCGTCCGCTGGTGCTGGGTAAACGCGATCTGGGCGATGGCCGTACCGAGTACATGGTCGCCTCCGAAAGCGTGGCGCTGGATACCCTGGGCTTTGAGTTCCTGCGCGACGTCGCACCGGGCGAAGCTGTCTACATCACTGAAAAAGGCCAGCTGTTTACCCGCCAGTGCGCGGAAAACCCGGTCAGCAATCCGTGCCTGTTCGAATATGTGTACTTCGCCCGTCCGGACTCGTTCATCGACAAGATTTCCGTGTACAGCGCGCGTGTGAACATGGGCACCAAGCTCGGTGAGAAGATTGCCCGTGAGTGGGACGATCTGGATATCGACGTGGTCATCCCGATCCCGGAAACCTCCTGCGATATCGCCCTGGAAATGGCGCGAATCCTGGGTAAACCGTACCGTCAGGGCTTCGTTAAGAACCGCTACGTGGGCCGCACCTTTATCATGCCGGGCCAGCAGCTGCGTCGTAAGTCCGTGCGTCGTAAGCTCAACGCCAACCGCGCTGAGTTCCGCGATAAGAACGTGCTGCTGGTGGACGACTCCATTGTGCGCGGCACCACGTCTGAGCAGATCATCGAGATGGCGCGTGAAGCGGGTGCGAAGAAGGTCTATCTGGCCTCTGCTGCGCCGGAAATTCGCTTCCCGAACGTCTACGGCATCGACATGCCGACCGCCAACGAGCTGATTGCTCACGGTCGCGAAGTGGATGAGATTCGCCAGATCATCGGCGCTGACGGCCTGATTTTCCAGGACCTGAGCGATCTGATTGACGCCGTACGCGCCGAGAACCCGGATATTCAGCAGTTTGAGTGCTCGGTCTTCAACGGTATTTACGTGACTAAAGACGTTGATCAGCAGTATCTTGACTATCTCGACTCGCTGCGCAACGACGATGCGAAAGCCGTGCAGATGCAAAACGATCTCGAAAGCTTAGAGATGCACAACGAAGGCTAAGTCTTCGGCAAGTGAGGGCGGGCGCCCTCACTTGCAACTCCCCGCAAAATCCTGCACAGTCTGCCCGAGATGCAAGTAAGGGCGAAATCATGAAACAACTCATTGTAGGGATCTCCGGTGCCAGCGGTGCCATTTACGGCGTACGACTGCTGGAAGTACTGCGCGACGTGGCGGATGTCCAGACCCATCTGGTGATGAGCCAGGCGGCGCGTCAGACCCTCTCCCTCGAAACCGATTTTTCCCTGCGCGACGTTCAGGCCCTGGCCGACGTGGTGCACGATGCCCGCGATATCGCCGCCAGCATCTCTTCAGGCTCGTTTAAAACTGCTGGCATGGTTATCCTGCCGTGCTCCATCAAAACGCTCTCTGGCATCGTGAACAGCTATACGGACACGCTGGTGACGCGCGCCGCCGACGTGGTGCTGAAAGAGCGCCGCACCCTGGTGCTCTGCGTGCGTGAAACGCCGCTGCATCTCGGCCATTTGCGCCTGATGACCCAGGCGGCGGAGCTGGGCGCGGTGATTATGCCGCCGGTGCCGGCGTTTTATCATCGCCCGCAAACGCTGGACGACGTGATCAACCAGACGGTCAATCGCGTACTGGATCAGTTTGACATCGACCTGCCGGAAGATCTCTTCGCCCGCTGGCAGGGCGCATAACCCGTTGCCCGTTTTGGGTGCATGATAAGCCTGGTTGCCCCGTTGCGGGGCAATTATGCAACCGCGATCATATCCTCGACATTTAATTCGTTTTTTCCCTTTCTCCCTCTCCGGTTCGTTTGGCAGACCTGCTATCTTTCCTTATTAAGGCAATATCGCAACGTTTTATTAACATATTTAACGTCGAATTTTTGACCCGTCGGCAATATGGCATAAGACCTGCAAGAGAACGCCTGTTACACAACACACAACATAAACCATAAGAAAATCACGACACTTGAGGGTAAATGTATGAAGAAGACGGTTCTGGCTCTGTCTCTGCTGGTGGGATTAAGTGCGGCAGCGAGCAGCTATGCGGCACTTCCTCAGACAGTGCGTATCGGTACTGACGCCACTTACGCGCCATTCTCGTCCAAGGATGCGAAAGGCGACTTCGTCGGCTTTGATATCGATCTGGGAAATGAAATGTGCAAGCGCATGCAGGTGAAATGCACATGGGTGGGCAGCGATTTTGATGCGTTAATCCCGTCGCTGAAAGCCAAGAAAATCGATGCCATTATCTCTTCACTCTCCATTACTGAAAAACGTCAGCAGGAGATTGCCTTCTCTGACAAGCTCTACGCGGCGGACTCCCGTCTGATCGCGGCAAAAGGCTCCCCAATCCAGCCAACGATCGAATCGCTGAAAGGCAAACACGTTGGCGTGCTGCAGGGCTCCACGCAGGAAGGTTTTGCTAACGCCGACTGGCGCGAAAAAGGCGTCGATGTGGTCGCGTACCAGAACCAGGATCTGATCTATTCTGACCTCGCGGCAGGGCGTCTGGATGCGGCATTCCAGGACGAAGTGGCGGCGAGCGAAGGCTTCCTGAAACAGCCTGCGGGTAAAGAGTTCGCCTTTGCCGGTCCGTCGGTGAAAGACAAAAAGTACTTCGGTGACGGCACCGGGATTGGCCTGCGTAAAGACGACAAAGAGCTGAAAGCGGCCTTTGACAAAGCCTTTGCTGAACTGCGCAAAGATGGTACCTACGACAAACTGGCGAAGAAATATTTCGACTTCAACGTATACGGTGATTAATCGTCACTGACGGGGCATTCGGATGTGTTGGATCCAAAATGGTGCAAAAAGCGCACCATTTTGGGTCGTCAAGTGCATAGTTAAGCACTTATGATGCAAAAATTTCCATCTGGCGGGCATTATACTTTGCCTTGCTAAGGGGATTAATGGCACATTAACGACACTCCCCCGTCGTAAAATCCCGTAAGAAGACAGTCTGTTGAGGATAAACATGAAAAAACTGGTGTTGTCGCTTTCTCTGGTGCTGGCCTTTTCCAGCGCTACCGCTGCTTTTGCCGCCATTCCGCAAAAAGTGCGTATCGGTACCGATCCGACTTATGCCCCGTTTGAATCGAAGAATTCGAAAGGTGAACTGGTTGGTTTTGACATCGATATCGCCAACGAGCTGTGCAAACGCATCAAAACGCAATGTACCTACGTTGAAAACCCGCTGGATGCGCTGATCCCCTCGCTGAAAGCCAAAAAAATCGACGTGATTATGTCCTCCCTCTCCATCACCGAAAAACGCCAGCAGGAGATTGCCTTCACCGACAAACTCTATGCCGCGGATTCGCGTCTGGTGGTGGCTAAGTCTTCTGACATTCAGCCAACGCTGGAGTCCCTGAAAGGCAAACGCGTCGGCGTGCTGCAGGGCACCACCCAGGAAACCTACGGCAATGAACACTGGGCACCAAAAGGGATTGAAATCGTCTCTTATCAGGGCCAGGAAAACATCTACGCTGACCTGACTGCAGGCCGTATTGACGCTGCGTTCCAGGATGAAGTGGCTGCCAGCGAAGGTTTCCTCAAGCAGCCGGTTGGGAAAGATTATAAGTTCGGCGGTCCGTCCATCAAGGACGAGAAACTCTTTGGCGTCGGCACCGGCATGGGCCTGCGTAAAGAGGACAACGAACTGCGTGAAGCACTGAACAAAGCCTTTGCCGAAATGCGTGCAGACGGCACTTACGAAAAACTGGCGAAGAAATACTTCGACTTTGATGTCTACGGCGGCTAATCGCCCCGTTATATAACGTGCGGCCCCTCCCGCGTTTCGGGAGGGGAAAAGACACGGTGTGACCACTCACGACAGGGCAGGCCTTATGCTGTACGGATTTTCTGGCGTTATTTTACAAGGCGCGCTCGTCACTCTTGAACTGGCCCTCAGTTCAGTGGTGCTGGCGGTGCTGATAGGCCTGGCGGGTGCGGGAGCGAAACTCTCAAGTAATCGGGTACTGGCGCTGATTTTTGAAGGCTACACCACGCTGATTCGCGGTGTACCCGATCTGGTGCTGATGCTGCTCATTTTCTACGGTCTGCAAATCGCGCTCAACAGCGTGACGGATGCCGTAGGCATGTCGCAAATTGATATCGACCCGATGGTGGCCGGTATTATCACCCTCGGCTTTATCTACGGCGCCTATTTCACGGAAACCTTCCGTGGCGCGTACATGGCCGTACCCAAAGGCCACATCGAGGCGGCCACCGCCTTCGGTTTTACCTCCTCACAAATCTTTCGTCGGATTATGTTCCCGGCCATGATGCGTTTTGCCTTACCGGGCATCGGCAACAACTGGCAGGTGATCCTTAAAGCGACGGCGCTGGTTTCCCTCCTCGGGCTGGAAGATGTGGTGAAAGCCACGCAGCTTGCGGGCAAGAGCACCTGGGAACCCTTCTATTTTGCCGTGGTGTGCGGCGTGATTTATCTGGTGTTTACTACCGTCTCCAATGGTGTGCTGCTTCTTCTCGAACGTCGCTACTCCGTGGGTGTGAAGAGGGCTGACCTGTGATTGAGATTATTCAGGAATACTGGAAATCGCTGCTGTGGACCGATGGCTATCGCTTTACCGGCGTGGCGATCACCCTGTGGCTGCTGATTTCGTCCGTGGTGATGGGCGGGATTCTGGCGGTGTTTTTGTCCATTGGCCGGGTGTCGGAAAATAAATACATTCGCTTCCCGATCTGGCTGTTCACCTATGTGTTTCGCGGTACGCCGCTGTACGTTCAGCTGCTGGTCTTTTACTCCGGGATGTATACGCTGGAGATCGTCAAAGGCACCGAAATGCTCAACGCGTTCTTTCGCAGCGGCCTGAACTGTACCGTGCTGGCGCTGACGCTGAACACCTGCGCTTACACCACCGAGATTTTCGCCGGGGCCATTCGCTCTGTGCCGTACGGTGAGATTGAAGCAGCGCGTGCCTACGGTTTCTCGTCAGTGAAACTCTATCGCTGCATTATTATGCCATCGGCGCTGCGTATCGCCCTTCCGGCGTACAGCAACGAAGTGATTCTGATGCTGCACTCCACCGCGCTGGCGTTTACCGCCACCGTGCCGGATCTGCTGAAAATCGCGCGTGATATTAACTCGGCGACTTACCAGCCCTTTACCGCCTTCGGCATCGCCGCGGTGCTGTATTTGATCATTTCGTACGTCCTGATTAGCCTGTTCCGTAAGGCAGAAAAACGCTGGTTGCAGCACATGAAACCTACTTCGACGCACTGAGAAAACGATGTCTGAAAATAAATTAAACGTTATCGATCTGCACAAACGCTACGGCGAACATGAAGTGCTGAAAGGGGTATCGCTCACGGCGAATGCGGGCGATGTGATCAGTATTATCGGCTCATCCGGTTCGGGAAAAAGTACCTTCCTGCGCTGCATTAACTTCCTCGAAAAACCGAGCGAAGGCTCGATTATCGTCAGCGGGCAGAATATCAATCTGGTGCGCGACAAAGACGGGCAGCTGAAAGTGGCGGATAAAAATCAGCTGCGCCTGCTGCGCACGCGCCTGACGATGGTCTTCCAGCACTTTAACCTCTGGAGCCACATGACGGTGCTGGAGAACGTGATGGAAGCACCGATTCAGGTTCTCGGCTTAAGCAAACAGGAAGCGCGTGAGCGCGCGGTGAAATACCTGGCGAAAGTGGGGATCGACGAGCGCCAGCAGATTAAATATCCGGTGCATCTGTCCGGCGGTCAGCAGCAGCGCGTCTCTATCGCCCGTGCGCTGGCGATGGAGCCGGAAGTGCTGCTGTTTGATGAGCCGACTTCCGCGCTCGACCCTGAGCTGGTGGGCGAAGTGCTGCGCATTATGCAGAAGCTCGCCGAAGAGGGGAAAACGATGGTGGTGGTGACGCACGAGATGGGCTTCGCCCGTAACGTCTCTAACCACGTGATCTTCCTGCATCAGGGCGTCATCGAAGAGCAGGGGCATCCGGACGAGGTGCTGGCGAACCCGAAAAGCCCGCGTCTGCAGCAGTTCCTGAAAGGTTCGCTCAAGTAGTTTTGTCGCCCGGTGGCGCTGCGCTTACCGGGCCTACGAGTTATGTAGGCCGGGCAAACGCAGTGCCGCCCGCACCACACTCCAGCCGATACACCCAGTCGTCATACCGAACGCCATCGATCTCATAGGCCTGTTCCAGCACCTGAGTGCGCACAAAACCCATCTTCTCCAGCACCCGCACGGAACCGGCGTTATCTGCCAGCACGTAAGCATTGATCGCTTTCACGCCCGTCTGAGTGAATGCATAGTCGCACACCGCGCGCAGCGCCTCGCTGGCAATGCCTTTGCCCTGCGCCTGCGGGATTACCGTGTAGCCGATATCCGCCTCTTCCCGATACTTCGCACTGATTTGCAGGCCGATATCGCCGAGCGGCGTGTCCTCATGACGGGAGCGGATCACGAAGGTATGCGGTGCTGCGAGGCGGATGGCGAACAAGCGTCGCGTCTCTTTTTCAGGGGCAATGGCCGCCATATAGCGCATGATGGCGCGGTCTTCGCGCAGCGAGCGGAAGAACGCCCAGTCGGAGGGTTTGAACGGGGAAAGCTGAAGTCGGGGAGTGGTGATTGTCGCCATAGTGTCGCCATTCTGGGGAGTCTGACGTACGACTCTACCATAAGCGACACGGCAGATTTAACCCACCACATCTCCCAGGGCTTCTTCTAAATCATACCAGCGGAAGGCAAACCCTGACGCCTCCAGCCGTTTTGGCAGGGCGCGCTGCCCCCCCAGCACCAGCACCGACGATTCGCCCATCATCAGGCGAATGGCGGTGGCAGGGGCGCGCAGAACCGCCGGGCGTTTCAGGGCGTGGCCCAGCGCATGGGCGAACTGTTCGTTACGCACAGGATAGGGCGAAACCATATTGAACGGGCCGCGCAGATCGTTATCCAGCAGCCACAGAATACCGTTGACCATATCGTCGATGTGGATCCACGCCAGATACTGACGACCGCTGCCCATCGGGCCGCCGAGACCGAGTTTAAACACCGGCAACATCTTCGCCAGAATGCCACCTTTCGGCGCCAGCACCACGCCGGTTCGCAGCAGGCAGACGCGGGTCGTGTCGCTTTGCGCGCCGCAGGCGATTTGCTCCCAGCGCGCGCAGAGTTTGTGGGTGAATTCGTTGTGCGGCGGTTCTTCTTCGGTGACGACCACTTCCCCGAGATCGCCGTAATACCCGGCCGCCGAGCCGGAAATCAGTACCGACGGCGGGGTAGTGCTGGCGTGGAACAGATCGACCAGCTTTTGCGTGATGTTCCAGCGGCTGTCGCACAGCCGCTGTTTTTGCTCTTCGGTCCAGCGTTTGTCGGCGATAGGCTCGCCTGCGAGGTTGATGACGGCGTCGAAGCCGTCCAGATTCTGATGCTCAGCGAGACCCTTCCAGATGCCAACGTCTTTTCCCAGCACCTGACGGGCTTTCTCTGCATTGCGCGTCACCACGGTAATCTCGTGATGCAGCACCTGCAGACGCGAAATGAGATGACGACCAATCAGGCCTGTACCGCCAGTCACCAGAATCTTCATACTACCTCCGGGATTGCGCTTAGCGTTGCCAGCTCAGGGTCATGGAGACCGAGTCGGCGTAACGCAGCGCGTGAAGTTTATCGATTTCCACTTCAGCATAAGTGACCCAGTGATGTTCGCGTGCGATGTCGAGCACATCCTGAGTTAATTTTTCCAGCAATGAGAAGCGGTTATTCTCCACGTACTTAATGATGCTCTTGGTGATGGTGCGATAGTTCAGGGCATCGTTGATATCTTCGCTGGCGCGCGCTTTCTCGGCCGGGTAGTGGATCACCACGTTAATCACGATGTCCTGACGATTTTCGATCTCTTCAGGTTTAATGCCGATATAAGTGCGTAAGCGTAAGTTTTTTATACGAATAATAGCGTCATGCTGTGACATTGCAGGCTTCCTCTGTTTGTTATTCAGATCATAATACATGAGGATTTTCGGCGCGCCCAACGGGGCGGGCGCTTAAATTTGTTGCGCCTTCTGCATCGCGCGTTCTGTCGCCGGGCGATTGCGAATTCGCTCGAACCAATTGTTCACGGCGGGATAAGTCGCAAGGTCGATTCGCTGGCGCACGTGGGCGTTGATCCACGGCCAGCAGGCAATATCGGCGATGCTGTAATGGTCCCCGCCCAGCCACGGAGATTTTTCCAGCCGCTTGTTCATCACGCCGTAAAGCCGCTGTGTCTCCACCTGATAGCGTTCGATAGCATAAGGAATCGGCTGCGGGGCGAAGTGGTTGAAGTGATGGTTTTGCCCGAGGCTGGGGCCAAGCCCGCTCGACTGCCAGAACAGCCACTGCAGCGTATGGTGGCGCTCGCGCAGTTCGCCGCTCAGCAGTTTCCCGGTTTTCTCCGCCAGATAGAGCAGGATCTCGCCGGATTCAAACAGACTCAGCGGCCTGCCGCCGTCCGCCGGAGCGTGATCGACAATCGCGGGGATTTTATTGTTGGGCGAGATGGCGAGAAAATCAGGCCGGAACTGATCGCCCTTGCTGATATCCACTTTGATAATGCGATAATCCAGCTGCGTCTCTTCCAGAAATAACGTGATCTTGTGTCCGTTGGGGGTCGGGGCAAAATAGAGGTCTATCATCTCAACTCCTGTCCTTACATTATTTCATGCCATAAAAACGAGTATAGGCGCTGCGCATAAATCGTGAGTTTTCATCAAGTGACAGGAACGCAAAGAGATTATATGTTGGATGAAAACCGATCAGCCGATGAGGATGTTATGAGCCAACCTGCGATTACCCTGTGGTCCGATGCCAACTTTTTCTCGCCTTATGTGATGAGTGTGTATATCGCGCTGGCGGAGAAGGGGCTGACGTTTAACCTCAAAACCGTTGACCTGGATCGCGGCGATCACCTCAAACCGCAGTGGCAGGGTTATGCGCTGACGCGTCGCGTGCCGGTGCTGGAAATTGACGGGTTTGAGCTCAGCGAATCCTCGGCGATCGATGAATACCTGGAAGATCGCTTTGCGCCGCCGGAGTGGGAGCGCATCTATCCTCACGATCTGCAAAAGCGCGCGCGGGCACGGCAGATCCAGGCGTGGCTCAGGAGCGATCTGGGGCCGATTCGCGAACAGCGGTCGACGGATGTGATTTTCGGCGGGGCGAAAAAGCCTGCGCTCAACGACGCGGGCGCGGCGAGCGCCAGCAAACTCTTCGAAACGGCGGCGAAACTGCTGGAACACGGCAACCCGAATCTGTTTGGTGAATGGTGCATCGCCGATGCCGATCTGGCGTTGATGCTCAACCGCCTGGTGCTGAATGGCGACGAGGTGCCACAAGCGCTGGCCGATTACGCTTCATTCCAGTGGCAGCGCGCCTCCGTGCAGCGTTTTGTGGCGCTCTCCGCAAAGCGCGCAGGCTGATAAACCCCGTGGGTTCAGGTATCATAGGGCAGTGATCATTTGAAAGGAGTCCCTGATGAAACTCATGTTTGCATCGGATATTCACGGGTCGCTGCCCGCGACGGAACGCGTGCTGTCACGCTTTGTAGAAAGCGGTGCGCAGTGGCTGATAATCCTCGGTGATGTGCTCAACCACGGGCCGCGCAATGCGCTCCCGGAAGGCTACGCTCCGGCGCAGGTGGCGGAAAAACTGAACCAGTACGCGGATAAAATTATTGCGGTGCGCGGCAACTGCGACAGCGAAGTTGACCAGATGCTGCTTCACTTCCCGATAACGGCCCCCTGGCAGCAGGTGTTGCTGGAAAATACCCGTCTGTTTTTAACCCACGGACATCTTTTTGGCCCGGAGAATCTGCCGCCGCTCGCGACTGGCGATGTGCTGGTTTACGGTCATACTCATATTCCGGTGGCGGCATTACACGGGGATATCGTTCATTTCAATCCAGGGTCCGTCAGCATTCCGAAAGGGGGACATGCTCCCAGCTATGGCCTGCTGGATGAGAATCTCTTGAGCGTTATCGCACTTAATGATCAGCAAGTTATTGCGCAGGTCAGCATTAATCCGTAAGTTACACCTCAAAAGTCAAACGCGCCAAAAGAGCGCTTAACGAGAAGGGTTCCCGATGGTGGAGCAGAGTCATTTGGCAAGTACAGAGTGGGTAGACATTGTCAGCGAAGACAATGAAGTGATTGCACAGGCCAGCCGCGAGCAAATGCGGGCTGAACGTCTGCGCCATCGCGCCACCTACATCGTTGTTCACGACGGTATGGGCAAGATCCTGGTACAGCGACGTACTGAAACGAAAGACTTTATGCCAGGCATGCTTGACGCAACGGCAGGCGGCGTCGTTCAGGCCGATGAAATCCTGCTGGATTCCGCGCGTCGTGAAGCCGAAGAAGAGTTAGGCATCGCCGGTGTCCCCTTTGCCGAGCACGGTTTGTTCTACTTCGAGGACAAACATTGTCGCGTCTGGGGTGGCTTGTTTAGCTGCGTTTCCCACGGGCCATTCGCGCTTCAGGAAGAAGAGGTGAGCGAAGTGAGCTGGATGACGCCAGAAGAGATCACCGCCCGTTGCGATGAATTTACGCCGGACTCACTGAAAGCCCTGGCGCTGTGGATGAGCCGCAACGCCAAAAATGAATCCGCAAAACCTGAGAAGCAGGAGCAGGCTGAGTAAATCTCAGCAGCTTTCCCGCAAGCACAGACTGGAGGCGATCGGTTTCTGATCGCGCCAGTCGTCGCCATTTAAGCGCTCCAGCAGCGCACGTCCCGCTTCAACACCAATCTTGCGATGTGGCACCGCCATGGTCGTCAGCGGCGGCTGACAGACGCGGCTCACGTCGCTATCGCCAAAACCCACTACTGCCAAATCATCCGGCACTTTGATGCGTCTGCGCTGACATTCATACAGCACGCCGCACGCCAGCTCGTCAGAGACGCAGACCAGCGCATCCAGCTCAGGCCAGGCGAGTAAAAACTCCGGCAGCTGTGACGCCCCCGTCGAGAAGTTCGGCGGCAGCGCGGCGTTAATCACCCGATTGGGGGACATATGGTGGCGCAACATCGCTTTGTACCAACCCTGCAGGTGCTGCTGGAAAATCCACTGCTCCTGATTGGCGCACAACAGCCCGATATTCTGATAGCCGCGCTGAATCACCAGTTCGGTGAGTTCGTACATCGCCGCGACGTTGTCGATGCCGATATTCATATCCAGCGGGTCGGCGCGCATCGCGCCCATTTCCATCACCGGGATCGAGGCGTTTTTCAGCCAGTGGCGAACGGTATCCGTGTGTTCCGCGCTGAGTAAAATCGCCGCCGCAATGTTCGAGGCGAGCAGCGTTTCCAGCAATTTCTCTTCCTGCTCAGGCCGGTGCTGCGATTCTGCCAGCATAATCTGGTATCCGGCGGGCTGCAGGACCTGCTGCAATCCGGCAAACATATCGGAACAACCATCCTCTGCCAGATTGGGCACGACCATCGCAATGGTCCTGGACGATGCTGACGCCAGCGCGCTGGCCGCAAGATTGGGCATATAACCCAGCTCCTGCACCGCCGCTTCAATTTTTTCTCGTAGCTTATCGGAAACCTGCTCAGGCGTGCGCAATGCGCGGGACACCGTCATAGTACCCACTCCGGCAAGCTGCGCGACATCCGAGATAGTCACTTTGCCGGTACTACGTCGTTTTCGGGTTAGAGACATACAAATTCCTGGTGACCAGACGCGTTTTTCTTATCATCCTTCGCTTCACATGAATTTGAGTATACGCCTTAAATCCCTTTTTTTACTGTGATTTCCCGTGCGGATTCCAATTTGATAGCGCTATCACAATTCTGAATGTTCGAAATTGGTAGCGCTATCTTTGTGATCCGGATCGCAGCTATCCGCGATGGGCTTGCATAAAGTTTGTTCATCATTGACCTCAGGCGGGAGAAGAAAGTGCTCAAAAGCTGGATACATGATGCAACCATCACGCTGGAAGAGAGCGTTGAGGACTGGCCGCAGGCGCTGGAGCTGTGCGCCAGACCGCTGCTGGAGATGAACGTCATCTCCCCGGAGTATGTGACGGCGATTGTCGAACAGCATCATAAGTTAGGACCCTATTACGTGCTGGCACCAGGGCTGGCGATGCCGCATGCGCGGCCAGAAGAAGGGGCGAAAGGGCTTGGCCTCTCATTATTAAAACTGAAACAGGGAGTCGCATTTGGTGCCGGAGAGTTCGATCCGGTAGATATTATTATCATGCTGGCTGCACCCGATAAACACAGCCATATCGAAATGATCTCCGCGCTGGCCGAGTTATTTTCCAGCGATGAGGATTTGGCCGAACTGCATAACGTTAATACGCGGGAGGAAATAAAAGCCATTATCGAACGCTTCTGACGTTATTACCCATTCCGATTAATTGACTCATTACGCCGATGCGTGATGCGGACGTACTCTACTCAAAAAAGGCATAACAATGAAAATTATGGCGATTTGCGGCTCCGGCCTGGGCAGCAGTTTTATGGTCGAAATGAATATCAAAAAAGTCCTCAAGAAATTAAATATTGAAGCTGAGGTGGAGCACTCCGATCTCTCCTCGGCCACACCGGGAGCCGCTGACCTGTTCGTGATGGCAAAAGACATCGCCGCCAGCGCAAGCGTGCCGGAAAGCCAGCTGGTGGTGATCACCAACATTATCGATATCAATGAACTCGAAGCGCAGCTCAGCGCCTGGTTCGCGAAACAATAACCCTGTTGAGGCGAGGTGGATATGTTTATCCTTGAAACGCTGAATTTCGTTGTTGATATTTTAAAAGTCCCCTCAGTGCTGGTGGGATTAATTGCTTTAATTGGCCTGGTGGCGCAGAAAAAACCGTTTTCTGATGTAGTAAAAGGCACCATTAAAACCATTCTCGGTTTTATTGTGCTGGGCGGTGGTGCCACGGTGCTGGTGGGCTCGTTAAATCCCTTAGGCGGGATGTTTGAACACGCCTTTAGTATTCAGGGAATTATTCCGAATAACGAAGCGATTGTTTCGATTGCGCTGGAGAAATACGGCGCATCCACGGCGCTGATTATGGCCTTCGGGATGGTGGCGAATATTATTGTCGCCCGCTTTACGCGTCTGAAATACATCTTCCTCACCGGGCATCACACCTTTTATATGGCCTGTATGATCGGCGTGATCCTGACGGTGGCGGGTTTCGAAGGCATCGGCCTGGTCTTTACCGGCTCGCTGATTCTGGGCTTAATCATGGCGTTCTTCCCGGCGCTGGCGCAACGCTATATGAAGCGCATCACCGGCAATGACGACATTGCCTTTGGTCACTTTGGGACGCTGGGCTACGTGCTCTCCGGCTGGATCGGCAGCAAGTGCGGGAAAGGTTCGCGTTCTACTGAAGAGATGAACCTGCCGAAGAACTTAAGCTTCCTGCGCGACAGCTCAATTTCTATCTCGCTGACCATGATGATTATCTACCTGATCATGGCCGTCAGCGCCGGGCGCGAGTACGTAGAAGCCACCTTCAGCGGCGGCCAAAACTATCTGGTTTACGCCATCATCATGGCGATCACCTTCGCAGCGGGTGTGTTCATCATCCTGCAGGGCGTGCGCCTGATTCTGGCGGAGATCGTCCCGGCCTTCACCGGATTCTCCGAAAAACTGGTGCCGAATGCGCGTCCAGCCCTCGACTGCCCGGTGGTCTATCCCTATGCGCCTAACGCCGTGCTGATTGGCTTCCTGTTCAGCTTCCTCGGCGGGATCGTCGGGCTGTTCCTGTGCGGACAGTTTAGCTGGGTGCTGATCCTGCCGGGCGTGGTGCCGCACTTCTTCACCGGGGCAACCGCTGGCGTGTTCGGTAACGCAACGGGTGGGCGTCGCGGGGCGATGATCGGTGCCTTTGCCAACGGCCTGCTGATTACCTTCCTGCCGGTGATGCTGCTGCCGGTGCTGGGGGCGATTGGTTTCGCTAACACCACCTTCTCTGACGCCGATTTTGGCGCGGTGGGCATCGTGCTGGGCAACCTGGCGCGCTACCTGTCACCGTTTGCTATCACCGGCCTCGTCGTCGCGTTGTTTGCCGTGCTGGTGGCCTACAACCTGTTTGCTAAAAACAAAACTGCGGGCGGTAACGCGCAGGAAAACACCGGAGCCAAATCATGAATGTGAAAGAAGTGACCCGACTGGCGCGCGAGATCCGCGTGGAAACGCTCAAATCCTTAACGCAACTGGGGTTCGGACATTACGGCGGCAGTATGTCGGTAGTGGAAACCCTGGCGGTGCTCTACGGCGCGGTGATGAAAATCGACCCGGCCGATCCCGACTGGCCGGAGCGTGACTACTTCGTGCTCTCCAAGGGCCATGCGGGCCCGGCACTCTACAGTACGCTGGCGATTAAAGGCTATTTCCCGGTGGAAGAACTGAGCACCCTGAACCAGAACGGGACGCGGCTCCCAAGCCACCCGGATCGCCTGAAAACGCGCGGCGTGGATGCGACGACCGGCTCGCTCGGGCAGGGGATTTCGATTGCGGGCGGCATGGCGCTGTCACACAAGCTGGCGGGGCGTCCAAACCGGGTATTCTGCATCGTCGGTGACGGCGAGCTGAACGAGGGCCAGTGCTGGGAAGCCTTCCAGTTTATTGCCCATCACCGGCTGAACAATCTGACCATTTTTGTCGACTGGAACAAACAGCAGCTCGACGGTGAGCTGGACGAGATCATCTGCGCGTTCGACCTCGAAGGGAAATTCCGCGCCTTTGGCTTTGATGTGGTGACGGTCAAAGGAGATGACGTGGCCGGGCTGCTGGAGGCCGTTTCGCAGCCGCCTGCCGCCGAGGCCCGCCCACGGGTGGTGATCCTCGACAGCATCAAAGGGCAGGGCGTGCCGTATCTGGAGCAGTTAAGCAACTCCCACCACCTGCGACTGACGGATGACGTCAAAGCCGCGCTGAATGAGACGATTCGCCAACTGGAGGCCGCAAATGATTAAGGTTGCACCCGCAGGACAAAAAGACGCTATCGAGATGCGCAAAGTGTACGCCGGTTTCGTGGCCAGCCAGATTGAAGCCGGAAGCGAGATTATCGCCCTCGAAGCCGATCTGATGAGCTCAATGGCGATGGACGGCGTGGCGCGTGATTACCCGCAGCACGTGATCAACTGCGGCATTATGGAGGCCAACGTTATTGGCACGGCGGCGGGTTTATCGCTGACCGGACGCAGACCTTTTGTGCATACCTTTACGGCATTCGCCAGCCGTCGCTGCTTTGATCAGCTGTTTATGTCGCTGGATTATCAGCGCAATAACGTCAAAGTGATCGCCTCGGACGCGGGCGTCACGGCCTGTCACAACGGCGGCACCCATATGTCGTTTGAGGATATGGGGATTGTACGCGGTCTGGCGCATTCGGTGGTGCTGGAAGTCACCGATGCCGTGATGTTCGAGGACGTGCTGCGCCAGCTTATCGATCTCGACGGGTTCTACTGGGTGCGCACCATTCGTAAGCAGGCCCCGAGCGTCTATGCGCCAGGCTCCACGTTCACGATTGGCAAAGGCAACGTGCTGCGCGAGGGGAGTGATATTACTCTGATTGCCAACGGCATTATGGTGGCGGAAGCGCTGGAAGCGGCGCGCCAGCTCGAGCAGGAGGGGGTCAGCGCGGCGGTGATCGACATGTTTACCCTGAAACCTATCGACCGGATGCTGGTGAAAAACTACGCCGAGAAAACCGGGCGGATTGTCACCTGTGAGAATCACAGCATTCACAACGGATTAGGGTCTGCGGTGGCGGAAGTGCTGGTCGAAACGTGCCCGGTGCCGATGCGTCGCGTGGGGGTGAAGGAGCGCTACGGTCAGGTCGGGACGCAGGATTTCCTGCAAAAAGAGTATGGCCTGACGGCTCACGATATTGTCTCGGCGGCGCGAGAGCTGCTGTAAATAAAAAAGGCGACCATTTATTGGTCGCCTTTTTGTTGCCCGGTGGCGCTAACGCTTACCGGGCCTACGGTTTTGTAGGCCGGATAAGCGAAGCGCCATCCGGCAAAACCTTACTGCTGTTGCTGTGAAGACTGAATCGCGGTCAGAGCGATGGTGTAGACGATATCGTCTACCAGCGCGCCACGGGACAGGTCGTTCACCGGCTTGCGCATACCCTGCAGCATCGGCCCGATGGAGATCAGGTCGGCAGAACGCTGTACCGCTTTATAGGTGGTGTTACCGGTGTTCAGATCCGGGAAGATGAACACGGTAGCGCGACCTGCAACCGGAGAGTTCGGCGCTTTGGATTTCGCAACGTCAGCCATCACTGCGGCGTCGTACTGCAGCGGGCCATCGATCATCAGGTCAGGACGTTTTTCCTGCGCCAGACGGGTCGCTTCACGTACTTTCTCAACGTCGCTACCCTGGCCGGAGGTGCCGGTAGAGTAGGAGAGCATCGCCACGCGCGGTTCGATACCGAAGGCAATCGCGGAGTCCGCAGACTGAATAGCGATCTCAGCCAGTTGCTCAGCAGTTGGATCCGGGTTAATCGCACAGTCGCCGTAAACGTAAACCTGTTCAGGCAGCAGCATGAAGAACACAGAAGAGACCAGAGAGCTGCCTGGTGCAGTTTTGATCAGCTGCAGCGGTGGACGGATGGTGT
Organism: Lelliottia sp. JS-SCA-14; assembly: GCF_035593345.1. Taxonomy (NCBI): domain Bacteria; kingdom Pseudomonadati; phylum Pseudomonadota; class Gammaproteobacteria; order Enterobacterales; family Enterobacteriaceae; genus Lelliottia; species Lelliottia sp. JS-SCA-14. The sequence goes on along the minus strand of NZ_CP141606.1, from coordinate 3,327,442 downwards.
TCGCGGTGGTGTGAACAGCACCAGAAACCAGGCCGTCAACTTCATCCTGCTCCAGCATCAGGGTACCCAGAACCACGTTGTCTTCCAGCTGTTCGCGGGCAACGGCTTCGGTCATGCCTTTGCTCTTACGCAGCTCAACCAGACGGGCAACATAGCTCTCGCGGACCACCTCTGGATCGACGATTTCGATACCCGAACCCAGTTCCACGCCCTGAGACGCGGCAACGCGGGTGATTTCATCCGGGTTACCCAGCAGCACGCAGGTCGCGATTCCGCGCTCTGCACAGATAGCGGCTGCTTTCACTGTACGTGGTTCGTCGCCTTCTGGCAGAACAACACGTTTACCGGCTTTACGCGCCAGCTCGGTCAGCTGGTAGCGGAAGGCTGGTGGAGACAGACGACGGCTACGCTCGGAGGTCGCAGTCAGAGACTCAACCCAGTCAGCGTTGATGTAGCTTGCAACGTATTCCTGAACTTTCTCGATACGCTCATGGTCATCAACCGGCACTTCCAGGTTGAAGCTCTGCAGGCTCAGGGAGGTCTGCCAGGTGTTGGTGTTCACCATGAACACTGGCAGGCCGGTGGCGAACGCACGTTCACACAGCTTGCCCACGCGAGGGTCCATTTCATAAGCGCCGGTCAGCAGGATTGCACCGATCTCAACGCCGTTCATCGCGGCCAGACAGGCTGCAACCAGCACGTCAGGACGGTCAGCGGAAGTGACCAGCAGGGAACCTGCGCGGAAATGTTCCAGCATGTGCGGAATGCTGCGCGCACAGAAGGTCACAGATTTTACGCGACGGGTGTTGATGTCGCCTTCGTTAACCACGGTCGCATTCAGGTGACGCGCCATGTCGATCGCACGGGTGGCGATCAGGTCGAAGCTCCATGGCACCGCGCCCAGAACTGGCAGCGGGCTGCTTGCGCTCAGCTGAGCCGGGTCCACTTTCACGACTTTCGCTTTGGAAGAGTCGTCGAAAATTTCAGACAGGTCAGGGCGGGTACGGCCTTGTTCATCAACCGGTGCGTTCAGTTTGTTAACGATAACGCCGGTGATGTTGGTGTTTTTCGCGCCGCCGAAGCTGCTGCGAGTCAGCTCAATACGCTCGTTCAGCTGTTCCGGGGTATCGGTACCCTGGGACATCACGAACACGATTTCAGCGTTCAGGGTTTTGGCGATTTCAAAGTTCAGAGACTGAGCAAACTGGTGTTTGCGCGTCGGAACCAGGCCTTCAACCAGCACCACTTCTGCGTCTTGCGCATTCGCGTGGAAATTGGCGATGATCTCTTCCATCAGCACATCGGACTGATTGCTGGAGAGCAGAGACTCAACGTGGCTCATTTTCAGCGGTTCAGCCGCTGGCAGACCGGAATTCGCACGCACGATGGCGGTGGTCTGGTCTGGCGCATCGCCACCGGCACGAGGCTGGGCGATAGGCTTAAAGACGCTCAGGCGAACGCCTTTGCGTTCCATAGCACGGATAACGCCAAGGCTGACGCTGGTCAGGCCGACGCTGGTTCCGGTAGGGATCAGCATAATAGTACGGGACACGGTTTATCCTCTTTTGGTTACCGCCGCATCGGGCGGGGTACAAAACAGCACCGCCAGCTAGGCTGGCGGTGTGGAATCAGGCAGTCAGACGGTTCGCGTCTTGCGCGATGACCAGCTCTTCGTTGGTTGGGATAACCAGAGCCGGGCGGGTGCCTTCTTTGTTGATGAAGCCAGACTTGCCGAAACGGGCAGCCAGGTTACGCTCGTGATCAACTTCAAAGCCCAGAACGCCCAGTTTGCCCAGGGACAGTTCACGAACCATTGCCGCGTTCTCACCGATACCGCCGGTGAAGATAACCGCATCCAGACGACCATCCATCAGCGCGGTGTAAGAACCGATGTATTTCGCCAGACGGTGGCAGTAAACGTCCATTGCACGTTTAGCGTCAGCTTTGGTGGTGTAGTTGTCTTCAACGTAACGGCAGTCGCTGGTGACTTCGGTCAGACCCAGCAGGCCAGACTCTTTGGTCAGCATTTTGTTGATCGCATCAACGCTCATGCCCAGGGTGTCGTGCAGGTGGAAGATAATCGCCGGGTCGATGTCACCGGAACGGGTACCCATCACCAGACCTTCCAGCGGGGTCAGACCCATAGAAGTATCAACACACTCGCCGTTGCGGATAGCGGAAACAGAACCACCGTTGCCCAGGTGGCAAGTGATGATGTTCAGCTCTTCAACAGGTTTGTTCAGAACCTTGGCCGCTTCCTGAGTAACGTAGAAGTGGCTGGTGCCGTGTGCGCCGTAGCGACGTACGCCGTGCTCTTTGTACAGGCTGTACGGCAGGGCATAGAGGTAGGACTCTTCCGGCATGGTCTGATGGAACGCGGTGTCGAAGACAGCGACGTTTTTGTCTTTCAGATTCGGGAAGGATTTCAGCGCTTCCGCGATGCCGATCAGGTGCGCAGGGTTGTGCAGCGGTGCAAAAGAGGCTGCATCTTTGATACCCTGAATCACGGATTCGTCGATCACTACAGAGCCGGTGTACTTCTCGCCGCCGTGAACAACACGGTGACCGATTGCAGTCAGCTGAGCAGACAGTTCTGGTTTTTGTGCCAGAATAGTGTTAACGATAAAGTTCAGCGCTTCACTGTGAGCGGCGCCTGCACCTAAAGCCGCTTCTTGTTTGCTGCCGTCCATTTTCCACTTAAGACGTGCTTCAGGAAGATGGAAACATTCGGCCAAACCAGAGAGGTACTCTTCACCGTTGAGCGCATCGATGATGGCGAATTTCAGTGAGGAGCTACCGCAGTTCAGAACCAGTACTAACTTACTCGACATGGAAGTACCTATTATTGATACGTGGCTAAAAAAACGTCAGTGAGTCTCGTAGCGTAGCGCAAGATGACCCAGACATTTATGATTAACATCATGCCAAACGAACATTCTGGCAGGATGAAAGAAATCCATATGATTTTATGCCATTTTGAACGATTTTCAGACAATGGCATAATATGCGATAATTTGACGAGTTAACGATTCTCGTCTAAGGCCCAATCAGGCTGGCACAGAATACCCGATACTGGGTAGCGATGACAAAATATTTTGAACGTTGTCATAGCTTGTTGTGGATTTGCACGAAAATTTTAATTTTTATATGTGAAGTTGAGGTACAGCCATGTCGACACCAGAGAACCCCTCCGTGAGCTTCTTTAGCCTGTTTCGTCGGGGCCAGCATTACGCAAAGACGTGGCCCCTGGAAAAGCGCCTTGCCCCGGTGTTTATCGATAACCGCGTCATCCGCATCACCCGCTATGCGATCCGCTTTATGCCGCCGATTGCCGTCTTTACCCTGTGCTGGCAAATTGCCCTCGGCGGCCAGCTTGGCCCGGCCGTCGCGACGGCGCTATTTGCGTTAACACTTCCGATGCAAGGACTGTGGTGGCTGGGCAAACGTTCTGTCACACCGCTGCCACCTACTATTTTACACTGGTTTTATGAAGTGCGCGGGAAACTTCAGGAAGCCGGTCAGGCGCTGGCCCCGGTGGAAGGTAAGCCGGATTACCAGGCGCTGGCCGACACGCTCAAGCGCGCTTTTAAGCAACTTGATAAAACATTCCTTGATGACTTGTGATTGATCATCGAAACGGTCACGAAAAGAAGGCACAGTAACAATCAGTTACCGTGTCTTTTTTTTGAGTGCAACGCGCAACAGGAGTCGAAAGATGGAAATGACCAACGCTCAACGTCTGATTTTGTCCAATCAGTACAAGATGATGACTATGCTTGATCCCGACAACGCTGAGCGCTATCGCCGCTTGCAGACTATCGTCGAACGTGGCTTTGGCTTGCAGATGCGCGAGCTGGATCGTGAATTTGGTGAACTGAAAGAAGAGACGTGCCGCACCGTCATCGACATCATGGAGATGTACCACGCGCTGCATGTTTCCTGGACCAATCTGAAAGATGCTCAAACCATCGATGAGCGTCGCGTAACCTTCCTTGGTTTTGACGTGGCGACCGAATCCCGCTACCTGAGCTATGTTCGCTTTATGGTGAACACCGAAGGGCGCTACACCCATTTTGATGCCGGTACTCATGGCTTCAACTCCCAGACGCCGATGTGGGAAAAATATCAGCGTATGTTAAGCGCGTGGCACGCCTGCCCGCGTCAGTACCATTTAAGCAGCAACGAGATTCAGCAAATTATTAACGCCTGAGGGGGTGAGTGTGCAGTGTAAAGGTTTTCTGTTTGATCTGGACGGTACGCTGGTGGATTCGCTGCCGGTTGTCGAGCGCTCGTGGTGCCATTGGGCCGACAGGCATGGCATCGACCATCAGGACGTGTTGAATTTCATCCATGGCAAACAGGCCATTACCTCTTTACGCCACTTCTTATCCGGAAGAACCGAAGAGGAGATTCAGGCGGAGTTCAAATATCTGGAGCAAATTGAAGCTCAGGATGTCGAGGGTATTGCGGCACTCCCGGGCGCGCTTGAGCTGCTCCAGCATCTGAACGAAGCGCAGATCCCATGGGCGATCGTGACCTCGGGTTCAATTCCCGTCGCTCATGCCCGCCACAAGGCCGCAGGCCTGCCGATGCCCGAAGTGTTCGTCACCGCTGAACGTGTGAAGCGCGGTAAACCGGAGCCGGATGCGTTTTTATTAGGCGCGGAACTGCTGGGCATTCATCCGAAGGATTGCGTGGTGGTCGAAGACGCCGCCGCCGGTGTGCTGGCAGGGCTCAACGCCGGTAGCCACGTGATTGCCGTGAATGTCCCGGCCGGTTCGCCCCGGCTCGACGAAGTGGATTTCGCGCTCACGTCGCTTGCCGCGCTCTCGGTCCACAAGGGATCGGACGGAAATGTTACCGTCTCCCTGAAAATGTAAACCCATGATTTGGCCCCACATTGTTGGGGCCTTTTTATGGCAAAATTTCCCTCCCTTTCCCTGACAAGGATATGTTGTGAACGGTGAACTGATTTGGGTGCTGAGCCTTCTTGCTATCGCCATCATTCTCTTTGCAACCGGCAAAGTGCGCATGGACGCCGTTGCTCTGCTGGTTATCGTCGCGTTTGTTCTGAGCGGTACCTTAACGCTCTCCGAAGCCTTCTCCGGTTTTAGCGATCCGAACGTCATTTTGATTGCCGCGCTGTTTATCATCGGCGACGGGCTGGTGCGCACCGGCGTCGCCACGGTGATGGGCTCCTGGCTGGTGAAAGTGGCGGGCAGCAGCGAAACCAAAATGCTCATCTACCTGATGCTGACGGTCGCCGGGCTGGGTGCTTTTATGAGCTCCACCGGCGTGGTGGCGATCTTTATTCCGGTGGTGTTAAGCGTCTCAATGCGCATGCAGACCTCACCGTCGCGGTTGATGATGCCGCTGAGTTTCGCCGGGCTGATTAGCGGCATGATGACTCTTGTCGCGACGCCACCAAACCTGGTGGTGAACAGCGAACTGCTGCGCGAAGGCTATGCCGGGTTTAGCTTCTTCAGCGTGACGCCGATTGGCCTGGTCGTGCTGGTGCTCGGCGTGATTTACATGCTTCTGACCCGCTTTGCGCTGAAGGGCGATACGCAACACAAAAAAGGCGACGGCTGGCGTCGGCGCACTTTCCGCGATCTGATCAAAGAGTATCGCCTCACCGGGCGCGCGCGTCGCCTGGCGATCCGCCCCGGCTCACCGCTAATTGGTCAGCGTCTGGACGATCTCAAACTGCGCGAACGCTACGGCGCGAATATCATTGGCGTCGAGCGCTGGCGGCGGTTCCGTCGCGTGATTGTGAATGTGAATGGGGTGTCTGAGTTCCGCGCCCGCGACGTCCTGCTGATTGATATGTCGACGGCGGACGTGGATCTGCGTGAGTTCTGCACTGAACAACTGCTGGAGCCGATGGTGCTGCGCGGCGAGTATTTCTCCGACCAGGCGCTGGACGTGGGGATGGCGGAGGTCTCGCTGATCCCTGAGTCGGAACTGCTGGGCAAAACCGTGCGTGAAATCGGGTTCCGTACCCGCTACGGACTGAACGTCGTCGGTCTGAAACGCGACGGCGTTGCGATGGAAGGGGCGGTAGTGGATGAGCCGCTGCAGCTGGGCGATATCTTCCTGGTGGTCGGCAACTGGAAGCTTATCAGCCAACTCGGGCAAAAAGGGCGCGATTTTGTGGTGCTCAATATGCCTGTCGAAGAGAGCGACGCCTCACCCGCCCACAGTCAGGCTCCGCACGCCATATTCTGTCTGGTGCTGATGGTCGCCCTGATGCTCACCGACGAAATTCCTAACCCCATCGCGGCGATTATTGCCTGCCTGCTGATGGGCAAATTCCGCTGCATCGACGCCGAGAGCGCCTACAAAGCCATTCACTGGCCGAGCATTATTCTGATCGTCGGTATGATGCCGTTCGCGCTGGCGCTGCAAAAAACAGGCGGTGTGGATCTGGTGGTGAAAGGGCTGATGGACGTCGGCGGGGGCTATGGCCCGTACATGATGCTGATTTGTCTGTTCGTGATGTGCGCCACCATCGGGTTGTTTATCTCCAATACCGCGACGGCGGTGCTGATGGCACCTATTGCGCTGGCGATGGCGAAGTCGATGGGCGTGTCGCCGTATCCGTTTGCGATGATGGTCGCAATGGCGGCGTCAGCGGCGTTTATGACGCCAGTTTCGTCACCGGTGAATACGCTGGTGCTGGGGCCGGGGAACTATCAATTCAGCGATTTCGTGAAGCTCGGGGTGCCGTTCACCATTCTGGTGATGCTGGTTTGCGTGGTGCTGATTCCGGTGCTGTTCCCGTTTTGACATCGTTGTTGGCATCCCGTTAAGGGTTTTGTAGGCCCGGCAAGCGTAGCGCCGCCGGGCACAACGGACGACTAAAGAGGTGAATCCTGGCTAATCTCATCCAGCGACAGATGGAAGCTCGGCACAAACACCTGCATAAAGTAATCCATCTCTTCGCTGCGGCGTGATTCGAGGGTTTTTTCCAGTCGCGTTTTCGCCAGTAAAAACTCGTTGTTTCCGGCGGACAACTCTTCGAGGCACTTGAGATAGGCGCACAGGGCATCGGCCTGTTTCACCAGCAATCTTTCCTCTTCTGTGCACTGATGCTCATCGATCAGCGGCGCAAAAATATCCCGCAGCTCTTCTGGCACCATATCCACCAGTTTCTGCTGGGCGATCTTCTCGATAGCCTTATATTCCTGGGCAATCTGCGAATTGAAATATTTCACCGGTGTCGGCAGATCGCCGGTTAATACTTCGGAGGCGTCGTGGTACATCGCCAGCAGGGCGATGCGTTCGGCATTGACGTTACCGTTGAATTTGCGGTTTTTTATGGCGGCCAGGGCGTGAGCAACCATCGCCACCTGCAAACTGTGTTCCGACACGTTTTCGGTGCGCACGTTGCGCATCAGCGGCCAGCGGTTAATGAGTTTCAGGCGGGAGAGATGGGCGAAGAAATGACTTTGACTCATAGAATACCTTTTGTCTTGCACTGCGACAGCGTTCATTGTGCGGCGAGGGGAGGCAAGATGCAAATCAGGCTGCCAGTGGCAGCCTGATGGGAGGTTACTGATGATAACCGGAGAGGAAGCGTCCGAACCGGCTAATCGCCATTTCCAGGTCATCCTCACGCGGCAGGGTGACGATACGCACGTGGTCCGGCCATGGCCAGTTAAACGCGGTTCCCTGAACCAGCAGCACTTTTTCCTGCAGCAGGAAATCGAGCACCATCTTCTGGTCATCGTGAATATTGAAACGTTTAGCGTCAATTTTCGGGAACATGTAGAGTGCGCCGTTAGGCTTCACGCAGGAGACGCCAGGAATATCGTTGATCAGCTCCCATGCGCGGTTACGCTGCTCGTACAGGCGACCGCCGGGCACGATAAATTCGCTGATGCTCTGATAGCCGCCGAGCGCCGTTTGAATCGCATGCTGCGCCGGAACGTTGGCGCACAGGCGCATCGAGGCCAGCATTTCCAGCCCTTCGATGTAGCCCTTAGCGTGCTTTTTCGGGCCGTTCAGAACCATCCAGCCCTGACGGAAACCGGCCACGCGGTAGGTTTTCGACAGGCCGTTAAAGGTGACGGTCAGCAGATCCGGAGCCAGCGTCGCAATCGAGTGGTGCTGCGCTGCGTCGTAGAGGATCTTGTCGTAAATCTCATCGGCGAAGATGATCAGGTTGTGCTGACGGGCGATCTCCACGATCTCCATCAACAGCTCTTTGGAGTAGACCGCACCCGTCGGGTTGTTCGGGTTGATAATCACGATACCGCGCGTGCGCGGGGTGATTTTGGCGCGGATATCGTCGAGATCCGGGAACCAGTCGGCGGATTCGTCGCACAGATAGTGCACCGCTTTGCCGCTGGAGAGGGAAACGGCCGCTGTCCACAGCGGATAATCCGGCGCAGGCACCAGCATCTCATCGCCGCTGTTCAGCAGGGCTTGCATCGCCTGCACGATCAGTTCGGAAACGCCGTTACCAATATAGATATCTTCAACGGTGACATCGCGCATCCCACGGGCCTGATAGTGCTGCATGATGGCCTTACGGGCGGAGTAGAGTCCTTTTGAATCACAGTAGCCTTGCGCAGTGGGCAGGTTACGGATCACATCCACCAGGATTTCGTCCGGCGCGTCAAAACCAAAGGGCGCAGGGTTGCCAATGTTGAGTTTCAGGACCTTGTTACCTTCCTCTTCCAGGCGCTTTGCCTCTTTGAGAACCGGACCGCGGATGTCGTAACAGACGTTATCTAATTTGCTGGATTTTTCGATAGGGGACATGAATCGTTGACCTTTTAGCTGTTGTTGCCACTCCCTGCCGTGGAAGTCAGCACGGAACAATGTACTCCCACCGCGCTGCGTTTTGAAGGGTGTACAGAAGAAGATTTTGCCGGGATGCGAAAATAAGACGTAATCTATTTATCTGCCAGCAGGGTAGTTTGGTCGTTTAAAGCATTGCGTTAGCAGGTAAGTGCAGTTTATTATCGCGTTTGCGGCGGTTTTTAATGTATTTTACCCTGCTAAAAACCGCTCTCTTGTAGGGAAACGATGAGATTGCAATGATTTCCTCGGGTGACCTTTCGTAAAACCGGAATGCTTCTTAATATCTTTGCTCAATGGGGGAATTGGTCAAAGGTTGCGCGTGTGAAAATAATGTTAAGCATTATTAATGGATAAAGCTAATCTAAATTAATGTTTATATATTATTGAGGCCGAAATCTTAACTTTCGTTAATTTTAATAAAATTAGTTTAGCCGTTAATCAACATCGATTAATCATTAATGGTGCAATAATACTTATAAATAAAGTGGATTTGGGTTAAGATGTTGTCTCAGGAAAAGAGAGGAATGTTTACAATAACGTGTATTTCCTCCTGTTTTTCCTGAATTAGTTGATTGTTATTGTTAGAATTATCTCTACTATACTGGATAGGCAACACCTTTACTGCTGTGCCCGTGTTGCGTGAAAAAAGGTGATGATGTGTAGTTTCTTTAATGGAATTTACCTAAATCAGCAAAACCTAAAAATATCCTGAACATTTAAGAGAATAAAAATATCGTCATGGAACGTTGTTTCTGACTTCTGCTATACACCAGCCAATAACTATCTGTCATGTAGTCTGCCGGTCGGGCAGCTCCGCACGAGCAACTTGTAAGTGAATAGATATGATAAATGCAAATCGTCCGATAATGAATCTCGACCTCGATCTGCTGAGAACCTTTGTTGCGGTCGCTGATCTCAATACGTTTGCCGCCGCCGCAGCCGCTGTTTGCCGTACCCAGTCGGCGGTGAGCCAACAAATGCAGCGACTCGAGCAGCTGGTGGGCAAAGAGCTCTTTGCACGCCATGGTCGTAATAAGCTCTTAACCGAGCACGGGATCCAGTTACTGGGTTACGCAAGGAAGATTCTGCGCTTCAATGATGAAGCATGTATGTCATTAATGTTTAGCAATCTTCAGGGCGTTTTAACGTTAGGCGCTTCTGATGAATCCGCTGATACGATATTGCCGTTTTTACTTAATCGCATCAGTTCGGTTTATCCGAAGCTTGCGCTGGATGTCAGCGTCAAACGAAATGCCTTCATGATTGATATGCTGAAAGACCATGAAGTTGATCTGGTTGTGACAACGCACCGCCCTGGGCAATTTGATTGCCTGACGCTGCGCACGTCGCCGACGCACTGGTATTGCGCGGCGGAATATGTGCTGCAAAAAGGTGAGCCTATTCCGCTGGTGTTGCTGGACGATCCCAGCCCGTTCCGCGATATGGTGTTGTCCGCGCTGAATGAAGCCAATATTCCGTGGCGCTTAGCCTATGTGGCTTCCACGCTGCCTGCGGTTCGCGCCGCCGTGAAAGCGGGACTTGGCGTGACCGCTCGTCCTGTTGAGATGATGAGCCCGGATTTGCGCGTTTTAGGCAAATCTGACGGATTACCGTCATTACCTGACACGGAGTATCTGCTGTGCCATAACCCGGGCAGCAATAATGAGCTGGCAAAAATCGTCTTTGAAGCGATGGTGAGCTACCACAATCCGTGGCAATTCGAGAATGTTACTCCCGAAGGGGGGGGCGATTCCCTGGTGGTTGAAGGGGATTTTGAGTGATCAGGCTCTAATAATCTCGTAACAATTTGTAAGTGTAAAAAAGAACCACTCGTGCGGATTTTTCGCGGAGTGGTTTTTTTTTGACAAAAATATCGTCATTATCTTTAGGGATATTTTAAAAAGTGTTTAATTATCATAGTAATGAGTATATTTGCTCGATTTTTAAACGTTTCGCGTTTTGTTATTCTGTTTGCAGTGTTGATGTTAAAAAACCAGCAAAAATGTTGCCGTTTTTTGGATTGGATTAACAAAAGCGTGTCTCAGATCAAGAAAATACTCCTATTTGGGGGGAGGAATCAGCAGCAAATCCTGTCAAAATAGGGGGGTAATATTTCTTTTACTTCAAAACGGACACGATTCAACACCATGCGGTTGACGTAAAGTCATCGACCCACCAGGGTTAAAGGGCATGAAATGTTAATGAGAATCGATCTATGTGATTTAATGTGAAGAAACCTTTGTTAAAGTTGACAAAAGGTTATAGAAAGGAGTAAAAAACCACATCATTTTGCTGTCTATGTCTCATTTCTGACAGTCGGTGTAAGGTTATTTGTTCCTCCCCATGAATCGATGTGATGTCCATCTGCCAGCAAGAGCAGAGCTGTAGATATCACTTTTGATGAGTAAGCAATGAGTATGTCAACATCCACAGAAGTCGTCGCTCATCATTGGGCATTCGCAATCTTTCTTATCGTTGCCATAGGCCTGTGCTGCCTGATGTTAGTCGGTGGCTGGTTCCTGGGCGGTCGCGCCCGCGCAAGGCACAAAAACACCCCATTTGAATCGGGTATCGATTCGGTAGGTACCGCTCGCTTACGCCTGTCCGCCAAGTTCTATCTGGTGGCCATGTTCTTCGTCATCTTCGACGTTGAAGCGCTCTACCTGTTCGCATGGTCAACTTCAATCCGCGAAAGTGGATGGATTGGCTTTGTCGAAGCCGCAATTTTCATTTTAGTGCTACTGGCCGGTCTGGTTTACCTGGTGCGCATCGGCGCGCTGGACTGGACACCTGTGCGTTCACGCCGTGAACTGGTTAACCCGGAAAACAGTAACTCTAATCGTCAGCAGTAACAGCGAGGCAATAAGATGGATTATACGCTCACCCGCATAGATCCTAACGGTGAGAATGACCGTTACCCCCTGCAAAAACAGGAGATCGTAACCGACCCCCTGGAGCAAGAAGTCAACAAAAGCGTGTACATGGGCAAGCTCGAACATGCCATGCACGATATGGTCAACTGGGGTCGTAAGAACTCCATCTGGCCATACAACTTTGGTCTTTCTTGCTGCTACGTTGAAATGGTGACGTCATTCACTGCGGTGCATGACGTTGCGCGTTTTGGTGCCGAGGTACTGCGTGCATCACCTCGTCAGGCTGACCTGATGGTGGTAGCGGGAACCTGCTTCACCAAAATGGCGCCCGTCATTCAGCGTCTTTACGACCAGATGCTCGAGCCGAAATGGGTTATTTCCATGGGGGCTTGTGCAAACTCGGGCGGTATGTACGACATTTATTCCGTAGTGCAAGGCGTCGATAAGTTTATCCCGGTGGATGTTTACATCCCTGGCTGCCCGCCGCGTCCGGAAGCTTACATGCAGGCGCTGATGCTGCTGCAGGAGTCGATCGGCAAAGAGCGCCGTCCGCTTTCCTGGGTGGTTGGCGACCAGGGCGTGTACCGCGCCAATATGCAGTCTGAGCGCGAGCGTAAACGCGGAGAACGTATTGCAGTGACCAATCTGCGTACGCCTGACGAAATTTAATTTGCGCCTGTAGGCCTGGAGAAAAACCTTCGCATATCACTATACAAATAGCGCGAAGCCAGGCTTAACAGTCACCACGGACCATTTGCAATGGTGAACAATATGACCGACTTAACCGCGCAAGATGCCGCATGGCAAACCCGGGATCATCTCGATGACCCGGTCATCGGCGAACTGCGCAACCGTTTTGGGCCGGATGCCTTTACTGTTCAGGCCACCCGCACCGGGGTACCCGTTGTTTGGGTCAAGCGTGAACAATTGCTGGAAGCAGTCGATTTCTTAAAGAAATTACCTAAACCTTACGTCATGCTGTTTGACTTACACGGCATGGATGAGCGTCTGCGCACCCACCGTCACGGTTTACCCGCGGCGGATTTTTCCGTTTTCTACCACCTGATCTCAATAGACCGCAATCGGGATATCATGCTCAAGGTGGCATTGTCTGAAAACGACATGCATCTGCCGACGATCACCAAACTTTTCCCGAACGCGAACTGGTACGAGCGCGAAACCTGGGAAATGTTCGGCATGACCTTCGATGGCCACCCGCACCTGACGCGCATCATGATGCCGCAGACCTGGACCGGCCACCCGCTGCGTAAAGACTACCCGGCGCGCGCCACCGAATTCGACCCGTTTGAGCTGACCAAAGCCAAACAGGATCTGGAGATGGAAGCGCTGACTTTCAAGCCGGAAGACTGGGGCATGAAGCGTGGCACCGACAATGAGGACTTCATGTTCCTCAACCTCGGTCCAAACCACCCGTCTGCGCACGGTGCATTCCGTATTATTCTTCAGCTCGACGGCGAAGAGATTGTCGACTGCGTTCCTGACGTCGGTTACCACCACCGTGGTGCTGAGAAGATGGGCGAGCGCCAGTCCTGGCACAGCTACATTCCGTACACCGACCGTATCGAGTACCTCGGCGGCTGCGTGAACGAAATGCCTTATGTGCTGGCCGTAGAGAAACTGGCCGGTATCAAAGTGCCTGAACGCGTTGATGTTATCCGCGTCATGCTCTCTGAACTGTTCCGTATCAACAGCCACTTGCTCTATATCTCCACGTTCATTCAGGACGTTGGGGCGATGACGCCGGTGTTCTTCGCGTTTACCGACCGTCAGAAAATTTACGATCTGGTTGAAGCCATCACCGGTTTCCGTATGCACCCGGCCTGGTTCCGTATCGGCGGTGTGGCACACGACTTGCCGCGTGGATGGGATCGCCTGCTGCGTGAATTCCTCGACTGGATGCCGAAGCGTCTGGCCTCTTATGAGAAAGCCGCGCTGCGCAACACCATTCTGATTGGCCGTTCCAAAGGCGTGGCCGCTTACGGCGCGAAAGAAGCGCTGGAGTGGGGCACCACCGGTGCTGGCCTGCGTGCGACCGGTATTGATTTCGACGTGCGTAAAGCCCGTCCATACTCTGGCTACGAAAACTTCGACTTCGAAGTCCCGGTTGGCGGCGGTGTATCCGACTGCTACACCCGCGTGATGCTGAAAGTGGAAGAGCTGCGCCAGAGTCTGCGCATCCTTGAGCAGTGCCTCAACAACATGCCGGAAGGCCCGTTCAAAGCGGATCACCCGCTGACGACGCCGCCACCGAAAGAGCGCACGCTGCAACATATCGAAACCCTGATCACCCACTTCCTGCAGGTTTCATGGGGCCCGGTCATGCCAGCCCAGGAATCCTTCCAGATGGTGGAAGCGACCAAGGGTATTAACAGTTACTACCTGACCAGTGACGGCAGCACCATGAGCTACCGTACGCGTATTCGTACGCCGAGCTTTGCGCACCTGCAGCAGATCCCGTCCGCCATTCGCGGCAGTCTGGTCTCCGACCTGATTGTGTATCTGGGTAGTATCGATTTTGTTATGTCAGATGTGGACCGCTAATTATGCACGAGAATCAACAACCACAAACCGAGGCTTTTGAGCTGAGTGCGGCAGAACGTGCGGCAATTGAGCACGAGATGCATCACTACGAAGACCCGCGTGCGGCATCCATTGAAGCGCTGAAAATCGTCCAGAAACAGCGCGGTTGGGTACCCGATGGCGCGATCTACGCGATCGCCGAGGTGCTGGGTATCCCGGCAAGCGACGTGGAAGGGGTGGCAACATTCTACAGCCAGATCTTCCGCCAGCCGGTAGGCCGTCACGTGATCCGCTACTGCGACAGCGTGGTGTGTCATATCACCGGTTATCAGGGCATCCAGGCCGCGCTCGAGAAAAAACTCGACATCAAGCCAGGACAAACGACTTTCGACGGTCGTTTCACGCTGCTGCCAACCTGCTGCCTGGGTAACTGCGACAAGGGGCCGAGCATGATGATTGATGAGGACACTCACAGCCATCTGACGCCGGAAGCGATTCCTGACCTGCTGGAGCGGTACAAATGAAAACAGTCATTCGCACTGCTGAAACTCATCCGCTGACCTGGCGTCTGCGCGATGACAAACAGCCCGTCTGGCTCGAAGAATATCAGAGCAAAAACGGCTACGAAGGCGCACGTAAAGCGCTCTCCGGCATGGCGCCAGATGAAATCGTCAACGCGGTGAAAGACTCCGGCCTGAAAGGGCGCGGCGGCGCGGGCTTCTCCACCGGTTTGAAGTGGAGCCTGATGCCGAAAGACGAATCCATGAACATCCGTTACCTGCTGTGTAACGCCGATGAAATGGAGCCGGGCACCTATAAAGACCGCCTGCTGATGGAACAGCTGCCGCACCTGCTGGTGGAAGGCATGCTGATTT
The DNA here is from genome assembly GCF_035593345.1 of Lelliottia sp. JS-SCA-14. Taxonomy (NCBI): domain Bacteria; kingdom Pseudomonadati; phylum Pseudomonadota; class Gammaproteobacteria; order Enterobacterales; family Enterobacteriaceae; genus Lelliottia; species Lelliottia sp. JS-SCA-14. The sequence goes on along the minus strand of NZ_CP141606.1, from coordinate 3,312,342 downwards.
CTGCGTTCGCGCTGAAAGCCTACCGTGGCTACATCTTCCTGCGCGGCGAATACATTGAAGCGGCAGAAAACCTGCGTCGCGCCATCGCGGAAGCGACCGAAGCGGGCCTGCTTGGCAAAAACATTCTCGGCACCGGTTTTGATTTCGAGCTGTTCGTGCACACCGGGGCAGGGCGTTACATCTGTGGTGAAGAGACCGCGCTGATCAACTCCCTCGAAGGCCGCCGCGCGAACCCGCGCTCCAAGCCTCCGTTCCCGGCAAGCTCCGGCGTCTGGGGTAAACCGACCTGTGTCAACAACGTCGAAACCCTGTGTAACGTTCCGGCTATCCTCGCCAACGGCGTGGAGTGGTATCAGAACATCTCGACCAGTAAAGACGCTGGCACCAAGCTGATGGGCTTCTCCGGTCGCGTTAAAAATCCGGGTCTGTGGGAGCTGCCGTTCGGGACCACCGCACGCGAAATCCTCGAAGACTATGCGGGCGGTATGCGCGATGGCCTGAAATTCAAAGCCTGGCAGCCGGGCGGCGCGGGGACAGACTTCCTGACAGAAGCGCACCTCGACCTGCCGATGGAATTCGAAAGCATTGGTAAAGCAGGCAGCCGTCTGGGTACGGCGCTGGCGATGGCCGTTGACCATGAAATTGGCATGGTGTCGCTGGTGCGTAACCTGGAAGAGTTCTTCGCCCGCGAGTCCTGCGGCTGGTGTACGCCATGCCGTGACGGTTTGCCGTGGAGCGTGAAGATCCTGCGCGCCATCGAGCGCGGCGAAGGCCAGCCTGGCGACATCGAGACACTTGAGCAACTGTGTCGATTCCTCGGTCCGGGCAAAACCTTCTGTGCCCACGCACCAGGTGCCGTTGAGCCATTGCAAAGCGCGATTAAATATTTCCGCGACGAATTCGAAGCGGGCATCAAGCAGCAGTTCAGCAATACCCATTTGATTAACGGTATTCAGCCGAACCTGCTGAAAGCGCGCTGGTAGCGATACTGAATTTTGATTAACGCTCAGTCTCTGACTGAGCCAACTGGAAGCATGCTAATGGCTACGATTCATGTAGACGGCAAAGAATACGAGGTCAACGGGGCCGACAACCTGCTAGAAGCTTGTCTGTCTCTCGGCCTTGATATTCCGTATTTTTGCTGGCATCCGGCGCTGGGCAGCGTCGGTGCTTGCCGCCAGTGTGCGGTGAAGCAATACCAAAACGCGGAAGACACGCGTGGACGCCTGGTCATGTCCTGTATGACACCAGCGACCGAAGGCACCTTTATTTCGATTGAAGACGAAGAAGCGAAACAGTTCCGTGAGAGCGTTGTGGAATGGTTGATGACCAACCACCCGCACGACTGTCCGGTCTGTGAAGAGGGCGGTAACTGCCACCTTCAGGATATGACCGTGATGACGGGTCATAGCTTCCGTCGCTATCGCTTTACCAAACGTACCCACCGCAACCAGGATCTGGGGCCGTTCATCTCTCACGAAATGAACCGCTGCATCGCCTGCTACCGCTGCGTACGTTACTACAAAGATTACGCAGACGGTCAGGATCTGGGTGTGTATGGCGCACATGACAACGTTTACTTTGGTCGTCCGGAAGACGGTACGCTTGAAAGCGAATTCTCCGGTAACCTGGTAGAAATCTGCCCGACCGGCGTATTCACCGATAAAACGCACTCCGAGCGTTATAACCGTAAGTGGGACATGCAGTTTGCGCCAAGCATCTGCCAGCAGTGTTCCCTCGGCTGTAACACCAGCCCGGGCGAGCGCTACGGTGAACTGCGTCGTATCGAAAACCGTTACAACGGTACCGTTAACCACTACTTCCTCTGCGACCGTGGTCGTTTCGGCTATGGCTATGTGAACCTGAAAGACCGTCCGCGTCAGCCGGTTCAGCGCCGTGGCGACGATCTGATCACCCTCAACGCTGAACAAGCGATGCAGGGCGCGGCAGATATTCTGCGCCAGTCGAAGAAAGTGATCGGTATCGGCTCCCCGCGTGCCAGCGTCGAAAGCAACTTTGCGCTGCGTGAGCTGGTGGGTGCGGATAACTTCTACACCGGTATCGCCCACGGCGAGCAGGAACGTCTGGAGCTGGTGCTGAAAGTGCTGCGTGAAGGCGGTATCCGTACTCCCGCGCTGCGCGAAATCGAATCCTATGACGCGGTGCTGGTGCTGGGCGAAGATCTGACGCAGACCGGTGCACGCGTTGCACTGGCGGTTCGTCAGGCGGTGAAAGGTAAAGCACGTGAAATGGCAGCGGCCCAGAAAGTGGCTGACTGGCAGATTGCGGCGATCCTCAACATCGGCCAGCGCGCCAAGCATCCGCTGTTTGTCACTAACGTCGACAACACCCGTCTGGACGACATCGCGGCGTGGACCTATCGCGCTCCGGTAGAAGACCAGGCGCGTCTCGGTTTTGCCATTGCTCACGCGCTGGATAACAGTGCTCCGGCTGTCGAAGGCCTGGATCGTGACCTGCAGAACAAGATCGACGTGATCGTGCAGGCTCTGGCCGGCGCGAAGAAACCACTGATTATTTCCGGCACCAACGCCGGTAGCCCGGACGTGATTCAGGCTGCGGCAAACGTGGCGAAAGCGCTGAAAGGGCGTGGGGCGGACGTGGGCGTGACCATGATTGCGCGCGCAGTTAACAGCGTCGGTCTGGGCTTGATTGGCGGCGGTTCTCTGGAAGCGGCGTTAAGCGAACTCGAATCGGGTGCGGCTGACGGCGTGATCGTCCTTGAGAACGACCTGCATCGTCATGCTTCTGCCGCTCGCGTGGATGCGGCTCTGTCGAAAGCGCCGCTGGTGATGGTAATTGACCATCAGCGCACGGCGATTATGGACAAAGCGCACCTGGTGCTGTCGGCAGCAAGCTTCGCCGAAAGCGACGGTACTGTTATCAACAACGAAGGCCGCGCACAGCGTTTCTTCCAGGTTTATGACCCGTCTTACTACGACGCGAACACCCTGATGCTGGAAAGCTGGCGCTGGCTGCACTCTCTGCACAGCACCGTGGAAAACCGTCAGGTGGACTGGACGCAGCTCGATGATGTGATCGACGCCGTTGTGGCCAAACTGCCGCAGCTGGCAGGCATCAAAGATGCCGCACCGGACGCGAGCTTCCGCATTCGCGGCCAGAAACTGGCGCGTGAACCGCACCGTTACAGTGGCCGTACTGCGATGCGCGCCAATATCAGCGTGCACGAGCCGCGTCAGCCGCAGGATAAAGACACCATGTTCGCCTTCTCCATGGAAGGGAACAACCAGCCGTCTGCACCGCGTTCTCAGATTCCGTTCGCATGGGCACCGGGCTGGAACTCCCCGCAGGCATGGAACAAGTTCCAGGCTGAAGTGGGCGGTTCTCTGCGCCACGGCGATCCGGGCGTGCGTCTGATTGAGGCGAGCGAAACGGGTCTGGAGTACTTCACGACCGTTCCGGCACGTTTCGAAGCGCAGGAAGGCAACTGGCGTATCGCGCCTTACTACCATCTGTTTGGTAGTGACGAGATGTCCCAGCGCTCTCCGGTGTTCCAGACGCGCATGCCGCAGCCTTACATCAAGCTCAATCCGGCGGATGCCGCGAAGCTTGGCGTCAACGCGGGCAGCCAGGTCTCCTTTAGCTATGAAGGCCAGACCATCAGTCTGCCGCTGGTGATCGCCGAAGGTCTGACAGCAGGGCAGGTGGGTCTGCCGATGGGTCTGCCGGGTATCGCTCCGGTGCTGGCGGGCGCGCGTCTTGATAATCTGCAGGAGGCACAAGCATGAGTTGGTTAACGCCGGATCTCATCGAAATTCTGTTAAGCATTCTCAAGGCGGTGGTCATTCTGCTGGTGGTTGTCACCTGCGGCGCGTTCATGAGCTTTGGTGAACGTCGTTTGCTCGGTCTGTTCCAGAACCGTTACGGACCGAACCGCGTGGGCTGGGGTGGTTCACTCCAGCTGGTCGCGGACATGATCAAGATGTTCTTTAAAGAAGACTGGATCCCGAAATTCTCGGACCGCGTCATCTTTACCCTGGCACCGATGATCGCCTTTACCTCGCTGCTGCTGGCCTTTGCTATCGTCCCGGTCAGTCCGACCTGGGTGGTGGCGGACCTGAACATCGGGATCCTGTTCTTCCTGATGATGGCAGGCCTGGCGGTTTACGCGGTCCTGTTCGCGGGCTGGTCGAGTAACAACAAATACTCCCTGCTGGGGGCGATGCGTGCGTCTGCGCAGACCCTGAGCTACGAAGTGTTCCTCGGTCTTTCCCTGATGGGCGTGGTGGCGCAGGCCGGTTCATTCAACATGACCGACATCGTCAACAACCAGGCTGATATCTGGAACGTCATACCGCAGTTCTTTGGTTTTGTCACCTTTGCCATCGCGGGCGTGGCGGTGTGTCACCGTCACCCGTTTGACCAGCCAGAAGCCGAACAGGAACTGGCCGACGGTTACCACATTGAATATTCCGGCATGAAGTTCGGTCTGTTCTTCGTGGGCGAGTACATCGGTATCGTCACCATTTCCGCGTTGATGGTTACGCTGTTCTTTGGTGGCTGGCATGGCCCGTTCTTACCGCCGTTCATCTGGTTCGCGCTGAAAACCGCGTTCTTCATGATGATGTTCATTTTGATTCGTGCGTCCTTACCGCGTCCGCGTTATGACCAGGTAATGTCCTTCGGCTGGAAAGTGTGCCTGCCGCTGACGCTCGTCAACTTGTTGGTAACGGCGGCTGTCATTCTCTGGCAGCAGCCATAAGGGGCTTTAGAACATGACCTTAAAAGAATTATTGGTAGGCACCGGCACCCAGCTTCGCAGTATCTGGATGATCGGCCTGCACGCGTTTGCAAAACGCGAAACCCAGATGTATCCGGAAGAGCCGGTATATCTGCCGCCGCGCTACCGTGGCCGTATCGTGCTGACCCGCGATCCGGACGGCTCTGAGCGCTGCGTTGCCTGTAACCTGTGTGCGGTAGCCTGTCCGGTCGGCTGTATCTCTTTGCAGAAAGCAGAGACCAAAGACGGCCGCTGGTACCCTGAGTTCTTCCGCATCAACTTCTCACGCTGCATCTTCTGTGGTCTGTGTGAAGAAGCGTGCCCAACCACGGCGATTCAGCTGACTCCAGATTTCGAACTGGGTGAGTACAAGCGTCAGGACCTGGTGTACGAGAAAGAGGATCTGCTGATTTCCGGTCCGGGCAAATACCCGGAATATAACTTCTACCGGATGGCGGGTATGGCAATCGACGGCAAAGATAAGGGCGAAGCAGAGAACGAAGCTAAGCCTATCGACGTCAAGAGCCTGTTACCGTAAGGAGAGGGCAATGGAATTCGCTTTTTATATCTGTGGCCTTATCGCCATCCTGGCCACGCTGCGCGTGATCACGCACACCAATCCGGTGCATGCGTTGCTGTATCTGATCATCTCGCTGCTGGCTATTTCCGGGGTGTTCTTCTCACTGGGCGCCCACTTTGCGGGCGCACTGGAAATCATCGTCTACGCCGGGGCCATCATGGTTCTGTTCGTCTTCGTGGTGATGATGCTGAACCTGGGCGGCTCTGAAATTGAACAAGAACGTCAGTGGTTAAAACCGCAGGTGTGGATTGGCCCGGCGATTCTGTCGGCCATCATGCTGGCGGTGATCGTTTACGCGATCCTTGGCGTGAACGATCAGGGCATCGACGGTACGCCGATCAGCGCGAAAGCGGTCGGTATCACGCTGTTTGGCCCATACGTTCTGGCCGTTGAACTGGCGTCGATGCTGCTGCTGGCGGGTCTGGTTGTGGCCTTCCACGTCGGTCGCGAAGAGCGTCCGGGTGAAGTGCTGAGCAACCGTGCGAATGACAGCGCGAAAAGAAAAACGGAGGAGCGCGCATGATCCCCTTAACACATGGACTGATCCTCGCCGCGATTTTGTTCGTTCTGGGTTTAACCGGTCTGGTTATCCGCCGCAATCTGCTGTTTATGCTGATCGGTCTGGAAATCATGATCAACGCTTCCGCGCTGGCCTTTGTGGTCGCCGGTAGCTACTGGGGCCAGACCGATGGTCAGGTAATGTACATTCTCGCCATCAGCCTTGCGGCTGCTGAAGCGAGTATTGGCCTGGCGCTGTTGCTGCAGCTCCATCGTCGCCGCCAGAACCTGAACATCGATTCAGTAAGTGAGTTGCGTGGATGAACATGCTTGCCTTAACCATTATCTTTCCGTTGATCGGCTTTGTGCTGCTGGCATTCTCCCGCGGCCGCTGGTCGGAAAATCTGTCCGCGACCGTGGGCATTGGCTCTATCGGCCTGGCGGCGCTGGTCACCGCCTATGCCGGTATCGACTTCTTTAACAACGGCAAGCAGGCGTTCACCCTGCCGCTGTGGACCTGGATGTCGGTCGGTGATTTCAACATCGGTTTCAGCCTGGTGCTGGATGGTCTCTCTCTGACCATGCTCTCCGTGGTGACCGGTGTGGGCTTCCTGATCCACATGTTCGCCTCCTGGTATATGCGCGGTGAAGAGGGTTACTCCCGCTTCTTCGCCTACACCAACCTGTTTATCGCCAGCATGGTTGTTCTGGTGCTGGGTGATAACCTCCTGCTGATGTATCTCGGCTGGGAAGGCGTGGGTCTCTGCTCTTACCTGCTGATCGGTTTCTACTACACCGATCCGAAGAATGGCGCAGCGGCCATGAAAGCGTTCGTCGTGACCCGTGTGGGTGACGTGTTCCTCGCTTTCGCGCTGTTCATTCTTTACAACGAACTGGGCACGCTGAACTTCCGCGAAATGGTGGAACTGGCGCCGGCTCACTTCGAAGCAGGCAACAACATGCTGACGTGGGCAACGCTGATGCTGCTGGGTGGTGCCGTGGGTAAATCCGCGCAGCTGCCGTTGCAGACCTGGCTTGCGGACGCGATGGCAGGCCCAACGCCTGTCTCCGCGCTGATCCACGCCGCGACCATGGTGACCGCCGGTGTTTACCTGATTGCGCGTACCCATGGTCTGTTCCTGATGACTCCGGAAATCCTGCACCTGGTCGGTATCGTGGGCGCGGTGACGCTGGTTCTGGCGGGCTTTGCCGCGCTGGTTCAGACGGACATCAAACGCGTTCTCGCTTACTCCACCATGAGCCAGATTGGCTACATGTTCCTGGCGCTCGGCGTACAGGCATGGGACGCGGCGATTTTCCATCTGATGACACACGCGTTCTTTAAAGCGCTGCTGTTCCTCTCGTCCGGCTCCGTCATTCTGGCGTGCCACCACGAGCAGAACATCTTCAAGATGGGCGGTCTGCGCAAATCGATTCCGCTGGTTTATGTCTGCTTCCTGGTGGGCGGCGCGGCGCTGTCGGCTCTGCCGATTATCACCGCGGGCTTCTTCAGTAAGGACGAAATCCTTGCGGGTGCCATGGCAAATGGTCATATCAATCTGATGGTGGCAGGTCTGGTCGGTGCATTCATGACCTCCCTGTATACCTTCCGAATGATTTTCATCGTATTCCACGGTAAAGAACAAATTCACGCTCACGCAGGGAAAGGGATTACCCACCACCTGCCGCTGCTGGTTCTGCTGGTCCTGTCTACCTTCGTTGGCGCGATGATTGTGCCACCGCTGCAGGGCGTACTGCCGGATACCACCGAGCTTGAGCACGGTCGTGTTCTGACGCTTGAAATCACCTCGGGTGTGGTCGCTATTGCGGGCATCCTGATCGCTGCATGGCTGTGGCTGGGCAAACGTACGCTGGTGACTGCGGTCGCTAACAGTGCGCCGGGCCGTCTGCTGGGCACCTGGTGGTACAACGCGTGGGGCTTCGACTGGCTGTACGACATGATCTTCGTTAAGCCATTCCTCGGCATTGCGTGGCTGCTGAAACGCGATCCGATGAACTCCATGATGAACATCCCGGCAGTGCTGTCCCGCTTCGCAGGTAAAGGCCTGCTGTTGAGCGAGAACGGTTATCTGCGCTGGTATGTGGCTTCGATGAGCATTGGTGCGGTTGTCGTGCTGGCGCTGCTGATGGTGTTGCGTTGATTTGAGATGGGGTTTCGCCCGGTGGCGCTGCTTACCGGGCCTACAAAACCGTAGGTCGGGTAAGCGTAAGCACCACCCGACACAACAAACCCCATCCGAACTGAATTTTCCGTGAGAATTCGTTGAACATCGGCCCCGGCTGGGGCCTTAAAAAGGAATAAAAATCGCCATGTTACTACCCTGGCTAATATTAATTCCCTTCATTGGTGGGTTCCTGTGCTGGCAGACCGAACGCTTTGGCGTGAAGATGCCGCGCTGGATTGCGCTGATCACCATGGGATTGACGCTTGCACTTGGTCTGCAACTCTGGTTGCAGGGCGGCTATTCACTGACCCAGTCTGCGGGCATCCCGCAGTGGCAGTCTGAATTTATCCTGCCGTGGATACCGCGCTTTGGTATCACGATCCACCTCGCGCTCGACGGCCTGTCGCTGCTGATGGTGGTGCTGACCGGCCTGCTTGGCGTTCTGGCGGTACTGTGTTCCTGGAATGAGATTCAAAAATACCAGGGATTCTTCCACCTGAACCTGATGTGGATCCTGGGCGGCGTGATCGGCGTGTTCCTTGCCATCGACATGTTCCTGTTCTTCTTCTTCTGGGAAATGATGCTGGTGCCGATGTACTTCCTGATCGCGCTGTGGGGCCATAAGGCATCCGACGGTAAAACGCGTATCACGGCGGCAACCAAGTTCTTCATCTACACCCAGGCGAGTGGTCTGGTGATGTTGATTGCGATCCTGGGCCTGGTGTTCGTGCACTACAACGCGACCGGCGTCTGGACCTTCAACTACGAAGCGCTGCTGAAAACGCCAATGTCTCACGGCGTGGAATACCTGCTGATGCTGGGCTTCTTCATCGCGTTTGCGGTGAAAATGCCGGTGGTTCCGCTGCACGGCTGGCTGCCAGACGCGCACTCCCAGGCACCAACGGCAGGTTCCGTTGACCTGGCGGGGATCTTGCTGAAAACCGCGGCCTACGGTCTGCTGCGCTTTGCGCTGCCGCTGTTCCCGAACGCCTCCGCTGAGTTCGCGCCTATTGCGATGTGGCTCGGTGTGATCGGTATCTTCTACGGCGCATGGATGGCATTCACGCAGTACGACATCAAACGTCTTATCGCGTACACCTCCGTTTCCCACATGGGCTTCGTGCTGATTGCCATCTACACCGGCAGCCAGCTGGCGTACCAGGGCGCGGTGATTCAGATGATTGCTCACGGTCTTTCTGCGGCGGGTCTCTTCATCCTCTGCGGTCAGCTTTACGAACGTCTGCATACCCGTGACATGCGCATGATGGGCGGTCTGTGGAGCAAAATTAAGTGGCTGCCAGCTCTGTCGATGTTCTTCGCAGTCGCGACGCTGGGGATGCCGGGCACCGGTAACTTTGTCGGCGAATTCATGATTCTGTTCGGCAGCTTCAAAGTGGTTCCGGTGATTACCGTGGTCTCCACTTTCGGCCTGGTCTTCGCGTCCGTGTACTCGCTGGCGATGCTGCATCGCGCTTACTTCGGTAAAGCGAAGAGCCAAATCGCGGAGCAAGAGCTGCCGGGGATGTCGCCGCGCGAACTGTTCCTCGTTCTGTTGCTGGTCGTACTGCTGGTGCTGCTGGGCTTCTATCCGCAGCCGATTCTGGATACCTCGCATTCCGCGATGGGTAACATCCAGCAGTGGTTTGTTAATTCTGCTTCTAATACAAGGCTGTAATTCGCCATGACAATAACTCCACAACAACTGATCGCGCTGCTACCGCTGCTGATCGTCGGATTGACGGTGGTGGTTGTGATGCTCTCCATTGCGTGGCGACGCAATCACTTCCTGAATGCCACGCTGTCGGTTTTGGGTCTGAACGCTGCGTTAGTCTCCCTCTGGTTTGTTGGCCAGGCGGGCGCGATGGATGTCACCCCGCTGATGCGCGTTGACGGTTTTGCGATGCTGTACACCGGGCTGGTTCTGCTGGCGAGCCTCGCGACCTGTACCTTTGCCTACCCGTGGCTTGAAGGCTACAACGACAACAAAGAAGAGTTTTACCTGCTGGTTCTGATTGCCGCTCTCGGCGGGATCCTGCTGGCGAACGCTAACCATCTCGCGGCCCTGTTCCTCGGTATTGAGTTGATCTCTCTCCCGCTGTTCGGCCTGATTGGTTATGCGTTCCGTCAGAAGCGTTCTCTGGAAGCTGCTATCAAGTACATGATCCTGTCTGCTGCGGCCTCGTCATTCCTGCTGTTTGGTATGGCGCTGCTGTATGCGCAGTCCGGTAACCTCTCTTTCCTGGCGCTCGGCAAGAGCCTCGGCGACAACATGCTGCACGAACCGCTGCTGCTGGCGGGTCTGGGCATGATGATTGTTGGCCTCGGCTTTAAACTCTCTCTGGTTCCGTTCCACCTGTGGACGCCAGACGTGTATCAGGGTGCTCCGGCTCCGGTTTCCACCTTCCTGGCGACGGCGAGCAAAATCGCTATCTTCGGCGTGGTGATGCGTCTGTTCCTGTACGCGCCGGTTGGCGACAGCGAAGCGGTGCGCGTGGTGCTGGGCATTATCGCCTTCGCCTCGATCATCTTCGGTAACCTGATGGCGCTCAGCCAGACCAACATCAAGCGTCTGCTGGGTTACTCGTCTATCTCTCACCTGGGCTATCTGCTGGTGGCGCTGATTGCGCTGCAGAGCGGTTCGATGTCGATGGAAACCGTCGGGGTTTACCTGGCCGGTTACCTGTTCAGCAGCCTCGGCGCGTTCGGCGTGGTGAGTCTGATGTCCAGCCCGTACCGTGGCCCGGATGCAGATTCACTGTACTCCTACCGTGGTCTGTTCTGGCACCGTCCGATTCTGTCCGCGGTGATGACCGTGATGATGCTGTCTCTGGCGGGTATCCCGATGACGCTCGGCTTTATCGGTAAGTTCTACGTGCTGGCCGTCGGTGTGCAGGCGGGTCTGTGGTGGCTGACCGCGGCGGTGGTTATCGGTTCCGCCATCGGTCTGTACTACTACCTGCGTGTCGCCGTGAGTCTGTACCTGAACGCGCCGCAGCAGCTGAACCGCGATGCGCCTACCAACTGGCAGTACAGCGCCGGCGGTATTGTGGTGCTGATCTCCGCGCTGCTGGTGCTGATCTTCGGTATCTACCCGCAGCCGCTGATCACCCTGGTGCAGCATGCGATGCCGCTGATGTAACAGGTGGCAGACATAAAAAAACCCGCTTCGGCGGGTTTTTTATTGCCGGGTGGCGCTTCGCTTACCCGGCCTACAAAAATGTCATGATCTGTAGGCCGGGTAAGGCGCAGCCGCCACCCGGCACAAGGCTTACGCCAGCTGTTTACGACTGATCAACGGCCCTTCAATCTTCTTCATCGAACGATCCAGCACTTCCTCGATCACCGATGACAGCTCGTTAATCTCAAACTTCGCCACATACCCGTCGGCCTTCACCTTGCGGATATGGTCTTCGTTGGCGTTCCCGGACAGGGAAGAGTGGATCACCACCGGAATGTGCTTGAGGAATTCATCGGTCTTGATTTTGCGCGTCAGCGTAAATCCGTCCATCTCTGGCATTTCGAGGTCAGTCAGCACCAGCGCGATCTTATCGGTAATCGGCACGCCTTCTGCCTGAGCTTGCGCCGCCAGCTCGCCAATTTTTTCCCAGGCTGTTTTGCCGGTGATAAACAGCTGTGCCGGGATATTCATCGCCTCCAGCCCTTTTTCCAGCATCGAGCGAGCGACTTTAGAGTCTTCCGCCACAATCGCCACCGCACCTGGCTTGATGTTGAACTTGCTGATTTTCAAATCCGTGGCGTGCATTTCGTGGTTCGCTGGCGTGATGTCATATAAGACCTGCTCAACGTCCAACACCATCGCCAGATTGTTCGAATCGCTGCCCTCATCCAGACTGGCGATGCTGGTAATGTAGCGCCCGCTGACGGCGGTTTCCGCCGCATGCACCTGCTTCCAGTCCAGACGCATAATATTGTCCACGGACTCCACGGCAAACGCCTGCACGCTGCGGGCATACTCGGTAATCAGCAGAATATTCAGACCGGTTGTAGGGGTACAGCCTGCGACTGCCGCCAGATCGATCACCGGGATCACCTGATCGCGGATATTCACCATCCCCATCAGCGGGGATTTCATACCCGCAGGTTTAGTGAATTCCGGCATCGGCACAATTTCACGCAGCTTAAAAACGTTAATGCCAAACAGTTCAGACTTGTTCTCATTCATTGAGGTCCCGAGACGGAACAGTAACAGTTCAAACCGGTTCGACAGGGTGAGATTCGCCCTGTCATCAATATCTTGTTGGTAATTATCCATGGTGCCCTCAAATGAAATGCTTGCCTTTTAATCGTTATCGGCACGCTGAGGGAAAAGTGAAGGGCTAAACGCAAACCTGCCAGAAATCGTGGGCCAGCTCGCACTCTGCGAATACCTCCCGGCACTCCGCGAGCAGCGCCGCGCAGCCCTCGGCGTCGTAGCGGGAGCTGACGTGGGTGACGATCAGTTTCTTCACGCCTGCATCTCGCGCCAGGGCCGCCGCCTGACGGGTAGAACTATGCCCACGGCTGTTGGCTTTCTCTTCCATTGCTGCTTCAAGCGTGGCCTCATGAACCAGCAGATCCACGTCCTGTGCCAGAAGTAGCGCCTGCGGGCAGGGCGCCGTATCGCCAAAGATCGCCACTTTTTTGCCGGGAACGGGGGATGCGAGATAATCCTGACCGTTAACCACGCGCCCGTCATCCAGGGTCAGGGTTTCGCCGTTTTTCAGCTGCTGGAACAGTGGCCCCGGTTTGATGCCGTCGGCAATCAGCGCCGCAGCGTCCAGTGCACCGGGCTTGTCGTGCTCATCCACGCGATAGCCATAGCACTCCACCGGATGATTCAGCGGCTGCGCCGTCACCCTATAGCGTGGGTCTTCAAAGACCACCCCCTCGGTGATTTCAACCACCTCCAGCGGGTAATCGGTCCAGGATCCGCTCAGGCGCAGGGTGGTTTCGACAAACTCCTTAATCCCCGCCGGGCCGTAAATCGTCAGCGGGTTAGCGTTCCCGGCCATTGAGCGGCTGCACAGCAGCCCTGGCAGGCCAAACAGATGATCGCCGTGCAGATGGGTGATAAAAATTTTGTCCAGCTTGCCGGGGTGATACGTGGTGCGTAGCAGCTGATGCTGCGTCCCTTCACCACAGTCGAAAAGCCATAAGCCCGCGTGCGTCGGGTGCTGCAAATCGAGCAATATTGCCGTCACGTTTCGTGATCGGGTTGGCACACCGGCAGACGTACCGAGAAAAATCAGTTCCATAACATCATCAAACTCTATGACTCACGAGAAGTGTTTAGTATAACGGGATGAAATCCAATAAGGAGCCTGACATGATCCAGTGGCAAGATTTACATCATAGTGAACTGACCGTTTCCGCCCTCTATGCGCTGCTCAAACTGCGCTGCGAAGTGTTTGTCGTGGAACAAACCTGCCCGTACCAGGATATCGACGGCGATGACCTGGTGGGCGAGAACCGCCACATCCTCGGCTGGAAAGATGACGAACTGGTGGCGTATGCGAGGATTCTGAAAAGCGAAGAGGATTATGAACCGGTCGTCATTGGCCGCGTAATTATCAGCAGTAACGCGCGCGGGGAAAAACTTGGCTATGCGCTGATGGAGCAAACGCTGAAATCTTGCGAAAAACAGTGGCCAGACAAGGCGTTATACCTCGGCGCACAGGCGCATCTGCAACCCTTCTACGCCCATTTCGGTTTTGCCCCGGTCACGGACGTGTATGACGAAGACGGCATTCCGCACATTGGCATGGCAAGGGAAGCGAAACAGGCGTAATTCGCTGTCGTTGTCTATAGTTAGGGACTGATGCACTCACATGGAGAAAGATATGTCATTTCAATCCTGGGATTCCCGTATCGACGACGACCTGGCGCTGCTAAGCGAAACGCTGGAAGAAGTGCTGCGCTCATCGGGCGATCCGGCTGACCAAAAGTACATTGAGCTGAAAGCGCGCGCTGAGCGGGCGCTGGAAGAGGTGAAACACCGCGTCAGCAACGCGTCCGATAATTACTATTATCGCGCCAAAAAAGCGGTCTATCGCGCCGATGATTACGTGCACGAAAAACCGTGGCAGGGCATTGGCGCAGGGGCGGCCGTCGGACTGGTGCTGGGGCTTCTGCTCTCTCGCCGCTGATTCTGCGCACAAACGGTGACCCCTCCCTAAACGTGGGTACTGCTTTTTCGGCTAAGTACCCCGTATAATGTGAGGTTTTAACAGGGAGAGGTCAGCGTGCATTCGATTTCAGTCGCGATGGAACGTCTTTGCAGCTTTCTGGCGCAAGACTTTCCGGCTACCCCCGGCGTACGCCATATCGACATTGCTTTCCCGTTAAACGATGCCTTCGATCCCCTGGCCTGGCTGGGCGCTCAGGCATCTTATCCCCAGTTTTACTGGCAGCAGCGTAACGGCGAAGAAGAGCTCGCCGCCATCGGCGCGGTGCAACACTTCTCCTCACTCGCGCTCGCCCGCCAGTTTCTCAAGACCCATTCGCTTCCTGACGATACCCGTATTTGCGGGCTGAACGCCTTTAGCCCTGAAAAGAGCCATCTGTTCCTGCCGCGTCTGTTATGGCAGCGTTTGGGCGGCGTGGCGACGCTGCGACTGAATCTGGCGAGCGACCATTCGCTTCAGGACGACGCGCAACAGGCCAGCGCCTTTCTGCAACAGCTCAGTCAGAGCAAACCCATTACCGTGCTCGCGATGCACAAAGTGCGCGAAACGCATCTGCCTGAAAAGCCGGAGTGGCTGCGGCTGGTTTCGCAGGCCACCGACACCATCGAGCGCGGTGCATTCGATAAAGTGGTGCTGGCCCGCGCGACGGATCTGCACTTCGACCGCGGCGTGAACGCCATCGCCCTGATGGCCGCCAGCCGCCGTCTGAATCTCAACTGCTACCATTTCTGCATGGTGTTTGACGCCCACAGCGCGTTTATGGGCTCCTCGCCGGAGCGCCTGTGGCGTCGGCGCGGCACGCATCTGCGCACCGAGGCGCTGGCCGGTACGGTCGCCAGCCATCCCGACGACGCTCAGGCCCAACGTCTGGGCGAGTGGCTGCTGGCGGACGACAAAAACCAGCGTGAAAACATGCTGGTGGTGGAAGATATCTGCCAGCGGTTGCAGCGCCATACCCAGGCGCTGGAGGTGCTCCCGGCGCAAATCGTCCGGCTGCGCAAGGTGCAACACCTGCGCCGCTGTATCTGGACCGAATTACATGACGCCGACGACGAGCAGTGTTTGCAGCTGTTACAGCCGACGGCCGCCGTCGCTGGTTTGCCACGCCAGTCAGCGCATGACTTTATCCAGACCTTTGAACCCTTCGACCGGGAATGGTACGCCGGTTCGGCGGGCTATTTGTCGCTGGCACAAAGTGAATTTTGCGTGGCGCTTCGCAGCGCGCGCGTCAGTGATTCAGCCGTCAGGCTTTACGCCGGGGCAGGGATTGTCAGTGGGTCCGTTCCCGAGGAGGAGTGGCAGGAGATAGAGAACAAAGCCGCAGGGCTGAGAACACTGCTCCTTATGGATTAATACTGAGTCGCGCAATCCCGATTCATATCAAAATTCAATCACTCTCTATTATTTATACTGTGTCTCAATATTGATACCGGACAATTTCATGTCAGTAAGTTCTTTTAACCGACGCTGGGCGGCGGTGATCCTTGAAGCCCTGACTCGCCATGGCGTCAGGCATGTGTGTATTGCGCCGGGCTCACGTTCTACGCCGCTGACGCTGGCGGCGGCAGAAAACCGGGCGTTTATTCATCACACCCATTTTGATGAGCGCGGTCTTGGCCATCTGGCCCTTGGGCTGGCAAAAGTCAGCCAGGCACCCGTGGCGGTGATTGTGACGTCCGGTACGGCGGTCGCGAATCTCTATCCGGCCCTGATTGAAGCCGGGCTGACGGGCGAAAAGCTGATTCTGCTCACCGCCGACCGTCCGCCGGAACTGATCGACTGCGGCGCCAACCAGGCGATCCGTCAGCCGGGCATTTTTGCCTCTCATCCGTCCCAGTCCATCGCGCTTCCGCGTCCGACACAAGATATCCCCGCCAGCTGGCTGGTCTCGACGATTGATCATGCGCTGGGATCGCTGCACAGCGGTGCGCTGCACATCAACTGCCCGTTCGCCGAACCGCTGTATGGTGAAATGGACGACACCGGCGTGGAGTGGCAGCAAACCCTCGGCAACTGGTGGCGCAGCGACAAACCCTGGCTGCGCGCCCAGACCCATCTCGACAGCGCAAAACAGCGCGACTGGTTCTTCTGGCGACAAAAGCGCGGCGTGGTCCTTGCCGGCCGCATGACCGCCGCCGAGGGCAAACGGGTGGCGGAGTGGGCGCAAACCCTCGGCTGGCCGCTGATTGGCGACGTGCTTTCGCAAACCGGACAGCCGCTGCCCTGCGCGGACCTCTGGCTGAGTAACGCCAAAGCCGTGACAGAACTGTCGCAGGCACAAATCGTGGTCCAGCTGGGATCGAGCCTCACGGGTAAGCGCGTATTGCAATGGCAAACCACCTGCGAGCCGGAAGAGTACTGGCTGGTGGACCCGCTGGAAGGACGGCTGGATCCGGCGCACCATCGCGGACGTCGTCTGGTCAGTAACATCGATGACTGGCTGGATGCCCATCCGGCAGAAAAACGTCAGCCGTGGGCGATGGATATCCCGACGCTGTCGCGCCAGGCCTGGGAGTTAACCTCGCAGCAGTGCGAAGGTTTTGGCGAGGCCGAGCTGGCGCACCGCATCCGTCAGTATCTGCCGGAGCAGGGCCAGCTGTTTGTCGGCAACAGTCTGGTGGTGCGTCTGATTGATGCCCTGGCAAAACTGCCTGCCGGTTACCCGGTCTACAGCAACCGTGGCGCAAGCGGCATCGACGGTTTGATCTCCACCGCGGCGGGCGTGCAGCGCGCGAGCGCAAAATCGACGCTGGCGATTGTCGGGGATTTATCGGCCCTGTATGACCTCAACGCGCTGGCATTGCTGCGCCAGGTCTCCGCACCGTTCGTGCTGATTGTGGTGAACAATAACGGCGGGCAGATTTTCTCCCTGCTGCCGACGCCGCAAAGCGAGCGCGAGCGATTCTATCTCATGCCGCAAAACGTGCAGTTCGAGCACGCCGCGGCGATGTTTAGCCTCAAATACCGCCGCCCGCAAAGCTGGGCTGAGCTGGATGAGGCCATGAGCCGCGCCTGGAAACAGCCGGGCGCCACGCTGATTGAGCTGGTGGTCAACGATTCCGACGGCGCGCAGAAGCTGCAAAACCTCCTCGCCCAGGTGAGCCATCTATGATCCTCGCCGGTGAAATGCGCGCCGGAAAACCAGGCCTCCCCTGGCTGGTGTTCCTGCACGGTTTTTCCGGCGATAACCGCGAATGGCAGAGGGTAGGGGCGCAGCTGCCCGACTACCTGCAGCTGTATCTCGATCTTCCCGGCCACGGCGGTTCACAGGCTATTGCCGTGACGGGTTTCAGCGACGTCAACCAGCTTCTGAGTAATACGCTTCTTAGTTACAACATACTTAACTACTGGCTGGTGGGGTACTCCCTCGGCGGCCGCGTGGCGATGTTTCATGCCTGCCAGCAGCCGCAAGGGCTGGCGGGGCTGATCGTGGAGGGCGGTCATCCTGGCCTGCGCGACGCCTCAGAGCGAGAGGCGCGATCCCGGTCCGATCAACGCTGGGCGCGATGCTTTCGCGATGAACCCCTGGCGTCAGTCTTCCAGGAGTGGTATCAGCAGCCGGTCTTTGCCTCTCTGACCGACGCCCAGCGCGGCGAACTGGTTGCCCTGCGCAGCCAAAACAACGGCGCGACCCTGGCGGCCATGCTGGAAGCCACCTCTCTGGCGGTACAGCCTGATTTACGTGCGGCGCTCAGCGCCAGCAATATTCCTTTTCACTATGTGTATGGCGAGCGCGACGAGAAGTTTGCAGCCCTCGCGGCTGAACTTCACGCCGAACGCCATGTGATTCCCAATGCCGGACACAACGCCCACCGGGACAATCCCGCTGCGGTTGCCGCGAGTCTGGCGCAGATACTGCGTCTTCGAACAAAGGACATCCTATGATCTACCCTGATGAACAAATGCTGTATGCACCCGTTGAATGGCAAGACTGCTCCGAAGGCTACACGGATATTCGTTACCACAAATCTGTCGACGGCATTGCCAAAATCACCATTAACCGTCCGCAGGTGCGTAACGCGTTTCGTCCTCTGACCGTCAAAGAGATGATGCAGGCGATGGCTGATGCGCGCTACGACGACAACATCGGCGCGATCGTGCTGACCGGGGAAGGCGACAAAGCCTTCTGCGCGGGCGGCGATCAGAAAGTACGCGGCGACTACGGCGGATACCAGGACGACTCCGGTGTGCATCACCTGAACGTGCTCGACTTCCAGCGCCAGATCCGCACCTGTCCAAAACCTGTTGTCGCAATGGTCGCTGGCTACTCCATCGGCGGCGGCCACGTGCTGCACATGATGTGTGACCTGACGATTGCCGCTGAAAACGCCATCTTCGGCCAGACCGGCCCGAAAGTCGGCTCCTTCGACGGCGGCTGGGGGGCCTCCTACATGGCGCGCATCGTGGGTCAGAAAAAAGCGCGTGAAATCTGGTTCCTGTGCCGTCAGTACGACGCTAAAGAGGCGCTGGATATGGGCCTCGTCAACACCGTGGTGCCGATTGCCGATCTGGAAAAAGAGACCGTCCGCTGGTGTCGCGAAATGCTGCAAAACAGCCCGATGGCGCTGCGCTGCCTGAAAGCCGCGCTGAACGCCGACTGCGACGGTCAGGCCGGCCTGCAGGAGCTGGCGGGTAACGCCACCATGCTGTTCTACATGACCGAAGAAGGGCAGGAAGGCCGCAACGCGTTTAACGAAAAACGCCAGCCGGACTTCAGCAAATACAAACGGAACCCGTAATGCGTCGCGCGCAGGTTTACCGCTGGCAGATACCGATGGACGCGGGCGTGGTGCTGCGTGAACGGCGGTTAAAAACCCGTGACGGTCTGTTCGTCCATTTGCAGCAGGGCGAAAAGCAGGGCTGGGGCGAAGTCTCGCCGCTGCCAGGCTTTAGCCTCGAATCGCTGGACGACGCCCAGGCGGCGCTGCTGAGCTGGGTTAACGCCTGGCGCGACGGCGCTTCTCCGGCGCTGCCGGATGTGCCTTCTGCTGCCTTCGGGATTAGCTGCGCGCTCGCCGAACTGGATGGCACGCTGCCGGAGGCGGCGGATTATCGCGCCGCGCCGCTCTGTTCCGGCGATCCGGACGAGCTGTTTGTGGCGCTTGCCGCCATGCCGGGCGAGAAAGTCGCTAAGGTCAAAGTGGGCCTGTACGAAGCGGTACGCGACGGCATGGTCGTTAATCTGCTGCTCGAGGCGATCCCGGATTTGCGTCTGCGTCTGGACGCCAACCGCGCCTGGACGCCGCTCAAAGCGCAGCAGTTCGCGAAGTATGTCAATCCGGTTTACCGCAACCGCATCGCGTTTATGGAAGAGCCGTGCAAAACCCGTGACGACTCGCGCGCCTTTGCACAGGAGACGGGGATTGCCATTGCCTGGGATGAAAGCCTGCGCGAGGCGGATTTCGAGTTTATCGCCGAGCCGGGTGTGAGCGCGGTGGTGATCAAACCGACGCTCACAGGCAGTCTGGATAAGGTGCGCGAGCAGGTCGCGGCGGCCCACGCGCTGGGTTTGACCGCGGTAATCAGCTCCTCCATCGAGTCGAGCCTCGGCCTGACCCAACTGGCGCGGATTGCCGCGTGGCTGACCCCGAACACCATTCCGGGGCTGGACACGCTCAATTTGATGCAGGCCCAGCTCGTGCGTCGCTGGCCGGACAATGCGCTCCCGCTGGTGGACGTTGAGGCGCTGGAGCCGCTGCTATGAGCTTTACCGACTGGCCGTGGCGACACTGGTGTCAGCAGCAGGCCGACAAACCGGCCCTGCGCCTGAACAGTGAAATCCTGACCTGGCATCAGCTGTGTCAGCGCGTCGATGCCCAGGCCAGCAGCTTCCAGCAGCAGGGCGTGCAGGACGGCGACGGCGTGATGCTGATGGCGCAAAACCACCCTGATACGCTGCTCGCCTGGCTGGCGCTGCTGCAATGCGGCGCGCGAATCTTACCCGTTAACCCTCAGCTTCCGCGCCCGCTGCTGGACGTGTTAATTCCGCAGATGACCCTGCGCTTTACCCTGCTGCTGGACGGCGATTTCGATGGATTGCCGCGGCTTGCGATGCGCGAATCCACAGGACGCCACGCGGCCCCATGGCAGCCAGAGCGACTGGCGTCGATGACGCTGACCTCTGGCTCCACTGGCCTGCCAAAAGCGGCGGTACACACCTGTGAGGCCCATCTTGCCAGTGCGCAGGGCGTGCTCTCCCTGATGCCCTATGGCGACGACGATGACTGGCTGCTTTCGCTCCCGCTGTTTCACGTCTCCGGGCAGGGGATTCTCTGGCGCTGGCTGTTGGCCGGTGCCCGTTTAACCGTGCGTGAAAAACAGCCGCTGGAGCAGATGCTGCAGGGCTGCACGCATGCGTCGCTGGTCCCGACGCAGCTCTGGCGTCTGCTGAATAACCACGACCCCGTCGCCCTCAAAGCGGTGCTGCTGGGCGGCGCGGCGATCCCCGTTGAGCTAACTCTCAAGGCGCAAGAGCAGGGCATCAGAAGCTGGTGTGGCTACGGCCTGACGGAGTTTGCCTCCACAGTTTGTGCGAAAGAGGCCGACGGTCAACCTGACGTGGGATATGCGCTGCCGGGCCGTGAAGTTCGCATTGTTGACGGCGAGGTCTGGCTGAAAGCGAAATCGATGGCCAGCGGCTACTGGCGCGACGGCGGTTTAGCGCCGCTTGCCAATGCGCAGGGCTGGTTCGCCACCCGCGATCGTGGGGAGCTGCACGATGGCCGTCTGACGATTGTTGGACGCATGGATAATCTGTTTTTCAGCGGCGGCGAGGGCATTCAGCCGGAAGAGCTGGAGCGCGTAATTAGCGCACATCCGCTGATTCATCAGGTGTTTGTCGTGCCGCTGGATGACGCCGAGTTCGGTCAGCGCCCGGTGGCGGTAGTCGAGTGCGCCGAAAACGCCGATATCGGCGAGTTTCCCGAGTGGGTCAGCGACAAGCTGGCGCGGTTCCAGCAGCCACGACACTGGCTGGTGCTGCCCGCGGAGCTGAAAAGCGGTGGGATCAAAATTTCCCGTCGGGCATTACAGCAGTGGGTTAATGCTTTTCTGAAAGGCTAGTCCGTTAATTGACCTAAACACTGCTTGCAAAAAAGCCGGAAAGTTTCAAATCGTTACAAACTAAACGTCATACGCACTGATAGCGCATTGATCCCAGGCCCGCACGGGTTAAAATCGCGCGGTTTTGGGATATCTATTCAATGAGTGCGGGATCACGACAATGAAAAAAGTGGCATTACTGGGCCTGAGCGGCCTGATGTTTGTATCTGCAGCGGCAAACGCAATTTCTTTCAGCGGCCAGGCGGGTAAAGATTACACCCACCTTGGTTTTGGCATGGGCACGGAGACCTCTGGCCTGGCGATGACCGGCGGCTGGACGCATAACGATGACGACGGCGATGCGGCAAGCCTCGGCCTGGGTCTGAACATTCCGCTGGGACCCTTCCTGGCGACCGTGGGCGGGAAAGGGATCTACACCAACCCGAACGACGGCAGCGAAGGCTACGCGGCGGCAGTGGGCGGCGGTTTACAGTGGAAAATCGGCGACAGCTTCGGCCTGTTTGGCGAGTACTACTACTCTCCGGATTCCCTCTCCAGCGGTATCGACAGCTATGAAGAAGCCAACGCCGGTGCGCGCTGGACCATCATGCGTCCAATCACTATCGAAGCGGGCTACCGCTACCTGAACCTCGCCGGTAAAGACGGCAACCGCGACAACGCGCTGGCCGACGGCCCGTACGTTGGTGTGAGCGCAGGTTTCTGATTTTCGGGTGCGGCGTCCTGCCGCACCTGTTTCTTTCTTCCCCCCACATCGGTTTGCGCTATAGTGTTTCCACTCAATACGTGGGAGAACACGATGATAAGCGTGGAAATGTTGTCCACTGGCGATGAAGTGCTGCACGGACAAATTACCGATACCAATGCGGCCTGGCTGGCCAATTTTTTCTTTGAGCAGGGATTACCCTTAACGCGCCGCAATACCGTCGGCGATAGCCTCGAGTCATTAGTCAACGTGCTGCGCGAGCGCAGCGAGCATGCGGATGTGCTGATTGTGAACGGCGGCCTCGGGCCGACCAGCGACGATCTCAGCGCGCTGGCCGCCGCCACGGCAAAAGGTGAAGGGCTGGTGCTGCACGAAGCCTGGCTGACACAGATGGAGCGCTTCTTTTCCGATCGTGGTCGGGTGATGGCCCCCAGCAACCGCAAGCAGGCGGAAATCCCCGCCAGCGCTGAATTTATCAACAACCCGGTTGGCACGGCCTGCGGGTTTGCCGTCAAGCTGAACCGCTGCCTGATGTTCTTCACCCCCGGTGTTCCCTCTGAATTTAAAGTTATGGTCGAGCAGGAGATCATGCCGCGCCTGCGCGAGCGATTCACGCTGCCCGAGCCGCCGATTTGCCTGCGTCTCACCACTTTTGGCCGCTCGGAAAGCGATCTGGCGCAAAGCCTGGATCCCCTCGAACTGCCGGAAGGGGTGTCGATGGGCTATCGCTCCTCAATGCCGATTATCGAACTGAAACTCACCGGCCCGGCGACACAAAAAGCGGCGATGCTGGCGGCATGGCCGGAAGTGCAGCGCGTGGCGGGTGAAAACCTGATCTTCGAAGGCACCGAAGGATTACCGGCGCAAATCGCCCGCCATCTGCAGGAGCGTCAGCTGAGCCTGACCTTAAGCGAGCAGTTCACCGGTGGTTTGCTGGCGCTGCAGCTCTCGCGGGCCAACGCCGCGCTGCTGGCGAGCGAAGTGGTGCCGTCTCAGGAAGAGACTCTGGCGCAAACCGCCCACTGGACGGCCGATCGTCGGGTGAATCATTTCGCCGGGCTGGCGCTGGCGGTGACGGGTCTGGAAGACGATCATCTCAACTTTGCCCTCGCCACGCCGCAGGGCACCCATGCTCTGCGGGTGAAAATGAGTGCCACGCGCTACAGCCTGCCGGTGCGTCAGGAAGTGTGCGCGATGATGGCCCTGAACATGCTGCGCCGCTGGCTTAATGGGAAAGATGTTGCGAGCGATCATGGCTGGATTGATGTGGTGGATACGCTGTTTATTGAGTGATGCTTACGGGGCTAAGCGCCTCAGTATCGGACAGTTAAGCATCAGAGGTTGTTCCGTTCACTTTATGTTCAGCAGAATATAATGGCTTCACAACTTGTGAACGTGCAAAGGGGGCTGCGCGGCCCCCTTTGCAATCCCCGCGCCCCGCCATGAAATCGGTGCTTCGCACTGCGCTCACCTCCCGGCCATCTGCCTGCGGTCGGCTCGACTCGTGATTACTCGTCCCATCCATGGGACTCGCCCCTACGGGGCCAGCGCAAGCGCTGTTCAAAATTGCTCCCGGCAATTTTGTCCTGTCTCGTTTCGCCTCTGGCCGCCATCCCTGGCGTCCAGCCCTTGTCATCCGGCCTCCGGTTCGCCGATTTCTGCGGGGACCCACACCGGTGCCACATGTAGACAGCTGTGAAGGTTGAGGGAGCGGCGGCGAGCGCCCTTTACACGTTCACCGCAAAGAGACGGACGATGAAGTGAACGGAACGATTCCACTACTGTTATAAAGGACTCCCGTCACTGCAATGCTTTCGCCAGCAGCGAAATCGGGTGCTCGCAGCGCTTGCTGGTGGACATCTCAATCTGCCATTTACAGGTCTCGCAGTCGGTCACCACCAGATCCGCGCCACTCTCCTCAATCTGCTGGAACAGCGGCGCACCGATCGCCTGTGAGGTCGGGTAGTTTTCGCTCTTAAATCCGTAGGTTCCCGCAATCCCGCAGCAGCGCGAATCCAGCACCGTCAGCTCTAGCCCCGGAATCAGCCGCAGCAGCTCCAGCGTATAGATCGCCCAGCCCATTTTCTCCATATGACACGGCGTGTGATACACCACTTTTAGCGGCAACGGCTTAAGCGGCAGCGTCTGCCCGCTATCGAGTTTGCGCCAGATAAAGCGCGTCGCCAGCTCGATGTGCTCGCGCAGGCCGCTGTTATCGACATCCAGCAGATGCGGATATTCATCGCGCAGGGTGAAGGTGCAGGTAGACGAAGTGGCAAGCACCGGAATGCCTTTGTCGACAATTGCTTCGCGCAGGGAAGTCACGTTATGCCGGGCCTGTTTGCGCGCTTTGTCGGTAAAGCCGTTGGCAATCAGCGGCACGCCGCAGCACTTCTCTTTGTTCAGCAACTGCACGCCGGTGCCCATCGCATTCAGTACGCTGACCAGATCTTTGCCCAGCTGCGGGTGGTTATAGTTCACGTAACAGCCGTGGAAAAACGCGGCCTGGTCGGCGTATTGCGCCTGTTCAGCGGCGACAGATTGATACCAGCGGCGGAAGGTGCCGTGGGAGTATTTCGGCAGGCTGCGGTGATGATCGATTTTAAGCGCCACGTCGAGCAGCTTGCGCACCGGTTTCAGGGCGGTGGCCGCATTGACCAGCGGGGCGAACGGGGTAGAGACGCTGCCCATCAGATCCGTGTGGCTCAGAATCGCATCCCGCAGGGTCGGTTTTTGCGTGCTGTACTGCGCCCGTGCGCGCTGAATGATATCGCCGATTTTGACGTCAGACGGGCAGGCGACCTCGCAGCGCTTACAGTTGATGCAGTATTTGAGCGCCTCATCGTACAGGGCGCCATCTTTCAGGCGCAGACGCTCGCCGTCCGGCCCGGCCTGTTTCGGACCGGGATAGCGAGGGTTCACGCTGCTGACCGGGCAGACGGTGGTGCAGAGGGTGCATTTGATGCAGCTTTCAAAACGGGTATCGTTCATGGGTGTTCTCCCGCACGCTGGCAAATCTGTTCGGCTACCGCCAGCGCGGTAATGGCGCACACACCGCCGCCGCAGCCCTGGGCTATCGGGTCAAAACCGCCGAGCACCGAACCTATGGCGTAAAGATTGTCGACGGCGACGCCGGAAAGCTGCGGACGCAGGCAGTCGTCGGTAATGACCCCGAACTGCTGCCACGGTTGTGGGGTAAAGAAATCGCTCTGATACCAGTCGGCGCGCGAGGCGCTCTGGCGTACGTCGAGGCCCATTACCGCCTCGCGAATGCCTTCGCGGGTGCTGAGCAGGCCGTTGCTGAAGAAGCTCCCGCTCGCCAGCACCACGAAACGGGCGCGCAGCGGGATATCGTCGTGGTTGCGCGTCCAGACTGCGGTGGCTTTGCCTTCCTCCAGCGACACTTTTTTGACCTCATCGCCCGCCATCCACACACCGCCCTGGGCGACAAACTGACGCTGGAGCTGATTATGGAGACGAATTCCCGGTACGGAAGGGGGAAGCGTAGGCAGGAGATGCAGCGGGCAGGGGAGGCGGTCGGAGAGCCAGCGCCATAGACGGTTATCCGTCAGCCCAAAGCAGGCGGGCATGTACAGCGCGTCGACGTCCTGCGCCAGCGGTTTTAAAGCGTCGTAAAGCGTCGTCCAGTGAACGTCGTTATCCAGCAGACGGGCGATATTCACCGCGCGAAACTCACTGGCGTTGTCGCGCAGGACATCCAGCTCCGGCAGCTCAATTTCGACGGTGTCCGCCTCGATCCCCTGATGACGCAGCGAGGCGGCGGCGAGGTGGGCCTGAAAATCAAGAAAGCCGCTAATGCCGACGACGCGAACGCGCTGGGTTTGCGCGGGGGCGACAGGCACCTCTTCCGGGCTGAGCCACGCGCTACGCAGGGTGCCCAGCGGCGTGACGCGCTGATGGTTTTGCCCGGCGTTGCCCTTTAAGCGCGTGCCGCACGCCGCGAGCAGCGCTTCGGTTTCCAGTGCCAGACGGGAAATATTGTCGATGCCCACCCGACGATAAGGGTGTTCTGGCGGCAGGGCCTGCGGGTTTTCCAGCGCCGTCAGCGGATTCTGAACGGGTGACCCGTCGGCCATCGCGCCGAGCAGGTCCAGCGAGCCGGACGAAAAATGCAGCGCACTTTGACCGCGCGTGATGATGGCGCAGCGCTGGCCGCGTTGCGTCAGCTTCAGACCGCACATCAGCCCGGCCAGACCGCCGCCGATAATCACCGTATCAAACTTCATCGTGCTGCTCCTTTTCCAGTCCGCACAGACCCTGATAGACCCAGCGGGTAAATTCGCTTTCGCGCAGCGCGTCGCCCCAGGCGATAGGCTGCACCCCTTTCCAGCGCTCGTTGAGGAACTCGCTGAGCTGCGTCAGTGATTGCGCTGAGGTGGTCACGTTAAACCGTTGCAGAAGACCTGCCGCGCGGCAGGCGCACAGCTCGCCCTGACAGGTGCCCATCCCCACTCGGGTGCGGCGACGCAAATCGAGCAGATTATTGACCGTCAGGTTTTCGACCGCGTACTGCACTTCCCCCGCCGTGACGGCTTCGCATTCACACACCAGGCTGCGGCTGAGACGTCCTTGCCCAAGCCAGACGGGCGTGCGATCCCCGTGACGGTAAATGGCTGAACCGCGCAGCGGTGCGGGCAGGGAGATGATTTTTTGTAGCGTTTTTTCGGTCGGCTCCTGCGAACCGGGCAGCGGACGTTCCGCGGTGGTGCAGGGCTGCGTATTGCCCAGCTTGCGGCACACGGCGTCCGTCGCCCACTGGGCCATCAGACGGTAGGTCATCAGCTTGCCACCGGTGATGGTGATAAAGCCTTCCAGCCCGTCGCGCGCGGCGTGATCCAGCAAAACAATCCCGCGGCTGACGTTGCGTCCGCTCGGGTCGTCATCGCTGGCGACCAGCGGACGCACACCGGCATAGGCGCGCAGAATGCGGGTTTGCGCCATGATCGGGGCCAGTTTTTCCCCCTCGCGCAGCAGGATATCCACCTCTTCGGCGGTGACGCGGTTGCTGTCGATGTCGTTGTAATCAATGTGCGTGGAGGTGGTGCCAATCAGAGAGATGGTATCGCCGGGCACCAGGATGTCGGCGTCAGACGGTTTGCGACAGCGGTTGATGACGTGATTGTTGATGCGATGATCGAGGATCAACAGCGAGCCTTTGGCCGGGAACATGCGAATGGAGAGATCCGCATATTCGGCAATGCGTTGGCCCCAGATCCCCGCCGCGTTCACCACCACGCTGGCGTACAACGCGCTGTGTTCCCCGTAGAGATGGTCGTAGACGCGCACGCCCCGCACTCTGTCGCCTTCGCGGATCAGCCCCGTCACTTCGTGGGCGGTCAGAACGGTCGCGCCGTGCTCACGGGCGTCGAGCATGTTGGCCGCCGTCAGACGGAAGGGGTCGACGGTGCCGTCGGGAACTTTCACCGCGCCCAGCAGCGCAGGGTTTACCGCCGGTTCGATGCGTCGGGCAAGCTGAGGATCGATTGCTTCGGCGGAAATCCCGGCCTCCGTGCAGGCGGTAATAAAGGTTTGCTGAAAGGCGAGATCGTCTTCGGGCAGGGTGATAAACAGGCCGCTGGTCGGCTCAATGCAGTGGCGGGCGATGCGTTTGAGGATCTGATTTTCGGCAATGCACTCGCGCGCGGATTCGTTATCGGTGACGGCGTAGCGCGCGCCGCTGTGGAGCAGGCCGTGGTTACGCCCGGTTGCACCGGTGGCAATGTCATGACGCTCGAGGAGCGTCACGCTCAAGCCTCGCAGGGCGCAGTCCCGCGCCATTCCGGCGCCCGTTGCGCCGCCGCCAATGATAATCACATCGCTGTAACGAGGATCGCGGATTGTCATTGTCTTCCCTCATGTTCGTTTTTTTACCATTTAGCCACATCAAAAATGGGGTTTGTTTGATTTCGAACATAATCGAGCATAATACGAAAATGAAACGTGATTCCGTGCGCCTTTTTGCGCACTGTGTCATATTTCTGTAACAATTCGTGCGTTGATTCACAGTAACAATCGTTGTGATTATTTAACATCCCCGCCTCTCTGGAGCCGGGGTGATGTATAACGCCCGGCAATTCAATACATGGCCACGGAGGCTGTTATGCTCAGTATCTTCAAACCTGCCCCGCATCGGGCGCGTCTGCCAGAAGCAGAAGTCGACCCGCTCTATCGCCGCCTGCGCTGGCAAATCTTCCTCGGGATTTTCTTTGGCTATGCCGCCTACTACCTGGTGCGTAAAAACTTCGCGCTGGCGATGCCGTACCTGGTCGAGCAGGGTTTTTCACGCGGTGACTTAGGTTTTGCCCTGTCCGGCATTTCCATCGCCTATGGTTTTTCTAAATTCATTATGGGATCCGTCTCGGATCGCTCTAACCCGCGCGTCTTCTTACCGGCGGGGCTGATCCTCGCGGCGGCGGTGATGCTGTTTATGGGCTTTGTGCCCTGGGCGACGTCGAGCATCGCGGTGATGTTTGTTCTGCTGTTTGTCTGCGGCTGGTTCCAGGGGATGGGATGGCCGCCGTGCGGACGCACCATGGTTCACTGGTGGTCGCAGAAAGAGCGCGGCGGGATTGTGTCGGTGTGGAACTGCGCCCATAACGTCGGCGGCGGTATTCCACCGCTGCTGTTCCTGCTGGGAATGGCGTGGTTTAACGACTGGAAAGCGGCGCTGTACATGCCGGCGTTCGGCGCGATTCTGGTGGCGATGATTGCCTTCGCCCTGATGCGCGACACGCCGCAGTCCTGCGGTCTGCCGCCGATTGAAGAGTATAAAAACGACTATCCGGATGACTACAGCGAGCAGCATGAAGAGGAGCTGACGGCGAAGCAGATCTTCATGAAATACGTCCTGCCAAACAAACTGCTGTGGTATATCGCGGTGGCGAACGTGTTTGTCTATCTGCTGCGCTACGGCATCCTCGACTGGTCGCCGACCTACCTGAAAGAGGTGAAGCATTTCGCGCTGGATAAGTCCTCGTGGGCCTATTTCCTGTATGAATACGCCGGGATCCCGGGGACGCTGATTTGCGGCTGGATGTCGGACAAAGTGTTCAAAGGCAACCGTGGCGCAACGGGCGTGTTCTTTATGACTCTGGTGACCATCGCGACGGTCGTTTACTGGCTCAACCCTCCGGGTAATCCAGGCGTGGATATGGCCTGTATGATCGTGATTGGCTTCCTGATTTACGGCCCGGTGATGCTGATCGGTCTGCATGCTCTGGAGCTGGCACCGAAGAAAGCCGCAGGAACCGCCGCGGGCTTTACCGGTCTGTTTGGCTATCTCGGCGGGTCGGTCGCGGCCAGCGCCATTGTTGGCTACACGGTCGATTTCTTCGGCTGGGACGGTGGCTTTATGGTGATGATTGGCGGCAGCGTGATGGCGGTGTTGCTGTTGATCGTGGTGATGATTGGCGAGAAGCGTCATCATGCCGAGATGATGCAGAAACGCGGATAAAAAAATGCCCGCGAATGGACTGCACCCCAAAAGTTGGACACCCAACTGAGTAAGGTGCAGTTTTTTATGGCAAAGCCAAAATATTCCCTCGAAACCAGATTAGCTGTAGTCAATCACTACCTTGCCGGAAAAGATGGAACACATCGTACCGCTGAACGTTTTGGGGTTGAAAGAACATCAGTGCGACGCTGGGTAAGAGCCTGGCAACTCCACGGTATTGATGGCATTACCTGGAAAAATGACCGCCATTCTCCGGCGTTCCGGATTGCTGTCGTACGCACTGTTCTCGCTGAAGAACTTTCGATGCGCGAAGCTGCCGCACGGTTTAATATCTCCACTGAAACCGTTGTCCGGCACTGGGTGAATGTCTACAAAGACGCAGGTGAAAAAGGACTTCTGAGCATAAAACCTGGCCGGAGCAAGGACATGACAAAACCCAAAAAAACACCTCCACTTACCGATGCTGCGCTGGAAAAGTTATCTCCTGAAGAGTTGCGGGCTGAACTTCGTTACCTGCGCGCAGAGAATGCCTACCTAAAAAAGCTGAAGGCCTTAGTTCAAAGCGAGAAAAACGGCAGAAAGCCGTAATAATCAGTGAGCTAAGGCTGGAGTATGCGCTCAGTGATCTTTTGCGTGCGGCGGACATGTCCCGCAGTACGTGGTATCACAATATAAATGCGCTGAAGCGAATGGACAGGCATGCCGGGCTGAAAGACAAAATCAGAGAGATTTACCACTATCACAAAGGGCGTTATGGCTACCGCAGGATCACGCTCTCATTGAGAAAACTAGGGTTGCTGGTAAACCATAAAACAGTGCAGCGGCTGATGGCAGAGCTGTCGCTCCGCTCTCTGATAAGGGTGAAGAAATATCGTGCCTGGAAAGGTGAGGTGGGCAAGGCTGCACCCAATATCCTGGGCCGGAACTTCGGTGCATCGAAAGCCAATGAAAAATGGGTCACGGATGTTACCGAGTTCTCGGTGCAGGGTAAAAAGCTGTACCTGTCGCCGGTTCTCGATCTGTTTAACCGGGAGATTATCTCATACAGCCTGTCGGAAAGGCCGGTGATGGAGATGGTTAATACGATGCTGCATGATGCATTCTCAGTGCTCGAACCGGAGGATGCACCGTTGCTGCACACGGATCAGGGCTGGCAATATCGAATGGCAGGTTATCAGGC
This sequence comes from Lelliottia sp. JS-SCA-14, assembly GCF_035593345.1. NCBI lineage: Bacteria > Pseudomonadati > Pseudomonadota > Gammaproteobacteria > Enterobacterales > Enterobacteriaceae > Lelliottia > Lelliottia sp. JS-SCA-14. Next base: position 3,281,715 of record NZ_CP141606.1, on the reverse strand, counting down.
AAAGTTAAAGGCGAAGGGTATGACACAAAGCATGTCGCGCAAGGGAAACTGCCTGGATAACGCGGTAATGGAGAACTTCTTCGGCACACTGAAATCGGAGTGTTTTTACCTGAACAGGTTCAGCAATCTGAATGAACTGAGGAAGGCGATAGAGGACTATATCCATTACTATAACAACGAGCGGATCAGTCTGAAATTAAAAGGTCTGAGTCCGGTAGAATACCGAACCCAGACCCCGATAGCCGCTTAACATGAACTGTCCAACTTTATGGGGTCAGTCCAGAAAGCGGGCATTACATTTCGATTTCGATATCGCCTTTTGCCCGGCAGCAGCAGGGCAAAATTTCCCCTTCGTGGATAAATGCCAGCGGCTCCGTGAGCCAGTCAACCTGGCCTGCCACTAAACGACAGCGGCAGGAGCCACAGTAACCGGCGCGACACTGGTATTCGACCTCAACCTGATGCGACTCGAGCGCCACCAGCAGGGAAGGGTGCTCTTCGCGGCACAGCACTTCTGTGCCGGAAAGGCTTAGCGTGACGCGGCTCATCAGAGCTGGAAATCGCTCAGGTCGTCAGTGTTCACTTCGGAATCAATCTGACCGACCAGGTACGAACTCACTTCCACTTCCTGCGGCGCAACCTGTACGTTATCGGACACCAGCCAGGTGTTGATCCACGGAATCGGGTTAGAACGCGTTTTGAACGGCAGCTCAAGACCCACCGCCTGCATGCGGATGTTAGTGATGTACTCCACGTACTGGCACAGAATGTCTTTGTTCAGACCGATCATCGAACCGTCGCGGAACAGGTAATCTGCCCACTCTTTCTCCTGCTGCGCGGCCAGCACAAACAAGTCGTAGCACTCTTGTTTGCACTCTTCGGCGATTTCAGCCATCTCCGGATCGTCCACGCCGCTGCGCAGCAGGTTCAGCATATGCTGAGTACCGGTCAGATGCAGGGCTTCGTCACGGGCGATCAGACGGATGATTTTGGCGTTACCTTCCATCAGCTTACGCTCGGCGAAGGCAAACGAGCAGGCAAAGCTGACGTAGAAGCGGATCGCTTCCAGCGCGTTGACGCTCATCAGGCACAGGTACAGCTGTTTTTTCAGGGCGCGCAAATTCACGGTGACGGTTTTGCCGTTCACGTTGTGCGTGCCTTCGCCCAGCAGATGCCAGTAGCTGGTCATTTCGATCAGCTCGTCGTAGTAGTGGGCGATGCCCTCGGCGCGTTTCTGGATCTGCTCGTTGGTGACGATATCGTCAAACACCACCGCCGGATCGTTGACGATGTTGCGGATGATGTGGGTGTAGGAGCGCGAGTGGATCGTCTCGGAGAACGCCCAGGTTTCAACCCAGGTTTCCAGCTCCGGGATGGAGATCAGCGGCAGCAGCGCCACGTTCGGGCTACGACCCTGAATGGAGTCCAGCAGCGTCTGGTATTTCAGGTTGCTGAGGAAGATGTGCTTTTCATGGTCCGGCAGCGCCTGGAAGTCGATACGATCGCGGGAAACATCCACTTCTTCCGGACGCCAGAAGAAGGAGAGTTGCTTTTCGATCAGCTTTTCGAAGATGTCATATTTTTGCTGATCGTAGCGTGCCACGTTGACCGGCTGGCCGAAGAACATCGGCTCTTTGAGCTGGTCGTTTTTCGTCTGTGAAAAGGTGGTATATGCCATTAATGTGGGTCCTGTAGGAGTGTAATGCCGGATGGCGCTTCGCTTATCCGGCCTACAACACCTTGTAATTATGTAGGCCGGATAAGGCGTTTACGCCGCCATCCGGCAAAAGACAATACTAGATCTTACACGCGCCGCTTTCGCAGCCATCGTCCTGGATAGAAGGTGCCATGTCATCCTGCGCATCTTCAGCACCGTCACGGGTGTTGTGATAGTACAGGGTTTTCACGCCAAATTTGTAGGCGGTCAGGAGATCTTTGAGCAACTGCTGCATCGGCACTTTACCAGACGGGAAGCGCGTCGGGTCATAGTTGGTGTTAGCAGAGATCGACTGGTCGATAAACTTCTGCATGATGCCCACCAGCTGCAGGTAACCGTCGTTATTCGGCATCTCCCACAGCAGTTCGTAGTTATTGCCAAGCAGTTCGTAATCCGGCACCACCTGACGCAGCACGCCATCTTTCGACGCTTTGATGCTCACGTGGCCGCGCGGCGGCTCAATGCCGTTGGTGGCGTTGGAGATCTGCGAAGAGGTCTCGGACGGCATCAGCGCGGAGAGCGTGGAGTTACGCATACCGTGAGTTTTGATGGACTCACGCAGGCCTTCCCAGTCGAGATGCAGCGGCTCGTTCACGATACCGTCCAGATCTTTCTTGTAGGTATCGATCGGCAGAATGCCTTTCGCGTAGGTAGTTTCGTTGAACCACGGGCACGCGCCTTGCTCTTTCGCCAGCTCGTTCGACGCTTTCATCAGGTAGTACTGAATGGCTTCGAAGGTCTGGTGGGTCAGGTTGTTGGCGCTGCCGTCGGAGTAACGTTTACCGTTTTTCGCCAGCCAGTAGGCAAAGTTGATCACGCCAATACCCAGGGTACGACGGCCCATTGCGCCGCGTTTTGCCGCAGGGATTGGGTAGTCCTGGTAATCCAGCAGGGCATCCAGCGCACGAACCGCCAGCACCGCCAGCTCTTCCAGCTCGGACAGGCTCTTGATCGCGCCCAGGTTGAAAGCGGACAGGGTGCAAAGTGCGATTTCACCGTTTTCGTCGTTAACGTCGTACAGCGGTTTGGTCGGCAGGGCGATCTCCAGGCACAGGTTAGACTGGCGCACTGGCGCGATGGCCGGATCAAACGGGCTGTGGGTGTTGCAGTGGTCGACGTTCTGGATGTAGATACGGCCAGTGGAGGCACGTTCCTGCATCATCAGGGAGAACAGGTCCACGGCTTTCACGCGCTGCTTACGGATGCTGTCGTCGTTTTCGTATTGGGTGTACAGACGCTCGAACTCGTCCTGATCGGCGAAGAACGCATCGTACAGACCCGGGACGTCAGACGGGCTGAACAGGGTGATGTCCTGGCCTTTCAGCAGGCGGGTGTACATCAGCTTGTTGATCTGTACGCCGTAGTCCATGTGACGAACGCGGTTGCCTTCAACGCCACGGTTGTTTTTCAGGACCAGCAGGCTTTCGACTTCCAGGTGCCACATCGGGTAGAACAGCGTCGCAGCGCCACCACGAACGCCGCCCTGCGAGCAGGATTTCACAGCGGTCTGGAAGTGTTTGTAGAACGGAATACAGCCGGTGTGGAACGCTTCACCGCCGCGAATCGGGCTGCCCAGCGCACGAATACGACCGGCGTTGATGCCGATACCGGCACGCTGGGAGACGTATTTCACAATCGCGCTGGAGGTGGCGTTGATGGAGTCCAGGCTGTCGCCGCACTCGATCAGGACGCAGGAGCTGAACTGACGAGTCGGGGTGCGCACGCCAGACATGATCGGCGTAGGCAGAGAAATTTTAAAGGTAGAAACCGCATCATAGAAACGCTTCACGTAGCTCAGACGCGTTTCACGCGGGTAGCCGGAGAACAGGCACGCGGCGACCAGAATATACAGGAACTGCGCGCTCTCGTAGATTTCTCCCGTCACGCGGTTCTGCACCAGGTATTTGCCTTCGAGCTGCTTCACCGCGGCGTAGGAGAAGTTCATGTCACGCCAGTGATCGATAAACCCGTTCATCTGCTCGAACTCTTCTTCCGTATAGTCTTCCAGCAGATGCGTGTCGTATTTGCCCAGCTCAACCATTTTCACTACGTGATCGTGAAGCTTTGGCGGCTCAAACTGGCCGTAGGCTTTTTTACGCAGGTGGAAAATGGCCAGACGTGCCGCGAGATACTGATAATCTGGCGCTTCGCGGGAGATCAGGTCTGCCGCCGCCTTGATGATGGTCTCGTGGATGTCAGAGGTTTTAATGCCGTCGTAGAACTGAATGTGAGAACGCAGCTCAACCTGGGAGATAGATACGTTATTCAGTCCTTCTGCTGCCCAGTCGAGAACTCGATGGATTTTGTCGAGATTGATGCGCTCAGTGGTACCGTCGCGCTTTGTCACCAGCAGACTCTGATTCATGTGGGTTTTTACCTGTCCGTGAATTACCGTGAAATAGAAATATCCCCCGTTTATCCACAGAACTGCCTTGTGACTAAGTCTGTGGATAAATACTACATATAGGGGTTTTGCGATTAAATGAACGCTATATGGTGAGTATTCTAGTATCGAATCATTTCAGTACAAGGGTTGATTTTGAGGTTAAATTGAGGTTGTGAAAGGGTAAAAAAGCCTAAGTCCTCGTACTGTAAGGCCTGGACGACATGTCAATAATTTAGAAAAAAAATTCAAAATTTGATCGAGTGCTGATTTCTTCAACGGGAGGTCAAAATTGCGCAACATGATGCCGCGCAATCTTTATAAGAATAGTTGATGACGTTAGTCGTTTTTGGCGGTTGTGTGCAACATATAGTTAACATCTACGCCCGGCGCGAGCTTGAATTTATCCGTTAACGGATTGTAATGCAGACCGGTGATGTGCTGTTCTTTGAGCCAGGTGCCATCGACCCAGCCTAACAGCTCCGCCGGTTTGATGAATTTCTTCACGTCGTGCGTGCCTTTTGGCACCATCCGCAGCACATATTCTGCACCTACGACCGCCATCAGCCAGGCTTTGCCGTTACGGTTGATGGTCGAGAAGAAGACCTGACCGCCGGGTTTGACCAGCGCTGCGCAGGCGTTAACCACCGACTGCGGATCAGGGACGTGCTCTAACATCTCCATGCAGGTGACGACGTCATACTGATGCGCGTGCTTCGCCGCGTGCTCTTCCACCGTCTCCTGAACGTAATCGACCTGAATACCGCTCTCAAGTGCATGCAGACGCGCGACCTGTAGCGGCTCAAAGCCCATATCCAGCCCGGTGACCGTAGCGCCTTCGCGCGCCATGCTTTCAGCCAGAATGCCGCCGCCGCAGCCGACATCGAGCACTTTTTTACCGAACAGACCGCCGGAACGCTCCGCGATATAGCCCAGACGCAGCGGGTTAATGCGGTGCAGAGGTTTGAACTCACCTTCGAGATCCCACCAGCGGGATGCCACCGCTTCAAATTTGGCAATCTCGTTGTGGTCAACGTTGTGAGCTACCGGGGATTTTTCGGCATTCATGGGCGCTTTTACTCCTTATTTCGCAAGAGGATCGAGTATATCAGGCTCTCCCCGTGAATAAAGCATACAGGTTTACCTGTCTGAGAGCGGTTGTGTTATAATTTGCGACCTTTGAATCCGGGACACAGTAGAGGGATAGCGGTTAGATGAGCGACCTTGCGAGAGAAATTACACCGGTTAACATTGAGGAAGAGCTGAAGAGCTCCTATCTGGACTATGCGATGTCGGTCATTGTTGGCCGTGCGCTGCCGGATGTCCGAGATGGCCTGAAGCCGGTACACCGTCGCGTACTATACGCCATGAACGTATTGGGCAATGACTGGAATAAAGCCTACAAAAAATCTGCCCGTGTCGTTGGTGACGTAATCGGTAAATACCACCCTCATGGTGATACCGCCGTTTATGACACTATCGTGCGTATGGCACAGCCATTCTCCTTGCGTTACATGCTGGTAGATGGCCAGGGTAACTTTGGTTCTGTCGATGGCGACTCCGCTGCGGCGATGCGTTATACGGAAATCCGTATGTCGAAAATCGCCCATGAGCTGATGGCCGACCTGGAAAAAGAGACGGTGGATTTCGTCGATAACTACGACGGCACCGAGCGCATTCCAGACGTGATGCCAACCAAGATCCCAAACCTGCTGGTGAACGGTTCTTCCGGTATCGCCGTGGGTATGGCCACCAACATTCCACCGCACAACATCACGGAAGTGATCAACGGCTGCCTGGCCTTTATCGAAGATGAAGACATCAGCATTGAAGGGCTGATGGAACACATCCCAGGCCCGGACTTCCCGACTGCCGCCATCATCAATGGCCGTCGCGGTATTGAAGAAGCCTACCGCACCGGTCGTGGCAAAATTTATATTCGTGCCCGCGCCGAAGTGGAAGCGGACGCGAAAACCGGTCGTGAAACCATTATCGTCCACGAAATTCCGTATCAGGTGAACAAAGCGCGCCTGATCGAGAAAATCGCGGAGCTGGTGAAAGACAAACGCGTTGAAGGCATCAGCGCGCTGCGTGACGAGTCTGATAAAGACGGTATGCGCATCGTGATTGAAATCAAACGCGACGCCGTGGGTGAAGTGGTTCTGAACAACCTTTACTCCCAGACTCAGCTGCAGGTTTCCTTCGGTATCAACATGGTGGCATTGCACCATGGTCAGCCGAAGATCATGAACCTGAAAGAGATCCTGAGCGCGTTCGTCCGTCACCGCCGTGAAGTGGTGACGCGCCGTACTATTTTCGAACTGCGTAAAGCACGCGATCGTGCCCATATCCTCGAAGCTCTGGCCGTTGCGCTGGCGAACATCGACCCGATCATCGAACTGATCCGTCGTGCGCCAACCCCTGCCGAAGCGAAAGCGGGCCTGGTTGCCCGTTCGTGGGAGCTGGGTAACGTGGCCGCCATGCTGGAACGTGCGGGCGATGACGCTGCGCGTCCTGAATGGCTGGAGCCGGAGTTCGGCGTGCGTGACGGTCAATACTATCTGACTGAACAGCAGGCCCAGGCGATTCTGGATCTGCGTCTGCAGAAACTGACCGGCCTTGAGCATGAAAAACTGCTCGACGAGTACAAAGAGCTGCTGGAGCAGATCGCTGAGCTGCTGCACATCCTCGGTAGCGCAGATCGTCTGATGGAAGTGATTCGCGAAGAGCTGGAGCTGGTCCGCGACCAGTTTGGCGATGAGCGTCGCACTGAGATCACCGCCAACAGCGCGGATATCAACATCGAAGATCTGATCAACCAGGAAGATGTGGTTGTGACCCTGTCTCACCAGGGCTACGTGAAGTATCAGCCGCTGACCGACTACGAAGCACAACGTCGTGGTGGTAAAGGCAAATCTGCTGCACGTATTAAAGAAGAAGACTTTATCGACCGCCTGCTGGTGGCCAACACCCACGACACGATCCTCTGCTTCTCCAGCCGTGGTCGTCTGTACTGGATGAAGGTCTATCAGCTGCCGGAAGCGAGCCGCGGGGCGCGTGGTCGTCCAATCGTCAACCTGCTGCCGCTGGAGCCGAACGAACGTATCACCGCCATCCTGCCGGTACGCGAGTACGCAGAAGGCGTGAACGTCTTTATGGCGACCGCCAGCGGGACCGTGAAGAAAACCGCACTGAAAGAGTTCAGCCGTCCGCGTTCTGCCGGCATTATTGCCGTCAACCTGAACGAAGGCGACGAACTGATCGGTGTGGATCTGACTTCCGGTTCTGATGACGTGATGCTGTTCTCTGCCGCCGGTAAAGTGGTGCGCTTCAAAGAGAGCGCCGTGCGCGCAATGGGTCGTACGGCGACCGGCGTTCGTGGTATCAAACTGGCTGGCGAAGACAGCGTTGTTTCCCTGATCATTCCACGTGGCGAAGGCGCAATCCTGACCGTGACGCAGAATGGTTACGGTAAACGTACCGCGGAAGGGGAATACCCAACCAAGTCTCGTGGCACACAGGGCGTTATCTCGATCAAAGTCACCGAGCGTAACGGCTCCGTGGTCGGCGCGGTACAGGTTGATGACTGCGACCAGATCATGATGATCACCGATGCAGGCACTCTGGTGCGTACCCGCGTTTCTGAGATTAGCGTTGTGGGTCGTAATACCCAGGGCGTGATCCTCATCCGTACTGCGGAAGATGAAAACGTGGTCGGCCTGCAGCGTGTTGCAGAGCCGGTGGATGACGAAGAGCTCGATTCCATCGACGGAAGTGTGGCAGAAGGCGATGACGAAATCGCGCCGGAAGCAGACACCGACGACGATGCGGCAGATGATGCCGAAGAGTAATGTCTCCTGACAGAAAAAAGGGCCGGATACCGGCCCTTTCTTTTTTTGCAGACAAGCGAACATTGCGGCAAACGGCGTTTACCGCTACCTTAACCACATTCTTTTTGACCCTGATGGCGGAGCTTCGCCCCCTTGAAATACCTCGTCTCCTTTCGTACCACGCTTAAAGTCTCTCGCTATCTTTTCCGGGCGCTGGCGTTATTGCTCTGGTTACTCGTGGCGCTGTTCTCGGTGTTTTACATCGTCAACGCGCTGCATCAGAAGGAGTCCGAGATCCGTCAGGAGTTCAACCTAAGCTCCGATCAGGCCCAGCGCTACATTCAGCGCACGTCTGACGTGATGAAAGAGCTGAAGTACATTGCTGAAAACCGGCTGACGGCGGAGAACGGCATTCTCGCCACCCGCGGGCGAGAGGATAAAACGGAAGTCCCGGACTTCGAGCCGCTCTTCCCCGATTCCGACTGTTCGGCGATGGGCAACACCTGGCGCGGCTCCCTTGAGTCGCTGGCCTGGTTCATGCGCTACTGGCGCGATAACTTCTCGGCAGCCTACGATCTCAACCGCGTGTTCCTCATCGGCAGCGAAAACCTCTGTATGGCCGATTTCGGTCTGCGCGATGTGCCTGTCGAACGCGAAGATGCCCTGAAAAGCCTGCACGAACGCATCATCAAATACCGTAACGCCCCGCAGGAAGAGCGCGGCAACAATATCTTCTGGATTAGCCAGGGTCCGCGTCCGGGCGTCGGCTATTTCTATGCCCTGACGCCGGTCTATCTGGCTAATCGTCTCCAGGCTCTGCTGGGCACCGAGCAGACTATTCGCATGGAGAACTTCTTCACGCCAGGCAGTTTGCCGATGGGCGTGACCATTCTCGATGAGAACGGCCATAAGCTGATTTCGCTGACCGGGCCGGAAGATCGCCTGAAAGTCGATCCGCGCTGGATGCAGGAGCGCTCCTGGTTCGGTTATACCTCGGGCTTCCGCGACCTGGTGCTGAAGAAAAGCCTGCCGCCGTCTTCCCTGAGCATTGTCTATTCCGTGCCGGTGGATATGGTGCTGGAACGCATTCGGATGCTGATCCTTAACGCCATTCTGCTGAATGTGCTGGTCGGGATCGCGCTCTTTACCCTCGCGCGAATGTACGAACGCAAGATTTTCATCCCGGCGGAGAGCGACGCCCAGCGGCTGGAAGAGCACGAGCAGTTCAACCGCAAAATTGTGGCCTCGGCGCCGGTCGGGATCTGTATTCTGCGCACTCAGGACGGGACTAATATCCTCAGTAATGAGCTGGCGCATAACTATCTGAACATGCTGACGCATGAGGACCGGCAGCGGCTGACGCAAATCATCTGCGGTCAGCAGGTCAATTTCGTCGACGTGTTAACCAGCAACAATACCAACCTGCAAATCAGCTTTGTTCACTCGCGCTATCGCAACGAGAACGTGGCGATCTGCGTGCTGGTGGATGTCTCCTCGCGCGTGAAGATGGAAGAGTCGCTGCAGGAGATGGCGCAGGCGGCGGAACAGGCCAGCCAGTCGAAATCCATGTTCCTCGCGACCGTCAGCCACGAGCTGCGCACGCCGCTGTACGGGATTATCGGGAACCTCGATCTGCTGCAAACCAAAGAGCTGCCGAAGGGGGTCGACCGTCTGGTGACGGCGATGAACAACTCTTCGAGCCTGCTGCTGAAAATCATCAGCGACATTCTCGACTTCTCCAAAATTGAGTCCGAGCAGCTGAAAATCGAACCGAGCGAGTTTTCCCCGCGCGAGGTCATGAACCACATCAGCGCCAACTATATGCCGCTGGTGGTGCGCAAACAGCTGGGGCTGTACTGCTTTATCGAGCCTGATGTGCCGCTGACGCTGCACGGAGACCCGATGCGCCTGCAGCAGGTGATTTCAAACCTGCTCAGCAACGCCATCAAATTCACCGATGTGGGCTGCATTGTGCTGCACGTCTCCCGCGCCGGGGATTACCTCAGCATTCGTGTGCGTGATACGGGTGTCGGTATTCCAGCCAAAGAGGTGGTCAAACTGTTCGATCCGTTCTTCCAGGTCGGGACCGGCGTGCAGCGTAACTTCCAGGGAACCGGGCTGGGTCTGGCGATCTGTGAGCAGTTGATCAGCATGATGGACGGCGATATTTCGGTCGATACCGAGCCGGGCATGGGCAGTCAGTTCACGATCCGCATCCCGCTTTACTCCGCCAGGTATCCGGTCAAAGCCCCTGCGGAAGGTCTGAGCGGGAAAACCTGCTGGCTGGCGGTGCATAACGCCTCGCTGTATGCCTTCCTGGAGTCAATGCTGACGAGCCGGGGTCTGAATATTGTGCGTTACGAAGGCCAGGCCACGGGCGATGACGATACGCTGATCACGGACGCTGAAGTCGATCCGTCGTGGAAGGGCAGAGCGGCGATTATCTTCTGCCGTCGTCATATTGGCATTCCGCAGGAGCGGGTGCCGGGTGAATGGACGCACAGCGTCGCCACGCCGCATGAACTGATGCATCTCCTGGCGCACATTTATCGTGTGGAAGTGGACGAAAATGACGGCGTGAGAGTATTGCCGTCACCGGACTCAACCGTTGCGATGAACGATGACATGATGATTCTGGTGGTCGATGATCATCCGATCAACCGCCGCTTGCTGGCGGATCAGCTCGGATCGCTGGGCTATCAGTGCCTGACGGCCAATGACGGCGTCGATGCCCTGAACGTGCTCAGCAAAAATCATATCGATATCGTGCTCAGCGACGTCAACATGCCGAATATGGACGGCTATCGCCTGACGCAGCGTATCCGTCAGCTCGGCCTGACGCTGCCGGTTGTCGGCGTGACGGCGAATGCGCTGGCGGAAGAGAAGCAGCGTTGTCTCGAGTCGGGCATGGACAGCTGTCTGTCGAAACCGGTGACGCTGGATGTGATCAAGCAGACGCTGTCGGTCTACGCCGAGCGGGTCCGGAAATCCAGGACGTAAAAAAACCCGGTCAGCGCGAGCGCGACCGGGTTTTTTAATGGCAGAGCGGAATCAGTCTTTGTCGACCGCGCTCAGTGTTACCGAAGAGAGATAGTTCAGCAGGGCGATGTCGTTTTCGACACCCAGCTTCATCATCGCGGATTTCTTCTGGCTACTGATGGTTTTGATACTGCGGTTCAGCTTCTTGGCAATCTCCGTGACCAGGAAACCTTCGGCGAACAGGCGCAGCACTTCGCTCTCTTTCGGCGACAGACGTTTGTCACCGTAACCACCGGCGCTGATTTTCTCGAGCAGACGAGAGACGCTTTCCGGGGTAAATTTCTTACCTTTCTGCAGCGCAGCCAGCGCTTTCGGCAGATCGGTTGGTGCGCCTTGCTTGAGCACAATCCCTTCAATATCGAGTTCCAGCACGGCGCTTAAAATCGCCGGGTTGTTGTTCATCGTCAGAACGATGATCGAAATGCTCGGGAAGTGGCGCTTAATGTATTTGATCAGCGTAATCCCATCACCGTATTTGTCTCCAGGCATGGAGAGATCGGTAATGAGGACATGGGCATCAAGTTTCGGGAGGTTATTGATAAGTGCTGTAGAGTCTTCAAATTCACCGACAACATTCACCCACTCGATCTGTTCAAGTGATTTGCGAATACCGAACAGTACAATCGGGTGGTCATCGGCAATAATTACGTTCATATTGTTCATGTATAAGGCTACCTTGCTACAGCAAGCTTTTGACGTAGGCGTCAATGTCGCTGATGTATTTTTCTGTGCCAGAAGCATCTTTCTCGCGAATGAGATGTTCCAGCGTTTCACATAACTGCTTGCCCGGAACCAGATTGAGCATGGCAAACACCCCTTTAAGCCGGTGTGCTGTCTGTGCCAGCGCGGCGAAATCCTTCGCTGCGGACTCAGTATACAACCGCTTAACATCATCTGGTACTGTATCTACGAAGAGCGAATAATATCCGCTGGCATGGAGTTCGGCATTTTCATCGCCACCCAACGGGGACTCCAGGATCTCTTCTTGCGCCAGCTGCTCCTCTATTAGTTGTAGTACAGCTTCCTGCATCGCATTGCTCATATTAAAGTTGACGCGCATCTGGCCAGGGCCGATTTTTCGCACGCCTGACTCATCATCGCTTAAAAGCAAGCCCGAGGCAGTAAGATTAGACGGATTATCAGTTAAAAACAGATCATATTCTTGACTCGTAAGCCTTTCGTCCGGAGTGATGCAGGACGCGCCCCAGTTTTCCAGCTGACGAACCACGATGTTGCGGATCTCGCTCGAGGTCACATCCACCATGATCACCACGTCATCCAGCAGACCTTCTTCATCCTCTTCCTGCGGCGTCGCGGCCATTTTCACATGCAGGGAATAGCGCGTGCCGAGCGACTCGCGGGCTTTAATGTTCAGATGACCGCCGAGTTTGCGTGCCAGCTGATCGCACAGCCAGAAGGTGAGGGCGTTGGCTTTGCCGTAGCGGTCGCTCTGGGTATCGTTGAGGAACGGGAAGTGCAGATTGTCGACTTCGCTTAGCGTCACGCCTTCGCCGGTATCGAGAATGCGGAACGTCAGGCGATCTTCGGCGGATTCGTCGCTGCTCACTTCCAGCGTGATTTTGCCGATTTGCGTCGTCGTGACGGAGTACTGAATCAACATCAGCACAATGCGGCGCAGGGCGTCGCGGTCGCCGTGGCGTTTATCATTGGCCGGGAGGTGGTTGTTAATCAGCAGCTGCAGCCCTTTGCGCTTGATCACCGGCAGAACTTCCGGCACCACTTCGTTAATCAGATCCTGAATGGAGAACAGGGTGGCGTTACCTTTCCAGGTATCGTTCTCCAGCATATTGGCGAGCTGGATCTCGTCCACCATGCGTACCAGGTTATCCGCCTGACTGGCGATCTGCTGGCTTTCCGGCGCGCTAATACTCGCCGCCTGGCTGGCCAGCTCTTTCAGCGGTCGTTTAAAGGCATCGCTGATATTTTGCATAAACACCGCGCGGCCCTGCTGGTTTTTCTCGTACAGGCGTTGGGCCTGTTTCAGCTTCTTGTTCACCAGCACTTCGCGGTCCTGATCGCGGATGATAAAGATCTGGGTGCGAGAGGCGACCTGGCTGCGGAACTGACGGATCTCGTACAGTTCATTATTAATGGTGGCCTGAATCACCCCCTGGTGCTGGTCGGCCATCGCGGTGATGTTCTGCAAATTCAGGTGCGGCAGCAGGTGGTCGGCAATCTTGTTGCTCATGATCGTGCGATTGGCTTCCTGATCATGCACCAGCAGCCCGAGCGGAAGAATAGAGACGATCTCTTCGTTCAGCGCCCGCAGCACGCGCAGTTCGTTGCTGGAACCAGATGACGACAGGCTTTCGCTCTGACGGCCCGGCTGGAAGCGGAAGGTGCTATAACCAAACAGCGCCAGCGCCAGCAGGCCGATGTTCAGCAGCAGCGGCAGAAGGATATTTTGCAGGGTATCCAGCAGCAAGGTGCCAAAGGGTACCTGCCAGACCAGGCGCATACCGGTCGAGTTCAGCGGCGAGGCAATCTCTATCTTCGAACCGTTAAAGGTGATGGACGCGCTCTCGGGGCTCTCTTTTTTATCCGCTGGGGTGCGCATGTTCTGCGCCGAGTTATCGGGCTCCAGGCGGAAGCTGTCCAGCGGCATATCCGGCGGGATCAGATCGTTAATCGGTAAATCGAAGGCGACAACAGTGGCCAGATGCCCCGGCTGGTTAAAGGTGGTGCGCAGGGTAAAGTAGTGACCGTTCTGCCACGCCAGACGGCGCAGAGAAGAGAAGCTTTCGCGCTCATCGAGGGCGTTCGCCTGCTGGAGCATCTCTGCCCGGCGGGAATCAACGATCGACCCGATGGTGGACTCTTTAAATCCGGAAGAGAGATCTTTCAGCGGCAGAGTCGAGATCAGGATCATGCTGTTGTCCTGACCGTTCAGATAGTACATCGACCACGGCACGGTTTCCGCGCCCCACAGGGTGTCGAGATAAGTGGACATCCGCTGCGTCATCTCAAGGGTCGCGCTGTCGTGCGAGCCAAAAATCAGCGCCTCGGTTTTACGGCGCGTTTTCTCAAGGTAATAGACGTCCTGCTTTAGACGCGTCTCCTGCAAATTTTCGCCAGATGCGCTTCCCGGTGCGGCGGCAATGTTGTCGTAGATCTGCCAGGTCGCGTAACGCCAGGTGTCAATGCGCTTATGCACCGCGTGGGTGATATCGACAATCTGATAGCTTCTGTCCTTCAGCCAGGTGTTAACCGCGCTCTGTACCATCACCCCCATCGTCACCAGCAGCACGATGATCAATAGAAGGAAGAAGCGGGTGATGCTCCCGGGAAGAAGGGAGAACTTACCTGTTGCTGTGGTTTCAGACTGACTCATTGCAATGTTTAACCCGATATGGCCGCACGTAAGGGGGAGAGGGCAGTATAAAGGGTAATACCTGAATTTCCAGCATCCTGGCCTGACCAGCGGGACTTTTTCTGCGTTAAATATCAGTCAGTAAAACGGCTCTGAAAGTGTACAAACGGAACCTGGCTGTACAAATAGCGGGCAAGATAAACGAAAAATAGCACTAATTAACAAGAAATTAAAAATTGTTAAAATGCGAAGAAGGGGATTTTAGGGCGTAATCGAATTAATTAATAGTTGTTATGATTTCAGTGCGGTAGCACATAATAATTCAGGTTACGTAAAGAAGAGTAAAAAAAAACCGAATGCATGTGCACTCGGCTCAATTAGGGATAAACAGACATTCAAAACTGAATGACGGTAATAAATAAAGTTAATGATGATAGCGAGAGTTATTTTAGTGATGTAGACAGGTTTTGTTTTGACAATCAGTGCGGTAAAGATATATTGATCTAAGTGACTGATATTTATGAACTGCATCCCTTCTTTGATTATTAGTGCTTTATTTTTTAGCTCTTCGTGCTATTGAAAAGTTCCCTCTTATTTACAAAATGAAACATGTTTGTAGACATATGAAACATCTTCAAAGTTTTCGTATCATATTCTTATTGGATTATTCTGTAATTTTGCGGAGAATGAAGTTGCCGATCGGTTAAGAGGGTTAACCGGTAAGCAGTGGCATAATAAGGCATATAACAGAGGGTTAATAAAATGAAAGTTAAAGTACTGTCCCTCCTGGTACCAGCTCTGCTGGTAGCAGGCGCAGCAAATGCGGCTGAAATTTATAACAAAGACGGCAACAAATTAGATCTGTTCGGTAAAGTCGACGGTCTGCACTATTTCTCCGACGACAAAGGTGCTGATGGCGATCAGACCTACATGCGTATCGGCTTCAAAGGCGAAACTCAGGTCAACGATCAGCTGACCGGTTACGGCCAGTGGGAATACCAGGTTCAGGGCAACACCACTGAAAGCGACAACCAGTCCTGGACGCGTGTGGCGTTCGCGGGTCTGAAATTTGCTGACGCGGGTTCTTTCGATTACGGTCGTAACTACGGCGTTATCTATGACGTGACTTCATGGACTGACGTACTGCCAGAATTCGGCGGCGACACCTACGGTGCGGACAACTTCCTGCAGTCTCGTGCTAACGGTGTAGCAACTTACCGTAACCAGGACTTCTTCGGTCTGGTTGATGGCCTGAACTTTGCTCTGCAGTATCAGGGTAAAAACGGCAGCGTCAGCGGTGAAAACACCACCGGTCGCAGCACGCTGAAACAGAACGGCGACGGCTACGGCGCGTCCCTGACCTACAACCTGGGCGAAGGCTTCAGCGTAGGTGGTGCGATGTCCTCCTCTAAACGTACTGCTGACCAGAATGCTGCAGGCGTGTACGGCGAAGGCGATCACGCAGAAGTGTACAGCGGCGGCCTGAAATATGATGCTAACAACATCTACCTGGCAGCGCAGTACTCTCAGACCTACAACGCAACCCGTTTCGGTGACTCCCAGAGCAGCAGCGACATCTACGGTTTCGCCAACAAAGCGCAGAACTTCGAAGTGGTTGCACAGTACCAGTTCGACTTCGGTCTGCGTCCATCCGTGGCTTACCTGCAGTCCAAAGGTAAGGACGTAAGCAACAATACCACCAACTTCGGCGATCAGGATCTGCTGAAATATGTTGATGTTGGCGCGACTTACTACTTCAACAAAAACATGTCCACCTACGTGGATTACAAAATCAACCTGCTGGATGAAAACAACTTCACCCGTCAGGCTGGTATCGGTACTGATGACATCGTCGCTCTGGGTCTGGTTTACCAGTTCTAAGACACGCTCAGTAACACAAAAGGGGCCAACTGGCCCCTTTTTCTGTTCTATTAATAACGTCTTACCAGTGACCTGTTTTGGTATACTCTTGCCGCCCAGGCATGAGGATAATAACGAATGGACATGACTTTTTGGCGCGCCGGCCTTCTGGCGAGCTTTTTCTTACTGGCGGCATGCGACCCCTCCACCTCTGCGGTAAAACCTGCGGCCCCCGCTGCGACGGTGCTGGAAGGGAAGACCATGGGGACCTTCTGGCGCGTCAGCATGATGAATGTGGACGCCAAACGTGCGGACGAACTGCGCGATAAAATTCAGTCTCAGCTCGACGCTGACGATCAGCTGCTCTCCACCTATAAAAACGACTCCGCGCTGATGCGTTTCAATCTGTCGAACAGCACCTCCCTGTGGCCGGTCAGCGAAGCGATGGCCGATATCGTCACCGAGGCGCTGCATATTGGCTACAAAACGAACGGCTCGATGGATATCACCGTCGGGCCACTGGTGAATCTGTGGGGCTTCGGCCCGACGAAACAGCCAGAGCATATTCCCGATCAGGCGCAAATCGACGACGCCCGTGCGCGTACCGGTTTGCAACACCTGACGGTGATCAATCAGTACGGGCAGCAGTACCTGCAAAAAGACATTCCCGATCTGTTTGTTGACCTGTCGACGGTCGGCGAGGGCTATGCGGCAGATCATCTCGCCGCGCTGATGACCCAGGAGGGGATCCCGCGATACCTTGTTTCCGTGGGCGGCGCACTGGTGAGCCGGGGTCTGAATGCCAGCGACAAGCCCTGGCGTGTGGCGATCCAAAAACCGACCGACACCCAGAATGCGGTGCAGGCGGTAGTGGACATCAACGGCCACGGGATCAGCACCTCTGGCAGTTACAGGAACTATTACGAACTGGACGGGAAGCGTCTTTCGCACGTCATCGATCCGCAAACTGGCCGCCCGATCGAACATAACCTGGTTTCCGTCACTGTGATTGCGCCGACTGCGCTGGAAGCCGATACCTGGGACACCGGGCTGATGGTTCTCGGGCCGGAAAAAGCCAAAGAGGTTGTGCGTCAGGAAGGGCTGGCGGTGTACATGATCACCAAAGAGGGTGACACGTTTAAAACCTGGATGTCACCGCAGTTCCAGAGCTTCGTCGTCAGCGAACAAAATTAAAAAGCAAGGTTGCGGGTTTTTGTTCAGTGGCACTCGGGCATTGTATGAGTATGCATGTAAGAGGAGCCGATGATGAAAAACCTGACCCTGAATACCGATGAGCAACGCTGGCTGGCCGTGCTGGCCCGCGATGCTCACGCCGATAACCAGTTTGTTTTTGCCGTCCAGACGACCGGCATCTATTGCCGTCCCTCCTGCCGGGCGCGTCACGCCCTGCGCAAAAATGTGAGTTTCTATCCCGATTCCGCTCATGCTGAGCAGGCAGGATTTCGCCCCTGCAAACGCTGCGCGCCGGACAAAGCCGATCCGCAGGCGCTGAAGATGGCCCAAATCGAAAAAGCCTGCCGCCTGCTGGAAAAGGATTCGACCCTGACGCTCAACGCGCTCGCGGAGCAGGTCGCCATGAGCCCGTTCCATTTTCATCGCCTGTTCAAGTCCGTCACCGGCTTGACGCCCAAAGCCTGGCAGCAGGCGGCGCGCGCGCGGCGTTTACGCAGTGCGCTGCAGCAGGGCGACAACATTACTGATACCGTCCTTGCCGCCGGATTCCCCGACAGCAGCAGCTACTATCGCAAAGCCGATGACGCGCTGGGGATGACAGCGAAACAGTATCGCCGCGGCGGAAGTGACGTGGCTGTGCGCTACGCGATCAGCGACTGCAAACTGGGCCGTTGTCTGGTGGCAGAAAGCGAACGCGGGATCTGCGCGATCCTGCTGGGAGATAACGACGGTGCGCTGATAGAAGAGATCCAAACACTCTTCCCCCATGCGCAGGCGGAATCTCCCGAGGGGGATTTTGCGGCCAGACTGCAGCAGGTGATCCACAGTCTCGACCACAGCGGCACCGCACTGGCCCTGCCGCTGGATATTCGCGGGACCGCGTTCCAGCAGCAGGTCTGGCAGGCGCTGCGCGCGATCCCTTGCGGCGAAACCGCCAGCTACCAGCAGGTCGCCAGCGCCATCGGCAAACCTAAAGCGGTTCGGGCGGTGGCGAGCGCCTGCGCGGCCAACAAACTGGCGATTATCATCCCTTGTCACCGTGTGGTGCGAAACGACGGGGCTTTATCAGGCTATCGCTGGGGAACGGCGCGCAAAGCGCAGCTGTTGCAGCGAGAAGCGAATCATCAGGAGGAGTGATGCTGGATCTCTTTGCGGATAGCGATCCCTGGGAAGAGCCGTTAGCCCCCGGCGCGGTCATTCTGCGCCGCTTCGCGCTGGCCCGTGCAGAGGCGCTGTTTCAGGCCATCGACGCGGTCGCGGAGATCTCGCCGTTTCGCCACATGGTCACGCCGGGCGGCTACACCATGTCGGTGGCGATGACCAACTGCGGCGCGCTCGGCTGGACGACCAACGAGCGGGGGTATCTCTATTCTCCCGTCGATCCCCTGACGCAACACCCCTGGCCCGCCATACCCGCCGCGTTCAGCGCGCTCTGTCATGAGGCCGCTGTCGCCGCGGGATATCCGCATTTTCAGCCCGACGCCTGCCTGGTCAACCGCTACGCGCCGGGGGCGAAACTGTCGCTGCATCAGGATAAAGACGAGCCTGACTTAGGCGCGCCGATTGTTTCGGTGTCGCTGGGCCTGCCAGCCATTTTCCAGTTTGGCGGTTTACGTCGCAACGATCCCCTCAAACGCCTGATGCTCGAGCACGGCGATGTGGTGGTGTGGGGCGGGGGATCGCGGCTCTTTTATCACGGGATTCAACCCCTTAAACCCGGCGTGCATCCGCTGGCGGGGGAGTATCGCTATAATCTGACCTTCCGTCAGGCCTCTGATAGCGAATAAAAATAAGAATTATTCTTGATGTAACCGTCGGGCAGTTTACACTGCTGGCTGTTTTTTCTTGTCCGGATTGCTTTGCATGCAACTACTTCTCCTTGTCTGGCGTCAGTACCGCTGGCCGTTTGTCGCGGTCATGGCGCTCAGCCTTGCCAGCGCCGCGCTGGGCATTGGGCTTATCGCCTTTATTAACGTGCGTCTGATTGAAATGGTCGATACGCAACTGTCGGTCTTGCCCGAGTTTCTTGGCCTGCTGCTGCTGTTGATGGCAGTGACGCTGGCCTCGCAGCTGGCGCTGACGGCGCTGGGGCACCATTTCGTCTATCGCCTGCGCGGCGAATTTATCAAACGTATTCTCGACACTCAGGTTGAACGCATTGAGCAACTGGGCAGCGCGTCCCTGCTGGCGGGGCTGACCAGCGATGTGAGGGCGATTACCATTGCCTTTGTCCGTCTGCCGGAGCTGGTGCAGGGGATTATCCTGACCTTCGGCTCGGCCGCTTATCTCGCCTGGCTGTCGACCAAAATGCTGGCCGTGACCGCAATCTGGATTGTCGTCACCATCTGGGGCGGCTATCTGCTGGTGTCGCGCGTGTACAAGCACATGGCGGTGCTGCGCGAAACGGAGGATAAGCTCTATAACGACTACCAGACGGTGCTGGAAGGGCGCAAAGAGCTGACCCTGAACCGCGAGCGCGCCGAGCATATCTTCAATAATCTCTATATCCCGGATGCGCGCGAGTATCGGCATCACATTATCCGCGCCGATACCTTCCACCTGAGCGCGGTGAACTGGTCGAACATTATGATGCTGGGCGCGATTGGCCTGGTGTTCTGGATGGCGAACAGTCTCGGCTGGGCGGATACCAACGTAGCGGCGACTTACTCCCTGACGCTGCTGTTTCTGCGCACGCCGCTGCTCTCCGCGGTGGGCGCGCTGCCGACGCTGCTCAGCGCTCAGGTGGCGTTCAGAAAGCTGAACCAGTTTGCGCTGGCACCGTTCCGCGCGGAATTCCCGCGACCTAAAGCCTTCCCGAACTGGAAAACGCTGGAGCTGCGTAACGTCACTTTCCACTATCAGGACAATAACTTTGCCGTCGGCCCGGTCAACCTGACCATCCACCGTGGTGAGCTGCTGTTCCTGATTGGTGGCAACGGCAGCGGGAAATCGACTCTGGCGATGCTCCTGACCGGGCTGTATCAGCCGCAGTCGGGTGAGATTTTGCTGGATGGTCAGGCGGTGTCCGTCGAGAAACCGGAAGATTATCGCAAGCTCTTCTCCGCGGTCTTTACCGACGTCTGGCTGTTTGACCAGCTGTTAGGGCCGGAAGGCAAACCGGCTAATCCTGCGCTGGTGGCGAAGTGGCTGGAGCAGCTGAAAATGTCGCATAAGCTGGAGCTTCAGGACGGCAAAATCCTCAATCTCAAGCTGTCGAAAGGGCAGAAAAAGCGCGTGGCGCTGCTGCTGGCGCTGGCAGAAGAGCGCGATATTATCCTGCTGGATGAATGGGCGGCCGATCAGGACCCGCACTTCCGTCGCGAGTTTTATCAGGTGCTGCTGCCGCTGATGCAGGATATGGGCAAAACCATTTTTGCCATCAGCCACGACGACCACTACTTCATTCATGCCGACCGCTTGCTCGAGATGCGTGACGGCAAGCTCAGCGAGCTGACCGGCGACGAGCGCGATGCCGCGTCGCGGGATGCGGTGGCGCGTACGGCGTAATCCCCAAAAATGCCGGGTGGCGGCTTCGCCTTACCCGGCCTACTCAACGTCAAAACATGCACCACCCGCCGCTTTTTTCACCCTTCCGGCCATTTGTTTATTATCATTTACATTCCCTCAGGCTATGCTTGATATCACCTTATTTCATGGATTTATGATTGATGTCTTTGATAACCAAAAACAGCGCAAGGCTGCGCGATCAGGAGCGCGCCCGACTCATCTGGCTCCTCACCACAGATAAAGCAGTCACGTCGGCGTTATTAGGCAAATTAACCCTGGCTGAGCAATATGACGTCGGTACTTTGACCGACGATATTGCTGAGGTAGGGGCGCTGGTTGCTCATTTACCGCCGCCGGATCTGGCGGATACCCTCGAATCTCTCCCTTCGGAAGAGCGTCACGCCTTATGGCGGCTGGTGCAGGATCACGAACGCGGCCAGGTCCTGCTGGAGGCGTCCGAAAACGTCTGGGACGATCTCATCGATGAGATGAGCGACCGCGAGCTTCTCGATGCCGTGCAGACGCTGGATATTGACGAGCAGATCTATCTGGTTCAGCACCTGCCGCGTAACCTGACGGGCCGCCTGCTGGCGTCGCTCCCGGCGGCAGAGCGCGCTCGCGTGCGCCAGGTGATGGATTTCGACAAGGACAGCGTCGGCGCGATCATGGAGTTCGAAGTGATCATGGTGCGCCCGGACGTCACGCTGGCAACTGTGCAGCGCTATCTGCGCCGCAAGGGCAAAATGCCGGAGAACACCGACAAACTGTTCGTCACGGCGCGCGACAAAACTTTGCTCGGTGAACTCAAGCTGCAATCCATCCTGCTGAACGGCGCGCAGCGCCGGGTGAGCGAGGTGATGAACACCGAGCCGATGGTCTTCTCCCCGGAAGATGACGCCGAAAAAGCGGCGCGTACCTTCGAACGTGACAACCTGATCAGCGCCGCGGTAGTCGATTCCGTTGGCAAACTGATGGGCCGCGTGACGATCGATGAGATCGTTGACGTGGTGTATGAAGAGACCGATAACGATCTGCGCGCATTAGGCGGTTTGAGCGCCGAAGATGACGTGCATGCCTCTGTCGGCAAAGCGGTTAAAACGCGCTGGGCGTGGCTGGCGATAAACTTATGTACGGCGTTCATTGCCTCCCGCGTGATTGATGGTTTCGAACACACCATCTCACAGCTGGTCGCCCTGGCTTCCCTGATGCCGATCGTGGCGGGGATTGGCGGGAACACCGGCAATCAGACTATCACCATGATTGTGCGCGCTCTGGCGCTGGAGAAAATTCAGCCCGGCAACTTTACGTTTCTGATCTTCAGAGAGATGGGTGTGGCGCTGATCAACGGCCTGGTCTGGGGCGGGATCATGGGCGGCATCACCTGGTGGCTGTACGACGATATGGCGCTGGGTGGCGTGATGATGCTGGCAATGGTGCTGAACCTGCTGGTAGCCTCGATGATGGGGGTGATTATCCCCCTGACCATGACCCGATTTGGGCGCGACCCCGCGGTGGGGTCGAGCGTCATGATCACCGCCATTACCGATACCGGCGGCTTCTTTATTTTCCTTGGTCTGGCGACGATTTTCCTGCTTTAAGCGCCTGCTTGCGCTTCAGACGGGCGGGGATTATCGCCATCACGATAATACCGCCCAGCACGCCAATCGCCAGATTGCCGGTGGAAACGGTGGCCGCCACGGTCACCAGCATTACCAGCGTTTCGGCGATTGGGGCGTTTTTCACAGTGCCCGGCTGGATGCTGTGCCAGTTAAAGGTTTTGAAGGCGACAATCGCCATAATTCCCGCCAGCACTGCCATCGGAATGTGCGCCATCACTTCACTGAGCGCAGTCACCAGAATCAGCAGGACCACGCCTGCGGCGAGCGTAGAAATGCGGCTGCGTCCTTTCCCCATCTCCACGTTGACGATGGTTTGCCCGATCATCGCGCATCCGGCGATGCCGCCGTAAAAGCCGGACAGGATATTCGCCACGCCCAACCCGATGCTCTCCCGGCGCTTGCTGGACGGCGTCAGGGTCAGTTCATCCACCAGTTTTGCCGTCAGCAACGACTCCATCAGCCCGACAAAGGCGATGCTCAGGGCGCAGGGCCAGATGATGCTGAGCGTCTGCAAATTCAGCGGCACCAGCAGCTGCGTCAGCCCCGGCAGGCCACCGCTCATGGAGCCTTCATCCCCGACGGTGGGCAGGAGTTGCCCGCTGGTGACGGTAAAGATGGTCAACACGACAATCGCGATCAGCGGTGAGGGAACGCTCTTAATAAAGCGCGGCGCCCAAAGAACGATCAGCAGAGTGAGGACAAACAGGCCGACGATCAGCGGGCTTTTGGTCCAGAAATGCGGAACCTGAGCAAAGAAAATCAAAATACCGAGGGCGTTCACAAACCCGGTCATCACCGACTGGGGGATAAAGCGCATCAGTCGCGCCATGCCCAGCGCGCCAAACAGGATTTGAATCAGCCCGGCGAGGATCACCGCAGGCAGAATGTACTGCACGCCGTGGAGATGCACCATCGGGCCAATCACCAGTGCGACAGAACCCGCAGCGGCGGTGACCATCGCCGGACGACCGCCGAGAACGGACATCGCCAGACACAGCACCACCGAGGCGATCAGGCTCACCTTCGGGTCAACGCCCGCGACCACGGAAAACGAAATCACTTCGGGGATCAGCGCCAGGGCGGTAATCACACCGGCTAAGGTTTCGCGCATCAACAGTTTGGGGGAGCGGAGTACGCTCGCCACGCGGCCATCGTCAGGCGTCAGGGCAGAAGAGTGGGGTAATGACATAGACATTCGCTGGTTAGGGCAGGCTTCCGTGCGCGCGATCACAAAGTGCAGCATAGTAGCCACAAATACCCCGCTGTGCCAGCCAGCAGTTCGCTTAACCCTACAAAAATTCCAACATTTAATTTCACAATTACAATAATTTCTTAATCTTTAAACAATGTTTAAAAATTGTTAACGTTGCCCCGCAGCTTATTTCACCTGCAATTTCCACGTAAAAAGCACGACTACAAGTAAGGCATAAATGATGAAAAAAATGACTGCCATGCTCTTTTCTATGGCCGTAGGGCTGAGCGCCATCTCGATGGCGGCGAAGGCTGACACCCCGAAAGAGCAGGAAACGGACGTCCTTTTAATTGGCGGCGGCATTATGAGCGCCACTCTGGGCACCTACTTACAGGAATTACAGCCAGACTGGTCGATGACCATGGTTGAGCGCCTGGATGGCGTAGCGCAGGAGAGTTCGAACGGCTGGAACAACGCCGGTACGGGCCACTCGGCACTTATGGAACTGAACTACACTCCGCAGAAAAAGGACGGTTCCATTAGTATCGAGAAAGCGGTAGAGATCAACGAAGCGTTCCAGATCTCCCGTCAGTTCTGGTCACATCAGGTCAACAGCGGCGTGATGCACGATCCGCACTCCTTCATTAACACCGTTCCGCACATGAGCTTCGTGTGGGGCGACGACAACGTCAATTTCCTGCGTGCGCGCTATGCGGCACTCCAGCAGAGCAGCCTGTTCCGCGGCATGAAATATTCTGAAGATCATGCCCAGATCAAAGAGTGGGCACCGCTGGTGATGGAAGGGCGCGACCCGAATCAGAAAGTGGCCGCCACGCGCACTGAGATCGGCACCGACGTGAACTACGGCGAAATCACCCGTCAGCTGGTGGGCGCATTGCAGAAGAAGGATAACTTCAACCTGCAGGTCAGCACCGAAGTGCGCGGCTTTAAGCGCAACGCGGATAACAGCTGGAGCGTGACCGTTGCCGATCTGAAAAACAACGAAGCCGAGCATGTGATCAAGGCGAAGTTCGTCTTTATCGGTGCCGGTGGCGCGGCGCTGAAACTGCTGCAGGAGTCCGGTATTCCTGAAGCGGACGACTATGCGGGCTTCCCGGTCGGCGGTCAGTTCCTGGTATCCGATAACCCGGAAGTGGTGAATCGCCATCTGGCGAAAGTGTATGGTCAGGCTTCTGTCGGCGCACCACCGATGTCGGTTCCGCACATCGATACCCGTATTCTGGACGGTAAACGTGTGGTGCTGTTTGGGCCGTTCGCGACCTTCTCCACCAAATTCCTTAAAAACGGCTCTCTGTGGGATCTGCTGAGTTCCACCACCACCTCGAACTTTATGCCGATGGTGGATGTGGGCCTGGATAACTTCGATCTGGTGAAATACCTGATTAGCCAGGTGATGCTCTCCGATGACGATCGCTTTGCTGCCCTGCAGGAATATTATCCGCAGGCGAAGAAAGCCGACTGGCGTCTGTGGCAGGCGGGTCAGCGCGTGCAGATCATTAAACGCGATCCGAAAGAGGGTGGTGTGCTGCGTCTGGGGACGGAAGTGGTGAGCGACAAAGATGGCACCATCGCGGCGCTGCTGGGCGCGTCTCCTGGCGCATCCACCGCGGCACCGATCATGCTGCATCTGATGGAAAAAGTGTTTAAAGATAAAGTCGCCAGCCCGGAATGGCAGGCGAAGCTGAAAACCATTATTCCTTCCTACGGCACTAAGCTGAACGGTAACGTGGCGGCGACGGAACAAGAGCTGGAATACACCAGCGGCGTTCTGCAGCTCAAATACGAGAAACCGCAGGCGGCGGACGCGGCACCACAGGCGCAACCGCAGGCAAAACCTCAGCCGGAATCTAAACCGGTCGCGGATATCGCGCTCTGAGTGAGCTGAATAAAAAAGGCCGGGTATCGCTACTCGGCCTTTTTTTTAACGCACGACGGCGTTTTCGACTTTTTCGTCCGCTTTCCAGATGCGGAATTTCACGTCGACATTATCCGGTGTGTACACCACGATCGGTAATTTGCTGTTATAGCGCAGAAGGCTGTTTTCGCCCAGATAGGCGGTCACGAACTGCTGGGTTTTCTTGCCATCCGGGCAGGCCATCATGGTCGAAACCGGAGACGTCACTTTATCAAAGACGTAGTAGTCATAGCCCCAGCCTTCGAGGGTTTTGCTCTCCAGTTTGCCGCCCAGGCGATGACGGTTACAGTCCACTTCCAGGTTCTGACCAATCAGCAGCTCCACTTTAAACGCCGATTCATCTTCCTGAGCCGGGAGCTGAATGACCTGACGCTTCATGCCTTTTTCCGCCTGCGGGTAGGGCGCGATTTTTTCCAGAGGCTGCGGCTTCTGCGTGTCGCTGGCGAAAGCGCTGGTGCTCATGCAGGCTGCGGCCAGCAGGGCAATGGCAAATTTAGGGGTGTTTTTCACAGTCATTCCTTTTATGTCAAACAATCGATGCAAGATTAGCACAGCTCAGAGAACTGTTTGGTTTGATTTACCTATATTTTGATTTCATACGGTTGATTGCACTACTTTGGAGGCGTCAGGGTAGTTGTTAATGCTGAGATGGAATGAAAGGGAAGATCGTGTTAGGGTTAGCGGAATATATTGTTATTCATCTGTAAAGGAAAGAGAGACATGGTCCGCGCAAAGCTTAACACTCCCGAAGGCAGGAAGTTTTTACTGGCGCTGTTTGTGGTGTTTCTGATTGCCGCAGCAGGCGTCGGACGAGCGACAATCGTCGGTGTGATTGAGCAGTACAATATTCCGCTGTCCGAGTGGACGACCAGTATGTACGTGCTGCAATCGGCGATGATTTTTGTTTACAGCATGGTCTTCACGATCCTTCTGGCGATTCCGCTGGGGATCTTTTTCCTGGGCGGCCCGGATAAGCGCTAATTGGTTATGTGCATCAATGAGGTTATCAGCTGATGACCTCATTAAACGTCTCAGTCAGATGACGCCACCGCATCATTAATAAAAATAAGCACACCGCGTTCAATGCCGATGGATTTTTCTTTTTTCATTTTGGCCAGAATACCCATCACCCCGCTACGCGATAACGCCGTCTTTTCCATAATGTATTTACAGGCATTCGTTTTTAGACGGTACTGTTCACTCTCGTTCATTAAATCAATCAAACAGTCGCGAATAATATCCTGCGCGCGCAATCCGATACTGTGATTGCTCAGTGTGGCCTGTAACCCCATGATATACAGAAGATAGTTACTGTAGTCTTCCCACAATGATTTTCCTCTGATAATTGCCATCGCCTCTTTGTAGGGCAGAATGGCGACTTTCACCTTCGTCGCGGTCATTAAGCGGAACGTATTCGCCATGTAATCCGGGTGTGAGATACCCGCGACAAAAGGGGCTTTGATCGTCCCTTTCAGTATTCCATCATCAATGCGAGAAATATCGATCAACCCTTCAAGCAGAATGAGGCAGAGTCGCCCGCTCGTATTTTCGAGATGAAGGATACGGTGCGCAGAAAAATGTTTAATGTCGGCCAGCGGAAGAAAGTGGCGAGTCAGACGCTCTATCTGCGTAAAAGGCTTAAAACGAGTCAGAGTATGAATCGGCATAACAGCTTTGGGGTTCATGATGTTGCCCATCGTTTTTTAATAATTATCGCAGAAGTCATGAAACGCGCAATCACCTGCTGACTCAATAGCTTAAATCATCGCGCGCAGACTGAACCTTGCTAAAAAAATCCCCGGTGCATTGACCAGGGATTGGGGCATTCATGCTGAGAGCGTCGTATATTGAACGGTTACTCTGAAACCATCCACATATCCGCTTCTTCGAACATCTCTTCCAGCATGCGGTTGAGTTTCTCACGATCGCTTTTACTGGCGTCGCTGTTTAAGCCGTTAGCCTGCATCGGTTTAACTTTCACCACGGCATCCGGGAAAATCCGGTGCACGCGTTTGGTTAACTCAGTGAGAATAATGTCGCTGGCGCCTGGCAACCCTGCAACGTTGCGCTTGTCATAAACGAGTTCAACAAACATAACTGCCTCATGATAACTGTTTTTATGTACAGTATTTTCGCGACGAAGCGGGGGAAAGTCAAGCCGTCCGGGCGTTCAGGCATAAAAAAACCAACCCTAAAAGGTTGGTTTTTTTTAAATGTTTTGGTCGGCACGGAGAGATTTGAACTCTCGACCCTCGCCACCCCATGACGATGCGCTACCAGGCTGCGCTACGTGCCGATGCTGTAAAAAGATACTACCTGTTTGCTTTCCGATTGCAAGATCAGGCCACGCTAACTGATTCAAAATTAATCAGTTAGCGATGAACCGTTTCTCGTCGGTCAGCACCTGCAACAGCAGACTGAGCTGCGGTTTCTGGTCGTGGATCTTCTCGCCCTGCAGGTCGTAAGTCTGGTAATTGCCGTTGCTGTTCAGCACCAGCGTCTGCTCCGGCGTGGTGACGGCCAGGGTGTTTCCGCTTGCCGCGGTCACCCAGTTGTGGCGACGCGTTGCGCTAAACAGATCCTGTCCCTGCGAGTACTCATTCGCCGGGGTGCTGACGTGCAGCAGGCGCTGCATCAGCGTGGTCATCACGTCTTTATGGTCAGTCAGCATGTTGATGCGCTGTGCAGGCGTGCCCGGCCAGTGAACCACAAGTGGAACGTGCAGGTTAGGGCGCGTCCAGCTCATCTCTTTTGCTTCATCACCGAGCGGAATACCGTGGCCGGCGGTAATGATCACCACCGTGTTATCCAGCTTGCCGGATTCGCGCAGGGCGTTCAGCACGCGCGCAATCTGGTCGTCGACGTTACCCACCGCACGGCTGTAGCGACGCATAAAGCCTTTCTGGTTGCTGTCATCCATGGTTGTGCCGTTGAACGCGACCCACGAGAACCAGCGGTTATCTTCCTGCGCGTAGCGGTTAAGCCAGTTCACCCACTGACCGGCGGTCTGTTCGTCGGACTGGTTTTGCGCCGCAGGCAGAGAGAAATCAGAGAGCAGCGCCTGGCGATACAGCGGGCTGCTGAAACCGTCCGAGGAGAACAGCCCCAACTGGTAGCCCTGTTGATTCAGAGAGGTAATCAGCGCCGCCGGTGTACGGGAAGAGAGCACGCCGTCCATGTAGCCCGCGGAAATACCATAAAACAGGCCAAAGATACCGGCGTCGGTGTTATTCCCCGAACTCATGTGTTGGGTGAAATTGATGTTCTGCTCGGCGAACTGCGCCAGCGCAGGCATCTGCTTCTCGTAGCGGGAATAGTTCAGGCCGTCGACGGTAATGAGCAGAACGTTCTGCCCCTGGCCCATATCGCGATAGCGCAATTCACTCAGCGGATACTGAACCGACACCGCTTCCGGATTGCCTTGCTCCACCAGACGACGCTGGTACTCCTGCGCATCCAGCAGACCGTGTTTCTCAAGGAAGCGACGGGCCGTCATTGGATAGGAGAGCGGCAGGTTGGCGCGCTGCATGGTAATCGGGCGATAGAAGTTCGCATCCGCCCAGATGTACATAATGTGTGAGCTGATAAATGCCACGAAAAACAGGGCGGCAATCGGCTGCGCGTAGTGACGGCGTCGGGTCAGGCTACGCAGTTTTTGCCAGCTCCAGGTGGCAAACAGCATCTCAATCAGCAGGATAATCGGCACGCTGATAAACATCAGCTGCCAGTCACGCGCGGTTTCGTTCTGGTCGGGATTGATCACCAGTTCCCAGACGATGGGATTGAGATGGAGGTGAAAACGGGTGAAAACTTCGCTGTCGATCAGCAGCAGGGTCATGCCGACAGTGGCGAGGATAGCGGATAAAAACCGCATCAGCCGCTGCGACATCACTATAAACGTCAGGGGGAACAGAATCAGCAGATAGGTGGCGAAAACCAGAAAACTAAAGTGCCCGACAACGCTTATCCAGGAGTAAACACGCCCGGTTAACGTCGTCGGCCAGTCGGCCACTAAAAGATAACGGCTGCCGAGGACTATGGCCAACAGAATGTTGAACAAGGCAAACCAGTGCCCCCAGCTTACCATCTGGGACACTTTTTCGCGGTAGCGCTGACGATTCGTCACCATAGACTGTCGTTCGTTTCCCTTAATGCGCCTGGTCGTTGCTGACTGAAGACTGCAAGGCCTGGGCGAATGATTTTGCGATCGCCTGACGTTGAGCCGGAGCAACGCTGGTATTGATAAGGTTGGTGACCATATTTCCCAAAACCATCAGGGAGAGATCGGTCGGCGTTTTGTGTTTCTCAAGTACGTTGACCAGCTCACTGAGCAGTTGTTCAACGTGTTCATCACTATAGCGGGAATGTTGTGGCATAAATCGAAATCAGTTTGTTGATGAAAGGGCAACATATTACCGTAGCAACAGCTTTTTTTCCCCTTTTTTATCTTCTGTTGCACACATGCGTGGGTGATGGTTGAATACCGCCCGGTCTTTAAGGAGAGTTTATCATGAGTCTGGATATCAACCAGATTGCCTTGCACCAGCTTATCAAGCGTGATGAGCAAACCCTGGAGCTGGTGCTTCGCGATTCGTTACTGGAATCAACGCCTACCGTTACGGAAATGATGGCGGAGCTGCACCGCGTCTACAGTGCGAAGAATAAAGCCTATGGCATGTTCACCGAAGAGAGTGAGCTGGCGGAAAGCCTGCGTCTGCAACGCCAGGGCGAAGAAGATTTTCTGGCATTTAGCCGCGCGGCCACCGGCCGTCTGCGCGACGAGCTGGCGAAATATCCGTTCGCTGACGGCGGTATCGTGCTGTTTTGCCAGTATCGCTATCTCGCCGTGGAGTATCTGCTGGTCACGGTGCTGAGTAATCTGAGCAGCATGCGCGTCAACGAGCAGATGGATATTAGCTCTACCCACTATCTGGATATCAACCACGCCGATATCGTGGCGCGTATCGATCTGACCGAATGGGAAACCAATCCGGAATCAACGCGCTACCTGACGTTCCTGAAAGGGCGCGTGGGCCGCAAAGTGGCCGATTTCTTCATGGATTTCCTTGGTGCCAGCGAAGGTCTGAACGCGAAAGCGCAGAACAAAGGGCTGCTGCAGGCGGTCGACGATTTCACCGCAGAGGCGCAGCTCGATAAAGCCGAGCGTCAGAATGTGCGTCAGCAGGTGTACAGCTACTGCAACGAACAGCTGCAGGCGGGCGAAGAGATCGAACTGGAATCCCTGTCGAAAGAGTTATCAGGCGTCAGCGAGGTTAGTTTCCACGAGTTTACGGCAGATAAAGGCTACGAACTGGAAGAGAGCTTCCCGGCGGATCGCAGCACCCTGCGTCAGCTGACCAAATTTGCCGGCAGTGGCGGCGGATTGACGGTGAACTTCGATGCTATGCTGCTGGGCGAGCGCATTTTCTGGGACCCGGCGACGGACACCCTGACCATCAAAGGCACCCCGCCGAACCTGCGCGATCAGCTGCAGCGTCGCACTTCTGGCGGTAAATAACAGCCATAAAAAAACCCCGCAATGCGGGGTTTTTCTCAACTTGTTGGCGATTAAGCGCGAACGAAGTCGACGTGAGACAGTTTTGGCTTGAACGGGTGACGCTGAACAGCCTGAACTTTCACTTTTTCTTCTTTACCATCGAAAACGATAGTCAGAACTTCAGTGTAGAACCCTTCTTTAGTCTGCTGGTTCCAGACTTTGTCCTGGTCCAGTTCGATTGCGACTGGAGCAGCATCGCCACCATAGATGATAGCCGGGAACTTGTTAGCTGCGCGCAGGCGGCGGCTCGCACCCTTACCCTGCACAGAACGTACTTCTGCATTGATAGTGAACATTGATTTCTCTCTGTAAATAAGTCCTGCTACAGGCGACCCAGCAGCAGGTGAGTGTTCTGCCTCACGGATGTGAAGCGGGCGGCATTTTATACTCAAACGCCATTCACATCAATCAAAAGTCCCGTTAACCGCGCAATTCATTAGCCCGACGGAAACGTCCTTCATAGTCGAAGAGCTTCTCGCGCACCTGCCAGAACTGGCCTTTTTTACGCGCGACGACAAAATCCGGGTGGCGCAACAGCGCTTCCTGATGAACGATATCGGCGACGGTGATCCAGCGTAAAGGCACGCCCGGCGTGCGGGTGTGCGGGCGGATAAACAGCTGTTCGAAGGCCGTGCGCTGAGCGGGGGTATGCAGACGGAAGCGCTCGCTAACGTCTGCGCCGTCTTCATCGTAATAGGTGATTTTCAGCCATTCGCCTTTCTCGTCGGCTCCGGGTTGCAGCGCCATGCCGGAGCAGCGCAGCACCAGCGCATCTTTCAGTTTCAGCGCGGCTTTCAGCATGTCATCGGGATCGACCAGCACCGTGTCGCACTCGCGACAGCGCCGGGCGGCGATGTCATTTTCAGCGTTACACTGCGGGCAGTTTTTGAAGCGGAAGCGATAGTCGCACTGCTCGCGATGGCCGTCATCGTCCTCAAACCAGCCCTGACAGCGGCGGCCAAAATGTTCAATCAGCGTGCCGTCGGCAGTAGTTTTCCCCCAGAAAGTATTGGCGAACCCGCAGCCGGGGCAGAATACCTGCACCGGGACATTGCCGCTTTTACCTTTCGGTGTCCCCACTTCGGGCGAATAGAGATCGTACGGGTTTCCGGCGTAGTCCAGAATCAGGCAGTCGGTCTTGCCGGGCGCCAGGCGCAGTCCGCGCCCGACAATTTGCTGATACAGGCTGACGGACTCGGTCGGGCGCAGGATCGCAATCAAATCGACATGCGGTGCGTCAAAGCCGGTGGTCAACACCGAGACGTTCACCAGATAGCGGAACTGCTGCGCCTTAAAGGCGTCGATCAGCTTGTCGCGCTCAGGGCCTGGCGTTTCGCCGGTGATCAGCGCTGCATCGTCAGCCGGGAGCAGGCCGGTTATCTCTCTGGCATGCTCGACGGTGGCCGCGAAGATCATCACCCCTTTGCGCGTCTGGGCGAACTCTTCGATCTGGCTGATGATGTGCGGCGTGATGCGCTGCTGTTTTTTCAGCTCCTGGTTCATATCCGCTTCGCTGAACAGGCCGTTGCTCTGGGCCTGCAGGCGGCTGAAATCATACTGCACTACCGGCATATCCAGCCGCTCGGGCGGCGTCAGGTAGCCGTGCTTGATCATGTAGCGCAGAGGGAGCTCATAGATGCAGTCGCGGAACAGGGCTTTTTCGTCGCCGCGCACCATTCCGTGATAGTGAAACTGATAGATCCAGCCTTTGCCGAGGCGGAACGGCGTCGCGGTCAGGCCCAGCAGGCGAACCTGCGGGTTCACCTCTTTCAGATGATTCAGGATTTGCTGATACTGGCTTTCGTCGTCATCGCTGATGCGATGGCACTCATCGACAATCAGCAGAGAGAATTCGCTGCGAAAATGCGCCAGGTTTCGCGCCACCGACTGCACGCTACCGAACACCACTTTGCCGTGGCTCTCTTTGCGTTTCAGCCCCGCAGCGAAAATATCCGCCTCCAGGCCCAGGGCGCAGTATTTAGCGTGGTTCTGCGCCACCAGCTCTTTGACGTGCGCCAGCACCAGCACGCGGCCACGCGCGAGGCGCGCCAGTTCGGCAATCACCAGGCTTTTGCCTGCGCCTGTGGGCAGGACGATGGCAGCAGGTTCTTTATGTTTGCGAAACCAGGCGAGGGTGGCGTCGACGGCCTCCTGCTGATAGGGGCGAAGTGTAAAAGTCATGGGCTCTCTATTTGGTTATCTCGCACATAGTATGCCACGAAACTTTTTCCCTTGAGTGGCGCGAACAGACCGCTATACTGGACCGTTCTTGACTGCTTCTTTTTCGGACATGTTGTCCGACTTCCAGCACCATAAAGGCTATAAGATTTCATGCGACTTGATAAGTTTATCGCTCAGCAACTCGGCGTAAGCCGCGCTATTGCCGGGCGCGAAATTCGCGCCAGCCGCGTTACCGTGGATGGCGAAATTGTGAAAGACAGTTCTTTCAAACTCCTGCCTGAACATGACGTTGAGTTCGACGGCAACACTTTGGCCCAGCAGAACGGCCCGCGCTACTTCATGCTCAACAAGCCGATAGGGTACGTCTGCTCGACGGACGACCCGGATCACCCGACGGTGCTCTATTTCCTCGACGAACCGGTCGCGCACAAGCTGCATGCGGCAGGGCGTCTGGATATCGACACCACCGGGCTGGTGCTGATGACCGACGACGGCCAGTGGTCGCACCGTATTACGTCTCCGCGCCATCACTGCGAAAAAACCTATCTGGTCACGCTCGAATCGCCGGTGTCTGACGATACCGCCGGGCAGTTTACCAAAGGCGTGCAGCTGCATAACGAGAAAGATCTGACCAAACCGGCGGTGCTGGAAGTGATCACCCCGACCGAAGTGCGTCTGACCATCAGTGAAGGGCGCTACCATCAGGTGAAACGTATGTTTGCCGCGGTCGGCAACCGCGTTGTCGGGCTGCACCGCGAGCGCATCGGTGAGATCGCTCTCGATCCAGAGCTTGAACCCGGTGAATACCGCCCGTTGACGGAAGAAGAGATTGCCAGCGTTGGCATGCCTTCACGCTAATTTCAGGAGCACACTGTGACCACCAGGCCACACTCATCAATCAGCATCGTGTTTATCCTTGGCCTGCTGGCCATGTTGATGCCGCTGTCTATCGACATGTATCTGCCTGCACTGCCGGTGATTTCCGCGCAGTTTGGCGTACCGGCCGGCAGCGCGCAAATGACGCTCAGCACCTATATCCTCGGTTTTGCCGTCGGGCAATTGCTGTACGGCCCAATGGCGGACAGCATTGGCCGCAAGCCGGTGATCCTCGGGGGAACGCTGGTGTTTGCGGGTGCGGCGGTGGCCTGTGCGCTGGCGCAGACGATCGATCATCTGATCATCATGCGTTTCTTCCACGGCCTGGCGGCTGCGGCGGCGAGCGTGGTGATTAACGCCCTGATGCGCGATATCTATCCGAAGGAAGAGTTCTCGCGCATGATGTCCTTCGTCATGCTGGTCACCACCATCGCGCCGCTGCTGGCACCAATGATTGGCGGTGCGGTGCTGGTGTGGTTTAGCTGGCACGCCATCTTCTGGATCCTGGCGATTGCGGCGCTGCTGGCGTCGGCGATGATCTTCTTCTTTATCGATGAAACCTTGCCGGTGGAACGTCGGCAGAAGTTTCATATTCGTACCACCATCGGCAACTTCGCCTCGCTGTTCCGTCATAAGCGTGTTCTGAGCTATATGCTGGCGAGCGGTTTTAGCTTCGCAGGGATGTTCTCCTTCCTGAGCGCTGGTCCGTTCGTGTACATCGAAATTAACCACGTCTCGCCGCAGCATTTTGGCTACTACTTCGCGCTCAACATCGTGTTCCTGTTTGTGATGACCATCATTAACAGCCGCTTTGTCCGCAGGGCAGGGGCGCTGAACATGTTCCGCGCCGGGCTGTGGATCCAGTTTGTGATGGCAATCTGGATGATGCTGACTGCCTTCTTCGGCGTCGGTTTCTGGGCGCTGGTGGTGGGTGTGGCGGCGTTTGTCGGCTGCGTGTCGATGGTCTCTTCTAACGCGATGGCGGTCATCCTCGATGAATTCCCGCATATGGCGGGCACCGCGTCGTCGCTGGCCGGAACTTTCCGCTTCGGAATTGGCGCGATTGTCGGGGCGCTGCTCTCGATGGCGACGTTTAATACCGCCTGGCCGATGATTTGGTCGATCGCGTTCTGCGCCACCTGTTCGATTCTCTTCTATCTCTACGCCAGTCGGCCGAGAAAATCGGCAAGTTGAGGAAGAAAAGGGGCCAATGCGGCTAATGCTGGTCAGTTAAGCATCTGAGGTTGTTCCGTTCACCTCATGTTCAGCAGAATATAATCGCGTCACAACCTGTGAACGTGCAAAGGGGGCTACGCGGCCCCCTTTGCAATCCCCGCGCCCCGTCAGGAAATCGGTGCTTCGCACTGCGCTCACCTCCCGGCCATCTGCCTGCGGTCGGCTCGACTCGACTTCCTGTCTCGTTTCGCCTCTGGCCGCCATCCCTGGCGTCCAGCCCTTGTCATCTGGCCTCCGGTTCGCCGATTTCAGCGGGGACCCACACCGGTGCCACATTCAGACAGCTGTGAAGGCTGAGGGAGCGGGAGTCCGGCTGAAAATCGCTGAGGCGTTGACTGGAGGCAGGGGCGACGCACAGGGATGTGCGTCGAGGGCGCGACTTACAGGGATGTTACCTGCGCCCGTCCCCGTCAGCCGGAAGGAATAAGACGAAGGCACCGCGAAGCGGCGATTTTCTTTGCCGGGAGCCGGGGTTGCCAGGGTGGTGGCGATTGAGCCACCCTGGCACGTTCACCGCAGAGAGATGGACCGGAAGCAGAGGAACAAAAGTGAACGGAACAATTCCACTGAAGCCATAAAGGTCCTGGGGCAAGCAAAATAATGAATTTAAATTCATTATTTTGCTTAACTGACCAGCATTAGCCAATGCGACCCCCCTTTTATTGATACTCGTCAACCAAACTCGCGTTTGTTTACCCCATGTTTGTTTCTTTTATGTAAAATCTATTTATGTAAAAAGTCACATCGTTGTAGTTAAAAAGGTTGAGTTAGATCGCAGAAACGGGTACATATAGCGCCAAAGCGAGCCTGTAACTCACAAAATAATGCCAGCAAACCAGAGACGCCAAAGCCCGTAACATCAGGCGGCAAGCGGTTTCTGAGGAAAATAACGGCAGGTTAGCAACGATGTGTTACTATAAATGTAAATAAATTGTGAAGGCTTTTTTGGCTTCCGGGGAAAGAACGTGAATACATTACAACTCTCCATTGTCCATCGCTTGCCCCAGAGCTATCGCTGGTCGGCGGGTTTTGCAGGTTCGAAAGTTGAACCGATTCCGCAAAGTGGAAAAGAGGGCGAGAACAGTCTGGTGGCGCTGAAATTGCTCAGCCCGGACGATGAAAACGCATGGCCGGTGATGGAGCGTCTGAGCCAGGCGCTGACCGATATCGAAGTCGTCAGCTCCGTACTGGAGTGCGAAGGCGAGCCCTGCCTGTTTGTCAACAGCCAGGACGAATTTGCGGCGACCTGCCGTCTGAAAAACTTTGGCGTGGCGATCGCCGAGCCGTTTTCCGGCCAGCATCCTTTCTGAGCGTCAGCGCAGCGCTAACAGCTGACGCGTATACTCATGCGTCGGCGCGGCAAACACGCGCTGGCAATCCCCTTGCTCGACCACCTCTCCCTGTCGCAGCACAATCACCTGATGACACAACGCGCGCACCACCTGCAGGTCGTGGCTGATAAAGATATAGGCCAGTCGGTGCTTTTCCTGTAAGTCCTTCAGTAACGCCAGAATCTGCGCCTGCACGGTGCGGTCGAGGGACGACGTCGGCTCATCCAGGATGATCAGCTCCGGTTTCAGGATCAGCGCCCGTGAAATGGCGATACGCTGGCGCTGGCCGCCAGAAAAGGCCGCCGGATAGCGATGGCGCGTGGCCGGATCCAGCCCCACCTCCTGCATCACCCGAATCACTTCATCTTCACGCTGACGAGCGCTCAGCGCTGGCTGATGGACGCGCAGACCTTCTTCAATGATTTGCAGCACGTTCAGCCGCGGATTCAGCGACGAGTTCGGGTCCTGAAACACCACCTGCATCCGCGGGCGGACGGGCAACATCTGCCGACGGTTCCAGCTGTGCAGCGGTTTGCCATCAAACAGAATCGTCCCCTGAGAGTTGATCAGGCGCAGCAACGCCAGACCGGTAGTGCTTTTGCCAGAGCCTGATTCCCCGACCAGCCCCAGGGTTTCACCCGGACGCAGGGAAAAGCTGACGTCTTTCAGCACTGCGTTTTCTGCCACCACGCGACGGAAAATTCCCTTGCGCACCGGGAAAGATACGCCGAGATTTTCGACGTTCAGCAGCGGTTGACTCCCCTCGGTCAGCGGGACGGGGTCGCCCGACGGTTCGCTGTCGAGCAGACGCTGGGTGTAAGGATGTTGCGGGGCATGGAACAGAGCCGTCGCCGTGTTCTGTTCGACGCAGCGGCCGTTTTGCATCACCGCCACCTTGTCGGCGAGTTTCCTCACAATGCTGAGATTGTGGGTGATAAACAGCAGGCTCATGTTGAGCTCATCGCGTAACTCGCGCAGCAACTGCAGGATTTGCGCCTGCACCGTGACATCCAGCGCGGTGGTTGGCTCGTCGGCAATCAGCAGCTCCGGGCGCGTCAGCAGCGCCATGGCGATCATCACGCGCTGGCGCTCACCGCCCGACAGCTGATGCGGAAAGTCCGTCAAACGTTTAGCGGCATGACGAATGCCGGTGCGCTCCAGACAATCCAGAATCTCGCCCCGGGCGGCCTCTTTGCGCATTCCCCGGTGCAGGGACAACACTTCATACAGCTGTTTTTCCAGGGTGTGCAGCGGGTTGAGGGAGACCATCGGCTCCTGGAAAATCATCGCGATTTTGTTCCCGCGCACGCCGCGCAGGGTGTGTTCATCCGCGTGGAGTAACGACTGCCCGTGGAACAGAATATTGCCCTGCGGATAAACCACCGGCGGGGAGGGAAGCAGACGCAGCACCGACAGCGCCGAGACGCTTTTGCCAGAGCCGGATTCCCCGACCAGCGCCAGGGTTTCACCGGCCTGGATCTGCAGGGAGAGATCGCTCACCACTTCACGCGTTTCACCCTGCTGAGTAAAGGCGATGGAGAGATGTTCGATGCTGAGGAGAGGCTGCGTCATCTTATACCGCCTTGTTGGGATCGAAGGCATCGCGGACTGCTTCGCCAATAAAAATCAGTAACGACAGCAGCACGGCCACCGACAGAAACGCCGTTATCCCCAGCCACGGAGCCTGCAGATTGTTTTTTCCCTGCAGCAGCAGTTCACCCAGCGACGGCGAGCCGAGAGGCAAACCGAAGCCGAGAAAATCGAGCGAGGTGAGGGTGGTGATGGAACTGCACAGAATAAACGGCAGGAAGGTCAGGGTCGCCACCACCGCGTTAGGCAGCATATGGCGGAAGATAATGCTGCGATCGCTGACGCCAAGCGCCTGCGCCGCGCGGATGTAATCGAAGTTACGGGTACGCAAGAATTCAGCGCGCACCACGCCCACCAGCGCCATCCAGCCGAATAATACTGTAATGCCGAGCAGCCACCAGAAGTTGGGCTGCAACACGCTAGAGAGCAAAATAATTAAAAACAGCGTCGGCATGCCGGACCAGACCTCAATAAATCGCTGGCCCCAGAGATCAATTTTCCCACCGTAATAACCCTGCACCGCGCCCGCCACCACGCCCATTACGCTGGAAAATAGCGTCAGCATCAGGCCGAACAGGATAGATATCCGCGTGCCGTAGAGAATACGAGCCAGCACGTCGCCGCCGTTGGCGTCGGTGCCCAGCCAGTTTTGTGCAGAAGGCGCAGAAGGGAAGGGCGTCGAGGTGGAGAAGTTAATGCTGTTCGCGCCAAAGCGAATCGGGGCCCAGAGCACCCAGCCGTCGCTGTCGAGACGATCGCGCAGCCACGGGTCCTGATAATCTGCCGGTGTGGCAAAGGGCCCACCAAAATCGCTCTCACTGTAGTTGGTGAGTACCGGCGTGTACCAGCGATCGTTGAAATGCACCAGCAGCGGTTTGTCGTTGGCAATCAGCTCAGAGCACAGGCTCAGAATAAACAGAACGGCAAAAATCCACAGGGACCAGTAGCCGCGACGGTTGTGGCGAAAACGCGCCCAGCGGGCCTGGTTGACGGGGCTTAAGTGCGGCATCAGCGGCCCTCAAAATCAATGCGGGGATCGACCAGCGTGTAGCTGATGTCGCTGACAATATTCAGCAGCAGGCCAATCAGGGTAAAGATGTAGAGCGTACCGAACATCACGGGATAGTCGCGCGAGACGGTGGCTTCGTAACCGAGCAGGCCAAGGCCATTGAGGGAGAACATCACCTCGATCAGCAGCGAGCCGGTGAAAAACATGCTGATAAAAGTGGCCGGGAAACCGGCGATCACCAGCAGCATAGCGTTGCGGAACACGTGCTTCCACATGATCTGTTTCTCGCTCACTCCTTTGGCCCGCGCGGTCACCACGTACTGTTTGCGGATCTCATCGAGAAACGCGTTTTTGGTCAGCATCGTCAGGGCCGCGAACCCGCCAATTACCGTCGCCAGCACCGGCAGGGTGATATGCCACAGATAATCGGTGATCTTCTGATACCACGGCAGGGAGCTGAAATCGGCTGACACCAGTCCGCGCAGCGGGAAGAGGTCGAAATAGCTGCCACCGGCGAAAAAGACAATCAGCAGAACCGCGAACAGAAACGCCGGGATTGCGTAACCAATGATGATGAAAGTGCTGCTCCAGATGTCGAAGCGGCTGCCGTTGTGCACCGCTTTGCGGATACCGAGCGGAATCGACACCAGATAGATAATCAGCGTGCCCCACAATCCGAGGGTGATCGACACCGGCAGGCTGTCTTTGATGAGCTGGATCACCGACGCGCTGCGGAACAGGCTGTCGCCAAAGTCAAAGCGGATGTAATCCCAGAGCATCTTGAAATAGCGCTCATGAATAGGTTTGTCGAAGCCGTAGCGATGGGTGATCTCGGCGATCACCTCAGGATCTAACCCGCGCCCGCCGCGATAGTGGCTCTCGCTGATATTCCCGGTGCCGGTTTGGGCGTGGCTGGCGCGCAGACCTTCACCGCCGCTGCCCGGTAATCCGCCGCTATGACCAAACTCAACGGCCGCAATGGCCTGGTCGACCGGGCCGCCCGGCGCAATCTGCACAATGAAAAAGTTGATGGTGATAATCGCCCACAGCGTCGGGATTATCAGCAATAAACGGCGAATCAGGTACGCACCCATTTTTATTCCTTAACGCCGTTCAGCGGGCAGTTTGGCGGCTTTGTTGACGTCATACCACCAGTTATCCAGCCCCAGAGAATAGATTGGGCGAATGGATGGCTGAGAGAATTTATCCCACCAGGCAATGCGATCCTCACCCATAAACCACATCGGCAGCATGTAGTAGTTCCAGGTCAGGACGCGATCGAGCGCACGGCCCAGCGGCAGGAGCTTCTCTTTGTCGCCCTGCGCGGCGGTTATTTGCGCAATAAGATTATCGATGACCGGGCTCTTGACGCCGGGGGCGTTGTAGGACGAGTTGATGTACTCCGAGGCCCAGGAGATGCGCAAATTACTGTTTGGCCACGGCTGGGCCTGCCACAGGCGCGGCATCATGTCGTAATCGCGGTTACGCATGCGGTTGGTGATCTGCGCGTTATCGACCTGGCGGATCTCCACGGTGACGCCTAAACGTTCCAGATTGTGCTGGAACGGGAGCACCCACTGATTGTTGCCCGCCGAAGAGAGCAGCAGTTCGAAGCTGAGGGGTTTTCCGGTTTGCGCATTCACCCGTTTCTGGTTTTTCAGCACCCAGCCCGCGTCGTCGAGCAGCTTACTGGCTTTGAGTAAGTTTTCACGGTCGTAGCCATCGCCTTTCGACGTCGGGGGCTCAAAGATGCTGGTAAAGACTTCCGGCGGGACTTCGGCTTTAAGAGGAGCCAGCAGGGTCAGCTCGGCGGCGTCAGGATAACCCCGCGCTGCGTACTCGGTATTCTGGAAATAGCTGTTGGTGCGGCTGTAGGCCCCGTAAAACAGGGCTTTGTTCATCCACTCAAAGTCAAAGGCGAGGGTAATGGCCTGGCGGACGCGTCGGTCGGCAAACACCGGGCGCTGAATATTAAACGCCAGCCAGCGCGTGTCCTGGGCGGATTCGTTCTTTTGCTCGTCCTTCACAATGAAGTGGTTGGCAAAGTTTTTGCCCACGTAGCGAGTCGCCCAGTTTTTGGCGCTGACTTCCTGGCGCATATCGAATGCCCCGGCTTTGAAGGCTTCGAAGGCGACGTTATCATCCAGATAGTAGTCGTATCGGATGGTATCGAAATTCCAGCGACCCCGGTTGACCGGTAAATTCGCCGCCCAGTAATCTTTGACCCGTGAATAGACCACGTATTGCCCCATCTTCCAGCTGGTGATGCGGTATGGCCCGCCCGCCAGCGGAGGTTTAGAGATAGGATCGCTGAGCTTATGGTCTTTCCAGAACGACTCGGGCATCACCGGGAGCGAGAAAAGACTCAGCATGTTCTCTTTGCCCGGCTCGGCGAGCTCAATGCGCACGGTCAGCGGGGCGATGGCTTTCACGGTCGCACCTTTGAACACCAGCCGGAACTGCGGCACCCCTTCGGTCATAAACTTATGGAAGGTAAAGGCCACATCGCTGGCTTTCACCGGGGAGCCGTCATGAAAACGGGCGCGCGGGTTGATCGTCACTTCTGCCCAGGAGAAGTCATCCGCATAGCGCGCGGAGTCGGCGACCAGCGGGTAGTAACTGCCCGGTTCATCATCGGAAGTGACAAACAGCGTGTCGTACAGGGCGTCAGTTCTTTCGGCGGGGACACCGCGCAGGGCAAAGCGGTTGAAGTTATCAAAGGTGCCGAGGGCGGAGAGGGTGATGTTTCCGCCTTTAGGGGCCGCGGGATTAACGTAATCGAAGTGGGTAAAGTTCGCTTCATACTTCGGCTCGCCAAGCACCGCGAACGCGTAGCTCTCTTTAATACTCTGCGCCTGGCAGGTCACGCTGAATAACGCCATTAACAGCAAAACAAAGCGCATAGTCATTCGCAGCGTATCCCTCATCTGTTCTGGCTCACCCGCGGTGAGACTTATGGTTTAGCTGATAATAAGTGAC
Source organism: Lelliottia sp. JS-SCA-14 (assembly GCF_035593345.1). NCBI lineage: Bacteria > Pseudomonadati > Pseudomonadota > Gammaproteobacteria > Enterobacterales > Enterobacteriaceae > Lelliottia > Lelliottia sp. JS-SCA-14. The sequence goes on along the minus strand of NZ_CP141606.1, from coordinate 3,239,348 downwards.
GAAACCGTCATTGGGAAATCATTCGCTCTCTATGGCGACGTCAGATTCCCATTTCAGGAACTGTGCCAGCGGCATCGGGCGGCTGATCCAGTAGCCCTGCAAATAATTCACCCCATGCTGACGCAGCCATGCCGCCTGCTCGGGCGTTTCCACACCTTCCGCCACAGTCACCATGTTAAGGCGTCGCGCCAGCGTGAGAACGGCATCCAGCACCGGCGAAGTGACCGTTTCCGTACCTATGGCGTTCACGAATCCGCGATCGATTTTCAGGTAATCCATGGTGAAACGCTCCAGATAGATCAGCGCGCTGTGACCGGTACCGAAATCATCAATCGCAATTTCAAAGCCTTCGTGATGCAACCATTCGAACAGAGGCGCCGCTTCGAGCTGATTAATCATGTCGCGTTCGGTAATTTCCAGCACCACCTGGAAGTGATCGGGTGGCAGCGACGCGGCGAATTCGCGCATGTCATCTTTGAAGTTTTCCGAATGCAGATGGCCTGGCGCAATGTTAATGCCCAGCTTCGCTCCCGGCGGCAGCACGGTTTGCAGCAGCGGCGCATCGCGGATGATCAGCTCAAACAGATGCAGCGTCAGCGGGACAATCAGTTTTTGCGCTTCGGCAAAATTGATAAAGGCATCCGGTGGGATTTCGCCCATCGTCGGGTGTTTCCAGCGCATCAGCACTTCGCAGCCCTGCATCTTCAGCTCTTTCGCATCCACCACCGGCTGATACACCACGTAGAACTGACCGCGTTTAATGGCGGTGAGGATCTCTTTGCCCGGGTTCAGACGGATGTTGAGGATATAAAAAGAGAGGGTGCCCGCCGCAATACCGCATATCAGGCCAAAGAGTAGCGCGAAGAGGATTTCGTAGGTGGTCCACTCCTGGGCATACAGGTTGATGGTGAGCGGAACGTCTTTCAGGGTCGCGCTGCGGATAGGGGTGCCATGCAAGTCGTTGACGTTGATCAGATGGCCTGACGCGGTGGATAAGGCCATATTGCCAATAATCACCGCGATACCGGCAAACTCGTCCTGGCGCGAGGTATAGAGCAGATAAGGCGTCAAATTAATATTGATGGAGGTAAATACGCCCCCGCCTTTAACCAGCGGATTCTGATACCAGACGACGATCGCGGGTTTGTCCGGCAACATGGGGGTGCCGGGCAGCAGCGCCATATCGACGGATTTGGTGGTATCCAGATCCGGTATCAGCTCCTTCATGGGAACACTCATCGGCCCGGTGGCCGAGGAGCAAAACGCGGCGTTATCCCGGACCAGTAAAAAGGCGCGAACGTTGACGCTAAAGGCGGCGCGGGAGGTTAGCTCTGCGCTCACGTCCTGGCAGGTGCTCAGGGTGAAGGGCTGCAAGGTATCAATTGAGGTTTTAAGATCGGAGAAATAACTCTCCATATAGACCCGAAGATCAACGATCAGGGTATCGAACTTCGCTTCCCGCTTATGGTAGCTCAGAAAAAACTGCAGCATTCCGCAGAGCAGGGCAACAATAATGCCCGCGAGGATGCTGCCTGTCAGAACTTTGCGGCTGGTGGAAAAGAAACGAGTGAGCATAAACGTCATTGTTCCTGGATCGTCGTGGTTCCGGCAGGACGACTAATCTTACGTATTTACAAGACTATAGCCTGGTTTTATGCAACCAGTCATATATGAAGGCAGAGCGCGCGGGGTTAAACGGGCAAAAAAAAACACTGCCGAAGCAGTGCTTATTTTTTATCGTGTTGCCAGCCAAGGGATAACCAACAACACGACAGATTAACTGCGACTCAGTACACGGCGCGCTTCGTTATAGCGCTTCTTCCAGTAGGGTTCATTCATGCTGGAAATCGTCACACCGCTGCTGGTGGAAGCATGAACAAACTGGTCGTTACCAATGTAGATACCGACGTGGCGACCCGTTGAACCGGCACGGAACAGAACCAAATCACCGGTACGCAGTTTGGTACGCGAGATGGACTTACCCATTTCCTGCTGTTCGTAAGTCGAACGCGGCAGATCCATGCCAAATTGCTCGCGGAATGTACGCTGTACAAAACCGGAACAATCGATACCTTTTTTGGTGCTGCCGCCAAGACGATAGCGCACGCCTTTCCAGTCAGCATACTGGTCCATAATGCGGGACTTTACGTCCAGATTACGTACCATATTCTCAAATTCATCCTGAGAGGCTTGCAGTGACGAGGCATCTTCAGTGCCCACAACACGCGTCTCAGGATGCATATTCTTCGCGGTGTTAGACGTACTACATGCAGACAGCAGTACCGCAACTGCTATTGCCGGGATTCCCCGCAAGATATATCTCAAAATCGGTTGAGATTTGACCATGTTGATTATTTTCCCTTGAAGTCCTTAACGATAAATATCGTTATAAAAATGCCAAACGTGACGAGACTAAATACCTGCGCACAATGAGACAATTCTTTATGGTCAAATCTGTGCTCTAACGCACAAACTTATTCACCCTGAGAATAATTATCTCTGTGAGGCAAAACGAGTTCGAGATTAACCGATCCCCTTAGGCATTGAAAGCAAAAATAGGGTCTTTTTTATAAGAAAATGTGATAGAGAAAGTGATTTACCGGGATTGCCTAAAATAGCGGCAATTTAGGTTAAATCTTACGCAACGCATTCATTTGTTTGGTGAATGATATTACGAGAAGATGACAAAATAGCGGATGAATGGCGGGAAAAGCATCAGGGATCGAAAATGATCCCTGATGGATGATGTTAATTTAGGTTGGTTATTTGTTTTCGACTTGTTGCATTTTACCCGGAAGATAGCGATCAAATACCCTAATCAGACGATCGCTTAACGGGGTCATTAAGCACCACGGCACACCAATCAGCACCGCAGAAAGTGAACCGACGGCAATATCGGTCAGCCAGTGTGCGCCGATCATTACGCGCGGGAAGGCGAAAACCACAACAATAATCAGGGCAACCGCGAAGGCTTTTTTGCCGAAATAGCGCAGCATGAATGAAGCGAAAATAAGCAGCATCATCCCGTGATCGCCAGGGAAACTGTCTTTCGACGCATCCTTGGTGGAGATATGCAGTAATTCACTCACCCGATGAATATCCGGGAAGAACAGCGTCGGGCTTGAGCGCTTAACCGGCATCAGCCCTTGCGCCAGCTGGTTAATCACCACGGCGGTCAGCAGCATCACCAGGCCAATCATAATGATGCGGCGGCGTCCTGCGGCATCTTCTTTCCGCCAGAACGAGAGCATTAAGCAGCCCATCGCCAGCAGGGAACAGCCATCGAAGGCGCGATTGTTGGTGATGGCGACAAGCCACAGAATCGCCTGGCTCTTGACCAGCTGTTCATTGAAGAAATGGAAAATACCGGAATCAATCGGGAACCAGAAACCGTGATTCACCGGCAGATACCAGGATAAAAAGAGCGCCACACCGGCGGCGTTGAACAGTAATATCAGGGGAAGTTTTTTAATCATCGTCATATGCATTGCAGTTTAGTCGGGGGCAACGTTAGTGGCTTCAACTTAAACGAAGCTTCAACAAGCTCGCCTGAAGTGCGTTCCAGTCGGTGTTAACCGCACTAATTAACTCTATTCGGCTGTCAGGTGGCGCCACGTTTTGCGTTTCAATGAAGAAGTCAGCACCCTGACGATTAATGCGGACCAGGCCGTCCTGGGTGCGCATGACGCCCTTCACGCGATCCACTGGCGCGAGCCTCGCCCACTCCAGAATGCCAATGGTATCAAAGCAGGTATCGGCGTCAAAAATCCAGCCGCAGGCCTGATGACCCTGCCCGCTGTTCAGGCTGCGACGCCAGCGCTGATGTTCTGGCAGGCTTAGCGCCGCCAGCCCTTTTTGCGGGGCGTGACTGTGGGAGTGAGCGGCGCTGGCTGGCAGTTCGGCTACATTCCTCCGCGGCTGGTCGAGCAGCGCATTATCGATTTTTCCCTGCGTCGCCATGACGAACTGGCGATCGCCGCCAAAATTCTGCCACCAGAAATCAAAGGCATCGCGACTTTCCTGTGATGCACGGTCCTCTTTATTCGCCACAATGATATCGGCGGAGGCCAGCTGGTCGCGGAAGTTCTCATTTTTCACGGCTTTCTCATCCAGCAGCTGGCGCGGATCGAGAATACACAGCGTCGCACGGAGATCGATCCACGGCTCATATACCGGGGCGGTGAGGAGATCAAGAATTTGCTTAGGATGACCTAAACCGGTCGGCTCAATGATTAAACGGTCCGGTTTACCCTGGCGCAGCAGGGTGTTCAGGCCCACCTGCATCGGCAGACCGTTAACGCAGCACATGCAGCCGCCGGGGATCTCTTTGACCATCGCACCACTGTCCGCCAGCAGCGCGCCATCAATGCCAATCTCACCGAATTCGTTTACCAGGATGGCCCATTTCTCCGCCGGATCTTTGTTGGCCAGCAGATGAAGGATAGAGGTGGTTTTACCGCTACCGAGAAAACCGGTTACGAGGTTAGTTTTGGTCACATGCGCTCCAGGAATAATTGTAATGCTGTAACAATTATCAGTAATCCTGGCGAAAAATAACAGCGCTGGGAAGAGGGGAGGCGAACAGAGGGGCTTCTGTTCGCCTTAAACGCACGATGGGTTAAATGGCGAGGGTCTCAACCACCGCCTGACGCGCGCCGTGTTGGGCAATGCGTTGATACGCCTGATGAATGGCTTCGACAAATTGCGGATGCTGCGGCAAATCCGTACCAAACACTTCGCTCAGCGCCAGCAGGGCGCTAACGCGCTCCTCTTCGCTACTGGTGTCCACCATCGCCCGAATTTTATCGCTGAGAGGATCGCGAATATCAATCCTGTTGCCGTTGTCATCGACGCCGCTGACGTAACGCATCCAGCCCGCAACACCCAGCGCCAGCAGCGGCCAGGTGCTTTCGCGTGATAAATGGACGCGCACGCCTTCCAGCATCCGCTGTGGCAACTTCTGGCTGCCGTCCATTGCGATCTGCCAGGTCCGGTGTTGCAGTGCCGGGTTCGCAAAGCGGGCAATCAGGCTGTCGGCATAACCCGTCAGGTCGACGCCGGTAATACGCAGCGTCGGGGCCTGTTCGTCGAGCATCAGGCGACGCGCGGCTTCGCGGAACGCGTCGTCCTCCATACACTCATTGATATGCGCATATCCGGCGAGATAGCCGAGGTAGGCGAGGAACGAGTGGCTGCCGTTCAGCATGCGCAGCTTCATCTGTTCCCAGGGCAACACGTCCTGCACCATCTGTACGCCAGCCAGCTCCCATTCCGGACGCCCGGCGACGAAGTTATCTTCCACCACCCACTGGATGAACGGCTCGCAGCTGATGGCGCAGGGATCTTCCACGCCCAGTTCACAGGTGATTTCCGCCAGCGATTCTTCGGTGGCGGCAGGGACAATTCGGTCGACCATGGTGCCAGGGAAACTCACGTTTGCCGCAATCCACGCGGCCAGCTCCGGCGAGCGTTTTTCTGCCATCCCCAGCACCGCGTTTTTCACGACGTGGCCGTTGTCAGGAATGTTATCGCAGGAGAGCACGCTAAACGGTGCCAGTCCGCGCTCGTGGCGACGATGCAGCGCTTCCACCAGAATGCCCGGTGCCGAGTGCGGTTCGGACGGATTTTCCAGATCGTGGACGATCCGCGCATTTTGCGTATCGAGTTTCCCTGTCGCCGGATCGATGCAATAGCCTTTTTCAGTGATGGTCAGGGAGACAATCGCCACCTGCGGCTCGCAAAACTTCTCAATAATGGCCGCCAGCGAATCGAGTTTGGCATTCAGACACTCATGCACGGCCCCGACGATAATCGGCTGATTGCCCCCGGCACCTTTTTCCAGCACGGTGAAAAGATGGCCCTGGGCACGCAGCTGGCTCATCAGCACATCGCCGCTGAACAGGCTAATCTCACAGATGCCCCAGTCGCCCCCTTTGGCGTTGAGCACGCGGTTTGTTAACAACGCCTGATGCGCCCGATGAAAGGCACCAAAACCGAAGTGGACGATGCGGGAGCGCAACTGCTGGCGATCGAACTGCGGCAGCTGGACGTGAGAAGGGAGCGCGGTGGAGGCAATTGTCTTCATGAAATACACACCTGATTAACCATTAATTAACAATGCCAGTGTAAAGTTATATGACAGCAAATTGAATTGGTAAGCCGTAAATATCCAGATTCTGTGAGATCGATCAATCAATCCTGCGGCCTGTATTGACCGTCAGAAACAAACATGTATGGTAGTCGTCATTGTAACAATAGTATTGGTATAACAACTTAAGAGGGTGAGGCAATGGAACAAACCTGGCGTTGGTATGGGCCGAATGATCCGGTTTCTCTTGATGATGTGCGTCAGGCTGGCGCAACGGGTGTTGTCACCGCACTGCACCACATTCCCAACGGTCAGGTCTGGCCGGTGGATGAGATCAAAAAGCGTCAGGCAGTGCTGGCGGAAAAAGGGCTGACCTGGTCAGTCGTTGAAAGTATCCCGGTGCACGAAGATATCAAAACCCACTCCGGTGAGTTCGACACCTGGATTGCCAACTATCAGCAGAGCATCCGCAATCTGGCGACCTGCGGCATTGACACCGTGTGCTACAACTTCATGCCGATTCTGGACTGGACGCGTACGGATCTGGAATACCAACTGCCGGACGGCTCTAAAGCGCTGCGTTTTGACCAGATCGCTTTTGCTGCCTTCGAGCTGCACATCCTCAAGCGTCCAGGCGCTGAAGCAGATTATTCCGCTGAAGAGAAACAGCAGGCGCAGCAGTGGTTTAACGATGCGACTGAAGCGGACATCGAGAAGCTGACCCGCAATATCATCGCCGGCCTGCCGGGGGCGGAAGAGGGATATACCCTGGATCAGTTCCGCGCGCGTCTGGCGGAATACGGTGATATCGACAAAAATCAGCTGCGTGAAAACATGGCGTACTTCCTGCGCGCGATTGTGCCGGTGGCAGAGGCGTGCGGTTTACGTCTGGCGGTTCACCCGGACGATCCACCGCGTCCAATCCTCGGCCTGCCGCGCATCGTTTCCACCATTGAAGATATGCAGTGGCTGAAAGAGACCGTCGACAGCATCAACAACGGTTTCACCATGTGCACCGGTTCATACGGCGTGCGTGCGGATAACGATCTGGTGCGGATGATTGAAACCTTCGGTGATCGCATTCACTTCACCCACTTACGTGCGACCTGTCGCGAAGGCAATCCGAAAACCTTCCACGAAGCGGCGCATCTCAATGGTGATGTGAATATGGTGGCAGTGGTGGATGCGATTCTGAGCGAAGAGCAGCGCCGCAAGAAAGCGGGGGATTTGCGTCCGATTCCGTTCCGTCCGGACCACGGGCATCAGATGCTGGACGATCTGCGCAAGAAAACCAACCCAGGCTACTCGGCGATTGGCCGTCTCAAAGGGATGGCGGAAGTGCGCGGGGTTGAACTGGCGCTGAAGATGACCAAATATCCAGAGTTGCTTTAACCGGTATCGTCGGGTGGCGGCGTCGCCTTACCCGACCTACAAAACCATAAAAAAACCGGCCTCGAAGCCGGTTTTTTCGTAGGCCGGATAAGGCGAAGCCGCCATCCGGCAAAAAACGCAATCAGTCCGCGCGACCCATATAACGTTTTTCTTCGATATGGATGCGGATCTTCTCGCCAGCAGACAGATATTCAGGAACCTGCACCACCAGACCGGTGGTCAGCGTCGCTGGTTTGTTACGTGCACTGGCAGAAGCGCCTTTGATGCCAGGAGAAGTTTCGACGATTTCCAGATCGACCGTCTGCGGCAGTTCCAGCGCAAGCAGCTGGCCGTCCCAGGTCAGAACCTGCATATCCGGCATACCGCCTTCAGGAATGAACTGCAGCTCGTCTTCAATCTGATCTTTGGTGAAGATATACGGCGTGTAGTCTTCTTTATCCATGAACACGTACTCGTTGCCGTCGATGTAGGAGAAGTCAACGAAACGGCGGGTCAGGGTCACGGTATCCACGATATCGTCGCCTTTGAAGCGCTCTTCCACTTTCAGGCCGGTACGTACATCAGCAAAACGCATTTTGTACAGCGTTGCTGCGCCACGGGCGCTGGGGGACTGAACATCGATATCTTTCACAATCAGCAGTTTGCTGTTGTAGTTCAGTACCATACCTTTCTTAATTTCGTTCGCTCTTGGCATTGCAGTAATCCTGTTTACTGGGAGGTAAAAAATATCGCGCCAAATTACTCGCGCGCAGCCTTTCAGGCAAGCGGAATTAGTGGGTTTTGCTATCAATACACAAAAGGTGTTACTGTGCGCGCCACGCCCGACCCTACGGGCATCTGTCACTCATTGAGAGGGTTTATGGATTGTCGTCCAGACTGTGGCGCGTGCTGCACCGCACCGTCCATATCAAGCCCGATCCCAGGGATGCCAAAAGGCAAACCTGCCAACACCCGCTGCGTTCAGCTTTCTGACAGCAATCTGTGCAAAATCTTCGGCTCGCCACTGCGCCCGAAAGTCTGTGGGGCACTTCAGCCGTTAAAAGAGATGTGCGGCAGCACGCGCGAGCAGGCGATGGTCTATTTGATTGAGCTGGAAGCGCTCACCGCGCCCTAAACGTCTTTAATGCGCGTCAGACAGCCGGTGGTAATAATGCACATCACCAGCGCAATCCAGAACACCGTGTGATAGCTCCAGATCTCCGCCACAACGCCCGCCAGCGATCCGGCGATAATCCAGCCGACACGCGTCGTATTAGTATAAAGGGTGGTCGCTGCCCCTGCCTGGCCGGGCATTAAATCCTGGAAGTAGAGCATGCCGATACCCGCCAGAATGCCAATGTAAATGGCGTTCAGCAGCTGTAGCGCCAGCAGCAGCGCCGGGGTGTGAACCGTCAGCATGCCGATGTAAAACAGTAAGCCTGCGACGACCGCAATCCGCATCAAAAAGCGCTTTCCGAAGCGCTTCGCGTAATAACCGGCGATCAGCATGGTCGGGATTTCCAGCCCCGCCGCCGTACCCATCATGATGCCCGCCAGTTTTTCCGGCAGATGCAGTTCATCAATAATAAACAGCGGCATATTAATGATGTAGAGGCTGTTGGTGCCCCACATCAGCGTGCAGACGACAAACAGCAGTAGGGCGTCGCGACGGTTGCGGCGCGGAGCTTCCAGAGTGCCGGTCGAGAGTTTTGGCTCTTTGCGCATCGACGGCAGGAAAAACCACACCATTGCCCCGCACACCACAAAGGCCACGGCCGCGCTCAGATACATCACCGTAAAACCAAAGCCCATCGCCAGGGCGTAGGCCAGCGGCGGGCCGATCACCCACGCCAGCGAGACCTGGGCGCGCAGAATCGAGCTGAACATCACCGCTTCGCGGCCCGTGTGATCTGCATGTTCTCGCGCAAGGGCGAACATCTGCGGGTTGGCGGTCGAGCCAAAGCTGCTCAGAAACACGCCGACAAACAGCAGCACGAAATAGTTGCGGTTCCAGGCAAACAGCACGCAGGCAAACACGCCGAGCAGGCAGCAGAAGACAATCAGGCTTTTGCGATCGCCTTTGCGATCCGATCGCCCGGCGAGAAACTGGCTGACGAGAATGCCGATGATGGCACTGCCGGTAAAGAAGAAGCCAACCATCGCCGGACGGGCGTGGACTTCGTTGGTCAGGAACAGGCTCAGCGTTGGTGTCTGTAACGCACCGGCAATCCCGGTGAGAAAGGCAACAATCAGAAACGCCGATGACGTCAAATCAAATGGCTTTGGTGAGGCGGCAGCGGGGGAGTTGTGCATGTTTCGATATCGGTGATGTGAAGAGTCGCGGAGTTTACGCCGCTTGTCAGAAAATAAACAGATGGTGCGGTCAAATTACCCACGAAAAATCAAAATAGCATTTCAAAAACTTTTCTGGCTGAAGTGTGCTGAAGCGAACCGGTAAACGTCCTTGTCATTTCAGCAAATGTGGGAGAAATGTGCTGCACTTCTAAATTCTGAAACGTGAAATGTAACTTTCCTTGCAAGCCATTACATTACGCGCAAGACTTCTTGAAACGTTTCAGCGCTATCTTGTTTTAACTGACGGAGCAGGTTAGCGCATTTTTTCTCATTAAGGCTGAAACGATTCAATTCAGCGAGAGAGGAGAACCATGTTCCAGTTATCAGTGCAAGACATCCATCCGGGCGAACAGGCCGGTAATAAAGAAGAGGCCATTCGCAAGATTGCCGCTGCCCTGGTGCAGGCGGGTAACGTCGCGGACGGCTACGTAGACGGCATGCTGGCCCGCGAGCAGCAGACCTCCACTTTCCTCGGCAACGGTATCGCCATTCCGCATGGCACCACCGATACCCGCGACCAGGTGCTGAAAACCGGTGTGCAGGTTTATCAGTTCCCGCAGGGGATTTTGTGGGGCGAAGGGCAGGTGGCTTACGTGGCAATCGGTATTGCCGCCAGCAGCGACGAACACCTCGGCCTGCTGCGTCAGCTGACGCACGTCCTGAGCGATGACTCCGTGGCTGAACAGCTGCAATCTGCGACCACGGCTGAAGAGCTGCGTGCCCTGCTGATGGGTGAAAAACAGAGCGAAGCGCTGAAGCTGGATAACGAGACGCTGACGCTCGACGTGGCGGCCTCCGATCTGGTGACGTTGCAGGCGCTGAACGCCGGTCGTCTGAAAGAGGCCGGTGCGGTTGATACCGCTTTCGTCGCCCGCGTGATTAATGACAAGCCGCTGAATCTGGGTCAGGGCGTCTGGCTGAACGACAGCGCAGAAGGCAACGTGCGCAGCGCCATCGCCGTGAGCCGTGCCGCTAGCGCGTTTGAAGCCGATGGCGAACACGCCGCTCTGCTGGTGACTGTCGCCATGGCCGATGAACAGCCGGTTTCCGTGCTGAAGCGCCTGAGCGATCTGCTGCTGAACAACAAAGCTGAACATCTGCTGAAAGCGGATGCTGCGACTCTGCTGGCACTGCTGACCAGTGACGATGCCCCGACCGATGACCTGCTGACCGCGGAATTTGTAGTGCGCAACGAGCACGGTTTGCACGCGCGTCCTGGCACCATGCTGGTCAACACCATTAAACAGTTCGAAAGTGAGATTACCGTGACCAACCTGGATGGTTCGGGCAAACCGGCTAATGGCCGCAGCCTGATGAAAGTCGTCGCACTGGGTGTGAAGAAAGGCCATCGCCTGCGCTTCACCGCTCAGGGGGCGGATGCTGAACTGGCGCTGAAAGCGATTGGCGAAGCCATCGCGGCTGGTCTGGGGGAGGGCGCATAATGAGCAGACGTGTTGCCACTATTACGCTGAACCCGGCTTACGATCTCGTCGGCTTTTGCCCTGAAATTGAACGCGGCGAAGTGAACCTCGTCCGTACCACCGGCCTGCACGCTGCCGGTAAAGGCATCAACGTTGCTAAAGTTTTAAAAGACTTAGGTATCGATGTGACCGTGGGCGGTTTCCTCGGGAAAGACAACCAGGATGGTTTCCAGCAGCTGTTCAGCGAGCTGGGCATTGCCAACCGTTTCCAGGTGGTTCAGGGCCGTACGCGTATTAACGTTAAGCTGACGGAAAAAGACGGTGAAGTGACCGACCTGAACTTCTCCGGCTTTGAAGTGACCGGCGCAGACTGGGAGCGTTTCGTGAATGACTCCCTGAGCTGGCTGGGTCAGTTCGACATGGTCTGCGTCAGCGGCAGTCTGCCGTCAGGCGTCAGCCCGGAAGCCTTCACCGACTGGATGCTGCGCCTGCGTAGCCAGTGCCCGTGCATTATTTTCGACAGCAGCCGCGAAGCGCTGGTGGCGGGTCTGAAAGCCTCTCCGTGGCTGGTCAAACCAAATCGCCGTGAACTGGAGATCTGGGCGGGCCGTAAGCTGCCAGAATTAAAAGATGTGATTGAAGCCGCCCATGCGCTGCGTGAACAGGGTATTGCTCACGTGGTGATTTCACTGGGTGCAGAAGGCGCGCTGTGGGTTAACGCGTCTGGCGAATGGATCGCCAAGCCACCGTCGGTGGAAGTGGTCAGCACCGTAGGTGCCGGGGATTCAATGGTCGGCGGCCTGATTTACGGCCTGCTGATGCGTGAATCCAGCGAGCATACCTTACGTCTTGCGACCGCTGTTGCCGCCCTGGCCGTGAGTCAGAGCAATGTTGGAATTACCGAACGTACCCAGTTGGCCGCGATGATGGCGCGCGTTGACTTACAACCTTTTAACTAACAGCAGGAGAGGCATAATGAAAACGCTGCTGATCATTGATTCCGGTCTCGGACAAGCTCGCGCCTATATGGCGAAGACCTTGCTGGGCGCGGCGGCACACAAAGCGCATGTTGAAATGGTCGATAACCCAAATGACGCCGAACTGGCGATTGTTCTGGGCGACAAAGTTCCTGCTGACAGCGCGCTGAACGGCAAAAAAGTGTGGCTGGGCGATATCAATCGCGCGGTGGCACACCCTGAATTGTTCCTGAGCGAAGCCAAAGGCCACGCGGCAGTCTACAGCGCACCGGTTGCGACCGCTGCGGTTGCCACTGCAAGCGGCCCGAAACGCGTCGTGGCGATCACCGCCTGCCCAACGGGCGTGGCGCACACCTTTATGGCGGCGGAAGCCATTGAAACCGAAGCGAAAAAACGCGGCTGGTGGGTGAAGGTTGAAACCCGCGGTTCCGTGGGCGCTGGCAATGCCATTACCCCGGAAGAAGTGGCGGAAGCGGATCTGGTGATCGTGGCGGCGGACATCGAAGTGGACCTGGCGAAATTCGCCGGTAAGCCGATGTATCGCACCTCCACCGGTCTGGCGCTGAAGAAAACCGCGCAGGAGTTTGATAAAGCCCTCGCGGAAGCGAAGCCTTATCAGGCGACGGGCAAATCTGAGTCCTCAGCAACCGAAGGCAAAAAAGAGTCCGCGGGCGCCTATCGTCACCTGCTGACCGGCGTGTCTTACATGCTGCCGATGGTCGTGGCGGGCGGTCTGTGTATCGCGCTCTCTTTCGCATTTGGTATCGAAGCGTTCAAAGAGCCGGGCACGCTGGCGGCGGCATTGATGCAGATCGGTGGCGGTTCAGCGTTTGCGCTGATGGTGCCGGTTCTCGCGGGTTACATTGCCTTCTCCATCGCTGACCGTCCGGGTCTGACGCCGGGCCTTATCGGCGGTATGCTGGCCGTGAGCACCGGCTCTGGCTTTATCGGCGGTATTATTGCCGGTTTCCTGGCCGGTTACGTGGCGAAAGCCATCAGCTCTAAGCTGAAATTACCGCAGAGTATGGAAGCGCTGAAACCGATCCTGATCATCCCGCTGATTTCCAGCCTGGTGGTTGGCCTGGGTATGATCTACCTGATTGGTAAACCAGTTGCGGGCATCCTCGAAGGTCTGACCCACTGGCTGCAAACCATGGGTACGGCGAACGCGGTACTGCTGGGCGCGATCCTGGGTGGCATGATGTGTACCGACATGGGTGGCCCGGTCAACAAAGCGGCATACGCATTTGGTGTCGGCCTGCTGAGTACTCAGACTTATGCCCCGATGGCGGCAATCATGGCGGCCGGTATGGTGCCACCGCTGGCGCTGGGTCTGGCGACTATCATTGCACGTCGTAAGTTTGATAAGGCGCAGCAAGAGGGTGGTAAAGCGGCTCTGGTTCTGGGTCTGTGCTTCATCACCGAAGGTGCGATTCCGTTCGCAGCCCGTGACCCGATGCGCGTTCTGCCTTGCTGTATCGTGGGCGGCGCGGTGACCGGTGCCATCTCCATGGCAATTGGCGCGAAACTGATGGCGCCGCACGGCGGTCTCTTTGTTCTGCTGATCCCTGGTGCGATTACCCCGGTTCTGGGTTATCTGTTCGCGATTATCGCGGGTACGCTGGTGGCGGGTCTGTCTTACGCGGTGCTGAAGCGCCCTGAAGTGGAAGCGGTGGCTAAAGTCGCCTAAACCTATTGTCGGGTGGCGCTTCGCTTACCCGACCGACAAAAAAGCCGGGTGCTTACGCGACCCGGCTTTTTTTATGCGGCTTGTTCAGCCGTTTGCTGTGCTTTCAGCCAGGCGATCTCTTCCGCCCAGATATCCGGATTCACCGTTTCGAGCACCATCGGGATGCCGTCAAAGCGGTCGTCCTGCATGATAAAGCGGAACGCGTCGTGACCGATGTTCCCTTCGCCGAGGCTGTGATGGCGGTCAACGCGGCTGCCGAACGCGCTCTTGGCGTCGTTCAGGTGCATCCCGCGCAAATACTTAAAGCCCACGATACGTTCGAACTCTGCGAAGGTTTTTTCACACTCTTCGCGGGAGCGCAGGTCATAGCCTGCGGCAAACGCGTGGCAGGTATCGATACACACGCCGACGCGGGATTTATCCTCCACGCCGTCGATAATTGCCGCCAGATGTTCAAACTTAAACCCAAGATTGCTGCCCTGACCGGCGGTGTTTTCAATGACTGCCGTTACGCCCTGCGTCTGCGCCAGCGCGATGTTAATAGATTCGGCGATACGCGCCAGACAGGCATCTTCATCGATTTGCATCAGGTGGCTGCCCGGATGGAAGTTCAGCAGCGTCAGGCCAAGCTGCTCGCAACGCTGCAACTCATAGAGAAACGCATCACGCGACTTCTCCAGCGCTTCCTCGACCGGATGGCCGAGGTTGATGAGGTAGCTGTCGTGGGGAAGGATCTGACCCGGCCCGAAACCATACTTTTCGCAGGCGGCTTTGAAATCATCAATCACTTCAGTGGTGAGCGGTGCCGCGCGCCACTGGCGCTGATTTTTGGTGAACAGGGCGAACGCAGTCGCCTCGATTTCGGCGGCGCGAATGGCGGCATTCGCAAGACCACCTGCTGCGCTCACGTGCGCTCCAACGTATTTCATAGGGGACTCCTGTTAACCCGAAACGCTTATGATAGCGGGTTAACAGGAGAAGGATGTAGTGGTTTATGCCATCAGGCTATGAACCGCCAGGTTAATCGCGCCGCCGCCCACAATCAGCCAGACAAACAACATCAGTGCCATCAGCAGCGGTTTGGCACCGGCTTTTTTCAGGGCGCTGACGTGCGTGGTCACACCCAGCGCGGCCATTGCCATTGCCAGCAGAACGGTGTCCAGCGTGACCAGCATATCCACGACCGCTTTAGGCAGCAGGTGGAAGGAGTTAAACACCGCCACCACGATAAACAGAATCGCGAACCACGGAATGGTGATTTTGCTTTTCTCGCCTTTGCCTGCCGGAGTCAGCTGTTTCACGCGCGCGGCCAGAATAATCAGGAACGGAGCCAGCATCATCACGCGCAGCATTTTGGAGATCACCGCCGCATTTTCGGCGTCCGGGCTGATGGCATGGCCTGCCGCAACCACCTGCGCCACTTCATGCATGGTCGAACCAATATAGATGCCGTAAGTTTCCGGTGTGAACCAGTGGGCGACCAGCGGGTACATGGCCGGATAGAGGAAAATCGCCAGGGTACCGAAGATCACCACCGTCGCCACCGCAACGGTTACTTTGCTGGATTCCGCTTTCACCACCGGCTCCGTCGCCAGGACCGCCGCGGCCCCGCAGATGCTGCTCCCCGCACCAATCAGCCAGCTGGTTTGCTTGTCGAGGCCAAACACTTTTTGCCCGATAAAGCAGGCCAGCAAAAAGGTGCTGGTGAGCGTCAGCACGTCGATGGCGATGCCGCTCACGCCCACATCGGCAATCTGCGCGAAGGTGAGGCGAAAACCATAAAGAATAATCCCGAGGCGCAGCAGGTGCTGTTTGGCAAACAGCACGCCGCCGTCGCAGGTGCTCCAGATTTTAGGGTAAACCGTATTCCCGACGACCATGCCGATCAGAATGGCCAGCGTTAATGCGCTGAATCCTGCCCCGGCCACGGCCGGAATACTGCCGCCCCATAATGCTGCGCCGGTGATGAGTGCGCTCAGCGCAAGTCCTGGAACGTAGTGCCACACTGTACGATGAGGGTGCAGAGTGATTTCAGTCATAACCTTCTCCTTTGTCTGGCTAAAAGGTTACGGTGCTCTGGCTTAAAAATAAAATTGATTATATATTTATAATTAATCTTTATAAGTGGTAAGCAAGGCGCTTACCCGCGCGGAAGGCCACTATGCACATTACATTGCGTCAACTGGAAGTTTTTGCCGAAGTGCTGAAAAGCGGGTCGACCACCCAGGCTTCGCAGCGTCTGGCCCTGTCTCAGTCGGCGGTCAGCGCGGCGCTGACGGATCTGGAAGGGCAGCTCGGCGTTCAGCTTTTCGACAGGGTAGGGAAGCGGCTGGTGGTGAACGAGCACGGGCGTCTGCTTTACCCGCGCGCGCTGGCTCTTCTGGAGCAGGCCGTCGAAATCGAGCAACTGTTCCGGGAAGACAACGGTGCTATCCGCGTGTATGCCAGCAGCACCATCGGGAACTACATTCTCCCGGAAGTGATTGCCCGCTATCGCCGCGATTTCCCGTCGCTGCCGCTGGAGATGAGCGTGGGTAACAGTCAGGATGTGATTAACGCGATTATCGATTTCCGCGTCGACATCGGGCTGATCGAAGGCCCGTGCCATAACGTGGATATCATTGCGGAACCCTGGCTGGAAGATGAGCTGGTGGTGTTTGCCTCTCCCGCATCGTCTCTGCTGCAGGGCGAAGTGACGCTGGAGCGCCTGGCGCAGGCCCCGTGGATTTTGCGCGAGCACGGTTCCGGCACGCGTGAAATCGTCGATTACCTGCTGCTGTCGCATCTGCCGCAGTTTCAGCTCGGTATGGAGCTGGGGAATTCCGAGGCCATCAAGCACGCCGTGCGACACGGTCTGGGGATCAGCTGCTTATCCCGACGGGTCATCGCCGAGCAGCTTGAAAGCGGGTCGCTGATTGAAATTCCGGTTCCGCTGCCGAAGCTGGTGCGTACCCTGTGGTGCATCCATCATCGCCAGAAACACCTGTCGAATTCCCTGCAGCGCTTTTTGCGCTATTGCGAAATGTAGCTGAGGCTCTGCTTTACTTATAATTTCGGGGCAGTCATGAAGCTCTCTTATAACAGAGTATTTCTGCCAGAAGGTTCGCGGATCGTCTGCTACAATCTCGCCTCATTTTTTGAATGGACAGCATTTTCATATGGTTTCCGAAACTAAAACCACAGAAGCGCCCGCGCTACGTCGCGAACTCAAGGCGCGTCACCTGACGATGATCGCTATTGGCGGATCCATCGGTACAGGTCTTTTTGTTGCCTCTGGTGCAACTATTTCAGCGGCAGGCCCGGGTGGCGCGCTGTTTTCTTATATGCTGATTGGCCTGATGGTGTACTTCCTGATGACCAGTCTGGGCGAACTGGCCGCTTACATGCCGGTCTCTGGCTCTTTCTCTACCTACGGCCAAAAATACGTTGAAGAAGGCTTCGGCTTCGCGCTGGGCTGGAACTACTGGTACAACTGGGCGGTAACCATCGCCGTTGACCTCGTGGCCGCGCAGCTGGTGATGAACTGGTGGTTCCCGGACACGCCAGGCTGGATCTGGAGCGCCGTCTTCCTCGCCGTGATCTTCCTGCTGAACTACATCTCTGTACGCGGTTTCGGTGAAGCGGAGTACTGGTTCTCGCTGATTAAAGTCGCGACCGTCATCATCTTTATCGTCGTCGGTGTGGCGATGATCGTCGGCATTTTCAAAGGTGCGCAACCTGCGGGCTGGAGCAACTGGCAGATAGGCGAAGCGCCTTTCGCCGGTGGTTTTGCGGCGATGATTGGCGTGGCGATGATTGTCGGCTTCTCCTTCCAGGGTACCGAGCTGATTGGTATCGCGGCCGGTGAATCTGAAGATCCGGAGAAGAACATCCCGCGCGCGGTGCGTCAGGTGTTCTGGCGTATTCTGCTGTTCTATGTGTTCGCGATCCTGATTATCAGCCTGATTATTCCTTACACCGACCCAAGCCTGCTGCGTAACGATGTGAAAGACATCAGCGTCAGCCCGTTCACGCTGGTCTTCCAGCATGCGGGTCTGCTGTCTGCGGCGGCGGTGATGAACGCGGTGATCCTGACGGCTGTGCTGTCGGCGGGTAACTCCGGGATGTATGCTTCAACGCGTATGCTCTACACCCTGGCCTGCGACGGTAAAGCGCCGCGCATCTTCTCTAAACTGTCTCGTGGCGGGGTGCCGCGTAACGCGCTGTATGCGACCACCGTGGTGGCGGGCCTGTGCTTCCTGACGTCGATGTTTGGTAACCAGACGGTTTACCTGTGGCTGCTGAACACCTCCGGGATGACCGGCTTTATCGCCTGGCTCGGGATTGCCATCAGCCACTATCGTTTCCGTCGCGGCTACGTCATGCAGGGGCACGACATTAACGATCTGCCGTACCGCTCTGGTTTCTTCCCGCTGGGGCCGATCTTCGCCTTTGTTCTGTGCCTGATCATCACCCTCGGCCAGAACTACGAAGCCTTCCTGTCTGACACCATCGACTGGGGCGGCGTCATGGCGACCTATATTGGTATTCCTCTGTTCCTGATCATCTGGTTTGGTTACAAACTGACGAAAGGAACCCGCTTCGTCCGCTACAGCGAAATGGATTTCCCGGGACGCTTTAAGCAGTAAGTTTCTTGAAAGATACAAAAAAGCCCCCGGCATCGCTGCCGGGGGCTTTTTATTGGGCGCTTAGAAACTGTAAGTCATGCCCACAGTGTAGCGACGTCCATCGAGTACCGTGTCGTAGGTATCGTAATCAATCTGCTTATCGAGAACGTTATACACCCCGGCGGAAACCAGCAGGTTTTTGTTTGCGTTATAGCGCAGACCAACATCGACCTGAGTATAAGATGGCGTACCCTGAGACATGGAGGTACGGCTCAGATACTCAGAGGTTTTGCCGCGAAGATTCAGACGGCTCCAGAAGCCAACATCTTGAGTGGCCTGCCAGTCCAGGGTGGTATTGAACATATGCTTAGGCATTTTGTTCAGTGGCTTACCGGAGAACTGACCGCTCTTCTGCTCAGATTCGGTATAGGTGTAGTTGGCGGTCCAGTTCACGTCCTTCGTGATTTCCCAGCCGAAGGTCGATTCCACACCGCGCATGTTCGCTTTATCGACGTTGACGCGATCGCTGACGAAATCGTAGCTATGGTCGCCAATGGTGCAGGCAGGATCGGAGCTGCTGTTACAGCGACGAACTTCGGTGATTTTGTCTTTAAAATCGGTATTGAAGAGGGTCACACCGGCGTTGAGATTGTCGTTGTTGTCCCACAGCAGGCCGATCTCTTCGCTCAGGCTCTTCTCAGGTTTCAGGTCCGGGTTGCCGACGATGATGCCATCGAGGCGTCCGCCCCCGGTGACCTGGCCCCAGTTGGCGGAAGACTGACGCAGATCCGGCGCACGATAACCGGCAGACACGCCACCTTTCAGGGTCCACTGCTCGGCAAGATGCCACACACCGTAGCCGCGCGGTGTCCAGTTAGTCCCGTAGTTCTGGTCTTTATCCATACGCAGGCCGCCGGTGAGCGTAAAGCTCTCGGTCATGGACCACTCGTCTTCCGCAAACAGCGCCCAGTTCCAGCGCGTCAGTTTACTCAGGCCATCTGCCGCTTCCAGCTGGTTACCGTTGTCACGCAATTTTTCATAGTGATACTGACCGCCCAGCGTCAGGGTATGGTCGCCCAGGAAGACCTGATTCTGGTTGTTAAAGGTCGTGTTGTAAGAGCGCATTTCACGATCGGGGTTATTGGTCTCTTCCTGCTGGATGTAGCTGGTGGAGTTGAAACTGTCGTAATAACCGCTGTGCGTTAACGAGTAGGTGGTGTGCTCGTAGCGCGTTTCGCTTTTGGTATTCGGCGTACAGGTATTTCCGCGGCAGGTCTCGGTAGCTTTAGACATCCCCGGCGTACTGTTTCGGTCCTGAAGTTCACGCGCATAGTCGAGATCGAAATCGTTTTTCTCGTCTGGCGTGAAGTTGAGGGTTACGCCGCCGTTGCGCATTTTCTGCTCGTTGAAACCGTTCTCGATTTTATCTTCGGCGCGGCGGGAGAGAAGCCCTGTGACTTTTGCACCGAGTAATCCGTCGATCAGCGGACCAGACGCGTAGGCGTTAGTCTGGAACAGATCGCCGGAGTCATTGTTTTCCTGGAAAGTGGCATCACCGTGCAGGGAGCCCGTCCAGCCCTTGGTGTTCGAGACTTTCTTGGTGATGACGTTGATAACGCCGCCCATAGCGTCTGAGCCATACAGCGAGGACATCGGCCCACGGATGACTTCGATTCGCTCAATGGATTCGAGCGGCGGCAGCCAGCCCTGTTCGATCCCTGCGTTATCGCTGTTTGGACGGGTGCTGCGGGTGCTGATGCGCTTGCCGTTGACCAGGAAAAGCGTGTACTGAGAGGACATTCCGCGAATACTGATATCGCTGCTGCTGCCACCGCCGGTCACGACAACGCCCGGGACATCTTTCAGTGCATCGGTAACATCGCGATAGGCCTTATCTTCGATCTGCTGTTTAGAAATGACAGAGATCGAGGCCGGTGCGTTCTGAATTTTCTGCTCAAAACCCGTGGCGGTGACGACAACGGTATCTTGATCGGCGGCGTGAACGAGCTGTGGTAAGGTCGCTGCGCAAACTGCGACAGCAAGAACCTTAAGGCGGGGTATTGTCATTTGTACATTCCGTTTAAAATGAATAAAACTCCATCGGGATAACCCTGAGAACTGTATGTATTTGTCTTTTAAGAACTCTTTGTGATGGAGAAGAGTGAGGAATTGTACAAAAGAATGTTTATTTGTAAACACAAATGATAATTGAACTCATTTGTGTTTATGGTCTTGAAGGGTAAAGTGCCGAAATTTCAGTGGGATAAAGAGATGTAAAGATGGAGGGCTTTCGCCCTCCTGTTTCATTTAGCGAACAAATGCTCCGCGTGGAAGCGGAGATGGTCCTCTATCCAGGACGCAATGAAATAGTAACTGTGGTCATGACCTTCCTGAATGCGCAGGGTCAGCGGCCAGCTTTTTAGCCGCGCCACTTCCGCCAGTACGGCGGGCTGCAGCTGATTCGCCAGGAACTGATCCGCATCACCCTGATCGATTAGGGTCGGGATGGCGTCTTGCGACTGGCTGGCCTGCATCAGCGCACAGCTGTCCCACTCCTGCCAGGTGGATTCATCGTTGCCCAGATAGTTCGAAAACGCTTTCTGCCCCCACGGCACCTGCGTCGGGTTTACGATAGGCGCAAACGCGGAGACGCTGGTGAACGTCCCAGGATTTTTCAGCGCCAGAATCAACGCCCCGTGGCCGCCCATGGAGTGTCCGCTGATCGCCGCGCGATCGCTCACGGCAAACTGCGCTTTGATAAGAGTGGGCAGTTCTTCGCGGATATAATCGTACATCCGGTAGTGGCTGGCCCATGGCTCCTGGGTGGCATTCAGGTAGAAACCCGCACCTTTACCGAGATCGTATCCGGCATCGTCCGCGACATCATCGCCGCGCGGGCTGGTGTCAGGCATCACCAGCGCAATGCCTAACTCAGCGGCAACGCGCTGTGCGCCCGCTTTGGTGGTGAAGTTTTCGTCGTTGCAGGTCAGGCCGGAAAGCCAGTACAGCACCGGCGGTTTAACGTTATCTGCCGTCGGCGGCAGAAAAATGCTGAAGGTCATAGTGCAGTTCAGAGTGTTGGAGTCGTGGCGCCAGCGCTGCTGCCGACCTTCAAAACAACGGTGCTCTTCGAGCAGTTCCATGCAAGGCTCCTGATAAGTATTGATATTCACTCAATCCATAATACAGATTATTCATTCACCTGTGAGCAACTTTCACTTCCGCATTAAGTCGAGATGTTGCATCATGAATTAACTAAATTTTAACAATCGGGGCGATCATGGCGCTGCGTATCGCGCTCAGCGGATTTGTGGTTTTAGTGGTGGCGATGGGGATAGGGCGCTTTGCTTTTACCCCTCAGGTTCCGCTGATGATTGCGGCCGGGCAACTGACGCTGACCAGCGCCGGACTGGTGGCCGCCATGAACTATCTGGGCTATTTAGTCGGCGCGTGGGATGCCATGCGCGCGCACCGGTTTGTTGAAGGGCGTTTGTACCTCGGGATTTTCGGCGGGGTGGCGCTGACGCTGCTGTCAGCTGTCGCGGATAACGCCGTTGTTCACGGCCTGATCCGCTTCGTCATTGGCTGCATGAGCGGCTGGTCGATGGTGCTGATCGCGGCGTGGACCAACGAACGTCTGGCTCATTTCGGTAAGCCGGGGCTGAGCGCCGCGGTGTTCGCCGGGCCGGGGGCGGGGATTGCCTTAAGCGGCCTGCTGGCGGTCTATATTCAGGCGCGCTCGCTCTCCGCCGGTGCGGCGTGGCAGATTTACGGCGTGCTGGCGTTGATTTTGATTGTGCTGGTGGCGCGCTATCTCCCGCGCGGCGGGCAGTTGCATCGCCCCGGGACCGCGCCGGAGCCGCTGGTGCTGACCACCGATCTACGTCGTCTGGTCTGGAGCTACAGCCTCGCCGGTTTTGGCTACATTTTGCCGGCGACCTTTTTATCGCAAATGGCCGCGGTACGCTTTCCCGGCAGCCTGTTTGCGCAGTTTGTCTGGCCGGTGTTTGGTGCGGCGTCCGTCGCCGGGATTGCGCTGAGTATCGCATTGCGTCACGTCTCGACCTCGAACCGTCGCCTGTCGATGGTCCTGTGGTTGCAGGGGCTGGGTGTGTTTGCCGCCTGGCTGATGCCGGGAATCGGTGGCCTGGTGACCGGCGCGCTGCTGGTCGGCGGCGGGTTCCTGTGCGCCGTTCAGCTGTCGCTGCTGTGCGGGCGTGAACTGGCGCCGAATCACACGCGCTACATGGCCGGATTACTGACCACCGGGTATGCGCTGGGCCAATTAGTGGGTCCGGTGACGTCAGCGTTATCGACGTGGCTGACCCATCAGCTTGAACCGGCGCTGGGCCTGGCGGGCGTGGCGCTGTTCGTCGGCGGGTGGCTGGTCTGGGATCGTCAGGCCGAAAGGCTGCAACAATTGCAATAATTATCGCCGTGAATACTGGATTATGTGCGTCACCTCACGCACAATGAGCGCACACTTTTGCTTCAAAGAGGGCAAAAGGCAGCCACACCTGCAGGAGAAAAATAATGCCATCACTCAGTAAAGAAGCCGCTCTCGTTCACGAAGCGCTGGTTGCGCGTGGTCTCGAAACCCCGCTGCGCCCGCCCGTTAATGAACTGGACAAAGAAACACGCAAACGTCTTATTTCCGGGCACATGACCGAGATCATGCAGTTGCTGAATCTCGATCTGAGCGATGACAGCCTGATGGAAACGCCGAATCGCATTGCAAAAATGTATGTCGATGAGATTTTCTCCGGCCTGGATTACGCCAACTTCCCAAAAATCACCGTCATCGAAAACAAGATGAAGGTGGATGAAATGGTGACCGTGCGCGATATCACCCTGACCAGCACCTGCGAACACCACTTCGTGACCATCGACGGGAAAGCCACCGTGGCCTATATCCCGAAAGATACGGTGATTGGTCTGTCGAAGATCAACCGCATCGTGCAGTTCTTCGCCCAGCGTCCGCAGGTGCAGGAACGTCTGACCCAGCAGATCCTGACGGCGCTGCAAACGCTGCTGGGCACCAACAATGTGGCTGTATCTATTGATGCCGTCCATTATTGCGTGAAAGCGCGTGGCGTTCGCGATGCGACCAGCGCGACCACCACCACCTCGCTGGGTGGACTGTTCAAGTCCAGCCAGAACACTCGCCAGGAGTTTCTGCGCGCCGTGCGTCACCACAACTAATCACAGGGCAGGATAAATGGAGCGTAATGTCACGCTGGATTTTGTACGTGGCGTGGCCATTCTCGGTATCCTGCTGCTGAATATCGCCGCCTTTGGTCTGCCCAAGGCGGCGTATCTCAATCCTGCCTGGTATGGCGAGATCACCCGCAGCGACGCCTGGACCTGGGCGATCCTCGACCTTTTCGCACAGGTTAAATTCCTCACCCTCTTTGCACTCCTCTTCGGCGCAGGGCTACAGCTGCTGCTCAAACGCGGCAAGCGCTGGATCCAGTCGCGCCTGACGCTGCTGGTGCTGCTCGGTTTTATCCACGGTCTCTTTTTCTGGGACGGCGATATTCTGCTGGCTTATGGATTAGTCGGCCTGATTTGCTGGCGCATGATCCGCGACGCGCACGACGTGAAAAACCTGTTTAACACCGGCGTCATTCTGTATCTCATTGGTATCGGTGTGCTGGTGCTGCTGGGGATGATCTCCGGCGGGGCAACCAACCGTTCGTGGATACCGGATGCGGCGAACCTGCAGTATGAGCAGTTCTGGAAGCTCAAAGGCGGCGTTGAAGCCATCAGCAATCGCGCCGATATGCTCGGCGATAACCTGATTGCGCTCGGCGCGCAGTACGGCTGGCAGCTGGCAGGAATGATGCTGATGGGCGCGGCCCTGATGCGCACCGGCTGGCTGAAAGGGGAGTTTAGTCTCGCCCATTACCGCCGCACGGGCGTGATTCTGGTGCTGGTGGGGGTGATCATTAATCTTCCCGCCGTCGTCGCGCAGTGGGTGCTGGACTGGGACTACCGCTGGTGTGCGTTCCTGTTACAGGCCCCGCGTGAGCTGGGCGCACCGTTCCAGACCATCGGCTACGCAGCGCTGATTTATGGCTTCTGGCCGCAGCTCGCGCGCTTCAGGCTGGTGGCTGCCGTGGCCTGCGTTGGGCGCATGGCGCTGAGCAATTACCTGCTGCAAACCCTGATCTGCACCACGCTTTTCTATCGGTTCGGCCTGTTTATGAAATTCGACCGACTCCAGCTGCTGGCGTTTGTTATTCCGGTCTGGGCAGTGAACATGGTGTTTTCCGTCATCTGGCTGCGCTTTTTCCGTCAGGGACCGCTGGAATGGCTGTGGCGTCAATTAACCGCACGTGCTGCAGGTGTATCATTGAGTAATACATCCAGATAACGATCTGGATCACAATCATTAACAAAACGGATGTAAACGTTTTCATCTGTGTGACCTTCTTCACGTAGTCCCCTCTTCGTCACTGCCAGAATAGCCTCCTTGCTAAACACAGGGGGTGTCTGTGAGTTGCTGCAATCCATTTAAGGATGGTGAATATGATCACCATTCGTGACGTAGCCCGCATCGCGGGTGTTTCTGTTGCTACCGTCTCACGCGTGCTGAACAACAGCGCGCTGGTCAGCCCTGAAACGCGTGAAACCGTGATGAAAGCGGTGACGCAGCTTGGCTATCGGCCCAACGCCAATGCGCAGGCGCTCGCCACCCAGGTGAGCGACACCATCGGCGTGGTGGTGATGGATGTGTCGGATGCCTTCTTTGGCGCGCTGGTGAAAGCCGTGGACGTTGTCGCCCAGCAGCACCACAAATATGTGCTGATCGGTAACAGCTATCACGAGGCTGAAAAAGAGCGTCATGCCATTGAGGTGCTGATTCGCCAGCGATGTAACGCCCTGATTGTCCACTCAAAAGCTCTCAGCGATGAAGAGCTGGCCGGGTTTATGGATCAGATCCCCGGTATGGTTCTGATTAACCGCGTGGTGCCGGGCTACGCCCATCGCTGCGTGACGCTGGATAACGTCAGCGGGGCGATGATGGCGACGCGCATGCTGCTCAATAACGGCCATCAGCGCATCGGCTATCTCGCCTCCAGTCACCATATTGAAGATGACGATATGCGTCGGGAAGGGTGGCAAAACGCCCTGAAAGAGGCCGGGATTGTGCCGTCCGACAGCTGGATTGGCACCGGATCGCCGGACATGCCGGGAGGGGAGGCCGCAATGGTCGAGCTACTCGGGCGTAACCTGCAGCTGACCGCCGTCTTTGCCTACAACGACAGCATGGCCGCCGGGGCGCTGACCGCGCTGAAAGACAACGGCATTGCGGTGCCGCAGCATCTGTCATTGATTGGTTTTGATGATATTCCGATAGCCCGTTACACGGATCCGCAGCTTACCACCGTGCGTTACCCGATTGCGTCAATGGCCCGACTGGCGACGGAGCTGGCGTTACAGGGGGCCGCAGGGCAGCAGGATGTGAGCGCAACACACTGTTTCATGCCGACTTTAGTGCGTCGTCATTCAGTGGCTGTTAAGCAAATTGTGGCTCCGATCACTAACTGATTACATCGGGCGATGTAACCGTTTTCAATCTGTGAGTAAATTCACAGTATCTTAACAAGCCGCTGACTATGATGTCAGCGTTTTAGGAGCTGAAACGCTATGTAACGGTGATTAATCACTTTCACTATAGCTAAAGTGCCCCAAACGACAAATAAAACGCATTACTGGAGCGTTACCGAACACGGAAGATAGAAATTTTATAAGTGAACTTCGGCTGTCAGTAACGTTTTGTTAACACCTGCCCGCCGACCGTTATTCACAAGAACTACCCTGCATAAAAAAAACCGGAGATACCATGAATAAGAAGGTGTTGACTCTGTCTGCTGTTATGGCAAGCATGCTTTTTGGTGCGGCTGCGCACGCTGCGGATACCCGTATTGGTGTGACAATCTATAAATACGACGACAACTTTATGTCTGTTGTGCGTAAAGCGATCGAGAAAGATGCTAAAGCAGCGCCAGACGTTCAGCTGCTGATGAATGACTCCCAGAACGACCAGTCAAAACAGAACGACCAGATCGACGTTCTGCTGGCGAAAGGCGTGAAAGCCCTGGCTATCAACCTGGTTGACCCAGCGGCAGCAGGTACCGTGATTGAGAAAGCGCGCGGCCAGAATGTGCCAATCGTCTTCTTCAACAAAGAGCCTTCCCGCAAAGCGTTGGACAGCTATGACAAAGCCTTCTACGTCGGTACTGACTCTAAAGAGTCCGGTATTATTCAGGGCGATCTGATCGCGAAACACTGGGCAGCGAACCCGAACTGGGACCTGAACAAAGACGGTCAAATTCAGTTCGTGCTGCTGAAAGGCGAGCCGGGCCATCCGGATGCTGAAGCACGTACTACCTACGTTATCAAAGAGCTGAACGACAAAGGTCTGAAAACTCAGCAGCTGGCGTTAGACACCGCAATGTGGGATACCGCTCAGGCAAAAGATAAGATGGACGCGTGGCTGTCTGGCCCGAACGCTAACAAAATCGAAGTGGTTATTGCCAACAACGATGCGATGGCAATGGGTGCGGTTGAAGCGCTGAAAGCACACAACAAATCTTCTATTCCGGTCTTCGGCGTGGATGCACTGCCAGAAGCGCTGGCCCTGGTGAAATCTGGCGCAATGGCCGGTACCGTGCTGAACGATGCCAACAACCAGGCGAAAGCCACCTTCGATCTGGCGAAAAACCTGGCCGACGGCAAAGGTGCGGCTGATGGCACTACCTGGAAAATCGAGAACAAAATTGTTCGCGTACCTTACGTGGGCGTAGACCAGTCAAACCTGGCTGAGTTTATCGGTAAATAAGTTTATTGCCTGTTCTCACAGGGCGCAATTCGTTGCGCCCTTTTATAACGCGATATGCGAGGCCGTCAAGGTATAATTATGGTCAGCACAAATACTCAGTCGTCAGGCGAATTCTTGTTAGAAATGAGCAGTATTAACAAGTCCTTCCCCGGCGTTAAGGCTCTCGATAATGTTAATTTAAAAGTGCGTCCTCACTCTATTCATGCGTTGATGGGGGAGAACGGTGCGGGTAAATCGACATTATTAAAATGCCTTTTTGGGATCTACCAAAAAGATTCTGGTAGCATTCTTTTTCAGGGGAAAGAGATCGACTTCCATTCCGCCAAAGAAGCACTGGAGAATGGGATTTCGATGGTACACCAGGAATTAAACCTGGTGCTTCAGCGTTCTGTTATGGACAATATGTGGCTGGGTCGTTATCCGACCAAAGGCGTATTTGTCGATCAGGACAAAATGTATCGTGATACCAAAGCGATTTTTGATGAACTGGATATTGATATTGACCCGCGCGCACGCGTAGGCACTTTATCCGTTTCACAAATGCAGATGATTGAAATTGCCAAGGCCTTCTCTTATAACGCGAAAATCGTGATTATGGATGAGCCGACGTCATCACTGACGGAAAAAGAGGTGAATCACCTTTTCACTATTATCCGTAAGCTGAAAGAGCGTGGCTGTGGCATTGTCTATATCTCGCATAAAATGGAAGAGATCTTCCAGCTGTGCGATGAGATCACCATCCTGCGTGACGGTCAGTGGATCACCACTCAACCGCTCGAAGGGCTGGATATGGACAAGATCATCGCCATGATGGTTGGTCGCTCCCTGAACCAGCGCTTCCCGGACAAAGAGAACAAGCCGGGTGAAGTGATCCTCGAAGTGCGTAATCTGACGTCTCTGCGCCAGCCTTCCATTCGTGATGTCTCCTTCGACCTGCACAAGGGCGAAATTTTGGGCATCGCCGGTCTGGTCGGGGCGAAACGTACCGATATCGTGGAAACCTTATTTGGTATCCGCGAAAAATCGGACGGCACTATTACGCTGCACGGTAAACGCATTAATAACCATAACGCCAACGAAGCGATTAACCACGGTTTTGCCCTGGTGACAGAAGAGCGTCGCTCAACGGGGATTTATGCTTATCTGGATATTAACTTTAACTCGTTAATCTCCAACATTCGTAATTACAAAAATAAGATGGGTCTGCTGGATACCTCCCGCATGAAAAGCGATACCCAGTGGGTTATCGACTCCATGCGTGTAAAAACGCCAGGACATCAGACACAAATCGGTTCACTTTCCGGCGGTAACCAGCAGAAGGTTATTATTGGTCGCTGGTTATTAACCCAACCAGAAATTTTAATGCTTGATGAACCGACGCGCGGTATCGACGTAGGTGCAAAATTTGAAATCTATCAGCTGATTGCTGAACTGGCTAAAAAGAATAAAGGGATCATTATTATTTCTTCCGAAATGCCGGAATTGTTAGGGATCACAGATCGTATTCTGGTCATGAGCAATGGTCTCGTTGCCGGAATTGTTGACACCAAAACGACAACGCAAAACGAAATTCTCCGTCTTGCGTCTTTGCACCTTTAAGATCAGGGGCTCCTCATGAGTGCGTTAAATAAAAAAAGTTTTCTCACTTATCTGAAAGAGGGCGGTATTTACGTCGTTCTTTT
The DNA here is from genome assembly GCF_035593345.1 of Lelliottia sp. JS-SCA-14. Classification (NCBI taxonomy): domain Bacteria; kingdom Pseudomonadati; phylum Pseudomonadota; class Gammaproteobacteria; order Enterobacterales; family Enterobacteriaceae; genus Lelliottia; species Lelliottia sp. JS-SCA-14. The sequence goes on along the minus strand of NZ_CP141606.1, from coordinate 3,210,309 downwards.
AGTATTGCTGGCCATTATTATTTTCCAGGACCCTACGTTCTTAAGTTTGCTTAACTTGAGTAACATTCTGACCCAGTCCTCGGTGCGTATCATCATCGCACTCGGCGTGGCAGGGCTGATTGTGACTCAGGGTACGGACCTGTCAGCCGGGCGTCAGGTTGGCCTGGCGGCGGTTGTCGCGGCAACGCTTTTGCAGTCGATGGAAAACGCCAACAAGGTGTTCCCGGAAATGGCGACCATGCCGATTATCGTGGTCGTGCTGATCGTCTGCGTGGTCGGTGCCATTATCGGTCTGATCAACGGGATTATTATCGCCTACCTGAACGTGACGCCGTTTATCACCACCCTGGGCACGATGATTATCGTTTACGGTATCAACTCCCTGTACTACGACTTCGTGGGTGCATCCCCGATTTCCGGTTTCGACAGCGGCTTCTCGACCTTCGCGCAAGGCTTTGTGGCGCTGGGCAGTTTCCGACTTTCATACATCACCTTCTACGCGCTGATTGCCGTAGCCTTCGTCTGGGTGCTGTGGAACAAAACGCGCTTCGGTAAAAACATCTTCGCTATCGGCGGTAACCCGGAAGCAGCGAAAGTGTCTGGCGTGAACGTGGCCCTGAACCTGCTGATGATTTATGCCCTGTCTGGCGTGTTCTATGCCTTCGGTGGCTTGCTGGAAGCGGGTCGTATCGGCTCGGCCACCAACAACCTCGGCTTTATGTACGAGCTGGATGCGATCGCAGCCTGCGTGGTGGGCGGTGTGTCCTTCAGCGGCGGTGTGGGTACGGTAGTGGGCGTGGTGACGGGTGTGATTATTTTCACCGTTATCAACTACGGTTTGACTTACATCGGCGTGAACCCGTACTGGCAGTACATCATTAAGGGCGCGATTATTATCTTCGCGGTAGCGCTGGATTCACTGAAGTACGCGCGTAAGAAGTAATTTTTTCAGGTATGAATGGAATGCTTTCCCAAAGTCCTATGTTGGAGCAGTGGAATTGTTCCGTTCACTTCCGGTTCTCTGCTTCCTGCTAATTTCTCTGCGGTGAACGTGTTAAGGGGGCTACCGCCGCCCCCTTAACAATCCCGGCTCCCGGCAAAGAAAATCGCCGCTTCGCGGTGCCCTCAGCTTATTCCTTGCGGCTTTCGGGTCGGGCGCGATCCTGCATCCATGCAGGTCGCACCCTCTCGGCGCATCCCTGCGCCTCGACCCGGCCTCCAGGAAACGCTTCGGCGATTTTCAGCCGGACTCACGTTCCCTCCAGCTTCACAACCGTCTGAATGTGGCACCGGTGTTGGGCCCCCGCAGAAATCGGCGAACCGGAGGCCAGATGACAAGGGCTGGACGCCAGGGATGGCGGCCAGAGGCGAAACGAGACAGGATGTCGAGTCGAGCCGACCGCGGGCAGCAGGCCGGGAGGTGAGCGCAGTGCGAAGCACCGATTTCATGGCGGGGCGCGGGGATTGACAAGGGGCCCGCGCAGGCCCCTTGTCACGTTCACAGGTGATTAAGCGATTATATTCTGCTGAACATAAGGTGAACGGAACAACCTCTGATGCTTAATTGATCGGCATAACACTCAAAACCAATTCAATTATTTCTTCTCTTTCTTCTGCAATTCCAGCAACTGCTCCGGCGTCACCGCCGGATAATCCTGCGCATCCTCTGGCACCTGATGCATTGCCGGAATCGGTACCAGCGGCCCTAAAAACCGCGGTTCACGCTTGAACAGATAAAGATCCGCCAGCGCCCCGAAGCGTGCACCAAACTCACGCACGCGAACGCTCCACATGTCTTTCGGAGAAGGCACCGCATAGCACTGGGCCTGAATGCCCATATGCAGCGCGATAAACAGCGCGCGCTCGCAATGGAAGCGCTGAGTGATGATGATAAAATCGTTAGTATCGAAGACCTTACGTGTACGGACGATGGAATCCAGGGTGCGGAACCCGGCATAGTCGAGCACGATATCTGCCGGATCGACGCCTGCGGCAATCAAATCTTTGCGCATGGTCATCGGCTCGTTATAGCTCTGCAGGGCGTTATCCCCGCTCAGCAGCAGGTAATTAACCTTGCCGCTGTTGTAGGCGTTCAGCGCGCCCTGAATGCGGTAGCGGTAATACTGGTTAATCACGCCGGTACGATAATATTTGGCGGTGCCCAGCACCACGCCGACCTGCCGATAAGGCAAATCCTGCAGATCGTCAAAGATATAGGGGGCGGTTTTCCAGCTCATCCAGCGGTCGAGGCCGAGCACCGTCAACAGCAGAATGCCGACCAGGACAAACAGGCTGTAAAACACGCGCTTTAACATGAAGATGGCTCGTTCCGTGGAGGGAAATTTTACTCAGGCTACTTTACCCGCCTGGTAAGCGCAAGAAACAGCGGTTTGATTGGGGGGATTTTCATCAGCAGGGCGGGCATTTCTGCCCGCACAGGAGAATCAGGCCAGAAGCTGACGGTCGATACTGGTGCAGCCCAGCGCTTTCAGCGTGGCGGCGGTGGCGTCCCACTGGATCAGCGGCGCATCGGCAATTTCAGCCAGAATCGCGCGCTGGATATCCGGATAGTCGTACCCGTTCAGGCTCAGCAGGTTCAGCGCGCCTTGCAGCGGAGGCAGCGTCGGGTTGAAGGCGGCGTTTTCCGCATAGCTCCCGGAGAAGATGTTGCCATCACGCAGTTCCAGCGCCACGCCGCTTGGCGATTTGCTGTACGGGGTGTGGCTTTTGTTCGCCGCCTTGATCGCCGCTTGTGCCAGCGCATCGCCGGTCAGGGCGTAGCCGTGATCCTGTTCGTCCATCAGCAGGGTTTTAATATCCAGATCTTTCGGACCGAAGGCGTCCGGCAGGTAGTCGCCCAGCGTGTGCGGCTCGCGACCCGGCAGGTTGATACGCAGCTGCAGCCCGCTGTTCAGCTCATTCATGAACTGACGGCAGTGGCCGCAAGGGGTGTAGTTCACGGTGATGGCCTGCAGCGCTTTTTCACCGCGCAGCCAGGCATGGCTGATGGCGCTTTGCTCCGCGTGGACGGTCTGTTGCATGGTCGCACCCAGGAACTCCATGTTCCCGCCGAAATACCAGGTCCCGCTCACGCCGCGCGCAATAGCGCCAACGTTGAAATGGGAGAGATCGGCTCTGGCGCAGGCGGCAGCCAGCGGCAGCAGTGCGAAAGCCAGCGCGTCTTCGTCCAGTCCCGTTGCCTGTTTAAGCGTCGTGACCTGCTCCGCAGTCAGCAGGGCGGGGAAGTGCGTATCCGCCAGAACCGGAGCCAGGGCTGATTGCAAATTCTCTGCGAGCTGGGCAAAAGCAGTTTGAAAACGTGGGTGCATGGCAATGCCTCATAAAGGTTAATGGATCGGTAGTGTACGGAGCCGATAGCGCTTTATATGTGATCCACTTCTCATTATGTATGCAACTTATGAAAACAAAATGAAATTTGCGCGACGCATCGCAAATTTTAGCCCACCACCGCCAGAATTATCGGGAACAGGAACGGGGCAATCAGCGAGGTCATGATCCCGCAAATCACCAGCGCCAGCGAGCTGAACGCGCCTTCCTGATAGTCCAGCTCGGCGCAGCGCGCAGTGCCCAGGGCGTGCGAGGCCGTCCCCATCGCCAGCCCGCGGGCGGCTTTGGTGTGGATACGCATTAAATTTAGCAGGGTATGACCGAATACCGCGCCCAAAATACCGACAAAAATAACGCACATCGCGCTGATCGCCGGGATCCCGCCGATGCTGCCGCCCACGGCCATCGCAATCGGCGTGGTCACGGATTTCGGCAGAATAGAGGCGGCGATTTGTGGCGATGCGCCCATCAGCAGGGCAACCGAGGTGCCCGTTACCATCGCGACGACGCTGCCGATCAGGCAGATGGTGATGATCGACTTCCAGCGCGCGCGGATTTGGTGCAGCTGTTCATACAGCGGGAAGGCCAGCGCCACCACGGCGGGCTGCAGCAAATCGTTGAGAATTTTGCTGCCCGCGAAATAGCGCTCGTACGGAATCCCCGTCAGCAGCAGGAACGGAATAATCACCACCATCGCCACCAGCAGCGGGTTGAGCAGCGGCATCTTGAAACGCGCGGCAAGTTTTCGTGCGGCAAAAAATACCACTAATGTCAGCGGCAGCGACCACCAGATATTGGCCATCATTTTTGACTTCCTTTCTGCCCAACCACTTTACGTTCGCCATGCACCAGATGCGAACTCCAGCTCACCACCAGGAACACCACCAGCGTACTCACGGCACAGGAAACCAGGATCGGACCGTACTGGGCTTTAAGCAGATCGTAATACTGCATCACCCCGACGCCGATCGGCACAAACAGCAGCGCCATATAGCGGATTAGCACGAAGCAGCCAGGATTGACCCATTTGGCGGGCAGAATTTGCAGCGCCAGCAGTAAAAACAGAATCAGCATGCCGATAATGCTGCCGGGAATAGTGATAGGCAGCAGAGATGAAATAAAAATCCCTGCGTACAGGCAGGCATAAATCAGCACGAACGCGCGCAGGTACTGCCAGATGATATTGAGAGTTTTGCTCATGTGATAGTCCTTGGGGGAACGCATTCATCATACAATTAAACATAGAAACGTGCTACGGATCACAACATGAATTTTGAGCATACCAGACATTCCCTTTTGGAACGTCGGGCGTTTCCATAGGATTCATTGTAAAAGCCTGTCAAAACAGTGTAGTTGCGGTGACTATTTTTGAAGCAGTGATATGATAAATCCACTCTCTTGGACAGGGGCTTTGTATGTCAAATTTCATCTTTTTCAGGAAAGGTACACAGATTTCGACAGTCAGGACAGGCGATACGAATGCCGCATCGCACCTGAAACAGCAGGGCTATGAGCAGGAGTTTGAAGAGATCGAAGCGGCGGATGCCTCAAGCGCGCTGGCGCGTTACCACGACATTAAAAAAGAAGAAGAGCTGAATTTATACGCTTTCGCGACGGGCCCGATTTTTACGGTACTGATTGTGGTCGTTGCCGCAGCAGTGGGCTACCTGGTGATGAGATAGACCTGCGTTAAGATCTTTGCAGGCCACCAGAGAGCGGCTACTATAGCGCCTCTTTTTTCACAGGGTCTACGAATGCGTGTTTTACTGGCACCGATGGAAGGTGTGCTCGACTCCTTAGTGCGCGAGCTGCTGACGGAAGTGAACGATTACGATCTCTGCGTCACCGAGTTTTTGCGGGTGGTCGATATGCTGTTGCCAGTAAAGTCGTTCTATCGACTCTGCCCGGAGCTGCATCGCCAGAGCCGGACCACCTCCGGCACCCTGGTGCGTCTGCAACTGCTGGGGCAATACCCGGAATGGCTGGCGGAGAACGCGGCCCGCGCCGTGGAGCTCGGTTCCTACGGCGTCGATCTCAACTGCGGCTGCCCGTCGAAAATGGTCAATGGCAGCGGCGGCGGTGCGACCTTACTAAAAGATCCTGAGCTGATTTATCGCGGTGCCAAAGCGATGCGCGAAGCGGTGCCCGCTCATCTGCCAGTGACGGTGAAAGTCCGTCTGGGCTGGGACAACGGCGACAGACAGTTTGAAATTGCCGATGCGGTGCAGCAGGCCGGGGCGACGGAGCTTGTCGTTCATGGCCGAACCAAAGATGACGGCTACAAAGCAGAGCGAATTAACTGGCAGGCGATCGGGGAAATCCGCAAGCGTCTGTCGATACCGGTGATCGCCAACGGTGAAATCTGGGACTATGAAAGCGCGCAGGCCTGTATGAAAGAGACGGGCTGTGATTCGGTGATGATCGGTCGCGGCGCGCTGAATATCCCCAACCTTAGCCGGGTGGTGAAGTACAACGAACCGCGTATGCCGTGGCCGGATGTGGTCACACTGCTGCAAAAATACTCGCGTCTGGAAAAGCAGGGCGACACCGGGTTGTATCACGTGGCGCGCATTAAGCAGTGGCTGAGTTACTTACGCAAAGAATATTCTGAGGCGCTGGGGTTGTTTCAGGAGATTCGTACACTGCAAACCTCGGCAGAGATTGCCAGGGTGATCCAGTCCAAATAAGTGTGGCCCGACAGGCGCGCGCCGGTCGGGCAAACCATCAGAAAATCATTTTAAACACGCCGGTTACCACCAGTAAGCCAATCAAGAAAATAATCAGGATAATCCACAGTAGTATCTTCATTCCCTTCTCCCTCGCCATTGAGCTTCAATCACGTAAAGTGTAGCAGCCAGACGGCAGCGGCAAACAATAAGCCATAAGAATGAATATAATTAACTGATTCATATGGTGAATAAATTTCCACCTGTGTGAGTGTGTTTCTAAATACTGGTTGCCACGGGTTACTAAAAAAAAGAAAAGCAGCAGGCGTAATTTGCGTCTTTCTTTTTTAAGTGAATGCGTGATGAAACGTTCAACTCTTGTATTTTTTAGCCTACCTCTCTCTTTATTACTGGTGTCATGCGCGCCAGGCCACGACACGGCGGCCTCGCTGAAACAGCAGGCGCCCGCAACCCAAATCAACACTCAGCTCGCCCATACCCAGTGGCCCAAAAATGAGTGGTGGAAAGATTTCAATGACCCGGAGCTCAATGCCCTGATCGCGAAAGCGCAGGCGGATGCCCCGGATATGCAGATTGCCCATCAGCGCATCGCTCTGGCAGAAGCCCAGGCCAAAATGGCGATGGCCGCCGACGGGCCGCAGATTGATTTCTCCGCCGATGCCGAGCGGCAAAAAATGTCGGCAGAAGGGCTGATGGGCCCGTTTGCCTTCACCGACCCGGCGGCGGGCACCACCGGGCCGTGGTACACCAATGGCACCTTTGGCTTGACCGCTGGCTGGGATCTGGATCTGTGGGGTAAAAACCGCTCAATGGTCGAGGCCAGGATCGGCAAGGTCAACGCGCAGAAAGCTGAGATGGAACAGACCCGCCAGCTGCTCGCCAGCAGCGTCGCGCGCCTGTACTGGGAGTGGCAAACCCAGGCTGCGATAGGCAACGTGCTCACTAACATTAAGCAGGAGCAACAGTCGATCATCGCCGTCGATCGCGAGCTCTACCAGCAGGGCATTAATTCATCCATCCAGGGTGTCGCGACCGACATCAACGCCAGTAAAACCGAAGAGCAGATGGCTGAAGTTCACGGGAAAATGAAAGCCATCGAGGCGCGTCTGCAGGCGCTGACCAATACCTCGACGATGAAACTGACCCCGCACGCACTGCCGAAAACCGAGGCTTCGCTGCCGCCAACGCTTGGCTACGAACTCCTGGCGCGCCGCCCGGATCTGCAGGAAGCGCACTGGTATATCGAAGCGTCCATGAACGACGTGGATGCGGCGAAAGCGGCCTTTTATCCAGACGTTAACCTGATGGCATTCCTGCAACAGGACGCGCTGCACTTAAGCGATCTGTTCCGCTCGTCGGCGCAGCAGATGGGTGTCACCGCAGGGCTCACGCTGCCGATCTTCGACAGCGGACGACTGAACGCGAATCTGGATATCGCCCAGGCGCAGAGCAATTTATCCGTCGCGAATTACAACAAAGCGGTGGTGGATGCGGTGAATCAGGTGGCGCGCACCGCCAGTGAAGTGGATACCCTCATCAATAAAACCCAGCAACAGCAGAAGATCGAAGCCGATACCGCCCGCGTGGTGGCCCAGGCGCAGGCGCGTTTCAACGCCGGGATCATTGCCGGTTCGCGCGTCAGCGAAGTGAAAATTCCGGCCCTGCAGGAGCAAATCGCCGGTCTGACGCTGCAGGGGCAGTATGTTGACGCCACGCTGCAGCTCACCTCCGCGCTCGGCGGCGGGTATCACCACAGCTAAACCCCTGGTTATCTATACTTACCTCTTTGCGATTGTGCGGAGGTAGGTATGGCAGCGACTCAACGCGTGGCAATTGTCACCGCATCGGATTCAGGAATTGGTAAAACCACCGCTCTGCTGCTGGCAGAGCGGGGCTTTGATATCGGCGTGACTTGGCATTCGGATGAAGAGGGGGCGCAGAAAACCTGTCGGGAAATTGAAGCGCTGGGGCGCCGCGCCGAGGCCATTCAGCTGGATTTAAGCCAGTTGCCGCAAGGGGCGAAAGCGATTGAGACGCTGATTGCCCGCTTTGGTCGTCTGGATGCGCTGATCAACAACGCCGGGGCGATGGCCAAAGCGCCGTTTCTCGATATGTCGTTTGATGACTGGCGCGCGATTTTCACCGTGGATGTGGATGGGGCCTTTCTCTGCTCGCAAATCGCCGCCCGGCAGATGGTGAAGCAGGGGCTGGGTGGACGAATCGTCAATGTCACTTCGGTGCATGAACATACGCCGCTTCCCGATGCCAGCGCCTACACGGCGGCAAAACACGCCCTGGGCGGCCTGACCAAATCGATGGCGCTCGAACTGGTACAACATAAAATCTTAGTCAACGCTGTCGCACCCGGAGCCATCGCCACGCCGATGAACGGCATGGACGACAGCGAAGTTGAAGAGGGATCGATGCCAGAGATCCCCCTCGGACGACCGGGGAAAACGCACGAGATCGCAAGCCTGGTCGCGTGGCTCTGCGACACGGATGCCAGCTACACTACCGGGCAATCACTGATTGTCGATGGCGGATTTATGCTGGCGAATCCGCAGTTTAAACCGGCGGGATGAGGCGTTAATCCCGCGCGTTTTCCCGATGTTTCAGCCACAGCCGCCAGGCAACCACTACCACGACCACCAGAATCAGCCAGATCCAGTGCTTCAGATGCTTATCGAAATTATGCAGCCACGGGCCAATCACTTCCCCGCCGACGTATCCGAGGGTGGTAAAAATCAGCGCCCAGGCGATGGCCCCAATAATGTTCAGCGGCAGGAAGATTTTCGGTGGCAGGCGGCTGGCACCAATCAGCAGCGGGCCGATAATGCGAAAGCCGTACATAAACCGGGTGCCGATAACAAACAGATAGGGATGCCGCTGGATCAGCCGCTGGGCGCGGTTGATTTTTTTCTGATGCTTTGAGAAACGTTTGAGCAGGGTGGGACCGAAGCGCAATCCCAGCAAGTAGAGCAGCTGATCGCCAATCATCCCGCCGAGCGCCACGGAGGCGACCACCAGTGGGAAACGGAGCAGCCCCTGATGCGCAACCACTCCCCCGAGAAGCGTAATGGTTTCACCTTCCGCCACGCTGCCAATCACCAGCGCCGCATATCCGTACTGTTCAATCAGACTATTGATATCCATAAGGTCAGCGTTGTCTCCCTCTGTGAACCTCCTTTAAGCATACACCCTGTGAATCAATGGCGCGGCAACCACGACATTTTCCCGTCGCGGCATTTTCGCGGCTGGTCATAAAATAATCTAAAGCTGCATTATACTGAGAGTATCGCCTTGCGGGCCGACAATGAGGGGGCTGTATGAACCATGTCTGGGGGCTTTTTTCCCATCCCGATCGTGAGATGCATGTCATCAGAAGCGAGAACGAAACGGTCGCGCATCACTACACGCACCATGTCCTGCTCATGGCGGCGGTACCGGTGATCTGCGCGTTTATAGGCACAACACAAATCGGCTGGAACTTTGGCGATGGCAACGTCGTGAAGCTCTCCTGGATGACCGGGCTGGCGCTGGCGGTGGTCTTTTACGGTCTGATGCTGGCAGGCGTCGCGATTATGGGGCGGGTGATCTACTGGATGGCGCGAAACTATCCGCAGCGTCCGTCGCTTACCCTGTGCATGGTCTTCGCCGGATACGTGGCGACGCCGCTGTTTATGAGCGGCATTGTGGCGCTCTATCCGCTGGTCTGGCTGTGTGCGCTGATAGGAACCATCGCGCTGTTTTACACCGGCTATCTGCTGTACGTGGGGATCCCGACCTTCCTCAATATCAACAAAGAAGAGGGGTTGAGTTTCTCCAGTTCCACCCTCGCCATCGGCGTGCTGGTGCTGGAGGCGCTGCTGGCGCTCACGGTGATCCTCTGGGGTTACGGGTACCGTCTCTTCTGACCAAAATGCATTGCTGGTGTAAATGCCAGCAATGCAGCATCTGTTCATGATTCTCTAGTGGCGACAACTCACCAGGGCAGCTATGATGCCTTTGCCAGCCTGTTTCGCCCGATGTAACAGGAGGCGTACGTCATCACGTGCATGAATAATTATCAGAAGTCTCACCATGCTGAAATTCCGAGTTTCTTTGCTTAGCCTTGCGCTGATTCTGGCTGTGCCCGTTGCTGCGCCAGCTATCGCCAAAACAACCGCAGTGACCACTGCCGCCCAGCCGGAAATTGCCTCCGGTAGCGCCATGATTGTCGATCTGAATACCAACAAGGTGATCTACTCCAGTCACCCGGATCTGGTACGTCCGATCGCCTCAATCACCAAATTAATGACCGCGATGGTGGTGCTTGATGCACGACTGCCGCTGGATGAGAAACTGAAAGTCGATATCAGCCAGACGCCAGAGATGAAGGGGATATACTCCCGCGTGCGTCTGAACAGCGAAATCAGTCGTAAAAACATGCTGCTGCTGGCGCTGATGTCCTCGGAAAACCGTGCGGCCGCGAGCCTCGCGCACCACTATCCGGGCGGGTATAACGCGTTTATCCGCGCGATGAATGCCAAAGCTAAATCCTTAGGCATGACGAACACCCGTTTTGTCGAGCCGACCGGACTGTCGATTCATAACGTCTCGACCGCGCGCGACCTGACCCACCTGCTGATTGCCAGCAAACAGTATCCGCTGATCGGTCAGCTCAGCACCACGCGTGAAGAGATGGCGACTTTCGCGAATCCGGCGTACACCCTGCCGTTCCGCAATACTAACCATCTGGTCTATCGCGATAACTGGAACATTCAGTTAACCAAAACCGGCTTTACCAATGCGGCGGGTCACTGTCTGGTGATGCGTACCGTGTTTAACGGTAAACCGGTTGGGCTGGTGGTGATGGATGCGTTCGGGAAATACACCCACTTCGCCGATGCGAGTCGTTTACGCACCTGGATTGAAACCGGGAAAGTGACACCCGTTCCGGCAGCCGCGATGAGCTACAAAAAGCAAAAAGCGGCGCAGATGGAAACGGCGCAAAACGATTGATCGCGCGTATTCTATCGGTCCGGCAATAGCGCCCGGTGGCGCTGCGCTTACCGGGCCTACAAGGTCAAAGCGGCACCTCGGTTTTCCCCCTCTCCCCGTGGGAGAGGGCCGGGGTGAGGGCACCAGACCGCACAAAAGCTATTCCGGCAGCGTCCAGTCCCCGTCGTTCAGCGGACGCTGCATAATCAGCGTATCCCGCCAGTTCCCTTTCTTATAGCCCACGCTTCTCAGCTGTCCGGCCACTTCGAATCCATGCTTTTTATGTAACCGCAGAGATCCGGCATTATTATGCCCGTCGCCGACCACGGCGATCATCTGCCGCCACGGACCCTGCTCGCAGCGAGCGATCAGCGCATCCATCAGCGCACTGCCAAAGCCGCGGCCCGTCGCGCTGGCATCGACGTAAATCGACTCTTCAAGGGTATAGCGATAAGCCGGGCGCGCGCGATACAGCCCCGCATAGCAATACCCGACCACCACACCGCGATAGAGCGCCACCAGCCACGGCAAACCGTCGGCGGCGATCTTGCTCATGCGCTGGCGCATCTCTTCAATGGTGGGAGGGACTTCTTCAAACGATGCGCGCCCGTTAAGCACATGCCAGGCGTAGATCGCGGCGATGGCATGAACGTCGTCAGGTTGGGCGTCGCGCACCTCAACTTCGGATGCGGGTAAGATATCAACGGCCGACATGGTGGGCAGGCTCCTCAGAGAAAAAAGCCGGAGAAACGTTTCTCCGGCGGCGTGAAACTACTCTAGTACGAGAATCACGTGCTTAACAATAATTTCAGTGTGGCTTTACTGTTTGATCAGCGGCTTGCGTCGCGTCGCGCTCTGCGTCAGCCGCTTCTTTCCAGTATTTATGCTTCGTCGTCTTACCAATGCCCGGATTCATGCTGTTTGTCGGGTCATTCTCACGATAAAAACGTTTAAGCGTCTCAGGCGCTTCATACAGATGGCCGACGTTGTGTTCCGCCGGGTATTGCGCCCCGCGCGCACGCAGCAGCTCCAGCATCTGCTCTTTCAGTTCGTGTGCGTCGACGCCTTTTTTGACGATGTAATCCTGGTGGAAAACGTGACACATAAAGTGACCGTAATAGAGTTTATGCACCAGTTTGCTGTCGATTTCCGGCGGCAGATGTTCAAACCACTCCGTATCGTTGCGGCGCAGGGCGATATCCAGCGCCAGAATATCTTCAACTTCATCCGCGTGAACTGCCTGATAGCGAATCGCCGCACCCGCCGCGGCAAAGCGGTGTAAGAATGCCTTGCTGCCTTCTTCCGGCGTACAGGCAAAGAAATCGCCTTCTGCGGTTTTAAAGAACTCCGCCAGCCAGCTTTGCGCCTCGGCAATCCCGTCACCCGACATCTTCAGCAACAGGTGATGTTCGTACTTATCGCGCCAGCTTTTCATGCGCGGCGGAAGGTGCGCCGGGAAGGCGGTGCCGAGCTTCTGCATAAAGCGGTCGGTGAAGTGCGGTTTAAATAAGGACACTTTACCGAGCATCGCGTCGGCGCGGCCCTTCATCGTAAAGAAGAACGGCATTTTGTCGGTGCCGAGCTTGTCGATCATCAGGAAGGTGTCTTTCCCGTAGCGCTCGGCGATATCGTAAATATCGCGATGCATATACTCGCCCGCGACCGGCAGATTCCGGAATTCACCCAGAATATGGCGACGGATCTCGGTCAGCACGTCCGGCTGGTTGGTGCCGATATAAAAGACCTGCTGATTTTTCTCCGCGGGGAAGGTATCAAGGCGCACGGCGAACACCGCCAGCTTGCCCGCGCAGCCGGAGGATTCAAACAGACGATCGGGGTCAGCGTTATAGCGCGCCGGGGTATCGGCCTCGATATCGCGCACGCGTTCAACGTAATCGTGATCGTGGGCGTGACGGCCATCGTGCTGCACGTCGGCGTCGCTCACGCGCTCGTCGTCGAGCTTGCTGAGGATCTGCTCCGGCGTCACGCCCAGGTTAATCCCCAGATGGTTCACCAGCTGCAATTTGCCGTTTTCATCAATGCGCGCAAACAGAGACATCTCCGTGTACGCCGGACCGCGCTGCACCAGCGAACCGCCGGAGTTATTGCAGATCCCGCCGACCACGGACGCGCCAATGCACGAGGAGCCAATCACCGAGTGCGGCTCGCGGCCCAGCGGCTTGAGCGCTTTTTCCAGGGAATAGAGCGTGGTGCCAGGATAGGCCAGCACCTGTTCGCCTTTATCCAGCAGATGCAGTTTGTCGAGGCGCAGGGTGCTGATAATGACGATATCCCGGTCGTAATCATTGCCGTTCGGCGTGGAGCCTTCCGTCAGGCCGGTATTCGCCGCCTGCATCAGAATAATTTTGTCGGCGGCGACGCAGGCGCTCAGGACGCGCCAGAGTTCCAGCAGCGTGCCGGGGAAGACCACGGCCAGCGCTTCACCCTGACCAGAACGGAAGCCCTTGCGATAGCGGGCGGTTTTTTCCGGGTCCGTCAGCAGGTGTGAATGACCGACCAGGCGAGACAGTTCGTTAATCAATGTGTTGTTATTTTGTGTGCGAACAGAAGTCATCTTCCACTCCTTGTGGTGGGGCAAATTTCTCGCTGTAAAGCATAGCGCGATTAACTGTTAAGCGAACAAGTATTCATGAGAAAAATCAGAGAATAACCCTGCAACGTTCTGAGGGTTTGTGGCACACTGCGCTTTTCGCACGGTCTGGCCGAGTTTCCCGGCGGTTGATGATGAGAGAGTACAACAACATGAAATGGCTTTGTTCTGTAGCTGTCGCAGTAAGCCTGGCGCTGCAACCCGCGCTGGCTGACGATCTGTTTGGCAACCACCCATTAACCCCGGAAGCCCGCGACGCCTTCGTCACGGACTTGCTCACCAAAATGACGGTCGATGAAAAAATCGGCCAGCTGCGTCTGATAAGCGTCGGTCCGGATAACCCGAAAGAGGCGATCCGCGAGATGATCAAGGAGAGCCAGGTCGGGGCGATTTTCAACACCGTGACCCGGGAAGATATCCGCAAAATGCAGGACCAGGTGATGCAGCTCAGCCGCCTGAAAATTCCTCTCTTCTTCGCCTACGACGTGGTCCACGGGCAGCGTACCGTCTTCCCGATCAGCCTCGGTTTAGCCTCGTCCTTTAACCTCGATGCGGTCAGAACCGTGGGGCGCATTTCCGCCTATGAAGCGGCCGACGACGGCCTGAACATGACCTGGGCGCCGATGGTCGACGTCTCGCGCGATCCGCGCTGGGGCCGCGCTTCGGAAGGCTTCGGGGAAGACACGTATTTAACCGCCACCCTCGGCAAAACCATGGTCGAAGCGATGCAGGGCAAAAGCCCGGCGGATCGCTATTCGGTGATGACCAGCGTCAAACACTTCGCCGCCTATGGCGCAGTGGAGGGCGGGAAAGAGTACAACACCGTCGACATGAGCCCGCAGCGCCTGTTCAACGACTACATGCCGCCGTACAAAGCCGGACTTGACGCCGGCAGCGGCGCGGTGATGGTGGCCCTGAACTCCCTCAACGGCACGCCGGCGACCTCCGATGCCTGGCTGCTGAAAGACGTCCTGCGCGACCAGTGGGGCTTTAAAGGCATTACCGTTTCCGATCACGGCGCGATCAAAGAGCTGATTAAACACGGCACCGCTTCCGATCCGGAAGACGCGGTCCGCGTGGCGCTCAAAGCCGGGATCAACATGAGCATGAGCGACGAGTACTACAGCAAATACCTTCCTGACCTGGTGAAAACCGGCAAAGTCACCATGGCCGAGCTGGACGACGCCACCCGTCACGTGCTGAACGTGAAATATGACATGGGGCTGTTTAACGATCCGTACAGCCACTTAGGGCCGAAAGATTCTGACCCGGTCGACACCAACGCCGAAAGCCGCCTGCATCGCAAAGAAGCCCGTGAAGTGGCACGCGAAAGCCTGGTGCTGCTGAAAAACCGTCTCGAAACCTTGCCGCTGAAAAAATCTGGCACGATTGCGGTGGTCGGCCCGCTGGCTGACAGCAAACGCGACGTGATGGGCAGCTGGTCCGCCGCGGGCGTAGCCGATCAGTCCGTTACCGTACTCACCGGCATCAAGAACGCGCTGGGTGAAAACGGCAAAGTCGTTTACGCCAAAGGGGCGAACGTCACTGACGATAAAGACATCGTCACCTTCCTGAACCAGTACGAAGAGGCGGTGAAAGTCGATCCGCGCTCGGCGAAAGAGATGATCGACGAAGCGGTCAAGGCGGCGAAGCAGTCTGACGTGGTGGTTGCCGTCGTCGGTGAAGCGCAGGGCATGGCCCACGAAGCGTCCAGCCGTACCGATATCAACATTCCGCAGAGCCAGCGCGACCTGATTAGCGCCCTGAAAGCGACCGGCAAACCGCTGGTGCTGGTGCTGATGAATGGTCGTCCGCTGACGCTGGTGAAAGAGGATCAGCAGGCCGACGCGCTGCTGGAAACCTGGTTCGCCGGGACCGAAGGCGGGAACGCCATCGCCGACGTGCTGTTTGGCGATTACAACCCGTCGGGCAAACTGCCGATGTCCTTCCCGCGCTCCGTCGGCCAGATCCCGGTTTACTACAGCCACCTGAACACCGGTCGCCCGTATAACGCCGATAAGCCGAACAAATACACCTCGCGCTACTTCGACGAAGCTAACGGCCCGCTGTATCCGTTCGGTTATGGTCTGAGCTACACCACCTTCAAGGTGTCGGATGTGAAAATGTCTGCCCCAACGATGAAACGTGACGGAAAAGTGACGGCCAGCGTCGACGTGACCAACACCGGTAAACGCGAAGGCGCAACGGTGATTCAGATGTACGTCCAGGATGTGACGGCGTCCATGAGCCGTCCGGTAAAACAGCTGCGCGGCTTCGAGAAAGTTGACCTGAAACCGGGTGAAACCAAAACCGTCAGCTTCCCGATTGACGTGGATGCGCTGAAGTTCTGGAATCAGCAGATGAAATACGACGCGGAAGCGGGCAAGTTCAACGTGTTTATCGGCGTGGATTCGGCGCGGGTGAATAAAGGGGAGTTTGAGCTTCTGTAGTGGCGATTTTCCCCCTCACCCTAACCCTCTCCCAAAGGGAGAGGGGATCGCACGGCGCTGGTTTTCTCGCTCGAGGGAGAGGGGACTAAATCCTCCCTCTCCCTGTGGGAGAGGGCCGGGGTGAGGGCAACAGACCGCACAACCCCCAACCCCTCACTCCCCACCCAATCTGTGACCCATCCCGCAACATTCCTCCCTCTCATCATCAAACCTCTCCACCACACGCCTTTTCACCCCTAATCCCGCCACAAAACGTGACCCCATTCACACTTCATTTTTCCCTCACCGGCGAAAACGTGAACAGGATCAAAAGCGCTACCCCCCGCACCCAACAGGCGTGACTCTCTTCACTCTTCCCACAAAACCCCGCTAAACACGCCGCTCACCCGATGCAGAAAACCCGTTTAATCCCTGTCACATCACAGCAGACAGGTATTCACATGAAACTCTCATTAGAAAATGTCTCCCTCGATCGCAGCGGCCAGACGCCGGTGACGTCCACCCTCCAAAGCCTAATCGATCAACTTGCCGCAGCCGGAGGCGGCACGCTGGTGGTCACGCCGGGAATTTACCTCACTGGCACGCTGGTGCTGCCGTCGAATTTCACCCTGCATCTGGACGCGGGCGCGCGGCTGCTCGCCAGCCAGAACGTCGCGGATTACCACGCGGCAGAAACCCAAAGCATGGCCGAGCTCTCACGCATGGCGCTGATCTACGCCCGCGACGCGCGCAATGTGACGCTGAGCGGAGCGGGCTGTATCGACGGCAACGCCACGGCCTGGTTTGCCTCACAGGCGGATGATCAGGGCTATCGTCAGCCCAAACCCCAGCGTCCGCGTCTGCTGGTGCTGGAAGGGTGCGAGCAGGTGCGCATCACCGACATCACCCTGTACGACTCGCCGATGTGGACCGCCCATCTGGTGAGCTGCAATCACGTGTTTATCCGCAACATCACCATCGATAACGATCTGACGCTGGCGAACACCGACGCGCTGGACATCGACAGCTGCCAGCACGTGCATATCAGCGACAGCTATTTCAGCGCCGCCGACGACGGCATCTGCCTGAAAACCACCGCCAAAGCGCCCGAACTGCAGCAGCCGATCGACAACGTTACGATCAACAACTGCATCATCCGCTCCAAAAGCTGCGCGATTAAAGTCGGGACCGAAACCTTCGCCGACATCACCCATCTGGCCGTCAGCAACTGCGTGATTTTTGAATCCAATCGCGGGATTGGCCTGGTCTCCCGCGACGGCGGCCATTTCAGCATGATGAGTTTCAGCAACATTCTCTTCGACTGTCGCCACGGCCATCCGTGCCACTGGGGGAAAGCTGATCCGGTGTTTATCTCGGTTCGCCATCGCGCGCCGGACGTGACGCCAGGCGATATCCGCCAGGTCACCTTCTCAGGCCTGAACGGCACGGGGGAGGGGGCAATCAATCTGCACAGCGAAACGCCGGGCGCTATCCGCGACATCACCTTTAACGGCCTGACCTTCAATCAGCAACTCGCTGAATCCGATGATCAGGGCTGCTACGACGTGCGTCCGCCGTGCAACCCGGAGCGGCCGACCGGAATGGGGCTGGATAACGCCTATAAGGTGAACGCCGAAACCGGGCGCGCCCACGGCGTGGAACCTTATCCGCACGGCCTGCCCGCCATTTATGCCCATGGCGTCGACGGGTTGCACCTGCACGCCGTCACTCTGACGCGCCCATCGCCGCTGCCTGCGGGCTGGGATCCTGAGAATATCCGGAGTTCAAAATGATCAAAAAAGTGCGAGAAATCAAACTGCGGAACTACGTCTGCTACGGTCTGGCGGATGTGATCGGCTCGGGGGCCTTTACCCTGGTCAGCGCCTGGCTGCTGTTCTTCTTAACCACCTTTTGCGGCCTGACGCCAATCCAGGCAGGGTCGCTGTTCGCGGTGGCGAGAATTGTCGATGTGATCATGTGCCCGGTGATCGGCTACGTTTCCGATAACTTCCACAAAACGCGTCTCGGTCGCCGGTTTGGTCGCCGCCGCTTCTTCCTGTTAGCCAGTATTCCACTGGTGTCGGTCTACAGCTTGCTTTGGGTCGAGGGCTTCAACTACTGGATGTATCTGCTGTTCTACATCCTGTTTGAGATCGTCTACACCATGATCATCATCCCGTACGACACCCTGTCGGCGGAGATGACGTCGGATTTCAAAAAGCGCTCAAAACTGACCAGCGCGCGCATGTACATCGCCCAGCTCGCGGGCTTTGCGGCAGCGTTTCTGCCGGGGCGTCTGGTGGCGTACTTTGGGCCTGACTCTTCCGATTCGTTCTTCTACACCGGGGCGATTTTCACCGTCTCCTTTATGATTGTGCTGTTCTTTGTCTACTTCGGTACCTGGGAGCGCTCGCTGGAGGAGATCCAGCAAAACGAGCACCAGGACGAGGACGAGGACGAAGAGAAAGAGCCGTTCGCCACCCGGGCGTACCATATCTATTACGATTTTGTGTCGACATTAAAAATCAAAACCTTCCGCTCGCACCTGGGGATGTATCTCGGCGGTTCGGTGGCGCAGGACATTTTCAACTCGGTCTTTACCTACTTTGTGGTCTTTGCCCTGATGACCTCGTCGGTGATGGCCTCCAACCTGCTGGGCGTGGTGAACGGTCTGCAGTTCTTCGGCGTCGGCATCGCGACCTGGCTGACCCTGCGTTTCTCCCCGTCGCGCGCCTTTGCGACACAGGCGACGATGGCGCTGGTGGCCTTTGCCCTGTTTGTCTCGGCGTATTTCAGCGGCACCAGCGGGATGACGCTGCTGTACGTCGGCGCGGCGGTGGCCGGGCTGGCGCGCGGCGGGATCTACGCCATTCCGTGGAACAACTACACCTTCGTCGCGGACGTGGATGAAATTCTCACCTGCCGTCGCCGGGAAGGGATCTTCGCGGGCTTTATGAGCCTGCTGCGTAAGGCCTCGCAGGCGCTGTCGATTTTCCTCGTCGGCGTGGCGCTGCAGATGTCCGGGTTTGTCTCCGGGCAAAGCGCCCAGCCGCAGTCGGCTATCAATATGATTCTGGTGATCATGATTGTGCTCCCGGTCATTTTGACGCTATGGGGCATCTGGTCTGCCTTCCAGTTTAAGGTCAACAGCCGCACCCACGCGATCCTCAACGAAGAGGTGGCGCGCCTGAAACAGGGCGGCAGCAAGGCGACGGTCAGCGCGGAGAACAAAGCGGTGATCGAAAGCCTGACCGGCATGCCGTACGACCACTGCTGGGGGGAAAACAGCGTTGGCTATCAGAACCGTAAACGCCTGAATGCGCGCGCACTGCGGGACAAAATGGCATGACGGATCAGAGCGTCTTTATCCAGCAGGGCCTGTGGGCCCGGCTGGGATTACCGAAGGAGCTGTGCTGGGGCTTTGTCGGGATTTTCCTGTTTATCACCGGGGCCACTATCGAGCAGAGCTGGCTGGCGTCGATGCTTCAGCACCGGGGTTTTGACGCGGTCCATATCAGCCTGCTGTCGTCGGTGTTTGGCCTGTGCGTCGCGGCGGTGTCATGGTTCTCCGGGATTGGGGCTGGCGTGCTCGGCCTGCGCCGCCTGATGTGGGCCGCGACGCTTCTCTACTTCATCGGTTCGGTTCCGTTTATCGGCTACGCCCTGCCGCAGGGAAATTACCCTCTGATGGTGGCGAGCTATGCCCTGCGCGGCGTGGCCTATCCGCTGTTCTCCTATTCGTTTTTGGTGTGGATTAACCAGCGCTGTGAGCCGGGGATCCTCGGGCGCGCGGTATCGTGGTTCTGGATTGCGTTCGGCGTGGGGATGACCATCGTCGGGCCGTGGTACTCCAGCCTGATGTTGCCGCGCATCGGCGAAAAGTCCACGCTGCTGAGCGGGTTCGCCTTTGTCGCGCTCGGAGCCTTCTGCGCCCTGGTACTCAATCGCGACCGTCCCCAGTGGCGGCGCGGCGGCCATCTCGGTGCGGCCTTTGCAGAGGGGATTCTGGTGCTGGTGCGCGAGCCGAAAATGCGTCTGGCGGTGATCGTCAAAACCATCAACGATATCGGCAAGTTTTCGCTGGTGATCCTGATGCCGGTCTATCTCCCGCGCTTCGGATTTAGCATCGCCGAATGGCTCACCATCTGGGGGCTGGTAAACGTGGTTAACATCTTTGCCAACTACTTTTTCGGTTGGCTGGGCGACACCATCGGCTGGCGCAACACGGTAGTCTGGTTCTCCGGCACCCTGTGCGGCCTGGCGATGCTGGCGGTGTGTTACGCCCCGGTGCTGTTCGGCGACAGCGAAACGGCGCTGTTTCTGGCCCTGGCGCTGTACGCCATCGGGCTGGGGGCCTTTGGCCCACTGAGCGCGCTGATCCCGTCGCTGCTGCCAGAGAACAAAGGCGCGGCCATCTCCTGTCTGAATCTGGGGTCGGGGCTGAGTAATTTCGTTGGTCCGCTGATTGTGACGCTGTGCGTGTCACCTTTCGGTGTGGAAGGGACGCTGTGGGTGATAGCGCTGCTTTATTTTGCGGCGAGCCTGTTGACGGTTCCGTTGAGGTTGCCGGAAGCTACTGGTCATTAAGGCTAAGCTCTTTGAGGGATCAGTGGAATCGTTCCGTTCACTTTCATTCCTCTGCTTCTTGATAATTTCTCTGCGGTGAACGTGTTAAGGGGGCCGCCGCCCCCTTAACAATCCCGGCTCCCGGCCAGGAAAATCGCCGCTTCGCGGTGCCCTCAGCTTATTCCTTGCGGCTTTCGGGTCGGGCGCGATCCTGCATCCATGCAGGTCGCACCCTCTCGGCGCTTCCCTGCGCCTCGACCCGGCCTCCAGGAAACGCTTCGGCGATTTTCAGCCGGACTCTCGATCCCTCCAGCTTTACAGCCGTCTGAATGTGGCACTGGTGTTGGCCCCTTTGTCACGTTCACAAGATATGAAGCAATTATATTCTGCCGAACATAAGGTGAACGGAACCACCTCCAGTGTTTAACTGATCAACATTGGGATAATACCCAATTTTTAGTCTACGCTTTTCTCTCAAGCCCCTGATAAAGGCGGCAAATTAATGAGGAAAGTGGAATGACAATCGCAAAGGGGATATGGGGTTCAGCGGCGTTACTGGCGGCGCTGAGCCTGCCTTTACAGGCGGCAGAGCCGGTGAAGGTTGGGTCTAAAATTGATACGGAAGGGGCGCTGCTGGGCAATATTATCCTGCAGGTGCTGGAGAGCCACGGCGTGAAAACCGTGAATAAAGTGCAGCTCGGCACCACGCCGGTGGTGCGCGGGGCGATCACCTCCGGCGAGCTGGATATCTATCCGGAATACACCGGCAACGGGGCGTTCTTCTTCAAAGATGAAAACGACGCCGCGTGGAAAAATGCCAGCGCGGGCTACGAGAAAGTGAAAAAACTCGACGCCGAACAGAACAAGCTGATCTGGCTGACGCCTGCGCCCGCCAACAACACCTGGACCATCGCGGTGCGCAAGGATATCGCTGAGAAAGGCAAACTCACCTCCCTCGACGATCTGAGCCGCTATCTGAAAGATAAAGGCGACTTCAAACTGGCGGCCTCGGCGGAATTTATCGAGCGCCCGGATGCGCTCCCGGCCTTTGAAAAAGCTTACGATTTCAAACTCGACCAGAGCCAGCTGCTGTCGCTGGCGGGCGGTGATACGGCGGTGACCATCAAAGCTGCCGCCCAGCAAACGTCGGGCGTGAACGCGGCGATGGCCTACGGCACCGACGGTCCGGTGGCGGCGCTGGGTCTGCAAACCCTGAGCGATCCGAAAGGCGTTCAGCCGATCTATGCCCCAACGCCGGTGGTTCGCGAGGCGGTGCTGAAAGCCTATCCGCAGATCGGCGACTGGCTGAAACCGGTGTTTGAAAAACTCGATGAGAAAACCCTGCAACAGCTCAACGCGAGCATTGCGGTGGAAGGGCTGGATGCCAAAAAAGTGGCGGCAGATTTCCTGAAGCAAAAAGGACTCGTGAAGTAACAGGACAACGCTTTGCCAAAGACATGTCATAACCGCGTACTGCTTCTGCTCGCGTTTGTCGGGTTGGCGGCGTGCGCGCTTCCGTTCGTCAATTTCGCCCCGAACCGGCTGATGTCCGGCGAGGGGCTGTCGGTCTGGCAGGTGTGGGCGATCTCGCCCCTCCCGCTGGCGCTCTCTCTGGTAGGCGTCACCGTGCTGTCGTTTTGCGCGGGGCGGGTGCCGCTCATTCTCACGCTGATGGTTTGTGAACTGCTTTTTGTGCTGCTGGCCTGGAGTGCCGGGCTTGCGGCAACGCATCTCGCCACCGCGGAAACCCCGCTGGCGCGTACCTCGACAGGCAGCGGTCTGTGGCTGTGGATGGCCCTGTGCCTGCTCGCCTGTAGCGATGCGATCCGCCGCCTGACCACCCGCCCGGTGTGGCGCTGGCTGCTGAATGCGCAGATCTGGATTTTGCCCCTGGCGGTGCTGTTCAGCGGCGAGCTGAACACGCTTTCGCTGCTGAAAGAGTACGCCAATCGTCAGGAGGTGTTTAACGATGCGCTGGCTCAGCACTTGACGATCCTGTTTGGCACCCTGGTTCCGGCGCTGCTCATCGGCGTGCCGATCGGCCTGTGGTGCTACCGCCATCCCACGCGTCAGGGACCGGTATTTACCGTGCTGAACGTGATTCAGACCATCCCTTCCGTGGCGTTGTTTGGCTTGCTGATTGCGCCGCTCGCCGGGCTGGTGAAATCCTTTCCGGCGCTGGCCGCCATCGGCATCGCCGGAACCGGGCTGACGCCCGCGCTCATTGCGCTGGTGCTGTACGCGCTGCTGCCATTAGCGCGCGGCGTGCTGGCGGGATTGAGCCAGGTTTCCCCGGAGGTGCTGGAGAGCGCCAGCGCGATGGGGATGAGCACCAGCCAGCGGTTCTGGAAGATCCAGCTGCCGCTCGCGCTGCCGCTTCTGCTGCGCAGTCTGCGGGTGGTCGCGGTGCAAACCGTCGGCATGGCGGTGATTGCCGCGCTGATTGGCGCGGGAGGTTTTGGGGCGCTGGTATTCCAGGGCCTGCTCAGCAGCGCGCTGGATCTGGTGTTACTCGGTGTGATTCCGACCATCGCCCTGGCGGTGGTGGTGGACGCGCTCTTTGCCCTGTGGCTGGCCCTGCTGAAGGGAAAAAATAATGATTGAATTTCACGATGTGAGCAAAGAATTTGCCGGGCAGACGGCGGTAAAAAACCTGAACCTGCGCTTTGAGGAAGGGGCATTTTCGGTGCTGATCGGTACCTCCGGGTCGGGGAAATCGACCACGCTTAAAATGATCAACCGGCTGGTGGAACACGACAGCGGGCTGATTCGTTTTGCCGGGGAGGAGATCCGCAGCCTGCCGGTGCTGGAGCTGCGCCGCCGGATGGGCTACGCCATTCAGTCGATTGGCCTGTTCCCGCACTGGACGGTGGCGCAGAACATCGCCACCGTGCCGCAATTGCAAAAATGGTCGCGGCAGAAAGTGGCGGATCGCGTCGATGAGCTGATGGCGCTCCTGGGGCTGGAGCCTGCGCTTCGCGAGCGCTACCCGCATCAGCTGTCCGGCGGGCAGCAGCAGCGCGTCGGGGTGGCGCGCGCGTTAGCCGCCAATCCTGAAGTGTTGCTGATGGATGAACCTTTCGGCGCGCTGGACCCGGTGACCCGCAGCGCGCTGCAAACGGAGATGACCCGCATCCACCGCATTCTTGGGCGCACGATTATTCTGGTGACGCACGATATCGACGAAGCCCTGCGCCTCGCCGATCGTCTGGTATTAATGGACAACGGGGAAGTGGTGCAGCAGGGCACGCCGCTGGAGCTGTTAACCCGCCCGGCGACGGATTTCGTGCGCGAATTCTTTGGCCGAAGCGAACTGGGCGTGCGACTGCTCTCCCTGCGCACGGTCGCAGAGTATTTACGTCCGCAGGATCGGGCGGTGACCGGCGAACCCCTTCAGGCGCAGATGAGCCTGCGCGATGCGCTCTCGGCCTTTGTCGCCCGTCAGTGCGAAGTGTTGCCGGTGGTGGATGAGCAGGGCGCGCCGTGCGGGACGCTGCATTTTCGCGATCTGCTGGCAGGGGAGGTGGAACGTGAAATGGCTACGTGATCCGCTCCTGTGGCTGGTGCTGCTGTTCGTCGCGCTGCTGTGGCTAATGCCCTACAGCGGCGGGCTGTTTGGCGCGCTGTTCCCTGGCCTGCCGCGCCCGGTCTATCTGCAGGAGAGTTTTATCAGCCTGACGCTGGCCCATTTCTGGCTGGTGGGCGTGTCGAGCGCCATCGCGATTGTGATCGGCGTCGGGGCCGGAATTGCGGTGACGCGGCCTTTGGGTAAAGAGTTTCGCCCGCTGGTGGAGACCATCGCCGCGATCGGGCAGACCTTCCCGCCGGTGGCGGTGCTGGCGATTGCGGTGCCGGTGATCGGCTTTGGTCAGCAACCGGCGATCATTGCCCTGATTTTATACGGCGTGCTGCC
Source organism: Lelliottia sp. JS-SCA-14 (assembly GCF_035593345.1). Lineage (NCBI taxonomy): Bacteria > Pseudomonadati > Pseudomonadota > Gammaproteobacteria > Enterobacterales > Enterobacteriaceae > Lelliottia > Lelliottia sp. JS-SCA-14. The sequence continues at coordinate 3,185,775 of NZ_CP141606.1, read as the reverse complement.
GATCTTGCAGGCGACGCTGGCCGGATTAACAGCCGTGCCTGCGGCGGTGACCAGCGTGGCGGAAGGGATGGGGATGAGCGCGGGGCAGCGACTGCGTAAAGTCGAGCTGCCGCTGGCAGCGCCGGTGATTCTGGCGGGAGTACGGACGTCGGTGATTATCAATATCGGGACCGCGACCATTGCGTCAACGGTCGGGGCGAATACCCTGGGCACGCCGATTATCATCGGACTGAGCGGATTTAACTCAGCCTATATTGTGCAGGGTGCGGTGCTGGTGGCGCTGGCAGCGATTGTGGTCGATCGCGGGTTTGAACGGCTGGCGCAGTATCTCAGCCGACACCGCCACGCACGATAAATGAGTAGCCGGCCAGCATCACGCCGCCAATGCCGCTGATGGCCATTAAGGCGAAGAGGGTAATTACGGCCACTTTGGTTGCCTTCATAATGTGCTCCTTTTGTTAACCGCCCAATTATACGGTGAAGCACACCTGTTAATGAACCATTAAATGCCGGGAAGACATTTACGGGCCGAGAGTAATGACGGGGTAGCCGTGTTCGCGCCATTCATTCAGCGACTGCTGTTGGGCGGCAGTGGGGATATCTCCGCACCAGACCAGCAGGGTTTGCCCTTCGAAAAGCTCCGGGCGAAGCTGAGCTAATGAATGCGCCAGCACGTCTACACGCCAGCCTTGCTGCGTGGCTATCCAGGCTTCGAGCCATAAGCGGGTGGTGTCGTGAACATTCCAGCCGACCACCAGGGCGTCCTTTCCGCTCTTCTTGCGTGCCGTCGACAGGCACACGGAAATGTAATTGATCAGCATGCCATCGAGCATACTCAGCAGCGCCTGGAGCGCCGGTTGCTGAGAGAGACGGCGACGAAGCGGGATAAACAGATGTGTGATGAGCGTCTGGGCGGGATAATCCCGACCCTGCTCCTTGATCCAGGTTCGCAGACGCTGAAAGTTACCGGCCTGCAGCAGCCGGAGCAGTGTTTCCTGATGTTCACGCCATTCGGCCAGACTATCGGCATCGTGTTCACATAACAGCGATTTGACCTTGCTGACCTGGACACCGTTATCGATCCAGCTTTTGATCTCGCGGATCCGATCGATATCCGCCTCGTTAAACAGACGATGTCCTCCGTCTGTTCGCTGCGGTTTTAGCAGCTCATACCGCCGCTGCCATGCTCGCAGCGTCACAGGATTGATATCACAAAGCAGTGCCACTTCACCTATCGTGTAAAGCGCCATGTTCGCCCCCTGGCTTGCGCATCCCCAGAATAACTGTAGACGCTGATTCGCGAACCAGGAAGAATCGACCGTTTTTTGAACAAATAATGCGAAGGGTGGAAATTGTTCCGCTAAAGGATGTGATGACGGGCACGAATTGCAGCTTTTTTGGAATGCTTCAAAGAAAGTTAATGTGTATCAGTGTATGTTACGCGTTTTTAGACAGTGCGGTTTGCAGTCATGTACGAATTTAATCTGGTGTTGCTGCTGCTTCAGCAGATGTGCGTTTTCCTGGTCATCGCCTGGCTGATGAGCAAAACGCGGCTGTTTATTCCGCTGATGCAGGTGACCGTTCGCCTGCCGCACAAGCTTCTCTGCTACGTCACCTTCTCGATTTTCTGCATTCTCGGCACCTATTTTGGTCTGCACATTGAAGACTCGATCGCCAACACGCGCGCCATCGGGGCGGTGATGGGCGGGCTGCTCGGCGGCCCGGTGGTGGGCGGCCTGGTCGGGCTGACGGGCGGATTGCATCGCTACTCGATGGGCGGCATGACCGCGCTCAGCTGTATGATCTCGACGATTGTCGAAGGGCTGCTCGGCGGCCTCGTTCACAGCTATATGATCAAGCGTGGTCGTCCGGATAAAGTCTTTAGCCCGCTGACCGCCGGGGCGATTACGCTGGTGGCGGAGCTGGCGCAGATGCTGATTATTCTGCTGATCGCCCGTCCGTTCGAAGATGCCCTGCATCTGGTGAGCAGCATCGCCGCCCCGATGATGGTGACCAATACGGTTGGCGCGGCGCTGTTTATGCGCATCCTTTTGGATAAGCGCGCGATGTTTGAGAAATACACCTCGGCGTTCTCGGCCACGGCGCTGAAAGTGGCGGCCTCGACGGAAGGGATTTTGCGCCAGGGCTTTAACGAAGAGAACAGCATGAAGGTGGCGCAGGTGCTGTATCAGGAGCTGGACATCGGCGCAGTGGCGATCACCGACCGCGAAAGGCTGCTGGCCTTTACCGGCACCGGCGACGATCACCATCTGCCTGGCAAACCGATTTCATCGGCTTATACGCTGCGTGCGATTGAAACGGGCGAAGTGGTGTACGCCGACGGGAATGAAGTGCCGTACCGCTGCTCATTGCATCCACAGTGCAAACTCGGTTCGACGCTGGTGATCCCCCTGCGCGGTGAGAATCAGCGGGTGATGGGCACTATCAAATTGTACGAAGCGAAGAACCGGCTGTTCAGCTCCATCAACCGTACGCTGGGGGAGGGGATCGCCCAGCTGCTGTCGGCGCAGATCCTGGCGGGGCAGTACGAGCGGCAAAAAGCGCTCCTGACCCAGTCGGAAATCAAGCTCCTGCACGCCCAGGTCAATCCGCATTTCCTGTTTAACGCCCTGAATACGCTCAAGGCGGTGATCCGCCACGACAGCGATCAGGCGACGCAGCTGGTGCAGTTTCTGTCGACCTTTTTCCGCAAGAACCTGAAGCGGCCTTCAGAGATTGTGACCCTGGCCGATGAGATTGAACACGTGAATGCCTATCTGCAAATCGAGAAAGCGCGCTTTCAGTCGCGGTTGCAGGTCTCGCTGTTTGTGCCGATTGAGCTGGCCCATCAGCATCTTCCGGCGTTTACCCTGCAGCCGATTGTGGAAAACGCCATTAAGCACGGCACCTCGCAGCTGCTGGGCACTGGCGAAATCCGTATCTCTGCCAGCCGGTTTAATCACCACCTGGTGCTGGATATTGAAGATAACGCCGGGCTGTACTTGCCCGGCGCCGAGTCGGGCGGGCTGGGAATGAGCCTGGTCGACAAACGTCTGCGCGCGCATTTTGGCGATGACTGCGGCATTACCGTCGACTGCGAGCCGGACAGTTTTACCCGTATTACCCTACGATTGCCCCTGGAGGAAAACGCATGCTAAGAGTGCTGATTGTCGATGATGAGCCGTTAGCGCGGGAAAACCTGCGGGTTCTGTTACAGGAACAGAGCGACATTGAAATCGCGGGTGAGTGCGCCAACGCCATCGAAGCCATTGGTGCGGTGCATAAATTGCGCCCCGATGTGCTGTTTCTCGATATCCAGATGCCGCGCATCAGCGGCCTGGAGATGGTCGGGATGCTCGACCCGGAACATCGTCCGTACATCGTGTTTCTCACCGCCTTTGATGAATATGCGGTCAAAGCCTTTGAAGAGCACGCGTTCGATTATCTGCTGAAACCGATCGAAGAGAAGCGGCTGGAGAAAACCCTCAACCGTCTGCGCCAGGAGCGCAGCGTGCAGGATGTGTCGCTGCTGCCGGAAAACCAGCAGGCGCTGAAATTTATCCCCTGCACCGGCCACAGCCGAATCTATCTCCTGCAGATGGACGACGTGGCCTTTGTCAGCAGCCGCATGAGCGGGGTGTTTGTCACCAGTGGCGAAGGCAAAGAGGGCTTTACCGAGCTGACCCTGCGCACGCTGGAGAGCCGGACGCCGCTGATCCGCTGCCATCGCCAGTATCTGGTGAACATGGCGCATCTGAAAGAGATTCGTCTGGAGGAGAACGGTCAGGCGGAGCTGGTGCTGCGCGCGGGGCAGACGGTGCCGGTGAGTCGACGCTATCTGAAAAGCCTGAAAGAGGCGATTGGGTTGTAAAACTGGTACACTGCGCCCCATCGCATCACCGACAGTTGAAGGCTCTATGTTAAGTAACGATATTCTGCGCAGTGTGCGCTACATCCTGAAATCCAACAATAACGATTTGGTTCGTATTCTGGCGCTGGCCGAGGTCGAGACCACTCCGGCGAATATTGCCAGCTGGATCACCAAAGAGGACGAAGAGGGCTTCGTTCGTTGCCCGGACATCATCCTCTCTTCGTTCCTGAACGGGCTGATCTACGATAAGCGCGGGAAAGACGAGTCTGCGCCTGTGCTGTCACCAGAGCGTCGCGTGAATAACAACATCGTGCTGAAGAAGCTGCGTATCGCCTTTTCCCTGAAATCCGACGACGTATTAGCCATCATGACCGAGCAGAAATTCCGCGTGTCGATGCCAGAAATCACCGCCATGATGCGCGCGCCGGATCATAAGAATTACCGCGAGTGCGGTGACCAGTTTATGCGTTATTTCCTGCGCGGGTTGACTCACCGGGTGCATAGCGCGAAGCCGTAAGAACTGCCGGGTGGCGGCTACGCCTTACCCGGCCTACCAAACTGACTCACCGGGTGACAAGGCGAGGGTTTTGTAGGTCGGGTAAGGCGAAGCCGCCACCCGACACCGTAACCCGGCAAAAAAGACATAAAAAAAGCCGCTCATCTGAGCGGCTTTTTCGTTTATTTCACCTGCTGACCCGGCTTCGCACCTTCGTCCGGGCTTAACAGGAAGATATCCTTCCCGCCAGGACCGGCGGCCATCACCATCCCTTCCGAAATGCCGAAGCGCATTTTGCGCGGCGCAAGGTTGGCGACCATCACCGTCTGGCGACCGATCAGCACCTGCGGATCAGGATACGCCGAGCGAATGCCGGAGAAGACGTTGCGCTTCTCACCGCCCAGATCCAGCGTCAGACGCAGCAGTTTGTCGGAGCCTTCCACGAATTCCGCGTTTTCAATCAGCGCGACGCGCAGATCGACTTTGGCGAAATCATCAAAGGTGATGGTTTCCTGAATCGGATCGTCTGCCAGCGGGCCAGTGACGGGCGCAGCGGCGGCTTTCACCTCTTCTTTGGACGCCTCAACCAGGGCTTCAACCTGTTTCATCTCAATGCGGTTATACAGCGCTTTGAAGGTATTCACTTTGTGGCCGAGCAGCGGCTGCTGGATTGCATCCCAGGTCAGCTCCGTGTTCAGGAACGCTTCAGCACGTTCTGTCAGCTGCGGTAGAACCGGCTTCAGGTAGGTCATCAGCACGCGGAACAGGTTGATGCCCATGGAGCAGATCGCCTGCAGATCCGCATCGCGGCCTTCCTGCTTCGCAACCACCCACGGCGCCTGCTCGTCGACATAGCGGTTCGCCAGGTCGGCCAGGGCCATGATTTCGCGTACCGCTTTACCGAACTCACGCGCTTCCCAGGCTTCGCCGATGGTCGCTGCCGCGTCGGTGAAGGTTTTGTACAGCTCAGGATCGGCCAGTTCAGCCGCCATCACGCCATCGAAACGCTTGGCGATAAAGCCCGCGTTACGGGACGCCAGGTTCACCACCTTGTTCACGATGTCGGCGTTCACGCGCTGCACGAAATCTTCCAGGTTCAGGTCGATATCGTCGATGCGCGAAGAGAGCTTCGCGGTGTAGTAGTAGCGCAGGCTGTCGGCGTCGAAGTGGTTCAGCCAGGTGCTGGCTTTGATGAAGGTCCCACGAGATTTGGACATCTTCGCGCCGTTCACCGTCACGTAGCCGTGCACGAACAGGTTTGTTGGCTTGCGGAAACCGCTGCCTTCCAGCATCGCTGGCCAGAACAGGCTGTGGAAATAGACGATGTCTTTGCCGATGAAGTGGTACAGCTCGGCGTCGGAATCTTTTTTCCAGTACTCTTCGAAGCTCGTGGTGTCGCCGCGTTTGTCGCACAGGTTCTTGAAGGAGCCCATGTAGCCGATTGGCGCATCCAGCCAGACGTAAAAATATTTGCCCGGTGCGTTCGGGATTTCAAAGCCGAAGTACGGCGCATCGCGGGAGATATCCCACTGCTGCAGGCCGGATTCGAACCACTCCTGCATTTTGTTCGCCACCTGCTCCTGCAGCGCACCGCTGCGGGTCCACGCCTGCAGCATTTCGCTAAACGACGGCAGGTCGAAGAAGAAGTGCTCAGAGTCACGCATCACCGGCGTCGCGCCGGAAACCACGGATTTCGGCTCGATAAGCTCGGTCGGGCTGTAGGTCGCGCCGCACACTTCGCAGTTATCGCCATACTGATCCGGGGATTTACACTTCGGACAGGTGCCCTTCACAAAACGGTCCGGCAGGAACATGCCTTTTTCCGGATCGTAGAGCTGAGAGATGGTGCGGTTTTTAATAAAACCGTTCTCTTTCAGTCGGGTGTAGATAAGCTCGGACAGCTCGCGGTTCTCGTCGCTGTGCGTCGAGTGGTAGTTGTCGTAGCTGATGTCAAAGCCAGCAAAATCGGTCTGATGCTCCTGACTCATTTCGGTAATCATCTGCTCCGGGGAGATCCCCAGCTGCTGTGCTTTCAGCATGATTGGCGTGCCGTGAGCATCGTCCGCGCAGATGAAGTTTACCTGGTGGCCGCGCATTCGCTGGTAACGGACCCAGACATCAGCCTGGATATGCTCCAGCATGTGGCCGAGGTGGATTGAGCCGTTTGCGTACGGCAGGGCGCACGTTACCAGAATTTTTTTCGCGACTTGAGTCATAGTGGGCATTACTTCTTTAACAGTAAAAAGGGTTTTTGATAGTAACAAAAGGGCCATTATTAAGTAAGCACAAACCACGGCCTTTCAGGTAAACTTGTTCAACTAAGGTCTTATTCACAAGAACAAAGGAGTCGGGATGAGTTCTCAATCCCAGGCCAAATCACCGGAAGCCTTAAGAGCAATGGTTGCCGGGACGCTGGCCAATTTTCAGCATCCAACCCTGAAGCACAATCTCACCACGCTGAAAGCGCTGCATCATGTCGCCTGGCTGGATGACACGCTGCACGTCGAACTGCAGATGCCTTTCGTCTGGGCCAGCGCCTTCGAAACCCTGAAAGAGCAGTGCAGCTCTGACCTGCTGCGCATCACCGGGGCGAAGGCGATTGACTGGAAGCTGACGCACACCATCGCTACGCTCAAGCGCGTGAAGAATCAGCCGGGCGTGAACGGCGTGAAGAACATTATCGCCATCAGCTCCGGCAAGGGCGGGGTGGGGAAATCCTCCACCGCCGTGAACCTGGCGCTGGCGCTGGCCGCCGAAGGGGCCAAAGTGGGTATTCTCGATGCGGATATTTACGGCCCGTCGATCCCGAACATGCTGGGTGCGGAAAATCAGCGTCCAACCTCGCCGGACGGTACCCATATGGCGCCGATCATGGCTTACGGCCTGGCGACCAACTCCATCGGTTATCTGGTGACAGACGATAACGCCATGGTCTGGCGCGGCCCGATGGCCAGCAAGGCGCTGCTGCAGATGCTGCAGGAGACCATGTGGCCGGATCTCGATTATCTGGTACTGGATATGCCGCCGGGCACCGGTGATATTCAGCTGACGCTGGCGCAAAACATTCCGGTGACGGGCGCGGTTGTGGTTACGACGCCGCAGGATATCGCGCTGATCGACGCCAAAAAAGGCATCGTGATGTTCGAGAAGGTGGAAGTGCCGGTGCTGGGCGTGGTCGAGAACATGAGCGTGCATATCTGCAGCAACTGCGGGCACCACGAGCCGATCTTTGGCACCGGTGGCGCAGAGAGGCTGGCGGCGCAGTATCACACCCAGCTGCTGGGGCAGATGCCGCTGCACATTACGCTGCGTGAAGATCTCGACAGCGGTAAGCCGACCGTGGTGCGCAGTCCGGAGAGTGAGTTTGCCGGGATGTACCGTCAGCTCGCCGGACGCGTGGCCGCGCAGCTGTACTGGCAGGGTGAAGTGATTCCGAGCGAGATCGCGTTTCGAGCGGTGTAATTTGTAGCCTTGTTGTGCCGGGTAGCGGCTTCGCCTTACCCGGCCTACAAAACCCGCAACCCCGCAACCCCGCAACCCCGTAGGCCCGTGCAAGCGAAGCGCCGCCGGGCGCCAGACCGCACGGAACCCGCATCATTACCGCAACCGGTAATGCATCAGGTAATACTCTCCCTCCGGAGAATCCCCCGTCGCCTCGATATGCCAGCCGTGCTGCTGATAAAACCCTACCGCACGTTCATTTCTGACCAGACACTTAAGCGAACCTGTACTGCTGAACTGCTGTTGTACATGTTCCAGCAGCAGGCTGCCTGCGCCCACGCCCTGATACTGCGGATCCACAAACAGATTGTGCAGAAAATTATCGTTGCTCCAGACCGAAGCAAACCCGACGCGATGGCCGTTTTGCACCGCTACCCAGATCTGCTCGTCAAGGGTGGCCGCGTCGAAATCCTCAAGCTGCCAGTCGGTGTCATCCAGCCACGGCCACGCCTCGCGACGGGCCTGTAAAAAGAGGGTGCGCAGGAAAGGGCGATCGCTTTCCTGCCAGGGTCTGACGATGAGGGGATCAGCGGTGATAGAAGATATCCCCGTTGTAGGCTTTAAGGATTTTACCGTCGGCGTCATTAATCAGAACGTAGTTCTCACCCATGTAAGTCCAGTGCGTACCCGCGTCTGGTGCCGGGAGGTTACGCAGCTGAAACTGCTTAATGGTGTACTCAGGCGTTTGATAGAGCGCCGGGGCGGTGTCGCCAATTTTGAATTTTGTGAAATCGGCGATGAACTCTTGTTCTTCATAAGCCTGGATCCCGGAAGGTGCAGTCACGGCTTGCGGAGCGGCATAAACAGCACCCGCCAGTGACATCAACACACCCAGAAGCAGCAATTTACTCTTAGCCATTTTATCTCCAGTTAAACCTTTTGCTGAACCTTCAGCCCGCTGTGACGGCACAGCGCGGCAAGCAGCCCATTTTAAGTATCACGGTCGCGCTTGTTGGAAAAAAAATGTAACAAATCTGAACAGCTTTGCCCATGACTTAATCATTCATCTCACAAATGAATAATCGAGAAACACGCTGCCAGTTTTATTATTCAGCCTCAGGGTGAGTGAAAATAGAAGGTGCAAAATTGGACTCAACGGCGAATGCAATTTAAACACATACCTTTTACTATTAAATTAGATATGAATAGCTTTTGCGGTATTTCCTGCGATGAATATTTGTCACCGTCGGGAAACAAATGAAGAGTATTTATTCGAAATGATTAAATTGACGGCTCATGGATAGAGTGCTAATTCAAACTGTTGATTTTGCTATTTTTTAACTCGGCTGGTCATGGGTGTCAACGTACTCGCCAATTATTCCTGATAAAACAAAGATTTTATCCATTCCAATGAAAAATAAAATATCTCTTTCGGTGTTAGCATTAATAATAAGTCAATTGACAGGCTGTGCGTTTGTACCTGGCCAGCAGCTGAGTGTTTCGGATAAAAATGTCATTGCTGCCTCAGATGCTAATTATCAGCTCGATAAACGCGTCGATGTTTACCCGATCACGCCGTCGTTGATTGAGACGCTTCGCCCAACGACACTCAAATCTCAGGCGAATCCTAATCTCGATGCGCAGCTCAAAAGCTGGGAATACCACATCGACGTAGGCGATATTCTGACCATCACCGTCTGGGATCACCCGGAGCTCACCACGCCTGCCGGGCAGTACCGCAGCGCGAGCGACACGGGCAACTGGGTGGCCGCCGACGGGACGATTTTTTATCCCTACATCGGCAAGCTCAACGTCGCCGGGAAAACCGTGTCAGAAGTTCGCGAGGAGATCGCCTCCCGACTGGATAAGGTGATCGAAAGCCCGCAGGTAGACGTGAGCGTCGCCGCTTTCCGCTCGCAAAAAGCCTATATCACGGGAGAAGTCGTCAAATCCGGGCAGCAGGCGATCACCAACATTCCTCTCACGGTGATGGATGCGGTGAATGCGGCGGGCGGTCTTTCCGCCGAGGCCGACTGGCGCGACGTGGTGCTGACTCACAACGGAAAAGACACGCACCTTTCTCTGTATGCCCTGATGCAGCACGGCGATTTGACGCAGAACAAACTGCTGTGGCCGGGCGATATTCTCTTCGTGCCGCGCAACGACGGCCTGAAAGTCTTCGTGATGGGCGAAGTGGCGAAGCAAAGCACCCTCAAAATGGACCGCAGCGGGATGACCCTGGCGGAAGCGCTCGGCAATGCCGGGGGACTCAACCAGGATCTGGCGGACGCGACGGGGATCTTCGTGATTCGTTCGGCGCCGAAAACTGACAAACAGGACAAAATCGCCAGCGTGTACCAGCTCGACGCCAAAGACGCGTCGGCGATGGTGCTCGGCACCGAATTTCAGCTCCAGCCCTACGACATTGTCTATGTGACAACCGCGCCGATTTCGCGCTGGAATCGCGTGATTTCTCAGCTCGTGCCAACCATCAGCGGCGTTCATGACCTGACGGAAACGGCGCGCTATATCCGCACGTGGCCGCAGTAATGGTGAATTCAATCCTCGTGGTCTGCACCGGAAATATCTGCCGCTCGCCCATCGGTGAGCGCCTGTTGCGCCAGCAAATGCCCGGCTTCACCGTGGCCTCCGCCGGGGTCAGCGGCCTGGTCGGGCACGCGGCCGACGCGCGGGCGCAGGAAGTCGCGGCGCTGCACGGCGTCTCCCTTGAAGGGCATGTGGCGCAAAAACTGACCCCGCAGCTGATGCGCGAATACGATTTGATTCTGGCGATGGAGCCGGAACACCTGAACCATATTTCGGCGATGGCCCCTGAAATCCGGGGCCGGTCGCTGCTGTTTGGGCAGTGGTTGCAAACGCGCGCAATCCCCGACCCGTATCGTAAGAGTCACGAAGCGTATGAATACGTGTTCGATCTGCTGGGCAGGGCGAGTCAGGAATGGGCTCAACGACTGAGTCATTAAAGGAATAAAGTTTCAATGTCTTCATATACTTCAGACATCTACGCGGCTGCGAATGAAAATCGCGAGCTGGATCTGGCGCGCCTGCTGGGCGAGATGATCGACCATCGCCTGCTTATTTTGTGCATCACTTTTCTGTTTACCGCCTGCGCGGCCCTCTACGCTTTCACGGCGACGCCGGTTTTCCGGGCCGATGCGATGGTGCAAATCGAGAGTAAACAGGACAACAGCCTGCTTAAAAATTTGAGCCAGCTCAGCCCGGAGCTCTCCCCGGATACCATGCCGGAAATTCAGCTGCTGAAATCGCGGATGATCCTCGGCCAGACGGTGGACGGCCTTCGTCTTAACGAAGAGGTTAAACAGCGCTACTTCCCGCTGGTAGGGCGCGCGCTTGCCAGGCTGTTCGGCCAAAAACCGGCGACGCTGGACCTGCTCATGATGCATATTCCCTCAACAGACGGCACGCCGCGTACCCTGACCCTGACGGTGCTGGACCCAACGCATTTCCGCGTGACGGGGGATGATTTCGAGGGCGAAGGCGTCGCGGGAATGCCGTTTGAAAAAGCGGGCGTCTCCCTGTGGGTGAAAACGATGACGGCGCAGCCGGGCGCGCGGTTCGCCCTGACGGAGCGGACAAAACTCGACACCATCAACGCGCTGAATCAGCAGTTCACCGTCGCCGAAGCGGGTAAACAGAGCGGCGTGCTGAACCTCTCCCTGACCGGTACGGACCCGGACCTGATTGCGAAAGTGCTCAACAGCATTGCCGAAAACTATTTGCGTCAGAATATCGACAGACAGGCCGCGCAGGATGCCAAAAGCCTGGCCTTTTTGCAGCGCCAGCTGCCGCAGATCCGAGGCGATCTGGATGTCGCCGAAGAGCGGCTCAACGTCTATCGTAAGCAGCGCGATTCGGTGGATCTGACGCTGGAGGCCAAATCGGTGCTGGAGCAGATCGTCAACGCCGATAACCAGCTCAACGAACTGACCTTCCGCGAGGCGGAGATCTCGCAGCTGTTCAAAAAAGATCACCCGACTTACCGCGCCCTGATGGAAAAACGTCAGACGCTGGAGAGCGAAAAAGCGCGCCTGAATCAGCGCGTCTCCGCCATGCCTTCCACGCAGCAGGAAATCTTGCGTCTGAGCCGGGACGTGGATTCCGGGCGTGAGATCTATCAGCAGCTGCTGACCCGCCAGCAGGAGCTGAGTATTTCCCGCTCGAGCGCTATCGGTAACGTGCGCATTATTGATCCTGCCGTGACGCAGCCTGAGTCGATCAAACCCACGAAACCGCTGGTTATCGTGATGGGCTTTATGCTGGGGTTGATCATTTCAGCAGGACTGGTTTTGGGGCGCGCGGCGCTTAAGCGCGGCATCGAAAGCCCGGATCAGCTCGAAAACCAGGGGATTACTGTGCTCGCCACGCTGCCACGCTCTGTCTGGCTGTGGAAAAAGACCCGCCTGCGCGGCAAGTATTTCTTTGGCGATCGCTGGACCCACAGGACCCGAAATATCCCGTTCCTGCCCGTCGACAGGCCTGTGGATCTTTTTGTGGAAGCGATCCGCGGCCTGCGCACCAGCCTTCATTTCACCATGCTGGAGACGACCAACCGCGTGGTGATGTTTACCGGCCCGACGCAGAACTGTGGCAAGACCCTCGTCAGTACCTCGCTGGCCGCTATCGTCGCGCAGGCCGGGCAGAAGGTGTTGTTTATCGATGCCGATATGCGTAAAGGGTACGTTCATCAGATCTTTGGCCTGACGAACCGCACCGGTCTTTCTGACGTGCTTTCCGGCAAAATCGATTATCAGTCTGCCATTCAGCGCTATCTGCCTGGTGAGGTCGACGTGATGACCTGTGGCCAGACGCCGGGTAATCCTTCGGAACTGCTGATCGGCGAACCTTTCCAGCAGCTTCTGAAATGGGCGAACGAGCACTACACGATGGTGATCGTTGATACGCCGCCGATTCTGGCGGTGACGGATGCGTCACTGGTGGGGAGAAAAGCGGGAACCACGCTGCTGGTGGCCCGATTTGGCATGACCAGCGTGAAAGAGGTTCAGGCCTGTTCGAAACGGCTGCAGCTGGCCGGTGTCGCCGTTGACGGTGCGATTCTCAATGACGTCATTAAATCCGCAGCGCTCTATTACGCCGAGGGGTATGCCCCTTTCGAGTACAGTTATAGCGCTGAGAAAGAGAAAAACGTGGGATAAAAAGAGGCCCCGCACCAGGCGGTGCGGGTCTTTATAAGCCCAGATTATTACCCCATCGTCTTATTTCCTTCCATGAATCTGAGAAAAAAATATTCCTCCGCCAGATAATTCCAGCTGGTTATTTAATGCGCTCCCTCTCTCGTGATTTATTTGTTGTTGACTTTGTATTTGTTGGTTAATGACTGATGAATACAGACTTATTTTTGAGGTTCTTGCTTTTATTTCAGTTAGTTATGCATTAATTGTAATTTTTAATATAATTATTTAACTGAAATTTTTTTTTAGTCGTGGTGTTGGTTTATTTTAAAGTGTAACCTCCTGGCTTTGAAAGAAAACAACCATTCAATCATTCAAGTGAAAAATAAAATATACCTTTCTGCATTGATATTAATAATATATCAATTAACGGGCTGTACTTTCATTCCTGGCCAGACGCTCAACGTGTCAAATAAAAATAAGATAGCTGCGACAAATGAACATGATGATCTGGATAACAAAGTGGACGTCTATCGGATCACCTCTTCTTTGATTGAGACACTGCGCCCAACGACGCTTAAATCGCAGGCGAATCCTGCTCTCGACGTGCAGCTCAAAAGCTGGGAATACCACATCGACGTGGGCGACATCCTGACCATCACCGTCTGGGATCACCCGGAGCTCACCACGCCTGCCGGGCAGTACCGCAGCGCGAGCGATACGGGCAACTGGGTGGCTGCAGACGGGACGATTTTTTATCCCTATATCGGCAAGCTCAACGTCGCCGGGAAAACCGTCTCTGAGGTGCGCGAGGAGATCGCCTCCCGGCTCGACAAGGTGATCGAAAGCCCGCAGGTAGACGTGAGCGTCGCCGCTTTCCGCTCGCAAAAAGCCTACATCACGGGAGAAGTCGTCAAATCCGGACAGCAGGCGATCACCAATATCCCGCTGACCGTCATGGATGCGGTGAATGCCGCGGGGGGATTATCTGCCGATGCCGACTGGCGCGACGTGGTGCTGACTCACAACGGAAAAGACACGCATCTCTCCCTGTATGCCCTGATGCAGCACGGCGATTTGACGCAAAACAAACTGCTGTGGCCGGGAGACATTCTCTTTGTGCCGCGCAACGACGGCCTGAAAGTCTTCGTGATGGGCGAAGTCGCTAAACAAAGCACTCTCAAAATGGATCGCAGCGGGATGACCCTGGCGGAAGCGCTCGGCAATGCCGGGGGGCTCAATCAGGACCTGGCGGACGCGACGGGGATCTTCGTCATTCGTTCGGCACCGAAAACCGACAAACAGGACAAAATCGCCAGCGTCTACCAGCTCGACGCCAAAGATGCCTCGGCGATGGTCCTCGGCACCGAATTTCAGCTTCAGCCCTACGACATTGTCTATGTCACGACCGCGCCGGTTTCGCGCTGGAATCGCGTCATCTCTCAGCTCGTGCCCACCATCACCGGCGTTCATGACCTGACCGAAGCGGTACGCTACATCCGAACGTGGCCGCAATAATGGTGAAATCCATCCTGGTCGTCTGTACCGGAAATATCTGTCGCTCGCCCATCGGTGAACGCCTGCTGCGCCAGCACTTGCCCGCCTTTATTGTGGCGTCAGCAGGGGTCTGCGGGCTGATGGGGTACGCGGCAGATACGCGTGCTCAGGAAGTGGCGGCACTGCACGGTGTATCGCTGGAAGGGCACGTCGCGCAGAAACTGACCCCGCAGCTGATGCGCGAATACGATCTGATCCTGGCGATGGAGCCGCAACATCTGAACCATATTTCCGCGATCGCCCCTGAAATCCGCGGGCGTTCGCTGCTGTTTGGCCAGTGGCTGCACACGCGGGTCATCCCCGATCCCTACCGTAAAAGCCACGAAGCGTATGAATACGTTTTTGACCTGCTCGGCAGAGCAAGCCGGGAATGGGCTCAACGATTGAGTCACTAAAGGAATAGAGTTGTATGTCTTCACACATTTCAGAACACAATGCCGCAGCGATTGGGCATCAGGAACTGGATCTGGCGCGCCTGCTGGGCGAGTTGATCGACCATCGCGTACTTATTGTTTGCATGACCCTCCTGTTTACCCTCTGCGCTGGCCTGTACGCGTTCACCGCGACCCCGGTGTACAGAGCCGATGCGATGGTGCAGATCGAGAGTAAACAGGACAACAGCCTGCTCAAAAATCTGAGCCAGCTCGGCCCGGAGCTCTCCCCGGACACACTCCCGGAAATTCAGCTGCTGAAATCGCGCATGATCCTCGGCCAGACGGTGGAGGCGCTACACCTGAATGAAGAGGTAAAGCAGCGCTATTTTCCCCTTATCGGGCGCGCAATAGTGCGTCTTTTGGGTCAGCGACCGGCGACCCTGGAGCTGGCCAGACTGCACATTCCTGCCACGGTGAACGCGACTCATACCCTGACGCTCAGAGCGCTGGAGCAGGGGCGTTACCAGCTTGAGGGGGAGGGTTTCCAGGGGGAAGGCGTGGTGGGGAAGCGGTTCGAAAAGGACGGCGTAGTCCTTCTGGTCAAATCCATGGAAGCCCAACCCGGCACGCGTTTCACTCTCTGTGAGCGGACAACCCTGGAGGCGATTAACGCCCTGAATCAGCAGTTCACCGTCGCCGAAGCGGGAAAACAGAGCGGTATTCTGAATCTGTCCCTGACCGGCACCGACCCTGATCGGATTGCCGTGGAGCTGAATAGCATTACCGAAAACTATTTGCGTCAGAACATCGACCGGCAGGCCGAGCAGGATGCCAAAAGTCTCGCCTTTTTGCAGCGCCAGCTACCGCAGATCCGAGGCGATCTGGATATCGCCGAAGAGCGGCTTAACCTCTATCGTAAGCAGCGCGATTCGGTGGATCTGACGCTGGAGGCCAAATCGGTGCTGGAGCAGATCGTCAACGCCGATAACCAGCTTAACGAACTGACCTTCCGCGAGGCGGAGATCTCTCAGCTGTTCAAAAAAGATCACCCGACTTACCGCGCCCTGATTGAAAAACGTCAGACCCTGGAGAGCGAAAAAGCGCACCTGAATCAGCGCGTCTCCGCCATGCCTTCCACGCAGCAGGAGATTTTGCGTCTGAGCCGGGATGTGGACTCCGGGCGTGAGATCTACCAGCAGCTGCTGACGCGCCAGCAGGAGCTGAGCATCTCCCGCTCCAGCGCTATCGGAAACGTGCGCATTATTGATCCTGCCGTGACGCAACCTGAACCGATAAAACCCACCCGACCGCTGGTGATCGTCATGGGCTTTATGCTCGGTTTCATCCTTTCCTCGGGAATCATTCTGGGGCGAGCCGCGCTCAGACGAGGCCTTGAAAGCCCTGAACAGCTTGAGGCGCTGGGGATGACCGTACTGGCGACGCTGCCGCGTTCTGTCTGGCTGTGGAAGAAGACCCGTTTGCGCAGAACGCTCAGCTTTGGTGAGAGCTGGAATCACAGGACCCATAATATTCCGTTTCTGCCTGTCGACAGGCCGCTCGACCTGCTAGTGGAGGCGATACGCGGTCTGCGGACCAGTCTTCATTTCACCATGATGGAGGCCAGCAATCGTGTGGTGATGTTTGTCGGGCCGACACAAAACTGCGGTAAGACGCTGATCAGCACGTCGCTGGCGACTATCCTGGTGCAGGCCGGGCAGAAGGTGCTGCTGATCGATGCCGATATGCGTAAAGGGTATGTGCACCAAATCTTCGGTCTTACCAATGATCGTGGCCTCGCGGAGGTGCTGACGGGAGAAGCGGCCCATGAGGAGGTCATTCAGCACTATGAGCCGGGAGGGGTAGACGTGCTGACCTGCGGCCAGACGCCGGATAATCCTTCGGAGCTGCTCATCGGGGAGCGCTTCCAGCAATTGCTGACGTGGGCTGACGCTCATTACGACATGATTATTGTCGATACCCCGCCGATACTGGCGGTGACGGATGCCTTGCTGGTGGGAAGATACGCGGGAATTACGCTGCTGATTGCCCGGTATGGCATGACCAGTGTCAGAGAAGTGCAGTCCTGTGTAAAACGTCTGCATCTGGCCGGAGTGATGATGACGGGGGCCATCTTGAATGACGTGGTGAGAACCGCCGCCCTGTACTACGGTACGGGGTATACCCCTTACGACTACAGCTACACGTCAGAGAAAAACGCGCATTAATACAAAAGTCCCCGCACCGGGCGGTGCGGGGAACAGGAACTTACTTCGCCAGAATCTCGTGCGCCGTACGTTCAACCAGCGACAGCAGGACTTTCACATCGCCCAGCGTCACCGTTGGGTTCAGCAGCGTCAGCTTCAGACAGGTCACGCCGTTGTGCTCGGTAACACCGACGTTGGCGCGACCGGAGTCGAGCAGAGCATCACCGATCTTCTGGTTCAGCAGCGCGATGGCCGCGTCGTTCAGCGCAGAGTCTGGACGGAAGCGGAACAGCACGCTTGCCAGCTGAGGCTTCATCACCAGCTCAAGGCTATCCTGAGTTTGCACGTATGCCGCCACGGCCTGTGCCAGGGTGACGCCGTGATCGATGATCGCCGCGTATTGCTCCTGACCCAGCGCTTCCAGGCTCATCCACAGCTTCAGCGCGTCGAAACGGCGCGTGGTCTGCAGTGATTTGGAGACCAGATTCGGCACACCCGCCTCTTCGTCAAACTCGGAGTTCAGGTAGGCCGCCTGGTAACGCATCAGCTCGTAATGACGCTCTTCTTTCAGCAGGAACGCGCCGCAGCTGATGGTCTGGAAGAACTGCTTGTGGAAGTCCAGAGTGATGGAATCCACCAGCTCGATGCCGTCCAGGTAGTCGCGATACTTATCGGACATCAGCAGCGCGCCGCCCCAGGCCGCATCTACGTGTACCCAAATCTGCTGCTCAGCCGCCATCTCAGCGATAGCGCGCAGGGGATCGATAGCACCCGCGTCGGTGGTTCCGGCGGTGGCCACGATCGCCAGAATCTGTTCGCCACTGGCATTGCACTGGGCAATTTTTGCCGCCAGATCGCTCAGATCCATGCGCGAGCACTCATCGGTTTTCACCTGAGTGACCGACTGGTAGCCCAGACCGAGCAACGCCATGTTCTTCTGCACGGAGAAGTGCGCATTTTCAGAACAGAGCACACGGATCTTACGCAGATCGCCGACCAGACCATCCTGCTGGATAGAGTGGCCCTGACGCGCGAAGAAGGCGTCACGCGCCAGCATCAGCCCCATCAGGTTGCTCTGGGTGCCACCGCTGGTGAACACGCCCGCATCACCGGCCTGATAACCCACGCGGGTACGCAGCCAGTCGATCAGCTTCATCTCAATGATGGTCGCTGACGGGCTCTGATCCCAGGAGTCCATGCTCTGGTTGGTGGCGTTGATCAGCACTTCCGCCGCCTGGCTGACGACCAGGCTCGGGCAGTGCAGGTGCGCCACGCACTGCGGGTGGTGAACCGACAGGCTGTCTTTCAGGAAGTACTCGACCGCGCGGGCAATCGCCGCTTCGTTGCCAAGGCCTTTCTGACCGAAGTTCAGGGAGATGTTGTCGCGCAGTTCGGCGACGGTTTTCCCCTGATACATCTCAGACTGCTGCAGCCACTGCATCACCGCCTGTGAGCTCTGCTCGATGGCCTGCTGATAGGCCTCGATGCTTTGCGCCGACGACGACAGAATTGGGTTTGACTCAGACATCTTTCTAACTCCGTTAGACCGGGCGAACGCCCGCAGCAAGCAGCGCCTGCTCGAATTTATCCAGGAAGACTTTCAGCTCCTGATCGCTAATCAGCAGGGATGGCAGCAGACGCAGAACGACGCCGTTACGACCTCCGCGCTCCAGAATCAGGCCCGCTTCGAAGCATTTCTTCTGGATCAGGGCGGAGAGATCGCCATCGCCCGGGAAGCAGCCCATGTGATCTGGCGCTTCGTTCGGTTTCACGATTTCGATGCCGATCATCAGGCCCAGACCACGCACGTGGCCGATCACCGGATAACGCTGCTGCAACTCAGCCAACTGGCCTTTCAGCCATTCGCCCTGAGCGGCAACTTTGTCGGCGATGTTCTGATCTTTCAGAATTTTCAGCGTGGTCAGGCCGGTCGCCATCGCGAGCTGGTTGCCACGGAAGGTGCCGGTGTGATGACCCGGCGCCCAGGCATCGAACTGCTTTTTGATGCCGAGCACGGCCAGCGGCAGACCGCCACCGACAGCTTTGGACATGACGATGATGTCTGGCTCGATACCCGCGTGTTCGAAGGCGAACGGCTTGCCGGTACGGCAGAAGCCCGCCTGAACTTCGTCGAGGATCAGCAGAATGCCGTGTTCCTGAGTCACTTTACGGATGCGCTGCAGCCACTCAGCCGGAGCCGGGTTCACGCCGCCTTCGCCCTGAACCGCTTCCAGAATCACGGCTGCAGGTTTACGCACGCCGCTTTCGACGTCGTTGATCAGGTTGTCAAAGTAGTAGGTCAGCGCTTTCACGCCCGCGTCACCGCCGATACCCAGCGGGCAACGGTACTGGTGCGGGTAAGGCATGAACTGCACTTCTGGCATCATGTTATCGACCGCTTCTTTCGGTGACAGGTTACCTGTCACGGACAGCGCGCCGTGGGTCATCCCGTGATAACCGCCAGAGAAGCTGATGATGCTGCTGCGACCGGTGACCTTTTTCGCCAGCTTCAGCGCGGCTTCCACCGCATCTGCGCCGGACGGGCCGGTGAACTGCAGGCAATATTCTTTGCCCTGGCCTGGCAGCAGGGAGAGCAGGTATTCCGAGAACTCGTCTTTCAACGGAGTCGTCAGATCGAGCGTATGTAACGGCAAGCCGCTGGTAATGACATTTTGGATGCTTTTCAGCACATCAGGATGGTTATGGCCAAGCGCGAGGGTGCCCGCGCCTGCAAGACAGTCAAGGTATTCTTTATTATCTGCATCGGTAATCCACACGCCGTCTGCTTTAGTGATCGCTAAAGGCAGTTTGCGAGGATAACTCCTGACGTTTGATTCAAACTCGGCCTGACGGGCCAGATAGGTTTCGTTGCTTTTGTGGGCATCTGCGGTGTCAATACGGACTTTATCCGTCATCATATCACTCCTACAACCGGGGCAGTCTTATGCGCCTCGATTGAATAAATAGTTAGTTAAGGATGTAGCGAGTAAAAAACGCGGCCAATATAGAGCCTTTTGGCGCGTGGCTCAATGGTTAATTTGTTTACTGTTTTGTTACAAAAGAGGGGGGTGAAAAGTGGTCAATAACCCGATGTTTTCGATAGCAAAAATCTGCCGCTTCGTCGTACAAATCCCTCGCCGCGCAGGAGACAAAAAAGGCGGCACGTTAGCCGCCTTAACATTACTTCTGCGTAAACTGCAGTAAACCGTTATCGCGACCGTGGGTTTTATTCCATGACGCGTCGGTAATCCCGTTGTCATCAAGGGTGATGGAGAGAACGTATCCCGCCCCTTTGATTTCATAACTATTCGCATTAAAACGCTTCACCACGGCTTTCTTACCGTTGATTTTCGCGGTGAAAAAGCCGTTGCTGACCGTAGCGTTAATGCCGTTGGCGGTAAATGACGCCTCGCGCAGCGGGTCCTGCACTTTGGCGCTTTGCGCATGCTGCACGGCGTTAGCGGCATTCTCCAGCGCCTGTTTTTCAGCCACGGCGTTCATCGCCGTGGTGCGATTTTGTTCCGCCAGATAACAGGTATCCCGGCTCACGCCCTGCGCTTCACACTTCGCCATGCGTTCAGCAGGGGAGGAGCAGGCAGAAAGCGCGGAAACCGCCAGGGCAATCATCAGTAACTTCTTCATTTATTAACCTCAATCACAATGGACATAATTTAAAGCCAGGGACAGCTGACGACAGGAGAAATAATCGCTATACAGGGTGCCGAGCCAAAAACCGGTCAGCATCAGTAAAATATAAAGAACAGCAGAACAAACTATTATTTTTATCATGATGGCTATCATCAAAGGGTACAGGTGAATTATTCAATTACGATGAGCCGGTTTATCAGAAACCAATGCCGATTCCCGCGCCCATCGCAAAATCATTATTTGTGGAGTCGCTGACACCCGCTTTAATGACCGTCGATGTACCTGCATGGAAGGAGGCGCCCACGCTCAGCGCTTGTTCATCTTTAAAGGTTCCCGCGCCTGCGGAGAACATCACCGACTGGCCAGCTTCCACCTGTGGCATCGACGCAATCGCAATGGCTGACGCCGCGCCGCTGCGGGACTCTTTTTTATTGTCATCCATTTCGTCTTTCAGACTTTTAAATTGCGCATTGCTGCTGCTCTGCTGCTGGTTTAGGAACTGTTTTGCGTCCTGCAGATCTTTAGCAACATTCGCAGACTGTTTCGCCGTCTCAGCTATCGCTACGCTATTGCTTGCGACTTTCGCCTGTGTCGCCGTATCGACTTTAGTGACGGTGGTAGTTGCACCGGCTAAACCGCGATCACCTTTATCGCCTTTATCACCTTTAGCCCCATCTTTAGGTTTAGGCGCATTTTCTAACGCATTAATGCGCGTGGTGTTCCCACTAATCAACGTATCTTGATGAATGTTAACGTCAGTAAGACCGTGGTTTACCGTGTCTTGAGCGGTTTTGTTAGCAGCAATAGAATCTTTGTTAGTCTGGATATCTGAAGTATTTTGAACGACTTCACTTTGTACAATTACTACGCCGTTCTTAGTGCTGTTAAGATCTTGCTCAACAGCAACAATATGATTGTTGTTAGTTTTGATATCATCAGCGTTAGTTTTTACAGCTTGCTCAGTGTCCCACATGTCATTAGACAGTCCATCTACTCGCCCTGATTCGTTATTAAGGTGAGTTTCCAGATCCATACCTGTAGAAAGTTGCACATCAGAAGCATGAGTCGCGGCGTTTGCACAAGTAGAAGCAACTAAAGCACCAAATACAACTACCGCAATTGTAGAATTTCTAAAATTAACTAATTTCATTTTGCTATCCACCACAGATAAAGAAGAGAAAATGTACCAATGCGTAATTTTATACATTGATAATAGCGGTGAAATATCCCGGAATGTGATGGTGAAATTATTGATCTACATCATGCGAATGTTCTTATATGAACCTGTTTAAGGTGATAAAACAGGCGGTTTACACCCCTGTTTTATAATGATGATTAGGCAACTACAATATAGATACAATTTAATTTCGTTATATCAATGTATACTTACAGATGAAGGTGAGGTGGCGCTTTTTATAATGTTTAATAAGTTTGAGGGGAGGGCGGTAAAGCTCCTTGAATCGTTGCCTATAAGATTAATTTTCTCACTTGCCGTTTATAGTCCGTATCCGGGCTTACCAGGTGGCTACTTTTTCGTGTCAAGGTACAGCGTGAAGAAGCGATAAACGGTAGGGGGGGCTTACGCCAACAAGCAGCTTCCCCTAAGCTGGAAAAAGTAAGCTGTTTTGTACCAAATGACTCGGGGTGCCCTTCCACGTTAAGGCTGTGAAATACCCGTACCACCTTCTAAGGACGATCCTCTAGCCAGCAATACTGCCACTCGACGCCGTTACGTATCCAAACAAGCAAACAATCTAAGCGATAACAGCTGCAACACACATTTTTTACACTTCCTCATTGAAAAAGAGATTGAAATTCATATTTCGGCATTAATAAAATAACATCCTAGACACCTATTCATGTACCGGAGCGGCATTTAAACCCCTGCACAGGTTACGCTACTGTATCAAGTATCTCTGATAAGAAATCGGTGAAGTTAGAACAGGAATCAAAGACATTTTCTGTACCTATATTATCTGTAATTTCAAATGGATTTGTTATTGAAGCCCCATGATTTCTTATTTAGCATTCTGACTTTCTGGTGCTGGTTTCATCCATGCGTCATCATATTTGATATTCCCTCTAACATAATTCCATTCAATCCCACGGAATTTAAGCCCTACAACCTCGTGCATGTTAGGGTTAGAGCTACCCGGATAGTACACATGGGTAAAATCTACCGATGAGATAACGACACTTTCAAGCGTGATATTATAGATTTCTACCTCTATCCCTGCTTCTACAATTTCATAATACTTTATCACTGCTTTCTGCAATCGTTTTGATTCACAAACGGCAACAGCAAGGTAAGGACTTACTTTATCAAGTTGCTTATGTAATGTGATAGGGTCATGTATTCTACAGCCTGTCATGCTTCCTGTAACTCTATCTACAGGTTGGCGTACACCATAGCTACTATTCATTATCTCAATAGCACCTTCACGACCTAACGCCATACAATCCCCTGGAATTTTCATCCCATTTTCATCATATAAAAACAAATAAGCTGGTAATGACATATTTTAATTCCCGTCTTTATCAATAAAAAATGAATCTGAATAACTTTTACCATTAAGGCTATATGCAATATTGTACTGATAGCCATTATGTAACTTAACTTTAAAACAGGTGTCAGGGTATGATAAAGAAACTCTATCATCAGCTTTGATAACTGTATATTTCCTGTCAGGCCAATAGTAAACGCTATAACGATCAAGCACGTCTGTTTTATTTACAGTGAAACAAATCGTATCACCTTCTCTAAAAATGCTACGATGTTCAGCAATTGGCACACCTCCACCAGGGCAGCCTGAAAGAAGAAATATCACAGGTAGTATTAGTAATCCTTTCATCCAGGGAAACCCTTTAACACGGCTTTGTATCTTCTTATTAATTCATGAGTAGATAAGCTAGGATTGTAATCTTGGTATTCTGCTAAATAAGATGTATCTCTATTAAAGCCATATGTGACAAGTAGCCAATAATCACTAGCTATTGATGCTTGTTGTTCTAATCCATAATGGAGGAAATCAGCTTTATCTAAGGTATAACTGTAATCAGCGAAGCGAGAAAATAAGCCTCTTGTTCTAACAAACATACCTTTTTGTGCTTGCCATGCGTGAACCATTTCGTGCATGAATCTATGTTTCTTTTGTAGGTCTTGCTCTAATGAAAAATCAGGTGAATAGGTTCCTTCTCTAAACCATAGTTCGCCGTTAGGAGTCATAGCAACATCTACAGGTTGCATGTTGAAGGGGAGGTAGCTTTCACGATGTACCCAAATGCGGCTATAAATGAGGCTTCCACCGAAAAGCGTTTTAGCGAGAGCTATCTCACCTAACGTAAGTTGCCTGATTCCTCCAGCTACAATGGGGGTTCCTGATGTGGGTTTTATACTTTCATCAACTGGCATTCAATATCCCTCTGATCCTTGTAGGTATTGATCGTTAATCGTACTACCAAAAGGATCAAGTAAGGAAAAGGTTTTTCCGAGAAGGCTCCTAAAATTAAATGGATTTAAGTGAAATAACATCAAGATTTAGTGTTGCTAAATATCGCCAGCTAAGAAACGGATTCGTCGAAAGCTAGAGGCCACAATAGAGAGAAAAGCATAAGGGAACGATAAAGGAAGAGCATAATAGTTTACTTTTATTTTTCCTCTAATGTTGATTTTAGGTGTTTGGTTTTCTTTTATTGGTGTTGTTAGTCTTTTGGTTACCTCCTGCCTGGTGGTGAAGAAGCGATACCGGGTGTAGGATTAGCTTGTCAAATCCGTACTTTCCTATGCTCCTGATTCATTCATCGACTATTCGAGCGGGTGAACACATTGAGGTGATTGATTACGTGATTTGTCTATTTCCGGTGTGATAACAACTGTGATAAATCGAAAATTCTTGCTCCTGCGACTATGCCCCGGTTACACTAAATACCTACACATTTTCAATGTGTAAATGATTGTTTTATAAATGATTTGACTCGGGGTGCCCTTCTTCGTTGAAGGCTGAGAAATACCCGTACCACCTGATCTGGATAATGCCAGCGTAGGGAAGTCAGATGCCTTTCACGGCTATCGCTTCTTGACGCAAGGCAGGAGCGAAACCATGCAGCCTGACCTGCTCGATTTACACGTTTTACATCACTTCCGAACCCGTTCGCCACTCACCCACTGCATGACCAACGATGTGGTGCAAACCTTTACTGCTAACATTTTGCTCACCCTCGGCGCCTCCCCGGCGATGGTCATTGAAGCCGAAGAGGCGGAGCAGTTTGCGGCCATGGCGGATGCGCTGCTGATCAATGTCGGCACACTCACCTCGCCACGCGCGCAGTCGATGCGCCGGGCGATTGAAAGTGCGGTCGCCGCGGGAAAACCCTGGACGCTCGATCCTGTCGGCGTTGGCGCGCTCGCGTTTCGCACCCGTTTTTGTCAGCAAGTTCTGACGCTCAAACCCGCCGCCATCCGCGGAAATGCCTCGGAAATTCTCGCTCTTGCCGGGATGAGCGCGGGCGGTCGCGGGGTGGACACCACCGATACCGCTGCCAGGGCGCTACCCGCCGCACAGGCGCTGGCGCGCCAGACCAACGCTATTGTCGCCGTTACGGGCGAAGTGGATTACGTCACCGACGGTCAGCGAACGAAAACCATTGCTGGCGGCGACCCGATGATGACCCGCGTAGTCGGCACCGGCTGTGCGCTGTCGGCGGTGGTGGCGGCCAGCTGTTCGCTGCCGGGCGACAGGCTGGATAATGTTGCCGCCGCCTGCGGATGGATGAAGCGCGCAGGGAGCGTCGCGGCGTCGCAAAGCGCCGGGCCGGGCAGTTTTGCCTGCGCCTTTATCGACGCCCTCTGGAACCTGGAGGCGCAGGCATGAAACGTATTAACGCACTCACCATTGCAGGCACCGACCCAAGCGGCGGGGCGGGCATTCAGGCCGATCTTAAAACCTTCTCGGCGCTCGGGGCCTACGGCTGCTCGGTCATTACCGCGCTGGTGGCGCAAAACACCCGCGGCGTGCAGTCGGTCTATCGCATTGAGCCGGATTTTGTCGCCGCCCAGCTGGATTCCGTGTTCAGCGACGTGCGCATTGATACCACCAAAATCGGCATGCTGGCCGAGACGGATATTGTCGAAGCCGTCGCCGAACGCCTGACGCGTTATCAGGTGCAAAACGTGGTGCTCGACACGGTAATGCTGGCGAAAAGCGGCGATCCGCTACTTTCTGAGTCTGCCGTCGACACCCTGCGCAAAAAACTGCTGCCGCAAGTCTCGCTTATCACGCCGAATCTTCCGGAAGCCGCCGCGCTGCTGGATGCGCCGCACGCCCGCACGGAGCAGGAGATGAAAGAGCAGGGCCGCGCATTGCTGGCGCTCGGCTGTGAAGCGGTGCTGATGAAGGGCGGTCATCTGGATGACGCCGAAAGCCCGGACTGGCTCTTTACCCGCGACGGCGCGCAGCGATTCACCGCCCCGCGTGTGATCACTAAAAACACCCACGGCACCGGCTGTACGCTCTCGGCGGCGCTGGCCGCGCTGCGCCCGCGCCACGAAAACTGGGCCGATACGGTGCAGGAGGCCAAAGCCTGGCTCTCGCTGGCACTCGCCAAAGCCGATACTCTGGAGGTCGGTCACGGTATTGGCCCGGTTCACCATTTTCATGCGTGGTGGTAACGGGCTGAGCGAGTATACTGGCTAGAGATTTTCGGCCAGGAAAACAGAGATGGAACAAGCGCATACCCGGTTAATTGCTCAACTGAATGAACGGATCGCGGCGGGGGATAACACCCCGCTGTACCTCAGGTTTGCTGAGACGGTCAAAAACGCCGTGCGCAGCGGAATACTGGAGCATGGCAATATTTTGCCGGGCGAGCGCGATCTGAGCCAGTTGACCGGGGTGTCACGCATCACCGTGCGTAAGGCGATGCAGGCGCTGGAGGAAGAGGGCGTGGTGACGCGCGCGCGCGGTTACGGCACGCAAATCAACAACATCTTTGAATATTCGCTCAAGGAAGCGCGAGGATTTTCCCAGCAGGTGGTTTTGCGCGGCAAAAAGCCCAATACCCTGTGGGTGAATAAGCGGATTGTGCCATGCCCCGACGAGGTGGCGGCGGAGCTTGCCATCGCGCCGCAAAGCGATGTGTTTATGCTCAAGCGCATTCGCTACGTGGACGACGACGCCGTGTCGATTGAAGAGTCCTGGGTGCCGGTCGGACTGATTCAGGATCCCGACGCCATCGGCATCTCTCTGTATGACTATTTCCGCAGTCAGAACATTTTTCCGCAGCGCACCCGCTCGCGCGTCAGCGCCCGGATGCCGGACAGCGAATTCCAGTTACACATCAAAATGGACGAAAAAATACCGGTGCTGGTGATCAAGCAAGTTGCGCTTGACCAGCAACACCGGCCGATTGAGTACAGCATTAGCTACTGTCGCAGCGATTTATACGTTTTTGTGTGCGAGGAGTAATTCCTCGCGCGTCGGCGCACAGTCGCCGCCGCGATGGCTGACCACCCACGCCGCCACCGCATTGCCCAGCAATACCGCATCCGGCAGCGCCCATCCCGCCGCCAGCCCGGCCAGCGCGCCACCGGCGTGGCTGTCGCCCGCGCCAATGGTATCCACCACCGTGGCGGCAAATGCCGGAACATGCCCGGCGTTGTCGCCGTCGTAATACCAGGCTCCGTCTTTGTCGTGCCGCACAATCAGCGGGCTGGCGTAATGCGCTTGCCACGCCTTGCCGAGTGCTTCGACGTTAACGCCCAGACGCTCCGCCGCAATCACCGCTTCCTGACGATTGAGTGACACAATCGGTTTGCATCCCATGATCCGCGCCATCAGAGCTTCGGGGATATCCGCGATGCGCGGGCCGAAATCGATAAACGCCGTCACGTCATTCAGCCCTTCCAGCCAGCGTGTCAGCAGTTCACCGCAGGGAGAGGTCAATTGGTAGCCCGAGAGCGAGACCAGACTGTGCGCCGGTACCTCCAGCCCGTTCAGCCAGCTCTGCTGCCACTGATTTTCCACGCCGCTGAACGACATAAAGGTGCGTTCACCGTCCGGCTCGACCAGCGCCAGGCACCAGCCGTTATCGCCGCTTTCGGCTTCGACCGCGCTGTGCAGATCCTGTTTCGCCATCGCGTTGCGAATAATATCCGCCCACACGCCGTGGCCGACCGGCAGCGCGTTTTGCGCCGCGATGCCGAGGCGTTTCAGGGCGATGGCGATATTCAGCGCGCAGCCGCCGATGTTCACCCCCTGCTGTTTTAATTCGATGTCACACCCGCGCCACGGCAGGGCGTAGGCATCGGCGATCACGTCGATCACCGCCGCGCCCAGCACCGTCACCGGACGCCGGGCGGTCAGCGTCTCAAGTTTGCGAGAAAGGTCTGTACTCATGCGCCCTCTCTTTGTTCCCGATAGTTGAGCAGGTGGTCGCAGTAGTA
The DNA here is from genome assembly GCF_035593345.1 of Lelliottia sp. JS-SCA-14. Taxonomy (NCBI): domain Bacteria; kingdom Pseudomonadati; phylum Pseudomonadota; class Gammaproteobacteria; order Enterobacterales; family Enterobacteriaceae; genus Lelliottia; species Lelliottia sp. JS-SCA-14. Next base: position 3,157,572 of record NZ_CP141606.1, on the reverse strand, counting down.
GTTGAAATCGAGCTGATTCACTGCGTCCAGTTCCGCTTTCAGGGCCGGATCGATCGCCTGCACGCCGTGCAGCGCGCCGCAAATGGCGGTCGCCATCGCGCCGATGGTGTCCGTATCCCCGCCGAGGTTGGCGCATAAAATCGCGCAGCGGTTTGGGTCGGTCCCGGACAGTTCGACCATCGCAATCGCCGCCGGAACGGATTCAATGGTGCTGGTCCCCGCGCCGACGAGCTGGTAAATCTGCTCGCTGGCGGAATCAATGCCGTTGGCCTCGCGCACGGTTTTGAGCGCCAGCTCCAGACGCGCGGCGAGCGAGGCGCTGAAGGTAGTGGTTTTAGACTCCTGGGCATAACGCGCGATGCCGGGCAGGGCGTCGACGATGTTCTGCCAGCTTTCACCGTCGATGGCGCGGGAGATGGCCCAGGCGATCACCACCGCCCCGGCAATCGCCAGATCGGATTTGTGCGTCGGGCTGGAGGCGAGCGCCACCTGCTCGACAAAATGCTCAAGGCGGGTGGCCGGGAGCAGGCAGCCCAGCGGCGAGGCGCGCATCGCTGCTCCGTTGGTGACGCCGTTGTTTTCCAGCTCGCTCACCGGTTTCCCGGCGCGAATGGCGTTCAGGGCAATCTTCGACGTCGGGCCGAGCACGTTTTTGTTAAAGGCATCAAACTCTTCGGCCCACAGCAGGATATGCCTGCCGATGGCGTCGGGATCAATCTGCCCGTCGCACTCGATAATCGCATCCGCCAGGCTCAGGGCCATGGAGGTATCATCCGTAAACTCCGCGCGGCCAAAATAGCAGGCGGCGTTATTCTCTGCCGGACCCGGTAAAAAGCGGTCGATCCAGCCAAAGTGGGCTTTCACGCGGCTTCTGGGCCACAGCTCAGACGGCATGCCCATCGCATCCCCCAACGTCTGCCCGTACAGGGCGCCGAGAATACGTTCTGCTTTCATTTCACTTCCCCTCGTGTCAGCGCGGTATCGGCATCATCCACCTCAATGGCGGTGATCTCTTTATCCGATTCGCGGAAAAACAGCATAAACAGCACGGCGATGACGGCGATCATGATGCCGCCGAACGCCCACATTCCGGCCCAGTTGAAGGTCAACCCGTTCACAGGCTCTTTATAGGCAAACATTTTTTCCATCATCACGCCGCCCAGGCGGTAGCCCAGCAGACTGCCGAAGCCCTGGCAGCACAGCGTAATCAGCCCCTGCGCTGCGGTACGCATGTGCGCGGGCGCTTTTTTGTCCACGTAGATATAGGCAGTGACGTAGTAGAAGTCGTAGCTCACGCCGTGGAGCAAAATGCCGAGGAACAGCAGGGCGTAAGTGAAGTACTGGTCCGCGCCGCCGAAGACGAAGAAGCCGTAGCGGATGGCGGCGGTGATCAGGCCCAGCAGCAGGACCTTTTTAATACCAAAGCGCTTAGTGAAGAACGGCAGCGCCAGCATAAAGAAGATTTCAGAGAACTGGCCGAGGGTCATCCAGCCGGTGGCGTTTTTCATCCCGACTTCCGTCAGATAACCGTTGGCAAAGATGTAGTAGAACGCCAGCGGCATCGCGAACAGGAACGAGCAGAAGAAGAACACGAGGAAGTTTTTATCGCGCAGCAAAATCAGCGCATCCAGCCCCAGCATCACTTTGATATCCAGCTTGCCGGTACTCTTCGGCGGGGTGTTCGGCAGGAACAGAGCGAAGACGCCCAGCAGCAGGGAGCTGCCCGCTGTCATCAGCAGAGGAATATTGGTGTCAGAAATATCGCTGTAGCCGAGCATTTGCGGCAGGAATCCGCAGGCCAGGCCGGAGGCAATCCAGCCGATGGTGCCCATCACGCGGATGCGCGGGAAATCGGCCTCGACGTCGTCGACGTTAGCAAAAGCAATGCTGTTGGTCAGGGCAATCGTCGGCATATAGGTCAGGGAGTAGAGGAGTAGCAGCGGGAAGAAGGCGCTGAACTCGGTCTGCTGGGCGGCGAAGTACATCAGAATCGCTCCGGCAAACATCAGCACCGCCAGCACTTTTTGCGCGGCAAAGAAACGGTCTGTCAGGGAGCCGACGAGGATCGGCGAGAGGATCGCAGCGATAGCCGTACAGGCGTAAGACCAGCCAATTTCCCCGGCGGTAAAGCCGCTTTTACTCAGCCACAGCCACAGCGGCACGAACCACGCGCCCCAGATAAACCATTCAACAAACATCATGAATGACAGTTGGACTTTCGTTTTCATTGTTTAATCCTGCATGTCAGAGAGGGTACGCCTTTAACATACCACTCAATAATACCTTTCAAATACCTTTGTCGCGATTGTTTGATCGATGTAACAGTTTTGTTGTACACGAAACGAGCCAGCAGATTGTGCTGAAAAACCTGGCGCCGGCTGGAAATTAAGCTAAGTCGGGTCCAGGCTTAGTCTGCTCACAAATTTGTGGGTATGGATATCACGCTCCGACATGATGTCGGAACTTACGGGAGCATCGCTATGACTGATATTGCGCAGCTGCTTGGCAAAGACGCCGACAGCCTTTTACAGCATCGTTGTATGACTATTCCAGCCGATCAGCTCTACCTGCCGGGCCACGACTATGTTGATCGGGTGATGATGGATAACAATCGCCCGCCTGCGGTGCTGCGAAACATGCAGACGCTGTACAACACCGGACGCCTCGCCGGAACGGGCTATCTGTCCATTCTGCCCGTTGACCAGGGCGTCGAGCACTCCGCGGGGGCGTCATTTGCCGCCAACCCGCTCTACTTTGATCCGAAGAATATCGTGGAGCTGGCGATCGAAGCCGGCTGTAACTGCGTGGCGTCCACTTACGGCGTGCTGGCCTCGGTGTCGCGCCGCTACGCGCACCGCATTCCGTTCCTCGTCAAGCTGAACCACAACGAAACCCTGAGCTACCCGACCGAATACGATCAGACGCTGTACGCCAGCGTTGAGCAGGCGTTCAATCTGGGCGCGGTGGCGGTGGGGGCGACGATCTACTTCGGCTCCGAGCAGTCCCGTCGTCAGATTGAAGAGATTTCAGCGGCGTTCGAACGTGCGCACGAGCTGGGTATGGTGACGGTGCTGTGGGCCTATCTTCGCAACAACGCGTTCAAGAAAGATGGCGTGGATTACCACGTTTCGGCGGATCTCACCGGCCAGGCGAACCATCTGGCGGCGACCATCGGCGCGGATATCGTGAAGCAGAAAATGGCTGAGAATAACGGCGGCTACAAGGCGGTGAACTTCGGTTACACCGATGACCGCGTCTACAGCAAGCTGACCAGCGATAACCCGATCGACCTGGTGCGCTACCAGCTCGCCAACTGCTACATGGGCCGCGCGGGGCTGATTAACTCCGGCGGCGCGGCAGGCGGCGAAACGGATCTGACCGACGCGGTGCGTACGGCGGTGATCAACAAACGCGCAGGCGGCATGGGGCTGATCCTTGGTCGTAAGGCGTTTAAAAAATCGATGTCCGAGGGGGTTAAGCTGATTAACGCGGTGCAGAATGTGTATTTGGATACTAAGGTCACAATCGCGTAGTTTTTGCCTTTACCCCTCACCCTAACCCTCTCCCCATAGGGGAGAGGGGACCGCACGGAGCCGTCTTTTCCCCCTCGCCCCTTTGGGGAGAGGGCCGGGGTGAGGGGCCCAGATCGCACCGCACCTCACTTAAACCCGAAACCCTTTTTCATTTCATTCAAACACCCATCCCGATCGACTTCACACTTCCCCTCTCTTTTGTGAAAAGTGTCACTCCTCGCCGTGCATATGCCCAATAAATGACCGATGCTTAGCGGAATTTGTCTAAGGCAGCGGACGAATTTTGCGCTTAAAGTTACTTTCGAAACAGCTTTTCAAATTACGAAGTCGCTCTGAACCTCTGTTGTGTTAAGGACTGATAATGAAAATTGAATCTGTAAACGTCACCGTCTTCCAGTATCCGACGCGACGGGTCTCCGACAGCGCCGGGCATTCGCATCCTGGCCTCGAAAGCCTGGCCAAAATGGCGATGCTCTCGATCACGGCAGACGACGGCACCAAAGGGTATGCCTTTGCGCCGCCGGAAGTGGTGCGTCCCTTTGTGGTCAATACCTTCTTTCGCAAAGTGCTGGTCGGCCAGGATGCGTTCAACCGCGAAAAAATCTGGCAGGAGCTGGCGCACTGGCAGCGCGGCAGCGCGCACCAGCTGACGGAGCGCGCCCTCGGGTTCATCGAGCAGGCGCTGTGGGATCTGATTGGCCGAAAACTGAATATGCCGGTGTGGAAACTGCTCGGCGGTTATCGCGATAAAGTGCCGGCCTACGGCAGCACCATGTGCGGGGACGATCTGCCGGGTGGCCTGTCGACGCCGGACGAGTACGCGAGCTTTGCCGAAACCCTGGTGGCGCGCGGATACAAAGCGATAAAACTGCACACCTGGATGCCACCCGTCTCGTTTGCGCCAAACCCGAAAATGGACGTCAAAGCCTGCGCCGCCGTGCGGGAAGCGGTCGGGCCGGATATCGATCTGATGATCGACGGCTATCACTGGTACAGCCGTACCGAAGCGCTGTACATCGGCAAAGAGCTGGAAAAACTCAACTTCGCGTGGTTCGAAGAGCCAATGGAAGAGGAGAGCATGGCCTCCTACGCCTGGCTTGCGGAAAACCTGTCGATCCCGATTATCGGCCCGGAAAGTCTGGGCGGAAAACATCACAGCCGCGCCGACTGGGTAAAAGCCGGGGCGTGCGACATTCTGCGTGCAGGGGCTAACGGCGTAGGCGGGATTTCGCCGACGCTGAAAGTGGCGAACCTCGCGGAATCCTTCGGCATGGATTGCGAAGTGCACGGCAACGGCGCGGCGAGCCTCGCGGTGATCGGCGCGATTAAGAACTGCCGCTGGTATGAGCGCGGCCTGCTGCACCCGTTCCTCGATTACGACCAACCGGCGGCGTATCTCCACAGCCTGGTCGACCCGATGGATGAACACGGCATGGTCAGCCTGCCGAATCGCCCGGGGCTCGGCGAAGACATCAATTTTGCGTATATCGAAGCCAATACAGTCAGCCACGACTGACACATAAAAACGTACCCTACAGGCGATATATACATGAAACAAACTCCTCTGTGCAGAGCGTGTTTACTCGCGCTCTCGCTGATGATGGGGAGCGGCGCGGTGTACGCCAAAACACCGCCCGACCAGCTCATCATCGGTATGAACATGAACAACCTGCTGACCCTCGACCCGGCGGCGATGACCGGCAACGAAGTGGTCGGCATCGTGGTGAATCTCTACGATTCGCTGGTGGAACTCGACCCGAACGAACTGACCAACGTCCGGCCCGCGCTGGCGAAATCCTGGGAGATCGCGCCGGACGGCAAAACCCTGACTTTCCATCTGCGCGATAACGTCAAATTCCACTCCGGTAATCCGCTCACCGCGCAGGATGTGGTCTGGTCGATGCGCCGCCTGCTGCATCTCAATCTGGCGCAGGCGTCGGTGTGGAAATCCTACGGCTTTTCGAAGAAAAACATCGACCAGCAAATCAGCGCGTCCGACGACTACACCGTGCAGATCGTGCTGCCCAAACCGAACGATCCGCAGCTGGTGATTTACTCCCTCGGGGCGCTCGGCAATCTGGGCGTGCTCGACAGCAAAACGGTGCAATCTCATGAAGTGAACAACGACTGGGGCAACCGCTGGCTGACCACCAACGAAGCCGGTTCTGGCCCCTTTATGCTCGACACCTGGCAGGCGAAAGATGTGCTGCGTATGCAGCGCAATCCGCACTACTGGCGGGAAGAGCCAAAAATGAGCCGCGTCGTGCTGCGCCATTTTCAGGAGTCGCAAACCCTGCGCCTGATGATTGAGAAAGGCGACCTGGATATTGCCAGCAACATGGCGGTGTCCGACATCAACGCCCTGCGCAAAGACCCTCAGCTCACGGTCGAAGCCGTGCAGAAGGGGACCGTTTATTACGTGGCGATGAGCATGAAAGAGGCGCACTTCGCTAACCCTAAGGTGCGCGAAGCGGTGCGCTATCTGATTGATTATCAGGGCATCAACAAAGCGCTGATGCCGGGCTACGGTGTACTGCATCAGCGGCCGATCAAAGCCGGGATGCCGTCGACGCTGCCGGACCCAGGCTATCGGCTGGATATTCCGCGCGCCAAAAAGCTGCTGAAAGAGGCCGGTTATCCGGAAGGTTTCGATACCACTCTGCGCGTGCTGGCGGATCAGCCGTTCCTTAATATCGCCATCGCCGTGCAGTCCACGCTGATGCAGGCGGGGATCAACGCCAAAATCATCACTGGCACCGGGAACCAGATTTACGGCGCGATGCGCGAGCGTAAGTTCGACATGCTGGTCGGCCGCGGCGGGAGCGGCGTCGAGCCGCATCCGCACTCCAGCCTGCGCGCTCTGGTCTATAACCCGGACAACAGCGACGAGGCGCGGCTCACCAACTTCCAGGGCTGGCGCACCAGTTTCTACGATAAGCCTCTCAACGAGATGATCGACAAAGCGCTGCTGGAACGCGATCCGCAAAAGCAGGTGGCGGATTATCAGCAGATCCAGGTGCGCTACGACGAACTGATCCCGGCGATGATTCCCCTGTCGCAAATGGTCGATTCCGTCGTGGTGCGCAATGAAGTCAAAAACTTCCAGTCGCACCCGTCGGCCACCACGTTCCTGCGGGAAGTCTATAAAACTGGAGGTGAACAATGAGCGTGGCGATCCTCTCTCCCGGCTCCCGCACCCGCCGTTTCTCGAAGCGGCTGACCCAGGTGCTGGTGACGCTGTTTGGCCTGCTGCTGCTGACCTTTTTCATCGGGCGCGTGATGCCGGTCGATCCGGTGCTGGCGATTGTCGGCCCGGACGCCGACCACAGCACCTATCAGCAGGTCTATCACCAGCTGGGTTTCGATCAGTCGTTGCTGACGCAGTTCGGCATTTACCTGAACAACCTCCTGCACGGCGATCTCGGTAACGCGCTGCTGACGGGCAAACCGGTCATGGACGATATTCTGCGCGTCTTCCCGGCGACGCTGGAGCTGGCGACGATGGCGATTATCGTCGGCGCAGGCCTGGGCATTCCGCTGGGCGTGCTGGCGGCGGCGCGTCGCAACAGCCTGTCGGATTACGTGGTGCGCATTATCAGTCTGGCGGGGTATTCCACGCCGATCTTCTGGGTCGGGATGATGGGGCTGCTGCTGTTCTACGCCTGGCTCGGTTGGGTGGGCGGGGCGGGAAGGCTCGATTTAGGGCTGGACGGGATCGTACCGCGCCGGACCGGGCTGATGACCGTCGATGCCCTGCTGGCGGGAAACAGCGCCGTGTTCTGGAATGCCATTAACCATCTGGTGTTGCCCGCGTCGTTGCTCGGCTTCCACTCGCTGGCCTACATCAGCCGTATGACGCGCAGCTTCATGCTGGCGCAACTCTCGCAGGAGTTCATCATCACTGCGCGGGTGAAGGGCTTAACCGAGCGGCAGGTTGTCTGGAATCACGCGTTTCGCAACATTCTGGTGCAACTCCTGACGGTAGTGGCGCTGGCCTACGGCTCGCTACTGGAGGGGGCGGTGCTGATTGAAACCGTCTTCTCCTGGCCAGGCTTTGGCTCGTATCTCACGGGCAGCCTGCTGCTCGGCGACATGAATGCGGTGATGGGCTGCGTGCTGCTGGTGGGGATTATCTTTGTGATGCTCAACCTGCTCTCCGACATGCTGTATCAACTCTTTGACCCGAGGACGAAATCATGACCGTTTCTCTGGATACGCCGCTGGGGGCGCGCAGCAGCGAAGGCCGTCAGCGAATCAAACGCACCCTGAACCGTGGGGCGGGTTTTGTCGGCAAAATGGCGCGCAACCCGCTGACGGCGATCGGCGGCGGAATTGTTCTGCTGCTGCTGATCGTCGCCGCCTTTGCCCCGCTGATTGCGCCGTACAACCCGCTGGTGCAGGACCTCAACAACGCGCTGGTCGCGCCGAACGCGCAGCACTGGTTTGGCACCGATGAGTTTGGCCGCGATATCTTCAGCCGCCTGGTGTATGGCTCGCGCATCACGCTGTATATCGTGCTGCTGGTGTCGGTTACCGTCGGGCCGCTCGGCCTGCTGTTGGGCGTTACCGCCGGGTATTTCGGCGGCAAAGTGGATGCGGTGCTGATGCGGGTGACGGATATCTTTATCTCGTTCCCGAGCCTGGTGCTGGCGCTGGCGTTTGTCGCCGCCCTCGGTCCGGGGCTGGAGCACGTGGTGATTGCCATTACGATCACCGCCTGGCCGCCGATTGCCCGTCTGGCGCGGGCGGAAACGCTCTCACTGCGCCAGGCCGATTTTATCTCGGCGGTGCGTTTGCAGGGGGCGTCCCCGGTGCGCGTGCTGTGGCGACATATCGTGCCGCTGTGCCTGCCGTCGGTGATTATCCGCATCACCATGAATATGGCGGGGATCATCCTGACCGCCGCCGGTCTGGGCTTTCTCGGCCTCGGCGCACAGCCGCCGGAGCCGGAGTGGGGCGCGATGATCTCCAGCGGCCGCACCTACATGATGGAGTGCTGGTGGGTCGTGACTATTCCGGGGCTGGCGATCCTGATCAACAGCCTGGCGTTCAACTTCTTAGGAGATGGCCTACGTGACATCCTCGATCCTCGCAGCGAATAACGCTCCCCTGCTCGACGTGCGCGACCTGCACGTCGATTTTATCAACGGCGGCGCGGTGACCCACGCCGTGCGCGGCGTCTCCTTCCAGCTCGGGCGCGAAAAGCTGGCGATTGTCGGCGAGTCCGGCTCCGGGAAATCCACCGTCGGGCGCGCGTTGCTGCGCCTGCATCCGGCGAAAGCGCGGATCAGCGCCACCCAGATGCAGTTTGGCGACGTCGATCTGCGCTCGGTGAGCGAGGCGCAAATGCGTGGCATTCGCGGGAAGCGCATCTCGATGATCATGCAGGACCCGAAATACTCGCTGAACCCGGTGGTCTGCGTTGGGGCGCAGATCGCTGAAGCCTGGCTGACGCACCATCCGGGGCGCAAAGCCGAGGCGAAAGCCAAAGTGCTGGAGATGCTCGACGTGGTGCGCATCCGCCAGCCGGAGCGGGTCTATCATCTCTATCCGCACGAGATTTCCGGCGGGCAGGGGCAGCGCATCATGATTGCCATGATGCTGATCACCGATCCCGAGCTGGTGATTGCCGATGAACCGACCTCTGCGCTGGACGTTTCCGTGCGTTTGCAGGTGCTGGGATTGCTGGACGACCTGGTGAAATCCCGCGGGCTGGGGCTGATTTTTATCAGCCACGACATCAACCTGGTGCGCAGCTTCTGCGACCGGGTGCTGGTGATGTACGCCGGGCGGGTGGTGGAGTCCATCGCCGCCTGCGATCTGCATAACGCCCAACATCCCTATACCCAGGGCTTAATCAGCGCCCTGCCGGAACTTCACCATCGCCGTCCGGTGCTGCCAGTGTTGCAGCGCCAGGCCAGCTGGCTCAATGAATAAGGAGCAGAGATGATCGAGATTAAAAACCTCAACCTGGCCTTTGGCGAGGGTGAAAAGCGCAGTCAGGTGCTGAGTGATGTGAACATCAGGGTTGAAGCCGGCGAGATTTACGGCCTGGTGGGGGAGTCGGGGTCCGGCAAAACCACGGTCCTGAAATGTCTGGCCGGGCTGTTTACCCACTGGGACGGTGAGCTGGCGATCGACGGCACCCGGCTTGGGCGAAAGATCAACGCCGAACGCTGTCGAAGGGTGCAGATGGTGTTTCAGGACCCGTACGGCTCGCTGCATCCGCGCCACACCATCGGCGATATTCTGGAAGAGCCGCTGCAAATCCACGGCATTTCCGACCGCGATCGACGCATCCACAGTTTGCTGGATAAAGTAGGGCTGAACCGGGCGTTTCGTGATCGCTATCCGCATCAGCTCTCCGGCGGCCAACGCCAGCGCGTGGCGATCGCCAGAGCGCTGATTCTGCAGCCGCAGGTGCTGCTGCTGGATGAACCGACGTCGGCGCTGGACGTGTCTGTGCAGGCGGAGATTTTAAATCTGCTGGCGGAGCTGCAGCGCGAGTCGAATCTCACCTATCTGATGGTGACGCACGATCTGGGCGTAATTGCCCATCTGTGCCAGAAAGTGGCGGTGATGCAGTACGGCAAGATTCTGGAGACCCTGACCGTGGATGAACTGGTCGCCGGAAACGCCCGCACCGACTACACGCGAATGCTGGTGAACGCCAGCCAGCAGTACACCCGCGAGATGGCGCGGGAGGTGGCGGCGTATTGAGTGGTGGTTTTTGTTGCCGGGTGGCGGCTGCGCCTTACCCGGCCTACGGTTTTGTAGGCCCGTGCAAGCGTAGCGCCGCCGGGCAAAGACGTCAGCGCAACAGCACACAATCCGGCGGCAACCGGCACTCCAGCGCGCCGGGCAGCAGCGAAATACGGAAATGCTCCCCACTCAACGGCTCGCCGTCGAGGTTAAAAGTCATGCCGTGTGGGGCGATAATTTCAAACCACGCGGACTGTCCGTCGAGCACGTTCGGGCTCTCTTCCGGGCGGGTCAGGGTGGTGAACAGAGCGGGTAACATCCCGTCGCTGGTGAAAATCCGCAGCTGCAACAGACCATCATTAATCAGCGCATCGGGGCACAGCTGTTGCCCGCCGCCCGCCTGACGTCCGTTACCAATCCCAATCACCAGGGCGTCACCCTGCCAGTGGAAGTTCTCGCCGTTTATCTCGCAGCGGTCGGGCTTGAGCATATCCATGCGCATCAGACCGTGAATCAGATACGACACCCCGCCGAGCGCGGCTTTGAGTTTCTCCGGCGTTTCGCTGGTAATACGGGTGCCAAAACCCCCCGTCGCCATATTGATAAAACAGGTTTTCTCATTGACCTGGGCGATATCCACCGCCGTCGGTTTCCCGACGATGGCCAGCTGCAACGCTTTGTCCAGACTCTCAGGAATGCCCGCGCTGGTGGCGAAATCATTGGCGGTGCCGAGGGGTAAAATGCCCATCACCGGGCGATGTGCGGCGTCACGCTCAATCAGCGCGCTCGCCACTTCATTGATGGTCCCGTCACCGCCACCGGCGATAACAGTGGCGACGCCCAGCCGACAGGCTTCGTCGATATACCGTGCGGCATCCCCTTTTTCCCAGGTCACACGGACGTGAATTTGTGCGCCATTTTCACGCAAATCGGCAATCGCCTGGCGCAGAAAGTCATCGCCTGCACTTTTGCCGTTGAGGATCAGTAAACTATCCGGATAGGTCGACATCCAAGGTTGCTCCCTTTTAAGCTCTATCAAGAGTGTATCTCAGGGAAGGAAAAAGCGCGTAAGAACAGGATGAAAGGCAAAAAATAAGCCTGCGTAAGGGAGATTACGCAGGCTAAGGAGGTGGTTCCTGGTACAGCTAGCATTTATGGGTTATGTTTTTCAGCGCTGGGGATAATACCCTTATTGAACGAAGCGGTATGTGATCCGTTTCTAAGAATTATCCCATGACGAAAAAATACCCCTGCTCAACTACTTGTTGTGCGGGTTGCGGGTGCTTTCACCGGCAAAATTGCGCATCAACAGCGCGTATTCCAGCTCCACTTCTTCCGGCACCGGCAGCCACACGGTGTGACCGTCGCCAGGGGCAACGGTGATCGCTTCGCCTTTGCCGTTTTCCAGATGCTCCAGCGTAAAGTTGATATTGCCCTGCGGGGTCATCAGCTCCAGGCTGTCGCCTTTGGTGAATTTGTTTTTCACGGCGACGGCGGCCAGAGGCCCTTTGCGCGCGCCGGTGAAATCACCGACAAACTGCTGGCGCTCGGAGATGGAGTAGCCGTGCTCGTAGTTCTGGTAATCGTCATGGGTGTGACGGCGCAGGAAGCCTTCGGTGTAACCGCGATGCGCCAGACCTTCAAGGGTCTCCAGCAGGGTGGTGTCGAACGGTTTACCCGCCGCGGCGTCATCAATCGCTTTGCGATACACCTGTGCGGTGCGGGCGCAGTAATAGTAAGACTTGGTGCGACCTTCGATCTTCAGCGAGTGCACGCCCATCTGCGTCAGACGCTCGACGTGTGCGATCGCGCGCAGGTCTTTGGAGTTCATGATGTAAGTGCCGTGCTCGTCTTCGAAGGCGGTCATGTATTCGCCCGGACGTTTCGCTTCTTCAATCATAAACACGCTGTCGGTCGGGGCGCCCACGCCCAGCGTCGGCTCCACGGTTTTCACCGGGATCGGCTCGTGCTTGTGCACGATGTTACCGACATCATCCTCTTTGCCTTCCTGGACGTTATATTCCCAGCGGCAGGCGTTGGTGCAGGTGCCCTGGTTCGGGTCGCGTTTGTTGATATAGCCAGAGAGCAGGCAGCGGCCAGAGTAGGCCATGCACAGAGCGCCGTGAACGAAGATTTCGAGTTCCATTTCCGGCACCTGCGTGCGGATCTCTTCGATTTCTTCCAGCGACAGTTCGCGCGACAGGATTACGCGGGTCAGTCCCATCTGTTTCCAGAATTTGACCGTCGCCCAGTTAACGGCGTTCGCCTGCACGGAAAGGTGAATATCCATCTCCGGGAAGTTCTCACGCACCAGCATGATCAAACCCGGGTCAGACATGATCAGCGCATCAGGACCCATTTCCACCACTGGCTTGAGATCGCGAATAAACGTTTTCAGCTTGGCGTTGTGCGGCGCGATGTTCACGACCACGTAGAATTTTTTGCCCAGGGCATGCGCTTCGTTGATGCCGAGCTGCAAATTCTCGTGGTTGAATTCATTATTACGCACGCGCAGCGAGTAACGCGGCTGGCCCGCATACACCGCATCGGCACCATAAGCGAAAGCGTAACGCATATTCTGCAGCGTTCCCGCCGGGGAAAGGAGTTCTGGTTTAAACATGTTTGTTCTCGTTCTGATGACAGGTCAGATCCGCGTACACCAGGTGCAGCGGTAAGGGGAGATCCCGTACTTTAAGGGCGGGCATTGTAGCGCTGCGGGGGAGGGAGGTAAAGCGCCGGGTGGCCGCGGGGCCAGCCCGGCGGAGGTAATAGGATTAGGTGAGGTCTTTCAGCGTCTGGCTTGACCCGTTATTTTTCACCGAGGCGATGCCGGTTTCCCGCGTTTGCTCGGACGCATACAGCTGGCTTGAGCCAATCACCTGATGGTTTGCCGCTTTCAGGTTGAAGTGATATTTGCCGTTAGCCGAGGTTTTTTTCTCATAGCGCTCGTCGTGCGGGCTGTTGGTACGCACAGAGGCAATACCGTTTTCTGCTGAAGCCCTGGTGGTGTACAGCTCACTGGTGAGGATAATTTCACCGTTCCCCGCTTTCAGAACAAACCTGAACTGCCCGTCACTGCTTTTGCTTAGTTCGAACCAACCAGCCATAAGAACTCCTTGATCAAAAGTGTTAATCAAACAGGAAGTCACATCGGAGGATGCCGTTGAAAGTATGGGTGATTCTCAGGGAGTTGCCAGTGGCTGAAAACATATCGTTTACATATTAACCGGCGCGTATTTAGATATATTAAAACAACTTAATTATTAAATAATAACTCTCGGCTTTGTTTAATATTGATAATTAATGATTGGAATTGCATAATAAATGTACGCTTTATGAACGTGTTTGAGCTTTTACTTATATAATATTATGAAACATTAATTTATGCTTCCTGTATATATCCTTCTGGCTTTATTTTGCTTTATGCTGTCATTTGGCATTTCTTCTGCGGCAGAGAATATAAATCTCCCTGATCTTGGGAGTGATTCTGCTATGCAAAAAAATAATACTGATAAATCAGATGGAGATAGCGGGAACAATGAAAAAAACATTGAAAAAAAAGTATCCGATATTGCAGTAAGTGAAGCGCAGCAGAGGTTTCAAAATCTGACGCCTGAAGGGATGAAATCAGAGTTTTATCAATACGGTAAAGGTGTCGTTACCGGCGCAGCTCAATCGCAAATAGACAATTTGTTATCACCTTATGGCCATGTTGCTACAAATATAGCCATAGATGATAAAGGAAATCTCGATGGTTCTTCACTGGATTATTTAGTTCCCTGGTATAACGGGGAAAGTGATTTACTATTCAGTCAATTCTCAGTTCATAATAAAGATGGGCGTACCATTGCTAATATAGGCACGGGCGTTCGCCATAATGTCAGTAAAGACTGGATGCTGGGCACCAATGCTTTTTATGATCACGATATTACCCGCGGGCATAAACGTCTGGGTATTGGCACCGAGGCGTGGACTAATTATCTCAAATTAAGCGGCAACTACTATTTACCGCTCTCTTCCTGGAAAGACTCTCCGGACCTCGATGATTACCAGGAGCGCCCGGCGCGCGGGTGGGATGAGCGCGTTCAAACTTATCTCCCAGCTTACCCGCAGCTTGGCGGCTCGATAGTGTACGAAAAGTACTATGGCGATCAGGTAGCCTTGTTCGGTACTGACGATCTGCAGGAAGACCCCTCAGCCGTCACGCTGGGTGTCGACTACACTCCCGTGCCTTTGATTACGCTCAAGGCTGGCTACAAAACGGATCAGTCAGAAAAAAGCGAAGTGACGGTCAATCTGGATATCGATTACCGCATCAACGTTTCGCTCTCAAAGCAACTTGATGGTGACGAAGTAGCGCAGATGCGGACACTTGCCGGTAGCCGGATGGATTTTGTCGATCGTAATAACGACATTGTCCTTGAATATCGGGAGAAGAACGATCTGGATGTCGGTATTTTCCTGGCTCCGACCAACACCGCAGCTCCCTGCATTCTTACCGACGCGCCGGATACCGCTCAGGCCTACGAGGGTTGCCACTGGACGGTGAATGCGGACATTACTTCGCATCTTAAAATACAAAGTGCGCACTGGGTGCCGATGGGCAACTTCAGCCCTGAAAAGGCGCTGGCGCTGCCAGCCTTATCGCCATCAACAAATATCGCGACCGGCAAGGATAACCACTGGACCTTAACCTTCCCGGCGTGGGTGGATTCCCCGGACAGCAACGCGAATAAGTATCGCCTGGCGGTGACGCTGGTGGATGAAAAGGGGCACACCCGCCAGTCAAACGCGGTGAATATCCTGGTGGCAGAGGCGCCGACCAATTATCAACTGGTCATTGATGATGAAGACGGGGAGAAAAAAGCGGTCAAGACTCCTGCAAACGGAATTACACCGGTCAACCTGAAAAGCTACGGCGCAAAAGCGGCTGGCGTGCACGGCGAAACAACGCCGGTTGCCCCGGAAAACCTGGACATGACGTTCCACGCCTATGAAGTGAAGGACCGGGATCACGCCCATGAAGTGCCTATCCACAAATCGAAAAAAGAGTGTGATAACGAGCAAAAATGCCTGTTCTTTGTTTCAGGATCCAGTAACGGGAAAGCCGTTGTTTCGAGCACCCGGAGCGGGATCTATGCCTTCGTCGCCACGCAGCAAGACGAAGATGGCCAGAAAACCAACCCCGTGCTCGTGGATTTTAGCGACAGCTCGCAGTATATCGTTGCCGCGATTGTCGATACCCAGAATCCGACAACCAATTTAATCGGTATCAAATCGAACAAATTAGCCCTGGGTCATCAGTACCGTTTTATCCTGGCCTGGGACAGCAATAAAAACGGCCAATGGGATGCCTCTGATCTACAAACGGTGTCGAGCACCGATCTTCGACCGCTGACGGAGGTGACTCACTATCGATGGTTATTTGATGGCAAAAGCACCAACGGGATGCCGGGTGGATATGCTGCCAGTAATACCGATAACCAGGATATTTCCATTCCGGTCACCAATGCAGAAGCAAAAGCTATTTTCCCTGCCGCCGGTATTAATGGCGTCCAGGGATATCAATTAAGAGTGGATTACAAGCTGACAACGGAAGGAATGCAGTTTGTCCAGGCTAACTTTAAGTAAATAATCTTGTTATATCAGTGTGAATTAAATATATCTTAATTATGTGAGTTTTAATGAAAATGAAAACCTTTAACAAAACACTTATTGCCAGCGTGCTGTTTGCGGGCTGTGCACATATGGCCTCTGCGGAAGTTACAGACTCGGCGGGGCAATTAATAGGTACCTTACCCGTTTTAAAAGGCACGGGTACCGGTGCTGTCGATCACAGCGTCACGTTTAATAACGGACACGAAAGTAACTCCACTACCGCGATGTCGCCGGGTGATAAAATTACGCTGAGCTATCTCTTTACGGATAAAGAGGGCGATACCGACAGCAGTAAAACCTCTATTAAATGGTTTACGTCTACGGACGGACATGGTGCTAATAAGATTGCATTAGCAAACGATGGTAAGGAGAGCTATACCATTGCGGCGACAGATGCCGGGCGTTATCTGGGTGCAGAAATCACCGAGCAAACCTCTACCGGTACGCCAAACAAAGGTCAGACGATCACCATCAATGATATTAGTGTGAATGATTCAACCGATAATATTCCAGACGGCCCAATTGTCGGCGGTAATATCGGCGTCATGATTGTCGATTCCGCAGCGCCAACGGTTAACCTGATTGGTAAAGCGAACAGCCAGCTGCTCGTCGGCCATACCTACCAGTTCAAAATCTGGTATGACGCGAACAATAACAACGTCATGGATGCGGATGAGCTTGATGCATCCAGCAACTACAACTACAAGTGGGTCTTCGATGGCACCAGTGCGACGACAGGCACCGCGGGCGGTTATGCTGTCAGCAGCACGGACAACAAAGATCTGTCGATCCCGGAAACCAACGCCAGCGCGAAATCTATCTTCGCATCTGCCGGAGCGGACGGTGTCCAGGGCTATGGCCTGAAAGTGGATTATACGGCGAAAGTCAAAGCGGTTCTGAAATCGACCAAACGCAAATAATCGACAACAGTCATGTCCTGAGCGCTTCGGCGCTCAGGACATAACAGAATCATGACAGACTCATTGCGTGGTAAAATGATGAAAATAAAATTTATTCACAGCCAGGTGGTGATGCTCATTGTATTACTCAATTTGGGTCGGGCAAGTGCAACGGATCTGACGGCGAGCGCCGGAATTATTAATGGAACACCCCCAGTTATTTACAATGATAAAAACGAACCGGGGAAAGTGAGTTTTCATCGAAAAAACGTTGTTGTGGATGATGATGACGAACTGGATATTAGCGATTCCATAGATTTATTATGGAAAGTGATGGATGCAGAGGGTGACCAGGAGGCGACGCTGCCCACGGTGGAATGGGTTTGCACTGATGTAAATAACAAACAACATGTGTTGGCCAGCGGAGTCGATCATTACGATATTCTTCCTGACGATAAAGGTTGCACCATTGGCGTCAATATTACTCCCACAACCACCACGGGTATTCCTCGCGCCAATAATACCCTTTCGATAAAAGATATTAGCAACTACGACGTTGAAGATAATATTCCTACCGGCCCGGTTAACCCGCATGCCATGAATATTATCAGCTATATTGTTGCGCCATTAAATCATGAAGCCGCGTACTATGTGACTGCGGATAAAAAACTGCAGACCGCCTTTGCCGGTGCGCAAATACAGCTCGAAACCGATAACGAGGCGGACCAGCTGGAATGGACAACCAGTAATTCCGCGATTGCCGAGGTGAGCGATACGGGACTTGTTACTATCCATGCGAAAGGGCCGTTCAAAATCACGGCTCGTCATAATGAGATTAAGACCTCCATTATTTTTAATCCGCAGAAATTCTTCGTCTTTAGCGAAAAGACCAAAATGAACTGGTCTGACGCTAAAGCCTGGTGTGAGAATCAAGGTTATCGCCTGCCCGTCAATGACGATTTGTCTTCAGCGCAGGGCAAACGCGAAGTGCCGAGCGGGGCGCTGTGGCAGGAGTGGGGCAGCAGCCTGGATGATGTCACCCACGCGGGTACGGTGTACTGGTCATCTGAAGAGGCGATTGCCGATCTGGATGCCTATTACTACATGTACACCGCAACGGGGCATATCACGTCGAATACGTCTGATAAGACGGAAGGCGTGGCCTGTATCATGCCTTAAGGAAGGTCAGCCGGGTGGCGCTGCGCTTACCCGGCCTACAAAACAATAGTTATGCAATCCGGCAGGCGTCCGCTTCCCAGCGATATCCCACGCCATACACCGCGCGGATAAACGACTGATCGGCATCCAGCGCTTCCAGCTTACGGCGCAGGTTCTTGATATGGCTGTCGATGGTGCGGTCCGTCACCACGCGGTAATCGTCGTAAAGATGATTCAGCAGCTGCTCGCGGGAGAACACTTTCCCCGGCTCGTGAGACAAGGTTTTCAGCAGACGGAATTCCGCTGGCGTCAGGTCCAGCAGTTTGCTGCGCCAGCTCGCCTGGAAACGGCTTTCATCGACAATCAGCGGGCTTTCGGCATCCAGCACCTGGAGTTCTCGCTGCGGACGGCAGCGGCGCAGAATGGTTTTCACGCGGGCGACCACTTCACGCGGGCTGTAAGGTTTGCAGATGTAGTCATCGGCACCGATCTCCAGCCCCAGCAGGCGGTCGATCTCCTCGATTTTGGCCGTTACCATCACGATCGGTACGTCGGAAAAACGGCGGATTTCGCGGCACAGGGTTAAACCGTCGGTGCCGGGCAGCATCAGATCCAGCAGGATCAGATGCGGCGGCGTCTGGCGCACGTACGGTAGCACCTGGTCGCCGTGGTTAATCAGCGTAGGGGCATAGCTTGCCGCGCGTAAATAGTCGATCAATAACTGCCCAAGCTTAGGCTCGTCCTCCACGATCAGAATGCGTGGCGTGTTTTCGTCAATGGGTAACTCAGTCATACTTCTCTCGATAAGTCGCGTTCCAGCGGTAGCTCTACTGTAATGCTAACCCCGCCAAAAGGCGAATGGGCGGCGCGGATGGTGCCGCCGTGCGCCTCGACGATGTTAACGCAAATCGCCAAACCTAATCCCGATCCGCCGCTGGCGCGGTTGCGTGAGCCTTCGGTGCGGTAAAAGCGCTCGAACAGTTTTTCCAGCTGGCCGTCCTGCACGCCCGGTGCGGAATCGGCAAAGGTCAGGGCGAAACGCCCGTCTTCCGCCCGGCCCGAAATGCGCAGCGCGCCGCCGCCGTCCGTATAACGCAGGCTGTTTTCCAGCAGATTGTTGAAGAGCTGCATCAGACGGTCCGGATCGCCGAAGACCACGGCACTGTCCGGCAGGGACAGTTCAATTTTCAGATTTCGACTGGCGAAGCGTTCGCGGAATGCGCCGCTGACCACCTCCAGAATATTGATCACATCGACCGGGGCTTTTTGATATGCCAGCGCTCCTTCGTCGGACATCGACAGCTGATGCAGATCGTCCACCAGCTTGGTGAGCGTCCCGACTTCTGCCTGCAGCGAGGTGACGGACTCCGGCGTAAACTGGCGCACGCCGTCCTGAATGGCCTCCAGCTCACCGCGCAATACCGCCAGCGGCGTGCGTAGCTCGTGGGAAATATCGGCCATAAAGTCCCGGCGCATCTGCTGGTTTTTCTCAAGGGTGCTGGCGAGCTGGTTAAAGTCCTGCGCCAGTTTGCCCAGCTCGTCCTGGCTGCGGGTATCCACGCGGGTGGAAAAGTCGCCTGCTGCCAGCTTGTGTGTCCCTTCGACCAGCCGTTTGACGGGAGCCAGCAGGCCGCGCGCCAGCGGGAAGGTCGCCAGCGCGGCAAGAAGAGTCGACAGAGCGACAATCATCCAGCTGGTCTGTCGCTGCTGGCGATCAAAGTTGATATCCGTGTTGCGCGTCAGGCGCTCAACGGGCGAGGCGATGACCCATCCGACAGTGGCACCGTTAAACGTGATGGCCCGCCGTGTCCCGTCCGGTGGTACCGGCGCGCGTGGGCCGACCAGCACGTATTTATCCTGATCGACCACCCAGAACTGAGTGCGCCAGCCGTGCGGCGGCATGCCCGGCCCCGGACGATCGTCGTCGTTATCGTGCTCTAGGGATTTGAGGATCTGGAACACAAAGCGGTCGTTGTTGCGCAGGAAACGCCAGTTGCCGTGCAGGGCATACTGATCGGCCAGCGCATCGCTCAGGCCCTGCAATCGCTGTTCGTTCCCGCGCTTAATGTAGTCGATAAACCCGCGTTCAAAGCTGACCCGTACCGCCCAGTGCATGGTGATGAGCAGCACGATACAGGTGGCAAAAATCGCCAGAAACAGCTTTCCTGTGATGCCGGGACGCCAGAATTTCATGACTCACTCCTTTTGCGTCGGCTGATGACGACGTTCTTGCTGGTATCATCCGGGACCCGGGCGAAGATAATGGCGGGCAGGGCGAT
Source organism: Lelliottia sp. JS-SCA-14 (assembly GCF_035593345.1). NCBI lineage: Bacteria > Pseudomonadati > Pseudomonadota > Gammaproteobacteria > Enterobacterales > Enterobacteriaceae > Lelliottia > Lelliottia sp. JS-SCA-14. The sequence continues at coordinate 3,137,343 of NZ_CP141606.1, read as the reverse complement.
AATCACCGCCATGCTGAGATAGGTGTAGAGGAATACCTGATGCGCGCCGCTGGTATCGACGCTCAAATGATGCTGGCCGTACATCCCGAGCAGCAGCCCCGCGACGGTAACGCCCACGCTCATGGAGAGCTGCATGATCATCGACAGCAGACTATTGCCGCTGCTCGCCAGTTCATCGGGCAGATCTTTCAGCGTCAGGGTGTTCATCGACGAGAAGCGCGTCGAGTTAATCACCCCCTGGAAGAACAGCACCAGCGGCAGGGCGTAGTACCAGCCCATCAGCGCGACGGCCATAAACAGCAGGCTGACCAGCGCCAGCCCGAGCGTAGCGGCCACCAGCACGCGGCGATAGCCGAAGCGGTTGACCACCTGCACCACAATGCGTTTCATGCCCATGCTGCCGAGCACCATCGGAATCATCATCAACCCGGCGTGGAACGGCGAAAAGCCCAGCCCGATCTGCAGGAACACCGGCGTCATAAACGGCAGCATGCCGCTCCCGAGACGCCCGGCGAAGCTGCCGAACAGCCCGAGGCGGAAGGTGTGATTGCGAAACAGGGACAAGCTGAACAGCGCCTGGTCGTTATCCCTGGCGTGCCACAGATACCAGAGAATAGACAGCACGCCGATGGCAATGAGCAACCCCAGCGTCAGGGGCGAAATTCCCAGCCCTTTTTGCCCGTCGAGGGCCAGCGTCAGCGTCGCCATCCCCGCCGCCAGCAGCACAAAGCCGAAGATGTCGAAGCGCCGGGTCTGCATTTTGTAGTTCGGCATCAGGGAGAGCGTGGCGATGGCACCGATAATCCCGACCGGGAGATTGATCAGGAAAATCCAGTGCCAGGAGGCGTACTCCACCAAAATCCCGCCCAGCGCAGGCCCGAGCAACGGCCCCACCTGGCCGGGCAAGGTGACGAAGGTCATCGCCGCCATATACTGCTCGCGCGGCACAATCTTCATCACCGTCAGCCTGCCAACGGGCACCATCATCGCGCCGCCGACGCCCTGCAGCACGCGCGCCATCACCAGCTCGTTCAGCGTGTCGGCCTTCGCGCAAAACAGCGACCCGAGCGTGAACAGCACGATAGCGGTGAAGAAGATATTGCGCACCCCAATTTTGTCCGCCATCCAGCCGCTGGCGGGCAGCATCACCGCCACCGTCAGCACATAGGAGACAATCACCATGTGCATATGCAGCGGGCTCTCGCCCAGACTTTTCGCCATCGAGGGGAGGGCGGTGTTGACGATGGTCGTATCCAGCGACTGCATAAAGAAGCCGAAGGCGACAATCCATAACTGCCAGCGGACGTTACTTGGGAGATCAGTCATGTGTTTCGCTTACTGTCGTTCTGTTTTGACGTGAAAAACGCACCCTCAGACGGTCGAAGAACAGATACACCACCGGCGTCGTGTAGAGCGTCAACAGCTGGCTCATCACCAGCCCACCGACGATGGTGATCCCCAGGGGCTGGCGGAGTTCAGAGCCGTCGCCGCCGGAAATCACCAGCGGCAGCGCGCCAAACAGCGCCGCCAGGGTGGTCATCATAATCGGGCGGAAGCGCAGCAGGCAGGCCTGGAAAATGGCGTCCTGCGGCGACATATTGCCGTTACGCTGCGCGTCGAGCGCAAAGTCGACCATCATGATCGCGTTTTTCTTCACTATCCCTATTAATAGCATGATCCCAATGAGCGCAATTAGGCTAAAGGGCGCTCCAAACAACTCCAGCGCCAGCAGCGCGCCAACGCCCGCCGACGGCAGGGTGGAGAGGATCGTCAGCGGATGGACGTAGCTCTCGTACAGAATACCCAGCACGATATAGACCGTCGCAATCGCCGCCAGAATCAAAATTACCTGCGAGTTCATCGTCTGCTGGAACACCTGCGCGGTTCCGGCAAAGCTGCCGCGCACGGTGGACGGTACGCCGAGCTGAGTCATGGCGCGGTTGATGGCGTCGCTGGCCTCGGAGAGTGACGACCCGGTCGGCAGGTTAAACGACACCGTCGATGCTGCCGACAGCCCCTGATGGTTCACCGACAGCGGCGCGTTAGCGGGCTGCCAGCTGGCGAAGTAGGAGAGGGGGATCGATTTGCCGTCGTTGTTGATGACGTACATCTTATCCAGCGCGCTGATGTCCTGGGTGTAGCGCGGATCGACCTCCATCACCACTTTGTACTGGTTCATCGGCTGATAAATGGTGGAGATCTGCCGCTGTCCGAAGGCGTTATTCAGCAGGCTGTTGGCCGCTTCGACGTTAATCCCCAGCCGCGCCATGGTTTCGCGATCGTAGGTCAGGTTCATCTCCGCGCCGTTGTCCTGCTGGTCCGAGTTCACGTCGGCCAGCTCCGGCAGTGCCGCCAGCGCTTTACGGATTTTCGGCTCCCACTCGCGCAGGGCCGCCAGATCGTCCGACAGCAGCGTGTACTGATAGCTGGCGTTGGCCTGACGCCCGCCAACGCGGATATCCTGAACGGCCATCAAAAACAGATTCGCCCCCGGCTCTTTGGCGAGCTTCACGCGCAGGCGGTCAATCACCTGCTGCGCCGTCTCGTTGCGCTCGCCGCGTGCTTTCAGGGTGATAAACATCATCCCGCTGTTGACGCGCGACCCGCCGGTAAAGCCGGTGACGTTGTCCACCGCCGGGTCTTCACGGATGATCTTCATGAAATCCTGCAGCTTCACGCGCATCGCCTGGAACGAAATGCTCTGGTCCGCCTGAATCCCGCCCATCAGCACGCCCGTATCCTGCTCCGGGAAAAAGGTTTTCGGAATGCTGATATACATCCAGACGTTCAGCGCAATGGTGCCGACCAGCACCAGACCGACGATGCGCGTGTGGTTCAGCACCCATTTCAGCGACCGGCCATAGCCCTCCTGCAGGGCTATCAGCAGGCGACCAAAGCCTTTTTTGCGCGGCTGCGAGTGGGGCTTGCTGCGCTTGAGCATCCAGCCGCACATCATCGGCGTCAGCGTCAGGGAGATCACCAGCGAAATGCCGATGGCGACAGAGAGCGTGACGGCGAACTCGCGCAATAGCCGCCCCGGCAATCCGCCCATCAGCAGCAGCGGCAGGAACACCGCCACCAGCGACAGGCTCATGGAAAGCACCGTAAAACCGACTTCGCGCGTCCCCTGAAGGGCCGCCTGGAGCGGCTTCATTCCCGCTTCCAGATGGCGCGAAATATTTTCCAGCACCACGATGGCGTCATCGACCACAAAGCCGGTGGCTATGGTCAGGGCCATCAGCGACAGGTTGTTAAGGCTAAACCCGCAAAGGTACATAGCGGCAAAGGTGCCGATCAGCGACACGGGCACCGCCACGGCGGGGATCAGCGTCGCGCGACCGGAGCGCAGAAACAGGAACACCACGAGGATCACCAGCCCGACGGAGATAATCAGCGTCTGCTCGACCTCCTCCAGCGAGGCGCGAATGGTCGGGGAGCGATCCTGGGCGATTTGCAGATCAATCGTCGCCGGGATCGTCTCCTGCAGTTCCGGCAGACGCTCGCGGATGCTGTTCACCGTCTGGATGATATTGGCTTCCGGCAGCTTGCGGATCATCAGCAAAATGGCCGGTTTGGCGTTGGTCATCCCGGCGTTACGCACGTCCTGCACCGAGTCGGTGACGCTGGCGACATCGCTTAAACGCACCGCCGCGCCGTTGTTGTAGTGAATGATCAGCGGCTGATATTCGGCTGCGGTTTTGAGCTCGTCGTTAGTCTGGATCTGCCAGCGACGGCTGCTGTCTTCGATGGCCCCCTGCGGCCTGCGCACGTTGGCATTGCTGATGGCCGTCCGCACGTCGTCGAGCGACACGCCCTGATTAAACAGCGCTTCGGGGTTCAGCCCCACGCGCACGGCGGGCAGGGAGCTGCCGCCGACATCCACATCGCCGACGCCGTCGATCTGGGCGATAGTCTGCGCCAGCTGCGTCGAGGCAAAGTCGTACAGCTCGCCCTGGGAATAGGTGTCCGAGGTCAGCGTCAGAATCATAATTGGCGCGTCGGACGGATTAGCTTTGCGATAGGTCGGACGGCTCGGCATCCCGCTTGGCAGCAGGCTTTGCGCGGCGTTGATCGCCGCCTGCACGTCGCGGGCCGCGCCGTTGATATCGCGGTCAAAGTTGAATTCAAGAATGATGCGCGTGCTGCCGAGCGAACTGCTGGAGGTCATTTCGCTGACGCCCGCAATGCGCCCCAGGGAGCGCTCCAGCGGCGTCGCCACCGACGACGCCATGGTCTCTGGCGACGCGCCGGGCAGCGAGGCGCTGACCATGATCACCGGGAAATCCACCTGCGGCAGCGGGGCCACCGGCAGCAGCCGGAAGCCGAGCACGCCGCACAGGGTGATGGCGAGCGAAATCAGAATCGTCGCCACCGGGCGGTAAATGAAGAGGGCGAAAAACTTCACTTACGCCTCCTCTTCACGTTTCGGGAAGCGCGCCTTGAGTTTCAGCGCCAGATTATCAAACAGCAGATAAATCACCGGCGTGGTAAACAGGGTTAACACCTGGCTCACCAGCAGGCCGCCAACCATGCCGATCCCCAGCGGACGGCGCAGCTCCGCGCCGACGCCGGTACTGAGCATTAGCGGCAGCGCGCCGAGCAGGGCGGCCATGGTGGTCATCAGGATCGGACGAAAACGCAGCAGACAGGCCTGGAATATCGCGTCGCGCGGAGCCATGCCCTGTTCGCGCTCGGCGGCTAGGGCAAAGTCGATCATCATGATGGCGTTTTTCTTGACGATACCGATCAGCAAAATGATGCCGATAATCGCAATCACATCCAGCTCGCTGCCCGAGAGCATCAGCGCCAGCAGCGCCCCCACGCCCGCCGTCGGCAGGGTCGAAAGGATGGTGACCGGATGGATAAAGCTCTCGTACAGCACGCCGAGCACGATATACATCGCCACCACGGCGGCGACGATAAGCCAGATGGTATTCCCGAGTGCGGCCTGGAACGCCAAAGTGCTGCCCTGGAACTGGGTCTGGATATCGGTCGGGAAGCTGAGGGTTTTCTCAGCGTTCAGAATCGATTCCACCGCCTCGCCGAGGGAATAATCGTCCGGCACGTTAAACGAAATCGTCGTCGACGGGAACTGATCGAGGTGGTTGATGGAGAGCGGCGTGAAGCGCTGTTCGACGGTCGCAATGGCGCTGAGCGGCACAATCCCACCGTCTTTGCTGGTCAGGCGAATCGAATCCAGCGCCGCCAGGCCCGGCGTCTGCTCGGTGTTGTGCTCCAGCACCACGCGATACTGGTTGGCCTGGGTGTAAATGGTGGAGATCAGGCGCTGGCCGAAGGCGTTGTACAGGGCGTTATCGACATCGGCCATGGTAATGCCGAGACGGCTGGCGGTGTCGCGGTTGACGTTCACGTACGCCGCCAGCCCCTGATCCTGCCAGTCGCTGCTCACGTCCGACAGTTGCGGCAGTTCCTGGAGTTTACTGACCAGTTGTGGAACCCAGGTGCTGAGCGCCTCGAGGCTGTTGGCCTGTAGCGTAAACTGGTACTGGGTGCGGCTCACGGTGGTATCGATGGTGAGATCCTGCGTCGGCTGGAGGTACAGTTCGACGCCCGGCACTTTCGCCACCGCGTTTTGCAGACGTTCTATCACTGCGTTCACGCGATCGTCGCGGTCGTCCAGCGGTTTAAGGTTGATCTGCAGACGGGCGCTGTTGAGCGACGGATTGGTGCCGTCCACGCCAACAAACGAGGTTAGACTTTCGACCGCCGGATCTTTCATGATCACATCCGACACCTGCTGCTGGCGCTGGGCCATGCTGGCAAAGGACACGGACTGCGGGGCCTGCAGCGTCCCCTGGATAATGCCGTTATCCTGAATCGGGAAGAAGCCTTTCGGGATCATCACCCACAGCAGGACGCTCAATGCCAGGGTGCCCAGCGCCACGCTCAGCGTCGCCCACGGATGATTCAGCACTTTCGCCAGCAGGCGACCATAGGCGGCAATCACCCGTTCAAACAGGCGCTCAGAGGCGCGAGAAAAACGGTTTTGCTTGCGCAGGGATTCCGCGCTCAGCATGCGGGCGCACATCATCGGCGTCAGCGTCAGGGAGACCACGGCGGAGATCAGGATCGCCACCGCCAGGGTGACGGCAAATTCACGGAACAACCGGCCCACGATATCGCCCATGAACAGCAGCGGGATCAGCACCGCAATCAGCGAGAAGGTGAGGGAGATAATGGTAAAGCCGATCTCGCCAGCGCCTTTCAGCGCGGCGGCCAGCGGCTTCTCGCCTTTTTCGATATAGCGCGAGATGTTCTCGATCACCACGATGGCGTCATCGACCACAAACCCGGTAGCGATGGTGAGCGCCATTAGTGTCAGGTTGTTGATCGAGAAATCGAGGAACACCATCACCGCGAAGGTGCCGACCAGCGAGAGCGGAACGGCGACGGCAGGGATAATGGTCGCCGGGACGTTGCGCAGGAAGACGTAAATAATCATCACCACCAGCGCAATCGCCAGCATCAGCTCGAACTGAGTATCGCTGACGGAGGCGCGAATATTGGTGGTGCGATCGGACAGCACTTTCACGCTCACCGACTTCGGCAGGGTCTCGATGAGCTGCGGGAGCATGGTGCGGATGCTGTCGGCGGTGTCGATAATGTTCGCGCCCGGCTGGCGCTGGACGTTCATCACGATCGCCTGCTGTTTGTTGGCCCACGCGCCAAGCCAGCTGTTTTCCGCGCCTTGTTCGACCGTGGCGACATCGCCAAGGCGAATCGGCGCACCGTTCTGATACGCCACAATCAGCTGGCGATATTCGTCGGCGGACTGCATCTGATCGTTTGCCGAGAGCGTGACCGCGCGCGCCGGGCCGTCCAGCGAGCCCTTCGCCGAGTTGACGTTGGCATTGCTGATGGCGGTGCGGATGGTTTCGCTGGTTAAGCCGAGGGCGGCAATCGCCTGGGCGTTGAGCTTCACGCGCACGGCAGGACGCTGGCCACCGGAGAGCGTCACCAGCCCGACGCCGGAGACTTGCGAAATCTTCTGCGCCACGCGCGTTTCCACCATGTCTTCGACCTGGGTCATCGGCATGGCGGAGGAGGTGACGGCGAGGGTCATGATCGGCGGATCTGCCGGGTTCACTTTGCTGTACACCGGCGGGTTAGGCAGATCAGAGGGCAGCAGGTTAGTGGCGGCGTTAATCGCGGCCTGCACTTCCTGCTCGGCCACGTCGAGAGGCAGCGTGAGCTGGAACTGTAGCGTCACCACCGATGCGCCGCCGGAGCTTTGGGACGACATCTGCTTCAGGCCCGACATTTGGCCAAACTGACGCTCCAGCGGGGCGGTGATCGCCGACGTCACCACATCCGGGCTCGCGCCGGGGTACAGAGTGACAACCTGAATGGTTGGATAATCCACTTCCGGCAGCGCCGACACGGGCAGAAAACGGTAGCCGATAATCCCTGCCAGCAGGATCGCCACCATCAACAGGGTGGTGGCGACGGGGCGCATGATGAACAGGCGTGATGGCCCACCTGTGGAGCTTGGGGGCAACACCTGCATCAGGAAGTCGCTCCCTGTTTCGCGTGGTCGCGTTTCGCCGGTTTAGCGCTGGTGGCGGTGTCGCTGTGGGCTTCGACCACTTCGACTTTGGCCCCTTCGGTCAGACGGTCAATCCCGTCCGTGACCACGCGATCGCCTGCGGAAAGACCGGCGGTGATGACCACCGTCTGGCTGTCCTGAATGCCCGGTTTCACCAGATGCTTGCTGACTTTGTTGTCGCTGTTCAGCACCCAGACGAAGTTGCCTTCGTTACCCATCTGCAGCGCGGCGGTTGGGATCACCACCGCGTTCTCTTCGGTGGCGACCAGCATGCGTGCGTTGACAAACTGATTGGGGAACAGGGCGTCGTCCTGATTGTTAAAGCGCGCTTTCAGCTTGATGGTGCCGGTGGTGGCGTCAATCTGATTATCGAGGCTCAGAAGCTGGCCGTCGCTCAGTTTGGATTTGTTGGCACGATCCCAGGCTTCGACTGCCAGTTTCTGGCCGTTTTTTTGCGCCTGAACCACGGTGGCGATTTCGCTTTCTGGCAGAGTGAAAACCAGATCAATCGGGTGCGTCTGGGTGAGGACCACAATGCCGGTGGTGTCGCCGCTGGAGATCTGATTGCCGATATCGACCTGTTTCAGCCCGACGCGCCCGTCAATCGGCGCGGTGATGCGGCTCCAGTCGAGCTGGAGCTGCGCGCTGGCAACGGCGGCTTCATCGGCTTTGATGGTGCCCTGAGCTTCACTCACCAGCGACTGCTGGGTGTCCAGCTCCTGGCGGGAGACGAGATTAGTTTTCACCAGCTGCTGATAGCGCGCCAGATCGCGCTGGGCGTTAGCAAGCGTCGCTTTATCTTTGGCGAGCAGGCCCTGGGCCTGCGCGAGCGCCACTTTGAACTGGCTCGGATCGATTTCCGCCAGCAGATCGCCGGCTTTGACCTGCTGGCCTTCCTGGAAGTGGATCGCCATCAGCTGTCCGTCGACGCGGCTGCGCACGGTCACAGTATTGGCGGCGGTGACGGTGCCGAGCCCGGTGAGATAACGAGGAACCGATTTGCTGACGGCGGTCGCGGCCTGAACAGGCGCCAGCGCGCCGCCGCGCATACCGTGGCGTCCACCGCCCGCAGGGCGCTGTGCCTGGCTGTTAGCACCTGCCGGAGCGGCGGTCTGCGCCGATTGATTATGCCAGTACCACGCGGCGGCAAGCGCCACCACAATGATACCGACGGCGATTGCCCAGCGGGATTTGTTGCTGCCTTTCATCGTTATACGTTCTCTTCCTGAAACACTTCGGGGAATGATACTAGTTTAGTCACGCAACACCGCGGAATAATGGAGGAAATATGAAAGACTGTCTGGATTTGTCTGAGAAAGCCGGATGGCGGCTACGCCTTATCCGGCCTACAACTGCGGACCGTAGGCCGGGTAAGCGGCAGCGCCACCCGGCATTTACACACCACATGCGTACCGTAGGTCGGGTAAGCGATAGCGCCACCCGACATTTAAATATCATATGCGGACCGTAGGCCGGGTAAGCGGTAGCGCCACCCGGCAACAGCATCAGCTAAACATCACCTTCGCCCAACGGGCCAAACCTGCGGTCACGGAACCAAAATCATCGCCACCGGCAATCGGAATGCCCGGCAACTGCTCTGCGAGCGCTTTTTTGATCAGCGGTGAACGGGCGCTACCGCCGGTCAGGTAGATCACGTCCGGCTTCTCGTTGCCGTTCTCCAGCGCCAGCTGGACCTGCTCCAGAATACGCTGCAGCGGCTGCGTCAGCGCCGTTTCCAGCCCCTGCTGAGAAATCGCCGTCGCCAGCTCATCGCTGATAAACGGCAGTGTGACAGCGTGCTCGACAGCATTGGAGAGCGCGATCTTGCTCTCTTCGGCGCTGCGTACCACGCGATAGCTCAGGCGCTGACGCCAGACTTTATGCAGCAAGGCCACTTTGTCGCCGTCCTGGGCGTCGCGCACCAGGTCGTTAAGGAAGCGTCCGTTGGCGGTGCTGTAGAAATCGCTCTGCGCCGGAACATCGTTAATCGCCACGGCGTTCCACCACGGCAGAATGGGCAGCGCGGTGCCTTTTTCGGTCTGGCCACCCATGCCGAGCAGCGGCATCAGGCTCTTAAACGCCAGGGCGATATCCAGGTCGTTACCGCCGACTCGGCAACCGCTGTGCCCTAACAGGCTGTTTTCGCGGTCGCGGCGCTGGTGCCACTGTGGCCCCATCAACAGCAGGGAGCAGTCCGTTGTACCGCCGCCGATATCCACCACCAGCACGCGTTTTTCTTCGCGCAGCGTGGCTTCAAAATCCAGCCCGGCGGCAACTGGCTCATACTGGAACACCACGTCGCGAAAACCAGCGCGATGGGCCGCGCGCTCAAGAATACCCTGTGCCTGCTGGTTGGCTTCATCGCCGCCCAGCCCCTGGAAGTTAATCGGGCGTCCGATCACCGCCTGGGTAATGGTTTCAGTCACCTGAGTCTGCGCCTGGTTGCGAATATGCAGCATCATCGCGCAGACCAGATCTTCAAACAGGGCCACCTGCTGCGGCTTCAGCCCGCTGGCACCGAGGAAAGATTTGGGGGATTTAACGAAGTAAACTTCTTCGGGATCTTCAATGTACTGCGCCAGCGAAGAGAGACCGAACTGCACGCTGGATGGCGTCACGTCGATATCTTCGTCGCGGTTGAAATTCACGGCACGACGCAGCAGCGCCTGCGTTTCCCCGGCAGTGGCCGGAACCTGATGATGGCGATACAGCCACTCGCTCACGGCTTCACGCGTCGGGGCGCACAGCATCGACGGCAGCAGAGAACTCTCTTTTTCCATTTTCAGCAGACGGGGCTGATTGTCATCCATCACTGCCACTGAGCAGTTTGCGGTACCGTAGTCAAAACCAATAAACACTGACGTAATCCCCATGCCGTTGAGAAGGGGCGAGACTTTAGCGAAATGTCTCGCTCTCGACAACTGGAATATGAAAGCAAGGCACGCGGGGCCTGGTCGGGTTATGCTGTGAGGACAACAAAAGGAGCGACGATGTACACCCTGAACTGGCAACCCCCCTACGACTGGCAATGGATGTTTGGCTTTCTCGGCGCGCGTGCGGTCACGGGCGTGGAAACCGTCACTGATGAGTATTACGAGCGCAGTTTCACCTGCGACGGTCATCAGGGGCTGTTTCGCGTCACGCCGGTCGAGGCACTTTGTACTCTGCAGGTGACGCTCAGCGACGGGCTGATTCCGGTGGCCGATATCTGTCTGGCGCGTATCGAACGCCTGTTCGATCTGACCTGCGATCCTCAGCAGATTGCCACGACGCTCGGTGAGCTGGGCGCGGCGCGTCCGGGCTTGCGATTGCCGGGGGCGATGGATGCTTACGAGCAGGGCGTGAGGGCGATCCTCGGGCAACTGGTGAGTGTGTCGATGGCCGCGAAACTGGCGGCACGGGTGGTGGCTTTGTGCGGTGAACCGCTGAAAGATTTCCCGGAGTACACCTGTTTCCCGACGCCTGCGGCGCTGGCCGCCGCCGATCCGCTGGCGCTCAAGGCGCTGGGGATGCCGGTCAAACGCGCAGAGTCGCTGATTCATCTTGCGCAGTCGGTGGTCGACGGCACCTTTCCGCTCCAGCCGCCGGAAGATATTGAAAGGGGAATGAAGGCGCTACAGGCGCGACCGGGGATCGGGCGCTGGACGGCGAACTACTTAGCCCTGCGCGGATGGCAGGCGAAGGATGTGTTTCTGCCGGACGATTATCTGATTAAACAGCGCTTCGCCGGCATGACACCGGCGCAGATCCGCAACTATGCTCAGCGCTGGCAGCCGTGGCGCTCCTATGCGCTTCTCCATATCTGGTATACGGAAAACTGGACACCGTCAGTTGATAGCGAAGTAGCTGGTATTCAGCAGTAGCTCCAGCGGCTGCGGCTCGGCGATGGAATCCCCGTAGATAAAGTCGATCCCGATACCGGAGAGGGTGTCCATCATCAGCGGCTGATTGCTCGGCCCGGCGATGGTTTTCATCCCCAGCCGCTGGGCGTGGCCCTGGATAATGGTCACCATCATTTCGTCCATCAGATTGCCGTGAACGTTGGTCACCAGCTCTGGGTCAAGCAGCAGGTAATCCGCCATGTGCGCGCTGAGATGGTTGAAGATATCCATATCACGCCCGACGTGGCTTAACACAATCCGACATCCCGCCTGACGCAGTTTTTGTAGCCCGTCCTGAATGTTGGCGTCTTGGTTTTGCAGGGTTTCGACCGGGATCACCAGATGCAGCAGACGCCCCGGCAGCGGGCTTTTCTCCAGCAAATCGAGCAGTTCATTCACCAGCGTCGCGCTGGAAAGCCCTTCCGGTGAGAGCGGCAGCGCCACGCCCATCCCTTTACTGGCAACCTGACCCGCAAAGGCGCGGAAAAACTCCTGGAAAATACGACGGTCGAGGGCATGGAGCAGATCCGGCTCCGCCAGACCTGAGCGGAACGCGTGTTCTTCCAGCACTTCGCCCTGACTGGTCCACAGACGCAGGGAGACCAGCCAGAAATTGCTGGCTTCCGGAATGCGCGGTGAGGCGACGCTGCGGCCAATCATCAGCAGGTGATTGTCTTTGATCATATGCCACTGTTCATCAAGGGACATCATGCTACGCGCGCTGTGAATTCTCTCCTGCTGCGGCTCGTACACCGTCACCACGCCGCGGCCATTATTCTTCGAGGCGTAGCAGGCGATATCCGCCTGAGACATCACATCGGCGGCCTGGCTGTTGCTGTCATCAATCAGCGTAATCCCGGCGCTGGCCCCGATGCGGTGCAGACGGCCTTCCCACATAAAGTGGTAATCGTTGATAGCGTGAATAATTCGACCCGCGATATAGCGCGCGCTCTCGACGTTACAGTCCGGCAGCAGCAGGCCAAACTCATCGCCGCCCAGACGGGCCAGCACGTCGCTGGAGCGCAGCATGCTCAGCATCAGGGACGACAGCTCACGCAGCAGGGCGTCGCCCGCCGCGTGGCCTGCGGTGTCATTCACCGCCTTGAAGCGGTCGAGATCGATAAACACCAGCGCGTGGCGCTGATGGGTGTCATGCACGGTTTGCAGCAGACGCTTGAGGTGGCTCTCGAAACTGACGCGGTTCGCCAGGTGGGTGAGGGCGTCGTGAGAGGCGCTGTAGCTCAGCTGGCGCAGCATTTTGCGCGATTCGGTGACGTCCTGAATGACCAGCACCGAGCCGATATTCTGCCCGTCGAGGGTGCTGAGCGGCGTGATGCTGTAGTGAATATCAAAGGTGCCGCTGTTACGGCTGTGCAGGACCACGTCCTGATTGATGTCGGAGCGTGACATATCTCCGCTGTGAATATTTTCCATCGGCGGACCGTTCTCACCGAAGGTAATGTGCAGCACGTTGAGGATCGGCTGGCCCATTGCCTCCTGCTGCGTCCAGCCGCTCATCTTCTCGGCGACCGGGTTCATAAAGGTGACGTGCATGTCGACATCGGTGCAGAGCACCGCTTCCCCGATGGAGTCGAGGGTGATATGCAGACGCTCTTTTTCCTGGAACAGGGCTTCGTTAAGTTCCTTAACCTCGGTCATGTCCATATTAATGCCGAGCAGGCGCTCGACTTCGCCCTGCTTGTTGAGCACCCGGTTCGCCAGGGAGCGGATATGGCGCACGCCCTCTTTGACGCGAATGCGGAACTCCAGCTTAAAGGGGACGCGCGCCATCAGGGAGTCACGGATCACCTGTTCAGCCTGCTCGCGATCTTCCGGAATAATGCTCTCATGCCAGAGCTGCCAGGTCGGTTTGATGTGCGCCGGGATCTCGTACAACTCGAACATCCGTTTGTCCCAGCTGATCACATCCGGCTGCAAATCCCACTCCCAGATGCCAATTCCGCCCGCTTCGTTCGCCAGCGTAATGCGCTCCATCAGACGCTTATTCACCCATTCGGTGTGCTTGAGGTCGTTGATGTCTTCAATCTGGGCAATGAAATAGAGCGGGGAGCCGTCCGTATGGCGCACCACGGAAACCGTCAGCAGCGCCCAGACCACCTCGCCGCTGCGGGTGTAGTAGCGTTTCTCCATTGAGTAGCTGTTGATATCGCCGCGAACCAGCTCTTCCAGGCTTTCAAGATCGTTGTTTAAATCTTCCGGCCAGGTCAGCTGCTGGAAGGTGAGGGCCTGCAGTTCGGGCTGCGAATAGCCGAGGAACTGACACAGTGCTTTGTTGGCCTGTAGCCACTGGCCTTCGATGCCCACTAACGCCATGCCGATGGCGGAATATTCCATCGCATTACGAAAACGTTCTTCGCTCTCGGTAATGTGTTTGCGCTCGGCGCGAAACGCGTACATCACCATGGTCATTACGTTCGCGGGCAGGAGCATCATCAGGAACGGCAGCCACGGCGCGTTGAGCATCACGCCGGTATTCTGAGCGGTCATCAGCGTCGGTTGGGTCGCAATCATCAGCGACACCATCATCACCGTCACCAGGAACACGAGAAAGGCTTCCATGCGCGGCAGGCGCACGGCGCTCCACATCAGCAGTACAATCACACAGGTAAACGGCCAGGGCAGGAAGGTGATCGCCACCCAGCACAGCACCAGCGTCACGGCCATGGTGAGCAGCGTTTCGAGTAACAGTTTGGGATTGCGATGACGCAGTAAATAGTGAGGTTTGAACAGCAGACCGAGCGGGACCAGCGCCAGCGCGCCGATGGATTCGGATAACACCCAGACCAGGAAGTTACGCACCGGTTCGGCGCTCGGGACCAGCAGCCAGGCCAGAATACCGCCCAGAATCGGCGGGATCACCGCGCTGCCAATGGCCAGCCGTATCCAGTCGCCAAGATTTTTTAGTGGATTATACCAGGGCAGTAATTTACGCAGCAGCAGCGCGCCGACGCACGCTTCAATCACGTTGATCGCCGTATACCAGAAGCTGAGCGTCTCCCAGGAGAACAACATCCACGACGCAAAAACATTGCCGAACGAGCAGGCGAGGGCGATGCCGGGCCACATCTTCCCGGCGTGGCGATAAAACGCGACCATCATGATGGAGGTCGGGAACCACAGCGGTGCCAGTAACGTTCCGAAACGCGTCAGTTCGAGCGAGAAAAGGGTAAAGATGAAGGTAACCAGACCAAGACTGACAAGCCGTAGTAAAGGATGTGGGGTAGTCACCAAAACACGTTGGTATTGTTTATTCATTACCGCTTTATCCAGAGACGCCATGCTGCCAGGAACCAGGTCCGCACGAGTGAGAATTTTAATTTGGATTATGCTAGTACAAACAATTTACAATTCATATGCTGACTGCTCATAATTTGTCATCATAGAGTTATTAAATACTTAGTCTGCAGAAATTTCATGTTTAACGCTGTAAAAGTGACCGTTTAAATTTGGGTCAGGGCCAAAAGATGTATTTGGAATGACTCTCGCATTACCTGCGCTTTCGACTAGTATCAGGCACACGAAATCCCTATAATTGCCGCGTTTGACGCTCCGGCGTCGTCCTTCCTTTACATCCAGGTTAATCAGGTCGCTAAATTTATGACTGATAAGTCTCATCAGTGCGTCATCATAGGCATCGCCGGCGCATCAGCTTCAGGTAAAAGTCTTATTGCCAGTACGCTTTATCGCGAACTGCGTGAACAAGTTGGTGATGAGCACATCGGCGTCATTCCCGAAGACAGCTACTATAAAGATCAATCCCATCTGTCGATGGAAGAACGCGTAAAAACGAATTACGACCATCCTAATGCCATGGATCACAGCCTGCTGTTCCAGCATTTGCAAATGATCAAAAGCGGCACCCCTATCGACCTGCCGGTCTATAGCTATGTCGACCACACCCGTACGGCAGAGACGATTCACATTGAACCGAAAAAGGTCATCATTCTGGAAGGCATTCTGCTGCTGACCGACGCGCGTTTGCGCGAAGCGATGAACTTCTCGATTTTCGTCGACACGCCGCTGGATATCTGCCTGATGCGTCGTATCAAGCGCGACGTCAACGAGCGCGGGCGTTCGATGGATTCGGTGATGGCACAATATCAGAAGACGGTGCGCCCGATGTTCCTGCAGTTTATCGAGCCGTCTAAACAGTACGCCGATATCATCGTGCCGCGCGGGGGTAAAAACCGCATTGCTATCGATATCCTGAAAGCGAAAATCAGCCAGTTTTTTGAATAATTCGCGCGAATTGTGTACCGTTCAGAGATAACCGGGTTTGCCCCGAAGCCGCTGCGGCTTTGGGGTTTGATGCACGAAAGGAGAAAGTGTCATGCGTCTTTGTGACCGAGATATAGAAGCCTGGCTGGATGAAGGGCGTCTGTCTATCACCCCGCGTCCGCCAGTGGAACGCATTAACGGCGTCACCGTCGATGTGCGTCTGGGCAATAAATTCCGTACTTTTAGCGGCCACACCGCCCCCTTTATTGATTTGAGCGGGCCGAAAGACGAAGTCAGCGCGGCGCTCGATCGCGTGATGAGCGATGAAATCGTGCTGGCCGAAGGTGATGCGTTCTACCTGCATCCGGGCGAGCTGGCGCTGGCGGTGACCTATGAGTCCGTCACGCTGCCTGCCGATCTGGTCGGCTGGTTGGATGGCCGCTCTTCTCTGGCGCGTCTGGGCCTGATGGTGCACGTCACCGCGCACCGTATCGATCCCGGCTGGTCTGGCCGTATCGTGCTCGAGTTCTTCAATGCCGGAAAACTGCCGCTGGCCCTGCGCCCTGGTATGATGATCGGTGCGCTGAGCTTCGAGCCGCTCACCGGCCCGGCGGATCGCCCTTACAACCGCCGTCAGGACGCGAAATATCGCGACCAGCAGGGCGCGGTTGCCAGTCGTATCGATAAAGACTGATTTTAGGCTTCACTGAGGATGCCATGAGAAGAGTTCTGACAACGCTGATGATTTTGCTGGTGGTGCTGGTTGCTGGCCTTTCAGCGTTGGTTCTGCTGGTTAACCCTAATGATTTCCGCGCCTACATGGTGCGGCAGGTCGAAGTGCGAAGCGGGTATGAACTGAAGCTGGATGGACCCCTGCGCTGGCACGTCTGGCCGCAGCTCAGCATTCTTTCCGGTCGGATGTCGCTAACCGCGCCGGGCGCGACGGCTCCGGTGGTCGCCGCCGACAACATGCGCCTCGACGTGGCCTTGATGCCGCTGCTGTCGCATCAGCTCCAGGTGCGACAGGTGATGCTCAAAGGCGCGGTGATTCAGCTGACGCCGCAGACCGAAGCCGTTCGCAAGCCGGATGCACCCGTGGCGCCGCGCGCCAACTCCCTTCCTGATGTGCCGGAAGATGCTGGCTGGTCGTTTGATATCGCCAGTCTGAAAGTCGCGGACAGCGTGCTGGTGTTCCAGCATGAGGACGACGATCAGGTCACCGTGCGCAACATCAATCTGAAGATGGAGCAGGACGAAAACCATCTGGCGACGGTCGATTTCTCAGGCCGCATTAATCGCAATCAGCGCGATTTGACCTTGTCGCTGAATGGCAATGTCAATGCGTCTGACTACCCGCATCAGCTCACCGCCGATATTCAACAGCTCAACTGGCAGTTCTCCGGCGCCGATCTCCCGACTCAGGGGATCACCGGGCAGGGCACGCTTCAGGCCCTGTGGCATGAAGAGCAAAAGCAGCTGGAGCTGAACAATCTCAACCTGCAGGCCAATGACAGTACCCTGAAAGGGCGCGCCAGCGTCATTCTGAGCGAACAGCCGAAGTGGGTGTTTGATCTGCAGTTCGACAAACTCAATCTGGAAAATCTGCTGCCGCAGCCGGTCACGGCGAAAGAGGGCGATACGTCCCAGCCGTCCGCGCCGCCGAAACAGACGCGACCGGTTATCGCGACCAGCGCCGACGCGCCAGACTACAACGGCCTGCGCAGCTTTACCGCCGATGTTCTGCTGAAAGCCAATACGGTGCGCTGGCGGGGAATCGATTTCACCAACGTCAGCAGCCAGATGCTCAACCACAACGGCCTGCTGGTCATTTCCGACCTGAGCGGCCAGATGGGCGCGGGGCATATTTCTCTGCCGGGCATGCTGGATGTGCGCAAGGATATGGCGAAAGCCGAATTCCAGCCGCGTCTTGAGAACATCGAGATCGGCACCATCCTGAAAGCCTTCAATTACCCGATTGCCCTGACCGGCAACCTGACCATGGCGGGCGATTTCTCCGGCGATAAGATTGATGCCGACGCATTCCGTCGCAGCTGGCAGGGCCAGGCGCACGTCGACCTGGCCAACAGCCGCATGGAAGGCCTCAACTTCCAGCAGCTGGTGCAGCAGGCCGTGGAGCGAAGCAGCAACATCAAAGCGAAAGAGAGCTACGACAGCGCGACGCGCCTCGACAGCTTCACGACCGATATGACGCTGGATAACGGTCAGCTCACGCTGGACGATATGCAGGGGCAATCCTCGATGCTTGCCATCTCAGGCAAAGGGACGATGGATCTGGTCCAGGAGACGACCGATACTCGCTTCAACGTCCGCGTCGTGTCGGGCTGGGAAGGGGAAGGTCCGCTGGTTGAACTCCTGAAAGAGACCGCGATTCCGCTGAACGTCTATGGCAAATGGCAGGAGCTGAACTACAGCCTGCAGGTTGACCAGATTCTGCGTAAGCATCTGCAGGATGAGGCGAAACGCCGGTTGAATGAGTGGGCGGATAAGAATAAGGATTCGCAGAACAGTAAGGATGTGAAGAAGCTGTTGGATAAGCTTTGATTTGATATTTTGAGCATCTGAGGTTGTTCCGTTCACCTTATGTTCAGCAGAATATAATGGCGTCTTAACCTGTGAACGTGACAAGGGGGCTGCGCGGCCCCCTTGTCAATCCCCGCGCCCCGCCATGAAATCGGTGCTTCGCACTACGCTCACCTCCCGGCCATCTGCCTGCGGTCGGCTCGACTCGTGATTACTCGTCCCATCCATGGGACTTGCCCCTACGGGGCCAGCGCAAGCGCTGTTCAAAATTGCTCCCGGCAATTTTGTCCTGTCTCGTTTCGCCTCTGGCCGCCATCCCTGGCGTCCAGCCCTTGTCATCTGGCCTCCGGTTCGCCGATTTCTGCGGGGACCAACACCGGTGCCACATTCAGACGACTAAGAAGGTTGAGGGAACGTGAGTCCGGCTGAAAATCGCCGAAGCGTTTCCTGGAGGCCGGGTCGAGGCGCAGGGATGCGCCGAGAGGGTGCGACCTGCATGGATGCAGGATCGCGCCCGACCCGAAAGCCGCAAGGAATAAGCTGAGGGCACCGCGAAGCGGCGATTTTCTTTGCCGGGAGCCGGGATTGTTAAGGGGGCGGCGGCAGCCCCCTTAACACGTTCACCGCAGAGAAACAGACAGGAAGCAGAGGACTCTTAGTGAACGGAACGATTCCACCATTTCACCAGAGAACCAATTGATCAAACCTCAAAATCCAAATCATCCTCCCCGCGCAGCGGAATCAACTGCACCTTCTGCACCCGATGACTCTCCACCTGCAACGTCTTCAGCACATAATCCCCCACCTGAACCTCTTCGCCCGGCTGTGGAATGCGCTGTAAATATTCCATCAGCAAACCGGCGATAGTGTGGTATTCCCGCTTCTCATCCAGCGGCAGCGGAACGTACTGCACCAGATCTTCCAGCGGCATATGGCCGTTGGCGGTCCAGGAACCATCGGCATTTTTCTGGATGTCGTGGCGGGCGTCGATCTCGTCCACTTCGTTCGGCAAGTTACCGGCGATGGTCTCCATCACGTCACTCAGCGTCACCAGCCCTTCCACGGAACCAAACTCATCCACCACAAACGCAAAGTGGGTGCGCGCATTGCGGAACTGTTCGAGCGCCGAGAGCAGCGGCAGGGTTTCCGGGAACACCAGCGGCTGGCGGATCAGCGCGCGTAAATCCAGCGGCTCACCGCGCAGGGATTGCTGCAGCAGATCGATGACGTGCACCACGCCGAGCAAATCCTCCTCTTCTTCGCCGCCGGTCACCACCACGCGGGTGTGCTGGTTTTTATCCAGCAGGGCGCGGATCTGCGCTTCTGGCGAGTTCAGGTCGATATGTTCGATATCGTGACGCGAGGTCATGATGCTGCTCACCGAGCGCTGGTTAAGATTCAGCACCCGCTCAATCATCCGCCGCTCCTGCGGGTTAAAGATCTGACTGTCGTCGTGGTCGGCCAGCAGTGATGCCGATTCCGCATCCAGCTCGGCGTCCTCTTTTTTCCCGCTGAGCAGGCGCAGAACGGTTTCCGCTGTGCGCTGGCGCAAAGTCTGATTGGCAGACAGGAACCGGCGACGGTTGAAAATCGCCAGCTGGTTCAGGGATTCAATAATCACCGAGAAACCAATTGCCGCATACAGATAGCCTTTCGGAATATGGAAGCCAAAGCCGTCCGCAACCAGGCTAAAGCCGATCATCAGCAGGAAGCTCAGACACAAAATCACAATCGTCGGATGGCTGTTCACAAAGCGCGTCAGGGCTTTGCTCGCCATCACCATTAGCGTGATCGCAATGATCACCGCTGCCATCATCACCGGCAGGTGGTCGACCATCCCGACGGCGGTAATCACCGAGTCCAGCGAGAAGACCGCGTCCAGCACCACGATCTGCGCGACGACGGGCCAGAACTTCGCGCCGCGTCGCTGGGTGGGGTTCTCGCTGTCTTTCCCCTCCAGCCGCTCGTTCAGCTCCACCGTGGCTTTGAACAGCAGGAACAGCCCGCCGAACAGCATGATCACATCCCGCGCGCTAAAGCTCAGATCGTGGAAAGAGAAGAGGGGAGCGGTCAGCGTCACCAGCCAGGAGATCGAGGCCAGCAGTAAAAGACGCATCACCATCGCCAGCAGCAAACCGGTTACGCGTGCGCGGTCGCGCTGCGCCGGGGGCAGTTTTTCGGCGAGGATGGCAATAAAGACCAGGTTATCAATGCCGAGGACTAATTCGATGACGACCAGCGTCACCAGCCCGGCCCAGATTGATGGATCGGCAATCCATTCCATAGTAATAGCAGTACCTCTGAAGATATGACATTTGTCACACTTCGATCATGGATAAAGCGGACGAAAATTGCAATGGCCGCTTGAGATTTCTCTTAATGAGCGACAGGGAAATATCGCTGGCGAATAACCTTATTATTTCTATATGAAAGTTAAATTATCTGTTTACTGGTATATTTAGGAAATATCGCATGCGGTGTTTTGACTCCCTAATTTGTCAATATAAAGAAATTCCTAAAACCATAAAACTTTGCGCTTAATATTATTCTTAAAAACCAATATTAGGACGGTTGTCTCCTTGCCTGCTATTAGGTTAGCTGCAACAATTCTCCAGGCATCAAATGTTAAATCTTCTTGCTGCTATTTATGTGACGGTCTTAAGAGCGGTCATTCATTACCGCTCAGGCATTGAAAATGCCGGATATATTTATCCCATAAGACTTATCTAAGAGGGTGTCTATCCATAACACATTGTTTCGTCAGTGGATTGGTAACTGAAAGCCAAGGGCGGTAGCGTGCCTGAAAGCGTGTGAATCAGCCTCGATTATTCTGTCAATAGCCAATGGATGAATAAGCGTTTTTTAGGACTGATGCCAGTTATATTTCTTTTTTATTAACTGCATTCTGATTGTCCAAACAATCCGCGTTTATTTAAATTGCACAGGATAATTACTCTGCCAAAGTGATAAATAATCAATGATGAAATCCAAAATGAAATTGATGCCATTATTGGTGTCTGTGACCTTGATGAGTGGTTGTACGGTCTTTCCCGGCAGCAATATGTCGACAATGGGCAAGGATGTGATCAAGCAACAGGATGCTGATTTTGATCTCGACAAAATGGTGAATGTTTACCCATTAACGCCGCGCATCGTCGAGCAATTACGTCCGCGCCCGAATGTGGCGCAGCCGAATATGTCTCTGGACCAGGAGATTGCCTCCTATGAATACCGCGTGGGGCCGGGCGACGTCGTCAGCGTCACCGTCTGGGATCACCCGGAACTCACCACGCCTGCCGGGCAATATCGTAGCTCCAGCGACACCGGTAACTGGGTGCAGCCCGATGGCACCATGTTCTATCCCTACATCGGCAAAGTCCACGTGGTGGGCAAAACCCTCGCAGAAATTCGTAGTGATATTACCGGCCGCTTAGCGCAGTACATCGCTGATCCGCAGGTGGACGTTAATATCGCCGCATTCCGCTCGCAGAAAGCCTACGTCTCCGGCCAGGTGAATAAGTCGGGCCAGCAGGCGATCACCAACGTGCCGCTGACCATTCTCGACGCCATCAACACCGCGGGCGGCTTAACGGACGCGGCCGACTGGCGCAACGTGGTGCTGACGCACAACGGTAAAGAGGAACGCATCTCGCTCCAGGCGCTGATGCAGAACGGTGATTTGAGCCAGAACCGTCTGCTCTATCCGGGCGACATTCTGTTTGTCCCACGCAATGACGATCTGAAAGTGTTCGTGATGGGCGAAGTGAAAAAACAGAGCACGCTCAAGATGGACTTCAGCGGCATGACCCTGACCGAAGCGCTGGGCAATGCGGAAGGTCTGGACCTGACGGCGTCGAACGCCAGCGGCATCTTCGTGATCCGTCCGCTGAAAGGCGAGGGCAGCGCGAAAGGCAAGATCGCCAATATCTACCAGCTGGATATGTCCGATGCGACCTCTCTGGTCATGGCGACCGAGTTCCGTCTCCAGCCATACGATGTGGTCTACGTCACTACCGCCCCAGTCACACGCTGGAACCGTCTGATCAACCAGTTGCTGCCAACCATCAGTGGCGTTCGCTACATGACGGACACGGCGCGCGACATTCATACCTGGTAACCCGCGATGTTTAACAAAATTCTGGTGGTGTGCGTGGGGAACATTTGCCGTTCCCCCACGGCTGAACGGTTGCTGAGAGCGTATCAGCCCGACCTTATCGTTGACTCCGCAGGGCTGGGAGCGCTGGTGGGTAAAGGGGCGGATGAGCGCGCAACGAGCGTGGCAAAGGAGCACAACCTCTCTCTGGCCGGGCATTTTGCCCGCCAGGTCTCTGGCCGGATGTGCCGGGAATACGACCTGATCCTGGCGATGGAAAAACGTCACATCAACGCGCTGTGCGAAATCGCACCGGAGATGCGCGGGAAAGTGATGCTGTTTGGTCACTGGGACAGCGAACGTGAAATTCCCGATCCGTATCGCAAGAGCCGTGAGGCATTTGAGGCGGTTTATACCTTACTAGACCAGTCTGCCCAACAGTGGGCGCAGGCACTGAAAGTTCAGCAGGGATAACAATGACAGAAAAAACAAAACCTTCTGCCGCCCCGATCTCGGGCAGTGATGAAATTGATATTGGTCGTCTGGTCGGGACGATTGTCGAGGCGCGCTGGTGGGTGCTGGGCATTACGGCGGTTTTTGCTCTCGCCGCGGTGATCTACACCCTGTTCGCCACGCCTATCTATAGCGCCGATGCGCTGGTGCAAATCGAGCAGAACTCCGGCAATTCACTGGTGCAGGACATCGGCTCGGCGCTGGCGAATAAGCCCCCGGCGTCCGATGCGGAAATCCAGCTGATCCAGTCGCGCATGGTGCTCGGGAAAACCGTGGACGATCTCGATCTCGACATCGCCGTCACCAAAAACACCTTCCCGGTGTTTGGCGCGGGCTGGGACCGTCTGATGGGCCGTCAAAACGACACCGTCAAAGTCACCAGCTTTACCCTGCCAAAAGGCACGGCGGATCAGGTTTTCACTCTGACCGTGCTTAACCCTAAGCAGTACGAACTGAAAAGCGATGCCGGTTTTAGCGCCCGCGGTGAAGTGGGGCAGATGCTTTCCAAAAACGGCGTCAGCATGATGGTCAGCGCCATTCAGGCGGCGGACGGCGGGGAGTTTACCGTCAGCAAATTCTCGACGCTCGGGATGATCAACAACCTGCAAAACAACCTGACTGTCACCGAGAACGGCAAAGACACGGGTGTGCTGAGCCTGAGCTTTACCGGTGAAGATAAGGAGATGATCCGCAACGTTCTGAACAGCATCACCCGCAACTACCTTGAGCAGAACGTGGAGCGTAAATCGGAAGAGGCGGCGAAAAGCCTCGCGTTCCTCGCCAGACAGCTGCCGGAAGTGCGCACCCGACTGGACGATGCGGAAAACAAGCTTAACGCCTATCGCCAGCAGAAAGACTCCGTCGATCTGCCGCTGGAGGCCAAATCGGTGCTCGACTCAATGGTCAACATCGACGCGCAGCTGAACGAACTGACCTTTAAAGAAGCGGAAATTTCCAAGCTCTACACCAAACGTCACCCGGCGTACCGCACGCTGCTGGAAAAACGCCAGGCGCTGGAAGATGAGAAATCCAAACTCAACAACCGCGTGACGGCGATGCCGAAAACTCAGCAGGAAATTGTGCGTCTGACGCGCGATGTGGAGTCCGGCCAGCAGGTGTATATGCAGCTGCTGAACAAGCAGCAGGAGCTGAAAATCACCGAAGCCAGTACCGTCGGCGACGTGCGTATCGTTGACCCGGCCATCACTC
This sequence comes from Lelliottia sp. JS-SCA-14, assembly GCF_035593345.1. Taxonomy (NCBI): domain Bacteria; kingdom Pseudomonadati; phylum Pseudomonadota; class Gammaproteobacteria; order Enterobacterales; family Enterobacteriaceae; genus Lelliottia; species Lelliottia sp. JS-SCA-14. The sequence continues at coordinate 3,113,300 of NZ_CP141606.1, read as the reverse complement.
AGCCCGGCGTGCTGAAGCCGAAGAAAGCGCTGATTATTCTCGGCAGCATTATTCTCGGCCTGATGCTCTCCATCGTTGGCGTGCTGCTGCGCTCCCTGTTCAACCGCGGTATCGAAAGCCCGCAGGTGCTGGAAGAGAACGGCATCAGCGTGTACGCCAGTATCCCGCTGTCGGAATGGCAGAAATCGCGCGATAGCGTCAAAACGGTCAAAGGAATTAAGCGCTACAAACAGAGCCAGCTACTGGCGGTGGGTAACCCAACGGATCTGGCGATTGAAGCGGTGCGCAGCCTGCGTACCAGCCTGCACTTCGCCATGATGCAGGCGAAAAACAACGTCCTGATGCTTACCGGGGTCAGCCCGTCAATCGGGAAAACCTTCGTCTGTGCCAACCTCGCAGCGGTGATCAGCCAGACCAACAAGCGCGTGCTGCTGATCGACTGCGATATGCGTAAGGGCTACACCCACGAGCTGCTTGGCACCAACAACGTCAACGGCCTGTCGGAAATCTTGCTCGGGAAAGGGGAGATCAGCCAGAGCGCCAAGCCGACGTCGATCACCAACTTCGACCTCGTCCCGCGCGGTCAGGTGCCGCCGAACCCATCTGAACTGCTGATGAGCGAGCGTTTCACTCAGCTGGTGAAATGGGCGAGCGAACACTACGACCTGGTGCTGATCGATACCCCGCCAATTCTGGCTGTGACAGATGCCGCGATTGTCGGTCGCCACGCCGGGACCACCCTGATGGTGGCGCGCTACGCGGTGAACACCCTGAAAGAGGTGGAAACCAGCCTGAGCCGCTTCGAGCAGAACGGCATCGAGGTGAAAGGGGTGATTCTGAACTCCATCTTCCGCCGCGCGACCGGATACCAGGATTACGGGTATTACGAGTACGAATATAAGTCTGACAGTAAATAACCTTAAACCACTGACCCCTCACCCTAACCCTCTCCCCACAGGGGAGAGGGGACCGCACGGAGCCGTCTTTTCCCCCTCGCCCCTTTGGGGAGAGGGCCGGGGTGAGGGGTGAGGGCAACAAGCCATCCGGGGAATAAAATGACAACACCACGCCCTTTGATCTCCATCTATATGCCGACCTGGAATCGCCAGCAGCTGGCGATCCGCGCGATTAAATCGGTTTTACGTCAGGACTACGACCACTGGGAATTGATCATCGTCGACGACTGCTCCTCCTCTTACGAGCAGCTGCAAAAATTCGTTACCGAGCTGAATGACCCGCGCGTGATGTACACCCATAACGCCATAAATTCCGGGGCCTGTGCGGTGCGCAATCAGGCGATTTTGCAGGCCAAAGGGGAGTTTCTTACCGGCATTGATGACGATGATGAATGGACGCCCAACCGTCTGTCGATCTTCCTGTCACACAAACAGCAGCTGGTGACCCACGCGTTTCTGTACGCCAACGACTACGTCTGCCAGGGCGAGGTCTATTCGCAACCGGCCAGCCTGCCGCTGTACCCGAAATCGCCGTACTCGCGCCGTCTGTTTTTCAAGCGCAACATCATCGGCAACCAGGTCTTTACCTGGGCGTGGCGCTTCAAAGAGTGCCTGTTCGATACGGAGCTGAAAGCGGCGCAGGACTACGACATTTTTTTGCGCATGGTGATGGAGTATGGCGAGCCGTGGAAAGTGGATGACGCCACGCAGATCCTGCACATCAATCACGGCGAAATGCAGATCACCTCGTCGCCGAAAAAATTCTCCGGCTACTTCCACTTTTACCGCAAGCACAAAGACAAATTCGACCGCGCCAGCCGGAAGTATCAGCTGTTTACCCTGTATCAGATCCGCAATAAGCGCATGAACTGGCGCACGCTGCTGACGCTCTTTTCCGTGCGCAACACCAAGCGTCTGGCCGACGGGCTTCGGGGGAAATAATGATTCTGGAAGATTGCCGCGCGAACAGATGGAGCCTGCGCCCGTGCTGCATGGTTCTGGCCTACCGGGTCGCGCATTTCTGCTCCGTCTGGCGCAAAAAAAATGTGCTCAATAATCTCTGGGCGGCACCGGTTCTGGTGCTGTACCGCATCATCACCGAGTGCCTGTTTGGCTACGAAATCCAGGCGGCGGCGACCATCGGACGCCGCTTCACCATTCACCACGGCTACGCCATCGTTATCAATAAATTCGTCGTCGCGGGTGACGATTTCACTATTCGCCACGGCGTCACCATCGGCAACCGCGGCCCGGAAAGTTTGGCCTGCCCGGTGATTGGCAACAACGTCGAGCTGGGCGCGAACGTGGTGATGATTGGCGATATTACCGTCGGCAATAACGTCACTATCGGCGCGGGCAGCGTGGTGCTGGACAGCATCCCGGATAACGCCCTGGTGGTCGGTGAAAAAGCCCGTGTGAAGGTCATCAAATGAATATTCTGCAATTTAACGTTCGTCTCGCAGAGGGCGGGGCGGCCGGTGTGGCGCTGGATCTGCATCAGCGCGCGCTGCAAAAAGGGCTACAGTCCCGCTTTGTGTATGGCTACGGCAAAGGCGGCAAAAAAAGTGTCAGCCACGATAACTACCCGCACGTTCTCAAGCAGACACCGCGTCTGACCTCGATTGCCAACATCGCGCTGTTCCGTCTGTTCAACCGCGATCTGTTTGGCAATCTCAATAACCTGTACCGCACCGTGACGCGGAGCGAAGGGCCGGTGGTGCTCCATTTCCACGTCCTGCACAGCTACTGGCTGAAACTGGAAGAGGTGGTCGCCTTCTGTGAAAACGTGCTGGCGCATAAGCCGGACACTACGTTTGTCTGGACCCTGCACGATCACTGGAGCGTCACCGGGCGCTGCGCCTTCACCGACGGCTGTGAAGGCTGGAAAACGAACTGCCAGAAATGCCCGACGCTGGCCAACTATCCACCGGTGAAAGTGGATCGCGCGCATCAGCTGGTGGCGGGGAAACGTCAGCTGTTCCGCGACATGCTGGCGCTGGGCTGCCACTTTATCTCCCCGAGCCAGCACGTGGCGGACGCGTTTAACAGTCTGTACGGGGCGGGCCGCTGCAAAATCATCAATAACGGTATCGATGTGGCGACGGAAGAGATCCTGGCGGAACTGACGCCGGTCGCCGTCACGCCGGGCAAACCGAAAATCGCGGTGGTCGCCCACGACCTGCGCTACGACGGTAAAACCAATCAGCAGCTGGTGCGCGACATGATGGCGCTGGGCGACAAAATCGAGCTGCACACCTTCGGCAAGTTCTCGCCGTTTGAAGGGCCGAACGTGATTAACCACGGTTTCGAAACCGACAAACGCAAGCTGATGAGCGCTCTAAACGGCATGGACGGGCTGGTGTTCAGCTCGCGGGTGGATAACTATCCGCTGATTTTGTGCGAGGCGCTCTCCATCGGCGTGCCGGTGATTGCCACCCACAGCGACGCCGCACGCGAAGTGCTGGAAAAATCCGGCGGGAAAACCTTCAGCGAGCACGAGGTGCTGCCGCTGGTGCAACGGCCAAAAGCCGAGATCGCGCAGGCTGTTTTTAACACCAGCCTGGAATCGTTCCGCAACCGCAGCCGCAAGGCTTACAGCGGTGAACAGATGCTGGAGGAGTATGTCTCGTTCTATCAGAATCTGTAGTTACCTGCTGCTGCCGCTGATCTATCTGCTGGTTAACGTCAAAATTGCCCAACTGGGCGAAAGCTTCCCGATTACCATCGTCACCTTCTTGCCGCTGTTGCTGCTGTTGTATGTCGAGAAGATTAGCGTTAAGAAGCTGATGATTGCCTTAGGGCTGGGATTTGGCTTAACGGCATTTAACTACATTTTTGGTCAGTCGCTGGATGCCAGCAAGTACGTCACCTCCACCATGTTATTTGTCTATATCGTGATTATTATTGGCATGGTCTGGAGTATTCGCTTCAAAACAATTTCTCCGCACAATTATCGGAAAATCCTTAGGTTCTTTTATATTGCCGTTGCGTTCATTGTCATGCTGGCTGCGATGGAAATGGCGCAAATTATTTTGACCGGCGGCAGTAGTCTGATGGAGATGATTTCGAAATATCTGATTTACAGTAATAGCTATGTTCTGAACTTCATTAAGTTCGGCGGCAAACGAACCACGGCGCTCTATTTTGAACCGGCGTTTTTTGCTCTGGCACTAATCTCAATTTGGCTCAGCATCAAACAGTTTGGTATCAAAACGCCTAAGACCGATGCTATGATTCTTGCAGGGATTGTGCTGTCAGGTTCTTTCTCTGGGGTAATGACATTTATCTTGTTTTACCTGCTGGAATGGGCCTTTCAGTACCTGAATAAAGATGCGATTAAGAAAAAACTACCCTTAGCTATTATTTCGCTAACCGTATTTTTAGTGGGTATTGTTTTTGCCTTCCCCTACATCGCCACCCGTCTCGGTGATTTAGGAACGGAAGGGTCGTCATCTTATTATCGCATTATTGGTCCGCTGGTGATGGTTGGGTATTCTTTAACCCATATTGATGGCGTCGTCAGATTTGGCTCACTTTACGAATATGTTGCATCATTCGGAATCTTTAACGGTGCGGATGTCGGTAAAACCATAGACAATGGTCTGTATCTGTTAATTATTTACTTTTCCTGGTTCGCGGTGCTGTTAACAGCCTGGTACCTGTTTAAAGTGTTCAAAATGATGATTAACGCATTTGGTGATAATCAGAATTATCGTGTTCAGCTTTATCTTTTTACGCCGGTGTCGCTGTTTTTTACCGGGTCAATATTTAGCCCGGAATATGCATTCTTAATTGTCTGTCCGTTTATTTTGCGCAAGGCGCTGAATATTACGCGCGTATGACGAAATGAGGTGATTTATGTTTCTTAGCGTTATTACTGTCGCCTTTCGCAATCACGACGGGGTGGTAAAAACCTGGCGCTCGCTGCGCAATCTGGCACGCGATCCGAGCCTCACTTTTGAATGGATTGTGGTGGACGGCGGCTCCAACGACGGCACGGCGGAGTTTCTGGAAAAACTCAACGGTGAGTTCAACTTACGTTACATCAGCGAGAAAGATAAAGGCATTTACGATGCGATGAATAAAGGCATCGAGATGGCGCAAGGGCGCTATGCAATCTTCCTGAATTCCGGCGATGTGTTTCATGAGGATGTGGCGCTGTTTGCCCGTCAACTGTCTCGTCAGAAAGACGACGCGATGTTTATCGGCGATGCGCTGCTGGATTTCGGTGATGGCAATAAAATTCGTCGAAGCGCGAAAAGCGGCTGGTATATCTACCACAGTTTACCGGCCAGCCATCAGGCGATTTTCTTCCCGACGGCAGGGCTGAAAAAACACCCCTACGATTTGCAATATAAAGTGTCATCCGATTATGCCCTGGCCGCCAGTCTGTATAAATCAGGCTATCCGTTCCGCCGGATTAAAGGGCTGGTGTCGGAATTCTCGATGGGCGGCGTGTCAACCTCGAATAATCTGGAATTATGCCAGGATGCCAAAAAAGTGCAGCGCAATATATTACGCGTGCCGGGCTTTTGGGCGGAATTGTCCTATTTATTACGCCTGAGAACGACGGGCAAAACGAAAGCCTTATATAACAAAGCCTGAATATAAGGACATGTGATGCAGGATCTCAGTGGTTTTACCGTCCCGAAAGGTTTTCGCGGTGGAAATGGAATTAAGGTGCAGCTGTGGTGGGCCGTGCAGGCAACATTATTCGCCTGGTCTCCGCAGGTGCTGTATCGCTGGCGCGCCTTTTTACTGCGTTTATTTGGCGCAAAAATTGGCAAAAATGTGGTGATTCGCCCGTCAGTCAAAATTACCTATCCCTGGAAATTAACCCTCGGGGATTATGCCTGGGTGGGCGATGACGCGGTGTTATATACCCTGGGCGAGATTACCATCGGTGCACATTCTGTGGTGTCGCAGAAGTGTTATTTGTGTACCGGCAGTCACGATTTTATGAGTCAGCATTTTGATATTAACGCCACGCCAATTGTGATTGGTGAAAAATGCTGGCTGGCAACAGATGTTTTTGTTGCGCCTGGCGTTTCTGTTGGTGATGGCACGGTTATTGGTGCCCGCAGCAGCGTATTTAAATCGCTACCGGCAAATAAGATTTGCCGTGGCAACCCCGCAGTGGTGATACGCGAACGCGTTGAAACTGAATAATTTCTGAGATAAGTACAGAGGAAAATAAACATGTCAAAAGTCGCTCTCATCACCGGCGTTACCGGGCAGGATGGTTCTTATCTGGCGGAGTTTCTGCTGGAAAAAGGTTACGAAGTTCACGGCATCAAACGTCGTGCCTCTTCGTTCAACACCGAGCGTGTGGACCATATCTATCAGGATCCGCATGCTGCAAACCCGAAATTCCATCTGCACTACGGCGACCTGACCGACAGTTCCAACCTGACCCGTATCCTGCAGGAAGTGCAGCCGGATGAAGTGTACAACCTGGGCGCCATGAGCCACGTGGCAGTCTCCTTCGAATCCCCGGAATACACCGCAGACGTCGATGGCATGGGCACGCTGCGCCTGCTGGAAGCCATTCGCTTCCTCGGTCTGGAAAAGAAAACCCGCTTCTACCAGGCATCCACCTCTGAGCTGTACGGCCTGGTGCAGGAAATCCCACAGAAAGAGACCACGCCGTTCTACCCGCGCTCTCCGTATGCAGTCGCCAAACTGTACGCCTACTGGATCACCGTTAACTACCGCGAATCCTACGGCATGTACGCCTGTAACGGCATTCTTTTCAACCACGAGTCCCCACGTCGTGGCGAAACCTTCGTGACCCGCAAAATCACCCGCGCGATCGCCAACATCGCTCAGGGCCTGGAATCCTGCCTGCACCTCGGCAACATGGACTCCCTGCGTGACTGGGGCCATGCGAAAGACTACGTGAAAATGCAGTGGATGATGCTGCAGCAGGACAATCCGGAAGACTTCGTGATCGCCACCGGCGTGCAGTACTCCGTGCGTCAGTTCGTCGAAATGGCGGCGGCACAGCTGGGTATCAAACTGCGCTTTGAAGGCACCGGCGTTGAAGAGCGCGGCGTGGTGGTGTCTGTCACCGGTCATGATGCGCCGGGCGTGAAGCCAGGCGATGTGATCGTTCAGGTTGACCCGCGTTACTTCCGTCCTGCGGAAGTGGAAACCCTGCTCGGCGACCCAACCAAAGCGCACGAAAAACTGGGCTGGAAACCGGAAATCACTCTCCAGGAGATGGTCTCTGAAATGGTTGCCCACGATCTCGAAGCAGCGAAAAAACACTCCCTGCTGAAGTCCCATGGCTACGAGGTTGCCATCGCGCTGGAGTCCTGAGTCATGACCAAACAACGTATTTTTGTCGCCGGTCATCGGGGGATGGTGGGTTCCGCCATCGTCCGTCAGCTGGAACAGCGCGGCGACGCGGAGCTGATTGTCCGCACCCGCGACGAGCTGAACCTGCTCGATGGCCAGGCGGTTCAGCAGTTCTTTGCCAACGAACGCATCGACCAGGTGTATCTGGCGGCGGCGAAAGTGGGCGGCATTGTCGCCAACAACAGCTACCCGGCGGATTTCATCTACGAGAACATGATGATCGAGAGCAACATCATTCACGCCGCGCATCTGCACAACGTGAATAAGCTGCTGTTCCTCGGCTCATCCTGCATTTACCCGAAGATGGCTAAGCAACCGATCGCCGAGAGCGAACTGCTGCAGGGGACGCTGGAAGCGACCAACGAACCCTACGCCATCGCCAAGATTGCCGGGATCAAACTGTGCGAGTCCTATAACCGCCAGTATGGCCGGGATTATCGCTCGGTGATGCCGACCAATTTGTACGGTCCGCACGATAACTTCCACCCGAGCAATTCGCACGTGATCCCGGCGCTGCTGCGCCGCTTCCACGAAGCGACCGCCGCCAACACCCCGGATGTGGTGGTGTGGGGCAGCGGGACGCCGATGCGCGAATTCCTGCACGTGGATGATATGGCTGCCGCCAGCATTCACGTCATGGAGCTGGACCGCGAGGTCTGGGCCGAGAACACCGAGCCGATGCTGTCGCATATCAACGTCGGCACCGGCGTGGACTGCACCATTCGCGAACTGGCGCAGACCATCGCTCAGGTGGTCGGCTACAAAGGCCGCGTGGTGTTCGACGCCACGAAGCCCGACGGCACACCGCGTAAATTGCTGGACGTGACGCGTCTGCACCAGCTCGGCTGGTATCACGAAGTGTCGCTCGAACAGGGACTGGCAAGTACGTACCAGTGGTTCCTGGAAAACCAGCACCGCTTCCGGGGGTAATCATGTTTTTAAGTCAGGAAGATTTTGCCACGGTAGTACGTTCCACTCCGCTGATTTCCATTGATTTCATCGTGGAAAACGAGCGCGGCGAGTTCCTGCTCGGCAAACGCACCAATCGCCCGGCGCAAGGGTTTTGGTTCGTGCCGGGAGGACGCGTGCAGAAAGATGAGACCTTAGAAAATGCTTTCGAGCGTCTCACTCTCGCGGAGCTGGGGCTGCGTCTGCCGATGGCGGCAGGCCAGTTTTACGGAGTATGGCAGCACTTCTATGACGATAACTTTTCCGGCACCGGTTTCAGCACCCACTACGTGGTGCTGGGTTTTCGCCTGAAAGTGAGTGAGGCAGACCTGCGTCTGCCTGATTCTCAGCACGATGATTACCGCTGGCTGGAGAAGGCCGCGCTGCTGGCGAGTGACAAGGTTCACGACAACAGCCGCGCCTATTTCCTGGCGGAACGTCAGGCTGAGGTGCCAGGCCTATGAAAATCCTCGTTTACGGCATTAACTACTCGCCAGAGCTGACCGGTATCGGCAAGTACACCGGTGAGATGGTGGAGTGGATGACCCGTCAGGGCCATGAGGTGCGGGTCATTACGGCCCCGCCTTACTACCCGGAATGGAAGGTCGGCGAACGTTATTCCAGCTGGCGCTATCGCCGCGAGCAGGGAGACGCAACCGTCTGGCGCTGCCCGCTGTATGTGCCAAAACAACCTTCGACGCTGAAACGCCTGCTGCATTTGGGAAGCTTTGCTCTGAGCAGTTTCTTCCCGCTGATGGCGCAGCGTCGCTGGAAGCCGGATCGCATTATCGGCGTGGTGCCAACGCTATTTTGCACGCCAGGCATGCGCCTGCTGGGCAAACTCTCCGGCGCACGCACCTTGCTGCACATTCAGGATTACGAAGTCGACGCCATGCTCGGCCTCGGGATGGCCGGGAAAGGCAAGGGCGGAAAAGTCGCGAAACTGGCGAGCGCCTTTGAGCGCAGCGGCCTGCACAACGTCGATTACGTCTCGACGATTTCGCGCTCGATGATGAACAAAGCGCAGGAGAAGGGCGTTCCGGCGCAGAAAGTGATCTTCTTCCCGAACTGGTCCGAAGTGGCGCGTTTTCGCGACGTCGCGGACAGCGATGCGCTGGCGTTACGTGCGCAGCTCGGTCTGCCTGAGAGCCAAAAAATCATTCTTTACTCAGGCAACATCGGGGAAAAACAGGGGCTGGAAAGCGTTATCGACGCCGCGCAGCAGCTGGATAAACATCCGTGGATGTTTGTGATTGTCGGGCAGGGCGGCGGTAAAGCCCGGCTGGAGAAAATGGTCAGCGAACGCAGCCTGAACAACGTTAAATTTTTCCCGCTTCAGTCTTACGAGGCGCTGCCAGCCCTGCTGAAGATGGGCGACTGCCACCTGGTCGTGCAAAAGCGCGGTGCGGCGGATGCGGTTCTGCCGTCCAAACTGACCAACATTTTGGCCGTCGGCGGTAACGCGGTGATCACCGCCGAGCCGGAAACTGAATTAGGCCAGCTGTGCGACAGCTTCCCGGGGATCGCCGTTTGCGTGGAGCCGGAGTCGGTGACTGCGCTGGTGGCCGGGATCGAACAGGCGCTCGCCATGCCGAAAGAGAACACGGTGGCACGTGAATATGCCGAACGCACGCTCGAAAAAGAGAACGTGCTTAGCCAATTTATTGCAGATATACGGGGATGAATCATGAGTCAGAATAAATTGTACCCGGTGGTGATGGCGGGTGGCTCTGGTAGTCGGTTGTGGCCGCTGTCCCGCGTGCTCTATCCCAAGCAGTTCCTCTGCCTGAAAGGGGAGCTCACCATGCTGCAAACCACGGTTTCCCGCCTCAACGGCGTGGAGTGCGAAAGCCCGGTAGTGATTTGCAATGAGCAGCACCGTTTTATCGTTGCCGAACAGCTGCGTCAGCTCAACAAGCTGACCGAGAACATCATTCTGGAACCGGCGGGGCGGAATACCGCGCCGGCGATCGCCCTGGCGGCACTGGCCGCTCAGCGCAGCAGCCCGGATTGCGATCCGCTGATGCTGGTGCTGGCGGCGGATCACGTCATTCAGCAGGAAGATGCCTTCCGTGACGCGGTGCGCGCCGCCATTCCTTACGCTGAAAGCGGCAAACTGGTGACCTTCGGCATCGTGCCGGATCTCCCGGAAACCGGCTACGGCTATATTCGTCGCGGCGACGTGACCACCGGCGAGGGCGACAGCGTGGCCTTTAACGTGGCGCAGTTTGTCGAGAAACCGAATCTGGAAACCGCGCAGGCCTATGTCGCCAGCGGTGAGTATTACTGGAACAGCGGCATGTTCCTGTTCCGCGCCGGGCGTTATCTGGAAGAGCTGGAAAAATATCGCCCGGATATTCTCCGCGCCTGCGAAAAAGCGATGGCGGTGGTTGACCCGGATCTCGACTTTATCCGCGTGGATGAAGCGGCGTTCCTCGCCTGCCCGGAAGAGTCCGTGGACTATGCGGTGATGGAGCGCACGGCGGATGCGGTAGTGGTGCCGATGGATGCGGGCTGGAGCGACGTCGGCTCCTGGTCTTCTCTGTGGGAAATCAGCGCCCATACGGCGGAAGGCAACGTCCACCATGGGGACGTCATCAGCCACAAAACCGAAAACAGCTATGTCTATGCGGAATCCGGCCTCGTGACTACCGTCGGGGTGAAAGACCTGGTGGTGGTGCAGACCAAAGACGCGGTGCTGATTGCCGATCGCAATTCCGTGCAGGACGTCAAAAAAGTCGTCGAGCAGATCAAAGCCGATGGCCGTCATGAGCATCACATTCACCGCGAAGTCTACCGTCCGTGGGGAAAATATGACTCCATCGACGCGGGTGAACGCTATCAGGTGAAGCGCATCACCGTGAAACCGGGCGAGGGGCTGTCGGTGCAGATGCACCATCACCGCGCCGAACACTGGGTGGTGGTCGCGGGCACGGCGAAAGTCACCATTGATGACGAGGTCAAACTGCTCGGTGAAAACGAATCTATCTACATCCCGCTGGGCGCGACCCATTGCCTGGAGAATCCGGGGAAAATTCCTCTCGATCTGATCGAAGTGCGCTCCGGCTCCTACCTGGAAGAGGATGACATCGTCCGCTTCCAGGACCGGTACGGGCGGGTTTAGCCCGAGCGCGTTGTTCGCCGGATGCGCGTTGCTTATCCGGCCTACAAAAGACCACAGACCAACGACAAAGACAATTTTGACCATTTTGGGTCAGGGCCGACTGTTGCCTGAAAAAGGGTAAGACCATGAATAAATTAACCTGTTTCAAAGCCTACGATATTCGCGGCAAATTAGGCGAAGAGCTCAACGAAGATATTGCGTGGCGCATTGGCCGCGCGTACGGCGAATACCTGAAACCGAAAACCATTGTGCTGGGCGGCGATGTGCGCCTGACCAGTGAAGCGCTAAAACTGGCGCTGGCGAAAGGGCTGCAGGACGCGGGCGTGGACGTGCTGGATATCGGCCTGTCCGGTACTGAAGAGATTTACTTCGCCACCTTCCACCTGGGCGTGGACGGCGGCATCGAAGTGACTGCCAGCCATAACCCGATGGATTACAACGGCATGAAGCTGGTGCGCGAAGGGGCGCGTCCGATCAGCGGTGACACCGGCCTGCGCGACGTGCAGCGCCTGGCGGAAGCCAACGATTTCTCGCCGGTGAACGAATCCGCGCGCGGCAGCTACCAGCAGATCGACCTGCGCAAAGCGTACATCGACCATCTCCTCGGCTACATCAACGTTAAGAACATCACCCCACTCAAACTGGTGATCAACTCCGGGAACGGCGCGGCAGGCCCGGTGGTGGATGCCCTCGAAGCGCGCTTCAAAGCCCTGAATGTCCCGGTCACCTTCATCAAAGTTCACAACACCCCGGACGGCAACTTCCCGAACGGCATTCCTAACCCGCTGCTGCCCGAGTGCCGGGACGATACCCGCAACGCGGTGATTGAGCACGGCGCGGATATGGGCATCGCCTTCGACGGCGACTTTGACCGCTGCTTCCTGTTCGATGAGAACGGCCAGTTTATCGAGGGGTATTACATCGTCGGCCTGCTGGCGGAAGCCTTCCTCGAGAAAAATCCGGGGGCGAAGATCATCCACGACCCGCGCCTTTCCTGGAACACCGTCGATGTGGTCAGCGCCGCGGGCGGCACGCCGGTGATGTCGAAAACCGGTCACGCGTTCATCAAAGAGCGCATGCGCGAAGAAGACGCCATCTACGGCGGAGAAATGAGCGCCCACCACTACTTCCGCGATTTTGCCTACTGCGACAGCGGGATGATCCCGTGGCTGCTGGTGACGGAACTGCTGTGCCTGAAAGGGCAAACCCTGGGCGAACTGGTCCGCGATCGCATGGCGGCGTTCCCAGCGAGCGGTGAGATCAACAGCAAGCTGGAACTGCCGGCCGAGTCCATCGCCCGCGTGGAGCAACACTTTGCCCTGCACGCGCTGGAGATCGACCGCACGGATGGGATCAGCATGTCGTTCCCGCAGTGGCGCTTCAACCTGCGCTCGTCGAACACGGAGCCGGTGGTGCGCCTGAACGTGGAGTCGCGTGCCGACGTCCCGCTGATGGAGGCACGAACGCAGGACATTCTGGCGCTGTTGAAGGCGTAATGATATTTCGTCGCCCCTCACCCTAACCCTCTCCCCATAGGGGAGAGGGGATCGCTCGGAGCGGTCTTTTCACCCTCGCCCTATGGGGAGAGGGCCGGGACGAGGGGAAACTCAAACAGGAACAACGATGACAAATCTAAAAAAGCGCGAGCGAGCCAAAACGAATGCATCGTTAATCTCTATGGTGCAGCGTTTTTCTGACATCACCATCATGTTCGGTGGGCTGTGGGTCGTGTGTCAGCTAAGCAACCTGTCGTTTTTATACATGCACCTGTTGATGGCGCTGCTGGCGCTGGTGGTCTTTCAGATGATCGGCGGGATGACGGATTTTTACCGATCATACCGCGGCGTCAAAATGACCACCGAGCTGATGCTCCTCCTGCAAAACTGGACCTTGAGCCTGATCTTCAGCGCCGGGCTGGTGGCATTCAGCAGTGACTTCGATAACAGCCTCAAAACCTATCTGTGCTGGTATGCGTTAACCAGCGTCGGGATGGTGGTTTGCCGCTCCCTGATCCGCTTCTTCGCCGGGTGGCTGCGCAATCGCGGCTACAACAAGCGTTATGTGGCGGTGGCCGGGGATTTACCCGTAGGTCAGGCGCTGCTGAACAGTTTTCGCAAAGAGCCGTGGCTGGGCTTTGACGTGGTGGGGGTGTATCACGACGCCAAACCGGGCGGAGTGACCTCGGACTGGGCGGGCAACTACGAGCAACTGATCGAAGACGCGCGCGCGGGCAAAATTCATAACGTCTATCTCGCCCTCAAGATGAGCGAAGAGTCCTGCATCAAATACCTGATGCGCGAGCTGGCCGACACCACCTGCTCGGTGATCCTGATCCCTGACGTCTTTACCTTCAACATTCTGCACTCGCGGATTGAAGAGGTGAATGGCGTGCCGGTGGTGCCCCTGTACGACACGCCGCTCTCCGGGATTAACCGTCTGCTGAAACGCGCGGAAGATATCGTCCTTTCTTCTCTGATTCTGCTGCTGATCTCCCCGGTGCTGTGCGGGATTGCGCTGGCGGTCAAAATGACCTCGCCCGGCCCGATTATCTTCCGCCAGACCCGCTACGGGATGGACGGCAAGCCGATCATGGTGTGGAAATTCCGCTCCATGAAGGTGATGGAAAACGACAGCGTCGTGACCCAGGCCACGCAGAACGATCCGCGCGTGACCCGCGTGGGGAACTTCCTGCGCCGCACATCGCTGGACGAACTGCCGCAGTTTATCAACGTGCTGACCGGCGGGATGTCGATTGTCGGGCCGCGTCCCCATGCGGTGGCGCATAACGAGCAGTACCGCGCGCTGATTGAAGGCTACATGCTGCGTCACAAAGTGAAGCCGGGCATTACCGGCTGGGCGCAGATCAACGGCTGGCGCGGGGAAACCGATACCCTGGAAAAAATGGAAAAACGCGTTGAGTTCGACCTGGAGTACATCCGCGAGTGGAGCGTCTGGTTCGATATCAAGATCGTGTTTCTGACGGTGTTCAAAGGTTTTGTCAACAAAGCGGCCTACTAACATGAGCTTACGTGAAAAAACCATCAGCGGGGCCAAGTGGTCGGCGATGGCGACCATCATCATCATCGGCCTCGGGCTGGTGCAGATGACGGTGCTGGCGCGCATTATTGATAACCATCAGTTTGGTTTGCTGACGGTGTCATTAGTGATTATCGCCCTGGCCGATACCCTGTCGGACTTCGGGATTGCCAACTCGATCATTCAGCGCAAAGAGATTAGCCATCTTGAACTCACTACTTTGTACTGGCTCAACGTCGGGCTGGGGATGGTGGTGTGCGTGGGCGTGTTTTTGCTGAGCGATGTTATCGGCGATGTGCTGAATAACCCGGATCTCGCGCCGCTGATCCGCACGCTGTCGTTTGCCTTTGTGCTGATCCCCCACGGTCAGCAGTTCCGCGCCCTGATGCAAAAGGAGCTGGAGTTCAACAAAATCGGCATGATCGAGACCTCTTCGGTGCTGGCCGGTTTTACCTTCACCGTCGTCAGCGCTCATTTCTGGCCGCTGGCGATGACGGCGATCCTCGGGTATCTGGTCAACACCGCCGTGCGCACGCTGCTGTTTGGGTTCTTTGGCCGCAAGATTTACCGTCCGGGCCTGCATTTCTCGCTGGCGTCGGTCTCATCCAATCTGCGTTTTGGTGCCTGGCTGACCGCCGACAGCATTATCAACTATGTGAACACCAACCTCTCCACCCTGGTGCTGGCGCGTATTCTCGGGGCGAGCGTCGCGGGGGGCTATAACCTGGCGTACAACGTGGCGGTTGTCCCACCGATGAAGCTCAACCCAATCATCACCCGCGTGCTGTTCCCGGCGTTCGCCAAGATTCAGGACGACACCGAGAAGCTGCGTGTGAACTTCTACAAGCTGCTGTCGGTGGTGGGGATTATCAACTTCCCGGCGCTGCTCGGGCTGATGGTGGTTTCTAACAACTTTGTTCCGCTGGTGTTTGGCGAGAAGTGGAGCGGGATCATCCCGATCCTGCAGCTGCTGTGCGTGGTGGGCCTGCTGCGCTCCGTCGGCAATCCGATCGGGTCGCTGCTGATGGCGAAAGCGCGGGTCGATATCAGCTTCAAATTCAACGTGTTTAAAACCTTCCTGTTTATTCCGGCGATTATCGTCGGCGGCCAGACGGCGGGCGCGATTGGCGTGACGCTGGGCTTCCTGCTGGTGCAGATCGTCAACACGGTGCTGAGCTACTTCGTGATGATTAAGCCGGTGCTCGGCTCCAGCTATCGTCAGTACATCCTGAGCCTGTGGCTGCCGTTCTACCTGTCACTGCCGACGCTTGTTGCGAGTTACGGATTAGGGATTGTGCTCAACGGCCATCTGCCGCTGGGCGTACTGCTGGCGGTACAGATCGCCGCCGGTGCGCTGGCGTTTGGGGTGATGATTGTGCTGTCCCGCAATGCGCTGGTGGTGGAGATGAAACGCCAGTTTTGTCGCAGCGAGAAGATGAAAACGTTGCTGAGGGCGGGGTGATTTCCCCCTCACCCTAACCCTCTCCCAAGGGGAGAGGGAACTTTTCACCCTCTCCCTGTGGGAGAGGGCCGGGGTGAGGGCATCAGGCCGCACCTGTTATGTGAAGAACCCCTTTTAGAGGTCATTATGAAATTATTGATTCTGGGCAACCATACCTGCGGCAACCGTGGCGACAGCGCCATTCTGCGCGGTCTGCTGGATGCCATTAACACCCTTGAGCCTGAGACAGAAGTGGATGTGATGAGCCGCTACCCGGTGAGCTCGTCGTGGTTACTCAATCGCCCGGTGATGGGCGATCCGCTCTACAGCCAGATGAAACAGCACAACACCGCGACGGGCGTGGTGGGGCGCGTGAAGAAAGTGCTGCGTCGCCGCTATCAGCATCAGGTGCTGCTGTCGCGCGTCACCGACACCGGCAAGCTGCGCAATATCGCCATCGCGCAGGGCTTTACCGATTTTGTGCGCCTGCTGTCGGGCTACGACGCCATTATCCAGGTCGGCGGATCCTTCTTTGTCGATCTGTACGGCGTGCCGCAGTTTGAGCATGCGCTCTGTACGTTCATGGCGAAAAAACCGCTGTTTATGATTGGTCACAGCGTCGGGCCGTTCCAGGATCCGCAGTTCAACCAGCTGGCAAACTATGTTTTTGGCCACTGCGACGCGCTGATCCTGCGGGAATCCGTGAGCCTCGATCTGATGAAACGCAGTGAGATTGATACGTCGAAAGTGGAACACGGCGTGGATACGGCCTGGCTGGTGGACCATCAGAACGACAACTTCGAGGCCAGCTACGCGGTTCAGCACTGGCTGAACGTGGCGGCAAAGCAGAAAACCGTCGCCATCACCCTGCGCGAACTGGCGCCATTTGATAAACGTCTGGGAACCACCCAGGCCGCCTACGAACAGGCGTTTGCCGAAGTGGTGAATCGCGTGCTCGACAGCGGGTATCAGGTGCTGGCGCTCTCGACCTGTACCGGGATCGACAGCTACAACAAAGATGACCGCATGGTGGCGCTGAACCTGCGCAATCTGGTTAACGATCCGTCGCGGTACCACGTGGTGATGGACGAGCTCAACGACCTGGAGATGGGCAAACTGCTTTCCGCCTGCGACCTGACGGTGGGCACGCGCCTGCACTCGGCGATTATCTCCATGAACTTTGGTACGCCGGCGATTGCCATCAACTACGAACACAAATCGGCGGGCATCATGCAGCAGCTCGGCATGCCGGAGATGGCGGTGGATATTCGCCATCTGCTCGACGGTTCTTTGGGCGCGATGGTCGGTGACACGCTGGGCCAGCTTCCGGAGGTCAACGAACGCCTGGCGCGCGCGGTGAAAGCGGAACGCGAAAACGGCATCAGCATGGTCAAATCCGTCCTCGACCGCATCGGGGAGGGCAAATGAAGGTTGGATTCTTCTTACTGAAATTCCCGCTCTCGTCTGAAACTTTTGTGCTCAACCAAATCACCGCGTTTATCGATATGGGATACGACGTGGAGATTGTCGCCCTGCAAAAGGGCGATACGCAGAATACCCATGCGGCCTGGACGCAGTACGATCTTGCGGCGAAAACCCGCTGGCTGCAGGATGAGCCGCAGGGCCGTCTGGCGAAGCTGCGCTACCGTGCAACCCGGACGCTGTGCGGGTTGCATCGTCCCTCGACGTGGCGGGCGCTGAATGTGTCGCGCTACGGCGCGGAGTCGCGCAACCTGATCCTCTCGTCGATTAGCGGGCAAACCGCGCGACCGTTTCGTGCCGATGTGTTTATCGCCCACTTTGGCCCGGCTGGCGTGACTGCGGCAAAGCTGCGCGAGCTGGGCGTCATTGACGGCAAAATCGCGACCATTTTCCACGGGATCGACATCTCCAGCCATGAGGTGTTGAACCATTACACCGGTGAATATCAGCAGCTTTTTCGTCGCGGCGACATGATGCTGCCAATCAGCGACCTGTGGGCCGGACGGCTGAAAACCATGGGCTGTCCGTCCGACAAAATCACCGTGTCGCGGATGGGGGTGAACATGGAGCGCTTCACCCAGCGCCCGGTGAAAGTGCCGGGCAAACCGTTGCAAATTATCTCCGTGGCGCGTCTCACCGAGAAAAAAGGGCTGCATGTGGCGATCGAAGCCTGCCGTCAGCTCAAGTCGCGCGGGGTGGATTTCCACTATCGCATCCTCGGGATTGGCCCGTGGGAGCGCCGCCTGCGCACGCTGATCGAACAATATCAGCTCGAAGGCGTTGTCGAGATGCCGGGCTTTAAACCCAGCCATGAAGTCAAAGCCATGCTCGACGAGGCAGATGTGTTTTTGCTGCCGTCCGTCACCGGCGCAGACGGCGATATGGAAGGGATCCCCGTCGCGCTGATGGAGGCGATGGCGGTCGGTATTCCGGTCGTGTCCACCGTGCACAGCGGTATTCCGGAGCTGATCGAGCCCGGCCATTCCGGCTGGCTGGTGCCGGAAAACAACGCCTCGGCGCTGGCCGACCAGCTGGCGGCGTTTAGCGATATCGATCAGCAGGCGCTGGCCCCTGTGCTGCACAACGCGCGGCAAAAAGTCGAAACCGAATTTAATCAGCAGGTGATAAATCGTCAGTTAGCGAGCCTGTTACAAACGCTATAAGCCGAGGTGGTATGCTGAAAAAAATAACCCGACGCACTTTCGTGACCTCCTGCTCTTTGCTGGCCGCGACGCCGCTGCTTACCTCCCGCCTTGCGCGGGCGGCGGGGGGCGGGACGGTCGACATCAGCCAGTACAATCGCAAGGACTGGATCGCGGCCTTTAAGCAGGCCTTCGTCGATGGCGACACGGTGGTGGTCCCGGCGGGACTCACCTGCGAGAACATCAACACCGGGATTTTTATTCCCGATGGCAAAACCTTGCTTATCCGCGGTGCGCTGACCGGGAATGGTCGCGGGCGCTTCGTGCTGCAGGAAGGCAGTAAAGTGATCGGCGAAGGGCAGGGCCGCACGGAAAATATCACCCTGGATGTGCGCGGTTCTGACTGTGTGATCCAGGGGCTGGCGATGAGCGGCTTTGGCCCGGTGACGCAGATATACATCGGGGGCAAAAAGCCGCGGGTCATGCGTAATTTGCTGATCGACAATATCAGCGTGTCGCAGGCCAACTACGCCATTCTGCGACAGGGATTCCATAATCAGGTCGACGGGGCGCGGATCACCAATAGTCGTTTCAGCCATCTGCAGGGCGATGCGATCGAGTGGAACGTGGCCATCAACGATCGCAATATCCTGATCTCCGACCACGTCATCGACAACATCAACTGCACCAACGGCAAGATTAACTGGGGCATCGGCATCGGCCTGGCCGGGAGTACGTACGATAACGACTACCCGGAAAAGCAGACGGTGAAGAACTTTGTGGTGGCAAACATCACCGGGAGTAACTGCCGCCAGCTGGTTCACGTCGAGAACGGTAAACACTTCATCATCCGTAACGTCAAAGCGAAAAACATCACTCCGGATTTCAGTAAGAAAGCGGGGATTGATAACGCGACGGTGGCGATTTACGGCTGCGATAATTTTGTCATCGACAACGTCGAGATGGTCAACAGCGCCGGTATGCTGATCGGTTACGGGGTGATTAAGGGCGACTATCTGTCGATCCCGCAGAACTTCAGGCTCAACAACATCCACCTGGATAATCGTGAGCTGGCATATAAACTGCGCGGTATCCAGATTTCGTCCGGCAATGCGACTTCATTTGTCGCCATCACCAACGTCGAGATGCAGCGTGCTACGCTTGAACTGCATAACAAACCGCAGCATCTGTTTTTGCGTAACATTAAGGTGATGCAGGAAGCGACCGTTGGGCCCGCGCTGAAGATGAATTTTGACCTGCGCAAAGACGTGCGCGGCAAGTTTATGGCGAAAGACAAGACGTTGCTGTCGCTGGCAAACATCCATGCGGTGAATGAGAAAGGGCAGAGTTCGGTGGATATCGACCGGGTGGATCAGCAGGTGGTGAATGTGGAGAGGTTGAACTTCAAATTGCCCCACAGATAGGTTTTGCGCCAGCCATTTTGCGATTATTCTGGGGCAGAACTGTGACGTATTCGGACAACAACTACTGTATTTTGTGGGTCGAAAGCGTACCATCAGGTCCAGAATTACCGCAAAACATGCTGGCGAAAACAGGTTTAACAGCTATAATTCGGCAACCATTTTAAGGTGGAAGAAATAATGATTAATTTGAAAGCAGTCATTCCGGTAGCGGGTCTGGGCATGCATATGCTGCCAGCCACGAAGGCGATTCCAAAAGAAATGCTACCGATCGTCGACAAGCCGATGATTCAGTACATCGTTGACGAGATTGTTGCTGCAGGGATCAAAGAAATCGTTCTGGTGACCCATTCATCCAAGAATGCGGTAGAGAACCACTTCGACACCTCTTACGAACTCGAAGCGCTGCTTGAGCAGCGTGTTAAGCGTCAGCTTCTGGCCGAAGTGCAGTCTATCTGCCCGCCAGGGGTGACCATCATGAACGTTCGCCAGGCGCAGCCGCTGGGCCTGGGACACTCCATTCTTTGTGCTCGCCCTATCGTGGGTGACAACCCATTCATCGTCGTGCTGCCAGATATCATTCTTGACAATGCGTCTGCCGATCCGCTGCGTTACAACCTTGCCGCTATGGTCGCGCGTTTCAATGAAACGGGCCGCAGCCAGGTGCTGGCAAAACGCATGAAAGGCGATCTGTCCGAGTACTCTGTGATTAAAACTAAAGAGCCGCTGGATTCAGAAGGGCAGGTGAGCCGTATCGTCGAGTTCATCGAAAAACCCGATCAGCCGCAGACTCTGGCTTCCGATCTGATGGCGGTGGGCCGCTACGTACTGAACGCTGATATCTGGGCCGAACTGGAAAAAACAGAACCGGGCGCATGGGAACGTATTCAGCTGACAGATGCAATCGCCGAGCTGGCGAAGAAACAGTCCGTTGATGCGATGCTAATGACCGGCGACAGCTACGACTGCGGTAAGAAAATGGGGTACATGCAGGCGTTCGTGAACTACGGGCTGCGTAACCTCAAAGAGGGCGCGAAGTTCCGTAAGAGCATTGAGAAGATGCTCACGAGCGAGTGATTCTTCAGTCCTGTTAAGCGCCACGAGCAAAGTAGCGGCAACCGTCATCCTGAGCGAAGGTAAATCCTCAAGATTGATAGTTGCCGTTTTTTGTTTTTAAATTCCCAGAATTACAATGAGTTACCTGTTGTTTTTTTGGACTACTTGATAAGGATTTCTACTTGTTTCTGGGGGCGATAAGGACGACAATTAACGTTCTTCTGTGGTTATCCACTGGTTTTTTTACGTCCGGAAACTGACCGCAGAACACTCATTTTAAGCAATCGCTCAGTGCACTGGTAGCTGTTAAGCCTGGGGCGGTAGCGTGTCAATTTTCTGTTTTCGTCCCTATTATCCTGAATTCAGAACATCAATATCTCGATATATTCAATCTACGGAATAGCTAACGTGAAAATTCTTGTTACTGGCGGTGCCGGTTTTATCGGTTCAGCTGTAGTACGGCATATTATTAAAAATACCCAGGATGAAGTGGTCAATGTCGACAAATTGACCTATGCCGGTAACCTGGAATCGCTTGCTGATGTGAGTGATAGCGAGCGTTATGCGTTTGAGCAGGCAGACATCTGCGACAAAGCGGCGATGGAACGTATTTTTGCTGCTCATAAGCCTGATGCGGTGATGCATCTTGCAGCGGAAAGTCATGTGGATCGTTCTATCACTGGCCCGGCGGCGTTTATCGAAACGAATATCGTCGGCACTTATGTCCTTCTGGAGGCCGCTCGCACCTACTGGTCAACACTGAGTGATGAAGCCAAAGCCGCATTCCGCTTCCACCATATTTCGACTGACGAAGTGTATGGCGATCTGCCTCATCCTGACGAGCATCCGGCGTCAAGCGAACTGCCACTGTTTACTGAAACAACCGCTTATGCGCCGAGCAGCCCGTATTCTGCTTCTAAGGCTTCGAGCGATCATTTGGTCCGCGCCTGGCTTCGCACCTATGGTTTCCCAACCATGGTGACCAACTGCTCTAACAACTACGGTCCATACCATTTCCCGGAAAAACTGATCCCGCTGGTTATCCTGAATGCCCTGGACGGTAAAGCACTGCCTATTTATGGCAAGGGCGACCAGATCCGCGACTGGCTGTATGTGGAAGATCATGCCCGCGCGCTCTATACCGTAGTCACTCAGGGTAAGCCCGGCGAAACGTACAACATCGGTGGTCATAACGAGAAGCAAAACCTCGATGTTGTTCACACCATCTGCGACCTTCTGGATGAAATCGTTCCTAAAGAAGGGTCATATCGCGATCAGATTACTTACGTCACAGACCGTCCGGGACATGACCGTCGTTATGCGATCGATGCCCATAAAATTGGCGAAGAGCTGGGTTGGGAACCGCAAGAGACGTTTGAGAGCGGGATCCGCAAAACCGTTGAGTGGTATCTGGCTAATTTTAGATGGTGTGAGCGAGTGCAGGATGGGAGTTATCAACGTGAGCGTCTGGGGTTAACAAAATGAAAGGTATAATTTTAGCTGGTGGTTCAGGCACGCGGTTGTACCCCATTACTATGGGGGTTTCAAAACAACTCCTTCCTGTTTACGACAAACCAATGATTTATTACCCTTTATCTGTTTTGATGCTTGCAGGCATCAAAGACATACTAGTCATTACTACGCTTGAAGACCAGGCTGGATTCCAGCGTCTTCTTGGAGACGGTAATCATCTTGGTATCAAAATTGAGTATGCCATTCAGCCTAGTCCAGATGGCCTCGCTCAGGCATTTATTATTGGTGAAGCATTTATTGGTGATGATTCAGTCTGTCTAGTGCTTGGTGATAATATATTTTTTGGCCAAGGTTTTACACCTAAATTAAAAGCAGCAGCAGAAAGAAATACCGGCGCAACAGTATTTGGCTATCAAGTTATGGATCCCGAGCGGTTTGGCGTAGTGTCTTTTGACCAAAATTATCAAGCAATAAGTATTGAGGAAAAGCCAGTTAAACCAACATCAAATTGGGCAGTAACAGGTCTTTATTTTTATGACAATAGCGTGATTGAAATAGCAAAGAATATAAAACCCTCATCGCGAGGGGAATTAGAAATCACGGCAGTTAATGAAATTTATTTAAAGCGTAATGCCTTAAATGTTGAACTCCTTGGGCGAGGATTTGCATGGCTAGATACCGGTACTCATGACAGCCTCATTGAGGCCGGTAGTTTTGTTGAAACAGTTCAGAAACGCCAGGGCATGATGGTTGCTTGCCCTGAAGAGATCGCTTGGCGCAATGGTTGGTTACAGGATGACGAATTGTATCAGCTTGGAAAAAAAATAGAAAAAAATCATTACGGGAAATATCTCATTAATCTGGTAAACAAACATGAAAGTTGAATTGATCCCATTACAAAAACATGGAGATGAACGTGGCATGCTTGTTGCTCTTGAACAAGCAAAGAATGTTCCATTTGAAATTAAACGTGTTTATTACATGTTTGGCACTCAGGATAATGTTCGCCGTGGATATCATGCACATAAGGAGTTGAGACAGCTTGCTATTCCGGTCAATGGTTCTTGTCGGTTTATGCTTGATGATGGGCAAGAAAAGGTTGAAATACTCCTAGACAATCCAGCGCTGGGTTTACTTATCGAACCACACATGTGGCATGAAATGTATGATTACTCACAGGATTGTATTCTATTAGTTTTAGCAAGTGATGTTTATGACGAGAGTGACTATATTCGAAATTACGAAGAGTTTGTGGAGAGGTTAAAATGAAAATCCATGACTTGAGTGACGTACAGACGGATCAGATAGGTACAGGGACAACTATCTGGCAATATGCGGTTATATTACCGCAGGCTGTGATTGGAAAAGATTGTAATATTTGCGCTCATACATTTATAGAAAATGATGTGAAAATAGGTGATCGAGTTACAGTGAAGTCTGGAGTATTTCTATGGGATGGTATTTCCATTGAAGACGATGTGTTTATTGGCCCCTGTGTTGCGTTTACCAATGATAAACATCCTCGCTCCAAACAATATCCTGAACAATTTCTCAGAACTATTATTAAAAAGGGTGCTTCCCTTGGCGCAAATGCAACAATTTTGCCAGGAATAACTATTGGTGAGGGGGCAATGGTTGGCGCTGGGGCCGTGGTCACAAAGAATGTAGCACCATATACAACAGTTGTGGGTAATCCTGCTAATTTAATTTTAAAAGGAGATTAAAATGGTTGATTTTTTGAATCTAAAACGAATTAATTCTAGATATACTGAAGAGCTTAAAGATGCTTGTTCGCGAGTAATCGATTCTGGCTGGTATATCATGGGAGATGAGCTTAAAAAATTTGAAAAGGATTTTGCAGATTGGTGCGGGACAAAACATGCAATTGGTGTTGCAAACGGATTAGATGCATTGACATTAGTACTAAGAGCCTGGAAAGAAATGGGGCTCTTGAAGGACAATGATGAGGTTATTGTTCCTGCGAATACGTATATAGCGTCTATCTTAGCAATAACTGAAAATAATCTTACCCCAAGATTAGTTGAGCCAAATATAGAAACTTTCAATTTAGATGCAAAAGGTATTATTGAAGCTATTACTGATAAAACTAAAGTAATTTTACCTGTTCATCTTTATGGACAGATTTCTCCAATGAACGATATACAGAAAATTGCTCATGAATATAAACTTCTAGTTCTAGAAGATTGTGCTCAAGCGCACGGTGCAAATATTAATAATAAAAAAGCTGGGAATTGGGGAGATGCTGCTGGATTTAGTTTTTATCCTGGTAAAAACCTTGGTGCATTGGGTGATGCTGGCGCGATTACAACAAATGATGATAAGTTAGCAGAGGTATTATTTGCTTTGAGAAATTATGGTTCTCATAAGAAATATCATAATATTTATACTGGTACGAATAGCCGACTGGATGAGATTCAAGCAGCAATGCTGTCTGTTAAGTTAAAATATATTGAAGATGAAACAAAAATTAGACAACGGATTGCATCTAGATATTTAGAAGAAATAAAAAATGAACATATCGAATTACCAAAGCTAACAAGCCAGCAAGGGCATGTCTGGCACCTGTTTGTCTTAAAAACAAAGAGGAGAGAGGCATTGGTTAGTTATCTACAAAATGAAAACATCGCTACGATGATACATTATCCAATCCCGCCCCATAAACAACAAGCATACGATAACCTAAAACATTATCATCTTCCTTTAACTGAAACCATTCATAATGAAGTTTTATCCATACCATTAGATCCAACAATGTCCGATAGTGAAATTGAGATGGTGATAAATGCAGTGAATGGTTTTATGGGATGAGGAAGCTTCTTTCAGTAACCTTTTTTACTGGGCTATTGACATTATCCCGTATGATTGCGGGATTTATAGTTGCTAAAGTAGTCGCCATTTACACTGGCCCAACAGGTATTGCAATGTTGGGTCAGTTGCAAAATTTAATCAATAGTATAACTGGTCTTATTAATTCTCCGGTGAATACATCCGTGGTGAAATTCACCGCTGAGAAGCATCTTGAGGGTTACGAAGCATGCTCTAGTTGGTGGCGAGTAAGTATAAGATGGACGATAATTTTATACAGCATAATCGCGCCAATACTTCTATTGTTTTCATCTTTTGTTTCACATTTTTTGTTCGAGACAGAAACTTACTCATGGATTATAGTTGCCAGTGCCTTTTCGTTACCTTTTACTGCGATAGGAACATTTATTAACTCTGTTCTAAACGGTCAGAAGTTATATAAGCAATACGTAATACTTGGCATGATTTCAGTTGTACTATCGTCAATTGTTATGTTGAGTCTCGTTGTAAAATACGGAATTCAAGGGGCATTGATAGCCGTAACAATACAAAATGCTCTTATAGGTTTGGGTATGTTACTATTTGCTATCCACAAACCATGGTGTCGGTTAAAATATCTATTTGGGAGCATTGATAAAGAAAACTCTAAAATAGTATTAGGTTATGTACTTATGGCAGTAGTGTCTGCGGTCACAATGCCGACAGCATTGATCATAATTCGTAAGTTACTTATTTCAGAAGTAGGTTGGGAGATTACGGGATATTGGCAAGCCGTATGGAAAATCTCTGAAACCTACTTAACTGTAATAACTATGTCACTATCTATTTATTATCTCCCTTTGTTGTCGACGATCAAATCGGCAGAAGGTTTAAAAAAAGAGATAAAAAGTACAGCGTACATTGTTATGCCTGCAGTAGCTTTAATGGCACTGATAATTTACCTGTTTAGAGATATGGCGCTTTCTATTCTATTTACTGAGTCATTTAGAAATGCAAGAGAGCTTTTTTCCATACAATTATGCGGCGATGTTGTAAAGATTCTTTCTTGGCTTTATGCATACGCTTTGATTTCAAGAGGAGCAACAAGACTCTTCGTATTATGTGAAATTACAGCTGCGGTGACTTTTGTGACAATGTCATATTTTTGTATAAAAGAGTTTGGTGCTCAAGGTGCAAATATTGCATATTTATTAAACTATATTGTATATTTTATTTTGGTTTATATCTGTTTACAGAAAGGCATTAAAGAAAACTCCTGATTGTGCGGAAAGGGCTAGCCAGTGAATGCTGAAAAAAAATTAATTACAGTTTGTGTGGTTACGTATAACTCAAGTTCAACTATTATTGAGACCTTGGATAGCATAAAAAATCAAGATTACGGAGTGGGCAATATAGAGTTGATTATTGCGGATGATTGTTCTTTTGATGATACGATGTGTTTGATTAATAACTGGCTTGAATCTAATGGTTTCGCTTTTAATTCCACGCATGTCATAGTAGGACAGTATAATGTTGGGCTAACAAAGAATATAAATAAAGCGTGGAAATTATCGCAAGGGCAATGGATTAAGTCAATCGCAGGTGACGACGTATTGATGCCTAGTTGTATTACAGATAATGTCAATTTTGTTAGCAAAAATAATATCAATAGTGTTGTATTTTCTCTAATGCAATCTTTTTCAAAAGACAACTCGAACAATAGCCAGTATCCTTCAAAATTACAGAGAAGTAAGCTCAAGCAATCTAGAGAAAAACAATTAGAATTTTTAGCGAGTGCGGGCGGCTTTGCTTGCGCGCCATCAGCTTTCATTAATAGAGCAATGATGGAGAAGGTTGGCTTTGCAGATGAAAGATTTTTAATGCTAGAGGATTCACCGCTATGGTTACGGATCCTTGAAGCTGGAGAGAAACTCTTTTTCATGGATGTTATAACTGTAAAATATCGAGTCGGAAATTCTATTTCACAATCCGGTCATTCACTCTTCAATATTGGGCATTTGCAGCAACGACTATTAGTAGATATTTACTTATTTAAGGAAAAGTGCACCATAATTGTAAATCTGAGAAAGGCAGTATTTTATGCATTGTGTATAGGTTTATCATTAGTGCTAGGCACGAAGAAAACAATGATTAATAAATTAATATATCGTGTTGCACTGTTATTTAAACCATATTGGCTAAGGGATAAATTAACTAAATGATAAAAAGAAACAGGCTGACTTTACATTCATGTGTCATTTCTTTGATTATATTTATGGGGGTTTTTAATTTTTATATCCCTGGCGTTGGACCAGCACTTTACGGCGCATTTTTGTTAAGTCTCTTTTTCATTGTCTTTAACATTAAACGCTTGTCTGGAAATTGGAATTTAATATCCAAGGCATACGCATCTTTCACATTAAAATATATTTTGCCATTTTCATTAATTATGGCACTAGTTACTTTCAGAACCCTTTTTGAAGGGGGGATAGATACAACTTACTTAGTATCTCTGACAAAGATTTTACTATTTAGCATTGTGGCAACTTTATTCGCAGTTTGCATTTTTATTTCAGAAAAAGTTGAAAGCTTAAGTGATATAAATCGACATATTTATAGAATAACATTAATTCAGTCGCTAATCATCATCACCGCCATTCTCATTCCTTCATTTTCGGAAGTTATAAAAACGCTACAAAATAATGATGCGAATAACTCATCACTTGTATCTGAGGGATTACGCGGAGTTGCATTATCAAGTATGCAATTTTATGCATTAGCCTGTTATTTTTGTGTTGTTTTGATTTTGCTTGCAAACGATTTTGTGAAAAAAAACACATCAATTCTCTATACTTCAATACTTTTACTATGCATAGCAGCGTCTTCGATATTTATAAGCCGCACAGCCATTTTAGGTGTGGTCATATTTTTTCTCTTCATTTTTAATCCATTTTCCAGATTCTCTAAGAAAAGAAGCATCATATTACTAATGATATTCATAGGGTTTGGGTGCCTTGCCCTGCTATTTTCTTTTTTGGCATTCCCTGATCAGTTAGCTGTTATACAAGAAAAAGTACTCCCATGGGCATTTGAAATTATCTATAAATATAATGATACTGGGGGAGTATCTACTGCTTCGACAGATGAGTTAAAAGGCATGTATTTTGCGCTTCAAGAACATACCTTTATATTTGGTGATGGGCTATATGCTGGTAGTGAAGAAGGAACATATTACATGGCTACCGATGCTGGCTATATGAGGCCAACACTTTATGGTGGTATTTTTCTAATACTCTCAATGGTTTATGTTTGGTTCTATTGGCTAAAAAAAATATGTATTTTGGAAAAATCGAACACTTTGCTTTTGGCTCTTTTTCTTTTATCACTTGCCTTACAATATAAAGGGGAATTTATTATTGTTAATTATTGTACATCAATTATCTTTGTCTTGTTATTGATGGCATCTTTTCTTATAAATGCTAAATATAATGGCCGTGTGATATGAAACAAAAAATTTGTTTTTTTGCAATAGATTTATACGATAAGGGAGGGCTACAAAGGGTTACTATTGATATCGCTAATAAGTTAGCCGACTATTGCAATGTGCACATTCTCACATTTTCACATCCCGTTGAAAAAGAGTTTCCCTATAAATTAAGAGATGATATTAATGTTACTTTTATTGACAAGCCAGAAAAGTCTGAGTCGTTGTCAAGAAATTTACGTATTGTAAGAACTATATGGCTAGTTAATAAATATTTAAAAAAACATGACTTCGATTGTTTTGTAAGTGTTGGAATGGCTTCTATTGTCTGGACTGTTTTACCTCAATTATTCAATCGTTGTAAATATGTTTGCTGGGATCACACAAGTTACTTGAGAAAAGAGTCATGGGCAAAACGTGGGCGTTCCCTTTCAAAAATTTTTGCAGATGAGATAGTCACGTTAACTCATAAAGATGCCGCATTGTGGCATAATAAGAAAGTTACAGTAATCTATAACCCCGCACCTTTTGATTTTTCTCATGCCGATAGAATGTTACTAAATACCTATAAAAAAAATCAAATTGTTGCTCTTGGAAGATTTGTGGAAGTTAAGGGCTTCGATAGGTTGCTTGATATTTGGTCGATTGTAAATAAAAAATTCGATAAGCCTTTTATGTTGAGAATTATAGGTGAAGGACCTTTCAAAGAACATTTAGAGCAAAGAATTATAAACGAAAGGATTGATCACGTCGTAATTGATTCATTTGTTAATAATCCCGGGCTAATATATGCAGAATCTAAATTGCAAGTTCTAACTTCATTTTATGAAGGGTTGTCAATGGTTCTTATCGAAGGGTTAATTTATCGCATTCCTTCCATATCATTCGATGTTCCATCTGGACCTGGGGAAGTCATTGAAGATTGTAAAACCGGTTTCCTTATTAAAGATGACGAATTAAGTATTTTCGCTGATAAACTAATTGATTTGATGTCTAACGAAAAACTATTGCAAGAGTTATCGGATAATTGTTTACAGTCTCGAGCAAGGTTTGCCTCTGATAATATACTGAAGCAATGGATCGATTTGATTGGAGAAAAAAAATAAAAATGAAAATTCTATTTATCTCTAATGCTTCTGGATATGGGGGTAGTGAACGATCGCTTGAAGTAATTGCTAAACAGTTGGCCCAGACTCAAAGCGTGACAGTTTTTGCTGAAAATGATATCCATATTGGAAACTTAGAAGTTTCAAATATCGAAATCATAAAATCTCATACAGGGAACAAAATTCAACGTTTGTTTAATGATTTACATCGTTTAAGAAATGAAGCAAAACAAGCTGACGTTATCATTACAAATACAAATAAAGCTGCGTTTTATGTTGCAATACTTGTACTTATAACAAACAGAATTAAAAAGAAAAAGAAAATGGTTTTTGTTCGTGATTTCCAATGGAAATTTCGAGGGTTAATCTTCTGGGCATTAAAGAATGCAAGCTTTTATGTTGCTAGCCCAGCTGTTATTGACTACCTTGCCCCATATAAAATTAAACCAAAAGTTATTCCAAATCCAGTTGAATTGCCGGAAGAGGACATGCTTGATAATGATGTATCTGAAACTGATCCTGTAATAGTTTGCCCCGCGATGATTTCCAAGTGGAAGGGATTAGAATATTTAATTAGGGCCTTATCGGAAGTAAATGTAAAATGCAAGCTATACATTTTAGGTAAAATTGTAGATAGGGATTATTACGACTTTCTTAAAAGTGAAGCTGATAAAATAAAGAATGGAACTACAGTGACTTTTATTGAATATACTTCAGAAATGGAGAAGTATTATCGAATAGCTTCACTTGTAGTTAATTCCTCTATTTCCCTGTATGGAGGTCCAGAAACATTTGGTAGAACGATTGTTGAAGCCTGGTCATTTAAAAAACCTGTTATTGCGTTTTCCTGCGGAGGCCCTAAATTTCTTATAGAAAATTATAAAGATGGTATTCTCATTGATGAGGCAAATGTAAATGCATTATCATCTGCTATTAACGAATTATTAGATAATCAATCGTTAGCTCGACAATTAGGTTTAAACGGATATGAAAAAACCATCAATGAATTTAGTTCAAAAAAAGTAGCTGCGAGATTTATAGAAGAAATTTCAATAATTTAACCATTCAAAATTTCGGTTTGGCTAAAAAATTATCTAGTCGATTTTATTGTTGTGAACTATATGGCTTAATTTGATGAGGGATACTAATGCTTGTTATAGTAGATGCGAGAATGGTTAATGCTTCTGGCATTGGTACTTATATTCGTAATTTATTACGTGAAATTTTACAAAAAGATTCATTCCAAATTAAATGCATAGTCAATAAAGATCAAGTTGACGTAATACGTAAACTTGGGGTGAATGATTACATCATTTTCAAATCGAAGTTTTTCTCTCCGTTCGAACAAATAGAATATCTCATAAAATTACCACATGCTGATGTATATTGGACTCCACATTTTAACACTCCCATTTTTCCAATGCGGTACAAATTCAAAAAACGAGTGGTAACGATTCACGATATGTTTCCATACGCATTTAGAGATAATTTCAACTTTCTAGGTTTCAGTTACATCAATTTATTGATGAAGCGTGCATCTCGATTAAGCGATTTAATATTCACAGTTTCTGAATTTTCTAAATCTGAAATAATAAAATTTCTGAATGTAGATGATTCAAAAGTTTGTACAGTTCCACTAGGGGTTGATCCTGGATTTCATCTTAATGCTGAAGATATTAAAATTGATAAAAAATACATCCTATGCGTTGGAAATATAAAACCTCATAAAAATATCAAAAAAGCAATCGAGGCATTTAATAGAATATCTCCTATAATCCCAGATTATGAGCTAGTAATTGTGGGGAAGTCGGATGGTTTTTACTCTCCCGAAAAAGGATTCGATAGTATTTTAAAAAGTAATCCAAAAGTTAGATTCACCGGTTTTGTTACTTTTGAGGAGCTGCGAAAATATTATTCTGAAGCATCAATGTTACTGTTTCCTTCTCTGTATGAAGGGTTTGGATTGCCAGTACTTGAGGCTATGGCTTTCAATCTTCCTATTGCTGCATCATCACGAGCTTCAATCCCAGAAGTTGGTAGTGATTACATAGTTTATTTTGACCCAGAAAATCTCGATGAGATTGCTAAAGCTATGCTAGGTATCTTAAATGGCGAATTGCAGTGCTCAGTTCATGGTTATGGAGAAAACCTAGCAAAGTATACATGGGAAGGTTGTGCAAATAAAACCATTGAATATATTAAAAAATTGGCATGATTAAATGAAAGTATTACAACTCGCAAAATTTTATTACCCTGTCATGGGCGGTGTTGAAACGGTTGCATATGATATTGCAGAGATTCTCAATGAGAAAGGGATTGTCTGTGATATTTTATGTACTAATATTAATGGCACAACTGTATACGATAATGTTAATGGTTATAAAGTCTTCCGCGCTGGCATTATAGGCGATTTATTTTCAACGCAAATCTCATTTAAATATATTGAGATTTTGAGGGACATAATTGACGAGTATGATGTATTGCATGTACATTTGCCAAATCCTCTGGCAAACCTTGCAATTATGTGTGCTAATGTAAAAAGAAAGAAAATTGTTATTCATTGGCACAGTGATATTATTAAGCAGAAGAACTTGCTTAAAATTTATCGCCCGATGCAATCATGGCTTCTCAAAAAAGCAGATGCCATTATTGGCACATCAGAACAATACATCCAAAACTCAAAGGATCTCTCTGAATATCAAAATAAATGCATCGCCGTTCCTATTGGTATTGATCCTAATCGTTTGAATGCAGATGCTAATATCATTAAAATAATAAAGGAAAGATATTTTGGCAAGAAAATAATACTTTCATTAGGACGACATGTCTATTATAAGGGTTTCAAATATTTAATTGAGTCAGCCCAGTACCTGAATGATGAATACATCATTTTGATCGGCGGTGAAGGTCCATTGACGAATGAATTGGCTGATTCAATTGTTAAAAACAATTTTCAAACAAAAGTTGAACTATTAGGTAAAATTGATCGTGATGAGTTAGGGAGTTACTTCAGTGCATGTGATGTATTTTGTCTTCCATCCATTATGAAATCTGAAGCCTTTGGTGTTGTGCAGATTGAAGCTATGAGTTTTGCTAAACCTGTTATTGCAACAAACATCACGGGATCTGGAACGAGTTGGGTGAACAAGCATGATTCCAGCGGTTTAAACGTCGAAATAATGGATTCACAACAAATCGCTGACGCAGTAAAAAAAATCACTATTGACCCTCTGCTTTACCAACGATATTCAGTTGATGCGAAAAGAAGATTTGATGAGTATTTTCATCGCGATGTAATGCTGGCCCAAATTATTGATATTTATAAGTCTCTTTAAAAATTTATTAAGTGAGTGTATTTATGATTTTTCCTATTATTATCGCTGGCGGTAGTGGTAGTAGACTTTGGCCGCTTTCACGCAGCTTGTATCCTAAACAGTTTTTACCGCTGATTGATGATACAACTATGATTCAAGATACTCTCAAACGTTTAAAAGACATTGAGCACGCAGACCCTATTATTATCTGCAACGAAGAGCATAGATTTATTGTTGCGGAGCAATTAAGACAGGAGAATATCAAACACAATGGTATTATTTTGGAGCCGATAGGACGTAACACAGCTCCAGCAGTAGCACTTGGCGCTCAAAGGGCTATAAGCATAACAAAAGATCCCGTCATATTAGTTTTGGCCGCAGACCATTCAATACAGGATATAGAAGAGTTTTCTCGTACAATTATAAGAGCTCATCAACAAGCTTTAGATGGAAAGTTAGTCACCTTTGGTACAATCCCATTGGCCCCAGAAACAGGATATGGTTATATTAAGAAGGGTGAATCTTATTCAGATGATGCATTTTATGTTGATGAGTTTGTCGAGAAACCTAATCTAGAACTTGCCCAAAAATATCTCGATTCTAAAGATTATCTTTGGAATAGTGGGATGTTTATGTTCAAAGCTGAAGTATATCTTGCAGAACTTGAAAAATATAGTCCCCGCATAACTTCTGCTTGTTTAAATGCTTACAAAAATGCTCAATGTGATCTCGAATTTGTGAGAATTAGACAGGATGATTTTATTGAATGTCCTGATGACTCCGTAGATTATGCAGTGATGGAGCATACAGAAAATGCAGTAGTGGTGCCATTAGATGCCAAATGGAGTGATGTCGGTTCTTGGTCATCTCTTTGGGATATTAGCGATAAAGACTCAAACGGTAATAGTGTCAAAGGCGACGCATTACTTGTAAAAACATCAGATAGCTTTATTTACTCTAATAGCCGTCTAGTGACTTCGGTTGGATTGAAAAATATTATAATAGTCGAAACCAAAGATGCTGTGCTCGTTGCTGATAAAGATAATGTTCAAGATGTTAAATTATTAGTTAATGAGCTTAAGTCGTTAGGAAGAAAAGAATATATTGAGCATCAGCAATGTTTCAGACCTTGGGGGCAACATGAAAGTATTGCTTCAGGTGCTCGCTTTCATGTAAAACATGTAGTTGTTAAACCTGGTGAGAAAATTTCTAAACAGGTACATTTTCACAGAGCTGAGCATTGGATTGTTGTTGCAGGGACAGCAAAGGTTACCAAAGATAATACTACATTTGTGTTAGCGGAGAACCAATCGACTTTTATCCCTATTGGTACACCACATACTCTAGAGAACCCAGGCAAAATACCTTTGGAAGTAATCGAAATCCAATCTGGTTCATATTTGAATGATGATGATATCCTCCGTATAATTTCAGATGGTGAATATGGTAATGAGTAAAGCAAAGTTAAATGCCAGAAGCATTATTGAAAGCAGCAATATAGCTTTCGGTACCAGTGGTGCTCGTGGTCTTGTAGTCGATTTTACGCATAATGTTTGTGCAGCTTTTGCACATGCTTTTCTTCAGGTTACCAGCGACAATTTTGAATTCAAAAAAGTTGCACTGGCAATTGATAATCGACCAAGCAGTTATCAAATAGCTCAGGCTTGCGCAGCTGCAATTAAACAGCATGGCTTTGATATTGAATATCATGGTGTCATCCCGACCCCTGCGTTAGCGTATTATGCCATGCAGAATGATATACCCTGCATTATGGTGACTGGAAGCCACATCCCATTTGACCGTAATGGCCTAAAGTTTTATCGTCCAGATGGGGAAATCTCTAAGGAAGATGAGCTGGCTATTATCGGCAGCTCTTTCGCGTTTTCTCCGGTTGAACAACTTCCGGAATTGCAAATCAACCCTCAGGGGGCTGAATCTTATGTTTCTCGGTATACATCACTTTATGATGATAAGATTTTAGCCGGAAAGCGTATTGGCATTTACGAACATTCGAGTGCAGGGAGGGATCTTTACGCGCCATTATTCCAGGAACTTGGTGCTGAAGTTATTTCTTTAGGAAGAAGCGATGAGTTTGTTCCTATCGATACTGAAGCCGTCAGTGAAGAAGATCGGCTGCTTGCACAAGGCTGGGCAGAACAGTTTAAACTTGATGCTATTTTTTCTACGGACGGTGATGGCGACAGGCCGTTGGTCTCTGATGAGACCGGTAATTGGTTGCGTGGGGATATTCTGGGTTTGCTGACGGCAGACGAGCTAGGTATTGATGCTCTTGCCATTCCAGTGAGTTGCAATACCGCGGTCGAATTATCTAGTAAATTTAAATCCGTAACCCGTACAAAAATTGGTTCGCCGTATGTTATTGCTGAGTTTAATTCTCTGGCTAATCGCTATTCAACCGTTGCAGGCTTTGAGGCAAATGGTGGTTTCCTGCTAGCATCGGACTTAACGATTAATGGTAAGCATCTTGGGTCTTTGCCAACGCGAGACGCGGTATTGCCTGCGTTGATGTTATTGGCTGCCTCCAGGAACAAGAAAATTTCAGAGCTTGTCGACCAATTGCCTCAACGATTTACCTGGTCCGACAGAGTAAAAGATTTCCCTTCAGAGAAGAGCAAAAAAATTATTTCCGAAGCGCTGGTCTCGCCTGAGCAACTGTTAACTAAGCTCGGATTAGCTTCTGTGAAATGTGTCAATATTGATCAAACTGATGGCGTAAGAATAACGCTTGATAGTTCGGATATTTTCCATCTTCGTCCATCAGGCAATGCCCCGGAATTGCGCTGCTATGCAGAAGCGAGTGCAGAGATAAAAGCTAAAGAGTATGTTGAGCAAATTTTGCACAAAATTATTACGCTGAACTAACCTGGCTTTTTCAAATAAGAGCATTTCAATCCGCGTGTGGGTTCATTCTTCTGCGGCATACACGTATAAGATGCCCTTATCAGAAGATAAGGGCATCTTACACTACACACTCTGCTACAACCTGAGTTAACATCTAAGCCACATTTCAAGCCGCGCTGCCTTGCGCGGTGACCACACCTGACAGGAGTATGTAATGTCCAAACAACAGATCGGCGTTGTCGGTATGGCAGTGATGGGGCGCAACCTGGCGCTCAACATCGAAAGCCGTGGTTATACCGTCTCCGTTTTCAACCGTTCCCGTGAAAAAACCGAAGAAGTGATTGCCGAGAACCCTGGCAAGAAGCTGGTTCCCTTCTATACGGTGCAGGAGTTTGTTGAATCCCTGGAAACGCCGCGTCGTATCCTGTTAATGGTGAAAGCAGGCGCTGGCACTGATGCTGCCATCGATTCCCTGAAGCCGTATCTGGATAAAGGCGACATCATCATTGATGGCGGCAATACCTTCTTCCACGACACCATTCGTCGTAACCGTGAACTCTCTGCTGAAGGTTTTAACTTCATCGGTACCGGTGTGTCCGGCGGTGAAGAAGGCGCCCTGAAAGGCCCATCTATCATGCCTGGCGGTCAGAAAGAAGCGTACGAGCTGGTTGCGCCAATCCTGACTAAAATCGCTGCTGTCGCTGAAGATGGCGAACCGTGCGTGACCTATATCGGTCCAGATGGTGCGGGTCATTACGTGAAAATGGTTCACAACGGCATTGAATACGGCGACATGCAGCTGATCGCTGAAGCCTATTCTCTGCTGAAAGGCGGCCTGAACCTGTCCAACGAAGAGCTGGCACAGACCTTCACCGAGTGGAACACTGGCGAGCTTAACAGCTACCTGATCGACATCACCAAAGACATCTTCACCAAGAAAGACGAAGAGGGTAAATACCTGGTTGATGTGATTCTGGACGAAGCGGCCAACAAAGGTACCGGGAAATGGACCAGCCAGAGCTCTCTGGATCTCGGTGAGCCGCTGTCGCTGATCACGGAGTCCGTGTTTGCGCGCTACATCTCTTCTCTGAAAGAGCAGCGCGTTGCCGCATCGAAAGTGCTGTCTGGCCCGCAGGCTAAACCTGCCGGTGACAAAGCGGAGTTCATTGAGAAAGTTCGTCGCGCACTGTACCTGGGTAAAATCGTCTCTTACGCACAGGGCTTCTCTCAGCTGCGTGCCGCATCTGACGAAAACAACTGGGATCTGAACTACGGCGAGATCGCGAAGATCTTCCGCGCGGGCTGCATCATCCGTGCTCAGTTCCTGCAGAAAATCACTGATGCGTATGCACAGAATGCAGATATCGCGAACCTGCTGCTGGCACCGTACTTCAAGCAAATTGCTGACGATTACCAGCAGGCGCTGCGTGATGTTGTGGCTTACGCAGTTCAGAATGGTATTCCGGTTCCAACCTTCTCTGCCGCTGTGGCCTACTACGATAGCTACCGTGCAGCGGTGCTGCCTGCCAACCTGATTCAGGCGCAGCGTGACTACTTCGGCGCGCACACTTATAAGCGTACCGATAAAGAAGGTGTGTTCCACACCGAATGGCTGGATTAATCTGATTTAAGTCAGTCTGATAGCAAGGCCCGGTTATTGTTACCGGGCTTTTTTTTATGGCCTCTTTCCCCGTGTCTTCTCGCTTTGTACAGCCTCCTGCGGAAATTGCAGAATAATTCACGCTATTATCCCGCTCCGCTAGCAAGGGCTTTGCCTTGACAGTGCATAAACATAAGAGGTAAAAACCTCAACAGTTGTTTACTGCGGTGGCGCTGTAACGCCTCCTGACACTCATACTTGAAGAAGTTGAACGAATGAAAATTACAATCTCCGGAACAGGCTATGTCGGTCTCTCAAACGGTATTCTGATCGCACAAAATCACGAAGTGGTTGCGCTGGACATCGTGCAGGCCAAAGTGGATATGCTTAATCAGAAGATCTCTCCGATTGCCGATAAAGAGATCGAGGAATACCTGGCCACTAAGCAGCTCAACTTCCGCGCAACAACCGATAAAGAAGATGCTTATCGCGGTGCAGATTATGTGATTATCGCCACCCCAACGGATTACGATCCTAAAACGAACTACTTCAATACCTCCAGCGTCGAGGCCGTCATCAGAGATGTTGTCGCTCTCAACCCAAGCGCAGTGATGATCATCAAATCAACTATCCCGGTCGGCTTCACCCAGTCGATTAAAGAAAAACTGGGCATTGATAACGTGATCTTCTCTCCAGAATTCCTGCGTGAGGGCAAGGCGCTTTACGACAACCTGTATCCATCGCGTATTGTTATTGGTGAGCGTTCCGAACGTGCGGAGCGCTTTGCGGCGCTGTTGCAGGAGGGAGCGATTAAGAAAGATATTGATGTGCTGTTCACCGATACCACTGAAGCTGAGGCCATCAAGCTTTTCGCCAATACCTATCTGGCGATGCGTGTCGCCTTCTTCAACGAACTGGACAGCTACGCAGAAAGTCTGGGACTCAACACCAAACAGATTATCGAAGGTGTTTGCCTGGATCCGCGTATCGGGAATCACTACAACAACCCGTCCTTCGGCTACGGCGGTTACTGCCTGCCAAAAGACACCAAACAGCTGCTGGCAAACTACCAGGCTGTTCCGAACAACCTGATTTCCGCGATTGTTGAAGCCAACCGCACGCGTAAAGACTTTATCTCTGACTCCATTCTGGCGCGCCAGCCAAAAGTCGTCGGTGTGTATCGTCTTATCATGAAGAGCGGTTCAGATAACTTCCGCGCGTCCTCTATCCAGGGGATTATGAAGCGTATCAAGGCGAAGGGTGTTCAGGTCATCATCTTTGAGCCGGCGATGAAAGAAGATGAGTTCTTCCACTCGCGCGTGATTCGCGATCTTGATGCCTTTAAGCAAGAAGCCGACGTGATTATTTCAAACCGTATGGCGGAAGAGCTGGCGGATGTGGCGGACAAAGTCTATACCCGCGATCTGTTCGGAAGTGATTAAGCTTTCTTGTTAAGCTCATTAAGACAATGCCCGGCATCGCCGGGCATTGTCGTTTTTAGGCCTTGTAGAAATCGCGATACCAGTCGACGAAGTTCTTCACGCCTTCTTTAACGGAAGTCTGAGGTTTAAAACCAATCACCTCATATAGCGCTTTGGTATCTGCGCTGGTTTCCAGTACATCACCCGGCTGAATCGGCATCATGTTTTTGTCTGCTTCGATGCCTAACGCTTCTTCCAGCGCCGTAATGTAATCCATCAGCTCTACAGGCGAGCTGTTGCCGATGTTGTAGACGCGATACGGAGCGGAGCTGGTTGCTGGTGAGCCTGTTTCCACGGTCCAGTTGGTGTCGGCCTGCGGGATAACATCCTGCAGACGGATAATGGCTTCAGCGATGTCATCGATGTAGGTGAAATCGCGCTTCATCTTGCCGTAGTTGTATACGTCAATGCTTTTGCCTTCGAGCATCGCTTTGGTGAACTTGAACAACGCCATATCCGGACGGCCCCACGGGCCATAAACCGTAAAGAAACGCAGGCCAGTCGTTGGCAGATTATAGAGATGCGAGTAGGTGTGCGACATCAGCTCGTTGGCTTTCTTGGTCGCAGCGTACAGGGACACCGGGTGATCTACGGAATCGTCGGTGGAGAAGGGCATTTTGCGATTCAGGCCATAAACGGAGCTGGAAGAGGCATACAGCAGGTGCTGAACCTTGTTATGGCGGCAGCCTTCGAGCACGTTCAGATGACCGACAAGGTTCGCGTCCGCGTAGGCATGTGGGTTTTCCAGCGAGTAGCGCACGCCAGCCTGGGCGGCCAGGTGGATCACGCGGTCAAACTTCTCGTCGGCAAACAGCGCGGCCATCCCTTCGCGATCGGCCAGATCGAGTTTGTGGAAAGTGAAATTCCCGGATGTCAGCAGATCCAGTCGCGCCTGCTTCAGGTTCACATCGTAATAGTCATTGAGATTGTCAATCCCGACAACCACGTGCCCGGCGTCCATAAGTCGCTTGCTGACGTTCGAGCCGATAAAACCTGCTGCACCGGTGACCAGAAATTTCATATTCATCCTCTGTATTGTCAAAACCGCTATCTGTATAGCGTCAATCGTAAGGTTTTTATCATACCCCTCGGCGTTGTGTAAGCAAAACTTCGCCAGTCAGCAGATAACTCACAGGATTCTTATAGAAAAATTGCCAACAAGCGATACACTAGCTAAATAATATTTTTGTCTATTCTTTCGTTAAGGATTGTATGTCCCAGTACAGCAATAATGAGGTCAGCAGTCGAAATGACCCGGAGCAGATTGATTTAATTGATTTAGTAATGCAATTGTGGCGTGGGAAGTGGACGATTGCTGCATTTGTTGCCGTCGCGATTGTGCTTGCTGGTGTTTATGTTGCTACTGCGAAAGAGAAATGGACCTCTACCGCGATCATCACTCAGCCTGATGCCGCCCAAATTGCCACCTATACTAACGCCCTGAATATTCTTTATGGTTCTGCCGCGCCGTCGATGAACGATACTCAGCTGCGCGTCATCGGGCGCTTTAACTCCGCATTCTCAGCGTTGGCTCAATCCCTGGATAATCAGGAAGCACCTGAAAAGCTGACCATTGATGCCGCGGTAAAAGGGCAACCTTTACCTTTAAATGTCACCTATGTAGGCGAATCGGCAGAAGCCGCACAAAAACAGCTGGCGCAGTACATTCAACAGATTGATGAGCAGACGGCGAAAGAGCTGGATATTGACCTTAAAGACAATATCAAACAGCAGATCACCACGCTGAATGACTCCCTGGAAAACCAGGAGAAAGTCTCCCAGGAGCAAAAAGATCTGCGTATCAAGCAAATCACTGAAGCGCTGAAATTTGCCCAGGCGGCAAAAATCACCGCTCCACAGATTCAGCAAACGCAGGATGTTACTCAGGACACCATGTTCCTGTTGGGTAGCGAAGCGCTGAGCTCGATGATTCAAAATGAGTCCACGCGTCCGCTGGTCTTCTCAGGGGCCTATTATCAGACCAAACAGAACTTGCTGGATATTCAGAATCTGAATGTTGATCCGGCCACCATCCATGCCTATCGCTATGTGATGAAGCCCAATCTGCCTATCCGTCGCGACAGCCCGAAGAAAGCGATTACGCTGATTCTGGCCGTGCTTCTGGGCGGGATTATCGGTTCCGGTGTGGTCTTGGGGCGTAACGCGCTGCGTAACTACAAGCCAAGAGCCTGATCGTCAGACAAAAAAAGACCGGGTCTCCCCGGTCTTTTTTATTTGTGCCGCTTACGCAAATTCTCAATCACCGCCGTTAAATCCAGCTCCTGGTCCTGGAGCAACACCAGCAGGTGATACATCAAATCCGACGCCTCATTGGTCAGCTCATCGCGATCGTGCACCGTCGCGGCCAGCGCCGTTTCAACGCCTTCTTCCCCGACTTTCTGCGCGATGCGTTTGGTCCCACTTGCGTACAGTTTCGCGGTGTATGAACTCTCCGGGTCGGCGGTTTTGCGCTCTGCCAGCAGTTGTTCGAGTTGATACAGGAACAGCCACTGGTGGCTCGCGTCGCCAAAACAGCTGCTGGTACCCAGGTGACAGGTTGGCCCGATCGGGTTTGCCAGCACCAGCAGGGTGTCGTTATCACAGTCAGGGGTAATGCTCACCACATTGAGGAAATGGCCGGACGATTCGCCCTTAGTCCACAGGCGCTGTTTAGTGCGCGAGAAAAAGGTCACTTTCCCGCTTTCAAGCGTTGTGTTCAGCGCATCCTGGTTCATATACCCCAGCATCAGCACTTCGCCGGAAACCGCATGTTGCACAACCACCGGCAATAATCCGTCCGTTTTTTCCCAGTCCAGCTGCGCCCGTTGTTGTTCAGTTAACATACCCTAATCTCCACGCCCTGATTGACCAGGAACGTTTTTAACTCGCCAATATTAATAATCTGCTTGTGGAACACGGAGGCGGCCAGCGCCCCGTCGACATCCGCGTCGCGGAAGGCTTCCAGAAAGTGTTCCATGGTTCCCGCGCCGCCGGAGGCAATCATCGGCACGCGGCATACGGCGCGCACTTTTTTCAGCTGCTCCAGATCATAGCCGTTACGCACGCCGTCCTGGTTCATCATGTTCAGTACGATTTCACCCGCACCGCGTTTTTGCACTTCCTGCACCCAGTCCAGGGTCTCCCATTGGGTGACGCGGGTGCGGTTTTCGTCGCCGGTATATTGATTGACGTGATACTTGCCGGTGGTGGCGTCATACCAGGTATCAATCCCGACCACGATACACTGCACGCCAAAGCGATCCGCCAGGCGGGTAATCAGCTCGGGGTCCGCCAGGGCAGGGGAGTTGATGGAGATCTTGTCCGCGCCGAAGGAGAGGATTTGCGCGGCGTCTTCCGCCGATTTAATCCCGCCCGCCACGCAAAAAGGAATATCAATCACTTCCGCCACGCGCTCGACCCAGCTCTTATCTACCACGCGACCATCGCTGGAGGCGGTGATATCGTAAAACACCAGTTCGTCGGCGCCTTCCTCAGCGTAGCGTTTAGCCAGCGGCACGATATCGCCGATGATTTCGTGATTGCGGAACTGCACGCCTTTCACCACCTGACCGTCGCGCACGTCCAGACACGGGATTATCCGTTTTGCCAGCATTGAATCGCCTCCGTCACAGTAAACTTCTCTTCCAGTAAAGCACGTCCCACGATCACGCCGCGCACGCCAGTCCCGCGCAATGCGGCGATATCCGCCAAATCACCAATGCCGCCCGAGGACTGGAACGCCACCTGCGGATAACGGGCGCACACTTCCTGATACAGCGAGACGTTAGAGCCCGCCAGCGTGCCATCGCGGGAGATATCCGTACACAGCACATGTTTCAGCCCAACGGGGAGGAAGATCTCGACCAGCTCTTCCAGAGTCACGCCGGAATTTTCCTGCCAGCCGCTGACCGCCACCTGCTTGTTGCCTTGCTCGTCAATGCGCACGTCGAGTGCCAGCACCAGCGCGTCGGCGCCAAAGCGGCGGAACCAGCCTTTGACCTGTTCCGGGTCTTTCACCGCCGTCGAGCCGACCACCACGCGCGCCACGCCCGCTTCCAGCAGGGCGGCAACATCCTCTTCCG
The DNA here is from genome assembly GCF_035593345.1 of Lelliottia sp. JS-SCA-14. Lineage (NCBI taxonomy): Bacteria > Pseudomonadati > Pseudomonadota > Gammaproteobacteria > Enterobacterales > Enterobacteriaceae > Lelliottia > Lelliottia sp. JS-SCA-14. The sequence continues at coordinate 3,070,127 of NZ_CP141606.1, read as the reverse complement.
TTCGCACACCGCCGCCCACCTGTACCGGGACGTTCACGCCCGCGACCAGGGTTTTTAGCAGGGATATTTGACGTTTCGCCGGGTCTTTTGCCCCCGTGAGATCGACCAGGTGCAACACTTCTGCGCCCTGGGCCGCATAATCCTGCAAACGCGGGAGGGGATCGCTACCGTAATCGCGCTGCTGGCCGTAATCGCCCTGATGGAGACGGACTACGGTGCCGTCAATTAAATCTAATGCGGGAATGATCATCACATCTCCAGGAAGTTTTTCAGCAGCTGTGCGCCCGCCGCACCCGAGCGCTCTGGGTGGAACTGCACGCCAAAGAAGTTATCTTTATTGACCGCAGCCGTGAACGGCTCGCCGTAATTGCACTGGGCGATGGTGTAAGGGTTCAGCGGCATGGCGTAGCTGTGTACGAAGTAGAAGTAAGACCCGTCTTCGATGCCGCGGAACAGGCGGTCACCCGCTTTCGGATACACGCGGTTCCAGCCCATGTGCGGCAGCGGCAGACCAAAATCGGTCATCTTCGGCACGTCTTCTTCAATAATGCCCAGCAGGTCCACGCCGTTGCTCTCTTCGCTACGACGCCCGAGGATCTGCATCCCCAGGCAAATGCCCAGCACCGGCTGGGTGCAGGCTTTGATCAGCTCGACCAGCTCACGCTCGTGGATCTGATCCATCGCCGCCTGTGCGGTGCCCACGCCCGGTAAAAAGAGTTTATCGGCTCGCAGCACCACGTCAGGGTCACGGCTGACGACGGGATCGTAGCCGTGCCGGGCGATGGCCGATTTCACCGAGTTGAGGTTGGCGCATCCGGTATCCAGAATCACCACGTTCATCACAGCACTCCTTTTGACGAAGGCAGGGTATCGCCCTCCACGCGGATCGCCTGGCGAAGCGTGCGGCCAAAGACTTTGAACAGGCTTTCAACGCGGTGGTGGTCGTTTTTGCCCTTGGTTTTCAGGTGCAGCGTCACGCCCATGGTGTAAGAGAGCGAGCGGAAGAAGTGCTCGACCATTTCGGTGCTCAGGTCGCCGACGCGCTGATAGGTAAAATCAGCTTTATACTCCAGGTGCGGGCGACCGGAAATATCCAGCGCGCAGCGGGCCAGACATTCGTCCATCGGCAGCACAAAGCCAAAACGGTTGATGCCGCGCTTATCGCCGAGAGCCAGTTTCAGGGCTTCGCCCAGCGCCAGGCCGGTGTCTTCCACGGTGTGGTGATCGTCGATGTACAGATCGCCTTTCACGTTAATCTCCATACGGAAACCGCCGTGGGTAGAAATCTGATCCAGCATGTGATCGAAGAAGCCGACGCCGGTGTGGATTTTGCTGCCGCCTTCGCGGTCCAGCCACACTTTGACATCAATCTGCGTCTCTTTAGTGTTGCGCTCGACGTGGGAGTAACGGTCGCGCTTCGTCAGCTGCTCGCCAATCATCGCCCAGTTCAGTTCGTTGCGGTTAAAACGCAGACCCTGAATGCCCATGTTTTCAGCGAGCTGAATATCGGTGGCGCGATCGCCAATCACATAGCTGTTGGGTTTATCCAGCACCCCTTCGGCAAGATACCCCTCGACCAGCTTCACTTTCGGTTTGCGGCAGTCGCAATTGTCCGCCGGCAGGTGCGGGCAGATCAGCACCTCGTCAAAGGTGATGCCCTGTGAGGTGAGGATCTGCATCATCAGGTTGTGCGGGCCGTCAAAATCGGCCTGCGGGAAGCTGTCGGTGCCCAGTCCGTCCTGGTTGGTGATCATCACCAGTTTGTAGCCCGCTTTTTGCAGCTTGAGCAGAACCGGGATCACGTCAGCTTCAAAAGCCAGTTTGTCGAATCGATCGACCTGATAATCACTCGGGGGCTCGGCAATAATGGTGCCGTCGCGATCGATAAAAAGGGTCTTCTGGCTCATACTTTCTCCGCTTTCAGGGCGTCAATCACGCGCTGACTCTCTTCCCGGGTGCCCACGGTAATGCGTAAACAGCCGCTCAGGGATGGTTGTTTGTTTTGGTCTCGTAAGATAATGCCCTGATCCCACAAAGATTTAAATACGGCGCTGGAGGCGGTGAAGCGCACCAGGATGTAATTAGTTTCCGAGTCAAAGACCTGCTCGACGCACGGCAGCGTTTTCAGAGCCGTGACCAGATACTGACGTTCCACCAGGATTTGCGCCACACGCTCGCGCATCGCATTGATACCCTGCGGAGCCAGCGCCTGGGCGGCGATGTCGGCGACCGGCGTTGAGAGCGGATATGGGGCGATGACTTTCATCAGCAGATCGATCACTTCTTTATTGGCCAGCGTGAATCCGCAGCGCAGACCGGCCAGCGCAAAGGCTTTCGACAGCGTGCGCAATACCACCAGGTTCGGATACTCTTCCAGCCAGCCCGCGAGCGTCGCCTGCGGACAAAACTCAATATAGGCCTCATCGGCAACAACCAGCGCTTTGCCGCGCGTCATCTCCAGCAGGGTGCGGATATCCTGCGGATTGATGATTTGGCCGGTCGGGTTGTTCGGGCTGCAGACGAAAATCACTTTTACGCCGTCAAGATTCTCGGCAATGGTCGGGAGATCGAGCTGCCAGTCATCCAGAGACAAAATGTTGCGACACTCCACGCCAAAGGTTTCGGCGCTGACGCTGTACATGCCATAGGTCGGCTGACAGTAGAGCACGGCGTCTTTGCCTGGCTCGCAGAAGGCGCGGATCAGCAGCTCGATGCCTTCGTCGGCCCCGCGGCTGACCAGAACCTGCTCAGGTTTCACCCCGGCATACTGGGCGTAATTCTCAATCACTGCGACTGGCTGGCACTCCGGGTAACGGTTCAAGGTCTGCTGCGACAGCTCGAAGGCGACCGCCGTCGGGAATTCGTTGGCATTCAGCCACACATCACCGTTACCACCCAGGCGGCGAGCAGATTGATAGGGCGTCAGTCGACGAACGTTTTCGCGGGCTAATTCTTCAATGCTCATGCTTGCTCCTTCAGGGCGGCAACGCGCAGCGTCACGGCGTTTTTGTGGGCGGTCAGGCGCTCGGCGGCGGCCAGCGTTTCAATGGTGGAGGCGAGGGCGGCAAAACCTTCGCGGGACAGCTCCTGCACGGTCATGCGCTTCTGGAAATCCGCCAGCCCGAGGCTGGAACAGGTCGCGGTGTAGCCGTAGGTCGGCAGCACGTGGTTGGTGCCGGAGGCGTAATCGCCCGCGGATTCCGGCGACCAGTCACCGAGGAACACCGAACCGGCGCTGGTGATGCTGTCCACCAGAGAACGCGCGTCGCGGGTCTGAATGATCAGGTGCTCCGGGCCGTACTGGTTGGAAATCGCGATGCACTGCTCCAGCGACTCCGCCACAATCAGGCGACTGGCAGACAAGGCCTGGCGCGCCGTCTCGGCACGCGGGAGTTCTGCCAGCTGGCGCTCGACGGCTTCACCCACGCGTTTTGCCATGTCGGCGTCTGGCGTCAGGAGAATCACCTGGGAATCGGGGCCGTGCTCAGCCTGCGAGAGCAAGTCGGAGGCCACAAAGTCCGGCGTCGCGCCGCTGTCGGCAATCACCAGCACTTCCGATGGACCGGCTGGCATATCAATCGCCGCACCGTCCAGACGCTGGCTGACCTGGCGTTTGGCTTCGGTGACATACGCGTTGCCCGGGCCAAAAATCTTATCGACCTTCGGCACGGATTCGGTGCCAAACGCGAGGGCGGAAATGGCCTGCGCGCCGCCGACTTTGAAGACTTCCTGCACGCCGCACAGTTTTGCGGCATAGAGGATTTCATCGGCGATTGGCGGCGGGGAGCAGAGCACCACTTTCTGACAACCGGCGATACGCGCCGGAGTTGCCAGCATCAGAACCGTTGAAAACAGCGGAGCAGAACCGCCGGGAATATAGAGACCGACGGAGGCCACCGGGCGCGTCACTTGCTGGCAGCGCACGCCGGGCAGGGTTTCGACATCCACCACCTGCAGTTGCTGCGCGGTGTGGAAGGTGTCGATGTTTTTCACCGCCACGGCCATCGCCTGTTTGATGTCATCGCCAAGACGTTCGCAGGCGTCATCAATTTCTTGCGCCGTCACTTTCAGTGCGCCGACGTCGGTCTTGTCAAACTTTGCGCTGTACTCGCGCAGGGCGTCGTCACCCCGGGCTTTCACGTTATCCAGGATCTCCGCCACGGTGCGGGTGATGCTCTCTGAGGCGGAAATAGCCGGGCGCATCAGCAGTGCACGTTGTTGTTCAGTGCTGCAGGTGTTCCAGTCGATGATGGTGTTAAAGCTCATGATCGTTTTCCTTTCTTGCCGGATGCGCTTCGCTAATCCGGCCTACGGGTCTTGTAGGCCCGGTAAGCAAAGCGCCACCGGGCATTATGAGTGGAATTACTCCATCATCTTCTCAATCGGCAGCACCAGAATGGAGCTGGCGCCCAGCGCTTTCAGTTTTTCCATCGTTTCCCAGAACAGGGTTTCGCTGCTGACCATGTGCATCGCCACGCGCTGCTGGTCGCCCGCCAGCGGCAGAATGGTTGGACGTTCCGCGCCTGGCAGCAGGGCAATGACTTCATCGAGACGTTCGGTCGGGGCGTGCATCATGATGTATTTCGATTCGCGCGCCTGAATCACCCCCTGAATACGGGTCAGCAGGCGGTCGATCAGCTGCTGTTTGGCCTCCGGCATGTCGCCGTCGCGCTGGATCAGGCAGGCTTTGGAGCGATAAATCACTTCCACTTCACGCAGGCCGTTGGCTTCGAGCGTCGCGCCGGTCGAGACCAGATCGCAAATCGCGTCGGCCAGACCCGCACGCGGGGCCACTTCTACAGAGCCGTTCAGCAGACAGGATTTAAACTGCACGCCTTTCTGATCGAGGTAACGCTTGAGCAGGTGAGGGTAAGAGGTGGCAATGCGCTTGCCGTTCAGACCGGCCGGGCCGTCCCAGGCTTCATCCACGGCGGTGGCGAGCGACAGGCGGCAGCCACCGAAATCCAGACGACGCAGGGTGAAGTAGCGCGGGTCTTCGCCCTGCGCACGGCGGGTCAGCAGCTCTTCTTCCAGCACGTTTTCGCCGATGATGCCGAGGTCAACCACGCCATCCATCACCAGGCCCGGGATATCGTCATCGCGAACGCGCAGGATATCGATCGGCATATTCTCAGCGAGGGCAATCAGGCGCTGGGTGTGCAGGTTAATTTTAATCCCACAGCGGGAGAGTAATTCGCGTGAATCGTCGCTCAGGCGGCCTGATTTTTGAATAGCTATGCGTAAACGTGAGTTATCTAACATTCTGTTGTCCTTATTACCCTGTCTGGATACGGTCCAAAAAAAAGCCCCCGGAAGATGATCTTCCGGGGGCTCTCTCTTGCGTTCTCGCACCACTGGAAGATCTGAATGTCTTCCAGCACACATCGCCTGAAAGACTAGTCAGGATGATGGTGATGATGGTGGTTTTTAAAAGGAACGCGTGTCATATAAATTCTCTGTGAATGCTTATGCATCTGATGTCTTTTAACCTAAACCACATTCACGGTGTAAAGCAAGGGCTTTTTTTAATCATTAATTCATTTCATATTGATGCTATGAATTGTCAGTTCCGCACTGCTGGCGTAGCCTTAAGTCAGACGCGTGAAAGCCAGGAGAAAACGCATGAAGAAGGTCGCAATTGTCGGTTTAGGATGGTTAGGCATGCCGCTGGCGATGTCGTTAACGGCGCGAGGCTGGCAGGTGACCGGCAGCAAAACCACGGTGGACGGCGTCGAGGCCGCGCGGATGTGCGGCATTGAGGGCGTCGAATTACGCCTGGAGCCGGAGCTGGTCTGCGACACGGACGATCTCGACAGCCTGATGAACGTCGACGCGCTGGTGATTACGCTTCCCGCGCGGCGCAGCGGGCCGGGCGAGGAGTTTTACCGCCAGGCGGTGCAGGAGATTGTCGACAGCGCGCTGGCCCATCATATTCCGCGCATTATCTTTACCAGTTCGACGTCGGTGTATGGCGACGTCGAAGGGACGGTGAAAGAGAGTACCGAGCGCACGCCCGTTACCGCCAGCGGTCGGGTGCTGAAAGAGCTGGAAGACTGGCTGCATAATTTGCCGGGCACCCAGGTGGACATTTTGCGCCTGGCCGGTTTAGTCGGGCCGGAACGTCATCCCGGTCGCTTCTTTGCCGGAAAAACGGCACCGAACGGGCAACATGGCGTCAATCTTGTCCATCTTGAAGACGTTATCGGCGCGATTACGCTCCTGTTGCAGGCTCCGAAGGGCGGGCACATCTATAATATATGTGCGCCCTCTCATCCGGCGCGAAGCACATTTTACCCCGTCATGGCCCGACAGCTTGGGCTGGAGCCGCCGCAGTTTCGCGACGCATCCGGGGAAGGGCAAGGCAAAGTGATTGATGGCAATCGTATTTGTCGTGAACTGGGATTTGAGTATCAATATCCCGATCCGCTGGTAATGCCAATGGAATAACCCCGCCAGCGGGTTCTATCGCACACCGTTTGGGGGCGAACATGAAACCGCTGCTGGATGTTCTCATTATCCTCGATGCACTCGAAAAAGAGGGGAGCTTTGCCGCCGCGTCGGCGAAGCTCTACAAAACCCCCTCGGCCCTAAGCTACACCGTTCATAAACTCGAAAGTGACCTCAATATTCAACTGCTCGATCGCAGCGGGCACCGCGCGCGTTTCACGCGAACGGGCCAGATGCTGCTGGAAAAGGGGCGCGAAGTGCTGCACACCGTGCGCGAGCTGGAAAAGCAGGCGGTGAAGCTCCATCAGGGCTGGGAAAACGAGCTGGTCATCGGCGTGGATGATACCTTTCCTTTCTCGTTGCTCTCCCCGCTGATCGAAGCCTTTTACCAGCGCCACAGCGTGACCCGACTCAAATTCATCAACGGTGTGCTGGGCGGCTCCTGGGAGGCATTAACGCAGGGCAGGGCGGATATTATCGTCGGCGCATTACGCGACCCGCCCCAGTCGAGCGATTTTGGCTTTTCGCGTATCGGCACCCTTGAGCAGGTGTTTGTGGTGGCCCCGCATCATCCCCTGGCCCAGGAGCCCGAACCCATTCCGCGTCGCGTAATAAAAGGCTGTCGCGCGATTGTGGTCGGCGACAGCTCTCTGCCGGAGTGCGCCGTCTCTTCCCAACTGCTCGACGATCAGGAAGCGATAACCGTTTTTGACTTTAAAACTAAGCTGGAGCTGCAAATCAGCGGGCTCGGCTGCGGTTATCTCCCGCGTTATCTGGCCCAGCGATTTATCGAAAGTGGCGCGCTGGTGGAGAAACAAGTGCTGGCGCAAACCAACAGCGAATCGGTGTGGGTTGGGTGGAATGAACAGACCGCCGGGCTTGCCAGCGCGTGGTGGCGGGATGAGATTTTAGCAAATAGTGCTATCGCTGCCGTTTACACTTTGCCCGAGGGCGGAATATCAAACGCTTAGTAAAAAGAAAAGCGCGATCGGCTTCTGAATCTATTGCCTTTTATGCCAAAGATGGGGCAAAATGCGCCGCTGCAAAAAAATGAGATTAACCGACGATATAAAAGGCGTCGGTTATTTTTTTTGCATGTAACAAACGCCATTTAAAAACAAAGAGGCCGGGCTTCGTACCGGATAGATACTTACTAAAATCCGACAGTTGTTGTCGCTGAGGAATCCAGAAAATGGGGCAATCTTTTGCTTACGCGGCGGTTTTCACCGTTAAGGAGAAATCCTGTGTCGCATAACGCTACTCCAAAAACCTCTCGCGTGGAATTACGTAAAACACTTACGTTGATTCCGGTTGTCATGATGGGCCTCGCCTATATGCAGCCGATGACGCTGTTCGATACGTTTGGTATCGTTTCAGGCCTCACTGACGGTCACGTTGCAACGGCGTATGCCTTTGCGCTGGTCGCTATTCTCTTTACTGCGTTGAGCTACGGTAAACTGGTTCGCCGTTTCCCGTCCGCTGGCTCAGCGTACACCTATGCTCAGAAATCCATTAGCCCGGCTGTTGGCTTTATGGTGGGCTGGTCATCTCTGCTGGACTACCTGTTCATGCCGATGATCAACATTCTGCTGGCAAAAATTTACTTCGAAGCGCTGGTGCCTTCCGTACCGTCGTGGATCTTCGTTGTCGCGCTGGTGGCCTTTATGACCATCTCTAACCTGCGCAGCATCAAGACCGTGGCCAACTTCAACACCCTAATCGTGATTCTGCAGATGGGCATCGTGGCGGTTATCGTCGGGATGATCATCTATGGCGTGGCGCACGGTGAAGGCGCAGGTACGCTGACCAGCACCCGTCCGTTCTGGTCTGAAGGCGCGCACGTGGTGCCGATGATTACCGGCGCGACCATCCTGTGCTTCTCGTTCCTCGGCTTTGACGGTATCTCTTCTTTGTCTGAAGAAACCAAAGACGCAGAGCGCGTGATTCCGCGTGCGATTCTGCTGACTGCGCTGCTGGGCGGCCTGGTGTTCATTGGTGCCTCTTACTTCCTGCAGCTGTACTTCCCGGACATCTCTCGCTTTAAAGATCCGGACGCGTCTCAGCCTGAGATCATGCTGTACGTGGCAGGCAAAACCTTCCAGTGGGGCGTGCTGATTTTCTCCAGCGTCACCGTACTGGCATCCGGCATGGCTGCTCACGCAGGCGTTTCTCGTCTGATGTACGTGATGGGTCGCGACGGCGTGTTCCCGACTCGCTTCTTCGGCTACATTCATCCGAAATGGCGTACTCCGGCATGGAACGTGCTTCTGGTCGGCGCGATTGCCCTGCTGGCGATCAAATTTGACCTGGTAACAGCGACGGCGCTGATTAACTTCGGTGCGCTGGTGGCCTTTACCTTTGTTAACCTCTCCGTGATCTCTCAGTTCTGGATCCGCGAGAAGCGTAACAAAACGCTGAAAGACCACTTCAACTACCTGTTCCTGCCACTGTGTGGCGCGATGACGGTGGGTGCGCTGTGGATTAACCTGGAAGAGAGCTCAATGATTCTGGGCCTGATCTGGGGTGCTATCGGTCTGGTGTACCTGGCTTGCGTGACCAAAAGCTTCCGCAACCCGGTGCCACAGTACGAAGATATCGCGTAATCACTCAGCAGTGACGTAAAAAAAACCGGAGCACATGCTCCGGTTTTTTTATGCCTGCAATCCTCAGACAATCTCTTGCGCGTACTGATACAGCGCTTTCAGCAGCGCCTGTTTCTCCGCATTGCCTTCGTACTGCGTGTACAACATCTCCAGCTCCTGGGCGTACTGCTGCAAAAACTCAGGCGTAAAGACGTTACGGCGGTGCTGCAGCCAGCGCTCCTGCTCGGCTTCATCGAGGGTGCCAGGGAAGTTACGCGCCCGATAGTTAAACATCAGCTTCTCAATCCGTTTATCGGCGAAGGTGATGTCCAGCGCCGGTAAATTTTGCGGATCGGTCTGCAACACGATGTTCATAGCGGCGCGGTCGGCGTCGCTGAAAAACCCGTTATAGAGCTGCGCGTCGACGTTATCCGAGGGCACAAACGGCTCGGCTTCAGCGAAAATCGCCACCACTTTGTCGCGCACCTGCGGATTCTCGCGCAGCACTTTCAGGTTATCGAGGCAAAGCTGACGATTCACACCCAGCCGGTCGGCATCTTCCGGACGCAATGTATTCGCCTGCGCCAGCACCGGGCATTTGTTGATATGCACCAGCTTGACGGGCACGGCGGCGTTATCGCCCAGCTCGTTTTTTGGCGTGTACAAACGCTCGCGCAGGGTGTCGCTGTCCAGTTCCAGTAGCGGCGAAATATCACCGGCCAGATCGACCATAATTACCGCGTTGCGATTGTCAGGATGCCACGCCAGCGGGGCGACCCAGCTGGTATTCCCGCGCCAGGCACCAAACATCCCGGAGATATGCACCAGCGGTTTCATCTGCGGGACGTCAATCAGCGTCATCAGTTTCTGCTTGCTGCGGTGGCTGAGCAGATAATCAAAGAGTTTGGGCTGAGCGGTCTTCACCAGCTTCGCCATGGCGATAGTGGCATACACGTCCGCCATCGCATCGTGGGCGTTGCTGTGCTCAATGCCGTTGGCGCGCGTCAGATGCTCAAGGCGGAAGCTCGGCAAACCGTCGTCATTCTCGGGCCAGGTGATCCCTTCAGGGCGTAGGGCGTAGCAGGCGCGCATGACGTCCAGCAGATCCCAGCGCGAGTTGCGGTTCTGCCAGCTCCAGGCGTAGGGGTCGTAGAAATTGCGATACAGGATATTGCGCGTGACTTCATCATCGAAGCGGATGTTGTTATAGCCCACCACGCAGGTATTGGGCACGGTAAACAGGTCGTGGATGCGACGGGCAAACTCGGCTTCATTCACGCCCTTTTCGCGCGCTTCCTGCGGCGTAATGCCGGTGACCATCACTGCGCCGGGCTGGGGCAGATAGTCGTCGGCAGGCTTACAGTAAAAAACCTCCGGCTCGCCGATGATATTGAAATCCGCATCGGTGCGGATCGCCGCAAACTGCGAAGGTCGGTCCAGCGACGGGCTGGTACCAAAGGTTTCGTAATCGTGGAAGAGAAATGTGGGGAGCGCGGCGGAATCAGACACCAGTAATACCATCCTGTTGAAAAGTGACCTGGCTATGGTAAACGATCGGCGGCGACACGCCGAACAAAAAGCGTTTTTCAGCGCCAGTTTTGCGCGCCGCCTTCCGCTAAATCTCTGCGCGCCGTCACATTTTTTTGCAATTTAAACAGGTAACGAACTGAGATTTTCCGTAAAAAGGGCAACGATTTTAAATGACCTGAGGACATATCGTTGAAACGCCGTCTGTTTATTGCTGTTTCTTTACTCGCTTCGAGTATCACCTCCGCACTGGCTGCCGATCCCCTGGACTTTTCGCCGCAGCCGCCGGCCATTCAGGCCGGGTCCTGGGTGCTGATGGATTACACCACGGGTCAAATTTTAACGGCAGGCAACGAGCATCAACAGCGCAATCCGGCCAGTCTCACCAAGCTGATGACGGGCTATGTGGTCGATCGCGCGATCGACAGCCATCGTATTACGCCGGATGACGTCGTTACCGTCGGGCGCGATGCGTGGGCGAAGGGCAATCCGGTGTTCGACGGTTCATCGCTGATGTTCCTGAAAGCGGGCGATCGCGTGACCGTTCGCGACCTCAGCCGCGGCCTGATTGTGGACTCCGGGAACGACGCCTGTGTGGCCCTGGCGGACCATGTGGCGGGCGGTCAGCCGCAGTTCGTCAGCATAATGAACGACTATGTGGAAAAGCTAAACCTGCGCGATACGCACTTTGAAACCGTCCACGGCCTGGATGCGCCGGGCCAGCACAGCTCGGCTTACGATCTGGCGGTGCTGTCACGCGCTATTATTCACGGCGAGCCAGATTTCTATCACATGTACAGCGAAAAGAGCCTGACGTGGAACGGTATCACCCAGCAAAACCGCAACGGTCTGCTGTGGGATAAAACCATGAACGTTGACGGGCTCAAGACCGGTCACACCTCCGGAGCGGGCTTTAACCTGATTGCCTCGGCGGTGGATGGTCAACGTCGTCTGATCGCGGTTGTGATGGGGGCAGACAGCCCGAAAGGTCGCGAAGAGCAGGCCCGCAAGCTGCTGCACTGGGGCCAGCAAAACTTCGATACCGTGCAGATCCTGCGCAGCGGCAAACAGGTCGGGACGGAGCGCATCTGGTACGGCGACAAAGAGCAGATCTCTCTCGGAACGGATCAGGATTTCTGGCTGGCACTGCCGAAAGCGGAAGTCGCCAATATCAAAGCCAAATACGTGCTCGATAAAAAAGAGCTTGAAGCGCCGATTGCCGCCCATCAGCGCGTCGGGGAAATTGAACTGTATGATCGCGATAAAGTCGTTGCCCACTGGCCGTTAGTGACCCTGGAGCCGATTGGCAAGGGCGGTCTGTTCTCCCGTCTGAGCGACTATCTGCACCACAAAGCCTGACGCCTAAAAGAGCAGACTGGCACTCCTGCGAGTCTGCTCACATAATAAACATCTCGTATTTGCCGGACATAACGAATCTGCTTTATAGTGTATAAATATACAGTAATAAACGGAGGCAGTATGGACTACAGCATCAAGCAGCAACCTAAGCGTAAAATTGCCGGTTTTCATCTGGTTGGCCCGTGGGAGCAAACCGTTAAACAAGGCTTTGAGCAACTGGCGATGTGGGTCGATGGCAACAAAATCGAGCCCCTCGAATGGGTGGCGGTTTATTATGACAATCCCGATGAAGTGCCCGCCGAAAAACTGCGCTGCGACACAGCCGTGACCGTGCCAGAAGATTTTCAAATCCCGGCGAACAGCGAAGGGGTGATCCTCACCGAAATCGCGGCAGGGGACTACGCCGTCGCCGTAGCGCGTGTCGAAAATCATGATTTTGGCACGCCCTGGTACAGCTTCTTCAACAGTCTTCTTGAGGACAACCGCTACGGGATCGCGCCGAAGCCTTGCTTCGAGCGCTATCTGAATGATGGCAATGTGGATGGTTACTGGGATATCGAAATGTACGTTGCAGTGCAAAATAAGGCCGTTTAAGTCCGGGCCTGTTATTTGTAGGGTTTTTCTGTCGGACGTGATGCGTCCGGCAGAAAACACAGTACAATTGTGGTTTGCCGTGTAGCTGGAGAGCGGGTGTGCGTCCCGACAAATCATTAACTCCCTTTGAAATCCGTTTGTACCGGAATTACCGCGTCGTGCATGGTTGCCGTATCGCGCTGGCGTTTATTCTCACTTTCCTGCTGGTGAGGCTGTTCCACATCCCTGAGGGGACCTGGCCGCTCATCACGCTGGTGGTGATCATGGGGCCGATCTCTTTCTGGGGAAACGTGGTCCCACGCGCTTTTGAGCGCATAGGCGGCACTATTTTTGGCTCGGCGCTGGGGCTGATTGCGCTCAAGCTGGAGCTGATTTCTCTTCCCGTAATGTTGCTGTGGTGCGCCGGGGCGATGTTCCTGTGCGGCTGGCTCGCACTCGGTAAAAAACCGTATCAGGCGCTGCTGATTGGGATCACGCTCTCAGTGGTCGTCGGTGCCCCGGCAGGGGACATGGCGACAGCCCTGTGGCGAAGCGGCGATGTGATTCTGGGTTCTCTGCTGGCAATGCTGTTTACCGGCATCTGGCCGCAGCGGGCATTCCTGCACTGGCGCATTCAGATGGCGAACTACGTCACCGCCGTGAATCGCGTCTATCAGGCAGGTTTTTCGCCGAATCTGGTTGAACGTCCGCGCCTTGAAAAGCATATGCAAAAAATTCTCAACGATGTCGTCAAGATGCGCGGCATTATCGCGCCCGCCAGCAAAGAGACGCACATTCAGAAATCCATCTTCGAAGCCATCCAGACCGTCAGCCGTAATCTGGTGTGTATGCTCGAACTGCAAATCAACGCCCATTGGGCCTCGCGCGCCAGCCACTTCGTGCTGCTGAATGCGCACACCCTCAAGGAAACCCAGCAGATGACGCAGCAAACGCTGCTGACCATCGCTCACGCGCTGTATGAGGGGAACCCGCAGCCGATCCTGGCGAACAGCGAACGTCTAAACGAAATCACGGCAGAACTGCGGCAGCTGATCAATGACCATCAGGGTGACAATGTGGCGGAAACGCCCATCCACGGCTATGTATGGTTGAGCATGGAAATGGCGAGGCAACTGGAGCTGTTGTCGCATCTTATCTGCCGGGCGCTGCGCAAATAAAAAGCAGCCATTGCCTGTTGTGACGGCTGCTGCTTCGATTCAGCAGCGATTGGGGTTATGATAGGATCAAACGATATAGTCATTGTCATTCGCAGCGGCTGTCAGTAAGGTTATCTGCACAGCGGTTGCTTAACGAATCCGAATCTTACATTAGCAGGGGTATCAAAATGGAAACTACCAAGCCTTCGTTCCAGGATGTTCTGGAATTCGTCCGCCTGTTCCGCCGCAAAAACAAACTGCAGCGTGAAATCCAGGACGTTGAGAAGAAGATCCGTGACAACCAGAAACGTGTTCTGCTGCTTGATAACCTGAGCGACTACATCAAGCCGGGCATGAGCGTTGAAGCTATCCAGGGCATCATCGCCAGCATGAAAACCGACTACGAAGATCGCGTAGACGACTACATCATCAAAAATGCTGAGCTGTCCAAAGAGCGTCGCGACATCTCCAAAAAACTCAAAGTAATTGGCGAAATCAAGAACGGTGAAGCCAAAAGCGAGTAACTTTCGCGAAAATTGATAAGGCCTCTCTGCGAAAGCAGAGGGGCTTTTTTTTGGGCTGTGATGTGCGAGTCGGGAGGGCTACACCTTCTGAACCTTATTGCTCGTTCTTCCTGAACAAAGAACAATGCCTAAGATAATCAGCAATAACGTTAAAAAATGATAGAAATGGAACTGTTGGTTAAGTAATACGATACTCAGCAGTCCGCCAGAGATAGGGATAATATGGGTGAAAATCTCACTTCGTGTTGTCCCGAGCAATTGCACGCCTTTATTCCAGAAAACATAGGCAAGCCAGGAGGGGAATATGACCAGATAAATTGCCCCCAGCACAGGATAAAGTGAAGGGGTATGGTTGAACATAGTCAGTGAACCTGCGCTGTAACAATAAATAAAATACACAGGGACTAATATAATCGTTCCTATTAATGAGGTGAAGCCAACAAAAGCTGTATTAGTGACGCGCTTATCTTTGAGTCTGAGCAAGGCGCAATAACAAGCCCAACTTACCGCGGATATAATGGTCAGCAAGTCTCCAATACCAAATGAAGCTAAACCTCCACTATGAGCATTCGAAAAAGCAAGATAGATAACCCCCGCTGTACTTACGATGACACCTAATATATTGCGCCAGGAGATTTTCTCATGAAAAAACAGGGCATTGATCAAAAGGACAAGGCAGGGCGTACTCGAGATATAAATAGATGCATTTAATGAGCTTGTATACTGCAGGCCGATATAGAGAGTCAGTGGGAAGGTGATCTGACCAAGGAGCGCGTAGATGGCATTTATTTTTATATTGCTCATCAACAAATACCACTCTTTTGCAATGGTCCGCCAGTACAATGTAAACATCAAAACAGTGGTCAATCCCCATCTAAAAATACTGAGGGCGTAAGGGTTAATATAATAAACGAGAATGCTACCTGCAACGTAGTTTCCACCCCAAAAAATAGCTGCAAGTATCAAGAGGATGTAAGGCATAATTCTTCCCTAAATTTCAACTTATCTCTGAAGAGAGTTGGCCCTGTCCATTTTGAAGGTTTTGAACGCTTTTTTTGAGTCATTTATCACAAATTTTTATTTGTGACCGGAGCCGAATAAACCCTATTTGTATCCTTATGTAAGCTAAAATTTAATTGCGTTTAAAGTGAGTTATCGTTTTTAGCCGTTGATTATCACTCATGTACGAAACCCGGCACGCAATGCTATGTGATGACTGGCGGAGGTATGAAAATGCCATCTCAGAAAAGCAAAAAGCCTGCTTCAAAAGCAGGCTTTTCAAATTTGGCTCCTCTGACTGGACTCGAACCAGTGACATACGGATTAACAGTCCGCCGTTCTACCGACTGAACTACAGAGGAATCGGTTAGGAGGCTTATCTTAGCGGCGAAAAAACTTTTGTCAAACCTGATCTTACACTCGGTTGTTCAACTGCTGATTCTGTCGTCAGTTTGTCGTCATTCTCGACAATTTTTTGTGGAAAATACTTTGCAGGATTAGCGTTTCTCCCTCATCATTTGAAATGGAGTTTCAACTTTCTCTCGTTAAGGTCCATTTTGAACGTCACTTCCGCTCTGCGCCAGGCCGTTAAGCGTACGCCCTGGTATGCCAAACGTAAAAGCTATCGTGTTCTGTTCTGGCGTGAAATCACCCCCCTTGCTGTGCCTATCTTTCTGGAAAACACCTGCGTCCTGCTGATGGGCGTGCTCAGCACGTTTCTGGTGAGCTGGCTGGGCAAAGAGGCGATGGCGGGCGTGGGGCTGGCGGACAGCTTTAATATGGTGGTGATGTCGTTCTTTGCCGCTATCGACCTCGGGACAACGGTGGTGGTGGCCTTTAGTCTGGGCAAACTGGACCCGAAACGCGCACGCGAGGCGGCGCGGCAATCCCTGATGATCATGACCGTCTTCTCCATCATTCTGGCGGCGGTGATCCACTATTTCGGTAAAGAGATTATCGATATCGTGGCGGGGGAGGCGACCAATGAGGTGAAAGACCTGGCGCTGACCTACCTCGAAATGACGGTGCTGAGCTATCCGGCGGCGGCCATCGCCCTGATTGGCAGCGGCGCGTTGCGCGGTGCGGGCAACACCAAAATCCCTCTGCTGATCAACGGCGGGATGAACATCCTCAACATCATCATCAGCAGCATTCTGATTTACGGACTCTTCTCCTGGGATGGTCTGGGCTTTGTTGGCGCTGGACTTGGGCTGACTATCTCCCGCTATATCGGCGCGATCGCCATTGTCGTGGTGCTGATGATGGGCGTAAACCCTGCGCTTAAGCTCTCGTTAAAGAGCTACTTCCGCCCGTTCAATTTCGCCATTATCTGGGAAGTGATGGGGATCGGGATCCCTGCCAGCATTGAGTCGGTGCTGTTCAACGGCGGGAAACTGCTCACGCAGATGTTTGTCGCCGGAATGGGCACCGACGTCATTGCCGGTAACTTTATTGCGTTCTCTATTGCCTCGCTGATTAACCTGCCGGGGAACGCCCTCGGGTCGGCGTCGACCATCATCACCGGTAAACGGCTCGGCAAAGGGCAAATTGCCCAGGCGGAACGGCAGCTGCGCCACGTTTTCTGGCTGTCGACGATTGGCCTGACGATTATCGCGTGGGGAACCGCGCCGTTCGCGGGGCTGATGGCCTCGTTCTACACCCATGAGGACGACGTCAAAGAGGTAGTCAAAATCCTTATCTGGATGAACGCCGCGTTTATGCCTATCTGGGCGGCGTCGTGGGTGCTTCCTGCGGGGCTCAAAGGGGCGCGTGACGCGCGCTTTGCGATGTGGGTATCGATGCTCGGCATGTGGGGCTGTCGCGTGGTGGCGGGGTATGGGCTCGGGATTATGCTCGGGATGGGCGTGGTGGGCGTCTGGCTGGGGATGTTCCTCGACTGGGCGGTGCGCGGCGCGCTGTTCTACTGGCGTATGGTTAGCGGTCGCTGGCTGTGGAAATACCCGCGGATCAAAGCCCAAAATGAGGCTCCTGACGCGCCTGAACGGTTGACAAGTGTGCGAACTGAGGAATAAAGCAGCAAACGAACATTTTTGTGCATTCTGTCTTTGACAATGCCGGGTGGCGTCGATAATATGCGCCCCGTTCACACGATTCCTCTGTAGTTCAGTCGGTAGAACGGCGGACTGTTAATCCGTATGTCACTGGTTCGAGTCCAGTCAGAGGAGCCAAATTTAAGAAGCCTGCTCAGGAAACTGAGCGGGCTTTTTGCTTTTCTGCGTTTGGTAAATTGCCGGGTGGCGGCTTCGCCTTACCCGGCCTACAGGAGCGTACGGATTATCCCGCCTGCACGCGAATCGGCGCGGTGGCTGCAAACAGCCACGGACGCGCATCGCTCTCGACCAGCGGCGACAACACGTCCCGCACCTGCTGGTGATACTCATCCAGCCACTGCTTCTCCTGCTCGCTGAGCAGATGCAGTTCCACCTGGCTTAAATCAATCGGGATCAGCGTCAGGGAGGCAAATTTGCAGAAGCCCGGCATGCTCTCCACGATCTCTACCTGATTCTCAATGCGAATACCGTGACTGTCGGCCTGATAGTAGCCCGGCTCGATAGTGATGATATTCCCCGCCGTCAGCGGCCACGGGTTCACTTTCTTCGCAATGCGCTGCGGATTCTCGTGGATCAACAGCTGATGCCCCACGCCATGCCCGGTCCCGTGATCGTAATCCAGCCCCAGCTCCCACAGTGGACGGCGGGCAAAAGCATCGAGCTGATGTCCCTGCGTACCCGACGGGAATTGCAGCGAGATCAGGGACAAGAAGCCTTTCAGTACCGCGGTGTAGTGCAGGCGCTGCTGCGCATCCAGCTTGCTGTAGGCGAGGGTACGGGTCGCATCGGTGGTGCCGTTATGATACTGACCGCCGGAATCGTTCAAATAAAAATGCCCTCTGACGATCGCCTTATTTGATGCTTCACTCGAATGGTAATGGCACATCGCGGCGTTACTGGCAGAGGCGGAGATGGTCTCGAAGCTCTGCTCGATGAATCCGCTTTGCTGCTCGCGGAACTTAAGCTGCTGCGCCTGGGCTTCCAGCTCGGTCAGCGGCTTGCCTGCAGCCTCGCGCTGCGGCACTTCGTGGGACAGCCACGCGAGAAAGTTCACCCACGCGGCACCGTCCTGCTGGTGGCATTCGCGATAGCCTTCCAGCTCAACCGGATTTTTATGCGCTTTCAGGAGCGTCACCGGATCGGCCTGCCAGAGGATCTCTCCCTGCGGCTCAATCGCAAAACGCAGCGCGACCGGTGCGGAATCCGCATCCAGCCACACGCGCTTGCCTTCGCCGAGCTGTTTGCAGCGCGGCACAAAATCATCCTGCGGTGAAATCACGATCCCTTCCACGGCAGAGGCCGGCAGCTCGCGAAGCTTGTCGCCGTCGACAAACCATTCGACGTCGCCCTCGCGGCTCAGCAGCGCGAAGGAGAGCGGCACCGGGCTGGTCGGAATATCAGACCCACGCACGTTCAGCAGCCAGGCGATGTTATCCGGCATGGTCAGCGCCAGATAATCCGCGCCGTTACTTTGCAACAGTTGCGCCACACGACGGCGTTTATCGGCGCTGCTCTCGCCGCTGACCGCAACGGGCATCTCACGGATCATCCCCGCCGGGGCGGCAGGACGGTTGGTCCAGAGGGTGTCGAACGGCGACGCGTCGAGGGCCACAAATTCACAGGCAGTAGCGGCCAACTGCTGATACTCGTTATGGGTCATCAGCAGCGGGTCAAAGGCGATACGCGTTCCCGCGCTGGCATTGGCGTCAAGCCACTGGGCCAGCGGTTCGTTGTGCAGATGATGGATGGCAAAATCGTCCATGTTGACCTGCACGCGAGCCTGCACCTGGTAGCGTCCGTCGACGAACAGCAGGGCGCGATCTTTCAGAACCAGCGCCAGCCCCGCCGAGCCGTCAAAGCCGGTCAGCCACGCCAGTTTTTCGAAATGGGGCGCGCAGTATTCGCTCTGCCACGCATCGGTGCGCGGGACGATCATCCCGTCGAGATGATTTTCCTGTAGCCACTGGCGAAGCGCCGTAAGCGGTGTGGTGGTGTGCATGATTTTTCCTTGTTGTTTTTAGCGGAACGGCGGCTCGTTAAAGGTGCGCAGTTTGCGCGAATGCAGCTTGTCGCCTTCTGCACGCAGTAAGTCGATCGCCCGAATGCCAATCTGCAGATGCTCGGAAATCGCTCCCTCGTAGAAGCGGTTAGCCTGGCCGGGGAGTTTAATCTCGCCGTGCAGCGGTTTGTCCGAAACGCACAGCAGCGTGCCGTACGGGACGCGGAAACGGTAGCCCTGGGCGGCAATGGTGGCGCTTTCCATATCGATGGCCACCGCGCGGCTTAGGTTAAAACGCAGGGCCGACGCCGAGTAGCGCAGCTCCCAGTTGCGGTCGTCGGTGGTGACCACCGTCCCCGTGCGCAGGCGCTGTTTAACCTCTTCGCCCGGCATGCCGCTCACCTGCTTGGTGGCGTCGTACAGCGCGCGCTGGACTTCGGCGATGCTCGGGATCGGGATATCCGGCGGCAGCACCGCGTCGAGCACGTGGTCGTCGCGCAGATAGGCGTGGGCGAGGACGTAATCACCGATCAGCTGGCTTTCGCGCAGGCCGCCGCAGTGGCCGATCATCAGCCACACGTCCGGGCGCAGTACCGCCAGATGGTCGCAGATAGTTTTGGCATTCGACGGGCCGACGCCGATGTTAATCAGGGTAATGCCCTGACCGTCGGCGGTGATCAGGTGCCAGGCTGGCATCTGATGTTTTTTCCACGCCAGATCGGAAATCGCCATCTCAGGCGCTTCGGTCTCGGCGGTGATCCAGATCCCGCCCGCGCAGGAGAGCGCCACGTACGGGCTGTCCGGATCGAGGATCTGGCTGCAGCCCCAGCGCACAAACTCATCCACGTAGCGGGTGTAGTTGGTGAACAGCACAAACGGCTGGAAATGTTCGACCGGCGTGCCGGTGTAGTGGCGCAGGCGCGCCAGCGAGAAATCGACGCGACGCGCATCGAAGTGCGACAGCGGGGAAAACTCCGCCGGATGGTAAATGCCGTCGGCGGTCTCATCGCCAATCTGCGACAGCTCGGTGGTCGGGAAGTGGCGCGTCAGCCCGGCGCTCATCGAACGATCCAGCGTCAGCGCCGAACCGTCAATCACGTACGGGTACGGGATTTCGTGCATCGAGGGTTCAACGGCGATATGCGCGTCGTAATCCTGATACAGCAGCGTCAGCTGCTCTTCTAGATAGGGGCGGAACAGGGAAGGGCGGGTAACGGTGGTGGAGTAGCATCCTGAATGGGTAAAGCGGGCGTAGGCACGGGTTTTTGGTGTGTTGGTGGTGCCGCCGTCCCAGGTTACCGAGAGCGAGGGATAAACAAAAAGGCCGTCGAGTCGGGCCTTTTCATCAGGAAGCGTTCCGTTTTCAATGTACTCGCTAATGGCGGTGCGCAGGGCGTTGACAGATTGCTCGTACAACGCCTCCAGCTTTTCCAGCGCCTGAGCAGGTGTCAGGCTTAAGCCCTTATTATTCATGTCTGTCTCCTTGATCCACAGATGTGCGACGTCACTCGATAGTATGTCACTCACATGTGAAAAAAAAGTCAGGACATCATCAGTGGGACTCTTTCATCAGCAGCGCCGTGGCGGCGGAGATCAGGCAGCCCGCCAGCAGGTAAATCGCCACGCTCTGCCAGTTGCCGCCGGAGAAGGTGACTAAGGCCGCGGCGATAAACGGCGTAAACCCGCCGCCGACCACGCTCGCCACCTGATAGCCCACGCCCGCGCCGCTGTAGCGATAGCTCGCGCCAAACATCTCCGTAAACATCGGCTGCTGCACGCACACCACCATGTCATGGGCAATGTTGGCGAGCATAATGGCGAAGAACACAATCCAGAACATCGACTGGGCTTCCAGCGCCATAAAGAACGGCCAGGCGCTGAGGCTGCCGATCAGCGCCCCGGTGATGTAGACGCGCCGACGGCCAAACCGGTCCGCCAGCCACGCAAAGCAGGGAATGCTGAGACAACTAATGCCACCCACCAGCAGGCCAATATTCAGAAAAAGCTCACGTGGCAGGCCGAGATTTTGCGTCGAATAGTTCAGGGCGAAGGCGGTAACGATATACATCGTCAGCAGCTCGCACAGGCGCAGAGCGATGATCTTCAGGAACGCGCCGGGATGCTGGAGCAAAGCTTCCATCACCGGCAGGCGTTTCTTCACCACCGGCGTTTCGTTCTGCTGCTTTTCAAATTCGGCGGACTCTTCCATGCCGTTGCGGATCCACAGGGCGGCCAGCACCAGCACGATGCTGAACAGGAACGGAATGCGCCAGCCCCAGCTCAGGAACTGCTCGTCGGTGGTCATTAGGCTTATCAGAGAAACCAGCCCGGTGGAGAGCAACAGGCCGACGCCGTAACCCACCTGCACGCCGCTGCTGTAGAAGGCTTTCTTGTGTTTCGGCGCGCTTTCAACGGAGAGCAGCGCCGCGCCGCCCCATTCACCGCCCACGGCAAAGCCCTGAATGGCGCGCAGAGTCACCAGCAGGACCGGCGCCCACCAGCCGATGGTGTCGAACGACGGCAAAATACCGATCAGCGCAGTGGCGATGCCCATCATCCAGACCGTGAGCATCAGCATCCGCTTGCGGCCCAGTTTGTCGCCGAAATGACCGAAGATCACGCCGCCCAGCGGGCGAAACAGGAACCCGACGCCAAAGGTGGCAAACGCGGCGAGGGTGCCCATTGCCGGGCTGACCTGAGGGAAGAATTCGCGGTTAAATACCAGAGCGGCGGTGATGCCGTAGAGCAGAAAGTCATACCAGTCGACGACGGCTCCGGCGAAACTGCCGAGGGCGGCGCGTCGGGCGCGATTAAGCGATAGTGTCTCCTCGTTGGGGCGTTCGGAGATGAGGGTGGAGTCCATTTTTAGTCCTGTCTGTACCGTATTTTTCATTATTAGTATGGGGAAAAGGTTACTCACATCGTGCCCGCCGTGGAGACGGGAACCATGAGACTACCCCGACAGGCGGCAGGTGAAAATGATTTTATCCGCCCTGTACGGTAAAATTTCCGAAACGCGACGACGGGGTTTCCAGAAAAGGGATTACAGTATTAGTTATCGCATAACGATTTGCAGAGGGATTAACTATGCACGCGCTTCGGATTGCCTTACTCATTATGTTGATGTGGTTTGTGGCCCCTTTATATGCTGAGCCGGGTGTTTACGGGGAACAGCGCATCACCGGCTGGTGGAACAACTTCACCAACGATGTTTCTCAAACGTGGAATGAGCCGCAAAACTACGATCTCTATCTGCCCTTTCTGAGCTGGCATGCGCGCTTTATGTACGACAAAGAGAAAACCGATAACTACAACGAAATGCCGTGGGGCGGCGGGTTTGGGGTTTCTCGTTATAACGAAGAGGGGAACTGGAGTTCTCTCTACGCGATGATGTTTAAAGATTCCCACAACGAATGGCAGCCGATTGTCGGCTACGGCTGGGAGAAGGGCTGGTATCTGGATAATGCGCAGGATTTCCGCCTCGGGCTTGGCGTCACGGCGGGGATCACGGCGCGGCAGGATTTTGCGAACTATGTGCCGCTGCCGATCATTTTGCCGCTGTTCTCCGCCGGGTATAAACGGCTGAACGTGCAGTTCACCTATATTCCGGGGACCTACAACAACGGCAACGTGCTGTTTGCGTGGCTGCGGTATGGGTTTTAAAGTCGGGTGGCGCTGCGCTTACCCGACCTACAGGAGCAGCGGTTTTTCTCCCTCTCCCTGTGGGAGAGGGTTGGGGTGAGGGCATCAGACCGCACTAGCCCGAAGCGCGCACGGTCTCAAAGCGTGATGATCTTCTTAACCGTCGAATGCGACAGCGCCAGCATCGAAATCAGCACCGACGCCACAAACGTCAGCCCAATCAGCAGCAGCTTAGTGGTGAGTGAGGTCACAGGGATCAGCGACGTAAGCAGGTGAAACACCGAATAGTGAAGAATATACACCCCGGTCATCGTTTTACTGACCGCGGCTAAAATCGCCTCTTTGAACTCGATATTTCTGCGAAACCGCACGCCGTTGGCGGCAATCACCAGCGCCACGATCAGGATGTAAATCTGCGAGCCGGTCAGAATAAATGCGTTGCGATCCGCCTTGAACAGGGCGAAAAAGAAGTGCCGCTCATAAAACCAGGTGAACAGATAAATTACCGGAATCGCCGCGATGGCCGCTTTCACCACTTTGTCTTTACTTATCCAGGCGGAAACCAGCGGGTCGAAAAAAATCTGACCGGTGAGATAAAACAGCAGCCAGGTCCAGAGCCGATACTGCGGCGCCAGCGACAGGAGATGCTTATCGGGATAAAGCGCCGACAGCAAATCGTAGCCATAGGCAAACACCAGCAGGGTGAAAATCACGCCGAAAAACAGGCGTCGCCGCTGGCTTAGCCACTCAATCAGCGGGTGGAAGGTATAAATCACGATAAAGGTGAAGACAAACCACGGCTGGATTAAATACCCGCGTTGATATGGCTCCCACAGGTAATAGACCGTCATCCAGAACAAAAACACCACCACCACCGCTTTGATCTTTCCGAGCTGCCAGCGCGAGCCGTGCCGAGACTGAGCGTCCAGATAGCCCGCCACCACAAAAAACAGCGGCGTGGCGATAGTGGAGATAAAGGTCAGGAAACCGAGGATCCAGTGATAATCGTAATCGTAGCGATCCCAGGTGTGGTACAGAGTGAAAAAGGTCACCGCCGTCATGCATCCCAGCGTTTTAATAATGTTCAGCCCGGTTGGGTTCATTGGGGTTCTGCCCTCTCCGTGGGGTGGAAACAGGCATAAATAACCGGAAGTACCAGCAGCGTCAAGATAGTGGCAAAGCCCAGGCCAAACATGATCACCACCGCCATGCTCTGGAAGAAGACATCGCGCAGCAGCGGGGCCAGCCCCAGCACCGTCGTAAAGGCCGTCAGCAGAATAGGGCGCAAGCGCGAGGTGGCGGCATCGACGATCGCCTGATGCTGGGCTTTGTGCTCTTTCTGCTGCTCAATCTCTTCCACCAGCACGATGCCGTTACGAATGAGCATCCCGCTCAGACTCAGCAGCCCAATCAGCGCCATAAAACCAAACGGAATGCCGGTGAGTAAAAAGCCCGGCGTCACGCCGATCAGCGCCAGCGGCACCGTCAGCCAGATCGCCACCGCGTTTTTCACCGAGCTGAACATCAGGATGGTGATGATGAACATCACCAGGAAACCGATCGGCAGGGTGGTGAAAATGCCCTGCTGCGCCTCGCTGGAGTTTTCCGCATCGCCACCCCACTCAATGCTGTAGCCGTGCGGCAGCGGCAGGGCATCAATATCAGGTTTCACCCGGGCCAGAATATCGCCGGAGGTTTCGTTGCTGAGCGGGTCGGGGTCGGTCTGCACCGTCAGCACCCGGCTGCGGTCCCGGCGCAGGATCAGCGGATCTTCCCACTCCAGCGCAAAGCCGCTCACCACGTTGCTCAGGGGAATGTACTGCTGGCGGTTTTGACTCCACACCAGCACGTTGTTGAGATGATTGGCATCCTGGCGCTCGCTCTCCGGCGGGCGCACCACCACGGGCAGCAGGTCCGAACCTTCCCGGTACAACCCGACGCGGCTGCCGGAGAAATTCATCTCCAGCGCACTGTCGATATCCTGTTTATCCACCCCCAGCTCGCGCCCGGAGGCGGCGACGTACTGCGGGCGGATCACTTTGCTGCGGTTTTGCCAGTCGTTACGGACGCTGTCCGTCGCCGGATCGCGGGCCAGAATGTCATCCACCTGGCTGGCAATCAGCCGCAGCCGATCCGGGTCCGGCCCTTTGATGCGCACTTCAATGGCGCTGTCGCCGGACGGGCCGAACATCACCCGTTTGGTGCTGGCGTTAATCTCCGGATAGTGGCGGGCAATATCCTCGTCGACGTGGCGGGTCAGGGCGGCAATGTTACGCTGATCGTCCATGCGCACCATGATTTGCGCGTAGTTGCTGTACTGCCGCTGGCCGCTGTAGGTCAGGATAAAACGCATGCTCCCCTGGCCAATGGTCGAGACGGTAGTAACCACGCCCGGCTGGCCGTTGATCGATTTTTCAATCTCGCTGGTGATCCTTTCGGTCTGGGCGATATCCGTCCCGTAGGGCAGCCACAGGTCGACAAAGAAAATCGGCGTATTTGACGACGGGAAGAAGTTTTGCCGGACGGCTCCGAAGCCCCAGATAGCGCCAGCCAGCAGAACCGCCATCAGCGTCAGGGTGATCGTTTTGCGCACCAGCAGCGCGTTGAGCATGTTCTGGTACAGACGGTAAAAGCGCCGGTTGTAGGGATCGACCTCCGCCGGTGTGTCGGCGGTTTGCTGGCCCTTAAACAACCACCATTTGATCATCACCGGGGTGAGGGTCAGCGCCGAGAACCAGCTCAGCAGCAGAGAGATCAGCAGCACCTGGAACAGGGATTTACAGTATTCGCCCGTCGAATCCTGCGACAGCCCAATCGGCGCAAAGGCGAGGATCGCGATCACCGTCGCGCCCAGCAGGGGCAGGGCAGAGCGGCGAATGACGTAGTTAATCGCCGTCATAAGCGTGGAGCCGCGCTGCCGGGCGATCAGGACGCCTTCCACGATCACGATCGCATTATCCACCAGCATACTCAGGGCGATAATCAACGCCCCGAGCGAGATGCGCTGTAGCTCAATGCCCCACAGGTACATGATCAGCAGCGTGCCCAGCACGTTCAGGGCCAGCGACAGGGCGATGATAATCCCGCTGCGCAAGCCCATAAAAATCAGCAGCACGCCGATGACAATCGCCAGCGCCATCAGGAAGTTAATGATAAATCCGTTCACCGAGTGGCCCACTTCGGCGGCCTGGTCGTAGAACAGATCGATGTTAATGCCCGCCGGTTTTTCCGCCGACATCTGCTGCAGTTTGGCCTCCAGCGCGCGGCCCACGTCAATGACGTTCACGCCCGGAATAAACGAAACGCCCATGGTCACGGCCTGACGACCGTTGGCATGGTAAATACTCGACGGGGAAACCGTCAGCCCGCGCGAAATGGTGGCGATATCCCGCAAGCGCGTCGCCGCACCTACGCCGGGTGGGGTGATAATCAAATCCCCGAGTTCATCAAGATTTTCAAACTCACCCGTCGGGTGTAGGCGAATAGATTCGCTCCCGGAGGCAATCTCCCCGGCGTTGGCTACGCTGTTCACTCGCCCCAGTAGCGTCGAAATCTGCCCGAGGGTGACCCCGCGCGCCGCCATTTTCGCGAGGTTGATATCCACATTAATCTGCTGCGGCACCGCGCCGCCAATCGCCACTTTCCCGACGCCGGGGATCAGCACCAGCTCACGGCGCAACTGGTCGGCATACTGAGACAGTTCAGGATTGGTAAAATTATCGCCCGAGATGGCAAAGAAAAAACCAAACACATCGCCGAAGTCGTCATTGACGAACGGCGTCACCACCCCCGGTGGAAACTGGCGCGACGCGTCGCCCACGCGGCGGCGCAGCTCGTCCCAGATTTGCGGCAGTTCGTTGGAGTGGTAGCGCGAGGCGATATTCACGGTGATTTGCGACAGCCCGTTGGAAGAGATCGAGCTGACGTTATCGAGGTAGGGCAACTGCTGCAGGGCATTTTCCAGCGGCAGCGTGACCTCCTCTTCCACCTGCTGAGCCGACGCGCCCGGGTAGTGGGTGACCACCACCGCCGTTTTAATGGTAAACGCCGGATCTTCCAGCCGACCAATATTGAGCAGGGCAAAAATTCCGCCGACGCCGAGGAGCAGCACCGTCAGCCAGACGCGAATCGGGTTGTCGATAAACTGGCGAGAGATATCCATTACAGACCTCGCTCACGCGTCCAGATACGTACCGGCTGTTTGGCGTGTAATTCGCCAACGCCCGCCGCGACGACGCGCTCTCCGGCTTTCAGACCCTCGGTGACGATCACGCCCTGAGCGGTGACCTGCCCGACCGTCACCTGGCGATCTTCCAGCTGCAGATTATCGCCATCGCCTTTTACCACCCAGACGTGCGGCTGGTTGCGCGGGCTGTTATCCGGATTGAATACCGCTTCGACCGGCACCACCAGCGCATTGCGTCCCGCGCCCGCCGGGAGATTCGCCAGATTGACGGTCACCGTGCCGCTCACGCCGCCCACCGCCGGAAAATCATCCGGACGCGGCATGGTTAAAATCACCTGCCAGGTGAGGGTATTGCTGTCGCTGCTGCCGGTGTGCTCTTTGTACACCGCGCTAAATTCGCGGTCCGGAATCGAATTGATCTTCACCACCGGGCGATAGTCAGCGTTACGGATATCCAGAGTTTTGAACAGATTTTCCGGAATGCTAAACACCACGTCGAGCAGATCGGTGCGGGTCAGGGTCACAATCGGCTGCCCGGCAGAAACGACCTGATGATTGCGCACCTGCACGCTGGCCGCCGTGCCCGCGAAAGGGGCAGTGAGCGTCATCTGGCTCAGCTCCTCCTGGGCGATTTTCAGCGCCGCATTGGCGGAATCGCGGGTGGCGCGCTGCACGTCCATCTCCGCTTTGGAGATGGCCTGGCGTCCGGCCAGGGTCTGGAAGCGATCGAACTGGCGCTGGGCCAGAGTGGCGGAAGTTTGTCGGTCTCTCACGCGCTGCTGGGCTTCCCGCGCGTTGAGGCTCGCCAGCTGTTGGCCCTGTTTTACGGGAGTGCCCTGGCGAATATCGAGCGTTTCAATCTGGCCGCCGCGTTTAAATGAGAGGTCGGTGGCGTCGCCGGACTCTATTCTGGCGGGAAAGACGCGCTGCTGCGCCTGGCCTGCGTCCGTCACCGTGGCGACTTTCACCATTCTCGGCTGGGGTGTGGCTTCTGGCGCTTTTTGATCGCAGGCAGCAATGAAAAGAATAAGAACTGGCATCAGCGCAACGTAACGATTCACACTATTCCCCTAATAAATAAAAACGCTATTTATTACGAACACTTACCTTGCACGGTTTTATTCCGCGAGAGCCGAAACCACCAGATAAGTCAATAATCCCACGGCGGCGCTGGACACTATGGCCAGGGCAATAAACAACGCGAGGCGAATCAGGCTATATCCAAACATCTTTCCTCCCTTTCGAATACCTGCAAGCGAGTCAGGCATGCTCATCCAGCGTCGGTAGTGGATTGTTAAGCAAGCCAGAATGTCTTTTTATGAGCATAGCCTGTGAAGTGGGAAAAGGTTAAGCCGAGCCTAAAATTGGCAGGCCCGCGGAATTCATGCCTTTGAATGAGAGATGAGAAAGTACTTAGGTGTTAATCCATGATTATTCAGATAATGAGTGCGCGGCAGTAAAATAACGAGAGTCCTGTGCTACGTTTAATAACATCCCTTTCATTTCTTCGTACCCGGTGGTGGTGCTTATTCCTCTGTGTTCCACGACCTGTAGTGTTATTCATTACTTTTCTTATTGGTAATAAAAGGATGCTCACTATGTACAGAAATATTCTGGTTCCGGTCGATGTCTATGAAATCGGCCTGGCCGATAAGGCGCTGGCCCATGCCCAGTTCCTCGCGCAATCCTCCTCGGCGGATATCCATTTACTGCACGTCATCCCCAAATTCTCGCCCGAACTGACCCGCGGGTTTATCTCCGACGCGCGGAAAATGGATGACTACATGATTAATAACGCAAAAGAAAAACTTACCGCCCTGGCGCAAAAAACCGCTTTTCCACAGGATCGCATTCATTTTCACGTCCGCAGCGGCAACGTCCGCGATGAAGTGACAAAACTCGGCGACGAGCTGACGGCGGACGTGATCATTATCGGCTCGCGCAACCCCAATATTCAGACCCATTTACTCGGCTCGGATGCAGCCAATATTGTTCGCTACGCGCACGTGCCGGTATTTGTTGTGCGTTAAGGGCAAAGGGCGATTTTCGTTGCAGGACGTGAGGACGAAATAATGAATACAGAAAAACCGGGCCAGCCGTTTTACCGGCTCTCCGTAGAAGAAACCCTGGCACAAACCAACAGCTCCGCCGACGGCATTTCCGGCGCGGACGCCACGGCGCGTCTCGCGCAGTACGGGGAAAATGCCCTGCCGCAAAAACCGGGAAAACCCGCGTGGCTGCGGTTTTTAGCGCACTTCAATGATGTGCTGATCTATGTCCTGCTGGCCGCGGCGTTGCTCACGGCGGTGATGGGTCATTGGGTCGATACTCTGGTGATCCTCGGCGTGGCGGTAATCAACGCCCTGATCGGTCACATCCAGGAGAGCAACGCTGAGAAATCCCTGCAGAGTATCCGCAATATGCTCTCAAGCGAGGCCGTCGTGGTGCGTCAGGGGAATCACGAAACCATCCCGACCACCGCGCTGGTGCCTGGCGATATCGTGGTGATCCGCGCGGGCGATCGCATTCCCGCCGACCTGCGACTGCTCGAAGCCCATAACCTTCGGGTGGAAGAGGCGATCCTGACGGGTGAATCGACCGTCGTGGAAAAAAGCACCGAGCGGCTGGAAGGGGAGTTACCGCTAGGGGATCGCACCAACCTGCTGTTCTCCGGCACCACGGTCAGCTCGGGCGGCGGGAAAGGGATCGTCGTGGCGACGGGGGGCGATACGGAGCTCGGTCATATCAACCAGATGATGGCCGATATCGAAAAACACCGCACCCCGCTGCTGGTGCAGATGGATAAGCTCGGCAAAGCCATCTTCATTATTATCCTGGTGATGATGGCGGCGCTGTTTGTCTTCAGCCTGCTGTTCCGCGATATGCCGGTGTCGGAACTGATGCTGTCGCTCATTAGCCTGGCGGTGGCCTCGGTCCCGGAAGGTCTGCCGGCGATTATCTCGATTATCCTTTCCCTCGGCGTGCAGACGATGGCGCGGCAGAAGGCGATTATCCGCAAACTGCCGACGGTCGAAACTCTGGGTGCGATGACGGTGATCTGCTCGGATAAAACCGGCACCCTGACCATGAACGAGATGACCGTCAAAGCGGTGATCACGGCGGATAAAATCTACCGCGTCGAGGGCGACAGCTACGAGCCGGTCGGGAATATTCATCCCATCGATGACCCTACGCCGGTGACGGTGGCCCACGGCTCGCTGCTGGAGCGCTACCTGCGCACCATCGATCTCTGTAACGACAGTCAACTGATGAAAGACGATCAGGGGCTGTGGAAAATTACCGGCGGGCCGACGGAAGGGGCGCTGAAAGTTTTAGCCGCCAAAGTGCCACTCCCACCTGTGCAGACGGAGCTGCGCAGCAAAATCCCGTTTGATTCCCTCTACAAATACATGTCGACCCTGCATCGCATCGGCGATGAGGAGATGATTTTGATTACCGGCGCGCCGGACGTGCTGTTCAGGCTCTGCCAGCACCAGCAGACGGAAAATGGCCTTGAGCCGCTCAACCAGCCCTACTGGGAAGCGCAGATCGAAGAGTACGCGCGTGAAGGGTTGCGCATGGTGGCGGCGGCCTGGAAACCGGCCGGTGTGGATCAAACCACGCTCGATCACCCGGATCTGCAGCAGGGCGTGATCCTGCTCGGGATTGCCGGGATGATGGACCCGCCGCGACCGGAAGCCATTACCGCCATCGGCGACTGCCTGCAGGCGGGCATCCGCGTGAAAATGATCACCGGCGACCACCCGCAAACGGCGATGAGTATCGGCAAAATGCTGGGCATCGGTAACGCCGGGAACGCGATCACCGGGCGCGAGCTGGAGGTGATGGATGACCAGCAACTGAGCGACGCGGCGCAGAAATTTGATATCTTTGCCCGCACCAGCCCGGAGGATAAATTCCGCCTGGTGCAGGCCCTGCAAGCGAAGAAAGAGGTGGTCGGGATGACCGGGGATGGCGTTAACGATGCGCCTGCCCTGAAACAGGCTGACGTCGGTATCGCCATGGGTATCAAGGGCACGGAGGTGACGAAAGAGGCGGCGGATATGGTGCTCACGGATGACAACTTCGCCACCATCGCCAGCGCGGTTCGCGAAGGCCGTCGGGTCTACGATAACCTGAAAAAAACCATTCTGTTCATCATGCCGACTAACCTGGCGCAGGGGCTGCTGATTATTATTGCCCTGCTGGCGGGCAACCTGATTCCGCTGACGCCGGTGCTGATCCTGTGGATGAACATGGCGACTTCCGCCACCCTGTCGTTCGGCCTGGCGTTTGAGGCGGGCGAGAAGAACATCATGAAACGCCCGCCGCGCAACCCGAATCTGCACGTCATGGACGGGTTTGCCATCTGGCGTGTGATCTTCGTCGGGTCGATGATCGCCGTCAGCGCCTTTGTGCTGGAAGCCTGGCTGCAACCGCGCGGCTATTCGCCGGAGTTCATCCGCACCGTGCTGCTGCAGACGCTGGTGACGGCCCAGTGGTTCTACATGCTGAACTGCCGCGTCTCGGACGGATTCTCATTAAGCAAAGGCCTGCTGGCGAACCGGGGTATCTGGATCGTGACCGGCGTTCTGCTGGTGCTGCAACTTTTAATCATCTACGCGCCGTTTATGCAGATGCTGTTCGGCACAGAATCGCTGCCGTTCCGCTACTGGGTGATCACCTTTATTATCGGTTTTGTGATGTTCTTAATTGTCGAAATCGAAAAACCGCTGACGCGCAGATGGCGGGTGGAAGCGAAGGGGTAGAACGGTAGGCCGGGTAAGGCAAAGCCGCCACCCGGCAATTTACCAAACGCAGAAAAGCAAAAAGCCTGCTTTAAAAGCAGGCTTTTCAAATTTGGCTCCTCTGACTGGACTCGAACCAGTGACATACGGATTAACAGTCCGCCGTTCTACCGACTGAACTACAGAGGAATCGTGTGAACGGGGCGCATATTATCGACCCCGATAACGCTTGTCAAAGGGGAGATCGACCTCCTGTGATCGTTTGCTGACAATTTCAGCAAAGTGCTCTCTTTCCCGACAAAATGCACACTTCTGGTGCAGCCATACCCCTAATGGGGCAGATCGCAAACCACTGTTTCCGTCATCAAACCGCCTCCAGTGATTAGATTTCCTTATTTTCAGCCGCTTAGCGCACTCATCGGTCCTCCTGCAAAAACTGGCACCCATATTGCAAAAACCTTCTTAACAATGAGCGCCAGTACCGGCACTGTATTTTAACAGGGGGCAAAATGAACTTAAGACGACTGAAATACTTCGTAAAAATCGTCGATATCGGTAGCCTGACCCAGGCCGCGGAAGTGTTGCATATCGCGCAGCCTGCGCTGAGCCAGCAGGTGGCCACTCTGGAAGGTGAACTGGACCAGCAGCTGTTGATCCGCACCAAGCGCGGCGTCACGCCAACCGAAGCCGGTAAGATCCTCTATACCCATGCGCGCACGATTCTGCGCCAGTGTGAACAGGCGCAGCTGGCCGTGTGCAACGTCGGCCACACCCTGAGCGGGCAGGTGTCGATTGGCCTGGCGCCAGGCACTGCCGCCTCGTCCATTACCATGCCGCTGCTGCAGGCCGTTCGCGCCGAGCTGCCGGAAGTGCTGGTCTATCTGCATGAAAACAGTGGGTCGGTGCTGAACGATAAACTGCTTAACGGTCAGCTGGATATGGCCGTGCTCTACGATCGCTCGCCGATTGCAGGGATCACCAGCCAGCCGCTGCTGAAAGAAGATCTCTATCTGGTAGGGACGCGCGACTGTCCGGGTCAGAGCATCGATTTAACGGCGGTTGCCGAGATGAATCTGTTCCTGCCGCGCGACTACAGCGCCGTGCGTCTGCGCGTCGACGAAGCCTTCTCCCTGCGCCGACTGACGGCCAAAATCATCGGCGAGATCGACTCTATTTCCACCCTGACCGCCGCGATTGCCAGCGGAATGGGCGTCACGGTGCTGCCGGAATCTGCCGCGCGCTCCCTGTGCAGCGCCGCGAACGGCTGGATGGCGCGGATCACCACGCCGTCCATGAGCCTGCCGCTGTCCCTGAATATGTCCGCGCGCGGCTCCCTGTCACCGCAGGCACAGGCGGTGAAAGAGATCCTGATGTCGCTGGTCAGCCGTCCTTCGCTGGAGAATCGTGAACTGCAGCTCGTGAGCTGATATTCCATAAAGGAATAAGATGCTGGTTTTTATTATTTGTTCTGCAGGTCTGCTGACTCTAACAATAGGGCTATGTCAGATGCGCCGGAGTGAATCGTGAATTTCCAGCAACTTAAAATTATCCGTGAGGCGGCCAGGCGGGACTACAACCTGACCGAAGTCGCCAACATGCTTTACACCTCTCAGTCAGGCGTCAGCCGCCACATCCGCGAGCTGGAAGAAGAGCTGGGCATCGAGATTTTCATCCGTCGCGGGAAACGTCTGCTGGGGATGACCGAGCCCGGCAAGGCGCTGCTGACCATCGCGGAGCGGATCCTCAACGAAGCCAGCAACGTCCGCCGTCTGGCGGATCTCTTCACCAACGATGCGTCCGGGGTGCTGACCATCGCCACCACCCACACCCAGGCGCGCTACAGTTTGCCGCCGGTGATCAAGGCGTTTCGCGAGCTGTTCCCGGATGTTCGCCTGGAGCTGATTCAGGGCACCCCGCAGGAGATTGAAGTCCTGCTGCAAAACGGCGGGGCGGATATCGGTATCGCCAGTGAACGTCTGAGCAATGACCCGCTGCTGGTGGCGTTCCCCTGGTTCCGCTGGCACCACAGCCTGCTGTTGCCCGTCGACCATCCTCTCCATCAGGTTTCGCCTCTCACCCTCGAAGATATCGCCAGATGGCCGCTGATCACCTATCGGCAGGGCATCACCGGGCGTTCACGCATCGACGAAGCCTTTAACCGCAAAGGGTTAACGCCGGATATCGTGCTCAGCGCGCAGGATTCGGATGTGATCAAAACTTACGTTGAACTCGGACTGGGTATCGGGCTGGTGGCCGAACAGTCGGGCGGCGAACGTGAGCTGGGCGATTTGGTGCGACTGGACACGCGTCATCTGTTTGATGCCAACACCGTCTGGCTGGGGCTCAAGCGTGGACAGCTGCAGCGCAACTACGTCTGGCGCTTTATCGAACTCTGTAACGCCGGGCTGTCGGTGGATGAAATCAAGCGTCAGGTCATGGAGACAGAAGAGGTGGCGATCGATTACCAGATTTGATCGCTAAACGGACGAAAGCCAGAAGCCTGCCCGCGTGCAGGCTTTTTGTTTTGGGGCGCGCTTAGCCAGCCTGACCAATTGCAGGTATAATCCCTGCAAATATTGATCAGGTTCAGATACGAAGATGACAAAACTTACCTTACAAGAGCAGATGCTCAAAGCCGGACTCGTCTCCAGCAAAAAAGTGGCCAAGGTTCAGCGAACCGCCAAAAAATCCCGCGTTCAGGCCCGTGAGGCCAGAGAAGCCGTGGAAGAGAATAAAAAAGCGCAGATGGAGCGTGACAAACAGCTGAGCGAGCAGCAGAAACAGGCGACGCTGGCGAAAGAGTTTAAAGCGCAGGTGAAGCAGCTGATTGAGATGAACCGCATC
Organism: Lelliottia sp. JS-SCA-14; assembly: GCF_035593345.1. Taxonomy (NCBI): domain Bacteria; kingdom Pseudomonadati; phylum Pseudomonadota; class Gammaproteobacteria; order Enterobacterales; family Enterobacteriaceae; genus Lelliottia; species Lelliottia sp. JS-SCA-14. Next base: position 3,035,468 of record NZ_CP141606.1, on the reverse strand, counting down.
GATGTTTCAAGAGGCAACATCGACTTCAACTTCACCGACAATAATCTGATCAAAAAAATCGCCGTCGATAAGCAGACGCAGGCGCAGCTGATCAACGGTCGTCTGGCAATTGCCCGCCTGGTGGTGGACAGCAGCGGCAAGAGCGAATATGCGATTATCCCTGCCAGCGTGGCCGATAAAATCGCCCAGCGCGATGCGGACAGTATCGTCCTGAACAGTGCGTTGAGTCAGGAAGAGCAGGACGAAGACGATCCGTATGCAGATTTCAAAATCCCTGACGATCTGATGTGGTAAGGATTTTCGCCGTTAGAACGGTGGAGTATGGCGGGCGCAGACCCCCTCCCCGCTGACGGGATGCACGAAATCCAGCTCGCTGGCATGCAGCATCAGCCGCGGCGTCTGTTCTGTACCCGGGAGCAGAAGGCCGCCATACAGATCGCAGCCCAGAATAGGGTGGCCCAGCTGCTGGCAGTGAATGCGCAGCTGGTGGGTCCGCCCGGTCTCCGGGGTTAGCTCTACCCGCGTCAACGGCAGTAACTCACGGTAAAAACGATCAACCACCCGGTAGCGAGAGCGGGCGGGTTTGCCGCTAACAGAACATATCGACATCAGCGGGAACAGGGCCGGATCTTTGGCTATCGCCGCGTCTATCACCCCTTCATCATTATCCAGATGCCCGCAGAGCAGGGCGCTGTACACCTTCGTCACCGTGCGTTCGCTGAACTGCTGGCACAGTGCGGCGTTGATCGCTTTGTTGCGGGCCACCACCATCAAACCAGACGTACCGAAATCCAGACGGTGAACCAGCGTGCAGCCGGGGAAGATCTTCACCAGCCGGTGATGCACCGAATCGAGATTCTGCGGGTTTTTCCCCGAGAGGCTCAGCAGCCCGGCGGGCTTGTTGATCAGCACCAGATGTTCGTCCTGAGAGACAATTTCAATCTGGTCATGGCACGGTGGGGCAACAAAGGTATCGATAATGGGTGACATCAGGCTGACCGGGCAGAGAAGGGGAACGGATGATAACGAATTTTCAGAACGCTGGCGAACATAACAAAAAGCCCGCTCAGGTTTACCTGAGCGGGCTTCTCTAAATATGGCTCCTCTGACTGGACTCGAACCAGTGACATACGGATTAACAGTCCGCCGTTCTACCGACTGAACTACAGAGGAATCGTGTGAACGAGGCGCATGTTAATGGCCTCGCTATTTTGTGTCAACACTAAATTCAACACGCTGATTCAAATGATTAATTAAGACTCAACCTGCTGTTTTAGTGTACTTGAGTGGGGGATTGTCCGTCAGGGCCTGCATTTTCACGCAGGCGCTGCAGCGGGTCCTGCTGGTAAAAATGGCAAAAACGCTGCCACAGCGCGGGGAAGCGTGGGGCAAACAGTTCGGGCGCGCTGAAGAAATATTCCGACAACACGGCAAAGCACTCCGCCGGATCGGTCGCGGCGTAAGCATCAATGCTGGCCGCGCTTTCACCGACAAGATCGATCTCATCCTGGATGTTATTCATCGCTGCATGCAGATCATGCTCCCAGCCCGCCACTTCCCGCAGAGGAATAAAGGGCACGCCGCTGGCGCGATCGCCGTTGCGGGTATCGAGCTTATGGGCCACTTCATGAATAATCAGGTTAAAACCGGAGGCGTCGAAAGAGTCCTGGATGTCCAGCCAGTTGAGGATAATCGGGCCCTGCTGCCAGCTCTGCCCGGACTGGACGACGCGCTGATTGTGCACCAGCCCAATATCATCTTCCCACTCGTCATCGACCACGAAAGGCGCGGGATAGATCAGCACTTCATGGAAGCCGTCGAGCCACTCAAAGCCCAGCTCAAGCACAGGCAGACAGAAGAGGAGGGCGATACGCGCGCTTTTTAGCGCATCCAGCTCAAAACCCTGAAGCGGGACGAGGCGTTTTTGCTGTAAAAAACGATCGGCTAACTGAACCAGTCGGGTTTGCTCATCGGGGTCGAGACTGGCGAGTACCGGAATAGCCAGCGCCTCTTCCCACGGAAAAGTCGTGTTCGGTGCGGTTTCGTTCGATTTCCAGGGCCACTTAATCATCGCTTCGCTCGCAAACTCATCACTTGAACATAAATGCAGGATAAGGAACTTTTAAAATGCCAAATTACCTGGCATCATGGCAACCACTAAAACGGAGAGATGCCAGAGCGGCTGAATGGACCGGTCTCGAAAACCGGAGTAGGGGCAACTCTACCGGGGGTTCAAATCCCCCTCTCTCCGCCATTTCCTTGCTTTATCGTCATACCCTTCATCAGACATCCCGCACCGCCCTCATTCTGACTGAGATCGGAACCAGGATGCGCCGGAAGTTCGCAGGAGTCTAGCCTTACTACTTTTTCAAGTCATTGATGTTTTATGTAACTTGAGAGAGATATCTAGCTTTTAACGCTTTTATCACTTTTTCAGACGGCCCTTTTGCCATACTGGTGCCGACACAGCGTCCCGACATTGCGTTTGTGACTTTTAGTGCCCGTGTGCAGGTAGAGCGGTTTGGCCTCATGCACCCAAAAGCTGTCACCTGCCTGCATCTGCTCATTAAATATCGTTGCCTCAGGATACAGCGCGCGCAACCGACCGCTGCTCAGGCCAAACCACTGGCGTGAAACCGCGCGTAATTCCTGCGTGGTCAGAAGCTTGCCGCCGAGACGGGCGCAGTGCTCGCGGGCGCTGGCGAAATTTTTATCCAGAATGCCATCCCCTGTCAGCCAGGTGTCGACGAAAAAGTCGTGGCTCTGCGTATTGCCTGTCTTGAGATTTTTCAGCGTTAGCGTCATGGCTCTTTCATCGGCGCGCGGCTGGCGGACCATCTGCAGCTGTACGCGTCCCTCCGCTGGCTGCGCTTTAATCACCATCCAGTCGTGATTCACGCTAAATTTGACGTCGTTGAGATTGAGCGATTCACGGGTGCTGCTCATCGTGACATAAGCCCCGGTAAACCCCGTGCTCAACATATCCACCGTTCGAAATCCTGGCATGCTGGGCGAGTGAAAGCTGATATGACGGAGATAGTCAGGGGCCACAGGCTCCGCCGATACGCTCAGCGGGAGCAGCAGGGGAAGCGTCGCGGCGGCGCGGCGGAGAATATTCATGACAACGATCCCTCCAGGCGGCCAGCGGAGACTTCCCGGTCAAGCACGCGGGCCTCTTTATTCTGAATTGTGCCTGCGGATTTCAGCACAATAAAGATCAGCAGCGTGCAGGCGAGAAAGGCGGCTAAATAATAACCGCTCATCAGCAGATACCCCGCCAGCGAGATATAAATCAGTCCGCTCACGGCGCTGGTCAGGGCCACATTGACGGCCACTTTTTCGCTTCGCCTGAAGGAGACGCCAATCAGCGCGGCGATGAAGATCAGACTGAGGACAACGCCCACGGCGGGAATGCTGCAGATTGCTGCCGCGATGATAAACAGCAGCGTCTGATATTTGCGCAGCAGGGGTTTGTTGGCAAAGAAGTCGGTTTCATGGAGGGTTTGCGTGGAAATGTTGAACAGTCGTACCAGACGCTGTTTTCGCAGTAACAGACGCACGCGTTGACCGGTTTTGAGTTGCTTCAGCACGTTCGCCGGGATCTCAAAGACTTCCCTTTGCTCGCCGCATCTGAGGACAACAGAATTCCACTGGATGTGTTCAATCTCGCCGATCAGGAGTTTTTTTTCCATTTACCATTATCATCGTTAACAGAGTAACTGCTTGAATTTCCTGCGCCCGATTGTAGGGAATCGAGCCTGTAGAAATGTAAATAACTCTGCGGGATTCATAAGGTATTGTGGAGATTGTTCAGGGCGGTCGATAAACCAAAAAAAGCCAGGCATCAGCCTGGCCTTTCACTCTTGTGTTTCAATCAGCGCTGCGCACAACCCGCGCACTGCTTGTTCTGGATCTGCTGGAAGAAGTCGTTACCTTTGTCATCCACCAGGATAAACGCCGGGAAGTTCTCGACTTCGATTTTCCAGATCGCTTCCATACCCAGTTCAGGATAAGCCACGCACTCCAGACTCTTGATGCTGTTCTGCGCCAGCACCGCTGCCGGGCCGCCGATGCTGCCGAGGTAGAAACCGCCGTGCTTATGACAGGCATCCGTCACCTGCTGGCTGCGGTTGCCTTTCGCCAGCATCACCATGCTTGCGCCGTTTGCTTGCAGTAAATCCACATACGAGTCCATACGACCCGCGGTGGTTGGACCCAAAGAACCAGAGGCGTAACCTTCTGGGGTCTTCGCCGGGCCCGCGTAGTAGATCGGGTGATCTTTCACGTACTGCGGCAGTTCTTCGCCGTTATCCAGCAGCTCTTTCAGCTTCGCATGAGCGATATCACGCGCCACGATAATGGTGCCGTTCAGGGACAGACGAGTCGAAACCGGATGGGCAGAGAGCTGCGCCAGGATCTCGCTCATCGGCTGGTTCAGGTTAATGCTGACCACTTCGCCTTCACCCTGCTGACGCAGTGATTCAGGAATGTACTGGCCCGGATTGTGTTCCAGTTTCTCAATCCAGATCCCGTCGCGGTTGATTTTCGCTTTGATGTTACGGTCAGCCGAGCAGGAGACGCCCATGCCGACAGGGCAGGAGGCGCCGTGGCGCGGGAGGCGGATCACGCGGATATCGTGGGCGAAGTATTTCCCGCCGAACTGCGCGCCTAAGCCTAAGTTCTGCGCTTCCAGCAGCAGCTCCTGTTCCAGCTGAACATCGCGGAACGCCTGACCGTGCTCGTTACCTTCCGTCGGCAGGCCGTCGTAGTAGCGAGTCGAAGCCAGTTTCACGGTTTTCAGCGTGCTTTCCGCGGAAGTCCCGCCAATCACAAAGGCGATATGGTAAGGAGGGCAGGCCGCTGTCCCCAGAGAGCGCATCTTCTCGACCAGGTAATTTTTCAGTTTGGCCGGGGTGATCAGCGCTTTGGTTTCCTGATAGAGATAGGTTTTGTTCGCGGAACCGCCGCCTTTCGCCATGCACAGGAACTTGTACTCATCCCCGTCCACGCTGTAGAGGTCGATCTGCGCCGGCAGGTTGGTGCCGGTGTTCACCTCTTTATACATATCCAGCGCGGCGTTCTGAGAGTAGCGCAGGTTATCTTCGATGTAGGTGTTGTACACGCCCTGGCTCAGGGCTGCTTCGTCACCGCCGCCGGTCCAGACGCGCTGGCCTTTTTTACCCATGATGATCGCCGTACCAGTGTCCTGACAGGTCGGCAGCACGCCTTTGGCCGAGATTTCAGAGTTGCGCAGGAACTGCAGGGCGACGTATTTATCGTTCTCGCTGGCTTCCGGATCATTCAGGATCGCCGCAACCTGTTTCTGGTGCGAAGGGCGCAGCATAAAGGCCGCGTCGTGGAACGCCTGCTGAGCGAGTAACGTCAGGGCTTCGGGCGCAACCTGGAGAATTTCCTGGCCGTTGAATTCCGACACAGAGACGTGCTCTTTGGTCAGCAGGTAGTATTCGGTGTCGTCATGGGCGAGAGGGAACGGATTCTGATAGTAAAAGGCTTTGTTCGACATTGCGTATCACTCCATAAAATTAAACCGCCGGAGAGTGTGCCCCGGCGGTTATGAATCAGAACATCATGGACATCCACGGATAACCAATCAGCAGCAGGGCCGCCAGGAAGATGGCGCCAAAGATAGTCCCGAGACGCCAGTAATCTTTGGTCGGCAGGTAGCCGCTGCCGTAGTAAATCGGGCTTGGGCCGGTGCCGTACGGGGTGATGATCCCCATGATACCCAGTGAGGTCACCATCAGCAGGACGAACACTTCCATGTTGATACCTGGGATGGTAGCGGCGATGGTCAGCATCGCTGGCAGCAGCGCGGTGGTGTGCGCGGTGGTGCTGGCAAACAGGTAATGCAGCAGGTAGAACGCCAGCAGCAGGACGATAGTCGCCACACCCGGCGAGATACCGCTCATCAGCAGGCCGCCTTCTTTACCCAGCCAGGCGATGAAGCCGGTGGAGGAGAGGCCGTCCGCAAGGGCGACTAAGGTAGCGAACCAGACAAAGGTGTTCCACGCGGCTTTGTTGCCGGTGATGTCGTTCCACTCCAGCACGCCGGTCCACAGCATCAGGCCAACAATCAGCAGGGCAGCCAGGGCCGGTTCAATCCACGCGGCGGCGAAAATCCACATCATCAGCGCACAGCAGACGAAGACCAGCAGCAGGATTTCGTTACGCGACAGTTTGCCCAGTTTCTCCAGCTCACGACAGGCCCACAGCGGCACTTCGTCGTTGACTTTGACTTCTGGCGGGTAGAACCAGTAGGCCAGCAGCGGCATCACCAGAATCAGCAGTACACCCACCGGCAGGAAGGCGATGAACCAGGTGCCCCAGGAGATGTTGATACCCACGATGCTTTTCACCAGCGCCAGGGCCAGCAGGTTAGGGGCCAGCGCAGAGAGGAACATGGAGCTGGTAATACAGGCCGCGGTGATCGCCACCCACATCAGGTAAGAGCCAATTTTGCGCGAGCTCGGGTCGTTTGGTTTTGAACCGTACAGCGGCGGCAGGTTAGCGATGATCGGGTAGATAGTCCCGCCGCTGCGCGCCGTGTTGGATGGGGTGAACGGCGCCAGCAGCAGATCCGCGAAGGTGATCGCGTAACCGAGCGTCAGGCTGCGACGGCCGAGATATTTCACCAGAATCAGCGCCAGACGGCGGCCAAAGCGGGTTTTATCGTAGCCCGCAGCGAACATGAATGCGCCGAAAATCAGCCACACGGTGGAGTTACCGAAGCCGCTCACCGCCCATTTAAAGGAGGCACCGGCCAGCTTGAATTTCGGGTCAGCCAGCTGTTCCGGGCTGAACAGCACCCACTGGCTGCACAGGGCGATGGCGACGACGCCGGTCAGGCCAATGACGGCACCCGGCAGCGGTTCGAAGATCAAACCGACGATCACGCCGACAAAGATCGCGAAATAGTGCCAGGCATACGGCGGTAACCCTTCAGGCACCGGCACAAACAGGAGCAGGACGGCAACGATAATGGGCAGCGCCATCATCAGCAGACGTTTGTTGTTTCCGTCTTTTGGCTTGCTCGCCACTGGGGGCGTTACAGCAGTTTTATCATTCATAGGATTGCTTCTTAAGTTGTCAAAAATTCGGGTGATAAAAAACACAGCGCGACTTTTTTAATTTATTTACTTTCTTTAGTTTTAAAAGGTGCGTTGTGGTTATTTCGTAAAAGGCTATTTAACGCATTTTGCGAAGCGCTAAATTAAAAATTAATGATGTTTATATACTGCGCCTTTCGATGCCAGTGGAATTGATCGCGATCAATAAAATAGAAATGCAGAGGAGTTTTTAAGCTATTTATAATAACCCTATTGAGTTATGTGGATATTATCCATTTTGTTTGGTTAATTGCACTTAACAGATATTATACGCAAACGGTTAGTGATTTAATTATTCAATAAAAATAGCTACTTAGGTCGAGGGTGGGTTATCCGAGGAAGTAATCAAAAAGTTAACGTTGTTTATATTATTGTGAACACGACACCCTAATATCAATAACACCAATGTAGTAATAATGTTATTGAAGGGATTAAATAGTTTTTTAACTAACGTAATAACTTTCGTAACTAAAAATATCGTTATATTAATACCATGACATCGGCAAAAAAATTAACCAGAAACATAATCCGATAAAGAATTCTCAGATTTCAATTTTAAAGTTTGGAGTTTCTATTATGAGCACTAACGAACGAATTCTTAGTCCTTTCACATTACCGAATGGTACCGAACTCAAAAACCGTCTGTTAATGGCACCGATGACCACCTGTACCGGGTATTACGATGGTACGGTGACCAGCGAGCTGGTGGAATACTACCGCGCCCGCTCCGGCAGCATCGGCACCATCATCGTTGAATGCTGCTTTGTCGACGATCTGGGCCTGGCATTCCCTGGTGCCATCGGCATCGACAACGACGAGAAAATTGCCGGGCTGGCAAAAATTGCCGACGCCATCAAATCCAAAGGCTCAAAAGCGCTGCTGCAGATCTACCACGGTGGCCGCATGGTCGACCCGAAACTGATCGGCGGTCGTATTCCGGTCGGCCCAAGCGCTGTGGCCGCTCCGCGCGACGGCGCCGCCACGCCGGTGGCGTTAACCACTGAAGAAGTCGAAGGCATGATCGGCAAGTTCGGTGAAGCGGTTCGCCGTGCGATTCAGGCCGGCTTCGACGGCGTCGAAATTCACGGCGCAAACACCTATCTGATTCAGCAGTTCTACTCCCCGAACTCCAACCAGCGCGACGACGAGTGGGGCGGGAGCCGCGACAACCGCGCTAAATTCCCGCTGGCAGTACTGGAAATCACCCACAAAATGGTTCGCCAGTACGCGGACGACGCCTTCATTATCGGCTATCGCTTCTCACCGGAAGAGATGGAAGTCCCGGGCATCCGTTTCGACGACACCATGTACCTGCTGGAAAAACTGGCCGCCCGCGGTCTGGACTACCTGCACTTCTCCGTTGGCGCAACGCTGCGCCCGTCCATCGTCGATACGCAAGATCCAACCCCACTCATCGAGAAATATTGCGCCATGCGTTCTGAAACGCTCGCGCAAATTCCGGTGATGGGCGTGGGTGGCGTGGTGAATGCTTCTGACGTTAACGAAGCCCTGGACCACGGTTACGATCTGATTGCCGTGGGCCGCGCGACGATCGCTTATCCGGACTGGACCGACCGCATCGGCTCCGGCGAAACCCTGGAGCTGTTCATGGACAGCACCCAGCGCGAAGCGCTGAACATCCCTGAACCGCTGTGGCGTTTCTCGCTGGTGGAAGCGATGATCCGCGACATGAGCATGGGCGAATCAAAATTCAAAGCGGGCGTGTTTGCTGAAACCGTCCAGGACGACAGCAACGAGCTGGTGATCAACGTCAGCCTTGAAACCGATCGTATCGCCGATATCGAACTGGCGTCCGGCCCGACGCAGGACGTGGAGTTTGTCGCAAGCTTCGAAGAGATCCGCAGCCGCATTCTCGACGCCAACACCCCGCACGTGGACGCCATCACCGGCGCGACCAGCCAGAGCGAAGCGGTGAAAAAAGCCGTATCCAAAGCGATGGTCAAATCCAGCAAAGTACTGGCGGCGGAAGAGGGCGTGGACCCGAACGCTGCCAGACAGTTTGACGTGGTGGTTGTCGGTTCCGGAGGCGCAGGTCTGGCGGCGGCGATTCAGGCGCACGACGAAGGGGCCAGCGTCCTGATCGTGGAGAAAATGCCAACCATCGGCGGGAACACCATTAAAGCTTCTGCCGGGATGAACGCGGCAGAAACCCGCTTCCAGCGCGTACAAGGCATCCAGGACAGCAAAGAGCTGTTCTACCAGGAATCCCTGAAAGGCGGCCACAATAAGAACAACCCGGAACTGCTGCGTCGCTTTGTCGAAAACGCGCCAGAAGCGATTGAATGGCTGGCGACTCGCGGGATCATGCTCAACGGCATCACCACCACCGGTGGGATGAGCATCGAACGTACGCACCGTCCAAAAGATGGCTCTGCGGTGGGCGGATATCTCATCAGCGGCCTGGTGCGTAACGTCACCAAACGCAACATCGACGTGATGCTCGATACTTCCGTCAGCGACATTATTTTTGAAAACGGCGAAGTGACCGGGGTGCGTCTGACCACCGAAGAGAACGAAACGGTGATCGTTTCAACGCGCAGCGTGATCATGGCGACCGGCGGTTTCAGCGCCAACAGCAGCATGGTCGTCAAATATCGCCCGGATCTGGATGGTTTTGTGACCACTAACCACAAAGGTGCCACCGGCGGCGGTATCGCGCTGCTGGAACGTCTCGGTGCGGCGACCGTGGATATGGGTGAAATTCAGATCCACCCAACCGTGGAGCAGAACACTTCGTACCTGATTTCCGAGTCCATCCGTGGCGGCGGCGCAATCCTGGTGAGCCAGAAGGGCAGCCGTTTCTTCAACGAAATGGAGACCCGCGACAAAGTCTCAGCGCAGATCATCGCCCTGCCGGAGAAATACGCCTACATCGTGTTTGATGAGCACATTCGCGCGAAAAACAAAGCGGCGGATGAGTACATCGCCAAAGGTCTGGTGACCAGCGCCAGCTCGCCAGAAGCGCTGGCCGAAACCTTAGGGATGGATAAACAGACCTTCCTCGACACCCTGGAGCGCTACAACGGGTTTGTGGCAAAACAGCACGACGATGATTTTGGTCGCACCACCGCGCTGCGTGCGCCGATCAACGAAGGCCCGTTCCACGCAATTCGGATCGCCCCTGGGGTACACCACACCATGGGCGGCGTGACCATCAACACCGACACCTGCGTGCTGAACAGCGACAAACAGATCATTCCAGGCGCCTTCGCGGCGGGTGAAGTGGTCGGCGGCATCCACGGTGGGAACCGTATCGGCGGTAACGCCGTGGCAGATATCATTATTTTTGGTACCCTTGCCGGACACCAGGCGGCGATGCGCGCAAAACAGTAGTATCAATGCCCGGCGCTTGCCGGGCACGGTTTTGTAGGCCGGATAAGCGCAGCGCCATCCGGCAATTTAACCGAGGAGCTTTGCCATGTCTGACGACCATCGCGTCTACAGCTACACCGCCACCCTGATGGGCTCCCCCATTCTTCTGAAACTCTTCTCGAACAACGAAGTGCTCGCCTCGCGGGTGTTTCGCCTCATCAAACAGTACGAAGATCTGCTCACCGTCAACCGCGCGCCCTCGCAGGTAATGGACATCAACTACGCCGCCGGAAAACACCCGGTCAGCGTCAGTCGTCCGGTGTATGAACTGATCCGCGTCGCCAAAGCTGCGAGCCTGCTCGAGAACAGCGCCTTCAACCTGGCGATTGGCCCGCTGGTGAAGCGCTGGAAGATTGGTTTTCAGGGCGACAGCGTCCCGCCCGCCGATGAGATCGCGGCGCTACTGGCGATCACCGATCCGGCGGAAGTTGTGCTCAACGACGCCGCCAGCAGCGTGTTCCTGACCCAACCGGGCATGGAGATCGATCTCGGTGCCATCGCCAAAGGCTATATCGCCGATCGGGTGCGGGATTACCTGCGTAAAGAGGGCGAAACTCTCGGGCTGATTAACCTCGGGGGCAATATTCAGACGCTGGGCGCGCCGGAAGGGGGCTGGTCTTTAGGAATCAAAACGCCGTTCGGCGGGCCTGACGAACTGATCGGCACGCTGAATGTGGAGAATAAATCGGTCGTTACCTCGGGCACTTACGAACGCTTCTTTGAACGCGACGGCAAGCGGTACCACCACATTCTCAACCCGCGCAGCGGCTATCCGCTGGATAACGAACTCGACAGTGTGACCATTATCTCGACGAACTCCATCGACGGGGATATCTGGACCACGCTGATTTACGGGATGGGCGTGGAGAAGGGCTGTGCCGCGCTGCGCGCGCGGCCTGATATCGAAGCGGTCTTCGTCACCAAAAGCAAAGAGGTGGTGGTCTCCTCAATGCAGCATTTCCGCTTTACGCTTCTGGATAACCGCTACCGCCTTACTGGCAATACTGCCTGAGCAGCCCGACCTGTTCCGGCTGCAAACGGTAGCGATACACCGGGCGTCCGGTAGCCCCGTAGTGAATGCTGGTGAACAGGATAGTGATCTGCGCCAGCCAAATCAGATATTTACGGCAGGAGACGCGGGAAATACTGACCGCGTTCGCCAGGTCATCGGTCGAAAACTCCGCGTCAGGATGGGCATCAATCCACTGGCAAATGGTGCGCAGGGTCTGCGGCGTTAAGCCTTTCGGCAGACGCTTGCTGTCCGCCAGCTCCGGCGCGCCGCCGTGGAGCAAACGATCCACATCCGCCTGCTCATAATATTGATGTGCGCCCATCAGCTGCTTCTTCTCCTTCCAGCCGTTCAGCGCCTCTTCAAAGCGCGGGAACTGGAAAGGCTTGATCAAATAATCCACCACCCCGTAGTGCATCGAGGTCTGAATGGTGGTCGCGTCCGACGCCGATGAAATCATGATCACATCAATCGGGCGACCGGATGCGCGGATAATAGGCAGCAGATCCAGCCCGTTATCCTGCTGCATATAGACATCGAGCAGCACCAGGTCGACAGGCTGGGCGGGATTGTTAATCACCGCTTCGGCCTGATTCAGCGTAGAGGCCACGCCGCAGCAGCTAAATCCCTCAACCCGGTTCACGTACAGACGGTTAAGGTCGGCCACCATGGCATCATCATCGACAATTAAGACATTTATCACGCGATTTTCCTCTCGCTATCCCAGGGGATCTGTACAAAAAATTGAGTAAATACGCCAGGCTCGGATTCGACGGCAATCTCACCGCCCAGTTTTTCGAGCTGCTGGCGAGCAAGGAAAAGCCCCACGCCGCGGTTTTCACCTTTGGTGGAAAAGCCCTTCGTAAAAATATGTTCCAGTCGTTCAGGCGCAATGCCCGGACCGTCGTCGCTGATTTCACAGCTTAGCCAGCCGTTCTGATAATGCATCAGCAGGCCGACTTCGCCCTCGGGCTGGCCGGTCATGGCGTCCAGCGCGTTTTCGATCAGATTGCCGAGGACGGTAATCAGCACCGTCACCTGCTCGGTATTCGGCGTGTCCGGCACCAGACACTCTTCCGCCAGCGTCAGGGTAAAACCGGCTTCCTTGGCGCGGTTGATTTTGCCGAGCAGGAACCCGGCAATCACCGGTGATTTAATTTTATGCTGAATCGCGCCGATATCGGTCTGATAATTCTGCGCGGTCTGAATGACATACTCCTCGAGCTTGTCATAGCGCTTCATGTGCAGCAGGCCGAGGATCACATGCAGTTTATTCATAAATTCATGGGAGTGAGTGCGCAGGGCGTCGACATAGCTCACCATGCCATCCATTCGCTGCATCAATTCCCGCACTTCAGTTTTGTCACGGAAGGTGCTGATCGCACCAATGACCGCGCTCTGGCTTCTGACCGGGAAGGTGTTGCACAGCAGCAGACGCCCGTTGCAGTCGATCTCCTGATCCTGCAAGGCTTTGCCGGTCTGCGAGACGCGGCGCAGAGAGGCGAGCATCGGCATGTGCCGCGGCTCGTCCGTATTGCCCGCAGGCAGGAGGAGGATCTGGCGGGCGGCGTGGTTAATCATCGTGACGCGCCCCTCGCTGTCGACGGCAATGACGCCTTCTTTCAGGGATTGCAGCATCGCCTGACGCTGTTCAAACAGGGTGGAGATTTCATAGGGCTCCAGCCCGAACAAAATCCGCTTCAGAAGATGCACCAGCCCCCAGGTCCCCAGCGTGCCCATCAGCGCGCTGAAGAGTATCGCCCAGATGGCGCCCCAGCGGCTGCGACTGATCTGTTCATCCACTTTGTTAAGCGAAATCCCAATCGCGACCACGCCAATCTGCTGGTGCTGATCGTTATAAACCGGAGTGAAGACACGTAAGGCTTCGGCCAGTACGCCGTGGTTGACCGCCACATTTTCCTTCCCTTCCAGCGCCGGTCTGATGTCTTCCCCGATAAAGCGTTTGCCGAGCAGGGTGTTATTCGGGTGAGAGTAGCGCACGCCCTGCATATTGGTGACGACGGCGAAGAGCAGATCGTTGCGGCGGGTGACGGCATCGGCGACGGACTGAATAGGGCTGTTTTCAGGTGAGTGCTGTAAGCCGCGTTTGACATCGGGGCTATCGGCAAGCGTACGGGCAATCGCCAGGGCGGTATCTTTCACGCCGTCGCGCGTGGCGCGGGTGACCTGCACAAAATAGAGCGCAAAAATCACCAGTAACACCGACCCCATCACGCCGCACACCATCAGGGTGACCAGAGTGTTGAGTTTCATCGGGCGCTTGCGCGTCGTGGCTAAAGGCTGCAAATCGCTCATCGAAACCCCGTGGATAATTAGAAAGGGGTAATTATCGCTGATGATGGCGCTTTCTTAAAGCGATGTAAAAGCTGACGAATGCTGCTCTTTTCGTGACCCCCCTCGCAGGTCATCCATATAAAACACTTTATAGTGTGGGGGAATTCATAACAAGGAGGCAGTTTATGAGCGTTAAGCTGAACGGTTTGGTCACGGAGAGACGCCACGCGGAAACGGCGGATATCGACAGGTTGTCGACCCTGGACATGCTCAATGTGATTCATCAGGATGATAAATGCATTACCGACTCCATCACTCCCTTTTTACCTGTCATCGCCCGCGTGGTGGATAACGCCGCGGCCACTCTGAGCCACGGCGGACGGCTGTTTATTGTCGGCGCCGGGCCGTCTGGTCGCGCAGCGCTGCATGCGGCGCTGGAGTACGCCCCGGGCAAACATCCGGTCATTGGGCTTGATGCCGGAGACGGCGCGGGAAATTACGATCGCGGGGTGGCCGATCTGCAGGCCATGAATTTTGGCGAGCACGACATGATGCTCGCGCTCTCCGTCAGCGGCAAAACGCCGTGGGTCTGGGGGGCGATGCGCCACGCCTGGTCCCTGAGTTCACCGGTTGCCATCATTACCAGCGATGAACAGAGCGAAGCCGCGCAGCTGGCGAGCATGATTATCGCGCCACAAACTGGACCAGATGTGGTGGCGGGCTTTAACAACGCCAAAGCGGGCATGGCGCAAAAACTGATCCTCAATATGATTGCGACGGGACTCGCCGTCCGCACCGGTCGGGTTTACAGCAATATGCGCGTGGACCTGGAAGCGAAAAGCATCAAGTGGGCCGAACGGCAGATCGCGATTGTGATGGAGGCGGGCGGCTGCACGCGCACGGTTGCCAAAGCGGCGCTGGAAAGCTGCAACCACCACTGCAAAACCGCCGTGCTAACGGTGATGACCGGTCTGGACGCCTGGCAGGCGCGTGAATTACTGGAGCAGAATAACGGGTTTATTCGCGTGGCGTTGCAGGAAGCGCCGTAACCCTTGAGCTTGTGAACAAAAAGGCCGCAGATGCGGCCTTTGGTGTTTTCGAGATTCTGATTTTTACTTGCGTCCGATCAACTTAAGATAAATCCCTCGACCTTTACCGTCGCATGACGACGCAAAGAGTGCCAAAATGTGACTTTATTCACACTTTTGAGCTCGCAATGTGAGAGCGGTAACGCCATTACCGCGGCAGTAAAGGTTAAACATGGAACAGAACAACTCGCGTGGCCTGGGAGGCAAACTCGCCCTGTGGGCGTTTTACACATTTTGCGGATACTTTGTCTGGGCGATGCTCCGCTATCTGTGGGTGGTCAGCAAAATTCCCTCCGCGCCGAATATGGTCGTCGAGGGCGATTTAGGATCGACCAGCGGGAAGTGGCTCGGGGCGTTTCTCGGGTTCCTGGTGCTGGGCTCGGTGGGCGGCATTCTGGGCGCTATCGCCTGGTACACGCGCCCGCGCGACAACAACGAGTGATTGGCTTGCGGAAAGTTGTTAAGGTGAGCGTTTCGTAAAGGAGAGATCATGGAACTTGCTCACTGGCCGCAACGCTTCGAAGCCTGGCTAACGGAACATCACGAAACCGATGACGCGGCGCATGACATTTCACATTTCCGCCGCGTGTGGATGACCGCGCAGCGGATGATGGTGGGGCAAGCCGTCGACGCGCTGGTGGTCCTCACGGCCTGTTATTTCCATGACATCGTCAGCCTGCCTAAAAATCATCCCCAACGCAGCCACTCTTCAAAGCTTGCGGCGCGCAAAACCCGGCAGATCCTCACGGACGATTTCCCGGATTTCCCCAAAGCAAGCATTCCTGCGGTTGAACACGCCATCGAAGCGCACAGCTTCAGCGCGGGAATCGCGCCGCAGACTCTTGAGGCCAAAATTGTTCAGGACGCGGACCGGCTGGAGGCCCTCGGCGCGATCGGTCTGGCGCGCGTCTTCGCCGTATCGGGTTCACTGGGTGTGGCGCTGTTCGATGCCAACGATCCCTTTGCCGATGCGCGCGACTTAAACGACAAACAGTTTGCCCTCGACCATTTCCAGACCAAACTGCTGCGCCTTCCGGAGACCATGCAGACCGGGATGGGCCGCGAGCTGGCCCGTCACAACGCCAGCTTTTTAGTGCAGTTTATGGCGAAATTGAGCGCCGAGCTGCAGGGCGATTGTCTCGGGATAGATACGCAGGCGCTGCGCCGATTCCAGCGCGATGTGTAAAGCGGAACTATGGTAATCTGTCCTCAGTCTCTTTTGCCCGGTTAAAGGTATGCAGGAAAAACGATCAGTGATAGCGCCCGCACTTCTGCTGGCAGAGAAATCCACGGCCACGGTGCAGGCGTTATTGAGCAAACTGCTGACCATCTATGATGCGAAAACCCTGGTCAATGAGCTGAATGCGCAAGGTGAAAGCCACTGGAGCCCGGCGATCCTCAAACGACTGGTTACCAGCGACAGGGCAGGGCACCGCCTGAGCGAGCGGGAATTTACTTACCTGCAAAACCTGCTTCCGCGCCCACCGGCCATTCATCCCAATTATGCTTTCCGCTTTGTCGATCTGTTTGCCGGTATCGGCGGGATCCGCAACGGTTTTGAGGCCATCGGCGGCCAGTGCGTGTTTACCAGCGAATGGAACAAACACGCGGTGCGCACCTACAAAGCCAACTGGTACTGCGATCCGCACACGCATCATTTCAACGAAGATATCCGCGACGTCACCCTAAGCCACAAACCTGGCGTCAGCGACGACGAGGCGGCGGAGCACATCCGACAAAATATTCCTCAGCATGATGTGTTGCTCGCGGGCTTCCCGTGCCAGCCGTTCTCGCTGGCGGGCGTGTCGAAAAAGAACGCCCTCGGCCGCGCTCACGGTTTCGCCTGCGATACGCAGGGCACGCTGTTTTTTGACGTGGTGCGGATCATCGACGCCCGTCGACCGCCAATTTTTGTGCTGGAAAACGTCAAAAACCTCAAAAGCCACGATGGCGGCAAAACCTTCCGCATCATCATGCAAACGCTGGATGAACTGGGCTATGACGTGTCCGATTCGCAGGACATGGGCGCGGACGATCCCAAGATTATCGACGGCAAACACTTCCTGCCGCAGCACCGGGAACGCATTGTGCTGGTGGGCTTCCGCCGCGATCTGAACCTGAAGGGCAACTTCACGCTGCGCGGTATTCCGTCGCTCTATCCCGCGCATCGACCTTCCATTGCCGAGCTGCTCGAACCGGTGGTGGACGCCAAATTTATCCTCACGCCGGTGCTGTGGAAATACCTTTACCGCTATGCCAAAAAACATCAGGCGAAGGGCAACGGCTTCGGGTTTGGCATGGTCGACCCGACTAATCCGCACAGCGTCACTCGCACGCTGTCGGCCCGCTATTACAAAGACGGTGCCGAAATCCTGATCGACAGAGGCTGGGATAAAGCGCTGGGCGAAGTGAATTTCGACGACCCGAACAATCAGCAACATCGCCCGCGCCGCTTAACGCCGCGCGAGTGCGCGCGTCTGATGGGCTTCGAATCGCCGCAGGGCTATCGCTTCCGCATTCCGGTGTCGGATACCCAGGCCTATCGCCAGTTTGGCAACTCCGTGGTGGTGCCGGCCTTTGCGGCGGTGGCAAAACTGCTCGAATCGCGGATCAAACAGGCCGTCAAACTGCGTCTGGGCGAGGCCGTCAATGACGGATGTGCACAGTAAGGCGACGCGCAGTAAAAACATGCGTGCCATCGGCACGCGTGACACCGCGATTGAAAAACGGCTGGCGGGGCTGCTAACCCAGAGCGGTTTTGCGTTTCGCGCGCAGGATGCGGCGCTGGCCGGCCGCCCCGATTTTATCCTCGACGATTATCGCTGCATCATCTTCACCCACGGCTGTTTCTGGCACCATCACGACTGTTATCTGTTTAAAGTCCCGGCGACGCGCACCGAGTTCTGGCTGGAAAAAATCGGTAAGAACGTGACGCGCGACCAGCGGGATATCACCACGCTGATGGCGCAGGGTTGGCGGGTGCTGATTGTCTGGGAGTGTGCGCTGCGGGGCAGGTTAAAGCTTGATGACGCTGCGCTGATTGAGCGGCTGGAAGAGTGGATCTGCGGCGGTGGTCAAACCGCGCAGATCGACACCACGGGGATTCGGCCCGTTTAATGTGGACGTATTTCTCTTCCAGCGCGCAGGCGATATTCCCAATAACATTGTGATACTAAGGAAGTTTTTGTTAAATTCCGTGCACAAGGCTAACGGGCAGGAATATCGGAATTATGATGAGCTGATCACCGATTTGCGAAAAAATGGACATGGATGGTGGCTGCTTGGCGCAAACCGCCAATGGCATGGCGGTATTCACATTGGAAGCTATTTCCTGTCTGTTCGGGGAATAACCGACAAGTAACATAATAAGATATGTGACTTACGATGACTCCAATTGCTTCATTCATATCAACACCTCATATCTCTATAGGCTGCGTTGCTTTTTAATATAAGAATAGAAACACCGATAGAAATAAAAACAATTAATGGGACTATAACATATGCAAGAAGTGTCCAGATAGATGGATGGCTATTACCTTCTGAGAAGGTTATATAATAAAACAGTATAGAGAATATAAAAAACAATCCAGCCATGAATGCAGGTAAAACAGGATTCTGCCAGTTTCCCCAGGTAAGATTGCTCGGAATAGTGGTTCTCTGGGAAGAGAGCGCTGTTATGCCAAATTTGTTTTTTTCTGAGGTCGCAACCAACTGCTCACCCTGAGCGTATTTCACCGCATCCGCAGCCAACGCCAACGTAAGCCACCGATATCCGGCACTTTTTTCACCCAGCGACGCATCCACATCCAGCCTGTCCGCTGCCAGCCCTTTTTGGTCCAGAGCCTGCATTAACGGATACTTCTCGGTACGGGATAACCCTGTAACCACCACTCTCTCATCACGCAGCTCCCGCAACAGGCAGGGTGCTTTTGATTTCGCAACCGCACGCAGCGTGACACCCATCCACCACAACCCCCCGGCCGTTCATGGTCCAGGTCGGATGGCATTCATTGATCGGGAACGTCCCTTTATGTTCCGGGCACGTCACCTGATCGTTTTTCAGGGCTACGGGTTTACCCATAAAGTCCGCACCTGACGCTTTAATCACTTTTCCACCGCTCACCAGTGGATCGTTCAGTCGAATTACGCCTTTCATCGTTTTTATCTCCTTATCGTCCTGCATCCATATCACAACGCATGTGATCCCAGCCGGTGTAGCCCTTCACTTCTGGAGTTTTGTCTGGGAGATCCTGATAGTTTGATTCATGACGAACTACCTTCCCCTCCAGACCTTCTTTGGTAAAATAAATCAGCCCCCAGGCCCACCCAGGATACTCTGGAGTTATTTCATCAGGCTCACCACTATCTAAACGATATTTAATACCCGGACCGCCTGGGAGAATACGCGGGTCATCAAACGGCTTTGACGACATATACAGCCGGTGTTTGGTCTGCAAAAAAGCTTGATCGTTAACGACTGTGAAAGACACTGCATCTTCTCTTGGTGGCCTGTTATCGCCATTTGGCTCATTTTCGCCAGGAGAAAAACCAACTCCTTCCCATGTTTGCCCATAGTCTTTAGAAACCATAAACCCATCCACCTCCCAGTTTGGGATAGCGATATAACGCTGAGATGGATGTTCGAACTTTTTGGGAAATATCCGGTAAAACTGGAAAAATGGCTGAGAGTGGATACCTTTTTGCGTGTCCGTATACCAGAGTTCACCTTCACAGTCCCAGCCTTTCAGCTCAAGATATCGATGGTCATCAAACCGATAAACTACCTGCGTTAGTGGCGCCTTCGCCTGGCATCCGGCCACCAGCAAAATACTGGTGGCTGCCAGACCTATACATAGTCCTCTCATGGCCTATTTCCCTAAGTCCATGTCACAGCGCATATGATCCCAGCCGGTGTAACCCTTCACTTCTGGAGTTTTGTCTGGGAGATCTTTCCAGCTGGTTTGAAGCTCCTGAATAGTGCCCTTCAACCCTTGCCTAGTCATATAAATCAATCCCCAGGCCCATCCGGCGGAACCAGACTGAATATCTCCCTTTACCCCATCTTCAAGTTCGTAATGGATCCCCGGACCACCGGGGAGAATACGCGGGTCATCAAACGGCTTTGACGACATATACAGCCGGTGTTTGGTCTGCAAAAAACCCTGATCGCCAACGACAGTAAAAGAGAGGATGTCATCGTAAGGTGGTCGGTTGTCACCATTTGGCTCATTTTCTCCCGGCGAATAGTGAGCCCCGCTCCAGGTTTTCCCGTAATCTTTTGAAACTGTAAATCCTCCCCCCCACGACGAAATTGCCATATAGCGTTCGGAAGGATGAATGAATTTCTTGGTAAATATCCGATAAAACTGGCTCCATACCTGACTATGGATACCTTTTTGCGTGTCCGTATACCAGAGTTCACCGTCGCAGTCCCAGCCCTTCAGTTCCAAAGAGCGATGGTCATCAAATCGGTAAACCACCTGCGTTGGCGGCTCCTTTGCCTCACAATTCACGGCCACCAACAGTGCTGCAAGCGCTAAATAAAGTCCCTTCATCTTTAATCCCTCTTCGCTAAGGCAGCATCGCTTTTAGCTTTAGGCATATCCCATTGGAGGTTAGTAATGGCCTGGTTCCCTACAGACAAATCACGGGACGGTTTGAATTCAGTGGCATGGTTATACTGATTAACCACATTTTCTGGTAATACCTCGTCGGGTTTATTCATATAACGCTTTGTTTCATCTAAAGGTAGTTTTCCTGATCGGTAATATTCCTTGGCATCAGGGTTTTTATTCAACGGATCACGCCAGTCCGCTCGGTGCAACAGGTCTTCCCAGAATTTACCCGCTTTAAAGTCAAACGATCGGCATTGACCGATTGCCAGGTCATACGCCATCGCATGAGACGGCGCGAATTCACTGGCGACGATAGAAGAGTGCTGGCTATACCCAACCGGATCAGCTTTCCGCCACTCTTTTTCCAGTTCCTCGCGAGAACGAAGCCAGGTCAGCGTGACGTTTGGAAAAGCATTTGATCCTGTGACTACACCGCGAATCACCGTCACTTTCCGGTCGATGCTTTCTATTTTTAGTTCTTCAGGCGTAAGAACGTGGCCGGGCCGCCAGCTGATACGTTGGTAACTGTTCACCGCATAAGTTGCCGACTGGGTAAGTTTGATTGTGTGGGCTTTTGCAGAATACGAAATGTAGGCATCCGGGCTGTCCGGGTCGATGTTAGCTGTGTAAGGCTTATCGCTGGTTTTCGGATCATTATCGGGGTGATTATTCTGTCCCTGGAGTTCAAAGATAAACGTCTCCGGTAGTTCTTCACCGTTCACGATCACACCCGAGGCAGACGTGGGATAATTGGTATTCGCGAGACTGCTGTAATCCGCATCCCCCGTCATACGAGGCGGCAGCGTAAACTCTGTTCCTGTCGGTGCCAGCCCGACCTCACCATGCTGGTAAAAAACTCGCTGATATAAGTTTGAGATACCGGCAGCGATGGTTTTGGGGATGCCTCGCCAGCCAAAACCCTGAACGTTTGTCAAAGACACGACACCATCATTAGGGCAAAAGTAGTTATAGACCTTTCCGTTATTATCGCGGCAAAATTTGGCGTCTTTTCGCAACGGATTATCAGACGGTTTACGCAGCGTACAGGCCCCTTCCATTTCCTTCAGAGCGGCTTCATCCAGCACACCACCTTTGTACTGTGCGGCCATCAGACTGCAGAAATTTTTAAATGTATCCTGACGGGCTTTATCTGTCTGGTGATGGCCGGGCTGAATATTTTCAGCGCTGCGGGATTCCAGTGAATACGGAGAATGATTCAGGATCGTGCAGTTCACCGGCTTCAAACCGGCTTTCACCACAAGCATATTTGCAAGCATGGTGATGATCGTTCCCTGACTGTGCGCCACAATATTGATAACATCATCCTTCGTTTCCAGTGGCTGCCTAATCTGAATAATCAAATCGGCAAGGCGCTGAGCCGCAAAAAACTGATAGATCCGGTGCGGATTATTAAAAATAGGGTGTGTAAAGTCGCCGCCGTTAGCGTGCAATGATAGAAACCCCGCAGCTCCCAGAGCTGCGCCGCCAGCGCCCGGCCCAAGCATATCGGGGATGTTGGTTGTCGCGTTTGCGAATGTGCCACCGCCTTTGGCAAAATTCGCTTCCAGAGCATTACCGAAGTTATCGTTCTGGTACTTCAGCGTGCTGAATCCGTCATTCCCGAGGTCGGCTTTTTTATCGGCGTTATCTTCCTGATACGTATCAAACGGCAGGTGAGCCGCATCTTTCATCTTTTCTACTTCTTCCCGATAACGCTTCTGATCTGCCCGATAGTCGTCATGCGTAACGGGTTTATATCCCCAGAAAAAAGGGATAATGGGTGAGCGACCAGGATCGGTAACTCTGTAGTCCTTCCATTCGTGGGGGTAAAAATCCTGCCGATTAAGCCGTTTACCCAGCCCCTGAAGAATGCCCTTTTCTTGATTCTGATAGGCTTCACCCACGTCGTTCACACCATGTACCAGAATCACGATACCCGGCATAGGGCGCGGCACTCCCACGCTGCAGGTCTGGGCAGTTTCACCTAGGCTTTTATGTACCGGAATATCCCCTTCAGATACCACGCGAGGGGCATACGGTTTTGTCTTCGTATCCGTCATTCCATCAACTCCATTTTGTAACTGTCGAGATCATCAGCATCGAGCAACGGTGAATGACCGCTGCTGTCGGTCACACCTTCCACCACCTGTCCGGACGAACTGGTCAGCCTGAATTTTTTGTTTGCCAGAATTTGCTCCGGATCATCACCTGCGTGCAGCTTGTAACGGAGTTTAAATGCCCCCTTCTCAAAGGACGGTGACTGTACCGACGCACTCTCCGGTCCGTCGTATTTCAGGTTCGGTGCTTTCAGCTCGATGCCCGTCGGCGAGAAAATCGTGACCAACCCGTTCGGACTGATACGTATCCCGCCGCCGCCGCAGACAAACTGCATCCCCTCTTTAGCGCTGCCGTTCATCTTTCCGGCGGTACTCGTCAGCGTGAAATCCTGCTGAGACAGCATGTGCATTTCGCCGCGCTGCGCCTGCGTTGTAATATCCCCCGCACCGGCAATCATCTGAATGCCGAGTTTGCGGGCAAACAGTGAGAGTTTTTCCCCTACGGCCAGCGAGAATTTTTTCACGATGTTCACGCTGGCATCGCTGCCCGCCGTGGCGATCAAATCTTTGCCCGCTGACAGCTGCAGGTTGTCCGGCGTAACGTGTGCCTGCCCTTTATCGGCATAGGTCAACAGGCCCGGACCGGTCAGGTTAGTTAGTGTCTGGATGAGGGCATTCTGCTGATCGGTTTCCACATTACTGGCTCCAGCCGTTAGCGCGCTTTGTTGCAGGGTCATCGCCAGCGACAGCGCTTTTTCCAGCTGCGCAATGGCGGCCGTCATATCCAGCTGTTTGCCCGCTGCGCGTGGCTGTGCTTCCGTGGTAAGCAGTATCCCTTTAGCCGCACGTAGCGCCATATGGTTGTCGGTTCTGGCTTCCACACCTTCACCGCGCTGTTTTCCCTCCGAGTCAACAAGGTGGCCAGCGCTAACCTGGCTCTTGCCGTACTCCGTGGCGATCTTGATATGCTCCTCTCCGCGCTTGTCCTCCAGGCGAATTTTGTTAAAAGCAGCCGTGCGAATAACGTTGCGGGTATCGTTACGGTTCGTGACCAAATCCGTACGGCGGCCGTCATGCAGGACGTGGGCGATAAACGGGCGGTCAGGATCGCCACCTTCAAAATCAACGGCCACCTCAGTCCCATCCAGAAGCGGGAAGTGAAAACCAAAGGTGTCACCGGCATACGGTCTGCCGAGACGTATCAATGCGCTTTCAAATCCGTCTTTTTTTTCTTCAAGGTCAAAATCAAACTTCACCCGGTAGCGGCCTTTCGCATCGAGTCCGGCATAAACCTTATCTCCACCGATGGCCGCCACTCTTGCGGGCACCGTCCCGGCAATCACCGGTCGGGGCAGATGTTCAGGGCGGAAGCTGTAACCGTTGATGTAGGGGATCCCCGTCAACACAGCGCGGTAGTGTTCCGCACGGCTGCTGCGAATGGCCATCGTCGTTATCAAAAATCCGGGCTTAAACCCGTCAGGAATAGTGCCGGTTGGGTTAAACATAATGCCGGGCTGAAGCGCCGGATCGCTGGTTGTCGCCCCGAGCACAGTTTGCCCGTTCAGCAGGCGCTCATAGCGCAGGCGGGCGTAAAACGTGGCTGTTTCCGCCTCTTCGCCGTAAAAATCGCCGTCGGCCAGGTAGTGATCGGCATAGTGGTATTCCTGGCCTGTCGTTACGCCTTCCGGAATATCACTCGTTTCAATGGTTTTATCAGTTTGTGGCGATTGTGGATCACGGTAGTTGTACGTGCGGACCAGTACGTTTTGAGGGATCAGACCATGCTGTTCTTCCAGATCGGTAATGTATTCGTCATAGCTGGTCATACCGGAATTTCGAACATACGGTATCTGTTTGTCGCTGAAAATGTAGCGGCTACCAGAATCCCCAAAAATGACGACGGTTTCGCCCTGAACCTTGTCGTGATTTTCAAAGCGGAACCAGATCCCCACTTCCGCCAGCAACCGGCGGATAAACTGCAGATCGGTTTCTTTCCACTGAATAATCATTTCCCGACTCGGGTAGCTGTGACTCAACCGGTCAAAATCGATGTTGTACCCGTCAAAATGACCGCTGTCCTTCATCAGCTTCGTGACGAGCTCCGGAATCGTCATATTCATGTACACAGCTGAGCGATAATTTCTGTCCAGCAGCGCCAGCTCATGCTCCAGCTCGCACTCATACAGCGCTTCGTCACCTGACGACTTCAGGCGAGAGAATTTGGTGATCGTGCCATTAATCTGGCGCACCGGCAGCCAGTGGGTCTGCCCGTGCCAGGTGGCTTTCGGATTCGGGGCGCGCAGAATAAATTCGGCCATCTGGTTAAGAACGGCATTGATGCCAATGTTCTGATCCGGGCTGGTGAAGCGGATGGTATAACGGTAGGGTTTACTTAATGCCTCTTCCCCCGTAAACGAGTGAACATCGGGGATAACGCCTTTACTACGGGGAAAATATAACAAATATCGGTTTAGAGTATCCTGCTGCTGAACTGTTTCGGATCGTCCTTCCATAATTAAATTCCTTTTAATTACTATTTGTTTTTACAAAAAGAATACTCACTCACGCCTATAATTAAAACGGCATTCCACAATAAAAAATACTTTGTTACATAAAGGAATCTGGATATGTGTCATCTCAATATGGAAGCGTGTCGATATCATTTTATGGCTCAGGTTTTTCATGAGACGAGCCGGAAACACACTCAAAGCAGAGAGACAGAGAAGAAAATCTGAAGTGAAAGGACTATTCTCCAGCCCCTGGAAAGGGCTGGAGAAAAACCAAAAATATACCCGTTTACCGCTTCTCCACCTCACACGCCGTAACCACCGGTTTTGCCGGGAACAGATACTTCCCGAGCGTCACCAGCACCACCGCCATAATAATCACTCCCAGCGCCAACCATTCAACCGACGATAAAACCTCGCCCGCAAAGGTGGTGCCCAGCAACACGGCCACCACCGGGTTAACGTAGGCGTAGCTGGTGGCAACGGCAGGGCTGACGTTGCGGATCAGGAACATGTACGAGTTGATAGCGATAATCGAGCCAAAAATTGCCAGATAACCGACAGCCAGGAAACCGGAGAGCGTCGGCATCGTCGTGAGTTTTTCACCGGTGAGGATCGAGACGATGAGCAATACAATGCCCGCCGCCAGCATCTCAATGGCACCAGCCATCATCCCGGAGGGTAACTCCACTCTTGAACCCAACACCGAGCCAAAGGCCCAGCTCATGGAGCCAATCAGGATCAGCACCGCGCCCCACGGATTACCGCTCAGGTTGCCGCCGCTGTTAAGTAGAATAATCCCCGCCAGACCAATGCCGATCCCCATCCACTCCAGCTTGCGGGTGCGGATGCCGAACAGTCGGCTAAAGCAGAGGGTAAACAGCGGCACAGTGGCGACCACCACCGCCGCAATACCGGACGGCACGTTCTGATGCTCCGCCACCGTCACGCCGCCGTTACCGACGGCCAACAGCAGCAGGCCGATCAGCGCCGCGTTCATCATCGGGCGCAGCGGCGGGAGTTTATGCCCGCGCATCAGCAGAAACGCTAAAAGCAGTACACCGGCAGAGAAGAAACGCACGCCCGCCATCATCAGCGGTGGCCAACTCTCCACGCCGATACGAATCACAAAGTAGGTCGAACCCCAGATGATGTAGAGCGAAAATAGCGCTCCAATAAGGGGTAATAATTGCCGGAAACGCATAATCCCTCACAGCGATTTAAAAAGGTCGCTCATAGTAAACGTGAAAACTATCGGGCTGGCGAGTCCTTTAATTGTGCCAATGGTGTGAATTATTTGTTGACTTGCGGTGCCTGTTTCAGGGTTTCGCTTTTTGCTCCATACTATTCACTTAATTATCAAAATAAGAAGGATCAGATTTTGGCAGGAAGTAGCTTATTAACATTGCTCGACGATATTGCCACCTTGCTGGATGACATTTCGGTGATGGGAAAACTAGCCGCCAAGAAGACGGCCGGTGTGCTGGGAGATGACTTGTCGCTCAACGCGCAGCAGGTGACGGGCGTTCGCGCCAACCGCGAGCTGCCGGTGGTGTGGAGCGTGGCGAAAGGGTCCTTTATCAACAAAGTGATCCTGGTGCCGCTGGCGCTGCTGATCAGCGCCTTTATCCCGTGGGCGATCACCCCGCTGCTGATGATTGGCGGCGCGTTCCTCTGCTACGAAGGCGTTGAAAAAGTGCTGCACTCCTTCGGCTCGCACAAGGACGAAGAGACCCCGCAGGCGCGGCAGCAACGCTTAGAAGCGCTGGCCGCCAAAGATCCGATGGCCTTCGAGCGCGATAAGGTGAAAGGGGCGATCCGCACGGACTTTATCCTCTCGGCGGAAATCGTGGCGATTACGCTTGGGATCGTGTCGGAATCACCGCTGCTCAACCAGGTGCTGGTGCTCTCGGGGATCGCGATTCTGGTCACCGTCGGCGTGTATGGCCTGGTGGGCGTGATCGTGAAGCTTGACGACATGGGCTACTGGCTGGAGAAAAAATCCAACGCCCTGGCGCAGGCGGTCGGCAAAGGTCTGCTGGTCCTGGCCCCGTGGCTGATGAAATCCCTCTCGATTATCGGCACCCTGGCGATGTTCCTGGTCGGCGGTGGGATCGTGGTACACGGCATCCCGGTTCTGCATCACGCCATTGAACATTTCAGCGCGGAATTCGGCGCCATTGTCGCGGCGGTTCTGCCGATGGTCGCTAACCTGGTGATTGGCTTTATCATCGGGGCCATCGTCATTGCGGCGGTAAAGGGCATCGAAAAAGTGCGTGGAGTTTCGCACTAATTGCCTCATCGGCGACTACGCAAAAACGCCATTCCTCGTCTAGATTGAAACAGTTTCACCCTGATACTGGAGGCGGATATGGTCTTTGTGGTCAGTGATGAAGTTAAGCCGAAAAACGGTGGTCCATCGATGATTGTCACCGGCTATTCCAGCGGTATGGTGGAGTGCCGGTGGTACGACGGGTACGGCATCAAGCGGGAAGCGTTTCGTGAAGACGAGCTTCTGCCCGGTGACGGACGACAACGGCGAGAAACGGCTTAATCACGCAACGCCCGGCATGTCCGGGCGTTTTTGTTGACTATCCTCAAGCGCGGTGCTTGTCTTAAGATATCGGAACCGCCGGGCGTGGCTTTTGTGCGGGTGATGCAAGTTTTCAGCAGGGAGTGTCTGTGCAGCGCGATGTCTATAAAGCCAAAACGCATTTTCTTGAACGGTTACGTCACCAGCCCGGGAAAATCGTTAATCTCTGTTTTGTGATTGTCCTTATCTTTTCAACGATCCTCACCTGGCGCGAAGTGGTAGTGCTGGAAGATGCCTACATCTCCAGCCAGCAAAATCACCTGAAAAATGTGGCCAGCTCTCTCGACCGGCAGCTCCAGTTCAGCATCGATAAACTGCTCTTTTTTCGCCACAGCATGGGCGATGCGCTGCAAACGCCGCTCGGCTTTCGCGTGCTGCAGGATGCCGTCACCAAATTTAACCGTCTGCGCAATCAGCCATTCTGGCAGCTGGATGTCGATCAGCAGCGCACGCTGCCGATAAGCGGCGTCTCAGACGCGACGGTGGAGCGCACCACGCTGCTGGCGCGCGACGGTCAGCGCATCGGCAACGAGCTCTCTGCCGCGCTGGAGGTGGGTTATCTGCTGCGTCTTGCCACCTCGACCACCGGCAAGGAGAGGCGTGTCTCTTATGTCTCGCGCGCCGGATTTTTTCTCTCAACCGATCCTTCGCCTCTTGATTACACGATTGTCTCCCGTTACTACGACCTGGTGACGCGCCCGTGGTTTACCCAGCAGAACGAGCGGCAAAACCGCTCGCGCGGCGTGCGCTGGTTTATGGCGCCCCTGTCCGACGACCGCGAGGAGAGGGTGATCACCGCCAGCCTGCCGGTCTATCAGGATCACTACTGGTACGGCGTGCTGGCGATGGATTTCACCCTCCCGACCATGAAGCAGTTGCTGACGGAAGCCGTCGATCGCCGCACGGACGGAGAGTATCAGCTGTATGACAGCCGCCTGAATCTGATCACCACTTCCGAGCCGCCAGACGGGCTGGTCAATCAGTTTGACGAACTCGAGCGGGCGCAGATTGCCCATGCCATCGAAAGCGATACCCAGGGCGGCCTTCGCCTGAACTCGCGCTATATCAGCTGGGAGCGACTCGACCATTTTGACGGCGTAGTGCTGCGTGTGCATACCTTGCAGGAAGGGGTAAACGGGGATTTCGGCAGTATCAGTATCGCGCTGGCGCTGCTGTGGGCGCTCTTTACGGCGATGCTGCTGATCTCCTGGCTGGTGATCCGCCGGATGGTCAGCAACATGTCCAGCATGCAAAACTCTCTCCAGTGGCAGGCGTGGCACGACCCGCTGACGCGGCTCAACAACCGTGGCGCCCTGTTTGATCGGGCCAAAACCCTGGCGCAAGAGTGCCGCGAGCAGAACATTCCTTTCTCGGTGATTCAGCTCGATCTGGACCATTTCAAAAGCATTAACGACCGCTTCGGCCACCAGGCCGGAGACAAAGTGCTGTGTCACACCGCCGGGCTGATCGCCAGCGCTCTGCGCAGCAGCGATGTCGCCGGGCGCGTCGGCGGCGAAGAGTTCTGCGTGGTGCTGCCGGGAGCGACCACCCGGCAGGCCGCCGAAGTGGCGGAGCGCATTCGCGCCTGTATCAACCGCAAAGAGATTCTGGTGAGGAAAAGCACCACCACGCGGATCAGCGCCTCGCTGGGCGTGAGCAGCACGGAGGAGAACGAGAATTCCGACTTCGAGCAGCTGCAGTCCATTGCCGATGCGCGCCTGTACCTGGCGAAACAGCAGGGGAGAAATCAGGTGGTGTGGCGCGACGCCGATAAGAAGTGATCGAGTCCTTCACGCCAGCCTTCCGGTCCCGGTTGGGTGGTGTGATAGACCCGCTCAGGTATATCTTCCTGGAGCTGAATGCCGTGGCGGTTAATGCCTTTCACCACCACGGCGTAATCGACGTTATCGAGCAGGGGGGCGTCGTTGGGGCCGTCGCCCAGCCCGATCGTCGTCGGCACAAAACCCTCGCGTTTGCGGTACTCATCAATCAGCCAGTTAACCGCCTGATCCTTCCCGCCCCGCGCATCCAGAATGTGCCAGAAGCGCGCGCCCTGCACGAACTTCAACCCGAGCTGCTCCAGCTCAGATTCAAACTGCGTCATCCGCTCGTCGCTGTCGCGCCAGATGAGGGTGATTGAGGCTTCGTGCAGACGGGCCAGCGCCGAACGCTCGCGGTTCAGCCCGGTCCATTCGCCGATCACCCGTTCGTCGACGTCATCAAAAGTGGTGAATTTATACCCGCTGCGTTCGCGAATGGGATCGATGAGGCTGCGAATTTCACTGTGCGGCGTGCCGTTGATCAGCCGCGGGGCGTTGGGGTGATCGTCCCAGCGCACATCCAGCTGGATCACCGCCCCGTTTTCGGCAATAAAGGGCAACCCTTCCAGCCCCAGATCCTGCTGGATTTCGAGGGTCTCCGCCGCCGTTTTACTGCTGCATAAAATGACCGGGATCTGATGGTCCTGCAGTTTATCCAGCCAGGGCGCGGCAGGCCGCCAGTCGTAGGTGTGGATATCCAGCAGCGTACCGTCCAGATCGGTAAATATCAGCAGTGTCTCCTTAAGTAAGGACATAGCGTCTCCTGAAGCCTGTGTGCCTGAGATTAATCCTAAAACCGGGTAAGCATAAGCTCTCCCGTTTTCGGAACCGATCCCGCTGACCCGCATGCGGCAAGGGCCGCGATTCATAACTAAAACTGAAGGTTGTGATGGAAATCATTTTCGACAGGAATATATCCTTGTCATGCAATTTTATTGGGGATAAGGTAAATCCCACATCAGATTTCCTGGTGTAACGAATTTACAAGTGCTTCTTGCATAAGCAAGTTTCATCCCGGTCATCCCCATGACCGGGATTTTTTTCGCCTCAACGGTTCACTTCGCTGATGCTGAAATCATGAATATCCAGCTCAAACGCCTCGGCCAGCTCGCGGTAGGTGTGATAGTCACGCCCGTCGATGCTCACGCGCGTGGGGTCTTCCTCCGAGCGGCGCACTTCGCCTTCGCTGATTTCATTAATCGCGGCCAGCAGGGCATCGACATCGACGCTGACTTCGCGTTTCGCGGTGTCGCTGTACTCTTTCGCGGTCTTCATTCCTCGTACCTCATTTCGCCGTCTTCAGGGTTAAGTATAGACTGCCCACAAAAGCGTCACTCACGCGTGCACCCGCTGCCAGTTGCTGCGTTTTGTTCTACACTGGCTCAAAACCACAGGAGGATTTTATGAAGGTCAACGATCGGGTCACCGTCAAGACGGACGGCGGACCGCGCCGCCCAGGCGTAGTACTGGCAGTGGAACAGTTTAACGAAGGCATCATGTATCTGGTGTCGCTGGAAGATTACCCGCTCGGCATCTGGTTCTTTAACGAGATTGGCCATTCTGACGGGATCTTTGTGGAAAAAGCGGAATCTGAATAATGGCGCGTCGGGTGAGGGCGAACTTACCCGGCCGTTAAAACGAAAAATCTCTGGCCAGGCCAGAGATTGATATTGTGTGAAGAGTTTAAGAATTAGCGCATATTGACAAAAATACCGTTGGTCACATTATCCGTCAGACGAACAACATGATAGATGACCTGTTTATTATGCGTTTTTATTTTCCTTTTAATATTACCCTTATGTGACGAAACCGTTTTTGCTTTGATGTTCATCTGGTCGGAAATTTGAATTGTGCCCTGTCCGGCCATCCACATTCGCAGCATACTTGATTCAGTGCGGCTTAATGATAGCGTGGGTATGTTAAACTCCGCTACACTCTTTGTCTCTTTATTCAAATAATCACCCAAAATGTCATCCAGCGACTCGGGCTTAATTGATTTAGAACTGATTAATAGGTTTTTACGGACTAACAGATATTCATCGAAATGGATATTTGCGATCGCCATAAAAACAATAAACAGGGTTTTAGGATGTTGATTAATGATCTGCTTGATGTGCTGACTGTTGGCTGGATCGTGAATGAAACAGTCCTCATTAATAAACACCACGCCGGGCTTGTAAGTATCACAAGCGGCTTCAAGTTCACCAACATCATGCACATCGTTGATGTCTCGCTTTTTAACCCCTCTGCTTGCCAGGTACCCGGTTAGCCCTAGCCGGGTGTAACTGCATAAATCCATAATGATCGTTGACATGGCATACCCTCACTCAATGCGTAACGATAATTCACCATCTGCCTGAGAGCTCATAAACAGCCATACGGGATGGAAACGGTTATTAACCTGTGAGCAAAACAAAGACTTTCAGGCGGACTCACTATCCCGTAAAGTTACGTATAATTTGCCAGGAATCATCTTAAAGTAAAGTAAATGTTGAGTATTGTGAGGGGCATAAAAACAAATAAACCGCACCAGATATATCCTGGTAGATGTTTTTCATGTTTTATTTTAGGAATATCCTCACAGAGACAATATAAACATCAGGGATTAATATTTCTGGGTAGCTCGTGAACAATATCCGTCAATAAAGTAAACAATTCGCCAAATAAATGTTCGCAGAAGGGGGCGATCAGAGGCATTAACAGGGCCATCAATATCAGGCCGACGGTCAGGGTGACCGGGAAGCCGATGACAAATACCGACAGCTGCGGCGCCATACGGTTCAGGAGTCCCAGCGCCAGGTTCACCGTGAGGAGCAGGGTGATGACCGGCAGGGCCAACATCAGACCATTGAGGAAAATCAGCCCGGCGGCGCGCACCAGCGCGAGGAAGGCGTTGCTGTTGACCGGGTTACCGCCAATCGGCAGCGTGTGGAAAGTATCCACCAGCATTGAGATCAGCCACAGGTGACCGTTGAAGCTCAGGAACAGCAGCATCGCCAGCATATCGATGATACGCGCCAGCACCGGCATGTTGAGGTGGCTCGCCGGATCGATGAAGGTGGCGAAAGAGAGCCCCATCTGCAGGCCGATAAGTTCACCGGCGGTACGCACCGCCGCAAACGCCAGCTGCATGGTAAAGCCAATCGCCACGCCGATCAGGATCTGCTGCAGCGCCATCCAGACCGCCTGGGGAGAGAAAATCGGCACGTCAACGGGCGGGAGCGTCGGGGCAACCACAAAAGTAATCGCCATCCCCAGACCGATTTTCACGCGTTTGGGGATCGATTTTTCACTGAAGATGGGCGCGCTCATGATCAGCGCCATGATGCGCAGCAGCGGCCAGAAGTAGAGGCCGAGCCAGCCCATGAACTGATCGCTGGTGAAATGTAGCATTCAGCCCGTCAGCCGATGATGTAGGGCAGGTTGGTAAACAGGTTGCGCATGTAGTCCAGCAACAGGTTCAGCATCCACGGCCCGGCAACGATAATGGTGACAAACACAGCGATGATTTTCGGAATGAACGACAGGGTCATTTCGTTAATCTGCGTCGCCGCCTGCAAAATACTGATAACAAGACCGGTGATCAGAGCCACCAGCAGAAGAGGAGAGGCGACGGAGATGGCGATTTTCATCGCCTCCGTGCCCATCATCATGACCGATTCAGGAGTCATTGGGCGCGCCTCAACTGTAGAAACTCTGCGCCAGCGACCCGACCAGCAGTTGCCAGCCGTCGACCAGCACAAAGAGCATGATCTTAAAGGGCAGGGCAATGGAGGCGGGGGGCACCATCATCATCCCGAGCGCCATCAGGACGCTGGCGATCACCAGGTCGATAATCAGGAACGGAATAAAAATGGTGAAACCAATCTGGAACGCGGTTTTCAGCTCGCTGGTCACGTACGCAGGCAGCAGAATGCGCATCGGCACCGCTTCCGGGCCTTGCATCGGGCCGGCATTCGCCAGACGGGCAAACAGGGCGAGATCCGCTTCACGGGTCTGACGCAGCATAAATTCACGCAGCGGCTGAGCGCCTTTTTCGAGCGCCACCTGCATCGAGATTTTGTCTTCACTGAACGGCTGATAGGCGTCGGCGTAAATCTTGTCGATCACCGGCGACATAATAAAGAAGGTCAGAAACAGGGCTAAGCCAAGCATCACCTGGTTCGGCGGCGCAGACGGCGTACCGAGCGCATTTCGCAGCAAACCAAAGACGATGATGATGCGGGTGAAGCTGGTCATCATCAGCAACACCGCCGGAATAAAGGTCAGGGCGGTGATAAACACCAGCGTCTGAACCGGCAGAGACCAGCTCTGGCCGCCGCCCGCCATCGGGGTTGAAATCAGACCGGGTAACTGGGCATGCACGGCAGGAGCAAACAGGCAGAGGCCTGCCAGCGTAAGGGATAACACACGGCGCATCAGGATCTCCCGGAACGCTTAAGCAAACTCTTCATAACGGACTGAAAATCCGCTGAACTCTCTGCACTCTCTGGCGCGGTTTCCGGCGCAGGAGGCAGTTTATGCAGCACATTAATTTGCGTTGCAGTCACGCCCAACACCAGGCGCGCATCTTCTACTTCAACAATCACCACGCGTTCCCGCGGGCCGAGCGACGTACTGGCGCTCACTTTCAGACCGCGCGTGAGGGCGGTTTTACCCGCCAGGCCAAAACGTTTGACCAGCCACGCGGCAATCAGAATAAAGGCAATAATACCGAACAGCGCACCGCTCACCTGGAGCAGCGGCGAGCCGGGCACCGCAGAGGGTTGAGATACTGTTGCCTGGGTTTTCATACTTAGCGGCTCAGACGACGCATACGTTCAGACGGGGTAATGATGTCGGTAATACGCACGCCGTATTTATCGGCCACGACCACCACTTCACCCTGGGCAATCAGATAGCCGTTGATCAGGATATCCAGCGGCTCACCGGCCAGACCTTCAAGGGCCACCACGGAACCCTGCGTCAGGCGCAGCAGCTCTTTGATGGTCATCCGGGTACGACCCAGCTCAACGGTCAGTTTTACCGGGATATCCATAATCAGGTCGATATCCTGCAGCGTACCGCTGACGTCACCGCCGCCTAACTGCTGAAACACCGCTTCCGCCGCGCTTTTGCTCGGGGTTGCCTGTTGCTCGTTTAACGCATCAGCCCACAGATCGTCCAGTGCTCCGCTGTTTTCATCGGACGGATTGTTCATGTCACTCATTTGGGCTGTTCCTCATTCAGCGAATTCAATATCGGATTGATCAAGTGCTCAACGCGTAGCGCGTATTGACCGTTAACGGTGCCGTACTGGCTGGTCAATACCGGGACGCCATCCACATGGGCAATAATGCGGTCCGGTTTTTCTATCGGCAGCACATCGCCGGGTTGTAATTTCAGGATCTGGGACAAACGCAGCGGGATATCCGCAAAACTCGCCACCAGTTCAAGCTGTGAATGCTGCACCTGACGCACCAGATTCTCGCGCCAGTTCTGATCCTCATGGCGTGAGTTTTCCAGCGGTGGGTTCACCAGCACTTCGCGCAGCGGCTCAATCATGCTGAACGGCAGGCAGATATTAAACTCGCCGGTCAGGTTGCCGATTTCCACGTGGAACGGGGTATTGACGACGATGTCGTTTGGCGAGGTGGTGATGTTGGTGAATTTCACCTGCATCTCCGAACGCACGTACTCCACTTCCAGCGGGTTAATCGCTTTCCACGCGTCGCTGTAAGATTCCAGTGCCAGCTTCAGCATGCGGTTGATCACACGCTGTTCAGTATGAGTAAATTCGCGTCCTTCGACTTTCGTCGGGAAGCGACCGTCACCGCCAAACAGGTTATCCACGGCGATAAAGACCAGGCTCGGAGAAAACACGAACAGCCCGGTGCCACGCAGCGGTTTCAGGTGGATCAGGTTAAGGTTAGTCGGCACCGGCAGGTTGCGGGCAAACTCATGATAAGGCTGAATGCGGATTGCCCCGACGGTAATGTCCGGGCTACGACGCAGCAGGTTAAACAGCCCCATACGGAACTGACGTGCAAAACGTTCGTTGATGATCTCCAGCGCCTGCAGGCGCTCGCGCACCACGCGACGCTGGGTATTCGGGTCATAGGGGCGAATATCAGATTCGCCACCCTGTCCCGGTACGGGATCATCGCTCTTCTCGCTGTCGCCGTTGAGCAGCGCATCGATTTCCGCTTGAGAAAGAATACTATCGCCCATGTCTCTACCGCAGGATGAAAGCTGTGTACAGAACGTCAGTGACTTCCTGCTTAGGTTGACCTGCTACCAGTGGCGCTGCCAGCGTTTGTTTGATGGCCTCGACCAGCTTTTGCTTCCCGTCATCGGTGGCAAGCCCGGAGGCGTCCTGACGAGAGAAAAGCAGTAACAGGCGGCTACGCACTTCTGGCAGGTATTCGCTCAGACGGGTGCGAGTTGCGTCATCTTTCAGGCGCAGGGTAATGCCGACATACAGCACACGATCCGCATCACCGAGGTTAACGGTGAAGGTATCCAGTGCGAAAAAGACCGGTGCCGGAGGCGGCGGGGGTTCTGCATGGGCAGCGGCTGACGGCGCTTGTTGTGAACGCCAGTAACTATAGCCAGCGGTCGCACATGCGGCGAGTGTAATTAACACCAGCAGCGGCACCCAAATGGAGCGCTTGCTTTTTTTGGTGATAGCGGAGTCAGTCATCTGATACGAGCTTCCTGTTTCGGTACAGCTAATACAGTGATTATCCCGCGTCCTGCTTTGGTCAAAGCGTGGAAAAGACGGAGATAATCACGCTACCTCTGGCGTTTAGGCAAAGATGTCTACGGCGCTGTTGCCACGCGCGGCGGACTGCAGTGCCGCAGGCGTTGCCAGCAGTTCTTCACTTTCGTCGTTAAATCCACCCTGCTGGCCGGAACGCGAGGCCTGCTGTTGCTGCTGAGAGGACTGCTGCTGTTGGCCTGCGAAGCTTTCACTGCTGATGGTGCTTTGCGCCAGCTGAATGCCGTTCTCGGCAAGCGAGGTGCGCAGCATCGGCAGCGCCGCTTCCAGCGCAGCACGTACGCTGCCGTGGGCGGAAACCATCTGCAGCTGGGCCTGGTTATCATCAAGTTTAAGCGAAATTTGCACTTGTCCCAGTTCTTCCGGGTGTAAATGCAGTTCCGCGCTCTGCTGGCCCTGTTTGGTATACAAAGTGACGTGCTGGCTGATCGCCTGCTGCCACTCG
The DNA here is from genome assembly GCF_035593345.1 of Lelliottia sp. JS-SCA-14. Taxonomy (NCBI): domain Bacteria; kingdom Pseudomonadati; phylum Pseudomonadota; class Gammaproteobacteria; order Enterobacterales; family Enterobacteriaceae; genus Lelliottia; species Lelliottia sp. JS-SCA-14. The sequence goes on along the minus strand of NZ_CP141606.1, from coordinate 2,998,759 downwards.
TGCGTCCCCAGCGGCTGGCTGATCACCGCTGCGGGTGCCGCAACGGCAGGGGGCGGTGCGCTAATACTGTTCGCCAGAATCGGGGACAAGGTTGCGCTCGATGTCGTCGAAGAGGCGGCGCTGATCGCTTCATGCTTCGCGGCGACCGCTTCCGCCACTGGCGTTAACGGCTGGACGCTGGCCGACAAAGTAGTGCGTTCGGCATCCCCGGTATTGGCCTGCACTTTGCTGTTGATGGCAACATCGGCATTCAACATCGCATTGCGTGATGAAGAGGAGGCGACGCCCGCAGGCTGTGTTGCGATCTCACCTGCCGTGGTTGATGGCGCGATGGCCGCCGTCGCCGTCTGCTGGTGCGGCAGCATCGCCATCAGGGCGCTCAGCCCGGCGAGCTCTTCATCGTTCAGGTCGGTTTTAGTCTCTTCTTCTTTTTGCGCCTGGCCGGTCAGGGCTTTCAGCGCATCGCCGTGGGTGGCAGGCAGCATGCCCGCCACCAGACCTTCCAGCGGTGCCGTTTTTGCGGCACCGTCGGCGGCGATCTGATCCTGACGCGCCAGCAGAGAGGCGAGTTTGGTCTGAAGGGTGCTATCGCCGTCCTTCAGGATCGCCTCTTTCGACAGCTTGCTGGTGGCGGCTTTCAGGGACGCCAGCGTCAGCGGGGCGTCTTTGCCCTGGCCCTGGCCTGCGGTGTCCGTTAAGGCACCCGCCAGCAGGGAGAGAAAATCTTGTGCGCCCTCGGCGCCTTTACCCGTCTGCGTGCCGCCGGACAGGTCAGGGTCGGTCATCAGCAGTTGTTGCAGTGTGATCATTCCGTTTTCCTCATTGATGCGCGCTGGGCAAACTCATCCATTTTCTTCTGATCGAGGCGGTTTTCGGCAAGCAGGGTCGCGGCGGTCTGTCGATCCTGAAGCGTAGTCCAGGCCTGAAGTCGCTGCTTCTTTTCTCGCCAGAAATTGAGTGCCTTATCGACTTTCTGGTCCCACTGGGTCAGCTGCTGGCGATGCTGTTCGATCGCCTTTTCCAGCGTCTGAATAAACTGCTGATAGTTAATCCAGCGCTGGCTGCCAATGCCCTGTGACATATCGGTATTGAGGTTGGTGCGATATTCGTGCTGATAGTCGATTAACATCGTCAACTGTTCTTCAGCCTGCTGATATCCGCGTCGCATTGCGCCAAGCTGCAGTGCGGCATCATCAACTTCTTTTTCAGCCAGATCTTTTAGCGTCGCTAATGCGCCATGTTGCGCCATGATCTTCGCCCTCCACCTGTGTTACACCTGCGGGAATATCAGATCCAAAGCCTGGAGAGAATCTTCCCAGTCGGCACGTTCAAAAATACCTTGTTGCAAGAACGCCTCCAGCTGTGGCCAAAGCGCAATCGCCTTGTCAAGCATCGGGTCGCTGCCTTTGGCATAGGCCCCGACGCTCACCAGATCGCGGTTACGCTGGAAGCTGGAAAGCAGTTGTTTAAAGTTACGCACGCGGGCGTAATGTTTTTCGCTAATCAGCGCGGTCATCGCACGGCTGATTGAGGCTTCAATGTCGATCGCCGGATAGTGGCCCGCTTCCGCCAGATGACGGGAAAGCACGATGTGACCGTCGAGGATCGCACGCGCCGAGTCGGCAATCGGGTCCTGCTGGTCATCGCCTTCGGTCAGGACCGTGTAAAACGCGGTGACCGAACCGCCGCCGCTCACTCCGTTCCCTGCGCGTTCAACCAGCGCAGGCAGTTTGGCAAACACCGACGGCGGATAGCCTTTGGTCGCCGGGGGTTCGCCGATTGCCAGCGCGATTTCACGCTGAGCCATCGCGTAGCGGGTCAGGGAGTCCATGATCAGCAGCACGTGCTGGCCGCGATCGCGAAAATCTTCAGCAATACGGGTGGCGTAGGCGGCACCCTGCATACGCAGCAGCGGGGAGACATCCGCCGGAGCGGCGATTACCACCGAACGCGCGCGGCCATCGGCCCCGAGAATGTTCTCGATAAAATCTTTAACTTCGCGGCCACGTTCCCCGATCAGCCCCACGACAATCACGTCGGCCTCGGTGTAACGCGCCATCATCCCGAGCAGTACCGATTTACCGACACCGGAACCGGCGAACAGACCCATACGCTGTCCGCGACCGACGGTCAGCAGGGCGTTGATTGGGCGTACGCCCGTATCCAGCACGTGTTCGATGGCGGTACGTTGCAGCGGGTTAAACGGCTGAGTGATCAGCGCCCCGGTTTCGGTGGTGTCCGGCGCGGGCAGTCCGTCGAGCGGTTTCCCTGCGCCGTCGAGGACACGGCCTAACAGCGCCGGACCGAGCGGTAATTGCTTACCGCTGTGCAGCCCGTCGCCGGAGTTGTTTTTCGCGTACACGCGCGCGCCGGGCAGAATGCCTTCCACCTCTTCGAGGGGCATCAAAAACAGGCGCTGGCCGTTGAAGCCGACGACTTCGCTTTCGACTTCGCGCGTTTCGTTCTGGTCCTGGCGTTCAATCACGCAGGTTGCGCCGAGCGGCAGCTGTAAGCCGGTGGCTTCCAGCACCAGCCCGGTGGCACGGGTCAGACGACCATAACGACGAACAGATGGCAGTTGCGCCATCTTCGTTTCAAAGTTGTCGAGCGTGTTCAGCCAGCGCGTCAGACGGGCGGTCATCAGACAACTCCCGGTGCGGCCAGGCGGCACAGTTCCTGCCAGCGCGTGGCGACGCTGGCGTCCAGATCGCCTTCATCAGCGGAGACTTTACACCCGCCGTGATGCAGCGACGGATCGCCGCGCAGACGCCAGCCGTGCAGGCTCAGCGTGGCGCCCAGCATCTCTTCGACGCGCTGCAGATCGTCCGGATGGACGCGCAGCTGCGGTTTGCCGCTGAACAAAGGTTCTTGTTGCAGCAAGCCCTGAATCTGTTTAATTAGCGCCGAGTTATCGACCACCGGCGTATGACCAATCACCTGGCGTGCCGCTTCGAGCGCCATCTGCATCAGGCGTGAGGCGATGACGCTGTCGAGCGCATCGAGCGTGTTCTGGAACTCGCTCACCAGCTGCTGCATCCGCGCATGGACCGGGGCCTGCTGCTGGCGTGACTCCTCAAGACCTTTCTCAAGGCCCTGGGCTTTGCCTTCTTCGTAACCCTGCTGGTGGCCAAGCTGGCGACCTTCATTCATGCCCGCGTTATAGCCTTGCTCATGCGCCTGCATTTGCAGATGCGCCAGCATCTGCGCGCGCTGCTCTTCTTCGCTCAGCTCCGGGACATCTTCGTCTGCGCTCTCTTCGCTGGAAGAGGAGGGCAGCAGGGCAGGCATAAACTCCGCCATCGGCGGGGCCAGATCGTCAGGAGTCCAGCGCTTCCACGGCAACTCCTTAGACATACGCATCGTCTCCGCCGCCAATCACCATCTCGCCGGTTTCGGCCAGACGACGTACGATAAGCAGGATCGCTTTCTGTTCGTTTTCCACCTGAGACAGACGAACCGGGCCACGGTTGGCAAGGTCGTCGCGCAGGATATCCGCCGCACGCTGAGACATGTTGCGCAGGAATTTCTCGCGTAGCGGCTGCTCGGCCCCTTTGAGGGCGATAAGCAGGGATTCGGAATCCACTTCCTGGAGCAGGCGCTGGACGCTGCGATCGTCGACTTCGACCAGGTTTTCGAACAGGAACATCTCGTCGATAATTTTCTGTGCCAGCTCGCCGTCGAATTCGCGCACCGCCGACATAACGGCCTCTTCCTGCTGCGATTTCATCAGGTTGATAATTTCGGCTGCGGTTCTCACGCCGCCCATTTTGCTGCGCTTGAGGTTCTGGCCGTCGAGCAGGCCGTTCAGCACTTCGGTCAGCTCCGCCAGCGCCGCCGGCTGGACGCCGCCGAAGGTGGCGATACGCAGCATCACATCGTGACGCAGACGTTCGTCGAACAGCGCCAGAATATCTGCCGCCTGGCTGCGTTTGAGGTGCACCAGGATGGTGGCGATGATCTGTGGGTGCTCGTCGCGAATAAGGTCGGCGGCACTCTGCGGCTCCATAAAGTTGAGCGTTTCGATGCCGCTGGCGGTATCGCGTGTTTCCAGAATATCTTCCAGCAGGCTGGCAGCACGCTCTTCGCCCAGGGCTTTGACCAGGACCGAACGCAGGTAGTCGTTGGCGTTGACGTTGAGCGCCGCGAACTGTTCCGCTTCCTGCTCAAACTCGGCCAGCACTTCCGTCAGCTGCTGGTTGGAGATCTGACGCACGTTCGCCATCGCCGCACTGAGGATCTGAACTTCGCGCTGGGAGAGGTGTTTGAACACCTCCGCCGCACGATCTTCACCGATGGTCATCAGCAGGATGACGCTTTTATCTTTACCGCTAAGGTTACTCATCTTCGTTACCCATCCACTGGCGGATCACCAGCGCGACGACGCGTGGATCGTTATCAGACATTTCGCGAATACGCTGGCTCATGACCTCAGCGCCCATGCGCTGGTTGGCGCGGCGTTGCTGCAGCTGTTCGTCACGGCTCAGGCGAACTTCAACGGCTTCCTGAGTTTCCTGACGAACGCTCATGTTTTCTTGTTCAGCTTTCAGCACTTCCGCACGGCGGTTGAGCTGTGGACGGATGGCTTTACGCCAGATAATCCAGGCAACAATCAGGACCAGTAACCAGCGGCCTGCGGACATCAGCTGGTCGATGAACGACTGCTGTTGCCAGAATGGCAGCTCACCACCGGATTCGTCAGTGACGGTGAACGGAGAGTTGACCACGTTCAGGGTGTCACCGCGTTTTTCGGAGTAGCCCATCGCTTCACGGGTCAGGTCTTCGATCTGCTTCATCTGATCGGTGGTCAGCGGCAGCGGTTTTCCGTCCGGCAGCGTTTTGTAGTTCACCACCACGGCAACGGAGAGACGCTGCACGTCGCCCACGTTCATCTTGGTGTGACGGATGGTGCGATCCACTTCGTAGTTCGTGGTCTCGTTACGGCTTGAGTTGCGTGGACCGGTGTTTGCCGCCGCCGTCGAGGTGGTCTGCGCCGCATTCTGCTGGCCGTTCTGCTGATTCGCCGGAGGCGTGGAAATCGGCGCAGTGTTAGCCGGGGCAGGGGTGTTCGACAGCGCACCCGGAACGCCGCCAGGATTCTGGCCGCCGATCTGATCGGTGGTGTTCAGCTGACGCGAACGCATAACTGCCTGAGACGCATCGCCGTTCGGGCTGTACTGCTCTTCGGTTTGTTCTTTATTCGCAAAGTCGATCTGCGCGGTGACCTGAGCGTGGACGTTGCCGTTACCCACGATAGGACCGAGGATCGCTTCGATACGACGCTGGACGCGGCTTTCCACGTCGGTGGCATATTTCAGCTGCGCATCATTCAGATCGCGGCTGCTGGTGTTGGACTGAGTCAGCAGGTGACCGCTCTGATCCACCACGGTGACGTTACCCGGCGGCAGGCCAGCAACGGCGCTGGAGACCAGGTGGGTGATCGCGCTGATCTGGCCTTCGTCCAGCGCACGGCCAGGTTCCAGATTCACGGTCACCGACGCTGTCGGCGATTTTTGTTCGCGCACGAACAGGGACGGTTTTGGCATCGCCAGATGCACGCGGGCGGTTTTCACCGGGCCAAGCGTTTCGATAGTGCGGGCCAGTTCGCCTTCCAGCGCACGCTGGTAGTTGATCTGCTCGCTAAACTGGCTGATACCGAACTTTTCCTGATCCAGTAGCTCAAACCCAACCGCGCCGCCTTTCGGCAGACCTTGCTGGGCGAGGCGCAGGCGCAGTTCGTGGACTTTATCCGCAGGCACTTCCAGCACACCGTTATCCGCAAAGCGGTAAGGGATGTTCATCTGGGTCAGCTGGGTGACGATAGCCCCGCCGTCCTGATCGGACAGGTTGCTATAAAGGGTGCGATAGTCCGGGCTTTTCGCCCACAGGACCATCGCCACGAGAATCGCAATAGCGGCAGCGCCGGCTACGATCAACGGAATTTTAGGGTTCGCACGCAGGCGGTTCATCCACTCAAGCGATTTGTTTTGCGGTGCTGCAGATGCTGTCGCAGTCATAGCGCACCTCGTGGCTCGTGGTGGATGATGTTATTCGTGTAGTGAAACAAAACTAACTCCCGGGTCGGCAAACACGACAAAAGTTCCATATATATGGCCGAGCTATTATTTGATGAATCCGGATTTTCGATTCGTCAAATAACCTGGTTTTTTGTCGCTATTTACCGCCATTATCCCATTGACAAGGTGCTAGTCTTGTCCTCGTAAAAAACCATCCAGGGGAGAGTCATGGCAATACAAGGCATTGAAGGGGTGATCAGCCAGCTGCAGGCAACGGCGATGACGGCCCGTAATCAGGACGTTTCGGCGGACACGCAATCGACGGTCAGCTTTGCAGGACAACTGCACGCCGCGCTCGATCGCATCAGCGACACGCAAAACGCTGCGCGCGCGGAGGCAGAGAAGTTTACCCTCGGCGAACCCGGTGTGGCGCTGAACGATGTGATGACCGATTTGCAAAAATCATCGGTTTCTCTGCAGATGGGGATTCAGGTGCGTAATAAGCTGGTGACGGCTTATCAGGAAGTGATGAACATGCAGGTGTAGTCCCTGCACGATTGTTATCTTACGCTGGAAGCTTTAACGCTTTAATGCCACAATATTTTTTTCTTCGCAGGCGGGAAAGATGATGAAAAAAAGTATTGTGGTTGGCGCGCTGCTGGCGTTAACCGGTTGTGTGCAGGTCGATAATTATCAGGATGTCATCAAGCATCCAGTCCCTGCTCATCTGGCGGGTTACTGGCAGTCTAAAGGACCGCAAAGCAAAATGGTCAGCCCGGAAGCGATTGCGACGCTGGTGGTGACAGAGCAGGGGGATACCCTGGATTGTCGTCAGTGGCAGCGCGTGGTGGCGGTGCCGGGTAAAATCATGCTGCGGTCTGACAGTTATTACAACGTGACCCGCAAGCTGGATATCTATCCGCTCGAACTTGATGGCAACACGCTGGAATATGACGGCATGGAACTGCAGCGCGTCGACCGTCCGACGGTGGAGTGCGCGGATTACCTGAGCAAGAACCCGCTTGAGAGTGCGGTGAAGTAAGGTTTTTTTGCCGGGTGGCGCTGGCGCTTACCCGGCCTACAAAATCGAAACGTAGGCCGGGTAAGGCGTAGCCGCCACCCGGCACACTCCCCCAAACTACAACACTTCCTCCATCACCCAGATACTCACGCTCCCGCCTTTGCAGGTGAATGTCCCTTCGCCGTCGGCGGCGGTGGTGACACTCTCTTCCCGGTTGCCGAGAAAATCACGCCAGCTCTTGTTGCCGTAATTCTCCCCGAGACACAGCACTTTTTCACCGTCGTCCCCGTTGGACATCACCACCACGCAGCCCGGATCTTCATCGGTACCGCTGCGGCTGAAGGCAATACAGTTGGGATGATTGAACCACAGCGTCTGCACGCCGTGGGCGAAACGCTGGCGGGCGAGGATCAGCTCGTGGAGCTGCTCGATAACCGGCATCACGATAGGATAAGTTTCCCCGTCGCCGCCGGTATCTTCATAGCTCGCGCCAAACAGATCCGGATAGAACACGCTCGGCACGCCGTTTTCGCGCAGCAAAATCAGGGCATAGGCCAGCGGTTTAAACCAGGCTTCCACCGGTGCCTCCAGCGCCTGCAAGGGCTGGGTGTCGTGGTTGGCGACCAGCGTCACGGCATGGAACGGATCCGCCTCCACCAACGTACCGGTGAAGATCTGACTCATATCGTAGTCGCGCCCCTGACGGGAGGCTTCGTGGAATTTCATCTGCAGCGGGGCATCGAAGAGCATGGTTTTGCCCTCGACCTGCTCGATGTATTGCTGGAGTTTATCAACTTCGTGGGACCAGTATTCCGCCACAATAAACAGGGGTTTGGGTGCCACTTCCTGCACGTGTTCAATCCACTCTTTATAGAACCAGGCCGGAATATGCTTCACCGCATCGAGACGAAAACCGTCGCAATGGGTTTGCTCCATCACCCAGCGCGCCCAGTATTTCAGCTCCTCCGTTACCGCGTGATTGCGAAAATCGATGTTTTCGCCCATCAGGTAATCGAAATTGCCCATCTCGTCGTCGACCTGATCGTTCCAGCCGTCGCCGCTGTAATCATTGACGATTTTGAAAATGCTGACTTCGTTGGGGTTTTCAATATGGTCGATGCCGCTAAAGCATTTGAAATCCCAGATAAACTCGGAGTATTTCCCGCCCCGGACGGGGAAGGTGTAGCGGGTCCAGGCTTCGCATTCGATGATCTCATCATCAATCTGCGTCCGGTCCTGCTCATTCACTCGCTGCACGCGAATCGACTCTTTCTCATCCGCGCCCATTTTGTGGTTCACTACCACGTCGAGCAGTACGGCGATCTCATTGCTTTTTAAGGCGTCGATGGCCTCCAGCAGCTGCGCTTTATCGCCGTATTTGGTGGCGACAGACCCTTTTTGATCAAACTCACCGAGATCGAACAGATCGTAAGAGTCATATCCGACGGAATACCCGCCCGATGCCCCTTTGTAAGCCGGGGGCAGCCAGATCATGTTGATGCCGATTTCGTTGAGATTGGGGGCCAGCGCCGTCACTTCCCGCCACAGCTCGCCGCCAGTGGGGTAATACCAGTGAAAACATTGTAACAGAGTGGGGTTTTTCATCTTCCGTGCTCCAGAAGCCGTTAGGCTGACTTCTGGAGTATGGATGATGAAATCATAGTTGGTTATCGCGAGTCAGACTTTCTGGATAAAGAATATTTCCGGAAAGCTTGCCATAGGCCGAAGTTATGGACTGTTGTTTCGTCGTTTGGTCGATGAGATTACGCAGCTCATCCATGCGGATAGCCAGCAGCTCTTTTAGCTCTTTCTCATTTTTCAGCACCATCTCTAACAGGTATCGCGCCTGTTCAATCTGGGCCGCATGAGCAGATGGTATAGAATTCTGCGAGATGCGTTCAACCAACTGCACATAGGAGATTTCGTGGGCGATGAGCTCATCCCACTGGCCGGAATGAGCAAGTTTTAACATCGCCAGGCTAAGGCTGTGCAGGGCCTGCCAGTCGTTAAGAGCGGTGCTGGGATTCGTCATCAAAATTTATCCTGGAGAGAGGAAACGGTCGGGCCTATCTGTTTCCACGCATCCGCAATGTTATTTAATATACCCTCGATCTCGACAATGGCCTCGACGTCATTACGCAGGTTAGCGTGTAACAGACGTCGAACCATGTAGTCGTACAGTGCAGCGAGGTTGCCAGGCAACTCGCTATCAACCTCCATGTTCAGTCCCGCTTTTAAGCCATTATCGATAATGTTGATCGCTTTCGATAAGGCTTCACCTTTCTCGGCAATTTTCCCCTCTTCGAGGAAAAGCCGGGCGCGAACCAGGGCACTAAGTGCCCCGTCGAAAAGCATGACCACAAGCTGATGTGGAGTTGCGCTCAGAACCGCGCTCTCCAGCCCGACCTGCTGATAGGCTCGGGCGCCGTTTTGTGCATACATATACGTTCCTTAACCGCTAAGAACTAAATTGCTTGGTGAGGTAAGCGGCGGTGTTATTCAGCTTGCTCATCATGGTGTCCAGGTTAGTGAACTGACTTTTATAACGCGCCATGGTGGCATCAATACTGGCTTCCATCGCGGTGTAGCGCTGATCCAGAGACTTCAGCGTACTGTTGATCCCGTCGGTGGCGTTCTTGATGATCCCTTCTTTACCGGTTGTGGTGCTGAGCATCCCGGTGAGTACCGTGGACATCTGCGTCGCCAGACCGGTCTTTTTACCGTCGCCCACGAAGTAGGCCTGTACGGCATCCGGGCTTTCACTCAGCACTTTGGTCAGTTTGGCGTCGTCGACTTTCAGGTTGCCCATGGAGCCATCGGCACCCACGGTTGGATCCTGCGTCACGCCCAGCTGAGCCATAATCGAGAACGCCCCGTCCTGTACGTTAGTCAGCAGGCTGCGCAGCTGAGACTGTACGGAACGCACGGTGTTATCACCCAGCAGCGCACCATTGCTGGTGGACTGATCGGCGCCGGCATCCACTTTCACGTACTTGGTGACCGTGGCGATGGTGGACTGCAGGGCGTTATAGGAGGTGACCCAGTCGTTTACCGCTTTTTTGGTGGCATCGGTAGAGCGGGTAACATCCAGATTTTCACTCTTGGTGCTTTCTGCCTTCAGGCTTAAGGTCACGCCCGGCAGCGCATCGCTGATGGTGTTGGTTGAACGCTCGATTTCGATGTCGTTCACCACCACTTTGGCGTTTTGCGAAGCCGTTTGCTGATTCATGGCACCGGTGTGGGTGGATGAATCAAAACCAATGATGTTCTGAAGCGCATCATCGCCGGTCACGGAGACCGTCATGTCGTTCGCGGTGCCGGTGGTTTTTGATGCCAGCATCAGCGTAAACGCACCGTCTTTGGCTTTAACGACCGTTGCGTTGACGCCGCCATTCGCTTTGTTGATCGCGTTAGCGATGCCGCTCAGGCTGGTGTCACCGTCTTCCAGCGTTACGCTGATCGGCTTATCAATGCCTGGCTGAGAAATTGTCAGAGTACGCGTGGTACCTGTGGTGCTGCCCAGCAGTGCGGTTGAGCTGGTCTGGCTGTCAGTGGTCAATACCTGTGCTTTAGCCAGCGCTTTAACCTGAACCGAATACGAACCCACTGCCGCACCTGCCGTGGTGGTGGCGCTGAACGCGGTATTGGTCGAACCAATGGTGGCAGCGTTCCAGGTATCGTTCTTGGCCAGAGCCGCAGTCGCGGTGTTCAGGTTCTGCATCGCGCTTTGCAGTTTACTAAAGGCACTCAGCTGCGCATTAAAGGAAGACTGCTGCGTGGTAATGGTATTGAGCTTCGTTTTTTCCGCTGTCTCAAGGTTCGTGTACAGCGAACTCAGGTCCAGTCCAGAGCCGACCCCCATGCTGGTTATCGTCGCCCCTGAGGTAGTGATTGTACTTGCCATTAATTCATTTCCTTTAGCCAATGGTAGTTTCAGATACTTATCGGCGACTTCTGGAGATAGTTTACGTTTTAGTTAAAAAAATTATCGACGGAATAACGCGCAACGATGCGGTCATATGCCTCTATTGCGGTCTGGAGGTATAAAGAAGGGAAGGGCAAGAGAGTTAAGCGTGGATTAATAATTTAGCTTAGTACACCTGTTGAATTAACATCTGAAGAGAATGATGAGGCATTTACAGGATTTAAAACGCATTAAATACAAATAGTTATAATTTTTCTGACTTAAGTTCTAAAGTCTTATTCAGACCCGTCGATAACCTTCATAACGCTGAGAGACGCCGTGAGTCACCGGCACTTACTCATAACACTATATTGAAGGAATCGAACCATGGCCGTTATTAATACCAACCTGCTGTCCCTGACCACTCAGAACAACCTGAACAAATCTCAGTCTTCTCTGGGCACCGCTATCGAGCGTCTGTCCTCTGGTCTGCGCATAAACAGCTCTAAAGACGATGCTGCTGGTCAGGCGATTGCAAACCGTATGACCTCTCAGGTTAAAGGCATGACTCAGGCAGCGCGTAACGCCAACGACGGTATCTCCCTGGTGCAGACCGCGGAAGGTAACCTGAACGAGATCAACACCAACTTACAGCGTATCCGTGAGCTGGCCGTGCAGGCTGCGAACGACACCAACGGCACGACTGACCTGGACTCCATCAACACGGAAATCACCCAGCGTCTGTCTGAAATCGACCGTATCGCCGGCGGCGCGAACTTCAACGGCAAAAACCTGCTGAACGGTTCTGTATCTACCGCGCTGAAAATTCAGGTTGGCGCAGGTGTTTCTTCTAACGACACCATCGCAATTGACAGCTCTGCGCTGATCAACGCCACCTCCGGTTCTCTGAGCACCACCCTGAGCACCACCATCGCGGGCAACTCCTCTGCACAGACCGTCATCTCTGCTGCTGACGCCGCTATCGCGAAAATCGATACCGCACGTTCTAACATGGGTGCGATTCAGAACCGTTTCGAATCCACCATCAACAACCTGAACAACTCCATCAACAACCTGTCTGCGGCCCAGTCCCGTATCCAGGATGCTGACTACGCGACCGAAGTGTCCAACATGTCCCGCTCGCAGATCCTGCAGCAGGCGGGTACTTCAGTGCTGTCTCAGGCGAACCAGGTTCCTCAGGCGATGCTGTCCCTGCTGCGTTAATTTCGCAGAATCTTTAACAAAGGGTTGCTGGAAACAGCGGCCCTTTTTTTATCGTTTTTCACCAGCCCCACTGCCGCTCATTTTTGTCAGAGAAGTCCGCCCCTGATAGCGATCTATTTTTAGCGAAAGGTCTAAAGTCTTTCTCCAGTTCGTCGATAACCTTAATAACGCTGAGAGCTGCCGTGAGTGACCGGTACCGACTCATAACACTACATTAAAGGAATCGAACCATGGCCGTTATTAACACCAACCTGCTGTCCCTGACCACTCAGAACAACCTGAACAAATCACAGTCTTCTCTGGGCACTGCTATTGAGCGTCTGTCTTCTGGTCTGCGTATCAACAGCTCTAAAGACGATGCAGCGGGTCAGGCGATTGCTAACCGTATGACCTCTCAGGTTAAAGGCATGACTCAGGCGGCGCGTAACGCCAACGACGGTATCTCCCTGGTGCAGACCGCGGAAGGTAACCTGAACGAGATCAACACCAACTTACAGCGTATCCGTGAGCTGGCCGTACAGGCCGCGAACGACACCAACGGCACGACTGACCTGGACTCCATCAACACGGAAATCACACAGCGTCTGTCTGAAATCGACCGTATCGCTGGCGGCGCGAACTTCAACGGCAAAAACCTGCTGAACGGTTCTGTATCTACCGCTCTGAAAATCCAGGTTGGCGCAGGTGTTTCTTCTAACGACACCATCGCAATTGACAGCTCTGCGCTGATCAACGCCACTTCCGGTACCCTGAGCAGCACCCTGAGCACCACTATCGCGGGCAACTCCTCAGCGCAGACCGTGATCTCTGCTGCTGACGCCGCTATCGCGAAAATCGATACCGCACGTTCTAACATGGGTGCGATTCAGAACCGTTTCGAGTCCACCATCAACAACCTGAACAACTCCATCAACAACCTGTCTGCGGCTCAGTCCCGTATCCAGGATGCTGACTACGCGACCGAAGTCTCTAACATGTCCCGCTCGCAGATCCTGCAGCAGGCGGGTACTTCTGTGCTGTCTCAGGCGAACCAGGTTCCTCAGGCGATGCTGTCCCTGCTGCGTTAATTTCGCAAAAATATCGAAAAGGGTTGCTGGAAACAGCGGCCCTTTTTTTTTGCCTGCGGTTTTTTATTAATTTAGGTGAAATTAATTTTTATTAGGGAAATAAAAAGATGGGGGGGATCTATTTTTAGTGAAATAGCTAAAGTCTTTCCCTTATTCGTCGATAACCTTAATAACGGTGAGAGATACCGCAGGTGCCTGGCACTGACTTTTAAAACTTATTTGAAGGAATTCAATCATGGCAGTTATTAATACCAACCTGTTGTCCCTGACCACTCAGAACAACCTGAACAAATCACAGTCTTCTCTGGGCACTGCTATTGAGCGTCTGTCTTCTGGTCTGCGTATCAACAGCTCTAAAGACGATGCAGCGGGTCAGGCGATTGCTAACCGTATGACCTCTCAGGTTAAAGGTATGACTCAGGCGGCACGTAACGCCAACGACGGTATCTCCCTGGTGCAGACCGCGGAAGGTAACCTGAATGAGATCAACACCAACTTACAGCGTATCCGTGAGCTGGCCGTACAGGCCGCGAACGACACCAACGGCACAACTGACCTGGACTCCATCAACACGGAAATCACCCAGCGTCTGTCTGAAATCGACCGTATCGCTGGCGGCGCAAACTTCAACGGCAAAAACCTGCTGAACGGCTCTGTGTCTACTTCCCTGAAAATCCAGGTAGGCGCAGGTGTGTCTTCTAACGACACCATCGCGATTGACAGCACTGCGCTGATCAACGCCACTTCCGGTTCTCTGAGCACCACCCTGAGCACCACTATCGCGGGCAACTCCACGGCTCAGACCGTTATTTCCGCAGCTGACGCCGCTATCGCGAAAATCGATACCGCACGTTCTAACATGGGTGCGATTCAGAACCGTTTCGAATCAACCATCAACAACCTGAATAACTCCATCAACAACCTGTCTGCGGCACAGTCCCGCGTACAGGACGCTGACTACGCGACCGAAGTCTCCAACATGTCCCGCTCGCAGATCCTGCAGCAGGCCGGTACGTCTGTTCTGTCCCAGGCGAACCAGGTTCCTCAGGCGATGCTCTCTCTGCTGCGTTAATTTCGCAGAAATATCCAAAAGGGTTGCTGGAAACAGCAGCCCTTTTTTTTGCATATTATTTATTAATAAATTTGGTGAATCTAATTTTTATTAAGTAAATAAACCAAAGAGGGCGAATTATTTTTAGCGAAATATCTAAAGTCTTCCCTTAATACGTCGATAATCTTAATAACGGTGAGAGACGCCGCGAGTGCCTGGCACTGACTTATAAAACTAAATTGAAGGAATTTAATCATGGCAGTTATCAATACAAACCTGTTGTCCCTGACCACTCAGAACAACCTGAACAAATCTCAGTCTTCTCTGGGTACCGCTATCGAGCGTCTGTCTTCTGGTCTGCGCATCAACAGCTCTAAAGACGATGCAGCGGGTCAGGCGATTGCTAACCGTATGACCTCCCAGGTTAAAGGTATGACTCAGGCGGCGCGTAACGCCAACGACGGTATCTCCCTGGTGCAGACCGCGGAAGGTAACCTGAACGAGATCAACACCAACTTACAGCGTATCCGTGAACTGGCCGTACAGGCCGCGAACGACACCAACGGCTCAACCGACCTGGACTCCATCAACACGGAAATCACCCAGCGTCTGTCTGAAATTGACCGTATCGCTGGCGGCGCGAACTTCAACGGCAAAAACCTGCTGAACGGTTCTGTGTCTACTTCCCTGAAAATTCAGGTAGGTGCGGGTGTTTCTTCTAACGACACCATCGCGATTGACAGCACGGCGCTGATCAACGCCACTTCCGGTACCCTGAGCTCCACCCTGAGCACGGCGATCAGCAACAACGCCTCAGCACAGACCGTCATCTCTGCCGCTGACGCCGCTATCGCGAAAATCGATACCGCACGTTCTAACATGGGTGCGATTCAGAACCGTTTCGAATCAACCATCAATAACCTGAATAACTCCATCAACAACCTGTCTGCAGCACAGTCCCGCGTACAGGATGCTGACTACGCGACCGAAGTGTCCAACATGTCCCGCTCGCAGATCCTGCAGCAGGCCGGTACTTCAGTGCTGTCTCAGGCGAACCAGGTTCCTCAGGCGATGCTGTCTCTGCTGCGTTAATTTCGCAGAAAGAACAAAGGGGTTGCTGGAAACAGCAGCCCTTTTTTAGGTCTGCGGGACTTCGATCTTTTTTTTACAAAATATCTAAAGTCTTAGTTCATGCCGTCGATAACTGTAATAACGGTGTGAGACGCCGTAAGTGACAGGCACCGACCCTGCAAACCTAACTAAGGAATTTAATCATGGCAGTTATCAATACCAACCTGTTGTCCCTGACGACTCAGAACAACCTGAACAAATCTCAGTCTTCTCTGGGCACCGCCATCGAGCGTCTTTCTTCTGGTCTGCGTATCAACAGCTCTAAAGACGATGCTGCTGGTCAGGCGATTGCTAACCGTATGACCTCTCAGGTTAAAGGCATGACTCAGGCGGCGCGTAACGCCAACGACGGTATCTCCCTGGTGCAGACCGCGGAAGGTAACCTGAACGAGATCAACACCAACTTACAGCGTATCCGTGAACTGGCCGTACAGGCAGCGAACGACACCAACGGCACGACTGACCTGGACTCCATCAACACGGAAATCACCCAGCGTCTGTCTGAAATTGACCGTATCGCTGGCGGCGCGAACTTCAACGGCAAAAACCTGCTGAACGGCTCTGTTTCTACCGCTCTGAAAATCCAGGTTGGCGCAGGTGTTTCTTCTAACGACACCATCGCAATTGACAGCTCTGCGCTGATCAACGCCACTTCCGGTACCCTGAGCAGCACCCTGAGCACCTCTATCGCAGGCAACTCCTCTGCGCAGACCGTGATCTCTGCTGCTGACGCCGCTATCGCGAAAATCGATACCGCACGTTCTAACATGGGTGCGATTCAGAACCGTTTCGAATCTACCATCAACAACCTGAACAACTCCATCAACAACCTGTCTGCGGCACAGTCCCGTATCCAGGATGCTGACTACGCGACCGAAGTTTCCAACATGTCCCGCTCGCAGATCCTGCAGCAGGCTGGTACTTCTGTGCTGTCTCAGGCGAACCAGGTTCCTCAGGCGATGCTGTCCCTGCTGCGTTAATTTCGCAAAATTCTTAAGAAAGGGTTGCTGGAAACAGCAGCCTTTTTTTTTGCCCCTGAAAGATGAATAACGTCAGCGACGCGCATTTCTAAACTCGAAAATAAGGCGCTGATTTAGGTTTTGTTCCCGCCATTATGGTTGCCCCCGCAGTGATAACCTTTCAACCTCTGCAGAATCGGTTAAAAAACGCATTATCACAGGTTAATACATCACTATGACAACTTACGCTCGCACCAGAGCCATGCACCAATATTATCGGGATGTATTCACCCGTGAAATCTATCTGCCTGAAGCCGATGCCCTGCCAGCCCATATCGTGGTGGAGATCCTCAACTACGCCAACGCCGATCTTCGTTCGCTGGAAGGCATGCTGAACGCGGCGGAAACCGAGTTAGATCCCGATCAGGATCGCGCTATCAAGCTGATGATGAGCGCGGTCGCGCTGGCGAACGGCGCCTTTGATAGCCGCTCGGACGGGCAGCAAGTGCCACTGTCAGCCGAAACCATCGCGCTGATCACAAGCCAGGTCGTTGAGGCGATGCAGCTTTCAAACAGTGTCCATTTCCTGGTCGCCTCCATTCAGATCCTGTTCCGCGTCAACGAAATTGACTCGGTGCTGTTCCTGATCACCAACAACCTTTCAACACTCAGCGAAATCCCGAGCGTGCTGAAAATCCTGCTGCTCATCTGTCTGATGGAAGAGGATTACAACCAGGCGCTGGTGATTGTTCAGCAGCTCACGGCGAATGCCGACCTGATTGGCGAAGATCGCATGACGCTGATCATGGTGGTGTGCAGCATCTATAAGCTCGGCGGTTTCCCGGATTCATTTATCGACTTCCGCCCGCTGAGTTTACCCGCGCCGAAGCTCGATGCGTCGCGCTACGAATGGCTTATCGCCCCAGAAGATAACGGTAAAACCACGGTGATGGTGGCCTGTGACAAGGGTTACTACTATCAGCACGCCGTCGCGCTGCTGCTCTCGATTTATGAGACTAACGGCAGCGATCTGAACGTCCATTTCCATATCTATAACTGCGATGCGGAGATGATTTCGCATCTGCAGGGGCTGGGTAAGACGCTGCCGGGGCTGAATCTGTCGCTCAGCAGCGAATACTTTGCCGCGGTCCAGGCCGTGAATGTGCACTACGCCTGCCGCCGCTTTATCTTCCTGAGCCACGCGCTTGAGAAAATTAACGGGCCGATCATGGTCCTGGATGCCGACTGCCTGGTGAGAAAATCCTGGGCTGAGGTGAAAGCGCGCTACCAGGATAACGAACTGATCGTCTCGCACCACGACGGTCTGCCCCTGTGGGAGCAGATCCCGGCCGGATTCGTCTATACCCGCGGCGGCGCGATCTCGAAAAAATACTTCGCCGCTGTCGGCCACTTTATCGACGTCAACCTGGCAAGCGAGAAGGCCGAGTGGTTCCTCGATCAAATTGCGCTCTCATTCTCCGTCGATGCCTTAACGCCCGTTGAGCAAATGAACATTGGCCGCGAGCCGACGGCGGAACTGATCGACATTAAGCACTCCGATAACGCTTTTAGCTGGGTGGTGACCACCAGTAAAAATGCGGCGGGGCGCTATCAGGATTACAAAAAACAGCTGTGCAGCAAATATCTGCCTGACGCGTGATGCTCCGGCAAGGAACGTTTTAATTTTCTCATTTGGATAAGCTTATCGTGACACGCGTTTACTCTGCTATCAGCCAGACTCCCGTCGCTCTTCATGCGGCGGCCTCGCTCTATCATGCTTCGAGCGTCACCCCCGACCAGGCGCGAATTCTGGAGCTGGGCTGTGGTGATGGGGAAGGGCTGGTGGCGAACGCGCTGGCCTGGCCAGAGAGTGTGGCGATCGGTGTTGACGTCCATGAAGAAGAGATCGCCCTCGGGAAGGCTAAGATTGCGCAATTTTCGCTGGGCAACCTTGAGCTTCATCATGCCGGGCTCGCGGATCTGCTCGCTTCCGATTTAGGGGAGTTCGACTACATCGTGCTGCGAGGACTCTTCTCGCTGATGGGCGGCGACGAGCGAATCGCGCTGCTCTCCTGGTGCCAGTCACACCTTTCATCCCAGGGGGTGATTGCCCTTCACTGGCCGGTGTTACCTGGCGCGCAGGAGAGCAAAACCTTACAGGATGCGCTCTGTTTTCACGCCGGAAGCGCAGCGGATATCGACGCGCAAATTGATTCCGCGCGCGGGATG
This sequence comes from Lelliottia sp. JS-SCA-14, assembly GCF_035593345.1. NCBI lineage: Bacteria > Pseudomonadati > Pseudomonadota > Gammaproteobacteria > Enterobacterales > Enterobacteriaceae > Lelliottia > Lelliottia sp. JS-SCA-14. Next base: position 2,980,159 of record NZ_CP141606.1, on the reverse strand, counting down.
CTCAGCTATCTGGCGATGACCCTGCCGGAAGGCAGCTTAAAAGATCAGGTCACCCGCGCAGAAAAAAGCAACGATCTGACGCTGGCGTTGCGCTATCTCAGTCACAGCCATCAGGGCGACTACTTTGTCGATTTTCAGCAGGTTATTGCTGATACCGGATTGAGCTATCTCGGCGACGCCGTTCCGCAGAGCGAGACGGCGAGCTTCTACGGCACCAAAGTGGCGCAGATGCATGGCCTGATCAGCCGCGGCAGCACGCGCGCCAACAGCCAGCAGTATCTCGATTTTGCCACCGGCCGGAGCGAGCGTTTCAGCCTGCTGATCCACCCGACGACGGTCTCTTTTGCCGAGGAGCCAGACCTCGAATCCATCGAGCATCTGCACTGGGCGGGCTGCTTCAAGCGTCAGACCAACGGCAGCGGGGTGATGGCCAACGGGCATATCGGCCAGGACGGCACGCCGCTCAGAACGGACAATAAAACCACGCTGCAGATCCTCGATGTGCTGTCCGAAGTCTGGCCGTTAAGCCTGAGCTTCGAGCAGCTGCTTTTCCACTGCCGTTTCCCGGAAGAGACCACCCGCGATCATCGCGCTGAGCTGGTTTCATCCCTGCAGGATCTGCTGTCAAACGCCATCAGCGGGCTGATGATCTCCGCCGTGCCTTGCGCCTATAACCTGGCGACCGACGACGTTTTGCGTCCCATCGTCCCTGTCACCGAGGCCGCTTTTGCCGGTAAGGGCGATATCACGCTGCAAAACTACTGGGGCCAGCCCGTCACGCTCAGCCTTGATGAGTGGCGTTTTGCGACGGATGCACAGCAGTGGCAGGGCGCAGCCAACTGGCCGCGCTTTTGCGCGCTGCGGGATAAAGGGCTGTTGACCGGCTCCATCGCCGCCTGGCGCAACGCCCTGCAAGAATTCATGAAATCTGACGATCTGGCGGTGATCAAACAGGTCTATATCGGCCTGCTGATGTTCAGCTGCGAGCGTAAATACGGCGGATTTTCCCTCACGCCGGATCTGAAACAGACCCCCGTCGGCAGCGATGAGCAGTACGACAGCCTGTACGATGAGGTCAACGCCTTGATCCAGCAGGGGCGGCATAAACAAGCCCGCGACCGGGTGGCGGATTTACTCAAAGACGATCCGGACAACGTGCATTTGCTGCGCTGTCAGGCCCGCTCCAGCCTGCTGATGGAGCAGTGGCAACCGTCACTGCTCATCAGTAGCCGCCTGCTGGGACACTATTCCATGCACTGGGATAGCTATTACGATCTGGCGACGGCGCTGTTTAAAATCGACGAACTGCTCGAAGCGCGCAAGCTGCTGCGGGCCTTGTTGCGCATTGACGATCAAAACGCGAACTGCTGGAACCTGCTGGCGTGCCTGTTCCATTCCCGACGCGAGATGGCGGTTGCCGAGAAATGCGCGCGGCAGGCGATCCGTCTGGCGGCGGACGTGCCGTATTTCCTGAGCATCATGGGGATTATCCTCAGCGATAACCAAAAAATACCCGATGCGCGCTATTTCCTTGAGAAATCTCTGTCGCTGAAAGGCGATGATTTAAACACCTTCACCAGCCTGCTGTTTGTCCTGAGCCATGATGTCAGTTTGTCGCCCGCCGACCTGTTTTCTGTCCATCAGAAATATGGCCGCCAGGTGAACGAGATGTGCCAGTCCCAGCAGGTGACGATTCACCATGCGGGCAGCAAAGATCCCCAGCGCAAGCTGCGCGTTGGCTTTGTCTCGGGCGATCTCCGTAACCATCCGGTCAGCAATTTCTTCCTGCCGTTCTGGGACAACCTGAACCGCGAGCACTTCGATCTTATCGGCTACAGCACCATTGATAAAACCGATGAGGTGAGTGAGCACTATGCCCGCACATCGGCTATCTGGCGCATGGCGACGGAGTACAGCGACGCGGAGCTGGCGAAGCAGATTGCCGAAGATCAGATTGATATTCTGGTCGACCTGTCGGGCCACACCACGGGAACCCGTCTGCCGGTCTTTGGCTTTAAACCTGCGCCGGTGCAGATGACCTGGATTGGTTATCCGGGAACGTCAGGGCTGGATCAGATGGACTATCGCATCACCACGCCGGGGCTGGGTAAGCCTGGCGAAATGGACGATCAGTACACTGAAAAACTGCTCTATATGCCGCTGCGCAGCTTCTTTGCCCCGAGCGAACTCAGCCCGGAGGTTAACCCGCTGCCGGCGCTCAGCAATGGCTACTTCACCTACGGCAGCTTCAACCGTCCGAAGAAACTGAACAATGAGGTCTTCGCCTTGTGGGCGCAGATCATGTCGCGTAACCCGACCGCGAAGCTGCTGATTGGCTTTATGGACGATGACGAGATGATTGCCCGTTATCGCAAGAAGCTCTGCGCGCTGGGCGTGCTGGAGTCGCAGCTGATTTTCCGCAAAACAACCGATCTCGAAACCTACCTGCGCATGCATCACGAAGTGGATCTGATGCTGGACTCCTTCCCGTATACCGGTGGCACGACAACCAGCCACGGCGTCTGGATGGGCGTTCCGACGCTGAGTATTGCCGGGGCGACCACCGCGTCGCGCCAGGGGGTGGAGATCATGCACATCTACGGTCTGCAGCCGTTCGTCGCCACCACCCCGCAAGATTACGTCGAGCGCGCCGTTGGCTGGCAAAACCGTCTTCAGGAGCTGAACGACTGGCGCCAGAGCATGCGCAAAAACATGCCGCTGAAGCAGGATGGCTTTGACGTGGCCGCACCGCTGGAAAAAGCGCTGCGCAAGGCGTGGGAGATTTACTGCTCCGGGCAACCGGCACAGAGTTTTACGGTAGAAGAGTAGGGCGGTTCGTGGCGGCGTAAGCCGTCCGCGAGGGCAAACACAGGTTTATTTTGAAGGTGCGTTATGAAAAACAATGTCTACGTCACGAGCCCGCTGCTTCCGCCGCTCGAGGAGTTTATTCCTTACCTGGAGCAAATCTGGGAAAACAAGTTTTTAACTAACGGCGGTCAGTTTCACCAGCAGCTGGAAAAAGCGCTGGCGGAATATCTCGGCGTGGAGCACCTGTGTCTGTTCTCCAACGGCACGCTCGCACTGCTGACGGCACTGCAGGCGCTGCGCATCACCGGGGAAGTGATCACTACGCCGTACTCGTTTGTCGCCACCTCCCACTCGCTGCTGTGGAACGGCCTGACGCCGGTGTTTGCAGATATCGATCCGGTGACCTGCAATATCGATCCGGCGAAGATCGAACAGCTGATTACCCCGGCTACGTCCGCCATCCTGCCGGTTCACTGCTACGGCATTCCGTGCGACGTGGACGGCATCCAGAAGATCGCCGATGCCTGGGGCTTAAAGGTGATTTACGATGCGGCCCACGCCTTCGGCGTCAAAAAAGATGGCCAGAGCGTGCTGAACTGCGGCGATCTGTCGATTCTGAGCTTCCACGCCACCAAGGTGTTTAACACCTTTGAAGGCGGGGCGATTATCTGCCCGGATGCGCGCATGAAGCAGCGCATCGACTACCTGAAAAACTTCGGGTTCGCCGGGGAGACCACCGTGGTGGCTCCAGGCATCAACGCCAAGATGAACGAAGTGCAGGCCGCGTTTGGCCTGGTGCAGCTCCAGCATATTGACGGCGCACTGGCGGCCCGTCGCGCCATCTATGAGCGCTACTGTGAACTGCTGAGTGACATCGACGGGATTGAGTCCTTCAGCGCGCCGGACAATGTGGAGTGGAATCACGCTTACTACCCGGTTCTGGTGAACGAGAGCTATCCCCTTAGCCGCGACCAGCTCTATGACGTGCTGAAAGAAGAGAATATCTACTCGCGTCGCTACTTCTACCCGCTGATCAGCTCGTTTTCCATGTACCGGCATCTGCCTTCCGCCAGCCCGCAAAACCTGCCTGTCGCGGAAGGTATCTCGCAGAAAATTCTCTGCCTGCCGATTTTCCCGGATCTGAGCGAAAGCGATCAGGATCGCGTGGTGGCGATGATTCGCCAGTACAGCGCCGCGTCGGCGAATCAGCCGCTGGTGGCGCAGGTTGACGGAGAAGTGGCATGAAACTCGGTATTTACGGCGCAGGCGGCCTGGGGCGCGAAGTGTTAGTCCTGGCGCAGCAGCTCAACCAATCTTCCCGCTGGGAAGAGATCTTTTTTATCGATGACGTCACTGACGAAAACGTGGTCTCGGGCGTGCCGGTCCATCGTTTTGCCCTGCTGGATCATCAGTGCACGGAAGTAGTGATTGCGATTGGTGAACCGGCCGCGCGGCAGAAACTGGCCGAGAAAGTGCTCGCCAGAACCAGCCTGACGACGCTGATCCATCCTTCGGTCTTTATTCCGCCGGGGACGCATATTGGTGCCGGGGCGATTATCTGCGACCACGCCTTTATCTCCTGCGACGTCGACATTGGGGAAAACACCCTGATTCAGCCGCACGCCAGCGTCGGCCACGATACCCGCGTGGGGCCGCACTCTGTGGTCTCCAGCAACGTGACCCTGGCCGGACACTGTCTGGTGGGCAAGCGCGTGTTTATCGGCATGAATGTGGCGGTGAAAGAAAAAACCACCCTCGGCGCTGACGTTATCGTCGGGATGGGCAGTGCGGTGTTCAGCGATATTGCTGAAGAGTCCGTGGCCCTCGGGAATCCTGCTCGCGTGATGCGCAAAAATGAGCAAAAGAAAGTTTTTAAGTAATTGTTTTGTCTGGAGCTATTCGAAATGACTAATTTAATAAAGTACAACACGATTTTTGTCGAAACCTTTGAGATCACTGAAGACATCCTGCCTGGCTACAAATATCAGGACACCCCTTCCTGGGACTCCGTCGGTCATATGAGCATGATTGCGGCGCTGGAAGAGACCTTCGACATCATGCTGGACACCGAAGACATTATTGATTTCTCCTCCTGGGAAAAAGGGAAAGAGATCCTCAAAAAATATGATGTTGAAGTCGCCTGAATAAAGGAGGGGTGAGCATGTTACTGGCCGGGAAAACTGCCGTTGTGACGGGATGCCTGCAGGGAATAGGGAAGGCGACGCTGGTCGCCTTTGCCCGCCAGGGTGCGAACCTGTTTGCCTGCGTTCAGCAGGAGGATGAGGATTTTTTAACCTTTATTCGTGACCTGAGCGCAGAGCACGGCGTATCCATTACGCCGGTGAGCTTTGATTTGCTGGACGACGCGTCGATCAAACAAGCCGCGATGACCATTCAAAAAGCGAAACAGCCGATTGATATCCTGGTGAACGTGGCGGGCGTGACGCTCGATGCGCTGTTCCCGATGGTCACGCTCGATCAGCTGCAAAAAACCTTCACCATTAATTTCTTCTCGCAGATGGTGTTTACCCAGTACATGACCCGTCTGATGCTGCGCAATAAGCGCGGCAGCGTGATTAACATCGCCAGTATTTCCGGTATTGACGGCAACGTGGGCCAGCTCTCTTATTCCGCCTCCAAGGCGGCGATGATAGCGGCCACCAAAACATTGTCTGCCGAGCTGGGTCCGCAGGGCATCCGCGTAAACGCGGTGGCGCCCGGCGTGATCCAGACCGCGATGACGGAAAACCTGCCGCAGGCGGTGGTGGATGAAAAAATGGCGGCGGCCGCTATTCCGCGCCTGGGTCTGGCAGAAGAGGTGGCAAATACCCTCTGCTGGTTAGCGTCTGATGCGGCGGCTTACGTCACCGGTCAGGTTATCCGCGTCGACGGCGGGATTGGGCACTAAGGGGCTGACTATGCTGTTAAAAGATAAAAATGTCATTATTACCGGCTGCAAGCGCGGGATTGGTCGGGCGATGGTCGAGGCGTTTGCGTCTAATGGCGCCAATATTTACGCCCACGCCCGCAGCGCTGACGACGATTTTTTGACGGATATGGCCCAGACTGCCGCCCGTCACGGGGTGCAAATCTGGCCGCTCTGTTTTGATCTCACCGATTCGGCGGCGATGAAGCTGGCGGTCAAACAGCTGATGAGCGACAAACGCCCGCTACACGGCCTGGTGAACAACGCCGGGATTACCCTCAACGCCCTGTTCCAGATGACCACCGAGCAGGCGTTGCGTCAGCAGTTTGAAGTCAATTTCTTCTCGCTGTTCAACTTCACGCAATCCGTCTCCAAGCTGATGGCGCGCCAGAAGCAGGGGAGTATTGTCAATATCGCCTCGACGGCCGCGCAGGATGGCAACGCCGGGAAATCGGCGTATGGCGCATCCAAGGCGGCGGTGATCGCCCTGACGGAATCCATTGCCACCGAGCTGGGTGAAACCGGGATCCGCGCGAACTGCATCGCGCCGGGGATCACCGATACGGATATGCTGGAAACCCTTCCGGCTGCCATTATCGAAGCGACGCGCAATCAGACCGATCTGCGCCGTCTGGGCAATCCGTCCAACATCGCCGATGCGGCGGTGTTTTTAGTCTCCGATCTGGCGAGCTACATTACCGGCCAGACGCTGCGCGTGGACGGCGGTTTACGATGAGTCGCGTCGCTGAACTGCAGGCAGCCGCCCGTCAGATCCGCCGCTCGATGATCGACGTCGCGTTCAATGCGCCCGTGGACGGCGTGCATCTTGGCTCGGCGCTGTCGATGGTGGAGATCGCCACCGTCCTGTATGGCTCAGTGATGCGTTATTCGGCGGACAGTATGGCGAGCCAGGAGCGCGACCGCTTTTTACTGAGCAAGGGGCATGCCGCCCTCGCGCTCTATACCACGCTGCACCACTACGGCGTGTTGAGCGCGGAACAGCTGGCGACCTTCGATCACAGCGGCTCGCTTTTCCCGGCGCTGACGCCGATGAATCCGGCCCTGGGCATTGATTTCGCCGGTGGCTCTCTGGGGCTTGGCGTGGGCTTTGCCAGCGGGATCGCCTGGCATCAGCGTCTGAAACAGCAGCCGTGGCACAGCTACGTCGTGCTGGGTGATGGGGAATGCAATGAAGGCTCCATCTGGGAGAGCGCGATGTTTGCCGCGCACCACGGGTTAGATAACCTGACGGCGATTGTCGATGTGAACGGCTTCCAGTCGGATATCGCCTGCGAACAAACCCTCAAAATGAATTTCCCGGCCCTGTGGCAGGCCTGCGGCTGGCATGTCGAAACTTGCGACGGCCATGATATCGCAGCGCTCCAGCAGGCGTTCGCTGCACCTTCCCACGGCAAACCGAAAGCGGTGATCGCCGCTACCGTGAAAGGGAAAGGGATCTCCTTTATGGAACATAACAACGCGTTTCACCGCGCGAAACTCTCTGCGGCGCAGCGCCTTGCCGCCCTGGAGGAGCTGGTATGAATATCTCCGTCTCTCCGGCAGAGGTCCGGGCCTGGTCGATGATGGGCACGCGCGGCACCTTTGGCGTGACGCTTCTGAATCTCGCCCAGCAGAACCCCGATATCGTGGGGTTGACCGCAGATCTGGGGATTACCTCGGGCATGGAGCGTTTCAGCCATACCTTCCCCGAGCGCTATATCAACGTCGGCATTGCCGAGCAAAATCTGATTGGCGTGGCGGCAGGCATTGCCTCCCAGGGCAGCATTCCGTTTGCCACCACCTTCGCCAACTTCGCAGCACTGCGTTCCTGCGAGCAGATGCGCCATTACATGGGCTATCTGCAGGGCAATATTAAAGTGGTCGGGCTGGCGTCCGGGTTTGCGATGGGGATGTTTGGCACCACCCATTACGGGATTGAAGATATCGCCACGCTGCGCTCGATAGCCAATCTCACCATCCTGTCGCCTGCGGATGCGACGGCGACGGCACTGCTGACGCTCGCCGCGGCAGAACATACCGGGCCGGTCTATCTGCGCCTGACGGGAGGAATGCGCACGCCGATCGTCTATCGCGACGCGCAGACATTCACCCCTGGCAAAGCCAACCTGCTCCGCGAAGGCTCTGACGTGGCGCTGGTGGCGACCGGCAGCATGGTTTCAGCCTCGCTGAAAGCGGCGGAGATCCTCGCCGAGCGCGGGATCAGCTGCAGCGTTACCGATATGTTCACCATTAAGCCGCTGGATACGGAAGCGTTAAAAAATCAGTTCGGCTGCAAAATGATGGTGAGTCTTGAAGAGCATAGCGTCATTGGCGGACTGGGCAGCGCCGTTGCTGAGTTTCTGGTGACGCAGCAGCACGCGCCGCGTCTGCTAACCATTGGCATACCGCAGGGCTACGGCCCTGCGGGTGAGTATCAGTGGATGCTTGAGCAAAACGGCCTGACCGGGGCGCAGATTGCGGGCACGATCCTGGAGAACCTGTCATGACGCCATTCTGGCAGCTTGCTGCCGACAGCGATGCGGTTGCCGTGATCGACGACCAGGATACCGCGCTCACCTATCGCGAGCTGGCGCAGTCCGTTGCAGCCCTTGCCGAAACATTGCCAGCCCGCGCGCTGGTTTTTTGCTTATGCGATAACAGCCCCGGCGCGCTGGTGGGCTATCTGGCCTGCCTGAACGCCCGCGCGGTCCCGCTGATGCTGGATAAAACTATCGCCCCTGAACTCCTGCAACAGCTGCGAGAGATCTATCGTCCTGGCTTTATCTGGCAGCAGGGCGCGGACGGTTATGCGCTTGAGGATCTGCAGCAGCCAGCGCCGGAGATGGATGATTCCCTGGCCTTGCTAATTGCCACCTCCGGCTCGACCGGCAGCCCAAAACTGGTGCGTCAGAGCTATCAAAACCTGCTCTCGAACACCCGCAGCATTATTGATTATCTTGGCATCGACCGTCACGAGCGGGCGCTCGCCTGGCTGCCGATGAACTACGTCTACGGACTGTCGATTATCAACACCCATCTGGCGCAAGGGGCCACGCTGCTGCTGACCAACAGCGGCCCGGTGCAGCCGGGGTTCTGGCGTTTTGTGAAACAGCACGCCGCCACCTCGCTCTCCGGCGTGCCTTACAGCTGGGAAATACTGAAAAAACTGCGCTTTACCCGCATGGATCTTCCGTCGCTGAAAACCCTGACCCAGGCCGGAGGCAAACTGCGCCCGGAGCTGCACAGCGAGCTGACGGCGTGGGCGGCTGATAAAGGGTTACGCTTTTTCGTTATGTACGGCGCATCAGAAGCCACCTCGCGGATGGGCTATTTGCCTCCCGAGCTGGCGGCAGATCATCCGGGCGTGATGGGAAGGGCGATCCCGGGCGGCCGGTTTGCCCTTGAGGACGAAACCGGTGCGGAAATCACTGCCGCCGGTGAGTGCGGGGAGCTGATTTACTACGGTGAGAACGTCACGCTCGGGTATGCCACCTGTCGTGCGGATTTGGCCAAAGGCGACGAGCGCCGCGGGCGTCTGGCGACCGGGGATATGGCCAGCCGTAATGAGGCCGGGCTTTACACCATCGTCGGGCGTAAAACGCGCTTTCTGAAAGTCTTCGGCAACCGCGTCGGGCTGGATGAACTTGAGCATCTGGTGGTGAATGCATTCCCTTCCACCGAGTGTGTGGCGGTCGGGCGCGACGACAACGTGCAGGTGTTTATTACCGATGCGCATCAGGCAGAAGCGGTCAAAAGCTATCTGGCGAAAACCTGCCAACTGCACCACTCCGCATTCAGGGTGACGGGCATCGAGGCGATCCCGAAAAACCCGGCGGGGAAAACCTTATACCGTCAGCTGGAGGCATTGTGTGACTGAATTTGATGCCTGGCTCGAACATGGGCCCTACGCCTTAAAGCGCGACGAAAAACGCCAGCATCTGCTGGCGCGCATGCGCAGGCTGACGGAACATCATCAGCAGAATTGCGAGCCATACCGCAATATGTTGCAGGGGCTGGGCTGCGACGTGACCCGGCTGAATCAGCTTGAAGATGTGCCGTTTCTGCCCGTTTCGCTGTTCAAAACCCTGTCCCTGCAAAGCGTGCCGGAAGAAGAGGTGGTCAAAACCATGACCTCTTCTGGCACCACGGGGCAGCAGGTTTCGCGTATTTTCCTCGATAAAATGACCGCCGCGCGCCAGCAGAAAACGCTGGTGCGCATCGTGAGCCATTTTACCGGCGCAGGGCGATTGCCGATGCTGATCCTCGACACCCCGGCGGTGATGAAAGATCGCAACATGTTTTCCGCGCGTGGCGCGGGCATCCTCGGATTTTCGATGTTCGGCTCGGAGCGCTGCTGGGCGTTAACGGAATCCATGGATCTGGATGTGGAAGGCATCAGTGCGTTCCTGGAGCGTCATCAGGGGAAACCCATTCTGCTGTTTGGTTTTACCTTTATGGTCTGGCAGCATTTTTACCAGGCGTTAAAGGCCAGCGGCAAGTCTCTCAACTTAGAGAACGGGATCCTGATCCACGGCGGCGGCTGGAAAAAACTCCAGTCGCAGGCGGTTTCCGCCGCAGAGTTTGCCGATGCGCTGCACAGCGTGTGTGGCATTAAAAACATCTCTGACTATTACGGCATGGTGGAACAGACCGGCTGCATTTATATGCAGTGCGAGCAGGGTCATCTCCATGCCAGTATTTTCTCCGATGTGATCGTCCGCGATCCGCGCACGCTTTCTCCGTGCCCGCCGGGTCAACCCGGTATTATCCAGGTCCTGTCGACGATCCCGGAGTCCTATCCAGGGCATTCGCTGTTAACCGAAGATGAGGGGATCATCCTCGGGGAAGATGATTGTCCGTGCGGCAGGGCAGGAAAGTACTTCCGTATTCTTGGCCGACTGAAAAATGCAGAAATAAGAGGATGCAGTGACACCTATGCCGCAGAGTTTTGAATCATTACGCTTCCGGGTGGGTGACGGGCAGGTCCTGGCGCAGATGCCCGAGGCAAAGCCGCGTATGCCCTTTGATTCTGAAGTCATGGCATTCCTGCACAGCTTCTCGAAAATAGTACTGGCACTACCGCAGGCGCGTCCGCACAGCGATGTGATCTCACTCGCATTCTGGTGTCGAAAAGCGGCGCTGGAGAAAATGAAACAGACACTCCAGTATAAAGAGCGACTGTTGGGTCGGGGCGTTGCGTTTCATATTGCGCCGTCGAATGTGGCGGTCAATTTTGCCTACTCGCTGTTTGCCGGATTACTCACCGGAAATGCCAATGTTGTGCGCCTGCCGTCAAAAATGTTCGTGCAGGTCGATATTATTTGCGAGGCCCTTAATCAGGCGCTGCAACAACATGTTGCGATACGTGAATTGATCTGTCTGGTGCAATATGGGCATGAGCGCGAAATTAATAACGCGCTGTCAGCACTATCTCAGTCACGTTTAATTTGGGGCGGCGATAAAACCATTGCCTTAATTCGCCAGTCGCCGCTTTCCCCTCGCGCTGTCGATGTGGCCTTTGCGGATCGCTATTCCATTGCCATTATTCACGCCGATGAATATCTCGCCGCCGACAATAAACAACGCATCGCCCAAAACTTTTTTAACGATACCCTGTTAACCGATCAGCTGGCGTGTACCTCGCCAAAAGTGGTGGTATGGCTGGGAGAACGAAAAGCCGAGGCGCGCGCGCAGTTTTGGGCGCATTTTGAATCTTACCTGCAAGACAGGCCTGATCCCGAAGCCGTTTCGGTGGTGAAAACCCTCGCCGATTATTGCCAGCGGGCAGCCCAAAACCCGGCGTTAAAATATATTCCGTCCGGGACGCGACATATTTTCCGGGTAGAGGCAGAAGCGGTAAGTCAGGAGATGCTGGACACTCATCATGGGAATGGACTCTTTTATGAGTGGCTGGTGAATGACATCAGTGAAATTATGTCTATCTGCGGGGAAAAATGTCAGACTGTTGCGACATTCGGCGTATCAAGAAATAATATTGAGGCGTTTATTGTTAACCATGCCCCTAAAGGCGTTGATCGAATAGTTTCTTTTGGTGAAACCATGGAGTTTTCACTGCACTGGGACGGCTATGATCTGCTAAAAACATTAACGCGGACAATCACTTTGTCGCCTGACTATTAGTCGGGCGGCCCCCGTTTTCGCATTACCCCCCAAATAACCCCCGATTTCACCCACTATTCATCCGATTAAAACCCCTCCAGAATTGGATAATCATGCCGATAACTCAATTAACGCAGGGCTGTTTATCGTGAATTCACTCTATACCGCTGATGGTGTAATGGATAAACACTCGCTGTGGCAGCGTTATGTCCCGCTGGTGCGTCATGAAGCGTTGCGCCTCCAGGTGCGATTGCCGGCGAGTGTGGAACTGGACGACCTGCTACAGGCGGGCGGTATCGGGTTACTGAATGCAGTGGACCGGTACGACGCTCTGCAAGGAACGGCATTTACGACTTACGCAGTACAGCGTATTCGGGGTGCGATGCTGGACGAACTGCGCAGCCGTGACTGGGTGCCACGTAGTGTTCGCCGCAATGCCCGCGAAGTGGCACATGCAATAGGACAGCTGGAACAGGAACTGGGACGTAACGCGACGGAAACTGAAGTGGCGGAACGTCTTGGCATTGCTGTGGCAGATTATCGCCAGATGTTGCTCGATACCAATAACAGCCAGCTCTTCTCTTATGACGAGTGGCGTGAAGAGCATGGCGATAGCATCGAGCTGGTGACTGATGAAAATCAGCAACAAAACCCGTTACACCATTTACTGGAAGGTAATTTGCGCTCGCGCGTGATGGAAGCGATTGAAGCGTTACCGGAACGTGAGCAACTGGTGTTAACCCTCTACTACCAGGAAGAGCTGAATCTGAAGGAGATCGGCGCGGTACTGGAAGTCGGGGAGTCGCGGGTGAGCCAATTGCATAGTCAGGCCATCAAACGCTTACGGACCAAACTGGGTAAGTTATAGGCGATGAACGCCCGAAAAGTGCCGCACAACGTATTGACAACCAGGAGTTATCATGACGGTGCAGCAATCTAAAAGACGGCCTTTAAGCCGCTACCTAAAAGACTTTAAACACAGCCAGACGCATTGCGCCCACTGCAATAAGTTGCTCGACCGTATCACGCTGGTTCGTCGCGGCGAAATCGTGAATAAGATCGCGATCTCTCGTCTCGACACCCTGATGGATGAATCCGCGTGGCAGGCAGAGCAGCAGGAGTGGGTGGCACTCTGTCGATTCTGTGGCGATCTGCATTGCAAAGAGCAAAGCGATTTCTTCGACATCATCGGCTTTAAACAATTCCTGTTTGAGCAAACTGAGATGAGCCATGGCACCGTGCGCGAATATGTGGTTCGCCTGCGTCGCCTGGGTCAGCATCTGACACAGCAAAACATCTCCCGCGATCTGCTGGACACCGGTTATCTGGATGAGAATCTGGAGCCGTGGTTGCCTGCAACCAGCACCAACAACTATCGCATCGCCCTGCGTAAGTACGCGCAATATAAAGCGCAAATGCCGGGTGTGATGAAGCAGAAAGTCTACGCCGGAACAACTTCTGATATATATTAAAATTGAATAAGATGTAGCGGACTCGTGTTTGACGTTATAAACGAAAGCCCTACACTACTCAAAAACCACTATATCGGGGTCACTATGAAATTAGCACTTCTGGGTCGTCAGGCGCTGATGGGCGTCATGGCTGTTGCGCTGGTCGCAGGGATGAGCGCGAAAACCTTCGCCGCTGAAAATCTGCTGAATAAAGTGAAAGAACGCGGCACGCTGCTGGTGGGACTGGAAGGCACTTATCCGCCATTCAGTTTCCAGGGCGATGACGGCAAGCTGACCGGTTTCGAGGTCGAGTTTGCTGAAGAGCTGGCAAAACATCTGGGCGTGAAAGCCTCGCTGAAACCGACCAAATGGGACGGAATGCTGGCCTCGCTGGATTCCAAACGTATCGACGTGGTCATCAACCAGGTGACCATCTCTGACGAGCGTAAGAAGAAATATGATTTCTCGACGCCGTACACCGTCTCCGGTATTCAGGCGCTGGTGAAGAAGGGCAACGAAGGCACGATTAAATCTGCCGCCGATCTGAAAGGCAAAAAAGTGGGTGTGGGTCTTGGCACCAACTATGAAGAGTGGCTGCGCCAGAACGTGCAGGGCGTGGATATTCGTACCTATGATGATGACCCGACCAAATATCAGGATCTGCGCGTAGGCCGTATCGATGCCATCCTGGTTGACCGTCTGGCGGCGCTGGATCTGGTGAAGAAAACCAAAGACACCCTGGCCGTGGCCGGTGATGCCTTCTCCCGTCAGGAAGCCGGTGTGGCTATCCGCAAGGATAACCAGGACCTGGTCAAAGCGATCGACGATGCGATTGCTGAGATGCAAAAAGACGGCAGCCTCAAGGCGCTCTCCGAGAAGTGGTTCGGGGCAGACGTCACCAAGTAAGTCTTTCCCTGAAAAAAAGGCGCTTTTAAAAGCGCCTTTTTCATTTCTGTCGCGACTGCGTGCATAATAAAAATAATAAACAAAAACAGCGTTACCGGAGGATCCATGTCACTGCAAAATTTAACCCGCTTTCCGCGCCTCGAGTTTATCGGCGCGCCCACGCCCCTGGAGTATTTACCGCGTTTTTCTGACTATTTAGGGCGCGATATCTTTATCAAGCGTGACGACGTGACCCCAATGGCGATGGGCGGGAACAAGCTGCGCAAGCTGGAGTTCCTCGCCGCTGACGCGCTGCGTGAAGGCGCTGATACGCTGATCACCGCCGGTGCGATCCAGTCCAACCACGTGCGCCAGACGGCGGCGGTGGCCGCGAAGCTCGGCCTGAACTGCGTGGCGCTGCTGGAGAACCCGATCGGCACGCGCGCGGAAAACTATCTCAGCAACGGCAACCGCCTGCTGCTGGATCTCTTTAACGTACAGATTGAAATGTGCGACGCCTTAACCGATCCGGCGGCGCAGCTGGAAGAGCTGGCGACGCGCGTCGAAGCTCAGGGTTTTCGTCCGTATGTGATTCCGGTCGGCGGCTCTAACGCGCTGGGTGCGCTGGGCTACGTCGAAAGTGCGCTGGAGATCGCTCAGCAGTGTGAAGGGGCGGTGAGTCTCTCGTCTGTGGTGGTGGCATCCGGCAGCGCCGGAACGCACGCCGGGCTGGCGGTCGGGCTGGAGCAGCTGATGCCGGAGGTGGAGCTGATTGGTGTCACCGTCTCCCGTAGCGTCGCGGATCAGAAGCCGAAAGTGGTGAATTTGCAGCAGGCGGTTGCGCAGCAGCTGGAAGTGCAGGCGAAGTCGGACATTTTGCTGTGGGATGACTATTTCGCGCCGGGCTACGGCACGCCGAACGAAGAAGGGCAGGAGGCGATCAAACTGCTGGCGCGTCTGGAAGGCATTCTGCTCGATCCGGTTTACACCGGGAAAGCGATGGCGGGGCTGATCGACGGCATTACCCAGAAACGCTTTAAGGATGAAGGGCCGATTCTGTTCGTTCACACCGGCGGAGCGCCTGCGTTGTTTGCCTATCATCCTCACGTCTGAATCACGGGTCGAAAATAATAATGCAAGAAAGTATTCAACTGGTTATTGATTCCCTGCCGTACCTGCTGAAAGGGGCGGTGTTTACGCTGCAGCTCAGCCTGGGCGGGATGTTCTTTGGGCTGGTGCTGGGCTTTATCCTCGCATTGATGCGCATGTCGCCGATCCTGCCGGTACGCTGGCTGGCGCGGTTTTACATCTCGATATTTCGTGGTACGCCGCTGATCGCTCAGCTGTTTATGATCTACTACGGTTTGCCGCAGTTTGGCATCGAGCTGGATCCGATCCCGGCGGCGATGATTGGTCTGTCGCTCAACACCGCGGCGTATACCTCTGAGACCCTGCGGGCGGCGATCTCCTCGATCGATAAGGGGCAGTGGGAAGCGGCGGCCAGCATCGGCATGACGCCGTGGCAAACCCTGCGCCGCGCCATTCTGCCGCAGGCGGCACGGGTGGCGCTCCCGCCGCTCAGCAACAGCTTTATTAGCCTGGTAAAAGACACGTCGCTCGCGGCAACGATCCAGGTGCCGGAACTGTTCCGTCAGGCGCAGCTTATCACCTCGCGCACGCTGGAAGTGTTCACCATGTATCTGGCGGCGTCGCTGATTTACTGGGTGATGGCGACGGTGCTTTCCGCCCTTCAAAACTATTTTGAAAATCAGCTTAACCGCCAGGAGCGAGATCCGAAATGAGTGCTATCGACATCAAAAACCTGGTCAAAAAATTCCACGGGCAGACGGTGCTGCACGGCATCGATCTGGAAGTGCAAGAGGGCGAAGTGGTGGCGATTATCGGGCCGAGCGGCTCCGGGAAAACCACGCTGCTGCGCAGCATTAATTTGCTCGAGCAGCCCGAGGGCGGAACCATTCGCGTCGGGGATATCACCATTGATACCGGGAAGTCCATCGGGCAGCAGAAGGGGCTGATCCGCCGTCTGCGCCAGCACGTGGGTTTTGTCTTCCAGAGCTTTAATCTCTTCCCGCACCGCACGGTGCTGGAGAACATTATTGAAGGGCCGGTCATCGTAAAAGGTGAGCCGAAAGAGGAAGCGACCGCCCGCGCGCGGGAGCTGCTGGCGAAGGTAGGGCTTTCGGGGAAAGAGACCAGCTATCCGCGCCGTCTGTCGGGCGGACAACAGCAGCGTGTGGCGATCGCCCGCGCGCTGGCGATGCGCCCGGACGTGATCCTCTTCGATGAGCCGACCTCGGCGCTGGATCCGGAGCTGGTGGGCGAAGTGTTGAACACCATCCGCCAGCTGGCGCAGGAGAAACGCACTCTGGTGATCGTCACCCACGAGATGAGCTTTGCCCGTGACGTCGCCGACCGGGCGATTTTCATGGACCAGGGGCGCATCGTGGAGCAGGGCCCGGCAAAAGAATTGTTTACCCATCCGCAACACCCGCGCACGCGTCAGTTCCTCGACAAATTCCTGACGCAGTAATCTTATCTGCGCTGATTTGCTCCAGAAAGACGTTCTGGAGCAAATCATTCTCCAGTTCTGCGGTTTTTTAGATGGTTATATTCTAAATATCAACACTCAAAGGGCGGGAAATGAAAGCTATTCTCACCTGGGGCGATATTTTATACATATAAATAAGATTTATGTGTTAGGTTATATTCACCATAATAATGATTATCTTTTTCAGGGGCTTCATTCAGTAAGTATGAGGGATACAGACTTTTTTACATGGAGGCGGAATTGCTTCCTCCGTTTCCAGGAGATGGGAACGGCCGACGAGGTTTATCACGAACTTCAGCAGCAAACACAGGCTCTCGAATTCGATTATTACTCACTCTGTGTGCGTCATCCGGTGCCGTTTACCCGTCCAAAAATTACGGTTCATTCCAGCTATCCGGCTGAATGGATGTCGCAATATCAGGCAGAGAATTATTTCGCGATTGATCCGGTATTAAAGCGGGAGAATTTCATTCAGGGTCATCTGCCCTGGACGGATGCATTATTCGCTGAGGCGCAACCTTTGTGGGATGGCGCGCGCGACCACGGCATTCGTAAGGGGATTTCGCAATGTTTAATGTTGCCGAATCACGCGCTCGGATTTCTCTCCGTTTCCCGCACCAGCCAGTTTGGCAAAATGATGGACAGCGATGAAATAGAGCTGCGTCTGCAGATGTTAGTGCAAATGGCGCTGACCACGTTGCTGCGATTTGAACATGAAATGGTGATGCCGCCGGAGATGAAATTCAGCAAACGCGAGAAGGAAATTCTGAAGTGGACGGCAGAGGGGAAAACGTCGGCTGAAATCGCGATTATATTGTCGATCTCAGAGAATACGGTGAACTTCCATCAGAAGAATATGCAGAAGAAATTTAATGCGCCGAATAAGACGCAGATTGCCTGCTATGCGGCGGCAACCGGATTCATCTGACAACACTCTTACTGTTCTGCGTGCCAGACACGAAAACGGCTGAATGCAATCGCATCCAGCCGTTTCTTTTTTTACTGGCGGTAAGCTTGTTTAATTTGCTTAACCGTACCGGCAAATACATCTGCCTGGCTCTGATCTTCCATTTGGGCGATCTGTTTTTCCATCTTAATGATCACACGACCCGCGTCGGCCTGGCCCATCGCCTGCAGCATCAGAGTCAGTAGCGCTTTCAGACAGGATACTTCCTGCGCCAGTTCTTGGTTATTTTCGGCGGTGGCGAATTCAGGTGTGCTCATTGTTATTCCTCAGGACAAAACGGCGCTTGAGCGCGACGATGAAAGTTATGGCGGCGGAGTATACCACAAGCCGGAGGAAAAAAAGCAGTGGTTATTTTTTGTACATTTTTAGACTTTGTTTATTTGGGTAAACTATCATTAAGTGTAATCGCAATAATGTTTTAACATTCCTTAATTGTTTATGGCTGGTGTGTATCTTGTTAATTATTGTTACAAAAATATAAGCGCGGCGCTCTGCCAGGACTTGGGCTGTCTTTCGTAACTTTTTGAATACAGAAGCTTAAAAATAACGACGATCCGACTTTTTAAATGGGATTCCCTTTCCACTTGCTGTACAGGCTAATTTCCAAAAACGAGAAGGAAATCGAATGGCGCACTTTTTAGCGTTTTAAAGTTGGGATGAAAACCGTTAATATAAGCCAAATTAGTAGTCAGTAGCGTTATCCCTATTTCTGGAGACATTTCCTTTGATCAACGTTCTTCTTGTTGATGACCACGAACTCGTGCGCGCAGGGATACGACGCATACTTGAAGATATAAAGGGTATTAAAGTCGCTGGTGAAGTTTGCTGCGGCGAAGACGCCGTGAAGTGGTGTCGTACTCACACAGCCGACGTAGTCCTGATGGACATGAACATGCCCGGCATTGGTGGGCTCGAAGCCACGCGTAAAATTGCGCGCGCCTACGTTGATACCAAAGTCATCATGCTGACCGTCCACACGGAAAACCCGCTGCCCGCAAAAGTCATGCAGGCCGGAGCCGCCGGTTATCTCACCAAAGGCGCAGCGCCACAGGAAGTGGTCAATGCGATTCGCTCCGTTTTCGCCGGTCAGCGCTATATCGCCTCGGATATTGCTCAACAGATGGCGTTAAGCCAGATTGAACCGGAAAAAACCGGATCGCCATTTGCCAGTTTGTCTGAGCGTGAATTGCAGATTATGCTGATGATCACCAAAGGCCAAAAGGTGAATGAGATTTCTGAGCAGCTGAATCTCAGCCCGAAAACGGTGAACAGCTACCGCTACCGTATGTTCAGTAAACTGAACATTCATGGCGATGTCGAACTCACTCACCTGGCCATTCGACATGGTCTGTGCAATGCAGAGACCCTAACCAGTCAGTGAGTGCTGTGTTCGATTCAAAATCTTTCCTGAAAACCGTCACCAGCCAGCCAGGCGTCTACCGGATGTATGACGCTGGCGGTACGGTTATCTATGTTGGCAAAGCCAAAGACCTGAAAAAGCGTCTTTCCAGTTATTTCCGCGCCAATCTGGCCTCCCGTAAGACGGAAGCGCTGGTGGCACTGATCCAGCAAATCGACGTCACCGTGACCCACACGGAAACGGAAGCGCTGCTGCTGGAACACAACTACATCAAGCTCTATCAGCCGCGCTATAACGTGCTGTTGCGCGACGATAAATCGTATCCGTTCATTTTCCTCAGTAGCGACACTCACCCGCGCCTCGCCACCCATCGCGGGGCGAAACACGCGAAAGGGGAGTACTTCGGCCCGTTCCCGAACGGTTATGCCGTGCGTGAAACCCTCGCGCTGCTGCAAAAAATCTTCCCGGTACGCCAGTGTGAGAACAGCGTTTATCGCAACCGCTCGCGTCCGTGCCTGCAATATCAGATTGGCCGCTGCCTCGGCCCGTGCGTCGCGGGGCTGGTGAGTGAAGAAGAGTACGCCCAGCAGGTCGACTACGTGCGCCTGTTCCTCGCCGGAAAAGACGATCAGGTGTTAACCCAGCTGATTGCGCGTATGGAAAAAGCCAGCCAGGCGCTGGCGTTTGAAGAGGCCGCGCGAATTCGCGACCAAATTCAGGCGGTACGTCGCGTCACGGAAAAACAGTTTGTCTCAAATACCGGTGACGATCTGGACGTGATTGGCGTCTCCTTTGATTCCGGCATGGCCTGCGTCCACGTGCTGTTTATCCGCCAGGGCAAAGTGCTGGGCAGCCGCAGCTACTTCCCGAAAGTGCCGGGCGGTACAGAGCTTGGCGAAGTGGTGGAAACTTTCGTAGGCCAGTTCTATTTGCAGGGCAGCCAGATGCGCACCTTGCCGTCGGAGATCCTGCTCGACTTTAATCTGCATGATAAAACCCTGCTGGCGGACTCGCTGTCCGAGCTGGCGGGGCGACGCGTCAACGTTCAGACCAAACCGCGCGGCGATCGCGCACGTTATCTGAAGCTGGCGCGCACCAACGCGGCGACGGCGCTGACGACCAAACTCTCTCAACAGTCGACGGTTAATCAGCGTCTGGTGGCGCTGGCGGCGGTGCTGAAACTGCCGGAAGTGAAGCGGATGGAGTGTTTCGACATCAGCCACACCATGGGCGAGCAAACCGTTGCCTCCTGCGTGGTGTTTGACGCCAACGGCCCCGTGCGCGCGGAGTATCGCCGCTACAATATCACCGGCATTACGCCGGGCGATGACTATGCGGCGATGAACCAGGTGCTGCGTCGTCGCTACGGTAAAGCCATCGAAGAGAGCAAAATCCCGGACGTGATCCTCATCGACGGCGGGAAAGGGCAGCTCGGTCAGGCGAAAACGGTTTTCGCTGAACTCGATGTGCCGTGGGACAAACATCATCCGATTCTGCTCGGCGTGGCGAAAGGGACCGATCGTAAAGCCGGTCTGGAGACGCTGTTTTTTGAGCCGGAAGGGGAAGGGTTCAACTTGCCGCCGGATTCTCCCGCACTGCACGTGATCCAGCATATTCGCGATGAGTCCCACGACCACGCGATTGGCGGGCACCGTAAAAAACGGGCGAAGGTCAAAAACACCAGTACCCTTGAGACCATTGAGGGCGTCGGGCCAAAACGTCGGCAAATGTTGTTGAAATACATGGGCGGATTGCAAGGATTACTCAACGCCAGCGTGGAGGAAATTGCAAAAGTGCCGGGTATTTCGCAAGGGCTGGCAGAAAAGATCTACTACTCGTTGAAACATTGAGGGCTCTGTAGCAACATAGAGCTAAATTTTACTGACAACAGACAGTTACCGTCACTATGCGATTTAACATCCCTACGTTGCTCACGCTTTTTCGCGTCGTACTTATCCCGTTCTTTGTGCTGGCTTTTTACATGCCATTCACCTGGGCTCCTTTTGTATGTGCGCTGATCTTCCTTGTGGCCGCGGTGACCGACTGGTTTGATGGCTATCTGGCGCGTCGCTGGAATCAGAGCACGCGTTTCGGTGCTTTCCTCGATCCTGTTGCCGATAAAGTGATGGTCGCCATTGCGATGGTGCTAGTGGCAGAGCATTACCACACCTGGTGGGTCACGCTGCCGGCAGCGACGATGATTGGCCGAGAAATTATTATCTCCGCCCTGCGCGAGTGGATGGCGGAGCTGGGTAAACGCAGCAGCGTGGCGGTCTCCTGGATTGGTAAAGTCAAAACCACGGCGCAGATGGCGTCTCTGGTGTGGATGCTGTGGCGTCCGAACGCCTGGGTCGAGTGGGCGGGAATCGGCCTGCTGTGGGTCGCTGCGGTGCTGACCCTGTGGTCAATGCTGCAATACCTCAACGCCTCGCGCGGCGATCTGCTTGATCAGTGATCGTTTCGGCGTAATTTTCAGCAAACGATCCAGGGAAGCAAAATTAACGTTGACTCAAATCGTCATATAAGTAGAATGCAACGCATCGAACGGCGGCACAGTCAGCCGGACGATAATGAAATCAAGTGATTACAAATAACTTGATGACATGCGGGAATAGCTCAGTTGGTAGAGCACGACCTTGCCAAGGTCGGGGTCGCGAGTTCGAGTCTCGTTTCCCGCTCCAAATTTAAGCATCGGCAGTTTGCGGGTGCAGGTCGGAAGACCACGAAGATTTAAGGCGCGTTAGCAAAGCGGTTATGTAGCGGATTGCAAATCCGTCTAGTCCGGTTCGACTCCGGAACGCGCCTCCAATTTCTTCCCGAGCCCGGATGGTGGAATCGGTAGACACAAGGGATTTAAAATCCCTCGGCCATAGGCTGTACGAGTTCAAGTCTCGTTCCGGGTACCATGGGAAAACAAGAATAATCAAAGCAATAAGCAGTGTCGTGAAACCACCCTCGGGTGGTTTTTTTGTTTTTATCTCTCTCCCGTTTCCACTCTTCTCATCCTCATTTATTCATTTCAACGCTTATTAATCTCACGCTATTTTACTTCTTAGTAACTGGCGAAAATATGAGCTGAAATGCCCGGCATAAGAAAGAATAAATAAAACGATGGCACGCGTCAGTGTTCAGAAAAAAGCTTAGAGAGGGGGGTAATGGTTTCAGCAGAAAGTATGAGGTGAGGAAACAAAGCACCCTCCATAGTTATGACCATAACAAAACTGTCATCTTAAATTAAAGCTGAAATGACAGTTAAGCCTCACTAATATATTACCTTTGTGAAAATACAATCTGACTGAGTTATTAATCATTCATTAGCCGAATATAAAAGCACGGTATTTATTCCCGATTTTCCATTGGGAAAATTAATCTGACAGGATAATTCCTCCCCGCATTACTGGTTCAGGGTCTGGCTTGTTGTGCTTAAAACGTAAACGGACTTCAGCGATCGACGACCTTAAGGTGATTAATTCTATCTGATGAGGATCATTCTTTATCTGTTGCGGCAGCGCCGTGGCGTAAACGGATGATGATAGCTTAATAAACAGAGGTAATGATTATGGCTACGCAATATGATTTTACCGTCACGCTGCACGATCTGGCGTTTATTCTGCAGCAGATCAAAATATCGGAAGCGGCAACCAATCCTGACGGGTCGGTTAATGGCGAGCTGCTGCGCGAACTGGTCTCCAGCCCGCTGTTGCCCTATGGGCTTCGTACGGTGGATGGCTCCTGGAACAACCTGCTACCGGGCCAGGAGCTTAACGGGGCTGCCGATCAAACGATGCCCAGGCTGGTAACGCTGGATTTAAACGAT
Organism: Lelliottia sp. JS-SCA-14; assembly: GCF_035593345.1. Taxonomy (NCBI): domain Bacteria; kingdom Pseudomonadati; phylum Pseudomonadota; class Gammaproteobacteria; order Enterobacterales; family Enterobacteriaceae; genus Lelliottia; species Lelliottia sp. JS-SCA-14. Next base: position 2,957,256 of record NZ_CP141606.1, on the reverse strand, counting down.
CTGCAAGCGCTGCAAAAGTATCTGATTCTCAACCCGAATCAGATGGTGGTGGACGCCGACCCGCGCATCATCAGTAACCTGATCTCGGATCAGACCGCCTCCAACCCCGCCGCGCAGGAGGCCCATGACGGACTCGCGGACGCCCCCGGCGGCGGCACGGTGTCGGACAATGGCAGTTTATCTATCCCCAATTTATCGCCGGATATCGGCCTGTCACCGGCGTTCAACGGCTGGATGACCTTCTTCGGCCAGTTCTTTGACCACGGTCTGGATTTGATCCCCAAAGCCGGGAACGGGATTGTCTTTATCCCGCTCATGCCGGACGACCCGTTATTCGTCGAGGGCTCGCCGACCAACTTCATGCTGCTCACCCGCGCTCAGGTCGACGCCAACCACAACACCACCAACATCACCACGCCGTTTATCGATCAGAACCAGACCTATACCTCCCATCCTTCCCATCAAATTTTTATCCGCGAATATGCGATGGTTGACGGTAAACCGGAGCCAACCGGAAATCTGCTGGAAGGCGCGGGCGGCGGGCTGGCCACCTGGGCAGACGTGAAACATCAGGCTGAAACCCTGCTGGGGATTAAGCTGACGGATCAGGATGTGTTCAACGTTCCGCTGCTGGCGACGGACCGCTACGGCAACCTGATTCTCAGCGACAACGGTAAAGTGCAGATCGTCACCGCGCACGGCCTGGTGGAAGCCAACGGGGATGTCCTGCCAGCAGACACCATCCGCACCGGCCACGCCTTCCTCGACGATATCGCTCACACCGCGGTGCCAAAAGCGGGCCTGGTGGCGGATGACGATACGGAAACCGGCAACGCGCAAACCGCCGGAACCTACGATGACGAACTCCTCGACCGCCACTTCATTACCGGGGACGGACGCGGGAACGAGAATATCGGCCTGACCGCCGTGCATTCCGTGTTCCACAGCGAACACAACCGCCTGGTCGAGCAGTACAAAACCACCATTCTTGAAAGCAATGACATTACGCTTATCAACCAGTGGCTGCTGCCGAATCACCAGATCACCGAAATCCCGGCCGACACCAGCACCCTGCAATGGAACGGAGAATATCTCTTCCAGGCGGGGCGTTTTGCGACGGAGATGGAGTACCAGCATCTGGTGTTTGAAGAGTTCGCCCGCGCCGTGCAACCGGCGGTCGATCCGTTCGTCTTCTCTAACAGCGCGGATATCAACCCGGCGATTTTCGCCGAGTTCGCCCACGTGGTGTACCGCTTCGGCCACTCGATGCTCACCGAAACCGTCGCGCGTACCGATGAGGACATGCAGAGTGACGATATCGGGCTTATCGAAGCCTTCCTGAACCCGGTCGCATTCCACGAGCTCAACGATCAGACCATCTCCACCGAGCAGGCGGTAGGGGCGATTGTGCGCGGGATGACCCGTCAGGTCGGCAACGAAATCGATGAATTTATCACCGATGCGCTGCGCAATAATCTGGTCGGGCTGCCGCTGGATCTCGGCGCGCTCAACCTGGCGCGTGGGCGCGATACGCTCATGCCGACCCTGAATCAGGCCCGTGAACAGTTCTTTGAATTAACCGGCAACAGCGAACTCAGGCCCTACACCAGCTGGGGCGACTTCGCCTCGTTCCTGAAAAACCCGGCGTCGATCATCAACTTTATGGCCGCCTACGGTCAGCACGATCTGATTCGCAACGCCACCACCATCGAAGGCAAGCGCGATGCGGTGAACTTCCTGCTGTTTGGCGATGCTGACGATCCCGCCCGCGCCGATGCGCTGGATTTCTTTATGGGGACCGGGGCGTGGGCCACCAAAGAGACCGGGCTGAACCTGGTCGACTTCTGGATTGGCGGGCTGGCAGAGCGCAAAAATGAGTTTGGCGGCATGCTCGGCTCCACCTTCAACTTCGTGTTTGAAACCCAGATGGAGATGCTGCAGGACGGCGACCGCTTCTACTACCTGAGCCGCGTGCAGGGGCTGAACCTGCTCAACGAGCTGGAGGGCAACTCCTTCTCGGCGCTGGTGATGCGTAACAGCGATCTGGGCGATGCGGGATCTTCCCATCTGCCCGCCCACCTGTTCCAGACCCCGGATTACACCTTCGAGGTCGATAAAGCCCTGCAAACCCATGCCGATCCGAAGTGGGGGAATGCGCTGAAAGATCTGCTCTTCCCGCTGGTGGTGCGACGTGCGGCCGGGCCGGATGTAGACGGGGATGGCGCAGCCGACGGCGCGTATCTGAAATACACCGGTGACGGGCACGTGGTGCTCGGTGGCTCGGCGGGGAATGACACGCTCATCGGCGGGAAAGGGATCGACAGCCTGTGGGGCGATGCGGGCGATGACCGTCTGGACGGCGGCGACGAGGCGGACGTGGTTCACGGCGGTGACGGGAACGACATTATCACCGACACCGGCACGCCGATTGGCGGGGCCGATTTCCTCCACGGCGATGCAGGCCACGACGTTATCTTCTCGGGCAACGGCAACGATCTGATCTTCGGCGGCAGCGGGAGTGATTTTATCGTCGTGGGCGAAGATGCGCAGGAGGTCTTTGCCGGGCGCGACAATGACTTCGTCCTCGGCGGCTCCGGCGGTGACGCGCTGCTAGGTAACGAAGGCGACGACTGGCTGGAGGGCGGCGACGGGTTTGACTCCCTGACCGGTGAAAACTCCGAGCTGTTCTTCAACAGCACCATAGTCGGGCACGACGTCCTGAATGGTCAGGGGAACGACACGGACTACGACGGCGAAGCAGGCGACGACATCATGGTGCAGGGCGCTGGTATCCAGCGTAACAACGGCATGGCCGGTTTCGACTGGGCGATCCATAAAGGCGACCCCAACGCTGCCAACTCGGATCTGGGCATTCCGATCTTCGTTAACCAACAGGAGTTCATCCTGCGCGATCGCTTTGACCTGGTGGAAGGGCTGTCAGGCTGGAAGTTTGACGATGTCTTAACCGGCACGGAACAGCCGGTCGGGACCGCGCCGGTTCAGGGCGTACCGCTGTCCAATAACCTCACGCAGGAAGGCGTCGACAGGATCGCTGGTTTGCAGAGCATTGTCGGCGGACAGCGCCTCGCGGATCCGAATGCGGTGGTCTTTAACCCCGATACCGGCGGCGACATTCTCCTTGGCGGGGGCGGCAGCGACCGCATCACGGGCAAATCCGGGAATGACATTATCGACGGCGACGCCTGGCTGAATGTGCGCATTGCGGTCTCCGGCATGCCAGGGCTGACCAGCGCCGACAGCATGAACGAGCTGAAATCCCTGATGCTGGCCGGAACTCTGAAGCCGAATCAGCTCTCTATCGTGCGTGAAATTTTGCAGGAGGGGGCAGGCACCGCGACGGACGTGGCGGTCTATCGCGATCTCAGCAGTAATTACCTCTTCAACCGCAACGCCGACGGCAGCCTGACGGTGAATCACGCCACGCCTGCGGCCGGGCTGGCGTTTAACGACGGTGTAGACCGCCTGCTGCATATCGAAAAACTGGAGTTCGGCAACGGCGAGCAGCTGTGGGTGACGGCGCAGGCCGCTACCGGCAACCTCTCGATCACCGATTCCACGCCGGAGGTAGGCGATCTGCTGCGCGTCAGTCTGACGGATCTGCAGGACGGGAATGGCATCGCGGCGAATGCTCCGATTGTTCTGACCTGGCAGGCGCTGGTGGGCGGGCAATGGCGCGATCAGGCCAGTGGTGAAACCTTCCGCGTGCCGGGCGGCATTCTGGGCGCGCCGCTGCGGGTGATTGCCAGCTTCACCGACCGGATGGGCGATGCCGAACGGCTGGTCTCCGCGCAAACCGGTGCCGTCCAGGTGCGCGATCAGCCCACCACCGGCGCACCGGCGATCAGCGATTCGACGCCAACGGAAAGCGTCACGCTGACGGCGATCGTCTCGGGGATTGCCGACAGCGACGGTCTGACGGGCGGGAATTTCAGCTACCAGTGGAGAATGAGCCAGGGCAACGGGTTTGTAAATATCGCCGGGGCTACCGCCGCGACTTACACCCCCGGTCAGGCGATGATTGGCCGCGCACTGCAGGTGGTGGTCACCGTCGTCGATGACGAGGGCAACCCGCCGGTGGTGCTGACGTCCGCTGCGACTCAGCCTATCGGCGATATGGTGACGGGGAATAACGCGGCGAACACGCTGGTGGGCACGGCGTGGAGCGACATCATCAACGGCGAAGGGGGGAATGACACCTTACTCGGTCAGGCGGGGGACGATCTGCTGAACGGCGGGGCGGGCAATGACGACCTGGATGGTGGTGCCGGTCAGGATATCCTCAACGGCGATGCCGGAAACGACGAGCTCGATGGTGGGACGGGCGCGGACATCATGGCCGGTGGCGCTGGCGACGATCTCTATATCGTTGATAACGCCGGGGACGTGGTGACGGAGGGGCTCAACGCCGGAACGGACACCGTCCGCACCGCGCTGGCCAGCTACGTGATGGCCGAAAACGTCGAAGTGCTGGTCTTCACCGGGCAGGGCAATTTCACCGGCACGGGGAATGCGCTGGCTAACACCATCACCGGCGGGTCGGGGAACGACAGGCTCTCGGGCCTGGGCGGGAATGACCTGTTGCAGGGCGGGATCGGCAACGACATTCTCGACGGCGGCGACGGGAACGATAACCTCGTGGGCGCTAACGGGAATGACAACCTGAGCGGGGGCGCGAATGACGACGTGCTCTCCGGCGGGATTGGCGACGATATCCTCTCCGGCGGCGCGGGGAACGATGCCCTCGACGGCGGGACGGGCGACGACCGGTTCGCGTTTGCGGCCGGTTTCGGTCGGGACCGCGTGACCGGCTTCGACAGCGACTCGCGCGGCGGTCAGGATCTTATTGATATCAGTCTGCTGGGTATCACCGCAGGGAACTTCGGCAGTCGCGTGGCGATTGCGGCCAGCGGCGGCGATGCGGTCATCACCATTGATAATAACGTCATTACGTTAGCAGGCGTTACCGCCAGCACCGTCAATGTGACCGACTTCATTTTATAACCTCCTGCTGCGACGGCCATGAGAATGGCCGTCGCTCACCGCTCAAATAAGGAGAAGCTTATGCCGCGCCCGCATCCGTCTACGGAAATGAATACGGCTTTAAAAGGCACGCGTCCGGTATTTCTTATGCTGCTATTTTTTAGTAGCACGATCAATATCCTGATGCTGGCTCCGGCCATCTATATGTTGCAGGTTTACGACAGGGTGCTGGTCAGCAAAAATACCACCACCTTGCTCATGCTCACCTTATTAATCGTCGGTCTGTACACGGTTATTTCGATGATTGAATTCGCCCGCTCCAGCGTCATGACACGCCTCGGCAACCGGCTGGATGTGAAACTCAATCAGCTTATTTTTAATGCCACCTTTAAACGGCGAATAGCCACCGGAGATAATAATCCCGCGCAGGCCATTGCGGATTTAGCCCAGGTTCGCCAGTTTCTTTCCGGGAGCGGTATCTTTGCGCTGCTGGATATTCCCTGGACCCCTTTTTATTTATTCATCGCCTTTCTGGTGCATCCGCTGCTGGGATATTTGTCCGTCGGCGGGATTGTGATTTTATTTGCCCTAACGCTGATGACCGAATTAACCACCAAAAAGCCGATTCAGCAGGCGCACGCCTTAACCATCAATAACACCAGCAAGCTGAATAAACAGCTGCAAAACTCCGACACTATTGAAGCGATGGGGATGCTCTCGACTCTGAAAAATCACTGGCTGGAACAGCACAGCAAATCCCTGGTGATCCAGACCCAAATTGCTGACAAAACGGCGGGGCTGAGCAGTCTGAGCCGCTTCGTGCGTATCCTGCTGCAATCCGTGGCGCTAGGCGCGGGGGCGCTGCTGGTGATCGCCGGGGAGATCACCCCAGGACTGATGATCGCCGCCTCGATTATTCTCGGGCGGGTGCTGAATCCGGTCGAACAGGTGATCGGTAACTGGAAGCAGTTTGTGCAGTTCCGCCACGCCTGGCGTCAGCTGTCCCACCTTCTGAGCGACTACCCGACGCCGAAAGATATTTTGACGCTGCCCCGTCCGAAAGGAAATATCAGCGTCGAAGCGGTGTTTGCCGCGCCTCCGGGCCAAAAGACGCCGGTTCTGCGCAATATCTCCTTCCAGCTGGAGCAGGGGGAAGTGCTGGGGATTATCGGCCCGTCGGCGTCGGGGAAAACCTCGCTGGCAAAACTGCTGGTGGGCGTCTGGGCGCCGCTGTCGGGGAAAGTGCGCATTGACGGGGCCGATATTTGTCAGTGGGACAAAGCCCTGCTCGGCCCGGCCATCGGCTACCTGCCACAGGATGTCGAATTGTTCGACGGGACTATCGCGCAGAACATTGCCCGCTTTACGCAGAGTGACAGCCAGCCGATCGTCGCTGCGGCCACGCTTGCCGGAGTACACGAGATGATTTTACGCCTGCCGGAAGGGTACGACACGCCGCTGGGGGCGCACGGATATCAGCTCTCCGGCGGCCAGCGCCAGCGCATCGGCCTGGCGCGCGCGGTCTTTAACAATCCGGCTTTTCTGGTGCTGGATGAACCCAACGCCAGCCTCGACGACGCCGGGGAATATGCCCTTATCCAGGCGATCAACACCCTCAGAACCCAGGGCCAGACGGTGGTGATCATCTCCCATCGCCCGACGCTGCTGGGGGTGGTGAATAAAATCCTGCTGCTCAACGAAGGGACCATTCAGGAGTTCGGTACCCGCGAACAGGTGATCGCCAATCTGCGCCAGGCCAACATTCTCAAACCGGTGGCCACCGCTTCCGCACCGCAAAGTGAACCGCAACGCGAGGCATTGTGATGAAAAAGAATCAGGATAATACCGTTGATACCAATATCTGGCCGCCGCTGCTGCGGGGGATTGTGGTCATTGTGCTCGGCGTCGGCGGCTTTTTGCTCTGGGCGGTTCAGGCCCCGCTGGATGCGGGTGTGGTGGCTGACGGGACGGTGACGGTGTCGAGCAATCGCAAAACCATCCAGCATTTAAGCGGCGGGCGGGTAACGGATATTTTTATCAAAGAGGGCGAGACGGTTAAAAAGGATCAGGTTCTGGTGCGGCTGGATAAAATCCAGCTCGATATGCGCTACAGCGCGCTCAGTGCCCAGTATATTGCGGCGAAAACCGTCGAAGATCGGCTGCTGGCCGAGCGCGACGGGCTGGAATCGATCGCTTTTAGCGACGCGCTGACGCAGCATTTTGCGGGCAACAAACGCCTGACGGAAGTCCGTCGCCTGCAGGAAAAGCTCTTCGAGACGCGCAAGAAAACCATTCAGGATGAGTTGTCGATGATCCAGGAGACGCTCGACGGTCTGGCCGGGCAGACGGAAAATCTCAACAAAATTAAAGGCTACCGTGAGCATCAGTTCACCCTGATCAACCGCGAGTTAGGCACACTCAGATCGCTGAGCGCAAAAAATTACTACCCGAAAGCGCAGCTACTGGTGCTGGAGCGGGAGGCGGCGGAGATTTCCAGCAGCGTGTCGGAAGATATTCTCAACATCGCCAAACTGAAATCCCAGCAGAATGAGTTAAAAATCAAAGCGTATCAGGTGCAGCATCAGTTTATCCGCGAGGTGGAATCTGAGCTGACGGTGAATCAGAAAGATGTCGCGACGCTGGAGGATGAGCTGGCCTCCACCCGCCATGAGCTGGAAAACACCGAGATTCGCTCGCCGATTGACGGGATTGTGCTGGACGTGAAAGTCAGCACCGTCGGGGGCATTATCCAGCCTGGCGAACATCTGATGGATATTGTCTCGGCCAATCAGCCGCTGCAGATCGACGCCAAAATCCCGGTGCATGCTATCGATAAAATGGTGCCGGGGCTGACGGTGGATGTGCTGTTCCCGGCGCTGAACCATGCGCTGCTGCCTTCGGTTCCCGCGCGTGTTTTAACGGTTTCGGCGGACAGGCTGATCGATAAAGTCACCCAGCAGCCCTATTATCTGGCAGAAGTGCAGGTCAGCCCGCAGGGCGTGCATTTGCTTGGCGACTACAAAATCAAAGCCGGGATGCCCGCCAGCGTGACCATCAAAACCGGCGAGCGCACCCTGATGAGCTATCTGTTTAAACCGCTCATTGCCCGCCTGGAACTGGCATTTAAAGAGTACTAGCCTGAAGTGTGGTAAGCTCCTTTTCTTTTTTTCAGGAGTATCAGCAATGACTGAAGGCCCATTATCTGAAAACGAACTGGAGTGGCTGGAAGAGACGTTGATGTCCTACGGTCACGAAGAAGCGTCGGTGATTGACGTTTCCGAACTCGACGGCATGTTGACCGCGGTGTTGTCCGGTCCGATCGTCGTCGAACCCGACACCTGGCTGGTGGCCGCGTGGGGCGGGCAAAAGTACATTCCACGCTGGAAAAACGACCGCGAAATGCACCGCTTTATCGATCTTTGCTTTAAGCACATGAACGATATCGCCGAGCGCCTGAGCGATTACCCTGACCAGTTTGAGCCGGTGTTTGGCGAGAACGAAGTCGACGGTAAAACCTACACCGTGGTGGAAGAGTGGTGCTACGGCTACATGCGCGGCATGGCGCTGACCGACTGGTCCACGTTACCGGAAGAGCTGAAGCCGGATCTGGCGGTGATTGCCCTGCACGGTACGGAAGAGAACGTCGACCTCGTCGAAGAGATGACAGAAGACGAGTACCAGGCGAGCGTGGACAGTATCCGCCCGGCGGCGATTCGTTTGTACAACTACTGGCTGGCGAATCCGCAGCAGCCGCTGTCACAAAAACCGATCGTCAACGGGACCAAAGTGGGACGTAACGATCCGTGCCCATGCGGGAGCGGGAAGAAGTTTAAGAGCTGCTGCCTGCATTAAAACCCAGCCGGGTGGCGCTGCGCTTACCCGGCCTACAAAACCCTGTAGGCCCGTGCAAGCGAAGCGCCGCCGGGCGGTTTATCTCACCGCTGCACCACCGGAATATTCCCCGTATCATTTAGCGCACCAGGAAAGGTTTTTAACCACTCCGATACGCGCTGTTTGTTTATACTCACCACGCTCATGCCTTCCAGACAGCCCCACAACTCGCGGGTGTTTTGCGGGGTGATGATGATGCAGTCCGGCATCACACGAATTTTCACCGGCATCCCGTCGATAAAACCGGCTTTCGAAAGCCACTCTCCGGTAAGAGGTAGATAGCTGTGTCCCATGCGCGAATAAAGTTCGCAGCAGGCGGTGCTGGACTGAGGCGTGTCAGCTCGCGCATGCACCATGGCGACATTCAGGGTTTTACCGTGCAGACGACGGGCGTCTTTTTTGCGAGTCACCTCGTGAAAACGATCATTACCCTCTGATCTCTCAGGATCTGTTTGGGCAATAGTGGGATCTGGCATAAACTCATTCGCAGCCATAAATAACTCCTTTTCAGTTTTTTGTGGTTAGCGGTGTAACGGTGTTCCAGCACCTTTACGCCGCGCTTCATATTTTTCCGCTCTGAAGAACCCCTCCATCGCGTAAGCCTAATAATACTCCTCTGTATAAAAAAACAGTGCCCCAAAATCAGAGCAAATTCGCAAAATGCGAAGCCGCTTCCGACAGAATTAAAGTCAGAATGAAACGTTACATTGGGCACCGGTGTGGGTCCCCGCAGAAATCGGCGAACCGGAGGCCGGATGACAAGGTCTGGGCGCCAGGGATGGCGACCAGAGGCGAAACGAGACAGGACAAAATTGCCGGGAGCAATTTTGAACAGCGCTTGCGCTGGCCCCGTAGGGGCGAGTCCCATGGATGGGACGAGTAATCACGAGTCGAGCCGGCCGCGGGCAGCAGGCCGGGAGATGAGCGCAGTGCGAAGCACCGATTTCATGGCGGGGCGCGGGGATTGAAAAGGGGGCCGCGCAGCCCCCTTTTCACGTTCACAGGTTATGCAGCCATTATATTCTGTCGAACATAAAGTGAACGGAACAACCTCAAATGCTTCAAAAACAGGATCACCCGACCTCGGGCAACACCCCCGCCACAATCAAAAACTGCACCAAAATCACCCCAATCCCACACACAAACACCAGGCCTAACAACGGCTTCCCGCCCCACACCCGATAACCCGAATCCGGATGCTGCTGGCGGCTTTTCCATGCCAGCAGAGAAGGGAGCAGCAGCGCCAGCACCGCCAGCGCCACGCCCGCGTAACCCAGCGCCATCACAAATCCGCGCGGATAGAACAGCGCGAAGGCTAGCGGTGGCAGGAAGGTGATCAGTCCCGTCTGAATGCGTCCGCCGACGGAGCGATTACGCTGGAACAGATCCGCCAGATAATCGAACAACCCCAGCGCCACGCCGAGGAAGGAGGTGGCCAGCGCCAGATCGGCAAACAGATGCACCGCCAGCTCTACGTGCGGCGAGGCCACTACTTCACGTAACGCCTGCAGGAATCCGTTCAGACCCGAGTGATCGGCCATTAAGCCCATAAAGGTCGAAGAGCCAATGCTGCCGAGCGTCACCAGCTGCCAGAAAATATAGGCAATCAGCGGGATCGCACTGCCGATAATAAACACGCGACGCAGCTTACGAATATCGCCATTCATATAGCTGACGATGCTCGGCACGCTGCCGTGAAAGCCGAAGGAGGTGAAAATCACGGGGATTGCGGAAAGCGCCAGACCCTGTTGCAGAGGCAGCGTCAGCAGATTCACTTTGTGAACGTGCGGAGCCAGCAGGGCCAGCATCACCACCAGGAAAATAATCTTGGCGGTAAACAGAAAACGGTTAAAGAGATCGACTAGCGATGTACCGACGCACACCACGCCGCCGCCAATCAGGGTAAAGAAGACAACGCCGGTGGCCGGAGAGATATCCGTGCCAAACCAGTCGTTGACGCTCGACGCAATCAGCTCGCCCGCACCGCTCATGTACGCCGCCGTCAGGGCATACATCAGGAACATCATGCTAAAACCGGTGATCCACTGACCGTAGCGGCCAAGATAGCGCGCGGCCAGCGAGCCGAGGCCCGTATCCGCCGGAACGTGCTGATACACTTCCAGCAACAGCAGGGCGGTGTAACACATCAACGCCCACAGGCAACCCAATAGCACCAGCGTCACGCCAAATCCGACGCCCGCGGCGGCCAGTGGCATCGCCAGCATTCCTGCGCCAATCGTCGTGCCTGCGACGATAAAAATACTTCCCAGTGTTCTGTTCTTCACGCTTTCCTCTACCACAACCGCTAATCGCAACCTAATCTGCGGCGCAGAGTAAGACAAAAGCGCAACCTCGTCAAATCCCCGTTACAAGGGGTGTAATGGAATTTTTACAGGGTTGAAGCAGGCGGCGAGAGGGAATTTTATCAAGGGGGGAAGAGGGGGTTTTCAACGCGCGAAAGTAAAATCTGTCGCCAATAAAAAAAGGGAGCCAGATGGCTCCCCGAAACTTTATTTCTGTGTGTCGAGAGTCGACAACTCTTTATCAATAAAGTACAGACCTTCGCCTGATTTACCCGCCAGCGATAATTTATCGAGTACGGATTTAAACAGTTTCTCTTCTTCGTGCTGCTCTGCAACATACCATTGCAGGAAATTAAAGGTCGGATAATCCTGAGCCACCATCGCCGCGTGAGTCAGTTCGTTAATTTTCTGGGTGATCAGCTGTTCGTGTTCGTAAGTGGCGCGGAACAGTTCGTCCAGAGAGGCGTACTCGGCAAACGGAGACGCAACCGGGTTGATGCGCGGCAGGCTGCCGGTGTCAGAGAGATAATCGAACAGACGCTGCATGTGCGTCATCTCTTCCTGAGCGTGGCGACGCAGAAACGCAGCCGCGCCTTCAAAGCTGTGGTAGCTGCACCAGGCACTCATCTGTTGATAAAGCAGGGATGAAAAAAGCTCAAGGTTCATTTGTTCGTTGAGCTTATCGATCATTTCAGTTTTCAGCATAGCGCAGCTCCGGGAAATTATTATTAGTCAGTCAGGGCGTCACTATAATTTGTTATTTAATTATTTGCAAAAGGTAAAATAAGTATATTATTTATTAAAAATACGAATGGGAATAAAACGCATTGGCGCTTATTTATATTTTAATGAGAATGGTTTCGCTTCGTATTAAATAAGCTGCCAGAACAATACTGGCAGCACTATTATTAATAGTAGGTTTGGGTAGGGCCAGGATTTATCGCATAGCCCATGCATTTGTACTGAATGGTGACGGTCTGGTTGAGGCAAACCGACCCGCTGAACAGGCTACAGGTTTTAATCGGCTGGCCGTAGAAAGAGGCGGTCGCGAAGCCCATGCTCTGACACTCGCGCGTGGCGGTCCCGTTGGTGACGTAGTCATCGTAACGGGCATTCTGGAAAATCGGCTGACCGTAATCCAGCCGGACCACGCCGCCAGTCGCATCGGCATTGCTCACCTGCGCCTGGCGGGTGACCGTGCAGCCCGCGAGGAGCAGTACTAATCCTGCAACGAATACTCTCTTCATATCTCGCCCTGATCTGATGTAAACAGGTTATCTTACTGTCTGATAAGCCAGACAATGCCTGGAATAGCCGGACGAATTTCCCTTTCTCTTCACAACGGCATGATTTAATCGGCGAGACTGTCGAAGATCATGCGGAATTTCAGATGGTGCTGGCGGAACAGGGCGATCAGCTGCGGATCGAAATGTTTTCCGGCACCCTCAAAAATCACTTCGCACGCCTGCTCATGGCTGAATCCGGGTTTATAGACGCGCTTTTGCCGCAGGGCGTCGTACACATCTGCCAGCGCCAGAATGCGCGCTTCGAGCGGAATATTTTCTCCGCGCAGCCCTTCGGGATAGCCGCTGCCGTCCCATTTCTCATGATGGAAGTGAATGATGTTTTCCGCCACCGGGCCGAGCCCCAGGCCCTGAATAATCATATAGCCCTTGGTGGTGTGCAGTTTCATCTCGCTGAACTCATGTTCCGTCAGCGGGCCTTGCTTGCGCAAGATCCTGTCCGGCACCGCAATTTTGCCGACGTCGTGCAGCGACGCAAAATGTTCGATCTCTGTCATCATTTTGCGCGACAGATTCAGTTCCCGCGCCATCATTCCGCAATATTTCGCCACGCGCTGAATATGGCTTCCGGTTTCATCGTCGTGGGCGCGGTTCACCTTCTCCAGGGCCTGCACAATATTGCGGTTCACCAGGCGGCTCTCTTTTATATGCCGACGCATCATGAACAGCATCCCAATGCTAAAAAGCACGGTGACGAACAGGATCACGCTGATAATTTTTAAGGTGTTTTTGGTGAGCGCCGGGAAGAACTCGTGCACCTCATGACGTTCCAGCTGAGTGCGGAAGCTCGACAGGCGGTTAACCTGAGTCAGCAAGTGATACAGCGGATGATCGGGCTGAACCCAGGGGCCGACGATGAATTCGCTGCGGGTGACGCCCGCGACTTTCAGAACGCCGCGAAACAGTTCGTTGCCGCGCAGGGTCGATTCCAGCGAGCTCAGATCCCCCAGAATGAAGTCGACTTTATTGTTCTCCATCGCGTCGATAAGCCCGTTTACGCTGTGACGGGTGACGATCACCACGTCGCTGCCAAAGCGATTTTGCAGATAGCGGGCCGCGAATGAACCCTCCAGCACGCCCACGCGCTGGCTGCGGATACTCTCTTCATCCCACAGGAAAGGCTGCTTGATACGGTTATAGTAAACGTTATGCCACGCCACATCCGGCCCGATGCGGCCAGCGGCGTGCTCGGGATCGGTGGTTTCCGCGACATTCACCAGGCGGACCGGCCAGCGCTGCTGCCTCAGCGCGTCGGCATAGTGATCGATAAAATGGACATCCACTTCCATGCCCAGCAGGTCGCGCATGTCCTTGATCATGTTGATGGCGGTGCCCTGATAGCCGCGCTCGTCCTTCCAGACCACCGGCGCAAAGTTCTCATTTTTCGGCAGCCAGATTTGCAGGCGGTTGTTCGTAAGCCACGCGCGCTCCTCTTTTGAGATCGAAATCCGGCTGAGGAGGTAGTGGCGCTTGCTCTCTTCCAGCGTCCTGTGCATCTTCCCACTGCGATACCACTCGCCGAGAAACACATTCACCTTTTCACGCAGATCTTTCAGCTCCGGGCTGAAGGCCAGCACCACCGGAATACGCAGTTCGGGAAAGGGGCGGGAGATCAGATAATAGCGCTGGGTGTTTTCCATCTCGCTGGCGTCATTGATGTAGAAATCCGCCTTGTGCTCGCTCAGCAAACGGAACGCCTCTTCGCTGCTGGCGACCAGATGCAGCGAGCGGAATTTCAGCTCCGGATAACGCTTCTGCACGCTTTCCAGAGTGGCGTCGTTCTGGCGAAACAGCACGCGGGCATTCGCCAGCTCTTCGATCGTATTCACGGACATGCTCGGGCTGGCGGCCACCACTTCATTATTGAACAGCTGCGAGGAGAGAATTTTAGTGCGCGCGCGGGCCTCGGTTCTGAGCACGCCCGCATACACGCCGTAGATGTCGCGGTTAAAACGCTGGCCGATCTCGGGGCCGCTGACCGGCGTGAGTTCCAGAAGGGTGCCATATTTTTCATTAATGGCGCGCACCAGTTCTGGATAAAAACCCTGTAACTCGCCTTGAGGCGAGCGCCAGAATTCAAAGCTGTCGGCGTCATAAATCCAGACGGGAATGGCGTGGGTTTCGGCAGCGGACTGGGCAAAAGCGGCTCGGGCCCAGACCAGGGCTGCGAGGATAAGTATCCAGAAAAGCGATGTGATGCGAGGCGTCCGGCGGCGCATATTCACCATTGTTCCCCAAAGGATTTTTATAGTCTTTTAAAAAGCAGTCTAGCTAACAGCCAGATTCGTGAGTAGAGATTTCTTAAGTTTGTGCATAAGCACGCTATTTCCGCGTGAAGAGTCGAAATTGTGAAGCGCCTTTCGTTTTTTAAAACATTTTTTCAGTTAATTTGAAAGTGCGTTTGTTAGATAGTAAGGTTGGGGGGATTCGCTATCTTTGGCGGCAAAACCCGCAACGCATTCAGGAGATGAAGAATGAAAATTGCACTGATGATGGAAAACAGCCAGGCCGGTAAAAACGCCACTATCCTCAACGAACTTAAATCCGTTGTCGATGAGAAGGGGTTCCCGGTCTATAACGTCGGGATGAGTGATGAGAACGATCACCACCTGACCTATATCCATCTGGGTATTATGGCCAGCATCCTGCTGAATGCGAAGGCCGTTGACTTCGTGGTGACCGGCTGCGGTACCGGGCAGGGCGCGCTGATGTCTCTTAACATCCATCCGGGCGTGATTTGCGGCTACTGTATCGACCCGGCAGATGCCTTCCTGTTTGCGCAGATCAACAACGGTAACGCGCTCTCCCTGCCATTCGCCAAAGGCTTCGGCTGGGGCGCAGAGCTGAACGTGCGCTTCATCTTCGAAAAAGCCTTTACGGGCCGCAAAGGCGAAGGTTATCCGCCAGAGCGTAAAGAGCCGCAGGTGCGTAACGCCGGTATCCTGAACCAGGTGAAAGCCGCCGTGGTCAAAGAGAACTATCTGGATACCCTGCGCGCCATCGATCCTGAACTGGTGAAAACCGCGGTTTCTGGCCAGCGCTTCCAGCAGTGTTTCTTCGAAAACTGTCAGGACAAAGAGATCGAAGCCTTTGTTCGCGGTATCGTTGGGTAATCTGTGGTCTGATTGCCGACGGGTGGCGCTGCGCTTACCCGGCCTACAACACCTGAGCCAGCTTAGCTGGCTTTTTTAACGCTTATTCGACACCGCGCTTCCCGCATCCTTCGTTAGCCGCAACGTATCCACCATCCCCGCCAGACAAATCAGCGCAATGGCGACAAAGGCCAGGCGGAAGCTGATCCCCGGCACATCGGTGATACCCAGTACACTCCCGAGCTTTTCCCCGATACGAATCCCAATCGCCCCGAGCGTGATCCCAAGCCCCACCGCCAGCTGTGTGGCCGTGGAAAACAGCGTGTTGGCGTAGCTCATCTGTGCCGACGGCACGTCTGCGAAAGCCAGGGTACTCACCGCCGTAAACTGAATCGAGCGGAACACGCCGCCCAGATAGAGAATCAGCATGATCAGCCAGACCGGCGTTTGCGGTGAGATAATTGCGCAGGCCAGCAGCGACAGGACGTTTAATGCCCCGTTGATCAGCAGCAGCTTTCGAAAACCAAGGCGGCGAATCAGCGGCGTGGTCGCGGGTTTGATCGTCAGGTTGCCGACAAACACCGCCAACACCAGCAGACCGGAGTGGAACGCGTCCATGCCAAACCCGACCTGAAACATCAGCGGCAGCAGGAAAGGCACGGCGCTGATAGAGGCGCGGAACAGCGACCCGCCGTACATCGTCACGCGAAACGTCGGAACCTGCAGAGCGTCGAGGCGAATCATCGGACATTCGGCGCGCTGAAAATGGCGCAGGGCGTAGATGAGCGTCACCACGCCGACCGCCAGCAGCCCGACGGTGAGAAGCCCGTCCGGATGCTGCGCTCCCATCGACTCCATGGCATACACCAGGCTCACCATCGCAATGGTGGTGGCGATAAAACCGGGTGTATCAAAGGGACGGCGCGCATCGTCGTGCAGGTCGGGAATGATGCGCAGCGCCAGAATAATCGCCAGCATCCCGAGCGGCACATTAATAAAGAAGATCCAGCGCCAGTCGGCGTAGCTGGTGATAAACCCGCCGAGCGGTGGACCGATGATCGGAGCCACCAGCGCGGGCCAGGTGAGGGTGGCGATGGCGGTGATCAGCTGATGTTTGGGCGTCGTGCGCAGCACGGCAAGACGACCGACCGGAACCATCAGCGCGCCGCCCATTCCCTGCAACACGCGCATGGCGACAAACTGATCGACCGTGGTAGACAGGCCGCACAGCACGGAGGCGAGGGTGAAGATCGCCAGCGCCACGGCGAAGACTTTGCGCGCACCAAAGCGGTCGGCAATCCAGCCGCTGGCGGGGATCAGCACAGCCAGGGTAATCAGGTACGCGCTGATACCGATATTCAGATCCACGGCCTGCACGCCAAAGCTTTTCGCCATATCGGGCAGCGCGGTGGCAATCACCGTGCCGTCGAGAAACTCCATAAAGAACGCCCCGGCAACCAGCAGCGCCGCAGGAGACAAACCGCGGCTCTCTTTTCCGGTGATGTTTTCACTCATTTTTACCCTGCCATATCAAAAAATTTTATAAAAATTTACTGGAACTTATAAGTTCCTAACCTGCGGATTTGTCTTGTGTTTTTATAACAATCTCGCAGCATTGCTGGTTTTGTAACCGTGATGTGTATCACATAACCGTTGATTTTTGTGACGCTGGTCATATTATATGCGGATAGACAATAACACCTGCATAACACATTACCGGAGCATCAAATGAAACTGCGCAAAATCCTGAAAAGCATGTGGGCTAACTACTGCAATACGTTCAAAGACGTACCGCCAGGCGCAATGTTCTGATGAAAAAAACCTGCTTCGGCAGGTTTTTTTATGCCTGCGTTCGACGAGAGGGAAGATGAAAGGGCCGTGGTTTTGCTACTATAGCGCTCTTTATTGAAGGAGCTTCCTATGTCTCAAAATCTGAGCGCCGATCAGGAACTGGTGTCTGACGTCGTCGCGTGCCAGTTGGTCATCAAACAAATCCTGGATGTGTTAGACGTTATCACCCCGACCGAAGTGCGGGAAAAAATGTCCACCCAACTGAAAAACATCGATTTCACCAGCCATCCTGCTGCAGCGGATCCCGTTACGCTTCGCGCCATTCAAAAAGCCATTGCGCTTATCGAACTCAAGTTCACACCGCAGGGTGAGTCACATTAAAATAAACCGATGTTTTGAATTTTGAAACAGGTTTTTTGCCGGGTGGCGCTTCGCTTACCCGGCCTACAAAACCCCGTAGGCCCGTGCAAACGTAGTGCCGCCGGGCGTCTTTGTCAGCAATTAAAAGAAGGTCTGCACCAGCAGATAGCTGGCGGCACAGGCGCAGCTCACGCCGATAAGGCCTGGCAGAATGAAGCTGTGGTTGATAATGAATTTGCCGATTTTGGTGGTACCCGAGCGGTCAAAGCCGATACAGGCGAGATCGCTGGGATACGTCGGCAGCACGAAGTAACCGTAAGAGGCCGGGAAGAACGCGATCAGCATTTTCGGTTCGATGCCCAGCATCAATCCCATCGGTGCCACAGCGGTGAGGGCCGCGGCCTGGCTGTTCACCAGTTTGGAGACCAGGAACAGCACGATAGCGTAGGTCCACGGATGGCTCTTCACCACGCCTTCCAGCGCCATTTTCAGCTCGTCGAGGTGCGCCTGGAAAAAGGTATCGCTCATCCATGCGACGCCGAACACCGAGAAAATAGCCACCATCCCGGCTTTAAACACCGCGCCGTTCGAAATGGCGGAGGCGTTGACCTTACAGGCAATCAGCATCACCGCACCGGCGATCAGCATCATCATCTGGATCACGAGGTTCATCGACAGCGCCGTCATTTTGCCTTTGATTTCAAACGCAGGGCGCAAATCGGGCAGGGCGCCCAGCAGAACCACCACGGCGATCCCGGCGAAGAAAATCCACGTTGACCAGTAGGCCTGTTTCGGGAAGCGCTGGTTCATCAGGGTTTCGGTGCTGCCATAGATAAATTCACGCTGTTTCGGGTCGGTGAGTTTTTCCTGAAACTCGGCGTCATCCGCCAGATCTTTCCCGCGGCGCAGACTCCAGAGGGCGGCAATCATCACGCCAAACAGTGAGGCGGGAACCGAGACGGCCAAAATCTCCAGGATCCCCCACGCCTGACCCACCCCATGCTGAGCGCCAATGATCGACACCAGCGACACCACGGCAACGGAGACGGGCGAGGCGGTAATCGCCATTTGCGAAGCGATGGAGGCCACCGCCATCGGGCGCTCCGGGCGAATTCCCTTTTTCAGCGCGATATCCGCGATGATCGGAAACATGGTGTAAACCACGTGGCCGGTGCCGCACAGAAAGGTCAGCATCCAGGTGGTGAACGGCGCGAGGAGGGTGATGTGCTGCGGGTGTTTCCTGAGCAAGCGCTCCGCAAACTGCATCATCACATTCAGACCACCGGCGGTTTGCAGCGTCGCGGCGCAGCCGATGACCGCGAGGATCGTCAGCATCACGTCCACCGGCGGTTTGCCGGGCTGTAATCCAAACACAAAGCTTAAAATGAAAAGGCCGATACCGCTTATCAGCCCAAGGCCCATCCCGCCAAACCGCGTTCCCACCAGCAGGCAGAGAATAATGACAATAAACTCGATGGTGATCATGAAGCTCCCTCGTCAGTCAAAGTGAAATGAATTAAATCATTTCACTTTGTAAGGTTATGGGTTGGGAGCCAGATCTGATTTGTTAAAATTCAATTAAAGCAATGACTTGATAACTATTAATTAACAATTCCCGTAATACGAAACGATTTTAGTGCTGCTGAAAGTTCACCAGATTCAGCAGATGTTGGTCCGTCTGGGTCATGCACAGACCGGCGCGTCGGGCACTGCGTACCTCGTCGAGAATGGTTTTCAGCAGCAGGCCATCCTGCTGCTGCTCTTTCCCTATATCCCGCAGGAAGTCGAGAGTGTCGTCGTCGTGCAGCGCTTTAGCTTCTCCGGCGAGGGTTTTCAGCATGGTACAGCGCTGCTCATACTCTTCGAGGGTTTTCTGGAACAGCTCTTCCAGCGATGAGCAGGACTCTTCGGAAACCACGCGAGCTTTAACAATCGGGTTGGCCCCGGCTTGTTTCATATATTCGAAGACCCGCATCATCTGGGTGATATTGCTTTGCGCCTGGGTGCGCAGGAAGGTGGCGGTACCGTTGAGGCTGTGCTCGGAACACCAGTCGCTCAGCTGCAAATAGAGGTTGGAGGCGTTGAACTCGAGGTTCATCTGGGTGTTGAGTTTCTGAATCATTCCTGAAGTCGTCATTATAATGTCCTTATTTCGGGGAGGGATGATTAACACCAGAATAAAGCCGTTCAGTATTGTCTTAATGTGACCGGCTTTTCATTTCCTTTGATTTCAATGCTATTTCTTAAAAAGACCGAACTGTGATCCACCCGCGAGTTTGCCCAATGACTTTCTATAAAATGAAACAATGTTTTATCTATTTTATTTGTGAGGATCAAAATGGCAAAAGTGGCGGTGTTACTGGCACCAGGATTTGAAGAAGCGGAAGCAATTATCACCATTGATATCCTGCGCCGCATGCAGATTGAAGTGGAAACCCTGGCCTGTGCGGAGTCGCGCGCGGTGGTGAGCTATCACAACATTCCGATGGTGGCCGACTGCACCCTGACCGAGCGCGCCGCCACCCTGTACGATGCCATCGTGCTGCCGGGCGGGCCGCAGGGGAGCGTGAATCTGGCTGCCAGTCAGGACGTTATCGCTTTTGTAAAAGCCCACGACGAGGCCGGAAAACTAATCTGCCCGATCTGCTCCGCCGCCGCGCGGGTACTGGGCGGAAACGGTCTGCTGAAGGGGCGTCGCTACGTCTGCTCCGGCGATCTGTGGGAGACGGTAAAAGACGGCGAGTATGTCGATGCCCCGGTGGTAGAGGACCAGAATCTGCTCAGCGGAAAAGGTCTCGGCCACGCCTTTGATTTTGCCCTGACCCTGGCAGCGCGTTTGTTGAATGATGAAACGGCGGTTCGCGATCACGCGGATCATATTTACTACGCCTGGTAAATTCTTAACCGGGCGCTACGGCGCCTGGGTTACAGGGACGCGTTAGCTGACTCTATGGATAATTCTGCTTAATCCCCTCCTATTTGTCCGACAATAGCCGCCTTTTTTATGTCATTTATCGCTGAATCTATGTACGCAATTACTGTAATTCTGCGGTGTGATGGGGCTCTCTTATGGATGATTAATTTCCCGCTAAAACTATCTCCAGCACTATCACTTATTCATGGGTGAGCGCTAATACCTTGTTTTATGTCCGATTAAATAAAAAGCACGACAATATACCCTACATAAAAGAATGCTCATGCTGGAGTTAACCATGCACAAATTTACTAAAACGCTGGCGGCCATCGGCCTGGCTGCCGTTATGTCACAATCCGCTATGGCGGAGAATTTAAAGCTCGGTTTCCTGGTCAAACAGCCAGAAGAACCCTGGTTCCAGACCGAATGGAAATTTGCGGATAAAGCCGGGAAAGATCTCGGGTTTGATGTCATCAAAATTGCCGTGCCCGACGGCGAGAAAACCTTAAACGCCATCGACAGCCTGGCGGCGAGCGGGGCGAAAGGCTTTGTGATTTGTACGCCGGATCCGAAACTCGGCTCAGCCATCGTGGCAAAAGCGCGCGGCTACGGCATGAAGGTGATTGCGGTGGACGATCAGTTCGTCAACGCCAAAGGCAAACCGATGGACACCGTGCCGCTGGTGATGATGGCGGCGACTAAAATCGGCGAGCGTCAGGGCCAGGAACTCTATAAAGAGATGCAAAAACGCGGCTGGGACGTGAAAGAGAGCGCCGTGATGGCGATCACCGCGGACGAGCTGGATACCGCCCGTCGTCGCACCTCGGGTTCGATGGAAGCCCTGAAAGCGGCCGGATTCCCGGAAAAACAGATCTATAAAGTCCCAACCAAATCCAACGATATCCCAGGTGCGTTTGACGCCGCAAACTCGATGCTGGTTCAGCATCCGGAAGTGAAACACTGGCTGGTGGTCGGCATGAACGACAACACCGTGCTGGGCGGCGTGCGCGCGACGGAAGGTCAGGGCTTTAAAGCCCCGGATGTCATCGGGATCGGCATTAACGGCGTGGATGCGGTGAGCGAACTCTCCAAAGCGCAGGCCACCGGTTTCTACGGCTCGCTTCTGCCAAGCCCGGACGTGCACGGCTATAAATCCAGTGAAATGCTCTACAACTGGGTCACCAAAGATGCCGAACCGCCGAAATTTACCGAAGTCACCGACGTGGTGCTGATCACCCGCGACAACTTTAAAGAGGAACTGGCGAAAAAAGGGCTGGGCGGTAAGTAATTTGTTGTGATTGCGCCCCTCGATGCTGAGGGGCCAGACGTACACTACTGGAATCACGGAGACGTTATGCAACAGTCTGACCTGACTCTCTCTTTTCGCGGCATCGGGAAAACCTTTCCCGGTGTGAACGCGCTGACCGATATCAGTTTTGACTGCTATCCCGGTCAGGTCCACGCCCTGATGGGGGAGAACGGCGCGGGGAAATCCACGCTGTTAAAAATCCTCAGCGGAAACTACGCCCCGACGACCGGCACGCTGGCCATTCGCGGGGAAGAGATGGCGTTTGCCGATACGACGGCGGCGCTGAATGCCGGGGTCGCGATCATTTATCAGGAGCTGCACCTGGTGCCTGAAATGACGGTGGCGGAAAACATCTATCTGGGGCAACTGCCTCACAAAAGCGGGATCGTTAACCGTTCGCTGCTCAACTACGAAGCCGGGCTGCAGCTCCAGCATCTCGGGCTGGATATCGATCCGCAAACCCCGCTGAAATACCTCTCCATCGGCCAGTGGCAGATGGTGGAAATCGCCAAGGCGCTGGCGCGTAACGCCAAAATTATCGCCTTTGACGAACCGACCAGTTCCCTCTCGGCGCGCGAGATCGACAACCTGTTCCGCGTGATCCGCGAGCTGCGTAAAGAGGGGCGCATCATTCTGTATGTCTCTCATCGCATGGAAGAGATTTTCGCCCTGAGCGATGCGATCACCGTCTTCAAAGACGGGCGCTACGTGCGCACCTTCACCGACATGCAGCAGGTAAATCATGACCAGCTGGTGCAGGCGATGGTCGGCCGCGAGCTGGGGGATATTTATCACTGGCAACAGCGCGAGTACGGCACCGAACGTCTGCGTCTGGAGAGCGTGAAAGCGCCGGGCGTGCGCACACCGATTTCGCTCTCGGTGCGCAGCGGTGAAATCGTCGGCCTGTTCGGGCTGGTAGGCGCCGGGCGCAGCGAACTGATGAAAGGGCTGTTTGGCGGCACGCGGATCACCGCAGGCCAGGTGTACATCGACGGCCAGCCGGTGGATATCCAGAAACCGGCCCACGCCATTCGCGCTGGTATGATGCTCTGCCCGGAAGATCGTAAAGCCGACGGGATTATTCCTGTCCATTCCGTTCGCGACAATATCAACATCTCAGCGCGGCGAAAATTCCTTCGTGCCGGGTGTTTAATTAACGATCGCTGGGAAAACATTAACGCCGATAACCATATTCGCTCCCTGAATATTAAAACTCCCGGCCCTGAGCAGCTGATTATGAATCTCTCCGGTGGCAACCAGCAAAAAGCGATTCTTGGCCGCTGGCTGTCGGAAGAGATGAAAGTCATTTTGCTGGACGAGCCGACGCGCGGCATCGATGTCGGGGCGAAGCACGAAATCTATAACGTCATCTATGAGCTGGCAAAACGCGGCGTGGCGGTACTTTTCGCCTCAAGCGATCTGCCCGAAGTGCTGGGCGTCGCCGACCGCATCATCGTGATGCGCGAAGGGGATATCGCCGGTGAGCTGTTACATGAACAGGCGAATGAACAACAGGCGTTGAGCCTCGCCATGCCTAAAGTCAGCCAGGCTGTCGCCTGAGCAAGGAGTGAATGATGTCTTCTGTTACTACCTCCCGCGCGCCGAAGTCGGCTTTTAACCTGGGGCGCATCTGGGATCAATACGGGATGCTGGTGGTCTTCGCGGTCCTGTTTATCGGCTGCGCGATTTTCGTGCCGAATTTCGCCAGTTTTATCAATATGAAAGGGCTGGGTCTGGCGATTTCCATGTCGGGCATGGTCGCCTGCGGAATGCTGTTCTGTCTGGCGTCCGGGGATTTCGACCTCTCCGTCGCGTCGGTTATCGCCTGTGCCGGGGTGACGACGGCGGTGGTCATCAACATGACCGAAAGCCTGTGGATTGGCGTGTTCGCCGGTCTGATGCTCGGCGTGCTCAGCGGTCTGGTGAACGGCTTTGTTATCGCGCGTCTGAAAATTAACGCCCTGATCACCACGCTGGCGACTATGCAGATTGTGCGCGGTCTGGCCTATATTATCTCTGACGGTAAAGCGGTGGGTATCGAAGACGAGCGCTTCTTTACTCTCGGCTACGCGAACTGGCTGGGTTTGCCGGCGCCAATCTGGCTGACGGTGGGCTGCCTGATTATTTTCGGCTTCCTGCTCAACAGAACCACCTTTGGCCGCAACACGCTGGCGATTGGCGGGAATGAAGAGGCGGCGCGTCTGGCCGGTGTCCCGGTGGTGCGTACCAAGATTATTATCTTCGTGCTCTCCGGGCTGGTGTCGGCGGCGGCGGGGATTATTCTGGCCTCGCGTATGACCAGCGGCCAGCCGATGACGTCCATTGGCTATGAGCTGATTGTGATTTCTGCCTGCGTTTTAGGTGGGGTTTCACTGAAAGGCGGCATCGGAAAAATCTCATATGTGGTGGCCGGTATCCTGATCCTCGGCACCGTGGAGAACGCCATGAACCTGCTGAATATCTCCCCGTTCTCGCAGTACGTGGTACGTGGCCTGATCCTGCTGGCAGCGGTGATCTTCGACCGTTACAAGCAAAAAGCGAAACGTACCCTTTAGGTAAAATCAGGCTCAACTTTTAAGTCTAGTCCCACCTTCCCACCGCCTGCCAGCTTCGCTTGCAGGCGGTGTTCTAAATGGCGAGCAGCGTCACACTGTCTATACTTACATGGCTACTGAGATGTTAAATGTCTGACATCTCGAAAACCGTAAGGAGGACAAGGGTGGCAGACTCGTTAACCGTACCGCCTGCACTGACCGGAGAATTTGCACTCTTTTTCGATCTTGACGGGACCCTCGCCGAGATCAAACCACACCCTGATCAGGTGGTGTTGCCCGCCGACATTCTCCGGGTGCTGGACCAGCTCTCGCAAGACAATCAGGGAGCACTGGCATTGATATCAGGGCGCTCAATGGCCGAGCTTGATGAGCTCGCCAGGCCTTACCGCTTTCCGCTTGCCGGTGTGCACGGAGCGGAGCGCCGCGACATCCATGGCAACGCGCATATCGTCTCACTCCCCGACTCGCTGATTCAGACGCTCACGGCGCAGCTGACGGCTGCGCTTGAACATCTGCCGGGTACGGAGCTGGAAGCCAAAGGGATGGCCTTTGCGCTGCACTATCGACAGGCGCCAGAGCACGAGGCGGCGATAACCGCGCTGGCAACCTCAGTCGTGGCCGCGCATCCGCAGCTCGCGCTGCAGCCGGGGAAATGTGTGGTTGAAATCAAACCTAAGGGCATTAACAAAGGCGAGGCGATTAGTGCCTTTATGGCCGAAGCGCCGTTCGCGGGCAGGACGCCGGTGTTTATCGGCGACGACCTGACGGACGAGAGCGGTTTTCGCGTCGTGAATCAGGCTGGAGGGATTTCTATTAAAGTCGGACAGGGGGAAACCTGTGCCGGATGGCGACTGCCTAACGTCGCCAGCGTCTGGCAGTGGGTCACTGAAGTCGCTAACCAGCAACAAGAAGAAAAAATAGCGCATAACAACAGGAGAAAACATGATGGGTCGCTTAGTCGTAGTCTCTAACCGAATTGCGCCACCGGACGATAAAAAATCCAGCGCAGGTGGTCTGGCGGTGGGGATTTTGGGTGCCTTAAAAGCAGCCGGCGGGCTCTGGTTTGGCTGGAGCGGGGATGTCGGTAATGAGGATCAGCCGCTAAAAAAGGTGACACGGGGCAACATCACGTGGGCATCCTTTAATCTTGGCGAGAAGGATTACGAAGAGTACTACTCGCAGTTTTCCAACGCGGTGCTATGGCCTGCGTTTCACTATCGCCTGGACCTGGTAAAATTCCAGCGCGAATCCTTCGAAGGATACATGCGCGTCAACGCGCTGCTGGCGGATAAACTGCTGCCCTTAATCGAGGAAGACGATATTTTATGGATCCACGATTATCACCTGCTGCCGTTTGCCAGCGAGCTGAGAAAACGTGGCGTGAACAACCGGATCGGCTTCTTCCTGCATATCCCGTTCCCGACACCGGAAATTTTCAACGCCTTACCGCCGCACGAAGAGCTGCTGGAAGGGCTGTGCGATTACGATCTGCTCGGCTTCCAGACCGAAAACGACCGTCTGGCGTTCCTCGATAGCGTCTCCGGTAAAACGCGCCTGACCACGCGCAGCAAGTCTCACACCGCGTGGGGGAAAACCTTCGAAACCGAGGTCTATCCTATCGGCATCGAACCGGATGAGATCGCCGCCGATGCCTCTGGCCCGCTGCCGCCGAAACTGGCGCAGCTCAAAAGCGAGCTGAAAAACGTCAAAAACATCTTCTCCGTCGAGCGTCTGGATTACTCCAAAGGCTTGCCGGAGCGCTTCCAGGCCTATGAGCGACTGCTGGATAAGTTCCCGCAGCACCACGGGAAAATCCGCTATACGCAGATTGCACCGACCTCCCGTGGGGAAGTGCAGGCCTATCAGGACATTCGCCATCAGCTGGAAACCGAAGCGGGGCGGATTAATGGCCGCTACGGCCAGCTGGGCTGGACGCCGCTCTATTATCTGAATCAACATTTTGAGCGCAAAATTCTGATGAAGGTTTTCCGCTATGCGGAAGTGGGGCTGGTGACGCCGCTGCGTGACGGGATGAATCTGGTGGCAAAAGAGTATGTTGCCGCGCAGGACCCGAAAGATCCCGGCGTGCTGGTGTTGTCGCAGTTCGCGGGAGCGGCCAACGAACTGACGTCGGCGCTCATCGTCAATCCTTATGACAGCGATGACGTGGCGAATGCGCTGGACAGGGCGCTCACCATGCCGCTGACGGAACGCATTTCACGTCACGCGGAGATGATGAAGGTCATCCGGGAAAACGATATTAACCACTGGCAGGAGCATTTTATCCGCGATCTTGAGCGGCTCACGCCCCGCAGTAAGGAGAGCAACCTGCAAAAAAAGGTCGCCACCTTCCCTAAACTCGCCTGAGTAGCGCCCCTCGGTGGCATCAGCTGCCGAGGGGAACCAGCAGCACGTCCACCTGACTTGAGCTGACAATCGCCTTGGCGGAGCACGCCGCGCGCGAGAAGAAGCTTTGGTTATGGTTCCCGCAAATCACCAGATCGACCTGCTCCTTGCGACAGATATCGAGAATGTGCTCGCTCAGTTCACCCGTCGCGATAAAGGTTCGCGCGATAGGGTACTGAGCTTTGTCTTCCAGCTCCTGCAAAAACTGCTGGGTCTCTTCCTGCAGCAGACCACGAATATCTTCCAGCATTGGCGCGGCCAGCTGGTTGTACATTTCGGGCTCGGCAGCAAGGGTAACAAGACTGACCCGCGCGTTAAGCGGGCGGGCGATAGAGACGGCACGCGCCAGTAGCTGATGGCTTTCTGGTGTCACCGCAACACACACAAGAATATGCGAGTAACTCATAGCTCACTCCTTTGATGTCCTGAGACAGAGGATTCTTCACCATTAGCGCGATTCGCAACGCTTCGCAAGAGGGCAATACGACAATGGTGTGACGCTTATCATAATTATTCATTAATTATTCTTATAAAACGAATAGTGGCATAACGCAGCTTAACCACCGAAAAGAACGCCTTAAGTTAAATGTCTACATTTTAATAATGAGTGGATGAATCATTTTAACGCCCCGTCAATAAGTCAGTTACCATCACCAGACGAAACTATTTTATTTGATTAAAGCTGTAATTCATTGTTTTTATAAGTAAATAAATCAATGTATACAATATTGAGATGAAATGTTAATGCCTTGATCGCATCTGGTGTAACAACAGTTGAGGGTCCTCTCGCAACGATGGTCACTGTGCATGAGTATTCGCATGGTAAGAATATAAAAGGCGTTCAAGTGGTCAATATTTGTTCAAATTACAAATCAAACTGATGGTTCATTCCGTTTTTATACCGTGGTTTTTGTGATCTGGATCACATTTTTTTTAAATTTCGGGAGGGGCTGCATTGTATGTCGGAAAACGGACGAGTAGAGTTGCCTCGAATTAGGAAAAATCTTAGTTATTTGTAAGTAATGATAAGACGCAATGGTCAAGGATCACCATTTTAAACACCGCGCGTTTTATCCAGTTTAACCTTAATTCGACTATGCATTTTCGCCTTTTCTTTTTTTTTACCGGGGTTTTCTCGGCGACATCACGGGGTGCGGTCTTACCGCATAAAAAATTATAGTTGGTTATTCTGGATGGGAAAAATGCATACATCCGAGATGCTTAAACATGTCTATGACATAAATTTGTCATACTTATTACTTGCGCAGCGTTTGATTAGTCAGGACAAACCGTCCGCCATGTTCCGTCTGGGTATCAGCGAAGAGATGGCAACAACGCTTGGCGGATTAACCCTCCCTCAGATGGTCAAACTGGCGGAAACCAATCAGCTGGTGTGTCAGTTCCGCTTCGACAGTCATCAGACGATTACCCGTCTGACTCAGGATTCACGCGTAGACGATCTGCAACAGATCCATACCGGAATTTTGCTTTCAACCCGCCTTCTCACCGAAATCAGCCAGCCTGACGACGTGGCCCGTAAGAAAAGGGCTTGAAGATGAGCGAAAAAAGCATTGTTCAGGAAGCTCGCGACATTCAGTTAGCTATGGAACTGATCACGTTGGGTGCTCGCTTACAAATGCTGGAAAGCGAGACTCAGCTGAGCCGCGGTCGTCTTATCAAATTGTACAAAGAATTACGCGGTAGCCCGCCGCCGAAAGGCATGCTGCCGTTCTCTACGGATTGGTTTATGACCTGGGAGCAAAACATCCACGCATCGATGTTTTGTAACGCCTGGCAATTTCTTTTGAAAACGGGTTTGTGCACCGGCGTGGACGCCGTTATTAAAGCGTACAAACTCTACCTTGAACAATGTCCCCAGCCGGAAGAGGGGCCACTTCTGGCGCTAACCCGTGCATGGACTCTGGTGCGCTTTGTCGAGAGTGGATTGCTGCAATTGTCGCGCTGTAATTGCTGCGACGGCAACTTTATCACCCACGCTCACCAGCCCGTAGGTAGCTTCGCCTGCAGTTTGTGTCAGCCGCCTTCCCGTGCGGTAAAAAGACGTAAACTTTCCCCGGAAGCTGCCGATATTAATCCACAACTGCTGGATGAACAGATCGAACAAGCTGTTTAACCCGAACGTGTGGGAAAGATTCCAGCAGCGGTAAGCAATTACCGCTGCTTTTTTTTACCCTGCGATCCGGTTAAGTCTTCAACCTGAACATCCTGCCATAGTCACTAGCAGAAGGATGATGTCGTGCTTATCTTATTAGGTTACCTGGTCGTACTCGGTACCGTTTTCGGTGGATATATGATTACCGGTGGGGAACTGGGAGCACTCTATCAACCGGCTGAATTTATTATCATCGGCGGCGCCGGGATAGGTGCGTTTATCGTTGGTAACAACGGTAAATCGATTAAAGGGACGCTGAAAGCGCTCCCGTTACTGTTTCGTCGTTCGAAATACACCAAAAGCATGTATATGGATTTGCTGGCGCTGCTCTATCGTCTGATGGCGAAGTCGCGTCAACAAGGCATGTTCTCGCTGGAGCGTGATATTGAGAACCCGAAAGAGAGTGAAATTTTTGCGAGTTATCCGCGCATTCTCGCCGACGCGACCATGCTGGATTTCATCGTCGATTATCTGCGACTGATCATCAGCGGCAACATGAACACCTTCGAAATCGAAGCGCTGATGGACGAAGAGATCGAAACGCATGAAAGCGAGTCCGAAGTCCCGGCGAGCGCGCTGGCGACCATGGGTGATTCACTGCCCGCCTTCGGTATCGTGGCGGCGGTGATGGGGGTGGTTCACGCTCTGGCCTCAGCGGATCGTCCGGCTGCAGAGCTCGGCGCGCTGATTGCTCACGCCATGGTGGGGACCTTCCTCGGGATCCTGCTTGCCTACGGTTTTATCTCGCCGCTGGGAACGGTATTGCGTCAGAAGAGCGCGGAAACCACCAAGATGATGCAGTGCGTGAAGATCACGCTGCTGTCAAACCTGAACGGCTACGCACCGCCAATCGCGGTAGAGTTTGGGCGTAAAACCCTGTACTCCAGCGAGCGTCCATCGTTTGTCGAGCTTGATGAACACGTTCGTGCCGTGAAGAACCCGAACCAACAGACGACGACTGAGGACGCATGAAAAACCAGTCCCATCCCATCGTCATAGTCAAAAAGCGCAAGCACAAAGGTCATGGGCACGGTTCCCATGGCTCGTGGAAAATCGCTTACGCCGACTTCATGACCGCGATGATGGCCTTTTTCCTGGTGATGTGGCTGATTTCCATCTCCAGTCCGAAAGAGCTGATTCAGATTGCGGAGTATTTCAGAACCCCGCTGGCGACGGCGGTCACGGGCGGACACCGTATTGCTAACAGCGACAGCCCAATCCCTGGCGGCGGTGACGATGTCACCCAGCAAAAGGGTGAAGTGAAGAAAGAACCGAATATCGACGAGTTGAAAAAGCGTATGGAGCAGGCGCGGTTGAAAAAACTGCGTGGCGACCTGGATCAGCTCATCGAGGCAGACCCGAAACTGCGCGCCCTGCGCCCGCATTTGAAGATCGATCTGGTGCAGGAAGGATTACGTATCCAGATTATTGATAGCCAGAACCGCCCGATGTTTAAAACCGGCAGCGCAGAAGTAGAGCCTTACATGCGCGATATTTTGCGCGGTATTGCCCCGGTGCTGAACGGGATCCCAAACCGTATCAGCCTCTCGGGTCACACGGATGATTTCCCGTATGCCAGCGGGGAGAAGGGATACAGCAACTGGGAGCTATCTGCCGATCGTGCCAACGCCTCGCGTCGCGAGCTGGTGGCCGGTGGGCTGGATGAGGGCAAAGTCCTTCGCGTCGTCGGTATGGCCGCCACCATGCGCGTCACCGACCGCGGCCCGGACGATGCCATCAACCGTCGTATCAGTCTTTTAGTGCTCAATCAGCAGGCGGAGCAGACCATTCTGCACGAAAACGCCGAAAGCCAGAATGAGTCACTGGATGATTTAAAACAGCCAGGGGCAGTGCCTTCGGCTGCCGTTCCAACATCGCCACCAGCCAATCCGAGGTGATAGCGTGAGCATGGATATTAGCGATTTTTACCAGACGTTTTTTGACGAAGCCGACGAGTTGTTGGCAGACATGGAGCAGCATCTGCTGGATTTAGTGCCTGAGGCACCGGATTCAGAGCAGCTCAATGCCATTTTCCGTGCCGCACATTCCATTAAAGGTGGCGCCGGAACATTTGGATTTACCATCCTGCAGGAAACGACCCATTTAATGGAAAACCTGCTGGATGAAGCCCGTCGCGGTGAGATGCAGCTCAACACCGACATTATTAACCTGTTTTTGGAAACCAAAGATATTATGCAGGAACAGCTCGACGCCTATAAAAGCTCGCAAGAGCCAGATGCTGCAAGCTTTGAATACATCTGCAACGCTCTGCGCCAGTTAGCTCTGGAAGCGAAGGGCGAAGTCGCGGCACCTGCGGTCAGCGCGGCAAAACTGAGCGTGGTTGATGCCCTGGCCTCCGACGAGGTGACTCCGCCTGCAGCCGAAGCGAAGCTGCGCGTGGTGCTCTCTCGTCTGAAAGGGAGCGAAGTGAATCTGCTGGAAGACGAGCTGGGTAACCTGGCGACGCTGAGCAATGTCGTGAAAGGCCCGGACAGCCTGGCCGCCACCATCGACGGTGGTATCAGCCAGGATGATATCGTCGCGGTGCTGTGCTTCGTGATTGAAGCGGACCAGATTAGCTTTGAAACCGAAGCCGCCGCTGTTGAAGCGCCTGCCGAAGTGGCTGAAGTGATGGCCGCGCCAGAAGTGGCGATGCCTGCGGTGGTGGCTCCGACGCCTGCGCTGAAAGCGGTACCGAATGACGCGGCTGCGCCAAATCGTGCGGAACGTGAAAAACCGGCGGCCCGCAGCAGCGAATCGACCAGCATCCGCGTGGCGGTTGAGAAGGTCGATCAGCTGATTAACCTCGTCGGTGAACTGGTGATCACCCAGTCAATGCTGGCGCAGCGTTCAAACGAACTCGACCCGGTCACCCACGGCGATCTGATTACCAGCATGGGTCAGTTACAACGTAACGCCCGCGATCTGCAGGAATCAGTGATGTCCATCCGTATGATGCCGATGGAATACGTCTTCAGCCGCTTCCCGCGTCTGGTGCGCGATCTGGCGAGCAAGCTGAACAAACAGATTGAACTGACTCAGGTGGGGAGCTCCACCGAGCTGGATAAGAGCCTGATCGAGCGCATTATCGACCCGTTAACGCACCTGGTGCGTAACAGCCTCGACCACGGTATCGAATCTCCGGAAAACCGCATCGCGGCCGGGAAATCCCCGGTCGGCAACCTGACGCTCTCTGCAGAACATCAGGGCGGCAACATCTGCATCGAAGTGACCGATGACGGCGCCGGTCTGAACCGCGAGCGTATTCTGGCGAAAGCGATGTCTCAGGGCATGTCCGTCAGCGAAAACATGACCGATGAAGAAGTGGGGATGCTGATCTTCGCGCCTGGCTTCTCGACGGCAGAGCAGGTGACTGACGTCTCCGGGCGTGGCGTGGGCATGGACGTGGTGAAACGTAACATCCAGGAGATGGGCGGCCACGTTGAGATCAAGTCCAAGCAAGGTTCCGGCACCACTATCCGTATCCTGCTCCCGCTGACCCTGGCGATCCTTGACGGGATGTCGGTGAAGGTCGCAGGCGAAGTCTTCATCCTGCCACTGGGTGCGGTGATGGAATCCCTGCAGCCGCGTGATGAAGATCTGCATCCGCTGGCGGGCGGTGAGCGCGTGCTGGAAGTGCGTGGCGAGTATCTGCCGCTGGTGGAACTGTGGAAAGTCTTTGAAGTCGACGGAGCCAAAACCGAAGCGACTCAGGGCATCGTGGTTATTCTGCAAAGCGCGGGCCGCCGCTATGCGCTGCTGGTCGATCAGCTGATTGGTCAGCACCAGGTGGTGGTGAAAAACCTCGAAAGCAACTACCGCAAAGTGCCGGGAATTTCAGCTGCCACCATCCTTGGCGATGGCAGCGTCGCACTGATCGTCGATGTGTCGGCGCTTCAGGGTTTAAATCGTGAACAACGTGTGGCGTACACAGCCGCCTGATTAGTTAAGAAGGTAAAAACATGACCGGTATGAGTAATGTAACGAAACTGGCCGGCGAGCCATCAGGGCAGGAATTCCTGGTTTTCACTTTAGGCGATGAAGAGTACGGCATCGATATTCTTAAAGTGCAGGAGATTCGCGGCTACGATCAGGTGACTCGCATTGCCAACACACCTTCCTTTATCAAAGGTGTGACCAACCTGCGTGGGGTAATCGTCCCTATCGTCGATCTACGCGTGAAGTTCAGCCAGGGTGACGTGGAGTATAACGACAACACCGTGGTGATTGTCCTGAACCTCGGCCAGCGCGTCGTCGGTATCGTGGTGGATGGCGTGTCTGACGTGCTGTCCCTGGCTTCCGACCAGATCCGTCCGGCTCCGGAATTCGCCGTGACCCTGTCGACCGAATATCTGACCGGCCTCGGCGCGCTGGGTGACCGTATGCTGATTCTGGTGAATATCGAAAAACTGCTGAACAGCGACGAGATGGCCCTGCTGGATATCGCGGCAAGCCACGTGGCGTGATGTTGAGCCGGGTTTCCCGGCATCAACAATGGCACTAAAGAGTAGGCCGGGTAAGCGCAAGCCGCCACCCGGCTTTTTTTACACCTTACGCTTCCTGCTCCACCAGCTCTGGCTCTTCTTCCAGCAAGCCCTCATTCTGCGCCAGCATCGCGGTGGCGATCCCGTTGCCCAGCACGTTAATCGCCGAGCGGCCCATATCGAGGAAGTGATCGATTCCCATCAGCAGCAAAATCCCCGCAACCGGAATGTTGAAACTCGGGATAGTCGCGGCGAGCACCACCAGCGCGGAACGCGGGACACCGGCGATCCCTTTTGACGCCAGCATGAGGGTGAGCATCAGGACGGTCACCTCGGCAAAGCTCAGATGAATATTGTAAGCCTGGGCGATAAACATCGACGCAAAGGAGCAATAGACCATCGAGCCGACCAGGTTGAAGGAGTAACCAATCGGCAGGACAAAGGAGACGATATTGCGCGAGCAGCCAAAGCGGGTGAGCTGCTCCAGCGTTTTCGGGTAAGCGGCCTCTGAGCTACTGGTGGTAAAGGCCACCAGTACCGGATCTTTCAGCATGCTGACCAGGCGGAAGACCTCTTTTTTCAGCACCATATAGCCCACCGCCAGCAGCACCAGGCAGGTCAGCAGAATGGCGACGTAATATCCACCGATAAACGAGGCGTAGTTGAGCAAAATGCCCAGCCCCTGGGTGGCGATGACCGAAGAAATGGCGGCGAAAATCGCCAGCGGCGCAACGTACATCACGTAGCCGGTTACTTTCAGCATGATATGCGAGACCACGTCCAGCGCGGCGACCAGCGGGGCGTTGAACTTCTCGCCCAGCGACGCGCCGCCGATGCCGAAGAACATCGAGAAGACCACGATCTGCAGAATTTCATTATTCGCCATCGCGCCGACAATACTGGTCGGAATCGTGTGCGACAGGAACCCCTTCAGCGACATCCCGCTGACTGCCAGCCCGGTGTCGACAGAGCCCGCCGGGATCGTCAGGTTCAGGCCCGTGCCGGGCTGCTCCAGGGTGACAATAAACAGACCGACCAATATGGATAGCACCGACGAGCTGATAAACCACACCATCGCTTTCCCGCCGACGCGGCCAATGGTGGAGGTTTCACCGAGCTTCATAATGCCCACCGTCAGTGTGCTGAACACCAGCGGAGCGATCACCATTTTGATCAGTCGGAGGAAAATATCGGTGAGGAGTGTGATGTTGTCTGCCCAGGTCGCGATAGCGTCGGCAGACGCGTACTCGTGAATGACTGCCCCTGAAAGAATACCCGCCAGCATGAAAATCACGATGAAGAGCGTGAGTTTGTTTGCACTTGCCACGAAAAAAGACCCTCTGTTTATGCGCCTAAGTTGTCATCAGTGCGCTGAGTCATATGTTTTTTTTTATTTCAGCGCACAAATACATTCATCGCATAAATTGAAGTAAAGCGAATGCAGATACAACAAATTTTTAAGTTTTATTAATTTTGTTGCTAACGGGCGAGTGATATATTGTGACGCTAATCACATTATTGTGAATATATCCTCAACAAAGCGGCGTTTAAACCTATCGCAAAACATGTAACTTATTGTTTTAAATTGGAATAAAACATCAATAGGGCAAAGGTATGAGGTCCAATTGCCCTGGTGGTTGAACCGCGATCCATAAACTAAATTCTCAATAAGCGCTGATTGGGAATGTTAAGTGGTGCTAACAGATTGAGTGGTATAAATAAAATACGAAGGGCAACACTTTCTGGAGGGCTGTAAATGAAAAGTAAACTCCTTCTGATCTGTACGGGCGGCATGCTGGTTTTCGCGGCGCAGCAGGCGATGGCGGTGACCAGCAGCGGGACCATCGGTGCCACGTTGACATTAACCAACGGCTGTCTGATCAACGGCTCTCCGACCCAAAACGGCATCAATTTCGGTAGCCTTGATTTCGGGACCCATCCCGCCACTTTCTCCACCCTCACCACCCAGTTAGCGGGTGCCAGCGGAGGGAACACCTTCACCATCCAGTGTACGACCGCCAGCTATACGGTGGCGATCACCGGAAACACCAACTCCACCGCGCCGGGTACCGTTGTCGGCACGCCGGGCACGCCTGCGCGCTACCTGGTGAATACCGCCAACACCGCGCAGGGCGTGGCCTACAGCCTGTTTAGCGACAGCGGATTTAACAACGTGATCGCCAACAACGCACCGCTCCCGGTGGCCTCCACCGCAGGCGGCGTCGACAGCTACACCCTGTATGGCCGAATTACCGGGGGCGGGAACAGCGTCACCGTGGTACCGGGAACCTATACGGACACCATTAACGTCAGCGTGACCTACTAGTTCCAGCGCCGGAAATGACCGATGTCATCTCACGTCTGCGAAAAATCGCAGAGGGAAAACTGCGCCTTGTATTTGTGCTCATCGCCGGGGTAGCGGCAGTGGGAACGGCGCGCGCGGTCACCTCGCAGTCGTTTCAGGTGTCGGCGACGATCGTGCCGGGCTGTTCGGTGACGACAGGCACCGGCGGCGTGCTCGGGACGCTTAACTTCGGTACGCGATCCGGCGTTGCGACCGGGCAGGTCAGCACCAGCTTTGTGCCGAACGGATCCTTGTCGATCGCCTGCACGCCCAACGTCGCCCTGAGTATGAGTATCGACGGCGGGCAGCACTACTCTTCGGTGCGCAGGATGCAGCGGGCCAGCGGCACGGAAATGGTGGCCTACCGCCTGTACAGCAGCAGTTCGCTGGCGGCTAACAGTGAGATCGGGGTCAATCAGGCGGTGCCGGTGACCTATACCAATAGCAACAATATTGCGCTGCCGCTGTTTGGTGTGGCGCTGCTGACGGGGTTTAGCCCGGCCGGCACCTATTCAGATCAACTCACTGTGACCTTGTCATGGTGATCTAAGGGAGAAGGTCAATGAAGGCATCATCTATTCGCTATGGCGTACTGGGGATGTGGGCCGTCCTGGCCGTGATGACGGGGAGGGCCAACGCGGCGGCGACCATTCTGCTGTGGCCGATCGACCCCTGGCTTTCCGCGGATACCAAAGCCACCGAGCTGTGGATCCAGAATCAGGGTAACAGCGCCACCACCATGCAGGTGCGCATAATGCGCTGGAAGCAGGAGAACGGTTTCGAGCGCTACACCGCTCAGCAGGATGTGGTCGCCAGCCCGCCGATTGTCACCATTGGCAAAGACGGCAAGCAGCTGATTCGTCTTATCAAGCAGAACGACGTTCCGATGGGCGTCGAGCAAGCCTACCGCATTATCGTCGACGAAATTCCTCAGCCCGGCGACAAATCCCGTCCCGAAATCGGCCTAAAAATCCAGATGCGCTACTCCATTCCGCTGTTCGTCTACGGCCAGGGCATCCCGACGATCAAAGAGGGGGCGCATCACGCCCTGGTGGAGCCGCAAAACCTGAGCTGGAAGATTGTGCAGGAGGACGGTAAACCCGCACTGCAGGTACGCAATCGGGGCGATGTCCACGTCCGTCTGAGCCAGGTGTTGCTCGACAAGCGGACCATCGCCGACGGTCTGCTGGGCTATGTCCTCCCGGACAGTACCCGCAGCTGGCCGTTGCCGGCAGGCGTGCATCAGGCCAGCCAGATGAGTGCGCAAATTAACGCCGGGAACGCGCAATGGCAGTCGGCGCCCGCCCACTGAAACCGGCGATGATCATCCTGCTTTGCGTGACGACCAGCGCCTGGGCCGAAAACGGTGATGACAGTTTACCGCCCCCGCCGGATGCGCAGGCGCTCAACAGCGAGGCCGTGTTCCAGCTCTCGGTGGTGATCAACCACTACGACACCGGCCTGGTGGTCCCCGTCACGCAGCGCAACGGGACTTTTTTTATCTCCAGCGCCGATCTGCTGCGCGCCGGTCTGCCGCCGGAACAGGTGCCGAACGGCGAAGTCGATCTCTCCCGGCTGGCGCATGTGGGCGTGGAGTATGACAGTGCCGCCCAGCGCCTGCTGCTGAGCGTCCCGCGCGACTGGGTATCGACCCGGGTCACGCCCTTCGGCGGACAGACCGCCCAGAGCAAGCCCCAGTATGGCAGGGGCGCGCTGCTCAATTACGATCTCTACACCAACCACACGGAACACATCGGCGGCCAGGCCTCGCTCTGGCACGAGTTCCGCTATTTCAATGAAAACGGGTCGCTCTCTTCAACCGGGTATACGCGCAAAAGCTTTGCCGGTGACTCGGGCCAGCAGGAAGGGTACGTCCGTTACGACACCACGGTGATGATCACCAATGAAGACGACGCGACCACCTGGACCGCCGGGGATGTGATCAGCGATGCGTTAAGCTGGAGCAGTAGCGTACGCATGGGCGGGATCAGCTACGGGCGCGACTTCTCCCTGCGTCCGGACCTGGTCACCTGGCCGCTGCCGGAGTTTTCCGGCGAAGCGGCGGTGCCGACGTCGGTGGATCTGTTCATCAACGGCTATCGTTCCGGCTCGACGCAGCTCCAGCCCGGCCCGTTCACCCTCACCAATCTGCCCTACATCAACGGTGCAGGGGACGCGGTACTGATCACCACCGATGCGCTCGGGCGCCAGGTCAGCACCACCATGCCGTTCTATGTCACCAGCGATCTCCTCAAGCAGGGGCTGAGCGATGGGGCGGTGACGCTGGGGAGTCTGCGTCGCAGCTACGGCATCAAGAATTTTGACTACGGCCCGGCGGCGGGCAGCGGCTCGTATCGTTACGGCTTAACCGACTGGCTGAGCCTGGAAGGGCACGGCGAAGCGGCAGAAGAGCTGGCCCTCGGCGGGGCGGGAACGGTGGTCAAACTGGGGCAGCTCGGCGTGGTCAACGGCTCTTACACCCACAGCCGAATGAGAGGCGACGACGGCGGGCAGATCAACTGGGGCTATCAGTACAGCACCAGCGCCTTTAGCCTCGCGACGCAGCACTCCCGGCGCGATCGCGGATACGGCAACCTGGCGCTCTACGATCAGCCGACTATCTATGATGAGCACGATCAGCCCATCGCCAGCCTGAGCCGCAATACCGACCAGTATTCGCTCACTTTTAATCTCGGTAACTACGGCAATATCGGCGCGGCGTGGATTGGCGTGGAGAGTTTTGACAGCCAGAAAACCGAGCTGCTGAACCTCTCCTGGAGCCGCAATCTGTGGGGAAGCAGCAGTATTTATCTCGCCGCCAGTCGCGACCAGCAGCGCGGCGACTGGACGGTGGCGATGTCCCTGCAAATTCCGATAGGCGAGCGGGACAGCGCCGCCGTCACCTTTGAAAACACGCCGGATTCCGGCAGCACCCAGCGCATCAACTACAACCACTCGATGCCGTCCGACGGCGGACTGAGCTGGAATATGGCGTGGGCGAATCAGTCGAGATCGCAAAACTATCAGCAGGCGACGCTGGGCTGGCGCAACAACAATATCGAAGTGCAGGGCGGGGGATACGGCGAGCAGGACATGATGACCTGGTGGGGCGAGGCGATGGGCTCGATCGTCCTGATGGACAACGAAGTGTTTGCTGCCAATAAAATCAACGACGCCTTCGTGGTGATCAGCACCGACGGCCACCCGGACGTGCCGGTCAACTACGAAAACCAGCCGGTCGGCAAAACCAATCACAACGGCTATCTGCTGGTCAGCGGCGTATCGGCCTACTACCCGGCGAGCTACAGCATCAACACGCTCAATCTGCCCGCCGATACGCGGCTCAAAGAGACGGAACGCCGCGTCGCCATTCGCCGTCACAGCGGTTATCTGGTGGATTTCCCGATGGAGCAGGAGCGAGTGGCGAGCGTGATTCTGCACGATCCGCAAGGGGAGGCGATCCCCGTCGGCAGCCAGGTGAAACGCGCGGCGCGCAGCACGGCGGTGGTCGGGTATGACGGCATCGCGTGGCTGGAGAATCTCAACGACGTGAACCCGCTGGAAGTGATTCTGCCGGAGGGGAAACGCTGCTATGCCACCCTGACCATCGGCGCGAATCCGGATCACAAGCTGCAAACCTTCGGGCCGCTGACCTGCCGGGAGGCCCCGTGAAACGCCTGCTGATCGCCCTGATGCTGCTGTTGTTCTCGGGCGGCAGCTGGGCGGTGTGTAACATCAGCACCGTCAATGCGAATTTCGGCAGCGTGACGTCGTTTGCCTTGAGCGGCACGGGCGAAGTTGAAACCACCGGCACGCTGGTGGTGAGCTGCGATGCGATCCTGAACCTCATCACCAATGACTCCGTAACCCTGAACTACACCGCCGCGACCGTCTCAGCTAACAGCCGCGCGACCATGAAACGCACGGACAATGCGACCATCACCGATGTCATTCCCACCCGGCTGTGCGGGCTGTCGGGCTGTTCCGGCAGCAGCGAAGTGCAAATCGCCAAAGCCTATACCTGGAGCGGCGCCACGCTGCTCAACCTGCTGGGGGCCAAGCAGTACAACATCCCTCTTTATTTCCGCACGGTAGCGGGGCAAAACGTGACGGCGGGGCCGTATCAGGTGGTGTTGACCTTTAGCATTAACTACAACGTCTGTTCCGTCGGGGCCGTCGGACTTTGCCTCACGCCGCAAACCGGCACCGCCACCACCAGCATTACGCTCAACATGAACGTCACCAACGATTGCAGCGCAATGACCACACCAAACGTCAACTTTAACAGCGCGCCGCTGGTGCAAAATTTTCCCACCGTCTCGCAGGCCATTTCCGTTACCTGCACCAAGGGCAGCACCTACACCATCGGCATCAACAATGGCGCCAACGCCTCGAATGGCGTGCGCCGAATGATAAGCAACGGTAATTATATTAATTATGACATTTATAAAGAGGCGACCAGCAACCGCTGGGGCGGCAGCGGAACCGAGCGCTGGACGAGCGCCACCTCATCACAGGTCAGTACTGACGGGCTTCTGCGCACCTATAATTACACCGCCAAAGTGCTCACCGGCCAGACAACTCCCCCCGCCGGAACCTACTCCGACACCCTGATCGTCGACGTCGCATTCTGAGCCGACGTTTTTCCCTTTCGCAAATGTAAAGTTCCCGCAGCCTGTGCCGATAACACCACTAATAATTCTTAGAGAAGGTGTTGTATGTTGAACCGTATCCGCGTTGTCACAATGCTGATGATGGTGCTGGTCATTTTCGCACTTCTTCAGCTTATTTCCGGTGGGCTGTTTTTCTCATCCTTAAAAAATAACCAGCAGAGTTTTGCTGTTTCCAATGATTTACGTCTCCAGCAGAGTGAGCTGACGTCGACCTGGGATCTGATGCTGCAAACGCGTATCAACCTGAGCCGCTCTTCCGCCCGCATGATGATGGACCCGAACAATCAGCAGAGCAGCGCGAAAACCGATCTGCTGAAAAATGCGCGCGCGACCCTGGCCGACGCCGCGAAACACTACGACGCCTTCAAAAAGATTACGCCGCTGCCTTCCATGGTGCAGGCGAGCGAAAACATTGACGAAAAATACACGGCCTATGCTGCCGGACTGGCTGAACTGACCCAGTTCCTCGAAAACGGCAATATGGACGCCTATTTCGCCCAGCCGACGCAGGGGATGCAAAACGCCCTTGGCAAAGCGCTGAGCGAATACGCTACCGCCAGCAGCGAGCAGTACCTCGCGGCCTTCAACGAAAGCAAAAGCGACTACCACTTTGCCAAATGGCAAATGGCGATCCTGGCCCTCGCGCTGGTGATTGTGCTGGTGGCCGTGTGGTACGGCATTCGCGCCATTCTGCTCAACCCGCTGGCGCGAGTGATCGGTCACATTCGTGAAATCGCCAGTGGCGACCTGACCAAAACGCTGGTGATTTCTGGTCGTAACGAAATCACCGAGCTGGCGGGCAGCGTCGATCACATGCAGCGCTCTCTGACCGACACCGTCACCAACGTGCGTCAGGGATCGGATGCGATCTACACCGGCACCAGTGAAATCGCCATGGGCAACAACGATCTCTCCTCGCGTACCGAAGAGCAGGCCTCTGCCCTGGAAGAGACAGCCGCCAGCATGGAAGAACTCACCGCGACCGTGAAGCAAAACGCCGATAACGCCCGTCAGGCGGCACATCTGGCAGAAAGCGCCTCCGAAACCGCACAGCGCGGCGGCAAGGTGGTGGATGGCGTGGTGAAAACCATGCACGAGATCGCCGGAAGCTCGAAAAAAATCGCCGATATCATCAGCGTGATCGACGGGATTGCCTTCCAGACCAACATCCTCGCCCTGAACGCCGCCGTTGAAGCGGCGCGTGCGGGCGAGCAGGGGCGTGGCTTTGCCGTCGTCGCCGGGGAAGTGCGCAACCTGGCGAGCCGCAGCGCCAACGCGGCAAAAGAGATCAAATCCCTGATAGAAGATTCTGTCGCTCGCGTCGATACCGGCTCCGTGCTGGTTGAAAGCGCGGGTGAAACCATGAACGACATCGTCAACGCGGTGACGCGCGTGACCGACATCATGGGCGAAATCGCCTCTGCGTCCGATGAGCAGAGTCGCGGGATCGACCAGGTGGCGCTGGCGGTGTCAGAAATGGATCGTGTCACACAACAAAACGCCGCGCTGGTGCAGGAGTCCGCGGCCGCGGCCGCTGCGCTGGAAGACCAGGCGAGCCGTCTGAAGATGGCCGTCTCGGCGTTTCGCCTTACCTCTGGACCACAAAATACGGTGGCGTCCCGGGCAATCTCTGCCGGGGCCGCGCCTGCCGCAAGGATGAACAACACCCGCGCGCAGGCCGCCGGACAAGAAGAAAACTGGGAAACATTTTGACTGACATTTAACCGCGGCTAATGACCGCTTGATGGGAGCGTGGATGTTAAATCGTATTCGTATCTCGACCACACTGTTTTTGATTCTGATCCTTTGCGGTGTGTTGCAAGTTGGCAGTAATGGATTGTCTTTCTGGGCTTTTCGCGATGGCTATCAGAACTTACAGGAAGTTGAGACGAGTAATCAGCAGCGCTCCTCGCTCGCGCAAACCCGCGCGGTGCTTTTGCAGGCCAGCACCGCGCTGAATAAAGCGGGCACATTAACGGCATTAAGTTATCCGCCTGATGACATCAAGGCGCTGATGACCACCGCGCGTGACAGCCTGAAACAGGCCGAAGCGCAGTTTAACGCCTTCGGCGCGCAGGAGGCGCTCAGCGACAAAGCCAAAGCGCTGAAAGCCGAGATGCAAAAGGGCTATAGCCAGTGGCATAGCGATCTGGAGCATCAGGCCACCTGGCTTGAGAACAACCAGCTGTCAGATTTTCTGACGGCGCCGGTACAGGACTCCCAGGCCGCGTTCGATAAAAGCTTTAACGCCTGGCAGCAGGACATGAACCAGTTCGTTGAAGAGGCGAGCAGCGACAGCCGCACCAGCTATCACATGTCGGGGGTGATTTTCGCCACCGTGGTGATCCTGGCGCTGCTTCTCACCGGCGGGGCGCTGCTCTGGTCGCGCAAGATGATCGTCCTGCCGCTGGCGATTATCAGCAGCCATTTTGACAGCATCGCCAAAGGCAATCTGGCGCGTCCGGTCGCGGTATTTGGTAAGAACGAAATTTCAGCCATTTTTG
Source organism: Lelliottia sp. JS-SCA-14 (assembly GCF_035593345.1). Lineage (NCBI taxonomy): Bacteria > Pseudomonadati > Pseudomonadota > Gammaproteobacteria > Enterobacterales > Enterobacteriaceae > Lelliottia > Lelliottia sp. JS-SCA-14. The sequence goes on along the minus strand of NZ_CP141606.1, from coordinate 2,914,152 downwards.
CCAGCCTGAAAGCAATGCAGGGATCGCTTCGCGAAACGGTGACCGATGTGCGACAGGGCAGTTATGCGATGCACACCGGTATTTCCGAAATCGCGGCGGGGAACAACGATTTGTCGTCCCGTACTGAGCAGCAGGCTGCGTCTCTGGCGCAAACAGCGGCCAGTATGGAAGAGCTGACGGCCACCGTCAGCCAGAACGCCGACAACGCCCGGCAGGCATCGGACCTGGCGAAACAGGCGGCTTTAACAGCGAAAAAGGGCGGGGATCAGGCGTCGCATGTGGCCAGCACCATGCAGCAGATCGCCACCAGCTCGCAGAAAATTGGCGACATTATTAGCGTGATCGACGGTATCGCGTTTCAGACGAACATTCTGGCATTGAACGCCGCCGTTGAAGCGGCGCGTGCCGGTGAACAGGGCCGTGGTTTTGCGGTGGTGGCAGGCGAAGTGCGCAATCTCGCCAGCCGCAGCGCGAACGCGGCGAAAGAGATCAAGGTATTGATTGAAGAGTCCGTCTCTCGGGTGCAACAGGGTTCTCAGCTGGTGGATACCGCTGCCCACACGATGACGGAAATTGTCACCTCGGTGACGCGTGTAAACGACATTATGGGCGAAATTGCTTCCGCCTCAGACGAACAGCGTCGCGGCATCGAACAGGTCGCACTGGCCGTGACGCAGATGGATCAGGTAACGCAACAGAACGCTTCTCTTGTTGAAGAAGCGGCTGCCGCTACCGACCAGCTCGCAAACCAGGCCGATCATCTGACGGGTCTGGTCGCCGTTTTTAACGTAAAAGAGCAAGTCGAAAAAGTAGCAGAAGTCGGGCGGTCACAGGCCGTGCCAGTTGTAACCTGAAAGTGATAAAGAAGGCGCTATGACCTCACCAAACCCCTCGGGGCAATCGTCATTATTGCAGCAAATGACCCAGCGCCTCGCGCTGTCCGACGCGCATTTTCGTCGGATATGTCAGTTGATTTACCAGCGTGCAGGGATTGTGCTTGCCGACCATAAGCGAGACATGGTCTACAACCGACTGGTCCGGCGCTTACGCACCCTGGAGCTTGATGATTTTGGTCGTTATCTGGGCATGCTGGAGGCTAACCCTAACAGCGCCGAGTGGCAGGCCTTTATCAACTCGCTGACCACGAACCTGACGGCATTTTTCCGCGAAGGTCACCACTTCCCGGTACTGGCGGAACATGCCCGCCGTCGTAGCGGGGAATATCGTGTCTGGAGCGCGGCGGCGTCGACGGGCGAAGAGCCTTACTCGCTGGCGATTACCCTTGCCGATACGCTGGGCATGGCGCCCGGCCGCTGGAAGGTGTACGCCAGCGATATCGACACCGAAGTGCTGGAGAAAGCGCGCAACGGCGTCTATCGCCAGGACGAGCTGAAAACCCTGTCGCCGCAGCAGCTGCAGCGTTACTTCATGCGCGGCACAGGCCCGCATGAAGGGCTGGTTCGCGTGCGTCAGGAGCTGGCGAATTGCGTGGAGTTCGCTCCGGTCAATTTGCTCGATAAACAGTACAACGTACCGGGTCCTTTCGACGCGATATTTTGCCGTAACGTAATGATTTATTTTGATAAAACGACGCAGCAGGAGATCCTGCGCCGTTTTGCTCCGCTGCTCAAGCCCGATGGCTTGCTGTTTGCCGGGCATTCGGAGAACTTCAGCAACCTCGCCCGCGAATTTGTTCTGCGCGGCCAGACGGTATATGCGCTGAGTAAGGAAAAAGCATGAGTAAGATCAGGGTGTTGTCTGTCGATGATTCCGCGTTGATGCGCCAGATCATGACTGAAATTATCAATAGCCATAGCGACATGGAGATGGTGGCGACTGCGCCCGATCCGCTCGTCGCGCGGGATTTAATTAAGAAATTTAACCCCGATGTGCTGACGCTGGACGTCGAAATGCCGCGCATGGACGGGATTGATTTCCTTGAGAAATTGATGCGTCTGCGTCCCATGCCGGTGGTGATGGTCTCCTCGCTGACCGGGAAAGGTTCAGAAATTACCCTGCGCGCGCTGGAGCTGGGAGCGGTGGATTTTGTCACCAAACCGCAGCTGGGCATTCGCGAAGGGATGCTTGCCTACAGCGAGATGATCGCCGAGAAGATCCGCACCGCGTCGCGCGCCAAACTGACGGCGCACACCCCTGCGGCCGTCCCTGCGACGCTGAAGGCCGGTCCGCTGCTGAGTTCGGAAAAACTGCTGGTGATCGGCGCGTCAACCGGAGGAACAGAGGCAATTCGCCATGTACTCCAGCCATTGCCGCTTTCAAGCCCGGGTATTCTTATTACCCAGCATATGCCGCCAGGCTTTACCCGTTCGTTCGCTGAGCGCCTGAATAAGCTATGCCAGATTAGCGTGAAAGAGGCGGAAGACGGTGAACGTGTTCTGCCGGGTCACGCCTATATCGCACCGGGCGACAAGCATATGGAGCTGGCGCGCAGTGGCGCTAACTATCAAATCAAAATTCATGACGGTCCGCCGGTTAACCGGCACCGTCCGTCTGTGGATGTGCTGTTTCATTCGGTGGCGAAACATGCGGGGCGCAACGCCGTTGGGGTGATCCTGACGGGGATGGGCAACGATGGCGCCGCCGGAATGCTCGCGATGCACCAGGCTGGCGCCTGGACGATTGCGCAGAATGAAGCAAGTTGTGTGGTGTTCGGCATGCCGCGCGAGGCCATCAATATGGGTGGCGTGAGCGAAGTGGTCGATCTTAGCCAGGTAAGCCAGCAGATGCTGGCGAAAATCAGTGCCGGACAGGCAATACGTATTTAACGAGGAGAAGGTTTTTATGGCGGACAAAGAGCTCAGATTTTTGGTTGTGGATGACTTTTCCACCATGCGTCGTATCGTGCGCAACCTGCTGAAAGAGCTAGGTTTTAATAACGTTGAAGAAGCAGAAGATGGCGTTGACGCCCTCAACAAATTACAGGCCGGTGGCTTTGATTTTGTGATCTCTGACTGGAACATGCCAAATATGGACGGTCTGGATCTGCTCAAAACGATTCGCGCTGACGGCAAAATGTCCGCTCTTCCGGTTCTGATGGTGACAGCAGAAGCGAAGAAAGAGAACATTATTGCGGCAGCGCAGGCGGGCGCAAGCGGGTATGTGGTGAAACCATTTACGGCGGCGATTCTGGAAGAGAAACTCGGCAAAATCTTCGAGAAACTCGGCATGTGAGGTGCTGGTGATGATAAAACCTGCTATGAAACCGGTCGAGGAACATTCGGCCAATGAGATTATTGTCCGTATCGGCAGCCTGACGCGTATGTTGCGCGACAGCCTGCGCGAGCTGGGCTTAGATCAGGCGATTGCCGAAGCGGCAGAAGCCATCCCCGATGCGCGCGACCGTCTCGACTATGTTGTGCAGATGACCGCTCAGGCGGCAGAGCGCGCGCTGAACAGCGTTGAAGCCTCTCAACCGCACCAGGATGAGATGGAAAAGGGGGCGAAAGCCCTGAGCAAACGCTGGGACGAGTGGTTCGAAAATCCAATCGAACTCGCGGATGCCCGTGAGCTAGTGACGGATACCCGTCAATATCTGGGCGATGTCCCGGGACACACCAGCTTCACCAACGCGCAGCTGCTGGACATCATGATGGCGCAGGATTTCCAGGACCTGACGGGTCAGGTGATCAAGCGCATGATGGATGTGATTCAGGAGATCGAACGTCAGCTGCTGATGGTGCTGCTGGAGAATATGCCAGAGCCTGCGGCGCGTCCGAAACGCGAGAACGAAAGCCTGCTCAATGGCCCGCAGCTCGACACCACCAAGGCGGGCGTGGTGGCCAGCCAGGATCAGGTGGACGATCTGCTGGACAGTCTCGGCTTCTAATCCCGGCGAGGTTTTCTCAGGCTGCGTGCGCAGCCTGAGGAGCCTTTATCGCAAGTCCATTTTTACCGTCACGTTCCCTTCAAATTTACCCGGTTCCGGCGTGGCACGGGTTGTGCTCACGGGCGCCGCTTTGATCTTCACTGAACCATTTCCCTGCTCGTCCATGGTGACCGGAAACTCGTAGCTGCCGTCGAGTTGTACGTTCTTATCGTCTTGCGTAAAGACCCTGACCCCAACATCGTCCCGGTTGAGCATTTTTGCAATCAGCGGATTGCTACTGTCCTCGACGCCCTGATCGGCGCTGAGCGTGAGTTTTATGCGGTTATCATTCCCGACGGCGTTGTCGTCGCAGTGGTAGGAGATGTCCACGTTTTTCAGCGTATAGCCCTGCGGCATAACCCCTTTGACTTTGAACTGCTTGCTGACGATATTGCCAAAATCGACCTCGATGGTGCTGCCTTCGTTGATTGTGCAACTGAGGGGAGCGGAAAGGGATCCGCTGAGCCAGATGTTGGATACCAGTTGTGCGCTTGCAGCATCACAGCTCCCAGTATCGTAATAGAGGCAGGCATAGTTCTGAACCACCAGGGTAGGGGGAATAATCTCTTTGCCGAGAATCGGTTTTTTAATGTGAAACGTGGCATTCATGACGTTCCAGCGGAACTGGCGTTTTGCAGGGGGAGACTTCTCCGGACGAGTGCTTTCGCTGCATACGCTGTTTGTGTTTTCTGGGACAATTCTATTGTCCGCAAATTTTGACATCGAAGCGATGGGGGTTGGATATTGATTTATGCTTAACGGGTGTAACCCCGATCCGTCAGGAGAATTGATCGCATCGTCATACCCCCCAACGTCAATATCAAACTTATCGGTGAGATAACCATAGTCGTCGCTTCCAGGCGGAAGCGGGCTTCCTGCCAATGTTAATTCCTTGACCGCAATTGTCTCATCCATTGAAGAAGGGCAAGTACAATTAGCCTCCATGACCGTACTCTCTGCAACCAGATGTCCCGGAACATCAACGTCGTGACCAGCCAGATTTTCATTCGTCGTGAGATCACGGTCGTATGCGATGTGGTAATCCACAGGGACAAAACAGTTGTGCAAAATCGTCACGGCTTGCGCCGAAACTGGAATGCAGAGGCACAGGAACAACACTCCTGAAAAAAAACGTGAAATTGAATTAATTAACATGTTGTGGTTCCTGCTGACAAAGGGCATTGACGGAGCGAATTCCCGCCGGATTTGAAGCCTGTACTGCCGCACCGAGAGAGACATGGGCGGTGCATTGCTGATCCGCTGCACTTCCCCATTTCACGCTTAACTGAACGGTGTCAGAAACCCCTGCCAGATAAACAGTGCCCTTATCATCAACGATACCGCTGATGACCGGCGAGAGAGCGGTAACGATGGCGCCGAAAGGTACCGTTTTGCCATCCGGGCGCATGAGCGTGATCAGGACGCGATAGCCGACATGGGCATCGAAATTCGCGACGACCGCGGCATTGCGGGAAGGGATAACCGTGACCGCCGTTTCGGTCGTATCGACATCTTCCGGCAGACTGGTGGTATCAACACGGATGCTGTTTTCCTGATACGGACTCAGGGACGGAATCACCGCATTGCCCTGCCAGTCGGTCTGAATGCCGCGCTGGTTCTGGAAACGCACGCCTGACGCGTGGTTCGCGTTGACGATAGCGAACTGGCTGCCCAGCGGTTGGGCGAGGGTGACCCCATGCGGGTGCGCGACAACGGCACCGCTCAAACCGTAGCTCAACTGCCGGGAATTATCGGAGGAGTAGTAATACCCGGCATTCATATTGGCGTACTGCGAGCGATAGCTGCCGTACAGACTGCTGGTGTCGTCGCCATCGTGATTCGAATGGCTTTGCTGCAGCGAGTAGCTCAGGCGCTCGTCATCCAGCAGTGTTCCGTTGAGCCCCAGGCTTTGGCGGGTATAGCCGTGTTTGCTGTTGCTCAGGTTATAGCTGCTCCAGGCGCGCGGCAGGAAGCGGCTTAGCGGCATACTAAAGCCGAAAGAGACCATCTGGTCACTCTGATCCTCGTCTGTTTTGCTGTAGGTGTACGCCACATGAAGGCTGATGCCTTCAACGACAGTGTTCAGGCCCGCAGAGACACTTCGTTCTTTTTGCGAGGTATGCCAATAGTCCTGCTGATAGCCATTGAGATAAAAACTGACGCCGGAGATGTTCTGGCTGACGCTGGCCTGGATGCGGTTACGCTTGTTGTAATTGAACAGCAGATCCTCTTCGTGCTCATCGTATTTCTGATTGGCATCGGCAAAGCTGTAGTAGCCGCTGGTGGAGTAGCGATAGCTGGCAAGGGTAAAGTTAGTGTCAGTGGTATCAATTTTACCAGAGTAGAGCAGGCGATAAGACTGCCCGGTGCTCTGGGTACCATTGTCGAGCTGCGTTTTCGCGGCGGTCACATCCGCTGACAGGGTACCGAGCGATCCCAGGGCGATACCCGCGCCGCTGTTCACCGCCTGATAGTCATCCGACGCGGTCAGACCGCCAAACAGCGTCATGCTGTTGTTCAGACCATAGATTAGACTTCCCTGAGCAAAGAGCGGTTCGTTTTGATCGCTGCCGCTGTCCGCGCGATAGCGGGCCGCCGTGATCTCATATTTCATGTGTCCAGGCCGCTGCATCACCGCGATGCTGGAGTAGGGCTGGGTGAAGTGGTGCTCGGTCCCGTCGGCCTCTTTGACGGTCACTTCCAGGTCGCCGCTGTTGGTGGTGGAGTAGAGATCGTTAATCTCGAACGCGCCCGGCGCGACGTTCTGCTGATAGATCAGATACCCATTCTGGCGCACCGACACTTCGGCATTCGAGCTGGCGATACCACGAATCACCGGCGCGAAACCGCGCTGGCTGTAAGGTAGCATCTCTTCATCGGAGGCCACGTTGATGCCGCGATACTGCAGGCTGTCGAACACTTCACCCTGAGTGCTGCTCTCGCCGCCCGTGAACTGCGCTTTTATCGCATCGATATCATGTTGTACGTAGGTATTGACCGTGTCCCAGCTGTTGGCGTCGTCCGTTTTACTCCACGTGGAGTAGTTGCGCACGCGCCAGCCGCCGAGATTGGCGCCGCTTCGCATATTAAGATACTGATTCGTTGTTGTATTTTGGCCACTGTCCTGGTTCTGTGAGCCGGAAAACGAATAATCAGCGAACGCGACAGGGACACCGTCATCCCAGCGTGAAGGGGCGATATAGTCTCTGCCATTCCCGGCTACGGCGGCCTGCGGGATGCTGAGATGCAGCGTCATGGTCGAGAAGTCGAGCGTGGCCGAAGCCTGCGGGATGTAATCCCCTAACGGGTGAGGGAGCGGAACCACCGCATCCAGCGCGGCAAGCTTTGGATATTTATCGATATCCACACCCCAGTTGCGCAGCATATCCGGCGTCAGCTGTGGTGCCAGTTCGCCGTTTTTGGTCCCCAGATAGGTGATACTGGCATCGCCTGCCCGCCGATCGTTGAACATGATTCGGGAGGGATAGACGCCCGGCAGCTGGGTATTGGCGTGTGAAAACAGCGACAGGTCGATGTCCTGCTGCGAGAGCATATCGCCTTCCAGTGACGAGGCGGCGAAATGGTACTCCCGGGCCTCAGCGCCGACTGACGTCACGAGTAAAACACCACTCAGACAACGTACCAGCGGGTTAAGACGCCAGAAACGCTGGCGGGACACATCATGCAGTCCTTTTGCCATTTTGTTCTATTCCTGAACCAGCGTGGAAACGTATTTGTCGGAAGCATTGCCGTAATCCGTGATGCATCGCCAGCTCACCTGCGAACCGGAAGCCGTGTCCGGTAACGGGATCTGAACGCTGGACTGAGGATTGACCATGTCAGCTTTAACGATTTTTGTGCTGCCCAGCAGCAGACTGTCGAAGGTGCTGTGGAAGGCGCCGTCATTGGTGATCGTCAATTGATTGCCGCTGCGGGAAAAACGCAGATTTTGGCACGTCTCCTCCGGCGAGCCTTTCAGCCCCTTAGGGCGCCAGAAGAGCTTGATTCGGGTTTTGTAGATCAGTCGTAAAACGTTCTTATCGTCGTCTTCCGCCGCGGTGGCGGGAATGGTACGAACGTTCATGTAAAACAACGATTCTTTGTTTTCGGGCAATGCCGTGCCATTCCACGCTATTCTCAGGCTTTGTTCTTTCTGTGGCTCAAGGCGAAATAGTGGAGGGGTGACAATAAAGGGACCACGGGTTTTTCCATCGCCCGTATCGGTCCAGGATTGTATCAACCAGGGTAGGGCATTTTCTTTATTGATAAGCGGTAGTGAGATCTCTTTCTTGCCGGCATCATAGATGATTCGCGTGCGCCCAACCTGAATGCCTGCTGCATGGCTTAGTGAGATGAAAATAACGGGGGTTAACAATACAGCTAGCGGGGAAATACGCATGGCAATACCTGTTCCGGTTTTTAAAATAAAGGAAATCCCAAGCTCACTATAAGGTTGGGATTTCCTTACATACACCCATTTACATCAATATTTTCTGGGAAATAATTGATATCAAGAATGGATAAAGTATAAATATTAACGGTAAATAATATTTACGGTCATATCAGCATCTGCAGGGCCTGCTTCGACTGTTTTAGTGAATGACCTATACCGAGCGTTGAAATTGGTGGTAAGAATGTCATCCACCTTATTTGTGAGTGGCACTTTAACCTGACCTTCAGCACCGTCCATAGTGATAAGATTCGTATCTTTTCCGTCAAGGCTGACCGCAACACCCACGCCTAAAGCCGCCGTCGTTCCTGCGGTGGTTTTTTTGCTTACATCAAGCAGATTATTTACCCCCGTCAATGTAGTGGTGCCAGTGAACGTTAATTGAACTGAGGGCAGACCGTCGCTTTTTAATGGGCAATCTTTCAGTGAAATGGAGAAAGGCACCAGTGTAGATTCCACGCCAACGTCAGTAAATAACGACGTCGGATAGGTTCCCAAAGGAACGGTACTGTCTGTACCATCATCGCCTTCGATAACACAGCTCGGTTCGATTATCTCACCTGTAAAGTGAATCGTACCTGCATTCATTTCAGCGGCGAATCCACTCATTGAGGCTAATGCCAGCAAGGATCCCGAAATGATATTGTTCCTGATGTTCATGGTATGACGTTCCTTAGCAATATAATCCATATAGACACTGTTTTAGAGAATAATCCCAATAAATAAAATTATTCCTCGGAGAGTATACAAAGATATTTGCCTCAGGCGGAAGTGTGGCTTAATTGATATTGTTTGCATGATAATGGGTTTCTCGAAAATAGTGAAACCAACAATTATGAGTCAATTCTATAATCATTATCTTAGTGATGTTAAATGTACTGTTAAATATTATTGTTAAGATGTAAATTGTATTTTTTATGTTGCATTTGATTTGTTGAGATTGGCGAGAAATGGTGTTTGTAGTGTTTTAAAATAAAAGATCAGGATGCTTTTTCCTGTTTCGGCAAATTCAAATTTGATCCTCTGGGGTCTAAAATTAGATCGAAAAGTTTATCTGAATCGAGTTATTTCACTTTAAAGAGGATAAAAACGACCAGTTTTACAGGCTTTTCCGTCCATTGAATCCACCCGGCTCTGACATGATACGCGTGACGAAATGGGCAAAGAGTACGAACTGTGTCAGAAGACAGCGACGACAAAACAGAAGCCCCCTCACCCCACCGACTAGAAAAGGCGCGTGAGGACGGGCAAGTCCCCCGATCCCGAGAACTGACATCCCTGCTGATTTTAATCATTGGGGTTTGCATTATCTGGATGGGAGGGGAGTCGTTTGCCCGCAGGCTGGCGGGCATGCTCTCGGCTGGCCTGCGTTTCGATCACAGTATGGTCAACGACCAGAATCTGATCCTCAGCCAAATCATTCTGCTGCTCAAAGACGCCATGATCGCGCTGTTGCCGCTGATCTCCGGCGTGGTGATTGTCGCGCTGGTCTCGCCTGTGATGCTGGGCGGATTGATATTCAGCGGCAAATCGCTGCAGCCCAAATTCTCTAAACTCAATCCGCTCCCGGGCATTAAGAAGATGTTCTCGGCGCAAACGGGCGCGGAACTGCTGAAGGCGATCCTCAAATCGACGCTGATGGGCAGCACCGCCGGATTTTATCTTTGGTTCCACTGGCCAGACATGATGCGGCTAATCAGTGAATCGCCGCTGACGGCCATGATCAACGCCATGGACCTGGTGGGAATGTGCGCGGTGCTGGTGGTGCTCAGCATTATCCCGATGGTGGGATTTGACGTGTTCTTCCAGATCTACAGCCACATCAAAAAGCTGCGTATGTCCCGTCAGGACCTGCGCGACGAATACAAACAGAACGAAGGCGACCCGCACGTCAAAGGGCGTATTCGCCAGATGCAGCGCCAGGCGGCGCGTCGTCGCATGATGGAAGATGTGCCGAAAGCGGACGTGATCGTGACCAACCCGACGCACTACTCCGTGGCGCTGAAATACGACGAAAACAAAATGTCTGCGCCAAAAGTGGTGGCGAAAGGGGCGGGACTTATCGCGCTGCGCATCCGTGAAATTGGTGCAGAACACCGCGTGCCGGTACTCGAGGCGCCACCGCTGGCGCGTGCCCTGTATCGTCATGCAGAAATTGGACAGCAAATTCCAGGTCAGCTTTACGCCGCCGTGGCGGAAGTGCTGGCATGGGTATGGCAGCTGAAACGCTGGCGTTTGGCAGGCGGTCAACGACCTGGTAAACCTAAAAATCTTCCGGTGCCTGAAGCACTGGATTTTATGAACAAGAAGGACACTGATGGCTAATCTGGTGGCAATGTTGCGCCTGCCGAGCAACATTAAATCGACGCAATGGCAGATCCTTGCCGGGCCGATTCTCATCCTGCTAATTTTGTCGATGATGGTGCTGCCGTTGCCAGCATTTATCCTCGATCTGCTTTTCACCTTCAACATTGCGCTCTCGATTATGGTGCTGCTGGTGGCGATGTTCACCCAGCGTACGCTGGAGTTTGCGGCGTTCCCGACCATCCTGCTGTTCACCACCTTGCTGCGTCTGGCGCTGAACGTGGCCTCGACGCGTATCATCCTGATGGAAGGGCATACGGGCGGCGCGGCGGCGGGTAAAGTGGTTGAGGCCTTCGGTCACTTCCTCGTCGGCGGCAACTTTGCCATCGGTATCGTGGTGTTCGTCATCCTCGTGATCATCAACTTTATGGTTATCACCAAAGGTGCGGGCCGTATCGCCGAAGTGGGCGCGCGTTTCGTGCTCGACGGGATGCCGGGCAAACAGATGGCGATTGACGCCGATCTGAACGCCGGTCTGATTGGTGAAGACGAAGCGAAAAAACGCCGCTCCGACGTGACCCAGGAAGCGGACTTCTACGGTTCGATGGACGGTGCGAGTAAGTTCGTTCGCGGGGATGCCATCGCCGGGATCCTGATCATGGTGATCAACATCGTCGGCGGCCTGCTGGTGGGTGTTCTCCAGCACGGGATGGACATGGGCCACGCGGCGGAAAGCTATACGCTGCTGACCATCGGTGACGGCCTGGTCGCCCAGATCCCGGCGCTGGTTATCTCGACCGCGGCGGGTGTTATCGTGACCCGCGTCAGCACCGACGAAGACGTCGGTCAGCAGATGGTCAGCCAGCTGTTCACCAACCCGAACGTGCTGATGCTCTCCGCGGCAGTGCTTGGCCTGCTGGGGATGGTGCCGGGCATGCCTAACTTCGTCTTCCTGCTGTTTACCGCAGCCTTACTGGGTCTGGCCTGGTGGCTGCGCGGGCGCGACATCAAACCGGCGGCAGAACCGATGCCGGTCAAAATGCCGGAAAACAATCAGGCGGTGGAAGCGACCTGGAATGACGTTCAGCTGGAAGATTCTCTCGGGATGGAAGTGGGTTACCGCCTGATCCCGATGGTCGATTTCCAGCAGGACGGCGAGCTGCTGGGTCGTATCCGCAGTATCCGTAAAAAATTCGCTCAGGACATGGGCTTCCTGCCGCCGGTGGTGCACATCCGCGACAACATGGATCTGCCGCCTGCGCGCTATCGCATATTAATGAAAGGCGTGGAGATCGGCAGCGGCGACGCCTATCCTGGCCGCTGGCTGGCGATTAACCCTGGCACCGCGGCGGGCACGCTGCCGGGCGAACAGACGATTGACCCGGCCTTTGGCCTGGCGGCAATCTGGATTGAGAGCGCCCTGAAAGAGCAGGCGCAGATCCAGGGCTACACGGTGGTGGAAGCCAGTACCGTGGTTGCGACGCACCTCAATCACCTGATCGGCCAGTTCTCGGCGGAGCTGTTTGGCCGCCAGGAAGCCCAGCAGCTTCTCGACCGTGTCACCCAGGAGATGCCGAAGCTGACGGAAGATCTGGTGCCGGGCGTGGTGACGCTGACCACGCTGCACAAAGTGCTGCAAAATCTGCTCGACGAAAAAGTGCCGATCCGCGATATGCGCACCATTCTGGAAACCCTGGCGGAACATGCGCCGCTGCAAAGCGATCCGCACGAACTGACCGCTGTGGTGCGCGTGGCCTTAGGCCGGGCGATCACCCAGCAGTGGTTCCCGGGTACCGGCGAAGTGCAGGTGATTGGTCTCGACACGCCGCTTGAGCGTCTGCTGTTGCAGGCGTTGCAGGGCGGCGGCGGGCTGGAGCCGGGTCTGGCAGACCGTCTGCTGGCCCAGACGCAAGAGGCGCTGGCCCGTCAGGAGATGCTCGGCGCACCGCCGGTGCTGCTGGTGAACCATGCGTTGCGTCCGCTGCTGTCGCGCTTCCTGCGCCGCAGCCTGACGCAGCTGGTGGTGCTGTCGAATCTGGAACTGTCGGATAACCGCCATATTCGTATGACGGCGACCATCGGAGGCAAATGATGCGCCACTGGTTGTGGATCTTACTCTTCCCGCTGATGGCCCAGGCCGCAGGGGAGGGGACCTGGCAGGCGAGCAGTATCGGCATCACGCTGAGTAATCGCGGCGTATCGGCCTCGTCGCGACCGCTGTCCGCCTCAGAGCCGGTCTCCGGTTTGATGACGCTGGTGGTCTGGCGCTATCAGCTGATCGGCCCGACGCCTGCCGGGCTGCTTGTGCGACTTTGTTCGCAGACGCGCTGCACCGAGCTGGATGGCGAAAACGGCACCACGCATGCCTTCAACGGCGTGCCTGCCATAGAGCCGCTGCGCTTTGTCTGGGAAGTGCCGGGGGGAGGACGTCTGATCCCGGCCCTGAAAGTTCAAAGTAACGAAGTGATCGTCAACTACCGCTAATTGCCTGCCTTTTCACCAGCCGTCAGACGAAACTGACGGCTGGCTCGCAAAAAATGACCCCGCCTTTTGATGCAAAAGAAACGCTGTTTTATAAATCAGTGACACGCGTATGGAATCTCTTTGCATTATTGCCATTTGCCCTTGCGCGGTGGCAGAAACAGAAAGGTATCAATATGACGATGCTTTTACTGTAGCCGTGTAAAAACTCCCGGATGAGGGGGAGTCTCCCAACACTGAAAGGGTTGACGGCAATGAAAACACGTAAAATTGGACTCGCAAATTACCTGGCCTACGGGTCGGGCGATTTCCTTGGGGCAGGGACCACCGCGCTGACGGCGGCCTGGCTGTTATATTTTTATACCACCTTCTGTGGACTCTCGCCGATTGAGGCGACCTTTATCTTCGCCGCCGCCAGGGTGCTGGACGCGGTCGTCAGCCCGCTGATGGGCTTCCTGACCGATAACTTCGGCACCACCTGGCTCGGCAAACGCTTTGGCCGCCGTAAGTTCTTTATCCTGCTCGGTATTCCCTGCGTCTTTAGCTACTCGATGATGTGGGTCGGAGACATGGGCTTCTGGTATTACCTGGTCACCTATCTGATCTTCGACATCGTCTACACCATGATTCTGGTGCCGTACGAAACCTTAGTCCCGGAAATGACCGACGATTTCAAACAGAAAACCAAATTCTCCGGGGCGCGCATCTCCATGGCGCAGATGTCAGCGATTCTGGCCTCCTTCCTGCCGGGCATTCTGCTGACCCACTTCGGGAAAGACAACGCTATCTCGTTCTTCTACGCGAGCCTGGTCTTCTCGGTGCTGTGCGCGATGATGCTCACGTTTGTGTGGATCTTCACCTGGGAACGTCCACGGGAAGAGTGGTCGGAAGCGGCGCTGCGTGCCGAAGAGGAGAAGAAAAAACTCAACCTCAGTCAGAGTCTGAACCGTCTGTTCGTTGAATTAAGCTCCACCCTGCGGGTGAAGATTTTCCGCCAGCATCTGGGGATGTACCTCGGGGGCTACATTGCGCAGGACGTGTTCAACGCCGTGTTTACCTACTACGTGGTGTTCGTCCTGATGCAGGAAGCGTCGATGGCTTCGAATCTGCTGGGCACGATGGCGATCTTCCAGTTCATCGCCGTTATCGCCATGATCCCGCTCTGCATCCGCTTCGGACCGGCTCCGTCTTATCGCATGGTCGTCGTGCTGTTTGGGCTGGCCTCGCTCTCCTACGCGATGCTCTACTATGCCGGGCTGAGCGACGTTTACTCTCTGTTGCTGCTGATCTCTGCGGTTGCCGGCCTGGGGCGCGGCGGTATCAACTATGTGCCGTGGAACATCTACACCTACATTGCCGACGTGGATGAAGTCATCACCGGTCAACGTCGCGAAGGGATTTTCGCCGGGATCATGACCCTGACGCGTAAAGCCTCGCAGGCGGGTGCCATCATGCTGGTCGGGATTGTGATGCAGATGTCCGGCTTTGTCAGCGGGCAGAAAGTCCAGCCTGCGGAAGTGAGCCACACCATTCTGATGATCCTGAGCGTGGGCACCATTCTGGTGCTGATCTGCGGCTTCCTGGTCTCCCTGCGCTTCAAACTGAACTTACACACCCACAGCACCCTGCGGGAAGAGACCGCCAAAATGCGCGAGTCTGGCCGTGCGATGCCGGAAACCGCGACGCCGCAGGCCCGCGCCACCGTCGAACTGCTGGCCGGGATGCCGTACGAATCCCTGTGGGGCAACAACAACATTGGTTACCTGAATCGCAACAAACCGGCGGCACCTTCCCTGAAGGATCGCGCGGTACTGAATTCGACATATCACAGAGGTTAAGATTATGAAGGTTTGGCCTGTCAAACATAGCCCGCTACTGCGTCAGCCTGAGCACTTTATTGCCAGGGATGAACTGAAATCACTGATTGAAAAGGTGACGCACAATCTGGTGAACATTCACGATAAAACCGGCGAATTTTTGCTGCGACTGGACGACGGGCGGGTGATCGACACCAAAGGCTGGGCGGGATGGGAGTGGACGCACGGCGTCGGGTTGTACGGTATCTGGCAGTATTACTGCCAGACCGGCGCGAGCGAGATGCGTGACATCATCGACGGCTGGTTTGCCGACCGCTTTGCCGAAGGCGCGACTACCAAAAACGTCAACACCATGGCCCCGTTCCTGACGCTGGCCTGTCGCTATGAAGAGACGAAAAACGCCACCTGGCTGCCGTGGCTGGAGAGCTGGGCGGAGTGGGCGATGAACGACATGCCGCGCACGACGCACGGTGGGATGCAGCACATTACGCTGGCCGAAGAGAATCATCAGCAGATGTGGGATGACACGCTGATGATGACGGTTCTGCCGCTGGCAAAAATCGGCAAGCTGCTCAACCGCCCGGAGTACGTGGAAGAGGCTGTCTATCAGTTCCTGCTGCACGTGCAGAATCTGATGGATCGGGAAACCGGCCTGTGGTTCCACGGCTGGAACTACGACGGGCAGCACAACTTTGCGAAAGCCCGTTGGGCGCGCGGCAACAGCTGGCTGACGATCGTTATCCCGGATTTCCTCGAGCTGGTGGATCTGCCGGAAAACAACGCCGTGCGCCGCTATCTGGTGCAGGTGCTGAACGCGCAGATTGCCGCGCTGGCAACCTGTCAGGACGAAAGCGGCCTGTGGCATACGCTGCTCGACGATCCAGATTCGTATCTGGAAGCGTCGGCAACGGCCGGTTTTGCCTACGGAATTCTGAAAGCTGTGCGTAAGCGTTACGTCAGCGCGGAATACGCGGAAGTGGCAGAGAAGGCGATTCGCGGCATCGTGAAAAACATCTCGCCGGAAGGGGAGTTACTGCAAACCTCGTTCGGCACCGGGATGGGCAGCGATCTGGAGTTTTATCGCCAGATCCCGCTGACCTCCATGCCGTACGGCCAGGCGATGGCGATTTTGTGCCTGACGGAATATCTGCGGAAGTATTTCTAATTATATTTTGTGCTTTTATAGGCCTGATAAGCGAAGCGCCATCAGGCATTTTCCCCGGTGGCGCTGCGCTTACCGGGGCTACAAAACCTGGCCCTCACATCATTTTGTGATGATCTTCTCCCTTTCCATCTTCCGCATTTGCCATTTATGTTCATTTTAATGAAGATATAACCATTCAATAAAATGAAGATAAATAATGAGCCGTAACTTTATCAAGAAAGAGGGCGTCGCGCAGAACAGCCTGGCGCGCTATTTACTCGGCGAAAAAACCGGGAACCGTCTGAAGACCATTGACGAACTGGCCGGCGAGTGCGGGTTTTCCGTCGGCCTGATCCAGGCGGCGTTAAAAACCCTTGAAAGCGCCGGAGCAGTAGCGGTGGAACGCCGTGGGCGTAACGGCAGCTTTCTGGTCAACATGGACCACAAACTGTTACTGGATTTCGCCGATATCGGCAACGTCGTCTGTGCGATGCCGCTGCCCTATACCCGACTGTATGAAGGGCTGGCCAGCGGGCTGAAAGCGCAGTTCGACGGCATCCCGTTTTACTACGCCCACATGCGGGGTTCAGATGTCCGCGTGGAGTGCCTGCTCAACGGCGTTTACGATCTGGCGGTGGTCTCTCGCCTGGCGGCGCAAAGCTATGTCGACAGAGGGGATGTGCACATGGCCCTGGAACTCGGCCTCCATACCTATGTGGGCGAGCACAAGCTGATTTGCCGCGCGGGTGCGCAACAGATCAAACGGGTGGGTCTCGACCCGCGCTCTGCCGACCAGCGCATCATGACGGATGTGTATTTCGCCGGGCAATCCGTCGAGCTGCTCGATGTGCCGTATCACGAGTGTCTCGCCCGGATCGTCAAAGGAGATATCGACGCGGTGATCTGGAACGTCGCGAACGAGATCGAACTCGATACCCACGGGCTGGTGGCGCAGCCTCTGAAAGGCGACCCGCGTTTTGAAGATGCCTCGGAAGCGGTGGTGTTGACGCGGGTGGACGACATCCCCATCCAGCAGCTACTGCGCACGGTGGTGAACAAATCTGCATTACTGGCTCATCAGCAGCGCGTTCTGGTGGGCGAACAAGAACCCAGTTATTGAGTGTTGATTAAATGAGGTAAGGCGATGGAAGAGAGGCTCAACCTGCTGTGTCAGGCGGGGATCATTGATAAGGATATCTGTGACGGCATGTCAGGTGTCGTCACGCAGCTCGAAACGGTATGGGCCATTTCCGTGCACAACGAGCAGGGCGAGATGGCGATCACCCATATGGCGAATGCGCTGATGCGCAGCCGCCGTGGCGAGGAGATTGGTCCGCTGGACGCGGGTATTCTGGACGAAATGCAAAGCTGTGACATCTGGCCGCAGGTCGAGTCTGTACACCAGGCGGTGCTCGCGCCGTTCGATGTCCGGCTCCATCCCAACGAGGAAGGCTACCTGCTGGCGAATCTCTTTAGTTTGTGGATGGCCAGCAAAGGCTAAACGGTGCGTCAGGAACCAGCGTCTACGCATTAAATATTCAAAAAAATGATGATTTAAGTTGTTATCATCTGCATGGAGTCGAGAGGCAAGGGCATGTTTACTGGAGCACTTAAGGCACAGAACCCGGCGCTGATAGAGGCCGCGTGTGAATTATGGCGGCAGGGAGCCATCCTGCCGGATACCTGGGTTATCGACGTCGATCGGGTGATGGAGAATGGCCGTCTCCTGCTCGAGACCGCAGCCCGGCACGGCATCACGCTCTATCTGATGACCAAGCAGCTCGGGCGCAACCCGTGGCTGGCACAAAAGCTGATTGAACTCGGTTTCCACGGCACCGTAGCGGTGGATTTTAAAGAGGCTCGCACCCTGCGTAAGGCTGACGTGCCAGTCTCGCACGTGGGCCATCTGGTGCAGATCCCGAAAAGCCAGATAACGGAAAACGTCCTCGCGCCGGTCGAGATGATCACCGTGTTCTCACTGGAAAAGGCGCGGGAGATTTCGGCTGCGGCGCTGGAGAACGGACGCGTTCAGCCCATCATGCTAAAAGTGTTCGACCCACAGGACAGGCTTTATCCGGGTCAGGAAGCCGGTTTTTCGCTCGCGGTGCTGGATGAAGTGGTACCAGTGATCCGCTCGCTTGCCGGGGTGAAACTGGCGGGGCTGACGCATTTTCCCTGCCTGCTGTGGGATGACGAGCAGCAGCAAACCCTGCCTACGCCCAACTTACACACTCTGCTGAAGGCCCGCGATCGTCTGCTCGCCCAGGGTGTTGAACTTGAGCAACTGAATGCGCCATCGGCCTCGAGCTGTAGCACCCTTGCGCTGCTGGCCAGTTTTGGCGTGACGCATGCGGAGCCAGGCCACGCCCTGACGGGCACCATTCCGGCGAACCAGCACGGCGATCAGCCCGAGCGCATCGCCATGCTCTATCTCACGGAAGTTTCTCACCATTTTCAGGGCAACAGCTACTGCTTCGGCGGCGGGTACTATCGGCGCGGGCATGCGCAGAACGCGCTGGTTTATCCGCTTCAGGGCCACACCGGCATTCCCGCCAGCCTGCTGCCCATGGATGAGAGCAGCATTGATTATCACATTCCGCTGGCCGGTGAGTTCCCGGTCGGCAGTCCGGTGGTGATGTGTTTTCGCACGCAAATTTTCGTCACACGCAGCGATGTAGCGCTGGTGTCCGGGATCTCCCGCGGCGCGCCGGTGCTGGAAGCCGTGTATGACAGTCTCGGCAACCCGGTGTCAGGAGGTGGCAATGAGTAAGTTTGTGGTGGTGGTGATAGACAGTTTTGGCGTCGGGGCAATGGACGATGTGCCGCAGGTCAGGCCGCAGGATATCGGGGCCAACACCTGCGGGCACATTTTGCAGCATTTCCCCCGGCTTCGTTTACCCGTGCTGGAGAAGCTTGGCCTGATGAATGCGCTTGGGCAGGACGTGGGCGTGATGAAGCCATCAGCGAGTGCGGTTTATGGCACCGCGGCGTTGCAGCACGAAGGGGGCGACACTTTCATGGGTCATCAGGAGATCCTCGGTACGCTTCCCAAATCGCCGCTGCGAATGCCTTTTTCCACGGTAATTGATGAGGTTGAACAGGCGCTGATCGCCGATTGCTGGCAGGTCGAACGCCGGGGAGAGGGGCTGCAATTTCTGTGGGTGAACCAGGCGGTGGCGATTGGTGACAACCTCGAGGCGGATCTGGGGCAGGTGTTTAACATCAGCGCCAATCTCACGGATATCTCCTTTGAGGAAGTCCGCACCATCGGCGAGATCGTTCGCCGCCAGGTGCAAGTGGGGCGCGTGATCGCCTTTGGCGGCCTGCTGGAAAGCAGCCAGCAGATCCTGGACGCCGTGGAAGAAAAACAGGGCGTTTATATCGGGATTAACGCCCCGCGTTCGGGTGTATATAACAACGGTTTTCAGGTCGTGCACATGGGCTACGGCGTGAATGCCAGCGTTCAGGTTCCACAAAAGCTGCACGAGGCAGGCATCAAAACCGTGCTGGTCGGCAAAGTGGCGGATATCGCCATCAACCCGCACGGCGTGAGTTACCAGAATCTGGTCGACAGCCAGCGCATTCTGGACATCACGCTCGATGAAGTGTGCCAGCCGGGTGATGCCTTTATCTGCACCAATATTCAGGAAACCGATCTCGCCGGACACGCCCAGGACGTGGCGCGCTACGCCGACCGCTTGCAGCTGGTGGACAGCAATCTTGAGCGCCTGATGGAGGCCATGCAACTCGGGGACTGTCTGGTGGTGATGGCCGATCACGGCAATGACCCGACGATCGGCCACAGCAAACACACGCGTGAAAAGGTCCCTCTGCTGGTCTGGCAGCCGGGCATAGCGCCTGCGCAACTGGGGGCGAGGAAAACCCTCTCTGACGTAGGGGCCACGGTCTGTGACTTTTTCCACGCCGCCGCGCCGCAAAACGGCACGTCATTCCTCGCTTCGCTACATATGACTGACAACGGAGGCCATCATGGCTGAACAGATTCGTTTTGATGCGTCGGGCTATACCTATGCCCACGAACATCTGCATATCGATTTGTCCTCGTTCAAAAACAACATCGACTGCCGCCTGGATCAGTATGCGTTGATTTGTGCGGAGATGAAGACGCTCTACACTCAGGGCGTGCGCAACATCATTGAGATGACCAATCGCTACATGGGGCGTAACCCGCAGTTTATGCTGGATATTATGGGCGATACGGGGATGAACGTGGTCGCCTGCACCGGTTATTACCAGCATGATTTTTTCCCGGCCCACGTTGCGACCACGCCGGTAGAGGCCCTGGCACAAGAGATGATCAACGAGATCACCCTCGGTATTGACGGCACCGAACTGAAAGCCGGGATCATTGCGGAAATTGGCTCGAGCGTGGATGTCATCACCCCGATTGAGGCCAAAGTGTTTGCCGCCGCGGCAATCGCGCACCGGGAAACGGGCCGCCCCATCTCCACACACACCTCATTCAGCACCATGGGCCTTGAGCAACTGGCGCTGCTGAAAAGCCACGGCGTGGATCTCTCCCGCGTGGTCATCGGGCACTGCGACCTGAAAGACAACCTCGACAACATCCTGCGGATGATCGATCAGGGGGCTTTTGTTCAGTTCGATACCATCGGCAAAAACAACTACTACCCGGACGAAAAGCGCGTGGCGATGCTGGTCGAGATTGCTCGCCGCGGCCTGCTCGGGCATGTGATGCTCTCCATGGATATCACCCGACGCTCGCATCTGAAAGCGAACGGCGGCCCCGGCTTTGGCTATCTGCTGACCACCTTTGTGCCTCTGTTGCGCGAGGCCGGTTTTACCCAGGCCGACATTGATTTGATGTTACGTGATAACCCCTCTGTCTTCTTTAAATAAGGATCTCCCATGAAAAAGATCGGTGTTGCTGGCTTACAGCGCGAACTGATGAAAAAGACCATCGAATCCGCCGCGCCTGGCTGCTTTGAGGTGTTTATTTATAACGATATGGAAGCCGCGATGAAGGTGAAATCCGGCCAGCTCGACTACTACATCGGTGCCTGTAATACCGGTGCTGGCGCGGCGTTATCCATTGCGATTGCGGTGATTGGCTACAACAAAAGCGGCACTATCGCCAAACCCGGCATTAAGGCGAAGGAAGATCAGGTCGCCAAAATGGTGGCGGACGGCAAAGTCGCCTTTGGCCTGTCGGTAGAGCATATCGAACACGCCATCCCGATGCTGATTGCGCATTTAAAATAGAGGCCGCGCTATGGATTTCTATATTCAAATTTTAGTCGTGGCTTGCCTCACCGGGATGACGGCGCTGCTGGCGCACAAATCTGCGGCGGTCTTCCACGACGGTATCCGCCCGATCCTGCCGCAGCTCATCGAAGGCAATATGAACCGCCGCGAAGCGGGGAGTATCGCGTTCGGTCTGAGCATCGGTTTTGTGGCGTCCGTGGGCATCTCATTCACCCTGAAAACCGGGCTGCTGAACACCTGGCTGCTGTTCTTGCCGACGGACATTATTGGCGTGCTGGCCTTTAACGGCGCGCTGGCTTTTGGGCTCGGCGCAGTCTGGGGCGTGCTGATCCTCACCTGTCTGCTGCCGGTGAACCATCTGCTGACGGCGCTTCCGGTTGACGTGCTGGGCTCGCTGGGCGAACTGAGCTCGCCGGTGGTGTCGGCCTTTGCGCTGTTCCCGCTGGTGGCGATTTTCTATCAGTTCGGCTGGAAAAACAGCCTCTTCGCCGCGTTTGTGGTGCTGATGACTCGCGTGATTA
The DNA here is from genome assembly GCF_035593345.1 of Lelliottia sp. JS-SCA-14. Classification (NCBI taxonomy): domain Bacteria; kingdom Pseudomonadati; phylum Pseudomonadota; class Gammaproteobacteria; order Enterobacterales; family Enterobacteriaceae; genus Lelliottia; species Lelliottia sp. JS-SCA-14. Next base: position 2,892,302 of record NZ_CP141606.1, on the reverse strand, counting down.
TCGTGCGCTACTTCCCGCACCTGAACCCGGAATCCATAGAGATTTTCGTGGGGATGGTGATGCTGTTAGGCATCGCGATTACTCAGGATCACCGTACCCGCGGGGAGCGTGAACATGACGACGCCGGGCTGTCAGTGTTTGAAGAACGAACCTCGCGGATCATTAAGAACCTGCCGTATATTGCCATCGTCGGCGGGCTGATTGCTGCCGTGGCCAGCATGAAGATCTTCGCCGGTTCCGAAGTCTCCATTTTCACCCTTGAAAAAGCCTACCATGCAGGACTCGATCCGGCGCAATCTCAGACCCTGATCAATCAGGCGGCGCTGGCAGAATTCATGCGCGGTCTGGGCTTCGTGCCGATGATTGCCACTACGGCGCTGGCGACCGGCGTTTATGCTGTTGCGGGCTTTACCTTTGTGTTTGCGGCAGGTTATTTGATCGCCAATCCGCTGATTGCCTTTGTGGTGGGGGCGCTGATCATCTCTGCCGAAGTGCTGCTCCTGCGCTCGATTGGCAAATGGCTGGGCCGTTACCCGTCGGTGCGTAACGCGTCGGACAATATCCGTAATGCGATGAACATGCTGATGGAGATGGCGCTGCTGGTCGGGTCTATCTTTGCAGCCATCAAAATGGCCGGTTACACCGGCTTTACCATCGCGGCGGCGCTTTACTTCCTGAACGAATCTCTGGGTCGTCCGGTTCAGAAGATGGCGTCTCCGGTGGTGGCGGTATTAATCACCGGGATTGTGCTCAACATTCTCTTCTGGTGCGGGCTGTTCGTTCCGGCCTGATCCCTTGCGAAACCTGCTGCTTCGGCGGCAGGTCTTCATGGAGTGAACCTATGAATACCTGGCCTTTGCAGAGCCTGACCATGGAACAGGCGCAGCAAAAACAGTTTCAGCTGGTGGATATTATCTGCCGTCATTTTCCGGGAAGCGATTTCCTCAGCGGCGGAGATTTGGGTCTGGTTCCGGGGCTTAACCAGCCGCAGATGACCCAGCGGATCGAAGCCGTCATCGCTGATTTTTTTAATGCGCCTAAAGCGGCGCTGGTGCAGGGGGCGGGGACGGGCGCGATTCGAAGCGGCCTCGCGGCTTTGCTCAAAGCGGGGGAGACGCTGTTGATCCACGATGCGCCGGTTTACCCGACCACGGCGGTGATTGTTGAACAGATGGGCCTTCGCCTGATTCGTGCCGATTTCAATCAGCTTGATGAGGTGGCGAAAGCGATTGAGGCACACCGCCCGCAGGCGGCGCTGATCCAGCATACGCGCCAGAAAATGGACGATGCCTACTCCCTGGAGGACGTCATCGCCTGCCTGAATCATTACGGCATTCCCTCGCTGACGGACGATAACTACGCGGTGATGAAGGTTGAGAAGATCGGCTGCGAGTGCGGCTCTGGCCTGTCCACCTTCTCGAGCTTCAAGCTCTTTGGCCCGGCGGGAGTGGGGGTGGTTGTGGGTGACGAAAATGCCGTGAGCCGCGTGCGCCAAAGCATGTACTCCGGTGGCAGCCAGGTTCAGGGCGTTCAGGCGATGGAGGTCCTGCGCGGGTTAGTTTTCGCGCCCGTGATGCACGCGGTGCAAGCGCTGGTAAATGATCGTGTGGTGGCGGCACTGCAAAGCGGGGCGATCCCGCAGGTGAAGCAGGCGATGATAGCGAACGCGCAGTCCAAAGTGCTGCTGGTGGAGTTTCATCAGCCGATTGCGGAGAAAGTGCTGGCCCGTGCCCATCAGCTGGGGGCGCTGCCTTACCCGGTTGGAGCTGAATCGAAATATGAAATTCCGCCGCTGTTTTACCGGCTTTCCGGGACGTTTCGCCAGTCCGACCCCACGCTTTCCCAGCGCATGATCCGCATCAACCCGAATCGCAGTGGGGCTGAGACGGTACTGCGCATTTTGCGGGAAAGTTGCAGAGACCTGTAGGCCTGATAAGCGAAGCGCCATCAGGCATTTTCCCCGGTGGCGCTGCGCTTACAAAAAAACCGGCCATCGCCTAATGCTGGTCAGTGAAGCATCTGAGGTTGTTCCGTTCACCTTATGTTCAGCAGAATATAATCGCGTCACAACCTGTGAACGTGCAAAGGGGGCTACGCGGCCCCCTTTGCAATCCCCGCGCCCCGCCATGAAATCGGTGCTTCGCACTGCGCTCACCTCCCGGCCATCTGCCTGCGGTCGGCTCGACTCGACTTCCTGTCTCGTTTCGCCTCTGGCCGCCATCCCTGGCGTCCAGCCCTTGTCATCCGGCCTTCGGTTCGCCGATTTCAGCGGGGACCCACACCGGTGCCACATTCAGACGGCTGAAAAGGTTGAGGGAACGTGAGTCCGGCTGAAAATCGCCGAAGCGTTTCCTGGAGGCCGGGTCGAGGCGCAGGGAAGCGCCGAGAGGGTGCGACCTGCATGGATGCAGGATCGCGCCCGACCCGATAGCCGCAAGGAATAAGCTGAGGGCACCGCGAAGCGGCGATTTTCTTTGCCGGGAGCCGGGGTTGCCAGGGTGGTGGCGATTGAGCCACCCTGGCACGTTCACCGCAGAGAGATGGACCGGAAGCAGAGGAACGAAAGTGAACGGAACAATTCCACTGATGCCATAAAGGTCCTGGGGCAAGCAAAATAATGAATTTAAACTCATTATTTTGCTTAACTGACTGGCATTAAGCCATCGCCGGGTTTGTTTTTACATACGTTCTACGGTTTCGATCCCGAGGGTATCCAGCCCCAGCTTCAGCGTCTTCGCGGTCAGCTGTGCCAGTTTCAGGCGGCTGTTGCGAATTTCTTCGCTTTCGGCGGAGAGAATCGGGCAATGCTCGTAGAAACCAGAGAACAGACCGGCCAGATCGTACAGGTACGCACACATCACGTGCGGCGTGCCTTCGCGCGCGACCACCGCCAGCGTCTCTTCGAACTGCAGCAGACGGGCGGCCAGCTGCGCTTCGCGATCTTCGTTGATCACTACGGTCGCATTCGCCAGCGCGCTTTCGTCGATGTCGGCTTTACGGAACACGGACAGCACGCGGGTGTAGGCATATTGCATGTACGGCGCGGTATTGCCTTCGAAGGCCAACATGTTGTCCCAGTCGAAGATGTAGTCGGTGGTACGGTTCTTGGAGAGATCCGCGTATTTCACCGCACCGATACCCACCGCTGTCGCCAGTTTTTCCAGCTCGTCGGCTGGCATATCCGGGTTCTTCTCAGCGACCAGACGACGCGCACGTTCCAGCGCTTCATCCAGCAGGTCGGAAAGTTTCACGGTGCCACCGGCGCGGGTTTTGAACGGCTTACCGTCTTTACCCAGCATCATGCCGAACATGTGGTGTTCCAGCGGCACGGAATCAGGCACGTAACCGGCTTTACGTACGATGGTCCACGCCTGCATCAGGTGCTGATGCTGACGGGAGTCGATGTAGTACAGCACGCGGTCCGCATGCAGGGTTTCGTAGCGATATTTCGCGCAGGCGATATCGGTGGTGGTGTAGAGATAGCCGCCATCCTTTTTCTGGATGATCACGCCCATCGGTTCGCCTTCCTTGTTTTTGTACTCATCAAGGAACACCACCGTTGCGCCTTCGCTCTCCACCGCCAGTTTTTTGGCTTTCAGATCGGCCACGATGCCCGGCAGCATTGGGTTGTAGAGACTCTCGCCCATCACGTCGTCGCGGGTCAGGGTAACGTTCAGACGGTCATAGGTTAACTGGTTCTGAGACATGGTGATGTCGACCAGCTTGCGCCACATTTCGCGGAAGTAGGCGTCGCCACCCTGCAGTTTTACGACGTAGCTGCGCGCGCGCTCGGCGAAGACTTCATCTTCGTCGTAATGTTTTTTGGCTTCACGGTAGAAACCTTCGAGGTCGGCCAGCGCCATTTCGCCCGCGTTTTCCTGCTGCTGCTTTTCAAGATACGCAATCAGCATGCCGAACTGTGTACCCCAGTCGCCGACGTGGTTGGCACGAATCACTTTATGGCCGAGGAATTCCAGGGTGCGCACCGCGGCATCACCGATGATGGTGGAGCGCAGGTGACCGACGTGCATCTCTTTCGCCACGTTTGGCGCAGAGTAATCGATAACGACGGTTTGCGCTTGCGGCTGGGACACGCCCAGACGGTCAGATTTCAGTGCCGCGTCGATGTGACCGGCGAGGAAGGCCGGGTCGAGGAAAATGTTGATAAAGCCCGGGCCTGCAATCTCAACTTTACTGGCAATGCCGTTGAGATCCAGATGAGTCAGCACCAGCTCAGCGAGTTGTCGCGGCGGCATGCCCAGTTTTTTAGCCACTGCCATCACGCCATTAGCCTGATAGTCGCCAAACTGTACTTTTGCTGACTGACGAACCTGCGGTTCGCAATCCGCAGGAGCACCTGCGGCAATCAGTGCCTGACTGACTTTTTCGGAGAGAAGAGCCTGAATATTCACCTGGATACCTTACTTTTTTGCTGCGGGCGAGTTGAACCCACACCAGTTTGAGAATTTAGGGCCGGAGTATACTGCAAATGCCCTCTGGCGTCAGCATTGCACAGGCTGAAGAGCGCTCAGAAAACAGGCGATGAAATAGTGCATAAGCATGCAGTGGGAAAATCGTGAAATCTGCGGTTGGTTGCAGCCATGCAACAGAGTAAATTAGCGGCTTTGCGACAGGATAAGAGAACCGCTGATGACGAACTGGCAATCCATTGACGAACTGCATGATATTTCCGCAGATTTACCGCGTTTCACCCAGGCGTTCACAGAACTTGCCACCCGGCTGGGGCTGGATATCGCTCCGCTCGACGCCGATCACATTTCCCTGCGCTGTCATCAGGACGCAACGGCGGAGCGCTGGCGTCGCGGGTTTGAACAGTGCGGCGAACTGCTGTCGGAAAATGTCATCAACGGTCGCCCGATTTGCCTGTTCAAACTCCATGAGCCCGTCTGCGTGGCGCACTGGACATTTCACGTGGTTGAATTGCCGTGGCCGGGCGAAAAGCGCTATCCGATCGAGGGTTGGGAGCATATCGAAATCGTACTGCCTGGCGACCCCGACACCCTGAATGCCCGCGCGCTGGCGCTGCTGTCGGACGACGGCCTTAGCCAACCCGGTATCTTTGTGAAAACCAGTTCGCCAAAAGGGGAGCGCGAGCGTCTGCCGAACCCGACGCTGGCGGTGACCGATGGAAAAGTGACGGTGAAATTTCACCCCTGGACCATCGAGCAAATCGTCGCCAGTGAAGCATAACCCGCAAAAGAGTGTGAACTCACGCTGAGTCCGCCGTCGAGCGGCGTGGCATGATGGTTTATTACCGTGGATTTAAGGAGGAAGTGTGGCGCTACTGGAGATCTGTTGTTACAGCATGGAATGTGCTGTCACGGCGCAACAAAACGGGGCCGATCGCGTTGAACTGTGCGCCGCGCCGAAAGAGGGCGGTCTGACGCCGTCATACGGCGTGCTGAAATCTGTCCGCGAGGCGGTGACCATTCCCGTCCACCCGATTATTCGCCCGCGCGGCGGAGACTTTTGTTACTCGGCGGGTGAATTTGACGCCATGCTGGAAGATGTGACATGTGTTCGCGAACTGGGCTTCCCGGGTCTTGTGATCGGCCTGCTCGATGAAGAGGGTAACGTCGATATGCCGCGTATGCGCCAGATTATGGCGGCGGCAAAAGGGATGGCGGTGACTTTTCATCGTGCGTTTGATATGTGTAAAGATCCGATTCAAGCCTTTGAAAATCTGGCAGAACTGGGCGTGGCGCGCATCCTGACATCCGGCCAGCAGTCGAGCGCTGAAAAAGGACTGCAATTAATTATGGAACTAAAAGCGCATTCTGGTGTTCCAATAATAATGGCAGGTGCGGGAGTCCGCGCCAGCAATCTGGAAACGTTTTTAAACGCAGGGGTAGAAGAGCTTCACAGTTCGGCAGGCAAGTGGACGCCTTCGCCTATGCGCTATCGCAACACAGGATTGTCAATGTCGACAGATGCCGAAGCGGATGAGTACTCCCGCTACGGGGTAGATGGAGAGTCGGTTGCGGTAATGAAATCAATGATTGAGCAGTTTCACGTGTAGCAGCGATTTTTACCGCGCATCATGTCGCCCAATATGATGCTTGCTTGTACCAGGCCCCTGCAATTTCAACAGGGGCCTTTTTTTCTCCTTCATATTTCAAGCCGCAGCTGCGTTGGCTGCCTCGCTCACACCGGTCACTGACTCATGTCAGCTCCCGGCGATTCGCTGCGTTGCCGCCTTGCTGCAACTTGAACTATTTTGGAGAAACCGTGCTAACTGCCGGGTGGCGGCTTCGCCTTACCCGGCCTACAAAATCGTAGGCCCGTGCAAGCGAAGCGCCGCCGGGCAAATCACGGCTTCGTCGCAATCAACACCGCACGCATCGGCGCGGGATAGCCTTCGATGGTTTTGCTGCTGTCGTTCGGGTCGAGGAATTCGGCCAGCGACTCGGTGGTCAGCCACTCGGTGCGACGCTGTTCTTCCGTCGAGGTCACGCACACATCCACAATGCGGATATCGACAAAACCACACTTCGCCAGCCAGTTTTTCAGCGCCAGCGCGGACGGGATGAAATAGACGTTACGCATCTGCGCGTAGCGATCGCCTGGGACCAGCACCGCATTTTCGTCGCCTTCGATCACCAAAGTTTCCAGCACCAGTTCGCCGCCACTGACCAGCTGATCTTTCAGCTGCCACAGATGCTCCAGCGGGGAGCGGCGATGGTACAGCACGCCCATCGAGAAGACCGTATCAAAGGCGTTCAGGGCAGGGAGTTGTTCAATGCCCAGCGGCAGAACGTGCGCGCGCTGATCGTTACCCAGCAGTTTACGCACCGCTTCGAACTGGCACAGGAACAGCTGCATCGGGTCGATCCCGACCGCCAGATGCGCGCCTGCACCAATCATGCGCCACAGGTGATACCCGCTCCCGCAGCCGACGTCCAGAATCGTGCGACCGGTTAAATCCGACAGATGCGGCAGAACGCGATCCCACTTCCAGTCGGAACGCCATTCGGTATTGATGTTCAGACCGTACAGGGAGAACGGCCCTTTGCGCCACGGCATCAGGTTGCGCATCAGCTTTTCAAGACGCAGCAGCTGGCCTTCGCTCAGTGGCTCGGCACTTTCCGCCGTCACGCTGTGCAGCAGGTCCAGTTTGTAAGGCGTCATTTCCGGCAAAAACTCGACCGCGTTGCTCCACTGCTTAAACTGGCCGTGCAGGGAGTCGCGCTGCCAGGCAGCAACCTGCGCAGGCAGGGTCTCCAGCCAGTGGGAGAGGTGGTTTTTGGCGATAAGCTGATAGAAATTGCTGAAGTCGATCATGCGTTGTCCCCTTTCAGAGCCACCAGGGAACCAAAGTTAAAACACTGGAACCAGAGTTCGCTGTGCTCAAAACCGGCTTTATGCAGGCGCGCTTTATGCGCTTCGACGGAGTCGGTGAGCATCACATTTTCCAGCATGCTGCGCTTCTGGCTGATCTCCAGCTCGCTGTAACCGTTGGCACGTTTGAAATCGTGATGCATGTTGAACAGCAGTTCGCCGACTTTCGCATCTTCAAAGCTGAATTTCTCTGACAGCACCAGCGCGCCGCCGGGGTTCAGCCCCTTGTAAATTTTGTCCAGCAACAACTGGCGATCTTCGGGCACCAGGAACTGCAGGGTAAAATTCAGTACCACCATCGAGGCGTTCTCGATGTGGATATCGCGAATATCGCCTTCGATAACCTCAACGGGCGTCGGTGCTTTGTAGGCATCCAGATGACGGCGGCAGCGCTCGACCATCGCCGGAGAGTTATCGACGGCAATGATCTTGCAGCCTTCGTGATGCACGTTACGGCGAATCGACAGCGTCGCGGCGCCCAGTGAACAACCCAGGTCATAAACCTGCGTGCCGGGTTGAACAAAGCGTTCAGCCAGCATGCCGATCATAGAGATAATATTGGAATAACCTGGAACAGAGCGCTGGATCATATCCGGGAAGACTTCGGCTACCCGTTCATCAAAGGTCCAGTCGCCCAGACTGGCGATAGGCGCGGAAAAAAGCGTGTCGCGATCAGACATAACGTAAAAATCCGGGAAAAATAAAGTGGCGTATTGTGCGCTAATGGAAGGAGAAAACCAACTCCCACGGCATATACCACAGGTTAGCCAGCACCATCAGCAAAAGCGAACACCAGGTCGCGCTCATGCCGGAACGACGCCAGCGAAATAAGCGGTGGTGAAAGCCGTAGTAGTGCATCAGTCGTCCGGCGATCAACAGCAGACCGCAGACGTGAACCATCCAGGTTTCCGCGCCGTCCATCTCCATGAGCAGCAGCAAAATCAGCGCAACGGGAATGTATTCCACCGCATTACCATGAATACGGATGGCGCTTTGTAACTCCGAAAACCCACCGTCACCGTATGAGACGCGGTATTGCATTCTCAGGCGCACAACATCAAACGAAAACTTAATCAGTAGTAATGCACCTAACACCGCGTACAGTGCGCTGACCATACAAACTCCCTGTTTTTGGCAGATGGCACTTCTATGATAGGGGCTGACGTCAGAAAAGAGAAGATTGTTGTGGGATGGAGGGGGCAGGGCCAAGGGACGGAACCGCAGCCTGCAAGGCTTGCCACAGAGCATCGACCAGTTCAGGTGCCTGTGCGATATCCGGCGTGTGCAGGAAAAGGTAAGGGGTGGTGGTTTGCTCCCACTTCGGCAGCGTTTGCAGCCAGACGGCGAACATCTCGCGATTTTGCTGCATATTGTCGCTGCCGATGAACCGTACCATCGGATTGTTGGCCGTCACCACGGCGTGAACCGGCACTTTCGGTTTTTTGCGCTGGGCGTCGATAATGGCTTCGTTATGCGCCACGGCGCTGTGGACCGGGCGGCTGTCCAGAATGACCCGATTCACACCGCGTTCATGCAGCCCACGGTTAAGCGCTTGTTCCGCTTCGCCTTTGGCGAAAAATTCCGGATGACGCACTTCCACGCCGTAGGTGAATTCGCGGGGAAGGGCGTCGAGAAATGCCCAAAGGGCGGGCAGATCGCGCGGGCCAAAGGTTGCAGGGAGTTGCAGCCAGTACTGGCCGATGCGGTTCGCCAGGGGCGACATCCTTTCGAAAAACTCCTCGGTTAAATCTCCGCACTGGCGCAGCGCGGCCTGGTGGGAAATGGTCGCCGGAAATTTAAAGCAGAAGCGGAAATCATCGGTGGTCTGCTCACGCCAGCGCGCGACGATCTCCGCGCGCGGCAGGGCGTACAGCGTGGTATTGCCCTCCACACAGTTAAAATGGCGGGCATACTCTTCAAGGCTGGTAATGCCAAGGCGCACCCATTTCGGGTGCGACCATTGGGGCAGGCCCAGGTAAATCATAGCGCGCTGAGGATCTCGTCGGTGCTGCGCACGCGACCGATACGCGGGAAGATATGGGTCATGCTGCCCTGATGCTGATCCGCCGAGGCGGCGCTGCACGCGTCTTCGGCAATCACCAGGTTAAAGCCCAGCTCCCAGGCGTTACGCGCGGTGGATTCCACGCCGATGTTGGTGGAAATCCCGCACAGGATGATGGTGTCGATCCCACGACGGCGCAGCTGGAGTTCCAGATCGGTGCCGTAAAACGCGCCCCACTGGCGTTTGGTGACTTCGATATCGCTATCCTGTTTGCCGAGCGTTTCAGGATAGGTCCACCAGTTTGCCGGCAGCGCGGCAGCAGGGGCTTGCGCATCCACCGGCTGTTTCAGCGCTTCGGCGAAATCCGCTGACCAGCCCACGCGCACCATGACCACCGGCGATCCGCTGGCGCGGCATTTATCCGCAAGACGTGCGCTGCGGCTGACCACATCCGAAGCCGTATGCGGGCCTCCGGCGAACGGCAGAATGCCTTCCTGCAAATCGATCACGACAAGTGCGGTTTTGGTGGCATCAAGTGTTAACATCATTACTCCAGTCAAAAGATTAGCGTCCGTCACACCTTACGATGATACAGGGTAAGTAAGATCGGATAATTTTGTTAATTTTTGTGAGAATGCGCAATAAGAGCGCAGCAATCGCGCGTCTGGCAAGCTTCTCTCTTATCGTACGGCGGAATTTCCAGTATAATAGCCGCCTTTTTTCATCCAGTTGTGACATACAGAAAGCTGCGACATAGTAGCCTGTAACTCAGGCGACATTTAGCCTGCGGCTAAATTAAGGGATATCTCATGCGTACAGAATATTGCGGGCAGTTGCGTCAGTCCCACGTTGGACAGCAGGTGACCCTGTGTGGTTGGGTCAACCGTCGTCGTGATCTCGGTAGCCTTATCTTCATCGATTTGCGTGACCGTGAAGGCATCGTGCAGGTGTTCTTCGATCCGGATCGTGCGGACGCGTTAAAACTGGCCTCCGAACTGCGTAATGAGTTCTGCATCCAGGTCACCGGCACCGTGCGTGCGCGTGACGAAAAAAATATCAACGCCGACATGGCGACGGGTGCCATCGAAGTGCTGGCGTCCGACCTGACTATCATCAACCGTTCAGAATCGCTGCCGCTTGACTCCAACCACGTCAACACCGAAGAAGCGCGTCTGAAATATCGCTATCTGGATCTGCGTCGCCCGGAAATGGCTCAGCGCCTGAAAACCCGCGCGAAGATCACAAGCCTGGTGCGTCGTTTCATGGACGACCACGGTTTCCTCGATATCGAAACCCCGATGCTGACCAAAGCCACGCCGGAAGGCGCGCGCGATTACCTGGTCCCGTCTCGTGTGCATAAAGGCAAGTTCTACGCGCTGCCGCAGTCTCCTCAGTTGTTCAAACAGCTGCTGATGATGTCCGGTTTCGACCGCTACTATCAGATCGTGAAATGCTTCCGTGACGAAGACCTGCGCGCTGACCGTCAGCCTGAATTCACCCAAATCGACGTCGAGACCTCCTTCATGACCGCACCTCAGGTGCGCGAAATCATGGAAGCGCTGGTGCGCGGCCTGTGGCAGGACGTGAAGGGTGTGGATCTGGGCGATTTCCCGATCATGACCTTCGCCGAAGCAGAACGTCGTTACGGCTCTGACAAACCAGACCTGCGTAACCCGATGGAACTGGTGGACGTTGCTGACCTGCTGAAAGCGGTTGAGTTTGCGGTCTTCTCCGGCCCGGCTAACGATGCGAAAGGTCGTGTGGCTGCTCTGCGCGTACCAGGCGGTGCGCAACTGAGCCGTAAACAAATTGATGACTACGGCAATTTCGTCAAAATCTACGGCGCGAAAGGCCTGGCTTATATTAAAGTCACCGAACGTGCGAAAGGCATCGAAGGCATCACCAGCCCGGTGGCGAAATTCCTGAACGCAGACATCGTGGAAGCGATCCTTGAGCGCACCGGCGCACAGGACGGCGACATGATCTTCTTCGGCGCAGACAACAAGAAAGTGGTTGCCGATGCGCTGGGCGCTCTGCGCCTCAAACTGGGTAAAGACCTGAACCTGACTGACGAAGCCAAATGGGCTCCGCTGTGGGTGATCGACTTCCCAATGTTTGAAGATGACGGTGAAGGCGGCCTGACGGCGATGCACCACCCGTTCACCGCACCGAAAGACATGACCGCGAGCGAACTGAAAGCTGCACCGGAAGAGGCGGTTGCGAACGCCTACGATATGGTGATTAACGGTTATGAAGTAGGCGGCGGTTCCGTGCGTATCCACAGCGGCGAAATGCAGCAGACCGTGTTCGGCATTCTGGGCATTAACGAGCAAGAGCAGCGCGAGAAGTTCGGCTTCCTGCTGGATGCCCTGAAATACGGCACGCCTCCGCACGCGGGCCTGGCGTTTGGTCTGGATCGTCTGACCATGCTGCTGACCGGCACGGATAACATTCGTGATGTGATTGCCTTCCCGAAAACCACCGCCGCTGCGTGTCTGATGACCGAAGCGCCAAGCTTTGCTAACCCGGCCTCTCTGGCTGAGTTGGGCATTCAGGTTAAGCCGAAAGATAAAGGTGAGTTAGAGGCGAACGACTAGCATGTCATATAAGCTTCCCGTTTCTGTTCTGGTGGTCATCTATGCAGAAGATACGAAGCGGGTGCTGATGTTGCAGCGGCGCGACGATCCCGATTTCTGGCAGTCGGTTACCGGCAGCCTGGAAGAGGGCGAAACCGCGTCGCAGGCCGCCGCGCGTGAAGTAAATGAAGAGGTCACCATTAATGTTGCTCAGGAGCAACTGACCCTGAAGGACTGTCAGCGCACGGTGGAGTTTGAAATTTTTAGCCATTTACGTCATCGCTATGCTCCGGGAATCAAGCGCAATAAAGAATCGTGGTTCTGTCTTGCGCTTCCCCATGAACGGCAGATCGTGTTCACCGAACATCTGACCTACCGCTGGGTTGAGGCGGCCGAAGCGGCCACCTTAACCAAGTCGTGGAGCAACCGGCAGGCGATTGAAGAATTTGTAATTAACGTTAATTAGTTTTCCCAAGAATTTCAGTTCTCAGGAAGGCGGCAAGACCGAGAGTCACCCTGAGCTTACTTCAGTAAGTGATGGGTGCGAGCGGGCGCAGCCAACGCACCTGAGGGCTGAAAGGCGACGGGAAATGGAGAACTTTTTATGGCAGGTCATAGTAAGTGGGCCAACACGAAGCATCGCAAAGCAGCACAGGATGCCAAACGCGGTAAGATCTTTACCAAAATCATTCGTGAGCTGGTGACGGCAGCCCGTCTGGGCGGCGGCGATGCGGGTTCTAACCCACGTCTGCGCGCAGCGATTGATAAAGCACTGTCTAATAACATGACGCGTGACACCCTGAACCGTGCGATTGCACGTGGCGTGGGCGGCGATGACGACGCGAACATGGAAACCATCATTTATGAAGGTTACGGTCCTGGCGGTACAGCGGTCATGGTTGAGTGTCTGTCCGACAACCGTAACCGTACCGTTGCCGAAGTGCGCCATGCGTTCACCAAAACCGGTGGCAACCTGGGCACCGACGGTTCCGTGGCTTACCTGTTCAGCAAAAAAGGCGTGATCTCCTTCGAGAAAGGCGATGAAGATGTGATCATGGAAGCGGCGCTGGAAGCGGGCGCTGAAGACGTGGTGACCTTCGACGACGGCGCGATTGACGTTTACACCGCCTGGGAAGAGATGGGCGCGGTGCGTGATGCGCTGGAAGCGGCAGGTCTCAAAGCAGACAACGCTGAAGTGTCGATGATCCCATCGACCAAAGCCGATATGGATGCGGAAACCGCGCCAAAACTGCTGCGTCTGATCGACATGCTCGAAGACTGCGATGACGTGCAGGAAGTTTATCATAACGGTGAGATCTCTGATGAGGTCGCCGCGACTCTCTAATGAGAGTCATTGAACCTCTAACCGGAGACGCGTGATGTCGATTATTCTCGGGATTGACCCCGGCTCGCGCATTACCGGTTACGGCGTTATCCGCCAGGTGGGTCGCCAGCTGACCTACCTCGGCAGCGGCTGTATTCGCACCAAAGTCGATGATTTACCGTCGCGTCTGAAGCTCATTTACGCAGGCGTGTCGGAAATCATCACCCAGTTTCAGCCCGACTTTTTTGCCATTGAGCAGGTCTTTATGGCGAAAAATGCCGACTCGGCGTTAAAGCTGGGCCAGGCGCGCGGCGTGGCGATTGTCGCGGCGGTCAACCAGGATTTGCCGGTGTTTGAATACGCGGCGCGTCAGGTCAAGCAGACGGTGGTGGGCAACGGCGGGGCAGACAAAGTCCAGGTCCAGCACATGGTGCGGACCTTGCTTAAACTCCCGGCCAACCCGCAGGCGGATGCCGCCGATGCGCTGGCGATTGCGATAACCCATTGCCATGTGAGCCAAAACGCCATGCAAATGAGCGATTCGAGGCTCAATCTGGCGCGAGGCCGGTTACGATAATCACAAATCAGGCTGGATAAACATCCAGCCTTTTTTTATGATGACGGAAGTTAATTTCGCATCTCACGCAGGAGCATCATGTGATTGGCAGACTCAGAGGCATCATCATTGAAAAACAACCCCCGTTAGTTCTGCTGGAAGCGGGAGGCGTGGGGTATGAAGTCCATATGCCGATGACCTGTTTCTATGAACTTCCGGAGTCGGGTAAAGAGGCGATTGTTTTCACCCAGTTCGTGGTGCGTGAAGATGCCCAGCTTCTGTATGGCTTCAATAACAAGCAGGAACGCATGCTGTTCCGCGAGCTGATTAAAACCAACGGCGTCGGGCCTAAGCTGGCGCTGGCAATTTTGTCCGGCATGTCGGCGCAGCAGTTTGTGAATGCCGTTGAGCGTGAAGATCCCGCTGCGCTTATCAAACTCCCGGGCATCGGCAAAAAAACCGCTGAGCGCCTGATTGTCGAAATGAAAGACCGCTTCAAAGGTCTTCATGGCGACCTGTTCACACCGGCGTCCGATCTGGTGCTGACCTCGCCGAACGGTCCGACGGATGACGACGCAGAGCAAGAAGCGGTGGCTGCGCTGGTGGCGCTGGGCTATAAACCACAGGAAGCCAGCCGGATGGTGAGCAAAATCGCTAAACCGGATGCCAGCAGTGAAACCCTGATTCGTGAAGCGCTCCGCGCGGCATTGTGAGGTAGTAGAGGATGATTGAAGCAGACCGCCTGATTTCGGCAGCCAGCAATGTTCCAGAAGATGTGGTGGATCGCGCGATCCGCCCGAAGCTGCTGGAAGAGTATATCGGCCAGCCGCAGGTTCGCTCACAGATGGAAATCTTTATCCAGGCGGCGAAACTTCGCGGAGATGCCCTCGATCATCTGCTGATTTTTGGTCCTCCCGGCCTCGGTAAAACCACGCTGGCGAACATCGTCGCCAATGAGATGGGCGTGAACCTGCGTACCACCTCGGGCCCGGTGCTGGAGAAGGCCGGGGATCTGGCGGCGATGCTGACCAACCTCGAGCCGCACGACGTGCTGTTTATCGATGAGATCCACCGTCTTTCGCCGGTGGTGGAAGAGGTGCTCTATCCGGCGATGGAAGATTATCAGCTGGATATCATGATTGGTGAAGGCCCGGCGGCGCGCTCGATTAAAATCGATCTGCCGCCGTTTACCCTGATTGGTGCCACCACCCGTGCAGGTTCTCTGACCTCGCCACTGCGCGACCGCTTCGGCATCGTGCAGCGCCTCGAGTTTTATCAGGTGGCGGATCTGCAGTACATCGTCGGTCGCAGCGCCCGCTTCATGGGGCTTGAGCTGAGCGACGAGGGCGCATTTGAAGTGGCTAAGCGCTCGCGCGGCACACCGCGTATCGCCAACCGTCTGCTGCGCCGTGTGCGTGACTTCGCGGAAGTGAAGCACGATGGCACCATCTCGCTGGATATCGCCTCCCAGGCGCTGGATATGCTGAACGTTGATGCCGAAGGGTTTGACTATATGGACCGCAAGCTGCTGCTGGCGATTCTGGATAAATTCTTTGGCGGGCCGGTCGGGCTGGACAACCTGGCGGCGGCGATTGGCGAAGAGCGTGAAACCATCGAGGACGTGCTGGAGCCGTATCTAATCCAGCAGGGCTTTTTGCAACGCACACCGCGTGGGCGTATGGCAACGGTTCGCGCGTGGAATCACTTCGGGATTACGCCACCGGAAATGCCGTAGTTCGCAGCCGAAAAAAAGCCGGATGGCGGCTGACGCCTTATCCGGCCTACAATGAAACATGTCGCCCGGTACGCGCAGCGCCACCGGGGAAAAGAGTTAGCTCGCGGGTTTCTTCATCATACTGAAGATAAACATCAGCGCAGCGCACAGGACAACTGACGGGCCGGCTGGCGTGTCGTAAAACGCCGAGAAGGTTAATCCACCGGTCACGGCAATGATGCCGACAATCACCGCCACACCCGCCATCTGCTCCGGCGTACGGGCGAAACGACGCGCGGTTGCGGCCGGGATAATCAGCAGCGACGTAATAATCAGCGCGCCGACAAACTTCATCGCCACCCCAATCGTCAATGCGGTCACCAGCATCAGCAGCAGCTTCACGCGCTGCAGTTTAACGCCATCCACAAAGGCCAAATCAGCACTGACGGTCATCGCCAGCAGATTGCGCCATTGCCACAGCAAAATCCCGAGCACGATCGCCACGCCAATGGCGATAGAGATCAGATCTTCTGGCGTCACCGCCAGCAGGTCGCCAAACAGATACGCCATTAAATCGACGCGAATGTTCGACATCAGGCTCACCACCACCAGACCGAGCGACAGCGCACTGTGGGCCATAATGCCCAGCAATGTATCCACCGCGAGGTGAGGGCGCTTCTCCAGCCACACCAGACCGGCGGCAAGCAGCAGCGTCACGGCGATGACCGCGTAGAACGGATTCACATCCAGCAGCAGGCCAAAGGCCACGCCCAGCAATGAGGCATGGGCCAGAGTATCGCCAAAATAGGACATCCGGCGCCAGACGACAAAAGAGCCCAGCGGACCCGCGGCACAGGCGAGCATCACCCCGGCTAACCAGCCGGGTAATAACAATTCAATCATGAGTGTCCATTTCCTCGACGCAGGACAATCCGTCCCTGTAAATCATGGCGATGATTATGGTTGTGGCGATAAATCCCCAACTGTTCAGCCCCGCGAGAGCCAAACATGGAGATAAATTCAGGATGCATCGACACCACTTCCGGCGTGCCGGAGCAGCAGATGTGGTGATTCAGGCACAGCACTTCGTCGGTCTTCGCCATCACCAGGTGCAAGTCGTGCGATACCATCAGAACGGCGCAGTCCAGCTCGCGGCGCAGCTGATCGATCAGGTCGTACAGGGCGACCTGGCCGTTGACGTCAACGCCCTGGGTTGGCTCGTCGAGTACCAGCAGCTGCGGCTTGCTCAGCAAGGCGCGCGCCAGCAGAACGCGCTGGGTTTCACCGCCGGAGAGTTTCTGCATCGGCGCTTCGACCAGATGCCCGGCCTGAACGCGCTTCAGCGCGGGAAGGATATCGTCTTTGCGGGTGCCAGGACGCAGTCGCAGAAAACGACCCACCGTTAAGGGCAGGGTGGCGTCGAGATGAATTTTTTGTGGGACGTAGCCGATTCGCAGCTTTTCGTCGCGCTTGATGACGCCGGAATCAGGTGCTACCAGCCCGAGAACCACGCGCACCAGCGTCGATTTGCCCGCGCCGTTTGGGCCGAGCAAAGTTAAAATTTTGCCGGGTTTGAGGTCCAGCGATACGTCAGAGAGGACGCGGCGCTGACCAAAAGAAACCGAGATATTTTCGAGAGAAACTAAATTCGTCATGTCAATTTAAGCTTGCAGAAGTCAACGAATGTTATAATATCACATTCCACGCATTCATTACGATCATAAGTTGCATTATGTTACATAAAAATACGCTTCTTTTCGCAGCATTATCCGCTGGCCTTTGGGGTTCAGCAGCACAAGATGTTAACGCCGCCGTTGTCGCTTCGCTTAAACCACTGGGATTCATCGCTTCGGCCATCGCTGATGGCGTGACAAAAACCCAGGTTTTACTGCCTGACGGTGCCTCCGAGCATGATTATTCTCTGCGCCCATCCGATGTAAAACGCTTACAGAACGCGGACTTAGTGGTCTGGATTGGTCCAGAGATGGAAGCCTTCATGCAAAAGTCCGCAAGCAAAGTTCCGCCGCAAAAACAGGTGACCATCGCCGAGCTTTCCGGCGTGAAACCGCTGCTCATGAAAGGGGCTGACGACGACGATGGCGATCACGACCATGATCACGCCGATGGCGAAAAAGGTGACGACCATCACCATCACGGCGAGTACAACATGCATCTTTGGCTCTCCCCAGAGATAGCGCGGCTCTCAGCGGTTGCAATCCATGACAAATTAGTGGAACTTATGCCGCAAAGTCGAGCCAAACTAGACGCCAACCTGAAGGATTTTGAGGCACAATTAGCCGCAACCGATAAGCAGGTGGGTAACGAGCTCGCACCGTTGAAAGGAAAAGGGTATTTCGTTTTTCATGATGCCTATGGCTACTACGAAAAACACTACGGCCTGACCCCGCTGGGTCACTTTACCGTCAACCCGGAAATTCAGCCTGGTGCGCAGCGTTTACATGAAATCAGAACACAGTTGGTTGAGCAAAAAGCGACATGCGTTTTTGCTGAGCCACAGTTCAGGCCAGCGGTCGTTGAAGCCGTGGCCAGGGGAACGTCCGTGCGCATGGGGACCCTGGACCCGCTTGGAACCAATATTCAGCTGAGCAAGGCGAGTTATTCGCAGTTCCTCAGCCAATTGGCGAACCAGTATTCGAGCTGCCTGAAAGGAGATTAACGAGGAAGTGAACACGTGCAACAGATAGCCCGCTCTGTCGCCCTGGCATTTAATAATCTGCCTCGACCCCACCGCGTAATGCTGGGGTCCCTTACAGTTCTTACATTAGCGGTCGCCGTCTGGCGGCCCTATGTGTACCACCCACATTCAGCCCCCATCATTAAAACCATCGAACTGGAAAAGAGCGAAATCCGCTCCTTGCTGCCCGATGCCAGTGAGCCTATCGATCAGGCCGCTCAGGAAGACGAAGCCATTCCTCAGGATGAGCTGGATGACAAAACCGCGAACGAAGCGGGCATCCACGAGTATGTAGTCTCTACGGGCGATACCCTGAGCAGCGTGCTCAATCAGTACGGTATTGAGATGGGTGATATCAGCCAGCTCGCCGCATCCGATAAAGATCTGCGTAACCTGAAAATTGGTCAGCAACTCTCCTGGACACTTACCAGCGATGGCGATTTACAGCGTCTGACCTGGGAAGTCTCGCGTCGCGAAACCCGTACCTACGATCGTACTGAAAACGGTTTCAAGATGACCAGCGAAATGCAGCAGGGCGACTGGGTCAACAATGTACTGAAAGGCACCGTGGGCGGTAGCTTTGTCGCCAGCGCGCGCGAAGCCGGGTTAACGAGCGGTGAAATCAGCTCAGTTATCAAGGCCATGCAGTGGCAGATGGACTTCCGCAAACTGAAAAAGGGCGATGAATTCTCGATCCTGATGTCCCGCGAAATGCTGGACGGCAAGCGCGAGCAGAGCCAGCTGATGGGCGTGCGTCTGCGCTCCGAAGGAAAAGACTATTACGCCATCCGCGCTGAAGACGGTAAGTTCTACGACCGCAACGGTACGGGCCTGGCGAAAGGCTTCCTGCGCTTCCCGACAGCGAAACAGTTCCGCGTTTCATCCAACTTTAACCCGCGTCGTCTGAACCCGGTTACCGGCCGCGTGGCGCCGCACCGTGGCGTTGACTTCGCGATGCCGCAGGGCACGCCAGTGCTCTCTGTCGGTGACGGTGAAGTGGTTATCGCCAAACGCAGCGGCGCGGCAGGGTACTACGTCGCCGTTCGTCACGGTCGCACCTACACCACCCGCTACATGCACCTTCGCAAACTGCTGGTCCAGCCGGGTCAGAAAGTGAAACGTGGCGACCGTATCGCGCTGTCGGGCAACACCGGCCGCTCTACGGGCCCGCACCTGCACTATGAAGTGTGGATCAACCAGCAGGCCGTGAACCCGCTGACGGCGAAACTGCCGCGCACCGAAGGCCTGACCGGTAAAGATCGCACCGATTATCTGGCTCAGGTCAAAGAGGTTATGCCGCAACTGCGCTTCGACTAACCTTTCGTTATCTTAAAGCCGGTGCAGAGATGCGCCGGCTTTTTCTTTTGTGCGATGCAGCCTGCCTCGCTACACTAACTGATGATTATTTTTAGCTTCACCAGACCCTGGAACCCGCATGGAAACCCAAAAAAACAATAGTGAATTCATTCCCGAGTTTGAGAAATCTTTTCGCCATCCGCGCAACTGGGGCGCCTGGCTGGGCGTTTATGCGTTTGCGGGCATCGCACTGCTTCCTGCCTCCGTGCGCGATCCGGTCCTTGGTAAAATCGGCCTGATCGCCGGCCGAGTGGGCAAAAGCGCGCGCCGTCGCGCGCAAATTAATCTCTTCTACTGTTTCCCGGAAAAAAGCGACGCCGAGCGGGAAGCGATTATCGACGCCATGTTCACCACTGCGCCGCAGGCGATGGCGATGATGGGCGAGCTGGCGCTGCGCGGGCCGGACAAGATTAAGGATCGCGTGGACTGGAAAGGGCTGGAGATTATTGAGGAGATGCGTCGCAACGACGAAAAGGTGATCTTCCTCGTGCCGCACGGCTGGGGTGTGGATATTCCGGCCATGCTGATGGCCTCGCAGGGGCAGAAGATGGCGGCCATGTTCCACAACCAGGGCAACAAAATCTTCGACTACGTCTGGAACACCGTCCGCCGCCGGTTCGGTGGCCGACTGCATGCGCGTAACGACGGGATCAAACCGTTCATCAAGTCAGTGCGTGAAGGCTACTGGGGCTATTACCTGCCGGATCAGGATCACGGGGCCGAGCACAGCGAATTTGTCGATTTCTTTGCCACCTATAAAGCGACACTGCCCGCGATTGGCCGTCTGATGAAAGTCTGTCGCGCACGCGTGGTGCCACTTTTCCCTGTTTACGACGGCAAAACCCATCGCCTGACCATCGAAGTGCGCCCGCCGATGGACGACCTGCTGGAAGCAGACGACAACACCATCGCGCGCCGGATGAACGAAGAGGTCGAAATTTTCGTGGGTCCGCATCTCGAGCAGTACACCTGGATCCTGAAGCTGCTTAAGACGCGCAAGCCCGGTGAGACAGAGCCGTATAAGCGCAATGAGTTGTACCCTAAGCGATAGATGCTAAGCGCGTATAAGAGGTTTTATACGCGCTAATCTGCTGTATCTCACCTTACCATTTTCCGTACGGATAGGTTTTGCCTTTGATGAAATTTTTGATGCTTTGGTCGTATCCATCAGGGATGGTATAAGACATCTCAAGGCGGCTAATACCTTTACAGCCATCCAGTTTATCTCCAGACAATGTAGTTATTTTTTCTGGTTGCACGAGAAGATTGTCACCCCCACCACTATTTTGGAGCCAGATTCTGACCTTACCCTCAGGAGCCAGACCAAATAACATCGTGCTGTACCATGCCTTTTCGCCGAATATATCTATCCCTGTCGACACACTCATTTGCGTACGCACCGATTTAGGAAGAGTAATTCTCGTTTCATAGGTGCGTTTATCAATAATGGAATCCCAGCAAAACAGCATGTTTACAGGGGGATGAAGTGCTTTGTTAAACATTGCAAAACGCATGTACCTTTTATCCCACGAGGAAACACTTGCATCATCCTCATCTGTACTGTCTAAATTTCTGAATGAATAGAGGATGTTGTTTTCGTCGATAATGCCAACATAATTGACGAAAGCGGGCAGTTCCTTAGGTGTGAAAAAAACGAAACCCCATTTTCCGTAAGGCATTTCTCCTGCTTCTTCCGAAGAGGGTGGGATGCTGGAATGACAGGCTGTTGTCGTCAGCATCAGAACGAGGGTGAATATTTTTCCATGTCTCATTTTTTATTACCGTCCATGTTGTACGTTGTGCGCCGCCAGTTTTCATCTGGCCGGTTAACAAAACTTAGGGTCTCGGACACGGACGCGCCGCCGTAGGGTTTTCTTGCGCTATCAAGAACAATGCTGTTCCAGTTTGCTGAGCAGTGGATATAGTCCTTCGCCAAAAGGTCAATTTCCGAAGGATCGAGGTGAGTCGCTGATAAACCGCAACGTATTGCAGCCCCTAAAGCCATAACCTTTGAGCACAACGGTAAAAGATCGGAAGTGATACTTAGCTCTTTGTCTTCTTTTTTAATCGGTTTAAACACAGCCCCCGCATTCTGCGCCGCATCGAGCATTACCCTCAGCACCACCTTCGACCAGTCGTTCTTCACGATGCGCTTTTTCATTGCCAGAGCGGCAAACGCGCGCTTCTGCATCCCTTCTCTCGGATGAGCAGGCATCTTCGTGTCCTCCCAGGCATCAGCCGTGATGTCATTGGTACGGATGAGCGGGGCCGCAACCGCTGAAGATTCCAGTATTTTCAATTGATTCAGAGCATGTTGATAAGCGCGTGAGCTGGCAAGCGGTGTATCCAGCGGCACGGTTTCCACTTCAGGGCGCGTCAGATAGAGGTTTTCCCGCATCACGGGCAGATAACCACCGCCGATATCAGAGTGCGCTCCGGGCAGAGCCAGTTCCGGCCAGGCGGGCTGCACGCTGTTCAGGGCGAAGTTAAAACGGCACTCGTGCTGCGCCGTGATATGGAACACGTTCTCCGCCACACCGGGACGCAGTACGATATTGACGTCACCGGTGTTCGCCGTGTGAGGATTGAGACCGTTTTGCGGTGTGCCGATGGCAGCGACCGTATCAAAAATACCAATAAAGCGGGTTTTTCCTGCCGGAGTACCAGAGTATTTAAAATCATTCATACCCTGACGAATGGCATTAATAACAGGGCGGTCCTCCGCCTGAACTCGATTAGCGAAGTGGCGTGCCGCCGCCGCGCCGCGGCTGAAACCGAAAATATCGAACTGGAAAGATGTGACCGCAATAACGCATCCGTGCATTTTCTGCTGTAACTTACGCAATGCGTCTTTTATGGCCTCAGCTATCTGCTTCACCGCCAGATCCGTCTTCGCAATCACCCCGGTATCTGCCACGCCTAAGCTAAGCCCAATCATGCTGTCCGGTTTTCCCGCCTCGGTGCCGATCCCCTCAACGTAAATGGCTGCCTGTGCTTGCCCTGAATCAATGGGCAGATCCGTTTTGTACAAGGTATTTAACCAGTGAATATTGGTGTACCCGCCGGTATAGCTGGTGGCCCCCGTGCCGGAGACGCCCATCTGTTCCTGCGCTGTACGCGCCAGAATGCTCTCGGCGTCCGGGTCGGAGAGGTCAAAGTGCGCGGCGGTACAGGCGGCAAGCATGTTTTGCGTGTTGACGGCGTTATTACCGGTCCCGTCAAAAAATACCCCGAGCGTCAGGGTAATATCCCGTTTTTCAGGTTGCTTTTGTTCAGTCGGAGGGAATATTTCATTATACTTTTCCGGCAACACCAGATCGCTAAATTCGGTGTTCGCAATAAGATGTTTACTGCGAATATAATCATAACTCACGCTGATACTTTCAGTATCCAACATATCCTTCGTCACTGAGCTCGATATAGCCTGAATCGACGCGCCGCGCAGTTCAATATGAAAATACTTTTCCTGACGGCCAAAGCGATTGGTACGGTAATAATCAAAACTCAGCCGCAGTTTTTCATTTTCATTAATCGCCGCCATCAGAAGCGGTGAGCTTTTGTCGACCGGCTTGGTGAAACTCAGCCCCTGGTGATGCGCACCACCTGTGGTGCTGACGCTGCTGGATGAGAGCTGATAAACAAGGATTTCGTTTTCATGTCGGTACTGAAAGCGGTTGCCGATCGATTTTTCCGTGCCACAGCCAGAAGATATTTGTCCCTGATGCTCTCCCGTCAGCGTTAAATAGATAACGTTGCTCATTCAATGACGTCCTTTTCATTGTTCAGCTAAATAATCAGAAGTGATTATCCAATCAAGTTGGAAGTGTAATGTATTTAATCGGCGGAGAGTTATTGGCAATATCCTGGAATAAGAAAATAAAAAATTGCCAGAGGAGTGGGTTTCCACTTCCGGATATCAGTATGAAAGAGGTTGCAACTAAGAAAGGGGGAAGATGGACTGACGGAGAGAATCTCCGGCAGTCCAGGATATAACAGTATTACTCGACAGTCATCACGCGAGTGGTGTTGGTCGAGCCAATGGTGCTCATCACATCGCCCTGGGTGACGATTACGATATCACCAGAGACCAGATAGCCTTTATCGCGCAGCAGATTGACCGCGTCGTTCGCTGCGGCAACACCGTCGTTGGTGCTGTCGAAGAAGACCGGAGTCACGCCACGATACAGGGCCGTCAGGTTCAGGGTGCGTTCATGACGGGACATGGCGAAGATCGGCAGGCCGGAGCTGATACGGGAAGTCATCAGCGCGGTGCGGCCGGATTCGGTCATGGTGATGATCGCAGTCACGCCTTTCAGGTGGTTCGCCGCGTACATGGCGGACATGGAAATCGCTTCTTCCACGTTATCAAACTGAATGTCCAGACGGTGTTTGGAGACGTTGATGCTTGGGATCTTCTCAGCGCCCAGGCACACGCGCGCCATCGCGGCCACGGTTTCAGCCGGATACTGACCCGCTGCCGTTTCCGCAGAGAGCATCACCGCATCGGTACCATCCAGCACGGCGTTGGCGACGTCCATCACTTCCGCACGGGTTGGCATTGGGTTAGTGATCATCGACTCCATCATCTGGGTCGCGGTGATCACGGAGCGGTTCAGCTGACGCGCACGACGGATCAGCGCTTTCTGGATGCCGACCAGCTCAGGGTCGCCGATTTCAACGCCCAGGTCGCCACGGGCAACCATTACCACGTCAGACGCCAGGATCACATCATCCATCGCTTCCTGGCTGCAGACGGCTTCCGCACGTTCCACTTTAGCCACGATGCTGGCGTCGCAGCCTGCATCACGCGCCAGACGGCGAGCGTAGTTCAGGTCTTCGCCGCAGCGCGGGAAGGAGACGGCCAAATAGTCGACGCCAATCTGCGCGGCCGTGATGATGTCGGCTTTGTCTTTTTCGGTCAGGGCTTCAGCGGAGAGACCACCGCCGAGTTTGTTGATGCCTTTGTTGTTGGAAAGCGGGCCGCCCACGGTCACTTCGGTGAACACTTTCATGCCCTGGACTTCGATCACTTTCAGCTGCACGCGACCATCGTCGAGCAGCAGGATATCGCCCGGCACCACGTCAGCAGGCAGACCTTTATAGTCGATGCCCACTCGCTCCTTGTCGCCTTCGCCTTTACCCAGGTTGGCGTCGAGGAGGAATTTATCGCCGATGTTAAGGAAAACTTTGCCTTCTTTAAACGTCGAAACGCGAATCTTCGGACCCTGCAGGTCGCCGAGGATAGCCACGTGACGTCCCAGTTTTGCCGCGATCTCACGGACCTTGTCTGCACGTAATTTGTGGTCTTCTGGCGTACCGTGAGAGAAGTTCATGCGTACCACGTTGGCGCCCGCGGCGATAATTTTCTCGAGGTTATTATCGCGGTCAGTTGCCGGACCTAAGGTGGTAACGATCTTGGTTCTGCGAAGCCTTCTGGACATGTAATACTCCGTTGACTGAAACAACTTTGGTGTTGCGTGAACATAGATTCGGCGCTGTGTAGAAACTACCGAATACCGAAAAAAGTAACAACCTTATAAAAACATTCAGGGTACATCGCCCTTAATGAGCAATTCTTTATCAAAACGCGATTCCTTGAGCGCTTCTTTGACCCGCTTCAAGTTATCTCTGAATTTCGCGCCGCGACGCAGGGTAAATCCCGTTGCCAGCACGTCGATGACCGTTAACTGCGCCAGCCGGGAGACCATCGGCATATACATGTCCGTATCTTCCGGCACATCCAGCGTAATGGCCAGCGTCGCTTCACGCGCCAGCGGCGTTCCGGCGGTGGTGAGGGCAATCACCATGGCATCGTTTTCACGCGCCAGCTGCGCCAGCTCCACCAGACTTTTGGTCCGCCCGGTGTGGGAGATCAGCACCACCACGTCATCTTCGTTACAATTCATACAGCTCATGCGTTGCAGCACAATGTCATCGGAGTAAATCACCGGGACATTAAAGCGAAAAAATTTGTTCATTGCGTCGTGGGCCACGGCAGCGGAAGAGCCCAGCCCGAAGAAGGCGATTTTTTTCGCCTGGGTGAGCAGATCCACGGCGCGATTGAGCGACGCTTTATCCAGCGACTGGCGCACATGGTCGAGGGTCGCCATCGCCGATTCAAAAATTTTGCCCGTATAGGCCTCTACGCTGTCGTCTTCATCGACATTGCGATTTACATAGGGCGTGCCGTTTGCCAGACTTTGGGCCAGATGCAGTTTAAAATCAGGAAAACCGCGCGTCTCAAGACTGCGACAAAAGCGGTTGACGGTAGGCTCGCTGACCCCCGACTCCTGCGCCAGAGCGGCGATGCTGGAATGAATGGCCTGAGTCGGTGAGGCGAGAATAACTTCCGCCACTTTACGCTCGGATTTGCTAAGGTGTTCCAGTTGAAACTGGATTTTTTCCAGCATGTTCATGATGACAAGACGCTCATGGGTGGAAACGATTTCATTAATTGATGAAATCGTGATTCGAATTAGGAAGAATATACCCCTCTGACCTGGTCGAAGGGTAATGAACAACACGAAAAGTTGTTGTTTTTTTTCATTACTTGATCGCGGTCGGGTTTTCGCAACGGCCCGGCCGCGCAAAGATCCAACGGATTCGTCGTGATTCCCGTAACTGAAGCGTGTAAACAATCAAAAATCGCGTTATCGCACGCGAGGTTAAGCGCTAATGGTTTCGGGAATGACGTAAAAGCAGTACAGTGCATTGTAATAAAATTACAACGATATTCTGGCAAAAGCACCAGGATATCCAACTGAGGAGAATGACATGGCGGTAACGCAAACAGCCCAGGCATGTGACCTGGTCATTTTCGGCGCGAAAGGCGATCTTGCACGCCGTAAATTGCTGCCTTCCCTGTATCAACTGGAAAAAGCAGGCCAGATCCACCCGGAC
Source organism: Lelliottia sp. JS-SCA-14 (assembly GCF_035593345.1). NCBI lineage: Bacteria > Pseudomonadati > Pseudomonadota > Gammaproteobacteria > Enterobacterales > Enterobacteriaceae > Lelliottia > Lelliottia sp. JS-SCA-14. Next base: position 2,865,820 of record NZ_CP141606.1, on the reverse strand, counting down.
ACTCGCATCCTGGGCGTGGGCCGCGCTGACTGGGATAAAGACGCCTACACCAAAGTGGTGCGTGAAGCGCTCGAAACGTTCATGAAAGAGAAGATCGATGAAAGTTTGTGGGATGCGCTGAGCGGTCGTCTTGATTTCTGCAACCTGGATGTCAACGATACCAAGTCGTTTGGCCGTCTGGGCAAGATGCTGGACCAGCAAAACCGTGTGACCATCAACTACTTCGCGATGCCGCCAAGCACCTTCGGCGCCATCTGCAAAGGTCTGGGCGAAGCGAAACTCAACGCCAAACCGGCGCGTGTAGTCATGGAAAAACCGCTGGGGACTTCTCTTGCGACTTCGCGTGAAATCAACGACCAGGTCGGGGAATACTTCGAAGAGTGCCAGGTTTACCGTATCGACCACTATCTGGGTAAAGAGACGGTGCTGAACCTGCTGGCCCTGCGTTTTGCGAACTCCCTGTTTGCGAACAACTGGGACAACCGCACCATCGATCACGTGGAAATTACCGTGGCTGAAGAGGTGGGCATCGAAGGGCGCTGGGGTTACTTTGACCAGGCTGGTCAGATGCGCGACATGATCCAGAACCACCTGCTGCAAATCCTCTGCATGATCGCCATGTCTCCGCCGTCCGATCTCTCTGCGGATAACATTCGTGACGAAAAAGTGAAGGTGCTGAAGTCTCTGCGCCGCATCGATCGCTCGAACGTGCGTGAGAAAACCGTCCGCGGTCAGTACACCTCCGGTTTCGCGCAGGGTAAAAAAGTCCCTGGCTATCTGGAAGAAGAGGGCGCGAACAAGTCCAGCAACACCGAGACTTTCGTGGCGATCCGCGTCGATATCGACAACTGGCGCTGGGCGGGTGTTCCGTTCTATCTGCGCACCGGTAAACGTCTGCCGACCAAATGCTCTGAAGTCGTGGTCTATTTCAAGAACCCGGAACTGAACCTGTTCAAAGAGTCCTGGCAGGAGCTGCCGCAGAACAAACTGACAATCCGTCTGCAGCCTGATGAGGGCGTGGATATTCAGGTGCTGAACAAAGTGCCGGGCCTGGATCACAAGCACAACCTGCAAACCACCAAGCTGGATCTGAGCTACTCCGAAACCTTCAACGAAACGCACCTGGCCGATGCTTACGAGCGTCTGCTGCTGGAAACCATGCGTGGGATCCAGGCGCTGTTCGTGCGTCGCGATGAAGTGGAAGAGGCGTGGAAGTGGGTCGACTCCATTACCGAAGCCTGGGCAGCCGATCAGGATGCGCCAAAACCGTATCAGGCAGGCACCTGGGGACCGGTCGCGTCAGTAGCGATGATCACCCGCGATGGCCGTTCCTGGAACGAGTTCGAGTAAGACGGAAGCTAATCCAAACGGGTTATTTTACCGGTAACATGATCTAACACAGATTGTGGCACAATTTTTAATCATTTAAGCTCCGCGTGGATTCACCCGTGGAGCTTTTTTTATTACACTGGCTGAAGCGATTTTGCCCCCGAGCTACGGACTGCAAGCGTTTCAGCCTTGTTAAGACAAGCGATTCATCTTGTTAACTCCTGCGCCTGGACAGATAAATTAGAGGAGCTTCTATGAATCCTGTATTGTTACGCGTAACACAGCGCATTGTTGAGCGCTCGAAAGAGACACGTTCTGCCTACCTCGCCCGCATCCAGCAGGCAAAAACCGACACGGTCCATCGTTCACAGCTCGCCTGCGGGAATCTGGCCCACGGTTTCGCCGCCTGCCAGCCGGACGATAAAGCCTCGCTGAAAAGCATGCTGCGTAACAATATTGCGATCATCACCTCCTACAACGACATGCTCTCCGCACACCAGCCGTACGAACACTACCCGGAAATTATTCGCAAAGCGCTGCACAGCGCCAATGCGGTCGGGCAGGTGGCCGGTGGCGTGCCAGCCATGTGCGACGGCGTAACCCAAGGCCAGGACGGGATGGAGCTCTCCCTGCTAAGCCGCGAAATTATCGCTATGTCTGCGGCGGTGGGCCTGTCCCACAATATGTTCGACGGCGCACTGTACCTCGGCGTGTGCGACAAAATTGTCCCGGGCCTGGCAATGGCGGCCCTGTCGTTCGGTCATCTGCCCGCGATTTTTGTTCCGTCTGGCCCGATGGCGAGCGGTCTGCCGAATAAAGAAAAAGTGCGTATCCGCCAGCTGTATGCGGAAGGCAAAGTGGATCGCAGCGCGCTGCTGGAAGCGGAAGCCGCCTCATATCACGCGCCAGGCACCTGTACGTTCTACGGGACTGCCAACACCAATCAGATGGTGGTGGAGTTCATGGGTATGCAGCTCCCTGGTTCGTCGTTTGTTCAGCCAGATGCGCCGCTGCGTCAGGCCCTGACCGAAGCGGCTGCGCGTCAGGTGACGCGTCTGACCGGCAACGGCAACGAGTGGATGCCGCTCGGTAAAATGGTTGACGAAAAAGTGATCGTCAACGGGATCGTCGCCCTGCTGGCGACCGGCGGTTCCACCAACCACACCATGCACCTGGTCGCGATGGCGCGTGCGGCGGGGATCCAGATTAACTGGGATGATTTCTCTGACCTGTCTGAAATCGTGCCGCTGATGGCGCGTCTCTACCCGAACGGTCCGGCAGATATCAACCACTTCCAGGCGGCGGGCGGCGTACCGGTACTGATCCGCGAGCTGCTGAAAGGCGGCCTGCTGCATGAAGACGTCAACACGGTGGCCGGTTTCGGTCTGCAACGCTACACCATGGAGCCGTGGCTGAATGACGGCGAGCTCGACTGGCGCGAAGGCGCGCAGGATTCCCTCGACGAGCAGGTGATCGCCACCTTCGCGAAGCCATTCTCCCATCACGGCGGCACCAAAGTGCTGAGCGGCAACCTCGGTCGCGCGGTGATGAAAACCTCCGCCGTGCCGGTTGAAAACCAGATCGTGGAAGCGCCAGCGGTGATTTTCGAAAGCCAGCACGACGTGCTGCCTGCCTTCGAAGCTGGCCTGCTGGACAAAGACTGTGTGGTAGTGGTTCGTCACCAGGGACCAAAAGCGAACGGCATGCCAGAATTACATAAACTTATGCCACCACTTGGTGTATTATTGGACCGCTGTTTCAAAATTGCGTTGGTCACCGATGGACGACTCTCCGGCGCATCAGGTAAAGTGCCATCAGCAATCCACGTCACTCCCGAAGCTTACGACGGTGGGTTACTGGCGAAAGTCCGCGATGGCGATATGATCCGCGTGAATGGCCAGACAGGCGAACTGACCCTGCTGGTGGATGAAGCCGAACTGGCCGCCCGTAAGCCGCATATTCCTGACCTGAGCGCGTCGCGTGTGGGAACAGGGCGCGAAATGTTCAGTGCACTGCGCGAGAAGCTCTCCGGTGCTGAACAGGGCGCAACCTGTATTACGTTTTAAGACGACAAGAATTAACGATCTGGCGAGAGAAAAACACTGATGAAAAACTGGAAAACAAGTGCAGAAGCAATCCTGACAACTGGCCCGGTAGTGCCGGTTATCGTGGTGAACAAACTGGAGCACGCCGTCCCGATGGCGAAAGCGCTGGTTGCAGGTGGTGTTCGTGTTCTGGAAGTGACGCTGCGTACCGCATGCGCGATGGATGCGATCCGCGCTATCGCCAAAGAAGTGCCGGACGCAATTATCGGTGCCGGTACCGTGCTCAACCCTCAGCAGCTGGCTGAAGTGACCGAAGCGGGCGCACAGTTCGCCATCAGCCCGGGCCTGACCGAGCCGCTGCTGAAAGCCGCAACCGAAGGCACGATTCCGTTAATCCCAGGTATCAGCACCGTGTCTGAACTGATGCTGGGTATGGATTACGGCCTGAAAGAGTTCAAATTCTTCCCGGCTGAAGCCAATGGCGGCACCAAAGCGCTGCAGGCGATTGCGGGCCCGTTCTCTCAGGTGCGTTTCTGCCCGACGGGCGGTATCTCTCCGGCGAACTACCGCGACTACCTGGCGCTGAAAAGCGTCCTGTGTATCGGTGGCTCCTGGCTGGTTCCGGCGGATGCGCTGGAAGCGGGCGACTGGGATCGCATCACTAAGCTGGCGCGCGAAGCAGTGGAAGGCGCGAAGTAATTTTTTGCTGTGGCGGGTGGCGGCTTCGCCTTACCCGCCCTACAAAATCTAACCGGGCAAACATCTGTTGCCCGGTTTTTTTATCCCTTCACACTGACGGCCTGCGCTGCACTTTTCGCGCGCTCAACCGCACTTTCCACGCTATCCCCGGTGGCTAACGCCACGCCGAGACGACGGGTGCCGTCAATTTCCGGTTTACCAAACAGACGCAGTTGCAGACCCGCGCCGACGGCGGCCTCAACATTATCAAAGGTGACGTTCTGGCTGGTCAGCTGCGGCAGGATCACCGCCGACGCGGCCGGGCCGTACTGACGGATGCCGCCAACCGGCAGACCGAGGAACGCGCGCACGTGCAGGGCGAACTCCGAGAGATCCTGGGAAATCAGCGTCACCATTCCGGTGTCGTGCGGACGCGGGGAGACTTCGCTGAAAATCACCTCATCGCCGCAGACGAACAGTTCAACGCCAAACAGGCCGTAACCGCCGAGCGCCAGCACCACTTTGCGGGCCATCTCCTGCGCGCGTTCCAGCGCCAGGGCACTCATCTGCTGCGGCTGCCAGGATTCACGATAATCGCCATCCTCCTGACGATGACCAATCGGATCGCAGAAATGCACGCCGTCCACGGCGCTGACTGTCAGCAGGGTGATTTCAAAATCAAACTTCACCACACCTTCGACGATGACGCGACCGGCGCCCGCGCGGCCACCCTGCTGGGCGTAATCCCACGCCTTATCGAGCGCGGAGGCGTCACGGATAAAACTCTGACCTTTCCCGGAGGAGCTCATTACCGGCTTAATGATGCACGGGTAGCCAATCTGTTCGACGGCCTGCAGAAACTCATCTTTCCCATCGGCAAAGCGGTAGCTCGACGTCGGAATCGCTAACTCCTCGGCGGCCAGACGACGAATGCCTTCCCGGTTCATGGTCAGTTTAGCGGCGCGGGCGCAGGGCACCACGCGCTGGCCTTCCTGCTCGAGGGCAATCAGCGTATCGGTGGCGATGGCTTCGATTTCCGGTACCACAAAGTCCGGTTTTTCCTCGGCAATCAGAGCGCGAAGGGCGTTCCCATCCAGCATATTGATCACATGTGAGCGGTGGGCGACGTGCATCGCCGGGGCGTCGGCATAGCGATCGACGGCGATCACTTCAATCCCCAGGCGCTGGCACTCGATAGCCACCTCTTTTCCCAGTTCGCCAGAACCCAACAGCATGACGCGCGTCGCGGCCGGACGCAGAGCAGTTCCTAAAAGAGTCATAAAATCCCCCTGAAAAAGTTGCGCGCAGTATAAACGAAAACGTTTGCGTCTGTCTTCCCTCAACGGACAGCGTGATGATGGGCGGGGGAAATTTGCGCTTCTTTAGCGCGGACAGACATTTCCTGACATCACCTCGCATAGGCTGTACCCATTGCGAACCGTTAAGTGGGGAAAATCATGTCAGGCTGGTTGAATCAACTGCAATCCATGTTAGGACAGAAAGCGTCGTCATCGGGCGGCGAGGGGCTGAGCAAGCTGCTGGTGCCCGGTGCGCTCGGCGGGCTGGCGGGCCTGCTGGTCGCCAATAAATCCTCGCGCAAACTGCTGACCAAATACGGCACCGGCGCGCTGCTGGCCGGTGGTGGGGCTATTGCCGGAACGGTGCTCTGGAACAAGTACAAAGAGAAAGTGCGGACGGCCCATCAGGATGAACCGCACTTTGGTGAGCAAATTTCACCGATGGATCTGCGTACTGAACGCCTGATCCTGGCCCTAGTGTTTGCCGCGAAAAGCGACGGCCACATCGATGACAAAGAGCGATCCGCCATCGAGCAGCAGATGCGGGAAGCGGGCGTGGAAGCGCAGGGCCGAGCGCTGGTGGCGCAGGCGATTGAACAGCCGCTCGATCCAAACCGTCTGGCGCAGAGTGTGAAAAACGAGGAGGAGGCGCTGGAACTCTATTTCCTGAGTGCCGCAGCCATCGATATCGATCACTTTATGGAGCGCAGCTATCTGAACGCCCTCGGCGACGCGCTGAAAATTCCGCAAGATGTTCGGGAAGGGATCGAACAGGATATTAAGCAGCAAAAACAGGCATTACAGGGGTAATTTTATCTGACGGCTGTCACGTTTCGCTTGCATCGTGCGCGCGTTTTGCCACCCTTATAGGGTGTAAAACCAAAAAGAAAAACTGACATGCTGCCAAAAGCCCGACGCATTCCCAAAGCGCTCACCACTCACGGTGACACGCGCATCGATAATTACTACTGGCTGCGGGACGACGAACGCTCGCAGCCGGAAGTGCTTGATTACCTTCATCAGGAAAATGATTACGGCCGCAAGGTGATGTCCTCGCAGCAGGCGCTCCAGGATCGTCTGCTGGAAGAGATGGTCGCGCGGGTTCCGCAGCGCGACATCTCGGCGCCCTGGACCAAAAACGGCTACCGCTATCGTCATCTCTACGAGCCGGGCAGCGAATACGCCATCTATCAGCGCCAGTCTGTGCTTTGTGCCGAATGGGACGACTGGGAGACCCTGCTCGATGCCAACCAGCGCGCGGCGCACAGCGAGTTCTATACCCTCGGCGGGATGGGTATTTCGCCGGATAACACCATCATGGCGCTGGCGGAAGATTACCTGTCACGCCGCCAGTACGGCCTGCGCTTTCGCAATCTGGACACCGGGAACTGGTATCCGGAAATGCTCGATAACGTTTCGTCGGATTTTGTCTGGGCGAACGACTCTGAAACCGTCTATTACGTCAAAAAGCACGCCTCAACGCTGCTGCCTTATCAGGTCTGGCGACATACGGTCGGCACCTCTTCGGGTACCGATGAGCTGGTGTACGAAGAACAGGACGACACCTTTTACGTCAGCCTGCACAAAACCACCTCGCGCCACTATGTGATTATTTCGCTTGCCAGCGCCACGACCACCGAAGTGCTGCTGCTTGATGCGGAGCTGCCCGACGCCCAGCCGCTCTGTTTTCTCCCGCGCCGTAAAGACCACGAGTACAGCCTCGACCATTTCCAGCATACCTTCTATCTGCGCTCCAACCGCGAAGGCAAAAACTTTGGCCTGTATAAAACCAAAGTGCGCGACGAGCGTAAATGGGAAGTGCTGATCCCGGCACGTGAACAGGTGATGCTCGAAGGCTTCACCCTGTTTACCGACTGGCTGGTGGTGGAAGAGCGTCAGCGAGGGCTGACCAGCATCCGGCAAATCAACCGTAAAACGCGCGAAGTGGTGGGGATTGCCTTTGACGATCCGGCGTACGTGACCTGGATTGGCTACAATCCTGAGCCCGAATCCTCCCGGCTGCGCTACGGATATTCGTCGATGACCACGCCCGACACGCTGTTTGAACTCGATATGAATTCCGGCCAGCGGAAAGTGCTCAAGCAGGCCGAAGTGGCCGGGTTTGACGCCAGCCATTACCGCAGCGAACACCTGTGGATCACCGCGCGCGATGGCGTGGAGGTCCCGGTGTCGCTGGTGTATCACAAAGACCATTTCCAGAAGCGTAAAAACCCGCTGCTGGTGTACGGCTACGGCTCTTACGGCGCCAGCATGGACGCCGATTTCAGCAGCAGCCGACTAAGCCTGCTCGACCGGGGATTTGTCTTCGCCATCGCCCACGTGCGCGGCGGCGGGGAATTGGGCCAGCATTGGTACGAAGAAGGGAAATTCCTGAAAAAGAAAAATACCTTTAACGACTATCTGGACGTGTGTGACGAGCTGATTGCTCAGGGCTACGGCGATCCGAAACTGTGTTTTGGCATGGGCGGCAGCGCGGGCGGTATGCTGATGGGGACGGTAATCAATCTGCGTCCTGAGCTGTTTAAAGGCATCGTCGCCCAGGTACCGTTCGTTGATGTGGTCACGACTATGCTCGACGAGTCGATCCCGTTAACCACCGGTGAATTTGAAGAGTGGGGCAATCCACAGGACGAGACCTACTATCGCTACATGAAAGAATACAGCCCGTACGATAACGTCGAAGCGAAGGCTTATCCGCACATGCTGGTGACCACCGGTCTGCACGATTCTCAGGTGCAGTACTGGGAACCGGCAAAATGGGTGGCGAAACTGCGGGAGCTGAAAACCGACGACAACCTGCTACTGCTGTGCACGGATATGGACTCCGGTCACGGTGGGAAATCGGGACGCTTTAAATCCTACGAAGGGGTGGCGCTGGAGTATGCCTTCCTGATTGGCCTGGCGCAGGGGACGCTGCCAGGCCATGTTGCCGCGGATTAGGCGTCGTCGAGGTAATGGCGGAGCGTGAGACGCAGCTCCGGGCTCATGCGGTCGAGGTTGTTGTACAGCCAGCGCAGATAGCCCGGATCGCGCTCGGCCACTTCGGAGACCGGTTTGCCGCGATATTTACCAAAGGTAAAGGTGGTTAACAGGGCGGGGCGTCCGGTGATGGTCGCCATCTCATCCGGCGTCCAGCCGGTGTTATTCATGATATCAATGAGTAACGCCGCCGTGATATAGCAATCGTACAACGCGCGGTGATGATGTAACCCTTCCGGCGTTTTCACGCTGAGCTTGCGGGATTTATACAGCGCCATATTGCTGTATTTAATCCCCGGCCAGGCGCGGCGCGCCAGCTTCATGGTGCAGATCCACTCGCCGGGCATCTCCGGCAATACGCGGCGGTCAAAGCTGGCGTTATGCGCCACGTACCACGGGCTACCGAAGTAGTTCGGGATCACTTCCTCAATCCAGGGTTTATCCGCCACCATCGATTCCGTGATGCGGTGAATGGCCATCGCCTGCGCGCTGATAGGACGGTCGGGGCGAACCAAATGGCTCATGGGGTTGACGATCTGTCCGTCAATCACGTCAACGGACGCGACCTCTACAATCCCGCCCTGAAGATCACAGGTTTCGGTGTCGATTACACGCAGCATGGCTCACTCCTGGCCTTAAAAACATTAGCGTAATGGAATGATATCACCTTGCCAACCCTGCTTACCCCATGTTCCGGTTAATAACAGCTCGCCGCTGTCGGCGCGAACAATCAATTGCCCGCTCGCATCCCACAGGGCGCTGTGGCCGAGCGAGTTCGCCATCAGCACTGCAATAGCGTATTTATGGGAAAAACGCTGCAGACGACTGATGGCGTCGCGCCAGCTGCTCTCACCGACGGCCTGGCTGCAGGTGAATAGCGCGGCGAGAGGATCGAGACTCGGCAGTTCCGTTTGCCCCTCCACGATAGTGAGCTGGGGTTTGCCGGGTATCAGACATGCGCCGCTGCCCTGCGGGTAGCGCATGGCCTGAGTGTGATTCGGGGAAAAAAGGGCCAGTCCTTTCTGCCGCACGCCGTGCGTCTCCAGGGTCATTCCGGCGATCACCGTGATGGAAAGGGTGTGTGCGGCGTCAACAATCGGAGCCAGTGTCTGTTCGTCAGGCGGCTCAGGCAACGTCACGCCATCGACGGCAGGGCCGGTCAGCGAAAGTTCAGGGAAAACGAGCAGATTGCACTGCTGGCGGGCAGCAGCGTCGATAAAACGAAGGTGATGCTGAACGTGAGCATCAATGCAGTTATGCCGGGGAGCATACTGCGCGGCGGCAATATTCCATTGGGACATCGTGACTTCCTTATACACTCGTCTCAGGGATTCGATAATTCCCCTGAATACTTCAGGGTTTTCTTATCCTGCCACAAACCCTGTAAGGAAGTGTAACGAAAAGCCGCGTTTACTTAACTTTAGGTTCGTACGGGAGACGCGACAGCGTGACGGACTTCAGGCGATGCGCAATTAAACGCTCGCGAAACCAGTCTCGCAGGTGAGGGGGCTGTTCGCGCTCAACGACTTCGGCGATCACCGGCATGTTATAGCGCTCTTTGAACGCCACGCCTGCGGCCGCGAGATCGACATTCACTTTGTCCATTTCATCCTGAGGGATGGTCGCCAGATTAATCTTCATTGCCTTCTCCTGATTATGCGGCGCTGACCTTACCGCGGTTGCCCTGCGTTGACAAGCCTGCGCAGGATCATCCTCGACTCAGATATTATACAGAGTTATCCTCTGTCATATAGACATAACAAAAAGGAATGATTGATATGGTATTCACCCCATCCCGCGCGGCCTGCGCACTGACCTTTCTGCTTTCTATGGCGACAGCTCCGGCTGCGCTGGCTCATGCCCATCTTAAACATCAGTACCCGGCTGCCGACGCCGCCGTCACTGCTGCGCCGCAGGCGCTGACGCTCAATTTCTCGGAAGGTATCGAACCGAAATTCAGCGGCGTATCCGTCACCGGTGATAAGCAGCAAATCGTCAAAATTGGTGCGGTGAAACGCGCGGAGAATGACAACACCCAGCTCATCGTTCCTCTCGAACAACCCCTGACGCCGGGGACGTATGCCGTTGACTGGCACGTGGTCTCCGTCGACGGTCACAAAACCAAAGGCAGCTATCACTTTAGCGTGAAATAAGATGCTGGCGTTCAGTTACGTCGCCCTGCGCTTCGTCCATTTTGCGGCGCTGATGCTGATTTTCGGCAATGCGTTTTACAGCGCGTGGCTGGCTCCGTTCTCCCTGCAACGGCTGATGACCCGCCGTTTTCAGCGGCAGCAAAAAATCGCGGCGCTGGTCAGTCTGCTGACGGCGCTGCTGATGCTGGCGGTGCAGGGCGGGCAGATGGGTGACGGCTGGCGTGACGTGGTTCAGCCAGAGATCTGGCAGGCGGTCGCCAGCACGCGGTTTGGTGGCGTGTGGCTGTGGCAAATCGTCCTGGCGCTCCTCACCGCCTGTGCGGCCTGGATCGCACCCGCGAAAAGCGCGCGCCTGTTGCTGTTGCTCGCCATCGGCCAGTTTATTTTACTCGCGGGTGTCGGTCATGCGGCGATGCGCGACGGCGTTCCGGGCGTTCTGCAGCGGGTTAATCACGCGATTCATTTGCTCAGCGCAGCGACCTGGGTCGGCGCGTTGCTCCCGCTGGTGTTTTGCATGCGGCTGGCAAAAGGGCGCTGGCGCGTTCCGGCTATCTATACCATGATGCGTTTTTCGCGTATCGGGCACTATGCGGTGGCGGGCGTGATCCTGACCGGTGTGGTCAATATGCTGCTGATCCTCGGCCTGAACTGGCCGTGGCGCACGGAATATGGGCAGTTGCTGTTGTTGAAATGTGCGCTGGTGGCGATGATGGTGGTCATTGCGCTGCTGAATCGGTATCTTCTGGTTCCACGATTTCGTCCTGAATCGGGGCGCGAACAACAATTCTTTATCTGGATGACACAGGCTGAGGTGGTTCTGGGGGCGCTGGTGCTGGCAATCGTCAGTCTGTTCGCGACCTGGGAGCCTTTCTGACAAGGTTTAAAAAGTATGAAAAAAACAGTTCTTTCTCTCGTCTTGCTGGCGTGCGCCGGTTCCGCGTTTGCGGCACCACAGGTGATCACCGTGAGTCGTTTCGAAGTGGGTAAAGACAAATGGGCCTTTAACCGCGAAGAAGTGATGCTGACCTGTCGTCCGGGCCATGCGCTGTATGCCATCAACCCAAGCACGCTGGTGCAATACCCGCTCAACGATGTTGCCGAGCAGCAGGTCGCCAGCGGCAAAAGCAACGGCCAGCCGATCGGCATTATCCAGATTGACGACCCGGCAAACCCGAACCAGAAGATGAGCCTCGCTCCGTTTATCGAGCGCGCCGACAAGCTCTGCTAATTTCAGGTTTCCAATAAAAAAACCGCAGGCTTCTGACAGGAAGCAGTGCGGTTTTTTTGTTTTGGGATGCTCAATCGCGAAATTTTCTGACCACTTTTGCTGCGGACTGGAAAACCTGGCGTCGTCATCTATTCTTAAAGTGTCAGGCGACTTGAGCCTGCATTAATGCCAACTTTTAGCGCACGGCTCTCTCCCAAGAGCCATTTCCCTGGACCGAATACAGGAATCGTATTCGGTCTCTTTTTATTTGTAAGTCACATCAGTAAATTACAGAGACCGCCCCGAAAATCCTCGAAATTTCCTCGAATTTCGATATCCGGTCTTTTCCTTTTATATCACAACAAAATCGGCCTTAACATTTTTTTCACAAGGAAAATTTAAATCATCACGTACTCTTTCTGGCGCTTATCGAGGTACTTTTTGGTCATCTTCTCGGACTTGTGACCGAAAAGTTTTTGGGTAAATTCTTTGCCATAGGCTGCTTCATACAGCCGCCCGGAAAGGCTGCGGATCTCGTGAAAAGTTGGCGGGGTATTACTGAACGTTTCGCCGGATCCTGACGGTGTGGCGCAGCTCGCTGATCATAGTGCCTTCGGCATCGCGCAACATTCGATAAACCGATGGCACAGTTACAATTAAAATACACTGACCTCGGCAACGCCTGAAGCCAGTGTTTTTTTGCAACGTGTTAACATTGGCGCCTGGCTTCGCGTGTACGCACCAGACTGGCAGTTGATGAAAGAGGAGGTAGTCGCACTGGATAAAACGGCGCTGATACAAACACTTGTTCTCCTTGAGGAGCAAATTGCCGCCATGTGGCCAGCAAAGATGTCGTTGATTAATCAGTTGAGGCTTTTTCTGTGATAAAGCACGATAACCACATTAAAAATTCTAAGTGTGGTTACAAAATGCAATAGAATGACTGATTTTTAAGGCTAATTTTGGATGTTGCCGAAATAATAAAACCCGCCTCTGTGCGGGTTTTATTATGAGAAATCTTTCCGCACAAAAAGTTCTGGGCCTCGAAACTAGCATGAGTATACTCCTTTTTTTATAAGGAGATAAATCATGGCTATACCAGCTTATTTGTGGCTGAAAGATGACGGTGGCGCGGATATTAAGGGTTCTGTCGATGTGAAGGATCGAGAGGGTAGTGTTGAGGTTTTATCCTTCGGCCATGGCCTTCATATTCCAACTGATGGGAATACAGGCAAACTCACTGGCACCCGTATTCATTCCCCTCTCACAATAGAAAAGGAGTTTGACTCCTCCTCACCTTATCTGTATCGCGCGGTGGCATCAGGCCAAACGCTCAAGTCTGCTGAAATAAAGTGGTATCGCATTAACGATGCAGGGCAGGAGGTTGAATATTTCAACATGTTCCTCGAAGGGGTGAAGGTGGTTGGTGTAACACCAGTCATGCACAACGTAAAAAACCAGGCTATGGAAAAACATAATCATCTTGAATCAGTCGAGCTGCGTTATGAAAAAATCACCTGGAAATATTGCGACGGCAACATCAAGTTTACAGACGGCTGGAACATGAGGGTTACAGCGTGATAATTGCCAGGTTTGCACTGAATGGCTTGCCGACCTCTATATTGACCGTAGCGGGAGTGGGAAACTTTCCCGCATTTTCAGGTCAGCTATTTGGGCGCAATAACGTGACAATGGCTGGCAGAAAGGAAATTGGCCCAATCCCCCCGGGTCGCTACTTTATTTTAAGTAGGCAAAGCGGTGGTCGGTTGGGTGCAATAACTGATTTCGGCCTGAAAAATTTCTACGGCACAGACCGTTCTACATGGTTCGCTCTTTATAAAGAGGACTGGCAGATAGACGACGCAGTTTTTGTCGAGGGTGTTAAACGCTCTAGTTTTAGATTGCATCCGATTGGCCCGCGCGGGTTGAGTGAAGGGTGTATAACGCTTTGCAGCTTGTCAGATTTTGACTATTTGCGGGAAGCATTGCTAAACACCACGATGATGCCAGTTCCCTGTACGAGCTTTAAAGCACATGGAACGATAACCGTAACATGAGAACATTTTTGATATTTCTACTGAGTCTTTTCATAGCCATTATCATGTTTGCCGGTATATCAGCGGTGTGGTTTTACAATGTCCCTTTGTCGTGGATTTATGTGATTAAGGATATTTTTTCATTATCAGGGGATGAGGACACGCTCGATCTGCTACTGATCTCGGGTTGGTTTGTTGCCGCAATACCTGCGCTGATTACATTAATCTGCTCTTATCGGCAACTACGATGACGTCGATTCATTTGTATTTTAAGCTTTGATCCCGCCGGGGCTTTTTCGTATCTGGCCCGCCAAATAGTGCTCTCATTGTGTGTCCCGCGGGGCACCTATTTAAGGCCGCTGATAGGTCTTTTTAGTGCCTGTTCCCCGTTTTCCTCTCCTGGACGGTCGGTTTTTTTTATTCCATACTCCCGCCCGTGTTGGCGCGTTTTTTATGCCTGCAGGCGTGGAGCGCTTTATGCCACTACCGATTCAGATCCCGGATGACACTTCACATAACTACGTTTAATCGTGTGTAATGTAGAGGGATCCTACTTACGCTGATTAATTCAGCACCTATAATTTCATCCTTGTGGAGATTTGTGAGTAATCGCCGAACTATCATTCCCGAGGCATACAATGCGCTTTCGCAAGCAGTAGTCGAAATTGAGAAATTTCATATTAGATGGGGGAATATCACGGGATAGAGAGGATGCCATCTCAGAATATTGGCGGGTTGCAGCTGTTCATGTCATACCACCTGATTCCGAGTTTGTAGACATATTCGAGAGGAAAGTCTATTACTGGCTATCTCCAGAGCAGTACAGCAGAGAGGATGTGTTAGGACATGACATGTCGCTGTTGATTGTCCTGCCTACTTGGGAATGATGATTTCGAGTTGTTCCTTGTTCACTGTATTTCTCTTTGGGTAAAACCTTTGTTGTACCACGCAACTTGATATCAATAATTCTTCTTAGTCACAGATAAAGAAACAAATCCTACCTTAATCTGGCAGTCCAAAGTCCAGCGCTTTTTGGCGGTTTTGTTAAATTTTTGTGTGGTGGCGGACGCCACCACCTCGGTTAAAAGCGGGCGTTAATCCCTTCGGCGATTTCATCCAGCAGGCCAAAACGGCGGCGGTATTCGGCGCGTTTTTTACTGGCGATTTCCTCAAGCGATTTGCGCTCCATCTGTAACGGCAGCTGCCAGCGGAAGCGGGAGATTTTCTGGCCTTCGATAGAGGCCCAGAATTCATCATAGCTGGCGTGGAAATGGCGGCCTTTGCTCAGGCGATAGCGCAGGGCGCGGAAGACGTGGCCTTCATCGCTGACGGCGTAAATGGCTTTGATATCGCTGTGGGCAGCAAGGTTAAAAATCACCTCCATCAGCACGCGTTTTGGGAACAGGCCATGGCAGGCGCGGGTCGCTTTCTTGATCGTTTCGCGCGTCACACCGCGACGGGGACCCTGCAGCCCGCCGATGACTAGCGCCGAATGATCGCCTTCCGGCACGACGCTGAAGGTCACACTCGCCAGCAGTGTCTCTTCTTCATCGCGCAGCCACAGAGTGCTTTCACCTTCGCGCTCTGCTTTGCTGGCGGACGAGGCATAGACGGCGTAACGCGCGTCATCCTTCGCCTGGAAATGGACGATCGGCTGTGCGACGGGATGGGTAAGGGCATTGGCCAGGCTGGTATCCGGCAGGGCATCGAGCCACTCATAGTGGCGAACAACTGCCTCGGCGCGCTGGTTGGAATTAATACCGCGCGTCAGATACTGACGATGGGTTTTGCTCGGCAGCGTGACCTGAGCGGCCAGCAGGCGGTCGAAATCAGCGCGATGGGCCAGCGCGCTCAGCATGCGATTTGTCGAAGACCAGAACAGCAAAGAGCGCAGAAAGAACTTAATTCGATAGTCGCGCTTTCTCCAGATAGGCCCAGGGATAAGCTGACCATTTGTCAGAGCGGAGATAATATTGGCAGGCTGTGCGTCTGGCACATCAATTTGCAGGCTGGTATTCGACACGATGGTGACCTCATTAGAATTCTGAATCTATTCTAAGGGGCGGGATGCGTCGATTTAAGAGCGGCTAAACCTTTATTCCTGCTTCGTTTAATGATGATTGAAGTTAGCAACATCATCGAGCCAGATCCTGATAAATGTGTATTAGCTATACTTCTTCATGGAGGGGCTATGTACCAGATTCTTGAAGGTCATCAATGGCGTCACGTCTGGGTTGTGAGCGACATTCACGGTTGCTGGCAACGGCTGATGGATGAATTAAAACGCCTTCATTTTAATCCCTATCAGGATTTGCTTATTTCCGTGGGGGACCTGATCGATCGCGGCCCGGACAGCGTGAAATGTTTAGCGCTGATGCAGGAAAATTGGTTTCGCGCCGTGCGCGGGAATCATGAACAAATGGCGCTGGATGCGCTCAGTAATAATGATTTTGCACTCTGGACGATGAACGGCGGAATTTGGTTTTCTCGCCTGACGAACCCGCAGAAATTAGATGCGATGGCGCTGCTCGAAGCCTGTCGGCAATTACCCTATATTATTGAAATCACCTGTGCCAACGGGCTCAACGTGATTGCTCACGCCGATTACCCCTCTGAAAGCTATGAACGGGATAAGCCCGTCAGCCGCAGCCGCGTGCTGTGGGAGCGGGGGAGACTCAGCCATCTGATGAGCGGTCGCGGCGAGGGGATTTCCGGGGCGGACCACTTCTGGTTCGGGCATACGCCGCTGAATACGCGTTTTGATTTCGGGAATTTACATTACATCGACACCGGCGCCGTGTTTGGAGGCACCTTCACCCTCGCGCAACTCCAGTAGCTAAAAGTCACTGTATTCCTGAGCCGGGGTCCAGAAGCTGTCGATAAACTCCTCAACCGGGTAGCAGCCGCCGTGGCGAATGCGCTGCTCTTTTTTGGAGGCAACACACTGCATTTCGCTGTTATAGACATCAATCACGATGTCATCGCAGCCGCCGTCCAGATAACAAACAAAGAGTACCAGTGCGAACATCTCATCCTCTGATCTGGCGATCCGAATGATTAGTGTAGGGGAGGATTTATCGCAGGGGAAATTGAGGGCATAAATAACCCGCCTTCGGGCGGGTTCTTTTTGGAATCAGGCAAGGCGCATGACCCAGGCATCGGACTTCTGATCGTAATGTTCACGGTATAGCACGGAATGTTCGCCATCCAGGATCGCCGGAATGCTGGTATCAGCGTCCCAGGCATCGAGCTGCATACATAAATCCGGATCGGATTTACAGGGGATGGTTAACGTTCGATCGCCCTGATTATCGCCGCGCAACTCCGCATCGTCGATCTCAAAAGCGCCAATACGCACGCTGGTTTTCGTCATAATGCTCTCCGCAGTTTTGCTTAAAATCTGGTACGACCAGTGTGATCGCCCATTTTTCAGCGTAGTGCAGGAGAGCAAAAGCGCCAGTGAAAATGTGCTGTTTTTTATTCGCTGAGATCGTTACCGGTAAACAGGCGACCATCGCGAACCAGTTCGCGCGGGTAGCTGTTCTTCAGACGTGAGCCGACTTTCTTCGCCAGGCCCAGCGGGAAGCCCTGATAGGTGACAATCATTTCGTCTGCCGGTGGTGTGGCTTCCGGGTACACATCGCGGCCGCGATACCACTCTTCCGCCTCTTTGTGCGTCAGGGCAAAGGTGTTCTCATCCCTCGCCAGGGCAATGACCGATTCATGCTGCCAGCGATAGCCTTTGTTGTGCACTTCCGCCAGGCGCATACCGATGCGGGAGAAACGGACTTTGCCAATGAGAGGCTCGATCACGACCGGGAAGAGCCAGATCTCTTTGTCGCGCTGCCACAGGCGCAGATTGTCGTCCCAGTGAAGGCCGACTTTATTTGCGGCTTCGGTGACCTGCGCGGTTTCGCGTCCTTTCAGGGGGGCGAACGGGAAGTTGCCGACTTTAAATTTCGGGGTCGGTAAAGCGTCAATGGCGGCCGTTTTACGCAGGCGCGCGACAAAGAAGCCTTCGCAGTCAAAAATCTGCGGGAAGACGTGGAGGAACCCCTCCGGCGTCAGGGCCTCATTTGCGCCGTCGAACAGCCTGTCCAGCGCCACGAACTCGACGGCCTGCGGGTATTGCTCTTTCAGCCACAGACAGACGGATTCGTTCTCATCGCGGTTCAAGGTGCAGGTGGAGTAAATCAGCGTTCCGCCCGGACGCAGGGCGTGAAACGCGCTGTCGATGAGCTCACGCTGGGTGGCGGCAATCTCAAGGTTGCTGGCTACGGACCAGTTTTTAAGGGCATCGGGATCTTTACGCACCACGCCTTCGCCCGAGCACGGGGCATCCAGCAGGATCGCATCGAAGGATTCCGGTACCGCAGCGCCAAAAACGCGGCCATCGAAGTGAGTCAGGGCAACGTTGCTGATCCCGCAGCGGCTGATATTGGCATGCAGGACCTTCACCCGGCTCGCGGAAAATTCATTGGCCAGAATGGCACCCTGATTGCCCATCCGCGCGGCGATCTGCGTGGTTTTCGAGCCGGGCGCGGCGGCGACGTCCATCACCCGCGCAGGCTGATTGTCATCCGCAAACAGTGCGGCAACGGGCAGCATCGAGCTCGCTTCCTGAATGTAAAACAGCCCGCTCAGGTGCTCGGCGGTGCTTCCCAGCGGCAGGGCATCTTCGTCATCGCGCTCAATCCAGAAACCTTCCGCACACCATGGGACGGGCGTCAGCTGCCAGCGGTAGGGCGACACCAGCGTCAGGAAATCGGCCACGCTGATTTTGAGCGTATTCACGCGAATGCTGCGGCGTAACGGGCGCTGGCAGGCGGCGATAAAATCATCCATCGAGAGATGAGCGGGAAGTGCCTCGCGCATCTGCGCCAGGAATTCGTCAGGAAGAAACACGGAGTTTTGAGCCACGGGCGTACCACAGGGAGTAGATAAGGGGCGCAGTGTAGCATAAAGGCTCCGGTGCGTTGACACCGGAGCGTTCGATTAACGTGGCAGGGCGGTGCCCCATTCACGCCACTCTTTCGGTTCGCTTTCGAGCAACAGGAAGTGTTTGCCCGGCTGCGCTTTCGGGGCGAGCGGCGTGCCTGGCGGTGTCGCAAAGGCGATGCCGCCGCGGATGAATTGGTTAAAGGTCCCGGTTTTCACCACGCCGCCGGTCAGGCCGAAATCAAGGGAATACCCCGATGCCAGCCAGAAGACGGAGTTGTTACGCACCAGATGCTGATAGCGCTCGCTGATCCGAAGCCCTACCATCACGCGATCCGACAGCGTACCCAGCGTCAGCCCGGTCACGGTACCGACCTCAATGCCGCGGAACAACACAGGCGTGCCGATACTCATGGAACCCGCTTCCGGCACTTCCACCACAATGCTCAGGCCATCGAGATAGCGGGAGTCCGTGATGGTCGCTTCCTGCAGCTCAAAGTCGCGGCGCGCGTTGCCGTTGCCCGGTTCGACGTTGATGTACGGCTGCAGGATGGTGTCGAGATGCTCAACGCCGGCGGCAGAAATCTGCGGCGTTACCACCGAGAAGCGCGTTCCGGTGCGGGCAAAGTTCTGCATGTATTCCGGATAAAGCACCGCCGTGGCCTGGACTTCATTGCGGGCAGTAATCAGCGTCAGCTTCTGGATCTGCCCGATATCAATGCCCAGGTAGCGAATCGGCATCCCTTCTGCGAGTTTGCCCGCGTCGAAGGCGTGGAGCGTAATCTGGCCGCCGACCGCGCGTGCGGCGGTTTCCGACGGATAGAGCACGCGTTTATCGCCTTTGCGCTGGTTCGCGCCTGCACCGCTTAAGTTATCAAAGCTGATCGCCCCACGCAGCGCGCGGGAAAGGGGAGAGGCCTGCACGGTCAGTCCGCTGCCGTTAAGCTGCACTTTCGCGCCGCCTTCGGCCCAGAAGACGCTGTTGGCGGTGAGTAAATTGCGATACTCCGGTTTGATATGCAGTTCGATATCAAAGGCGTCGGCGCGCGGACGCACGGTGATCACTTCGCCCACTTCGAATTTGCGGTACAGCACCACCGAACCGGCCTGCACGTCTGGCAGAGTGTCAGCGCGCAGCGTCAGGGTGGTGGTCGGCATATCGCTCAGGCTGTTTTCAATCGCTTTTTCCAGGTTGGCGTACAGCGGATAGCTGTCGCGCATCTCGCCTTTCTGGCCCGGCAGAATACGAATGCCGCCGTTGATCCATTCGCTGGCGCTGGCTCCGAGGAACTCGACGCCGTCGAGACCGACTTTGACGTCGACCCGGCTGTTGACCACAAACTTGCTGTCGCCATGCACCAGGTCACGGTATTGCGGATCGACCGCGACGGAGAAAGTGACGCCTTTTTCGGTCAGTTTGCGCTCCAGCACCTGGCCGACCTGTACGCCGTGCAGAATCAGCGGCTGTCCGGCTTCAATACCGTAACTTTCTGGCGCGGTCAGGGTCAGGGTCATCACGCCGGGTTTTTGCAGTAAGGCTTTATCTGCGGGCGCGATAACAAAGTTGCTGCTGGGCTGGCCTTCGCCGGGGATCAGCTCAAAGGTGCTGCCCGTCAGCAGGCTGCTGATGCTGGCATCACTCAGTGAAATTTTCGGATTACGCAGTTCGATACGCGTTTTTTCACGCAGAAGATCGACGACGCTCGGGTCGACGGTCATTTCGCCGGTCACCGAGCCGCCCGGGTTCAGCGTCAGTTTGGTGAGCTGCCCGACCTGCAAACCCTGGTACATCAATGGCGTCGAACCGGCGTTAAGTCCTTTGGCATCCGCCAGGGCCAGCTTCACGATCACGCCGCGCTGGCTGTGGGCCAAATCGGCATACAGGCCGAAGTTATCATCGGCGGCGGCGGTGTCCGAATTTTCCGGCGAGTCGAAGGCGATCGCGCCATTGACCAGCGCCGCGAGGCTTTCGAGCTTCACTTTCGCACCGCTGAAACTGACATCGGCATCCACGCCCGAGACATTCCAGAAGCGACTGCCTTTTTTCACCAGACCGGTGAAGCGGCGTTCGATCAGCACGTCAATGGTGACGCCCTGTTTGTTGGGGTTAATCGCGTAGTCATAGACGCGACCGACCGGGATTTTGCGGAAATAGACCACCGAGCCGCTGCTCAGGGAACCTAAGTCCGGCGAATGCAGATGGATCATCAGATCGCCATTGTTCAGCCGGTATTTTGGCTGGGTGTCCAGGGCGGTGAAATGGTCCTGGGGTTCGCCTTTCCCGGGCATCATGCCGATATAGTTCCCGCCGACCAGCGCGTCCAGCCCGGAAACGCCTGCCAGAGAGGCTTTCGGCGTCACCAGCCAGAACTGGGTTTCGCTGCGCAGGGCATCCTGCATATCGGCTTTAATACTGGCGCGAACCTGAATTTTGTTCAGATCCTTGCCGAGCCGGATATCCTCGACCGTTCCCACTTCGACGCCCTGGAAGCGCACGGGGGTTCGCCCCGCGACGATGCCGTCCGCCGTCTGGAAGTCAATGGTGATGGTATTGCCGCGATCCTGATAGCTCGTCCAGATAAGCCAGCCCGCAATCATCAAAGCGATGACGGGCAGCAACCAGAATGGCGAAATGCGGCGTTTTGTTTTAATTCTCGCTTCAGTCGTCGAAGCGGGCGTTTCCTGACTCATGTGCATCCCAAAGTAAGCGGCTATCCAGCCATTCCACTGCAAGAATAGTCAATATCACCGCAGAGCCGAAATAAAAAGCCGCGGGTCCCATAGTAAAAGCGAGCAACTGATCGCGATTGATCAGCGACATCATTAACGAAATAACGAACAGATCCAGCATCGACCAGCGGCCAATCCACGTGACAAACCGCAGGAGCAGGATGCGGGTGCGTAACCCTTGCTCACATTTAAATTGAATGCTGATGAGCAGGGTGAACATGACGATGACTTTGGTGAAGGGCACCAGAATACTGGCTATAAACACCACCCCCGCCACGGCGAAGTTACTGCTCGCCAGCGACACAATACCTGACATGATAGTGTCTTCCTGCCGCGCACCGTTAACGTAAATGATCGAAATCGGTAACAGGTTGGCGGGCAGAAGGAAAACGATCGAGGCAATCAGCGCGGCCCAGCACTTTTGCAGGCTCTGTTTACGCCGCAAACGTAACGGAATGTGGCAGCGCGGACAGCGACCACGCGCGTCCGGCAGGCCGGTAAAATGGCAGCCGAGGCAGGCGCGCAGATTCGGGTCGGGCCGCGTCGCCGGGCGCTGCGGGTAAAAGCGCTCCCAGAGCTGTTCCACGTTCAGATGGATCAGCGTCATGATGCTGAGTAACACCAGCGCGACAAAGGCAAACAGGCCGATGCCGGGCTGTAAGAACGCGTAATCCTGCACCTTAATCGACGCCACGCCGATGCCGACCAGATAGATATCCAGCATCACCCACTCCTTGAGCTTCTCCAGCATCAGCAGAACCGGGCGCAAGTTCATGCCCAGAATATTGCCGAACCAGAGATAGGCGATAGCGGCGACCAGTACCATTGGCGCGCCGACGGTGCAAAACAGCACCATTGCGCCGGTCAACGGATCGCCCTGTCGGGTCATCTGCCAAATCCCCATCAGCAGGTTGGCGTCGATGCGCACCCCCAGCAGATATAACTTGAGCAGCGGTTCGCCCCAGGCAAAGGGCATGAGCAGGAGCATGGTGACGGCCATCGCCGCCAGACGGGTCAATGACCAGTCGCGTCCATCGCGAATTTTGGCGTCACAGCGCGGGCAATACGCGCTCTGATGCGATTTCATCTTCGGCAACATAAAAAGCGTATCGCACTGCGGACAACGCTGATAATGTGCACGAGGTAGCGCATCGCTGACCGAGTGGACAGTGATCTTTTTTGCCGGCGTAATTCTTGGAGTATTGAGTGCCATCAGTCGCGCATTAAAGGATTAATTAACGTTATATTAACTCATCTTGGGATTCATCTTGAGAATGAGCGCATTTAATGTTTATTTTAATAGGCTATGCTCTATTTTTTGTACGACAACCAAGTGATTGATTAATGAACAAAACAGAATTCTACGCGGATTTGAACCGCGATTTCCAGGCATTGATGACAGGTGAGACCAGTTTTTTAGCTACGCTGGCAAATACCAGCGCGCTGCTGTTTGAGCGTCTGTCGGATGTGAACTGGGCTGGTTTCTACCTGCTGGAAGGGGATACGCTGGTTCTCGGGCCATTCCAGGGCAAGCTTGCCTGCGTGCGGATCCCGGTGGGACGCGGCGTGTGCGGGACTGCGGTGGCGCAAAATCAGGTTCAGCGCGTTGAAGATGTGCATGCCTTCGACGGACACATTGCGTGCGATTCGGCGAGTAACTCCGAAATCGTCCTGCCGCTGACCGTAAAAAATCAGATTATTGGCGTACTGGATATCGACAGCACGGTCTTCGGACGCTTTAGCGCCGAGGACGAACAAGGGCTGCGTGAACTGGTCGCTAATCTGGAAAACGTATTAAACGCGACCGATTATCAAAAATTCTTTGCGAGCGTCGCAGGATAATCAACGGATAACGTAGCATTTACGGATGACGTCATTATAATGTCGCCTGTTCATGCCTGCGGCTAGTTGGCAACGTCCGTTGTAATCAGGAAATTTCATGGAAAATCAACCTAAGTTGAACAGTAGTAAAGAAGTCATTGCTTTTCTGGCTGAGCGTTTCCCACAGTGTTTCACTGCTGAAGGCGAAGCTCGTCCCCTGAAAATTGGTATTTTTCAGGATCTGGTAGCGCGCGTTGAGGGTGAGATGAGTCTCAGCAAAACCCAACTGCGTTCTGCCTTACGTCTTTATACTTCAAGCTGGCGTTACCTTTACGGTATCAAGCTGGGCGCGACCCGTGTCGATCTCGACGGCAACCCTTGCGGTGAGCTGGACGAGCAGCACGTTGAGCACGCACGTAAGCAGCTTGAAGAAGCCAAAGCGCGTGTTCAGGCACAGCGTGCTGAGCAGCAGGCGAAAAAACGCGAAGCTGCTGCAGCAAATGGTCAAGAAGAAGCGCCGCGCCGTGAGCGTAAACCGCGTCCTGCTCCACGTCGTAGTGAGAACAGCGATCGCAAACCGCGTGCTGATAAACCAGCCGCTAAAGCACAGCGTGCGCCTCGCGAAGAACAACGCCACACTCCGGTTTCTGACATCAACGCGCTGAGCGTCGGTCAGGCTCTGAAGGTGAAAGCGGGTAACAATGCGATGGATGCCACCGTACTCGAAATCACCAAAGATGGCGTTCGTGTACAGCTGACGTCTGGCATGTCAATGATTGTACGCGCAGAACACCTGGTGTTCTGAAACGGAGGCCAAGCCTGGCATGAACACTCTTTTTAGGATCACCGCGCTGGCTGGCCTGTTTGCAATAACAGGCCACGCTTTCGCAGTGGACGATATTACGCGTGCCGATCAAATTCCGCTGTTAAAGGAAGAGACTCAGCACGCGACGGTCAGTGAGCGCGTCACCTCGCGCTTCACCCGTTCACATTATCGTCAGTTCGATCTCGATCAGGCCTTTTCGGCCAAAATTTTCGATCGCTATCTGAACCTGCTGGACTACAGCCACAACGTGCTGTTGGCCAGTGATATTGAACAGTTCGCGAAGCGTAAAACCGAAGTCGGCGATGAGCTGCGCAGCGGTAAACTCGATCTGTTCTACGATCTCTACAACCTTTCCCAGAAGCGCCGTTTTGAACGCTATCAATACGCGCTGAAAGTGCTGGAACGTCCGATGGACTTCACCGGCAACGACAACTTTAATCTCGACCGCAGCAAAGCCCCCTGGCCGAAAGATGAAGCCGAGCTGAATGCGCTGTGGGACGGCAAAGTGAAGTTCGATGAGCTGAGCCTTAAACTCACCGGTAAAGATGAGAAAGAGATTCGCGAAACGCTGACCCGTCGTTACAAATCAGCGATTCGCCGTCTGGCACAGACCAACAGTGAAGACGTGTTCTCTCTGGCGATGACCGCCTTTGCTCACGAAATCGACCCGCATACTAACTACCTTTCCCCACGTAACACCGAACAGTTCAATACCGAGATGAGCTTGTCTCTGGAAGGGATTGGCGCGGTGCTGCAAATGGATGAAGACTACACGGTCATCAACTCCATGGTGGCAGGCGGCCCTGCGTCGAAAAGCAAAGCGATCAGCGTCGGCGATCGTATCGTCGGTGTCGGTCAGACAGGTCAGGGCATGGTCGACGTGATCGGCTGGCGTCTTGACGATGTCGTCGCACAGATCAAAGGCCCGAAAGGCAGCAAGGTTCGCCTTGAGATTTTGCCTGCGGGTAAAGGGACGAAAACCCGTATCGTGACCCTGACGCGTGAGCGTATTCGTCTGGAAGATCGCGCGGTGAAAATGTCCGTGAAAACCGTCGGCAAAGAAAAAGTCGGCGTGCTCGATATTCCTGGCTTCTATGTCGGCCTGACAGACGATGTGAAAGTGCAGCTACAGAAGCTTGAAAAGCAGAATGTCAGCAGCGTGATCATCGATCTGCGTACCAACGGCGGTGGGGCACTGACCGAAGCGGTTTCGCTTTCGGGTCTGTTTATCCCGTCTGGCCCGGTGGTTCAGGTGCGTGATAACAACGGCAAAGTGCGTGAAGATGCCGATACGGACGGTGTGGTTTACTACAAAGGTCCGCTGGTGGTGCTGGTGGATCGCTTTAGCGCCTCCGCATCAGAAATCTTCGCGGCTGCGATGCAGGACTATGGTCGTGCGCTGATCGTCGGTGAACCGACCTTCGGTAAAGGCACGGTGCAACAGTACCGCTCCCTGAACCGTATTTACGATCAGATGCTGCGCCCTGAGTGGCCTGCGCTGGGCTCTGTCCAGTACACCATTCAGAAGTTCTATCGCGTGAACGGCGGCAGTACGCAGCGTAAAGGCGTGACGCCGGACATCATGATGCCGACCGGCACCGAAGAGACGGAAACAGGCGAGAAGTTCGAGGATAACGCGTTGCCGTGGGACAGCATTAATGCTGCCACCTTCGTGAAATCCGGCGACATGACCCAGTTCGGTCCGGAATTGCTGAAAGCCCATAACGACCGTATCGCTAAAGATCCGGAATTTCAGTACATCATGAAGGACATTGCGCGTTTTAATGCCCTGAAAGATAAGCGGAATATTGTTTCTCTCAACTTTGCTCAGCGTGAGAAAGAGAACGAAGAAGACGATGCAACCCGCCTGGCGCGCATCAACGATCGTTTCAAACGTGAAGGCAAACCGCTGCTGAAGAAACTGGAAGATCTGCCGAAGGATTACCAGGAGCCAGATCCGTATCTGGACGAGACGGTACATATCGCTCTCGACCTGGCAAACCAGGAAAAGAGTAAACCGGCTGCACAACCCGCTCCGGTGAAATAACACCCCCGACAGGCACAAGAAATTGTGCCTGTTTTTTTTAGTTCTGCATCCTCCCGTCAGCAAGCTCATAAACAATGTAAAGTTGTGTCTTTCTGGTGACTTACGCCCCTCGAATCCTTGAAAATAGCCACAATACCCATACGATGTGGGTAATCGCATAGTGCGTTTTGTTAAACAGAGGTTAAAAGAAAATTATGATGCGAATCGCGCTTTTCCTGGTCACCAACCTTGCGGTCATGGTGGTATTCGGGCTTGTGCTAAGCCTGACAGGGATCCAATCAAGCAGCGTTCAAGGCCTGCTGATTATGGCGCTGCTGTTCGGTTTTGGTGGATCGTTTATCTCGCTGCTGATGTCGAAGTGGATGGCGTTGAAATCAGTCGGTGGCGAAGTCATTGAGCAGCCACGTAACGATATGGAACAGTGGCTGATGAACACCGTGGCTCAACAATCGCGCCAGGCGGGTATCGCTATGCCGCAGGTGGCGATTTATCACGCGCCGGACATTAACGCCTTTGCGACCGGTGCGCGTCGTGATGCCTCGCTGGTCGCGGTCAGTACCGGTCTGTTGCAGAACATGAGCCGTGATGAAGCAGAAGCCGTCATCGCGCATGAAATCAGCCACATTGCCAACGGCGACATGGTGACCATGACCCTGATTCAGGGTGTGGTTAACACCTTCGTTATCTTTATCTCGCGTATTCTGGCGCAGATTGCCGCAGGCTTTATGGGCGGTAACCGTGATGACGGGGAAGAGAGCAACGGCAACCCGCTGATCTATTTCGCGGTCGCCACGGTGCTGGAACTGGTGTTTGGTATTCTGGCAAGCATCATTACCATGTGGTTCTCCCGTCACCGTGAGTTCCATGCGGATGCGGGTTCAGCAAAACTGGTCGGTCGCGAGAAGATGATTGCTGCACTGCAGCGTCTGAAAACCAGCTACGAGCCGCAGGAAGCAACCAGCATGATGGCATTTTGCATCAACGGTAAATCAAAATCCCTGAGTGAACTGTTTATGACCCACCCGCCGCTCGATAAACGTATCGAAGCGCTGCGCAGCGGGGAATACATCAAGTAATCAGGCAGTAAGAAAAAGCAGCCGGGTTGAGCAGAAATGCCGCCCGGCTTTTTTTATGCCTCGACGCGAGGCTGCGTGACGCGCAGGCCGCTGATGACGGCGGCGAGGGTGGCAAGCGTCCCGGCGGTGAACAGCGCGACATGCGTGCCGTTTTGCCCGGCGACGTTAAACATCAGCGCCACCAGCGCAGCCCCTGAACTTTGCCCTAACAGACGCGCGGTGCCCAGCATTCCGCTGGCGCCACCGCTGCGATGACGCGGAGCGGCGGTGATGATGGTGTGATTATTCGGCGACTGGAACAGGCCAAAACCAGCCCCACACAGGATCATGCGCCAGATAATATCCAGATCCGTCGGGGCTGTCGGCAGCATGGCCAGCGCGAACAGCCCGGTCGCCATCACCACCAGACCCAACGCCCCCAGTAATCCCGCGTGAACCCGCTCGATGAGATACCCGGCAAGGGGCGCCATCACCATGGTAGCCAGCGGCCACGGGGTGAGCAGTAAACCGGTTTCGACTTCAGTGCGTCCAATCACGCCCTGCAAGAAGAAGGGCAGGGAGACCAGGGCCAGCATCTGGGCGCAGAAAGAACAGATGGATGTGCCAATCGACAGGGAAAAGAGTGGAATACGCAGCAGATCGACGGGCAACAGCGGGGTGGGGAGTGCCAGCTGGCGGCGAACGAAAAAGAAGCCGATGATCAGCATGGCGACAATCTCCGCGCCAATCAGCGTCAGCGATTGCCCCTGAGCAAACCCGCTTAGCGCCGTGATCAGCAAACCAAAGGTCAGGGCATTCATCACCGCGCTCGGTAAATCGAAGCGCGGCATAGAGCTTTTCGCACTGTTCTCAGGCAGATAGCGCAGGGCAAACAGCAGGGAGATAATCCCCAGCGGGACGTTAATCAGGAACAGCCACTGCCAGGAGGCAACGGAAAGTATGGCCGCCGCGATGGTCGGCCCTGCGGCAGACGACACCGCGACAATAAATGAGTTAATCCCCATCCCGCGCCCAAGTTGACGCTGCGGGTAGATCAGACGTATCAGTGCCGTATTCACGCTCATCAGCGCCGCGCCCCCAAACCCCTGAGCGATACGCGCGAACGTCAGGGTGTGCAGCGAATCAGACAGCGCACAGAAAAGAGATGTGACCGTAAAGACAACCAGCCCGCACTGATAGACGCGGCGATAGCCAAACATATCGCCGAGAAACGAGAAAGAAAGCAAAGAGACGACGATAGCAATCTGGTAGGCATTGACCACCCAAATGGAGCTGGCCGGAGAGGCGTGCAGGTCGCTGGCGATAGTCGGCAGGGCGACGTTGGCGATGGCGCCGTCGAGTACCGCCATTGAAATACCGATGATTATGGTGGCGATTGCGCCGTATCGCTGCGGCAATGGCAAGCCATCAGAGGATTGTTTTTCCATGGGAAATGAAACGCTCGGGGAGATATTATTATCAGACTAGCTAGTTTAGCATCGTTATTTCGGTTTTATGTCGCAGATTTGTAACGAAGTAAACGCAGATCGATTGCAGCATGACGGTCACGAATTTATAATAAAAACCGGTTCTGATTTTTATAAAACACTCGCAATGAGGTGATAAATGGCAATCGCAGATTTGGATAAGCAGCCAGATTCTGTTTCTTCCGTGCTGAAGGTGTTTGGCATCTTACAGGCGCTGGGTGAAGAGCGCGAAATTGGTATTACAGAGTTGTCGCAGCGTGTGATGATGTCAAAAAGCACCGTTTATCGCTTTCTGCAAACCATGAAATCCCTGGGCTATGTCGCACAGGAAGGCGAATCTGAGAAATATTCTCTGACCCTGAAGCTGTTCGAACTCGGGGCTCGCGCGCTGCAAAACGTGGATCTCATTCGCAGCGCCGATATTCAGATGCGCGAGCTGTCGCGTTTGACGAAAGAGACCGTCCACCTGGGCGCGCTGGATGAAGACAGCATCGTCTACATCCATAAAATCGACTCCATGTACAACCTGCGCATGTACTCCCGCATTGGTCGTCGCAACCCGCTGTACAGCACCGCCATCGGTAAAGTGCTGCTGGCGTGGCGCGATCGCGAGGAAGTGAAAGAGATCCTCGAAGGCGTGGAGTATAAACGCAGCACCGAGCGGACCATTACCAGCACTGATGAGTTGCTGACGGTGCTCGATCAGGTGCGTGAGCAGGGCTACGGGGAAGATAATCAGGAGCAGGAAGAAGGGTTACGCTGCATCGGGGTACCGGTGTTTGACCGTTTTGGCGTTGTCATCGCCGGTCTGAGCATCTCCTTCCCGACGCTGCGCTTCTCGGAAGAGCGTCTGCACGAGTATGTCGCTATGCTGCATACCGCAGCGCGCAAGATTTCTGAACAGATGGGCTACAACGACTATCCGTTCTGAAATCAACAATAAAAAACGCCGCTGAGAAGCGGCGTTTTTGTCTTTCTGTTCTGTCGGTTATCCGTTGTCGACGACCTGCTGGCTTTTACGCAGAATCGGGCAGTTAGACATTCCGATGATCCCGCTGTCGCTGTGCAGATATTGCGCGGTGCTGATACCGCGGGCGGTGAGATATTTACACTGGATACCCAGTCCCGCAGCGTTCTCTGTGCTTCCCATCAGCACGCCGTATCCCGTCAGTAAAATACCAATCCACAAAATGGCGAGGACAATAATTGTCCGAATAATGATGCGCATGAAAGCCTCATTTTTTTGCTAATAATGCTGTTAAGACTAATAGTTTTACTCTATGAAACAAGTGCATGATTCCGAAAATTTTCTGATGAAGGTACAGTTAGTCCTTGTTTAAGATAACCGTGATAACCTGGTTCAATCAGGTCATAAGACGGAGTGTGGAGTGAAAAAATTTCGCTGGGTAATTCTGATTGTAGTACTGATTGCCTGTGTCATTTTATGGACGCAGACAATTAATGTCATGTGCGATCAGGATGTACAGTTCTTTAGTGGCATTTGTGCAATCAATCAATTCATCCCCTGGTAGTATTCATTTTGATAACAGATGGTACGCTTCCTCTGCGTCAGTGCTAAAATGGCGTTTTTATTGAGGTGGTAAAATGGGTGAGTTACTGAATTCGGGGCTGCTGAACGTAGCCTCACTGGCGATCTCTCTGATCGTGATGATTATCGGCCTGGCGCTGTGGTTCTTTGTCAATCGCGCCAGCTCTCGCACCGATGAGCAGATTGAGCTGCTTGAAGCCCTGCTTGACCAGCAGAAACGCCAGAACGCGTTGCTTCGCCGTCTGTGCGAAGCCAACGAGCCGGAAGAGAAAGAAGCGCCAAAAGCGGCTGCAGAAGTGGTCAACGAAGACGAAGATGATTTCATTCGTCTGGTCGCTGAACGCTAACGGCTAAAAGGGGGAGGAGGCTGTGGTCTGGAAAAATCCGTGGTATAACCCCTCCCTCAAACATCATACCCCCGACGGATTTCGCAATATCGACTTCACCAGTCATCAGCCGGGTGACGTCGAGCGCTGGCGAAAGGAGCGTAAAGCGGCCGGATTACCGAAGCCGCCTTCACTTGGTTATCACGATTTTGTCCGCCAGTGGTGGCAGCCTGCCGAGCTGAACGACCTCTCAGAAGATGGCGTCTGGTGGCTGGGGCATGCCAGCGTGCTGCTGCGCTTAGACGGGCAATATCTGCTGACCGATCCGGTTTTCTCCCGACGCGCCTCTCCGTTACCCTTTGTGGGGCCGGAACGCAAAACCCCACCGGTTATCTCCGTTGAGACGCTCCCGCGGCTCGATGCGTTAGTCATCTCTCACAATCATTACGATCATCTCGATTCCGCCACTGTCCGCCGCCTGCTGCGCCGTTTTCCCGATCTCACGGTGTTTGTACCGCTGGGCCTCGGCGACTGGTTCCGCCGTCGCGGGGCGAAAAGCATTATCGAACTCGACTGGTGGCAGAGCGCTATCTTTCAGGGGCTCGCGATTACCGCAGTACCCGCTCAACACTGGAGTATGCGCACGTTCTGGAACCGAAATCGTTCGCTGTGGTGCGGGTGGGTGTTCGAAGGGACAACGCAACGTTTCTGGTTCAGCGGCGATACGGGGTATTCTCCACAGCTGCTCGCCATCCCCGAAAGGCTGGGGGAGATCACCGCCGCGGCGCTACCTGCCGGTGCGTATGCACCACGCTGGTTCATGTCGGCCCATCATATGGATCCGCAATCCGCCATCGCACTCTGGCAGCAGATGGGAATGCCGCGCGCCTTTCCGATCCACTGGGGCGTGTTTGAGCTGGCCGATGAGTCCCTCGATGAGCCGGTGCTGGAGCTGACTCAGGCGCTGAGTAATGTAGCCCCGATTAATGACAACTTTAGAATATTGAAAATTGGTCAATATTTATCCCTGTGATCTCTCGCCGCTGCGCTGAATATATTCTTTATTACAATTCTGGCCCTTGCCGTGTATTTCCATCGAAACGTTTTTCTTGCTTTCTTTTGAAGCAAGGTCATAAAACTTTCATTATTTTGGTGCAAAACTGAAAACTGGCGTTTCAGACTTATATGATGAAGGCGAACAATAAATAACCGGAAAATTTCATTGTGAAACTCAAACCCTTACGTTGATTTCAGCATAACTTTTCGCAAATTGTTCTAACTCAATCATTGCATCTAATAAAGATTCCGCGCTGGCTGGATCTATATCAAAGATTGAGCTAAGGTAAAATTGCTTTAGATTACAGGGGCTCTGCAGGCTCCTGTCTGACGGTAGGCGCTGGTTGTCGTGCGGTCATGCGTGCACGCAGTTGTGCATAATGTCGCAAGGTCACATCAGAGTTTGTGCGGCGGATCTAGACACGTTTAAAAATGGCTTGCCATAATTTTCGTTGTATGTAATAACACGTTTTGGGTCAAACGAGGTACAGTTCTGTTTATGTGTGGCATTTTCAGTAAAGAAGTCCTGAGTAAACACGTTGTCGTTGAATACCGCTTCTCTGCCGAACCTTATATTAGTGCCTCATGCAGTAATGTCTCAGTTTTATCTATGTCAATGCCTGCGGGCTAAGAAAACAATCTAAGGAATTTTGCAAATGGCAAAGATTAAAGGTCAAGTTAAGTGGTTCAACGAGTCTAAAGGTTTTGGCTTCATTACTCCTGCTGACGGCAGCAAAGATGTGTTCGTACACTTCTCTGCAATCCAGGGTAACGGCTTCAAAACTCTGGCTGAAGGCCAGAACGTTGAGTTCGAAATTCAGGACGGCCAGAAAGGTCCGGCTGCTGTTAACGTAACCGCTATCTGATCGAATCCCTGCTGATTCAGAAACGCTTAAGCGTTTCGCTCTCAGACATCAAGCCTCGCCTTTGCGGGGCTTTTTTAATCCTTTTCTTTCAAAATGTTACCTCTTTCGCTTCTGTTAGTAGTTTGTTGCAAAGCTACGAGGTTAGAAGCATTGTTTTCGCACCAAAAGTCACGTTTTTCCCGTTAAATCAGGGCGTTGTTTATCAGACCTGGAGCTCGGGTGAAAAAGAAAACTACTCCACCTGCCGGAAATTTCACCCCGGCGCGTTTTGTCCTGCTTTGCATCGCCATTTTAGGCAGCCTGACGTTCCTTCTGGGCCGCGTCGCCTGGTTACAAATCATCAAGCCTGACAACCTGGTTAAACAGGAAGATATGCGTTCTCTGCGCGAAGTGGCGATCAATGCCCCGCGCGGGATGATTACCGATCGTGAGGGCCGTCCGCTGGCGGTGAGTGTCCCGGTTCAGGCCGTGTGGGCCGACCCGAAAACGGTCCTCGCCAAAGGGGGCGTCGGCTTTGACGACCGCTGGCAGGCCCTGGCGAATGCCCTGCATATCTCCCTCAGCAGCCTGGCCGCGCGAATCAATGCCAGTCCTCAGGGGCGTTTTATCTACCTGGCCCGTCAGGTGGACCCCTCCCAGGCCCAGTGGATCGACAAACTCAACTTACCGGGGATTAACCTGCGCGACGAATCGCGCCGCTTTTATCCTGCGGGACACGTGGCCGCCAATCTGCTCGGCTTTACCAACATCGACGGGCAGGGGATTGAGGGCGTTGAAAAGAGCTTTAACGCCCAGCTAACCGGCAAACCGGGCGTTCGACGGGTAAGGGAAGACCGCTACGGCCACGTCATTGAGAACCTGACAGAAGTCTCGCCGGTTCCGGCGCATAACATTCAGCTCAGTATCGACGAGCGGCTACAAACCATCACCGAAGATGCGCTGGATAACGCCGTGGCGTGGAACAAAGCCGAATCCGGTGCGGCGGTGTTGATTAACGTCCAGACCGGGGAAATCCTCTCGATGGCGAGTTTCCCGGACTTCAACCCGAACAACCGCGAAGGGGCGACGCTAAACGATTTCCGCAATCGGGCGATCAGCGACACCTTCGAGCCCGGTTCCACGGTCAAACCGCTGGTACTGATGACGGCGCTTCAGCAGGGCCTGGTGAAACCGGACAGCGTCATTGATACGCATCCGTACACGCTGGATGGTCACCGGATCCGCGACGTCGGCTATTATCCTGAACTCTCCCTGACCGGCATTTTACAAAAATCGAGCGATACGGGCGTGTCGCGCCTGTCGCTGGCGATGCCCATTCAGCACCTGCTGGATACCTATCAGGGCTTCGGTTTTGGCTCAAGCACCGGACTTGGGCTGACGGGGGAGAGCAGCGGCCTGCTGCCGCAGCGTAAATTCTGGAGTCAGCTCGACCGCGCGACCTTTGCCTTTGGCTACGGTTTGATGGTTACACCGCTGCAGCTGGCGCACGTTTACGCCACCATCGGCAGCTACGGCCTGGAACGCCCGCTGTCGATTACACGCATCGATCCGCCGGTGATGGGCCACCAGGTGATGCCGGAGGAGATTGTCCATCAGGTCGAACATATGATGGAGAGCGTCGCGCTGCCGGGCGGCGGGGGCATCAAAGCGGCGGTGCGCGATTATCGCGTGGCGATCAAAACCGGCACCGCGAAAAAGATTGGCGACGATGGCAAGTATGTCGATAAATACGTGGCCTACACGGCAGGCGTGGCGCCGGCCAGCCATCCGATGTTTGCCCTCGCGGTAGTCATCAACGATCCGCAAAACGGCAGCTATTACGGCGGGGCGGTGTCGGCACCCGTGTTCAGCCAGATTATGGGCGATGTTTTGCGCATTGAAAACGTCGAACCCGACGGCCTGCCACCTGATTCTAACCATCTTATCGTGATGCGCTAAGCCAGGCGTTTTATACCAGGGCGAATAGCGGTACACTTTCGCCCTTTGATATTGCCTGGAGTTACCATGTCATTCAGTTGTCCCTTATGCCACGCGCTGCTGACGCACGAACACAATAGCTATACCTGTCCGCAGGGGCACCGGTTTGACAAGGCGAAAGAAGGCTATGTGAATTTGCTGCCCGTTCAGCACAAACGCTCCCGGGATCCGGGAGATTCCGCTGAGATGATGCAGGCGCGTCGCGCGTTTCTCGACGCCGGTCATTATCAGCCGCTGCGTGATGCCGTGGCTGAACGGCTCGCCACGGTGATGGAAGAGAACGCCACGTCGATTCTGGATATCGGCTGCGGAGAAGGCTACTACACAGCAGCCTTCGCGGAGGTGGCGAAAAGCAAAGGCGCCGAAACGGTGGGGCTGGATGTCTCTAAATCGGCCATTCGCGCCGCGGCGAAGCGCTATCCGCAGGTGACATTTTGTGTGGCCTCGAGCCATCGTCTGCCGTTTGAAGAGGCCAGCCAGGATGCGATTATCCGTATTTACGCCCCCTGTAAAGCAGAAGAGCTGGCGCGGGTGGTCAAACCGGGCGGGTGGGTGATCACCGTGACGCCGGGGCCGAAACACCTGATGGAAATGAAAGGGCTGATTTACGACGAAGTGCGTCTGCATGCCCCGCATTCCGAACAGCTGGCCGGTTTTGCGTTGAAGCATGAGCAGTCATTGGGCTACGAAATGACACTGACAGGCGAGGAGGCGGTGGCACTGCTCCAGATGACGCCGTTCGCGTGGCGGGCAAAACCGGAAGTATGGGAAACTTTAGGGAAACAAGAGGTGTTTCGCTGCCAGACAGATTTCAGTCTTCACTGCTGGCAGCGCGAGGGTTAACCGTAGAAGTGCGACCAGAGGATCTGTCCGCCAATCCCGATTAACACGATACCGCCCAGGATTTCGGCTCGCTTACCTAACAGCGGGCCGATAAAGCGACCGACCATTATTCCCAGCGTCGACATGATCAGCGTGGCACAGCCGATAGCCAGCGCGGTGGCGATGATATTCACCTGCAGGAACGCCAGACCGACGCCGACGGCCATTGCATCCAGGCTGGTGGCAATCGCGGTGGTCACCAGCAGCCAGAAACCGTGGCGGTGAATCGGCGCTTCGTCTTCAGCTGTACTTCCACGACACCCTTCAATCACCATTCGCCCGCCGAGGAACGCCAGCAGGATAAAGGCAATCCAGTGGTTCCACTCCAGCACAAACTGGCTGGCGAGCATGCCAAGTCCCCAGCCGATAAGCGGGGTGAGGGTTTCGATAGCGCCGAAAATAAGACCGGTGCGCAGGGCTTCAGAGAATTTTGGTTTGTGGAGCGTGGCACCTTTACCCATTGAGGCCGCGAAAGCGTCCATGGACATGCCGAAAGCGAGAAGGATCGTAGCGGAGATATTCATTTAAAGCGTCCAGACCGGGGATATCCATATGACACATCACTGCCCCCAGTAAACAGCAGTTGATGTATCTATGGTCTCGCCTGACCTCAATGCACAGAATCTGTGCAGAAAGCGATCCGTACGCACCACGTTTTTCAACGAGTATGTTGACACGTA
The DNA here is from genome assembly GCF_035593345.1 of Lelliottia sp. JS-SCA-14. Taxonomy (NCBI): domain Bacteria; kingdom Pseudomonadati; phylum Pseudomonadota; class Gammaproteobacteria; order Enterobacterales; family Enterobacteriaceae; genus Lelliottia; species Lelliottia sp. JS-SCA-14. The sequence continues at coordinate 2,829,834 of NZ_CP141606.1, read as the reverse complement.
CATTTCCCTGGGACGGGAAATCGGCTACTCCCCAACGACGGGCGCAACCTTAACATATTTTGAGAATATAAAACAACAACAGGAAGGTATTATTCCATTAACTTGTTGATAACGATTTTCATTTAGATTTATTGGTGAGAATAACGTTAATAAATATAAGTTAATTCAGGCGGGAATATAGCTGTGGCTATATATTGCTCGCCGCGAAAAGAGACAATATATAGCCGTTGCTATAAATTTAACTCATTGAGTTTTAACCATTAATTTGTATATTTTCTCGAGGTCATCAATATTCTTCACCCGGATGAGCAGGCGGCGCTGCTCTAATTGCATGACCAGCACGCCGTCCTCGGATAAATTCATCTCTTTAATACGGTTATATTCTATCCACGCATTGGCGAAGAAAAAGCCATGACGTTTGAAGAGGATCTTCGGCGCTCTGATCCAGAAGAGATAAATCGCCATTAATGCCAGCGCACATAATAACCATGTGGTTAATAATGCACCGTGGCTCATGGCATTGTTGTAAATCAGAATGGCGAGCAGACCCGCGAAGATAAAAGCATCAACCCGACCGCGACGCAGGAGGGGGATGGAAAGCAGTGTCTCGCCGTGGCGGCGGGGCATCAGGAATTCGTCGTAAATGGCGTACGCCAGAAGGGCAACAATAAACAGAACCAGTACGATATCCGTAACCGTCATTCGTCCTCCAGAATAAAAAACCGGGGGCAAGCCCCCGGTAGATAAAGCGAAAACTTACAGACCCAACAGGCCGATAGCGTAACCCACGATACCGATGACGAAGAAGCCAACGATGATCCACAGGGCGTTCACTTTCTTACGCAGCAGCCACATACAGGCAAAGGTCAGCAGCAGCGGCACCAGGCCCGGCATCAGCTGGTCGAGGATGGTCTGCACGGTGGTCACACGCGTTTGTCCATCCTGACCGGTGATGGTCGACACCACCAGCGGGATGTTCACGTGCGTCCACTTGTTCACCAGAGCCCCCATGACAAAGAGGCCGAGAATGGACGCCCCCTCAGTCAGTTTCTGCAGGAAGCCGCCGCCCATATCAGAAACGATATCGACACCTTTACGGTAGCCGTAAGCCACGCCGTAGTAACGGGTTGCCAGACGGACTGCGTTGAACAGAATGAAGAACAGCAGTGGGCCGAGCAGGCTGCCGCTCATCGCGATACCCGCGCCGAGTGCCGCGAAGACCGGACGTACGGTACCCCAGAAGATTGGGTCGCCCACGCCTGCCAGCGGACCCATCAGACCGACTTTGATACCGTTGATGGCACCATCGTCAATCTCTGCGCCGTTTGCACGCTGCTCTTCCATCGCCAGAGTTACGCCGAGAACCGGAGCCGCAACGTAAGGGTGGGTGTTAAAGAATTCCAGGTGACGTTTAATCGCCTGGCGACGTGCTTCGTTGTTTTCCGGATACAGGCGTCGAATCGCCGGTACCATGGAGAAGCAGAAGCCCAGCGCCTGCATACGTTCGAAGTTCCATGAACCCTGGAACAGGTTCGAACGCAGGAATACGCCACGAATATCACCCGGAGTGAGTTTTTTCTCGGTGGTAGTTTTTGTCATATCAACCATTTCGCTCACCTGCTAGTCCAGTTCGTTATCGAGATCGTTGTTACCAGCAGCCTGCGCTGGTGCACCCGCGACGCGGTTATATTTCGGGCTCAGCTGGATGTACAGAATCGCCATCACCGCACCAATCACACCCAGAGCAACCAGGTTGAAGTTAGTGAACGCCGCGGTAACAAAGCCGAGGTAGAAGAACGGCATCAGGTAGCCTGCGCGCATCATGTTGATGACCATCGCATAACCGACGACCACGATCATGCCACCCGCGATGTTCAGACCGCCGGTCACGACTTCTGGAATCGCGTTCAGCATGCTCTGCACTTCGCTGGTACCGACAGAGATGGCAACGATAACCGCAGGGATAGCGATACGCATGGCCTGCAGGAACAGGGACGAGACGTGGATCCACGAGAGCGCCGTCAGGTTGCCATTATCTGCCGCCTTATCCGCCGCGTGCTGGAAGGCCACGGTGATAGTACGAACGATGATGGTCAGAACCTGGCCTGCTGCTGCCAGTGGGATAGCCAGTGCGATACCGGCACCGATGCTTTGATGTCCGGCAATAACCAGAACCGTAGAAATGATGGACGCCAGCGCCGCATCAGGCGCAACGGCCGCGCCGATGTTCATCCAGCCCAGGGCGATCATTTCCAGCGTACCACCGATGATAATACCGGTTTTCATATCGCCGAGAACGGCGCCAATCAACGTACAGGCCACCAGTGGGCGGTGGAACTGAAATTCATCAAGTACGGATTCCATACCCGCAATACACGCGACGATGAACACCAGCACAATCTGAAGAGTGGTAATCTCCATTGTACTTCTCCTATAACATAAGCTTTATGTGAAAAATCAGCGCCTGGGTTATTTCCCAACCTTGCCGATCAAATCCATCATTTTCAGTCTCTGATCCGTGGAAACCTTACGGGCTTCCAGTTCAATACCGCGTGCATTCAGCTTATTGAAGGCTTCGATATCTTTTTCATCGACGGAAATCGCGTTGTTTACCTGCGTTTTGCCCTGACGGAAAGCCATACCACCGATGTTTACGGAGGTGATTTTCACGCCGCCTTCCACCACGCGTTCAACGTCTGTCGGGTTGGTGAACAGGAGCATGACGCGTTCACCGGCATATTTCGGGTTGTTATACACGCGGATCATCTTGGCGACGTCCACGACATGTGCGGTAACGCCCGGAGGAGCAACCTGGGTGAGAAGGGTTTTACGAACGTGATCGGCGGCCACTTCGTCGCTGACGACGATAATGCGTTTCACGTTGGTCTCTTTGGTCCAGCGTGTTGCCACCTGGCCGTGGATTAAACGGTCATCAATACGCGCCAGCCCGATCACCATGTAATCGTTCGCGCCCATCGGTTTAGTGGGAACCGCGGCTTTCACCGCTGCGGCGACCGGGGCAGGTTTCTCTGCCGGTTTCGCTTTCAGCGCTTTCACGCCTTCGCGACCGGTTTCGACAGCCAGAGCGACCAGTTCGTCAAAGCTCGGGTTGTCGTCACGCGCCATCAGCGTTTCGACCAGCATAGGAATGTTGACGCCCGCGACAACTTCATAATGCTCTTTATCGACGACAATGCGGCTGGCGGCGTTAAACGGACTGCCACCCCATGTATCAACGAGAAACAGCACCCCACTACGGGTATCCAGTTTCTCCAGCTGAGCCGTGTATTTTTCGATCAGCGTTTCAGCGTTTTCGCCAGGGACGAAATCGATCCAGCCAACGTTTTCCTGCTCACCCAACAGCATCTCTGCGGTTTTGAGTAACTGCTCTGCAGCCCAACCATGTGTGCCTATTACAATAGCAATGGTCACTTGCTACCTCCTTTTATTATCATGAATACAACTGACAGGCAGTTGTACTGAGAATCTTCCCCGGCGCACCGAATCGATTCAGATAAAGGGTTAGAGTTAAATTAACGAAGACTTCCGGGAATTATTTTAGATAGTGAAAAAATAATTTATGTGATGAAGATCCGTAATTTAGCTACGCAGACGAGATTTATCTCAAATGAAAATCGACTCTGTAACAGATCTTTGCAAAGGAAAGTAAATCTTTGCTAAAAAGCCATTGTCTCTGATATGTTTAGCCTCCGTTTAATAACCAGGAGTATAGGGCTACAGCCCACTGTATGGATCGTCACCGACGTCAGTCATCTTCCAGGCCATTTTGCGCCTTGCACGCCGGCGAACCTCGCCACTCATTACACACGTCTACCGTCATTTCGCCCATGCTTTTCGGGGCGCCGTTTAGTCATTCCTTTAGCAGGAGCTTGTCATGGAATTCTTAATGGACCCGTCAATCTGGGTGGGATTACTCACGCTGGTTGTTCTTGAGATTGTTCTCGGTATCGACAACCTGGTGTTTATCGCCATCCTTGCGGATAAGCTGCCGCCAAAACAGCGCGACAAAGCGCGTTTAATCGGCCTTTCGCTGGCGCTGATCATGCGTCTCGCGCTGCTGTCCGTTATTTCGTGGATGGTCACCCTGACCAAACCGCTGTTCACCGTGATGGATTTCACCTTCTCCGGCCGTGATTTGATCATGCTGGTGGGGGGGCTATTCCTGCTGTTCAAAGCGACAACCGAGTTGCATGAACGGCTGGAAAACCGACAGCACGACGATGGACACGGTAAAGGCTATGCGAGTTTCTGGGTGGTGGTTGCGCAGATCGTGGTGCTCGACGCCGTCTTCTCCCTGGACGCGGTGATTACTGCCGTCGGCATGGTGAACCACCTGCCGGTGATGATGGCCGCTGTCGTGATTGCGATGGCCGTGATGCTGCTGGCGTCTAAACCGCTGACCCGTTTTGTGAACGAACATCCAACGGTCGTGGTGCTGTGTCTGAGCTTCCTGCTGATGATTGGTCTGAGCCTCGTTGCAGAAGGTTTCGGCTTCCATATTCCAAAAGGCTACCTGTACGCCGCGATTGGCTTCTCGATCATTATCGAGCTGTTTAACCAGATTGCGCGCCGTAACTTCATCAAACAGCAGTCCAATCAGCCGCTGCGCGCCCGTACCGCTGACGCCATCCTGCGTCTGATGGGCGGTCGTCGTCAGACCAACGTCCAGCCAGAAACCGCGAACCGTAACCCGGTTCCGGTGCCGGAAGGCGCGTTTGTGGAAGAAGAGCGTTACATGATTAACGGCGTCCTCTCCCTGGCTTCCCGCTCGTTGCGCGGCATTATGACACCACGCGGTGAAATCAGCTGGGTCGATGCCAACCTGACGGTGGATGAAATTCGCCAGCAGTTGCTCTCTTCACCGCACAGCCTGTTCCCGGTGTGTCGCGGTGAGCTGGATGAGATCATCGGTGTGGTGCGCGCCAAAGAGATGCTGGTGGCGCTGGAAGAGGGCGTGAACGTCGAAGCGATTGCCGCGGCCTCCCCGGCGATTGTGGTGCCGGAAACCCTGGACCCGATCAACCTGCTTGGCGTCCTGCGTCGTGCCCGCGGTAGCTTCGTTATCGTCACCAACGAATTTGGCGTGGTGCAGGGTCTGGTGACCCCGCTGGACGTGCTAGAAGCGATTGCCGGTGAGTTCCCTGACGCCGATGAAACGCCAGAGATCGTGGCCGATGGCGACGGCTGGCTGGTCAAAGGCACCACCGACCTGCACGCCCTGCAGCATACGCTGGGTCTCGATAACGTCATCAACGACGAAGAAGATATCGCGACCGTGGCCGGTTTAGTGATTGCCGTGAACGGTCAAATCCCGCGCGTCGGCGATATCATTGAACTCCCGCCGCTGCAGATCACAATCATGCAGGCGAATGATTACCGGGTAGACATGGTGCGTATTGTTAAAGAGCAGTCCGCCCACGACGAAGAAGAGTAATCAGGCTTAATGTAACGGCATAGCGGGCATCACGTGCCCGTTACGCGGGGCTGGCGGAGGCGAACTCTCCGCCAGCCACTGCGGAAAATCTTTCAGCGGCATTGGCCGCGCATACAAAAATCCCTGCAAAATATTGACCCCATGATGGCGTAAGTAACGCGCCTGCTCCTGTGTCTCCACGCCTTCCGCCACCAGTTCAATATTCAGCCGCTGCCCCAGGGCAATAATGATATCCGTCACTGTCGAATTCACCGCATCGGTACCCAGCGCGGTGGTGAAAGACTTATCAATTTTCAGCACATCCGGACGCAGTTTTTCCAGCCACGACAGGGAACTGTTGCCGGTGCCGAAATCGTCAATCGCCAGTTTGACCTCTTTGCGATGCAGCTCGCGCACGATGCGATAATCCACATCCAGTAGCGCGTCCCGCTCGGTGAGTTCAATGATTAACTGCTGTTTCGGGCGGGCGTTGAACCAGTAGCGGTTCAGATCCTGGAGCAACACGCCGTTGCGGAAGTGGCTGGCCGCGACGTTAATCCCGATATGAAATCCCTTGTTCGCCGGGAAATAGCCAATCTGGCGGACGGTTTCCATAATCACGTAGCGCGTCAGGGGAACAATCAGATTGTGTTCCTCCGCCAGGGGGATAAATACGTCCGGCGAAATCCAGCCCTGGCGAGGGTTATTCCAGCGCAGCAGGATCTCCACCCCGACGCATTTCTGCGTCCGGGCGTTGAGCAACGGCTGGCAGAACAGCTCGAACTCGCGCGCGGCTAACCCGAGGTTAATTTCCCAGGTGAAACTCATGCGGCTGGCGGTGGCAAGCCAGGCGATATAGCCCAGCAGCAGGCTCAGCAAGACGGCGAGCGGAAGCTGAGAGGGGAGATTCATCAGCGCCAGTTCGCTGGCTCCCGGCCCGCTGACGGTGATGGTAAAGGGGAAATGGCCTGAGGTCTGGCTCAGGATCATGGTGTCCTGAGTGAACGCCAGCGAGTCGGTGACATTCTGCCCGTAGCGCAGGAATTTGTTCCCGACGTTCAGGCTGACGTCGGTGATCAGCGGGCGCTGCGGCTCGAGCATCATTTTGGTGATCAGATCGATATTCACAATCTGCATCACGCCGTCTTCCCCGCTGTCGGAAACCGGATACCACTGAATCAAAATCGGGCTGCCTTTGAGCAGCGATTTGTCCGTCGACAGTACCAGCTGCGGCTGGCTGGAAGGCAGGTCGGGCTGCACCTGACGAATGGGAACATCGCGATCGCCAAATATGCTGGAGCAGTAAAGAATACCGTCTTTGATCAGGGCGATAGAACGCACGGTTTGCAGCGTTGCGGCCCGTTTACGCAGCGTCAGATGGGCGTCAGGGCAGGGCGCGCCGACCAGGGCTTGCAAGGTTTCCCGGCCCGCCTGCAGCGGCAGCAGGATCTTATCCAGCGCATTCACCGAGTGGCTGACAAAGGTGTGAATACGTTCCTGATTTAAATTGCGCTGTGAAATAAACCGAATGCCGAGAGTCAGAAAGAGCGTAATAAAAGCCACCAGCACACAGACCATAATGCGGTTTCGGCGATAACTTTTAATGATCCTTTGCGCATTCTGCATGAAAGGGGGCTCGATAAGCCGCCAGCACAGGAGCCAGGGCAACACAGAAAGTGTAGTGGGGAAATGTTACGGTGACGAGAAAGCGAATAAATATCGCCCATCCGTTGCAGATGGGCGAGAGAGAATAATCAATGGCGTGCTTAGTCGCACTGCACCTTAATGGCCAGACCGCCGCGTGAGGTTTCACGGTATTTGGCGTTCATGTCTTTACCGGTTTCGTACATGGTTTCGATGACCTTATCCAGCGACACACGCGGTTCGCTGGTGCGGCGCATTGCCATGCGCGAGGCATTGATCGCTTTCACCGAGGCGATCGCGTTACGCTCGATGCACGGCACCTGCACCTGGCCCGCAACCGGGTCACAGGTCAGACCGAGGTTATGCTCCATGCCGATTTCCGCGGCCACGCATACCTGCTCAGGGCTCGCGCCCAGCAGTTCAGACAGACCCGCTGCCGCCATGGAGCAGGCCACGCCCACTTCACCCTGACAGCCCACTTCGGCACCGGAGATAGAGGCATTCATTTTATACAATGCGCCCACCGCACCGGATGCGAGGAAGTAGCGGGTGTAGATATCCGGGGTCACCGGCTCGATAAAGTGATCGTAATAGGCCAGCACCGCAGGAACGATACCGCATGCGCCGTTGGTCGGAGCGGTGACCACGCGGCCACCGGCGGCGTTTTCTTCGTTCACGGCCAGCGCAAACATATTCACCCAGTCAACCACGTTCATCGGGTCGTTGGAGAACTTATCGGTGGTGACCAGCATACGGCGCAGGGCAGAGGCACGACGCGGAACGCGCAGCGGGCCAGGCAGTACGCCTTCGGTGTTGATCCCGCGATCGATACAGGCCTGCATGGTCTGCCAGACGTTGCCAAAATAGTCTTCGATCTCTTTTTTGCTGTGCAGCGCCAGTTCGTTCTGCATCACCATGCCGGAGAGGGACAGGCCGGTCTGTTTGCAGTAATCCAGCATCTCTTGCGCGGATTTAAACGGGTAAGGGACGTTCACGTCACCCGCCGTATCTTTGCCAAAATGCTCTTCGTCGACGATAAAACCACCGCCGATGGAGTAGTAGGTTTTGCTGTAGATCACTTTGTCGCCGTTGAAGGCGTGGATCTGCATGCCGTTTTCATGCAGCGACAGGTTGTCGCTACGGAAACGCATGCCGTCGTCGTGGGGGAAATCCACTTCGTGCTTGCCGTTAGCCAGTAGCAGACGACCGCGTGTTTCAGTGTCGCGGATAAACGCCGGAATGGCGTCAATATCCACTGTGTCCGGCATGTTACCTGCCAGACCCATAATAATGGCGATATCGGTGTGGTGGCCCTTACCCGTTAAAGAGAGCGAACCGTAAACATCAACGGCCACGCGGGTAGTGCTTTCCAGTAATCCTTTTTCGACCAGATCATCGACGAACTGTTTACCGGCCTTCATTGGGCCTACAGTGTGGGAAGAAGACGGGCCAATCCCCACTTTGAACATGTCGAATATACTAATCACTTTCTCACTCCTGACAGGGTTACCGGGGTTCCAGTAACGATGTTATAACTGCGCATAGTGTAAGAGGGAACCTCCAGGTCGGCTGAACTATTCACATGAATTAAACTAATGAATAACCCCTGATTTACTAATGATGCGACGTCACTCGCAAAGGCGCAGAAAAAATCGGAATGTAAAGTATAGTCAAGGTTTCAGGCCGATTTGCAGCGCCAGCTCACGGATAATGCCCGCCGTCATGCCCCAGACAAAATAATGCTGATACCACGACAACCACACCCGGTGATCGTGTCCACGACGTTGAATATCCAGCGGATGATAACGGCTGAGACGCAGGGCTTCCGCCAGCGGCATTTCGAACACCGCCGCTACTTCATCTTCGCTGGCGTGATAGTGCAGATTGGGCGGGATAATCCCCACCACCGGCGTCACCTGAAAACCGGTCACGCTGTCCACCGGCGGTAGTACGCCAATCACTTCCACGGCTTCTGGCGGGATCGCCACCTCTTCCTGGGCTTCGCGCAGCGCGGCGGCAATCAATGAGGCGTCAGACGCATCCACCGCGCCGCCGGGAAACGCCACCTGACCGGCGTGTTTACGCAGATGCGATGAGCGCTTGGTGAGTAACAATCCAGGCTGTTCGCGGCGCACCACCGGGATCAGCACCGCCGCCTGGCGGCTGTTCAGCGCGTCGCGGTTCACCTGCGGGCGCAACAGCTGAAAGCGCGACAGAAAATCATCCAGGGTCAGATCGTGGGTATCCAAACGTTAGCTCTCCAGTTGATGCAGGATGCGATTCACTTTATCAAAGGTTTCCTGGTATTCCGCGGCGCACTGGCTGTCGGCCACAATCCCGCCGCCCGCCGAGCAGTATAGCTGCCCGTCGCAGGCCGTCAGGGTGCGGATGGTAATGCTGGTATCCATGGTGCCGCACAGGCTCAGATAGCCGATGCTGCCACACCACGCGTTACGGCGATGCGGCTCAAGCTCATCGATAATCTGCATGGCGCGCACTTTCGGTGCGCCGGTGATCGACCCGCCAGGAAACGCGGCGCGCAGCAGATCGCAGGCCGAACGGTTGGCCGGAAGACGTGCCGTAATGGTGCTGACCAGATGATGCACCGCCGGGAAGGGCTCCACGACAAACAGCTCAGGCACACGCACGCTGCCAGGCTCTGCCACACGGCCAATATCGTTACGCATCAGATCGACAATCATCAGATTCTCGGCGCGATCTTTCGGTGACGCGGCGAGTTTCTCCGCCTGCTGCTTATCGGCTTCAGGATCCGCCAGGCGCGGCAGGGTGCCTTTGATCGGCCTCGTCTGAATAGTGTCGTCTGCAAGATGGATAAAGCGCTCCGGCGACAAACTCAGCACTGCCCCTTGTTCCAGACGCAAAAAAGCGCTGAACGGCGCACGGTTGCTGGCATTAAGACGCGTAAACGCCTGCCACTCGTCACCCGTGTAACTCGCCTGAAAACGCTGGGCGAGATTCACCTGGTAGCAATCCCCGCTGTGCAGATACGCCTGCACCTGCCGGAATTTATCGGCGTACGCGTCGGCGCTCATGTTGGATCGCCAGGCGGAAGTTAAGGTAAAATTAGAGGATGAGAAGGGCTGTTGCGCCTCTAACCATGCCAGCCGCGCGTGGGCGTCGGTGTGGCTTAGCAGGGAAACGGTTTTCTTGTGGTGATCGACAATCACCGCCCAGTCGTATAGCCCCACGGCCATATCTGGCAGGGAAATATCCTCTTCTGCATGGTCGGGCAAAGCTTCGAATCGACGGCCTAAATCGTAGCCAAACAGCCCCAGCGCGCCGCCCTGGAAGGGCAGATCCGCACTCGCTGTGGCGGTGAAAGGCAGGGCGCTCAGTTCCTGTTCCAGCAGTGACAGCGGATCATCGCCGCAGACGCGTTCAGCGCCTGAGGAAATACGCGTGGTGTCGCCGTGCGTCAGAAGCGTGGTGAGCGGATCGGCGACCAGAATATCAAAGCGGCTATAGGGATGATCCGCGTGCCCCGAGTGCAGCAGCATCGCCCACGGGAGATGGCTTAAGCGCGAAAACCAGAATTCGGCGGCGTCTTGACGCCAGGGTAATGAAATGACAGTAGGGGGTAACGGGTTCATGTGTGGCATACTACCGGGCTGCGTGAATGTATTAGCGCAGATAATTTAGCAGGAGTTGATCATGTTTGCAGGTTTACCTTCCCTCAGTCACGAACAGCAGCAAAAAGCGGTCGAGCGAATTCAGGAACTGATGTCCAATGGGATGAGCAGCGGTGAAGCGATTACCACCGTCGCCCAGGAAATTCGCGCCACCCATACCGGCGATCGGATCGTGGCGCGTTTCGAGGATGACGAAGAAGACGAGTAATCGTCTTACACCGCCGCGATTATCTTGATTTCAACTTTATACTGCGGCTTCATCAGCGTGGCCTGTACCGTACAGCGTACAGGCGCGTGACCCGCGACGACCCAGGCATCCCAGGCTTTATTCATCGCTGCGAAATCGTCTTTATTCGCCAGGAAAATGGTCGCATCCAGAATGCGGGATTTATCGCTGCCCTGTTTTTCCAGAATCGCGTCAATTTGCGCCAGCGTGTTGGCCGTTTGCTCGAACGCATCGGCGTCCAGGTTTTCCGGTACACCGGTGTAATAGAGCGTCTGGTTGTGAATCACCACGTCAGACCAGCGGGCTTCGGCATCAATGCGCACAATTGTCATAAACCTTTCCTCATAAATGGCTTCAGGCCGCAAGACTGCCATAATGTTCCGTCAACGTCTATTTCGACTGGCACAGGAGAGGGCGGGCTGACATAATCCCTGTGCAAAAATACAGTGAGAGAGCAACGTGGCAGACGATTTTTCAGCAGACGGTCAGTTAGCGCAGGCGATTCCCGGTTTTAAACCGCGCGAGCCGCAACGACACATGGCAGAAGCGGTCACCCGCGCCATCAAAAATACCCAGTCGCTGGTGGTCGAGGCGGGAACCGGGACGGGCAAAACTTACGCCTATCTCGCCCCTGCGCTGCGCGCGAAAAAGAAAGTGATCATCTCGACCGGCTCGAAAGCCTTGCAGGATCAGCTCTACAGCCGCGATCTGCCGACCGTCGCGAAAGCCCTGAAATACAAAGGCCGACTGGCGCTCCTGAAAGGGCGCTCGAACTATCTCTGCCTGGAGCGCCTCGAACAGCAGGCGCTGGCCGGGGGCGATTTGCCGGTCAACACCCTAAGCGATGTGATTATCCTCCGCGCCTGGGCTAACCAGACCACCGATGGAGATATCAGCACCTGCGCCAGCGTCGCCGAAGATTCCCCGGCGTGGCCACTCGTGACCAGCACCAACGACAACTGCCTCGGCAGCGACTGCCCGCTGTATAAAGATTGTTTCGTCGTCAAAGCGCGTAAAACGGCGATGGACGCCGATGTGGTGGTGGTAAACCACCATTTGTTCCTGGCCGATATGGTGGTCAAAGACGGCGGCTTCGGCGAACTGATCCCGGAGGCCGAAGTGATGATTTTCGATGAAGCCCATCAGCTACCAGACATTGCCAGCCAGTATTTTGGTCAGTCGCTCTCCAGTCGCCAGCTTCAGGATCTCGCCAAAGATTTCACCATCGCCTATCGCACCGAACTGCGCGACACCCAGCAGCTGCAAAAATGTGCCGACCGCCTGGCGCAAAGCGCGCAGGATTTCCGCATGCAGCTAGGCGAGCCCGGCTATCGCGGAAACCTGCGCGAGCTGTTAGCCGACAGCAACATCCAGCGCGCGCTGCTCTTGCTCGATGATGCGCTGGAGCTCTGCTACGACGTCGCCAAACTGTCGCTCGGACGCAGCGCACTGCTCGACGCCGCCTTTGAGCGCGCCACGCTCTACCGCTCACGCCTGAAACGTCTGAAAGAGATCAACCAGCCCGGCTTTAGCTACTGGTACGAATGCACCGCGCGCCAGTTCACCCTCGCGCTGACGCCGTTGACCGTCGCCGATAAGTTCAAAGAGGTGATGGCGCAGAAACCAGGGAGCTGGATCTTTACTTCCGCCACACTTTCAGTGAATGACGATCTGCACCACTTCACCGAACGTCTGGGAATTGAAGAGTCGGATTCACTCCTGCTGCCGAGCCCGTTCGATTACGAAACCCAGGCGCTGCTCTGCGTGCCGCGTAATTTACCCCTGCCGAACCAGCCGGGCGCGGCGAAACAGCTGGCGGCGATGCTCAAACCGATGATCGAGGCCAACAATGGCCGCTGCTTTATGCTCTGCACCTCCCACGCCATGATGCGCGACCTCGCCGAGCAGTTCCGTGCCACCATGACCTTACCCGTGCTGTTGCAGGGCGAAACCAGCAAAGGCCAGCTGCTTCAGCAGTTTGTCACCGCCGGAAACGCGCTGCTGGTAGCGACCAGCAGCTTCTGGGAAGGGGTGGACGTGCGCGGGGATGCGCTATCATTAGTCATCATCGACAAACTGCCGTTTACCTCGCCTGACGATCCGCTCCTGAAAGCGCGGATGGAAGACTGCCGTCTGCGCGGGGGCGATCCCTTCGATGACGTCCAGTTGCCGGATGCGGTCATCACCCTGAAACAGGGCGTCGGGCGTCTCATCCGTGATACGGACGACCGCGGCGTACTGGTTATCTGCGATAACCGCCTGGTGATGCGCCCGTACGGCGCGACATTCCTCGCCAGCCTGCCACCCGCACCGCGTACGCGGGACATTAATCGCGCGGTGCGTTTCCTGGCGAACCCAACGGCGGAGTAATTTCCGCCGGGGTGTGCTAAGATGCGCGCCATTTTGTGACTGACTATTGCGAGAGCGCGAGACCCATGCGAATTCTGGCTATTGATACCGCTACAGAGGCCTGCTCGGCAGCCCTGTGGGATAACGGTTCCCTCTTTGCCCATTTTGAAGAGTGCCCCCGGGAACATACCCAACGTATTCTGCCGCTGGTGAAAGAGATCCTTCACCAGGGCAACACCTCCTTAACTGAACTCGACGCGCTGGCGTTTGGCCGTGGGCCAGGCAGCTTCACCGGCGTGCGCATTGGGATTGGTATCGCTCAGGGCCTGGCGCTGGGAGCTGGGCTCCCGATGATCGGCGTCTCGACGCTGGCGACCATGGCGCAGGGCGCATGGCGCATGACCGGCGCCACGCGCGTCCTCGCCGCGATCGACGCCCGCATGGGCGAAGTTTACTGGGCGGAATATACCCGCGATGAGCAGGGCGTCTGGCACGGAGAAGAGACCGAGTCGGTGCTCAAACCTGAGGCCGTTGCTGAACGGTTGAAACACCTTACGGGCGAGTGGGCTACAGTCGGTACAGGCTGGCCAGCGTGGCCGGATCTGGCAAAAGACAGCGGTCTCACGTTAGTTGAGGGTCAGGTGTTACTTCCGCACGCCGAAGACATGCTGCCGATCGCCTGTCAGCTGCTGGCGGCGGGAAAAACCGTGGCCGTTGAACACGCTGAGCCAGTTTATTTACGAAATGAAGTGGCCTGGAAGAAACTTCCGGGCAGGGCGTGAATCTCAGTAATAAGCACTGAGAAAAGGGAGTCGCATCATGGCGGTTCAAACTAAGGCTGTACGCCTCTTCATAGCGGGCGCTATCGCTGTGGCATTAAGCGGATGTGTCACCGTTCCTGACGCGATCAAAGGGAGCAGTCCAACGCCGCAGCAGGATCTGGTGCGGGTGATGAATGCCCCTGAACTGTATGTCGGCCAGGAAGCGCGCTTCGGCGGTAAAGTGGTCGATATCCAGAACCAGCAGGGTAAAACTCGCCTCGAAATCGCGACGGTACCGCTGGACAGCGGCGCACGACCGACTCTTGGCGAACCGTCCCGTGGGCGCATTTACGCCGACGTGAACGGTTTCCTCGACCCGGTCGATTTCCGCGGTCAACTGGTGACGGTCGTCGGGCCGATTACCGGTGCGGTGCAGGGCAAAATCGGCAACACGCCGTATAAATTCATGACCATGCAGGCGAACGGCTACAAACGCTGGCATCTCACTCAGCAGGTCATGCTGCCACCGCAGCCAATGGACCCGTGGATGTGGGGACCACACCCATACCGCTATGGCGGCTATGGCGGCTACGGTGGATGGGGCTGGTACAACCCGGGCCCGGCGCAGGTGCAGACCATCGTTACCGAGTAAGTTACTGTTATATTTAGACAAGAGACAGCGGCTCAGCCGCTGTCTCTGTTTTTTACGGACGAAACACAAAAAAAAGAGTGACGCGCTTCGCAACCTTAAATCCGAACAATTAATAAACTGGTACGCTGAGTTAATATAATGTTAACGAACTGTTTATTATCGGGGTTGTGATGACGACGAACACTCATTTCAGAGGTGATGCATTGAAAAAGGTTTGGCTTAACCGTTATCCCGCAGATGTGCCTGCGGAGATCAATCCTGACCGTTATCAATCCCTGGTTGAATTATTTGAGCACTCGGTTTCGCGCTATGCGGATCAGCCTGCGTTTGTGAACATGGGCGAAGTGATGACCTTCCGCAAACTGGAAGAGCGCAGCCGGGCGTTTGCGGCCTATTTGCAGGAAGGGTTGGGGCTGAAGAAGGGCGACCGCGTCGCGCTGATGATGCCCAACCTGCTTCAGTATCCGGTGGCGCTGTTCGGTATTCTGCGGGCGGGAATGATTGTGGTGAACGTCAACCCGCTCTATACCCCGCGCGAGCTGGAACACCAGTTGAACGACAGCGGTGCGGCGGCGATTGTGATCGTCTCCAACTTTGCTCATACCCTCGAAAAAGTGGTCGATAAGACTCAGGTTCGCCACGTGATCCTGACCCGTATGGGCGATCAGCTTTCGACGGCCAAAGGCACGCTGGTTAACTTTGTCGTCAAATACGTGAAGCGTCTGGTACCGAAGTATCATCTGCCGGATGCCATCTCCTTCCGTCGGGCGCTGCACAGCGGGTACCGCATGCAGTACGTGAAACCGGAAGTGGTGTCAGAGGATCTGGCCTTCCTGCAGTACACCGGCGGCACCACCGGCGTCGCCAAAGGGGCGATGCTGACCCACCGCAACATGCTGGCGAACCTTGAACAGGTGAATGCGACCTATGGCCCGCTGCTGCATCGCGGCAAAGAGCTGGTCGTCACAGCACTCCCGCTTTATCACATCTTTGCCCTGACCATGAACTGCCTGCTGTTTATTGAGCTGGGCGGACAGAATTTACTCATCACCAACCCGCGCGATATTCCGGGGCTGGTGAAAGAGCTGGCGAAATATCCGTTCACCGCGATGACCGGCGTCAACACGCTGTTCAACGCGCTGCTGAATAACAAAGAGTTCCAGCAGCTCGACTTCTCCACGCTGCACCTCTCTGCGGGCGGCGGGATGCCGGTTCAGCAGGCGGTGGCCGACCGCTGGGTGAAGCTTACCGGGCAGTATCTGCTGGAAGGCTACGGCCTGACGGAGTGCGCGCCGCTGGTCAGCGTTAACCCGCACGACATTGATTATCACAGCGGCAGCATTGGTCTGCCGGTGCCGTCGACGGAAGCCAAACTGGTCGACGACGAAGGCAACGAAGTGCCGCACGGCGAGCCGGGTGAATTGTGCGTGAAAGGGCCGCAGGTGATGCTCGGCTACTGGCAGCGCCCGGATGCGACGGATGAAATCATCAAAGATGGCTGGCTCTATACGGGCGACATCGCGGTGATGGACGATGAGGGTTTCCTGCGCATTGTCGATCGCAAGAAAGACATGATTCTGGTCTCCGGTTTTAACGTCTATCCAAACGAAATCGAAGACGTGGTGATGCAGCACGAAGGGGTGCAGGAAGTGGCCGCCGTCGGCGTGCCGTCCGGTAGCAGCGGCGAAGCGGTGAAGATCTTTGTGGTCAAAAAAGACGCCTCGCTGAGCGAAGACGAACTGATCGCCTTCTGCCGCCGTCAGCTCACCGGCTACAAAGTGCCGAAGCTGGTGGAGTTCCGCACCGAGCTGCCGAAATCGAACGTCGGGAAGATATTACGACGAGAATTACGTGACGAAGCCCGCGCCAAAGTGGACAATAAAGCCTAAGCTTCGAGTGAGTCGCCATCACACGCCGGTTAGCCGGCGTTTTTTATGGGCGCAAACCAGAGAGAAACCGTTTTGAATTACCAGATGATCACCACCAACGACGAGCTGGCAACGCTGTGCGACGTCACCCGCGACTTTCCCGCCATTGCTCTGGATACCGAGTTTGTTCGTACGCGAACCTACTATCCTCAGTTGGGTTTGATCCAGATGTACGACGGCAAAAAGGTCTCGCTGATTGACCCTCTGGGCATCACGGACTGGACGCCGATGCGCGATCTGCTGCTCGACACGGCGGTCACCAAATATCTGCACGCGGGCAGTGAAGATCTGGAAGTGTTCATGAACACCTTTGGCGTGATGCCAGAGCCGCTGATTGATACGCAAATCCTGGCTGCTTTCTCCGGTCGTCCGCTCTCCTGGGGCTTTGCCGCGATGGTGGAAGAGTACACCGGGATTGCGCTGGATAAGAGCGAATCGCGCACCGACTGGCTGGCCCGTCCGTTGACCGAACGCCAGCTCGACTACGCCGCCGCCGACGTGTTTTATCTCCTGCCAATCTGCGGCCAGCTGATGAAAGCGTGCGAAGAGGCCGGCTGGCTGGACGCGGCGCTGAATGAATGTCGCATGACTCAGCAGCGTCGTCAGGAAGTGCTCGACCCGAAAGACGCCTGGCGCGATATCACCAACGCCTGGCAGCTGCGCACCCGTCAGCTTGCCTGCCTGCAGCTGCTGGCCGACTGGCGTCTGCGCAAAGCGCGCGAGCGCGATCTGGCGGTGAACTTTGTAGTGCGTGAAGAGCACCTGTGGGCCGTGGCGCGCTACATGCCGGGCAGCATGGGCGAGCTGGACAGTATTGGTTTGTCCGGGAGTGAGATCCGCTTCCACGGCAAAACCCTGCTGGCGCTGGTCGCCAAAGCGCAAGAGCTGCCGGAAGACCAACTGCCTGAGCCGCTCCTGAACCTGATGGATATGCCGGGGTATCGCAAAGCCTTTAAAGATATCAAAGCGCTGGTGCTGGAAGTGGGCACAGAAAACAAGGTGAGTCCGGAACTGCTGGCGTCACGCCGTCAGATCAATCAGCTGCTGAACTGGCACTGGAAGTTAAAACCAAACAATGGCCTGCCGGAACTGATCGCGGGCTGGCGCGGGGAACTGATGGGCGAACGTCTGAAAACCCTGCTGGAAAGCTATCCGCAGTAAAAATAGCGTGAGTATGTCGGTTTTGTAGCCCCGGTAAGCGAAGCGCCACCGGGGATTTGCCGGGAGGCGCTGCGCTTACCCGGCCTACAACCGACATGTTTTAATGCTACGGACGCGACTCTTCCGCTTCCGGCAGCGTCACGTTCAGCTCCAGAATCGAAATATCTCCGTCCTTCTGCTCAAGCTGCACGGTGACCATCTCCGGGTCGATCTGCACGTACTTACAAATCACTTCCAGGATGTCTTTGCGCAGCTGCGGCAAATAGTGAGGTTCAGCATCGCTGCGGCGACGCTCCGCAACGATAATTTGCAGTCGCTCTTTCGCGATGTTGGCGGTGCTTTTTTTCCGCGAGAGAAAAAAGTCCAGTAATGCCATAACTTATCCTCCGAACAGGCGTTTGAGGAAACCTTTCTTCTCTTCTTCAATGAAGCGGAAAGGACGATCTTCTCCCAGCAGACGGTCAACGGTATCAGCGTAGGCTTTACCCGCGTCTGCCATCGTATCAAGGATCACCGGCTCACCCTGGTTAGAGGCGCGCAGCACAGACTGATCTTCCGGAATCACGCCGACCAGTTTGATGCGCAGGATCTCCAGCACATCTTCCATGCTCAGCATGTCACCTTTGTTGACGCGGCCCGGATTGTAGCGGGTCAGCAGCAGGTGCTCTTTAATCGGGTCCTGGCCATTTTCTGCACGACGAGATTTCGACGCCAGAATGCCCAGAATACGGTCGGAGTCACGCACGGACGACACTTCGGGGTTGGTGGTGATGATGGCTTCGTCAGCGAAGTACAGCGCCATCAGCGCGCCCGTTTCGATACCAGCAGGGGAGTCGCAGACCACAAAGTCGAACTCCATCTTCTTCAGCTCGTCGAGCACTTTCTCCACGCCTTCACGGGTCAGCGCATCTTTGTCGCGCGTCTGAGAGGCCGGGAGAATAAAGAGGTTTTCCGTGCGCTTATCTTTGATAAGCGCCTGGTTTAAGGTCGCATCACCCTGGATGACGTTAACGAAGTCATACACCACGCGACGCTCGCAGCCCATGATCAGGTCGAGGTTACGCAGGCCGATATCGAAATCGATAACAACTGTCTTCTTTCCCTTCTGGGCCAAACCAGTAGCGATGGCCGCGCTGGAGGTGGTCTTGCCAACGCCTCCTTTACCCGAAGTCACAACAATAATGCGTGCCATAGAAATTCCTTGTTAAAAAGGGATCAATTCAACGGTTGAACAGTCAAAGCGTTCTCTGCCAGACGCAGTCGTGCCGCTTTGCCATAAAATTCGGCTGGGATCTTGTCACTCAGCCAATATTCTCCTGCGATGGAAACCAGTTCCGCCGTCAGGTTAGTACAGAAAATTTGCGCATCCCGATCGCCACTGGCACCTGCCAGCGCGCGTCCCCGCATCATACCGTAGACGTGAATGTTGCCATCGGCAATCAGCTCAGCGCCAGCGCTGACGTGGCTTGTCACAATCAGATCACAGTTTGGTGCATAAATGCGCTGACCGGAACGAACCGGCACATCAATCATTCGCGTTTTTGTGATAGCGGTAACATTTTGCGCGGGCGGTGGGGGAGTCGGAGCGGCTTTTGGCACAGAACGCGCCGATTTTTCTTTGCCTTCAGTGAGAAGGGGCAGACCGGCGCGCTCGATTTCATCTTTCAGTCGGGCATCTTTACAGCCGCTGATACCGACAATTCGCAGCCCGGTCGAGGCAACCGCCTGCTGCAGATGCTGCCAGTTCACAGGCGCGTCCAGACCGCTGACGTTCACCACCACGGGGGCGTGTTTCAGAAAAGCGGGTGCCTGCGCGATTTTGTCTTCTAACGCCTGACGAATAACCTCGGGTTTTGCATCATGCAAATGAACCACTGATAAGGTGAAGCTACTGCCTTTAAGCTCGATGGGCGTGTTTGACATCCTGGCCTTACTCAATTTGCTGTTAATCGCAGCACATTCGTTGCGATATTCCGAAGAGTATCAGGCATGTTATAGTCACTGTTATATTGAGGCAAGCAACCACCGATAATTCAGAGTAAAAACATGTTTTGTGTGATCTACAGAAGTACTAAACGCGACCAGACTTATCTTTATGTCGAGAAAAAAGACGATTTTTCCCGCGTGCCGGAAGAATTAATGAAAGGCTTCGGTGCCCCGCAGCTGGCGATGCTGCTGCCGCTGGATGGTCGTAAAAAACTGGTGAATGCCGATCTGGAAAAAGTGAAAACCGCGCTGAAAGAACAGGGCTATTATTTACAGCTGCCGCCACCTCCTGAGAATTTATTAAAACAGCATCTCGCGGGTGACGGAAAAAAATAACCCCGGCCAACTCCGTGGGTGACATATCAACCGTTTAGGGGACGAGCATGTATCAACATCACAACTGGCAAGGCGCATTACTGGATTATCCCGTGAGCAAAGTGGTCTGCGTCGGCAGCAACTATGCGAAGCACATTCAGGAAATGGGCAGTGCCGTGCCAGAAGAGCCTGTGTTGTTTATCAAGCCGGAAACGGCGCTGTGCGATATCCGCCAGCCGCTGGCGCTACCGCAAGGGCTGGGGTCGGTTCACCACGAAGTCGAACTGGCGGTACTGATTGGCGGCACGCTGCGTCAGGCCTCCGAAGAGCACGTGCAGAAAGCGATTGCGGGTTACGGCGTTGCATTGGATCTGACCTTGCGCGACGTGCAGGGCAAAATGAAGAAGGCGGGGCAGCCGTGGGAAAAAGCCAAAGGCTTTGATAATTCCTGCCCGATCTCCGGTTTTATCCCGGCCGCCGAATTCCATGCCGATCCGCAAAACACTCCCCTGAGCCTGAAAATTAACGGTGACGTGCGCCAGCAGGGCAACACCTCAGACATGATCCACAAAATCCTGCCGCTGATTGCTTACATGAGCCGCTACTTCACCCTCAAACCGGGCGATGTGATCCTCACCGGCACGCCGGAAGGCGTCGGCCCGCTGACCAGCGGCGACGAACTGGAGATTGGGTTTAACGGGCAATCCGTTAAGACGCGCGTGCTGTAAAACCCCCTTGCCGCTGTTATTCGGCGGCAAAACTTGCATCCACGTGCCAGACTGGTTATAAGGTGCGCTTTCTTTTGACGTGTGGACATCCCTATGAGCGAAACCCCTTTCTGGCAAAGCAAGACTCTCGACGAAATGACCGACGTGGAGTGGGAATCGCTGTGTGACGGCTGTGGGCAGTGCTGCCTGCACAAGCTGATGGACGAAGACACGGACGAAATCTACTTCACCAACGTCGCCTGCAAGCAGCTGAACATCAAAACCTGTCAGTGCCGTAACTACGAGCGCCGTTTCGAGTACGAGCCGGACTGCATCAAGCTGACCCGCGACAATCTCCCGACCTTTGAATGGCTGCCGCATACCTGCGCGTATCGTCTGCTGGCGGAAGGGAAAGGGCTGCCGGACTGGCACCCGCTGCTGACGGGCTCAAAAGCGGCGATGCACGGTGAGCGTATCTCGGTGAGACATATTGCGGTGAAAGAGTCTGAAGTGCAGGACTGGGAAGACCATATTCTCAACCATCCTAAACGTGCATAAATAAAAAACCCGCCGAGGCGGGTTTTTTGTTGGGGATTGTGCGGTGTGTACGGTGCGGCCTGTTGCCCTCACCCCGGCCCTCTCCCACGGGGCGAGGGAGAAAAGACTAAAAACGGCAACTTGCGTTACCGTTTTGCTTTTACCTACCAAACAAATCGCGTTTTTTCGGTTTGAACGGCTGGGCAATCAGCACCAGCAGCGCTATCACGAAGTAGGCGACGAAAATACCGACCAGCCACTGCGGCATCTCCAGCGTCAGAAATTCCCACTGACGAACAGAGCAGTCACCGGAGGCAACAAACACCTGCGGCAGCCATTTATCCAGCGGCAGCCAGCTCGGGAAGCGGGCGGCAAAATCGCAGGTCATAAATGGCGACGGATGCAGCTGCATCATAGTGTGCTGCCAGGCCAGCTCAATGCCTTTCCAGGCACTGTACAACCAAATGGCGATCCCGGCATAACGCAGTGGGGATTTCGGCGCAATTGCCCCGACCAGACCCGCACCCATAATGCCGAACAGCGCACAACGTTCGTAGATACACAACACACAAGGTTTCAGCAACATCACATGCTGGAACCACAGCGCTACCATTTCCAGCGCAAAGGCGGTCAGGGCCATCAACAACCACGCTCCGCGACCGCGAGAGCACTGGTTCAAAAATCGCAACATAATCATTTCCCTGGAACAGGCTTAGAAAGCGCAGTGTAAACCAAAACGCTTTAAGCGCCAGATCCACCTGGCAAAATAAAACGTAATTGGATGTTTATAATGCAGAAAGTCAAACCGGGCAGCGAACTGCCCGAATTCAGGGACTTAATGCGCGGCCAGTATACCTATATGCAACAACCATTGCGTATAAGGAATGAGGGTAAATTTGACGCACAGCAAACCGACCAGCGTTAATACCAGCGTATACGGCAGCGCCATCCACACCATCCGCCCGTAAGAGAGACGAATCAGCGGGGCCAGCGCCGAGGTCAGCAGGAACAGGAACGCCGCCTGGCCGTTCGGTGTCGCCACCGACGGCAGATTGGTGCCGGTATTGATCGCCACCGCCAGCAGCTCAAACTGATTAATGCTGATAACGCCATGCTCCAGCGCGGATTTGGCTTCGTTGATATACACCGACCCGACAAACACGTTATCAGAAATGGATGAGAGCAGGCCGTTAAACAGATAAAACAGCGACAGCTGCGAGTCTGGAGACGCCCGCAGAACAAAGTCGATAATCGGCGAAAACAGCTGCTGATCGACAATCACCGCCACAATGGCAAAAAACACCGCCAGCAGGGCGGTAAAGGGCAGTGCCTCGGTAAAGGCTTTGCCGATGGCATGTTCATCGGTCACGCCGGTAAACGAGGTGGCGAGAATAATCACCGACAGGCCAATCAGCCCGACCTCCGCCAGGTGAAATGCCAGGGCGATGATCAGCCACACGCCGATGACCCCCTGCGCTATCAGGGCCAGCTTCTCCTGACGCGTGCGCTGGCGACGGCTTTTCAGATCAAACTCGTGCAGCACGTCGCGCACCGGCCCCGGCAGCTGTGCGCCGTACCCGAAGCTTTTGGTTTTTTCCAGCAGCACGCAGGTCACTAAACCGCAGAAAAAGACCGGAACACTCACCGGTGCGATGCGCAGAAAGAACTCCGTAAAGTTCCAGCCCGCCGCTTTGGCGATAATCAGGTTTTGCGGCTCGCCGACCATCGTCATCACGCCCCCGAGCGCTGTACCGATGCCCGCGTGCATCATCAGGCTGCGCAAGAAGGCGCGGAATTGTTCCAGCACCTCGCGCTTCGGCGTTTCAATCTGGCTGTCATCCTGCAGATCGCTCTCGGGTTTAGACGACACCACGCGATGGTAAATGGCGTAAAAACCGACCGCGACGCTGATCACGACTGCCACCACCGTCAGTGCGTCGAGGAATGCGGAGAGAAACGCGGCGGCGAGACAGAAGGAGAGGGAGAGCACGGTTTTGGAACGAATGCTCAGCAGCAACCGCGTGAAGATGAACAGCAGCAGCTGTTTCATAAAGTAGATCCCGGCGACCATAAAGATCAGCAGCAGGAGCACTTCAAGGTTGGTGGCCAGCTCGTGTTTGACGCGCTCGGCGCTGGTCATCCCGATGCACACCGCTTCAATCGCCAGCAGCCCGCCGGGGAGCAGCGGGTAGCATTTCAGCGCCATCGCCAGAGCGAAGATAAACTCCGCCACCAGCAGCCATCCGGCGGTAAATGGCGAAAAGATAAACACCAGCGGGTTGAGGATCAGAAAAGTGAGTAACGTGAGCTTGTACCAGTCGGGAGACTGGCCTAAAAAATTGCGCCACAGGGCGCGTCCATAAGACATTTCCACCAGAGAGTTCCTTCCTCGCCAAAGTTAAGCAAAACATTATTATACGCACAATTTGCATGAATAACGGTCACGCAGCGGGGACGGGTATTTAACAGAAATGAAACGGCGATCCCTTTTTTCCCGCGTCGCTGCGCTACCTGCGCCTGTCAGCCTCTGGTATGATGAGTGAATTAGCTAAAGCTGTGTAATGGAAATCTCACTATGGTCATAAAGGCGCAAAGCCCGGCGGGTTTCGCTGAAGAGTACATCATTGAAAGCATCTGGAATAACCGTTTCGCCCCTGGAACGATCCTTCCCGCTGAACGTGAACTTTCTGAACTGATTGGCGTAACACGTACCACTTTACGCGAAGTTCTTCAGCGTCTGGCACGTGATGGCTGGTTGACGATTCAACACGGCAAACCGACCAAAGTGAATAACTTCTGGGAAACGTCGGGTCTGAATATTCTTGAAACGCTCGCCCGTCTCGATCATGAGAGCGTTCCGCAGCTGATCGATAATCTGCTGTCGGTGCGCACCAACATTTCCACCATCTTTATCCGCACCGCATTCCGTCAGCACCCTGATAAGGCGCTGGAAGTGCTGGCAACCGCCTCTGCGGTTGACGATCACGCAGATGCCTTCGCGACGCTGGATTACAACATCTTCCGTGGTCTGGCATTTGCCTCGGGCAACCCGATTTACGGGCTGATCCTCAACGGTATGAAAGGGCTCTATACCCGCATTGGTCGTCATTACTTCGCCAATCCGGAAGCGCGTAGCCTGGCGCTCGGTTTCTACCACAAGCTGAGCGAACTCTGCACCGAAGGTCTGCACGATCAGGTTTACGAAACGGTGCGCCGTTACGGCCACGACAGTGGCGAGATCTGGCACCGGATGCAGAAGAATCTGCCGGGCGATTTAGCGATTCACGGTCATTGAAAATAAAAAACCTCTCTTTCGAGAGGTTTTTTTTGCCCGACGACGATGCATTTTGTAGGCCGGGTAAGGCGTCAGCCGCCACCCGGCAAACAGGCCGCAGAGAGTCAACCCGGCACCCATCACAACGTGTTAGCCCGCGCCGGACACCGCTCCAGCAACTCCACGCTACCGTCCTCGTTCTGCTGCTCCATCAGCACGTCAAACCCCCACAGGCGATGAACATGCTTGAGCACCTCTTTACGTCCTTTATCCAGCGGCGCGCGGTTGTGCGGAATATAGCGCAGCGTCAGCGAGCGATCGCCGCGCAAATCCACGTTCCACACCTGAATATTGGGTTCCAGATTGCTCAGATTGTACTGAGAAGAGAGACGCGAGCGGATCTCACGATACCCTTCTTCGTTATGAATCGCCGAAATCTCCAGGTAGTTATTCCGGTCGTCGTCCAGCACCGTGAAGAAGCGGAAATCACGCATGATTTTCGGCGACATAAACTGGCTGATAAAGCTCTCGTCCTTAAAGTCGCGCATCGCGAAATGCAGCGTTTCCAGCCAGTCGGACCCGGCAATGTCCGGGAACCAGTATTTATCCTCTTCCGTCGGCGACTGGCAGATGCGTTTGATATCCTGGAACATCGCAAAGCCGAGGGCATACGGGTTAATCCCGCTGTACCACGGGCTGTTGTACGGCGGCTGGAACACCACGTTAGTGTGGCTGTGCAAAAACTCGAGCATAAACCGCTCGGTCACTTTGCCTTCGTCATACAGGTGATTGAGGATGGTGTAGTGCCAGAACGTCGCCCAGCCTTCGTTCATCACCTGGGTCTGTTTTTGCGGATAAAAATACTGGCTCACCTTACGCACGATACGCAAGATTTCACGCTGCCAGGGTTCAAGCAGCGGCGCATTTTTTTCCATAAAGTAGAGTAAGTTCTCCTGCGGCTCAGACGGATAACGCCGCGCTTCGGCGATCGTCTTCTCCTCTTCGCGTTTCGGCAGGGTACGCCACAGCATATTCACCTGGCTTTGCAGATACTCTTCGCGACTTTTCTGCCGCGCTTTCTCCTCCTGCAGGGAGATTTTTTGCGGACGTTTGTAGCGGTCGACGCCGTAATTCATCAGCGCGTGACAGGAGTCGAGCAGTTTCTCCACCTCGTCCACGCCGTAACGCTCTTCGCATTCGGTAATGTATTTCCGCGCGAAGATCAGGTAATCGACAATCGAGCTGGCATCGGTCCAGCTGCGGAACAGATAGTTATTTTTAAAGAACGAGTTGTGCCCGTAACAGGCGTGCGCCATCACCAGCGCCTGCATGGTAATGGTGTTCTCTTCCATCAGATAAGCGATACACGGGTTGGAGTTAATGACGATCTCATACGCCAGGCCCTGCTGGCCGTGCTTGTAGAGTCGCTCTGTCTCAATGAATTTCTTACCGAACGACCAGTGCGGATAGTTGATCGGCATCCCGACGCTCGAGTAGGCGTCCATCATCTGTTCGGAGGTAATAACTTCGATCTGGTGCGGATAGGTGTCCAGCCGATACAGCTTCGCTACCCGGTCGATCTCGGCCAGATAGACATCCAGCAGCTCGAAGGTCCAGTCGGGTCCATCGCTGAGACGAGTGCTGTCCTTGGATATGGAGTCAAGTGTAGCCATTAGCGCGCCCTCGTTATTGATAGCTCTCTCTGATCTGGAGAACCTCTTTTCAAGCATAGATCAACGCATTGAAAAGCGTGCTGACACAGAAATTTTTTCTTTGCGATTTCCCGTTTTCAATCCCACAGAAAACGGGTGTCTCGCAGAATATTCTGCTGGCTAAAAAGAGCGCGCAGGAAAAGATCCTAAATAACCGCTATCCCCGCTGGCTGGGGAAGATGTGAGATAAGTCACCATAAAAAAGTCGTATGTTGAATAATATTTTCAACTAGGTTATCAATCTGTAATTAGAAGATTGTTCTTTTGCTCATAACGGAGTGGCTATGCGAGTTGTCATACTGGGAAGTGGGGTTGTCGGCGTCACCAGCGCCTGGTATTTAAGTCAGGCAGGGCATGAGGTGACGGTCATCGATCGCGAACCGGGACCGGCACTGGAGACCAGCGCGGCCAACGCCGGGCAGATCTCCCCTGGCTATGCGGCTCCGTGGGCGGCACCGGGCGTACCGCTGAAAGCCATTAAATGGATGTTCCAGCGCCACGCGCCGCTGGCAATCAGCCTCGACGGCACCCAGTTTCAGCTCAAATGGATGTGGCAGATGCTGCGCAACTGCGACACGCGCCATTACATGGAAAACAAAGGCCGCATGGTGCGTCTGGCGGAGTACAGTCGCGACTGCCTGAAAGAGCTACGCCACTCCACCGGAATTGAATACGAAGGACGGCAGGGCGGCACGCTCCAGCTCTTCCGCACCGCGCAGCAGTATGAAAACGCCACCCGCGATATCGCCGTGTTGCAGGATGCGGGCGTGCCGTATCAGCTGCTCGAAGCCAGTCAGCTGGCGCAGGTGGAACCGGCGCTGGCAGAAGTGGCACACAAACTGACGGGCGGGTTGCGTCTGCCGAACGACGAAACCGGCGACTGCCAGCTCTTTACCCAGCGTCTGGCGAAGATGTGCGAGCAGGCGGGCGTGACGTTCCGCTACAACACCGCTGTCGATAAGCTCCTGTACGAAAGCGAAAAAATCTACGGCGTGAAGTGCGGAGAGGAAGTGATCAAAGCCGATGCCTACGTCATGGCGTTCGGTTCCTACTCCACGGCGATGCTGAAAGGCATTCTCGATATTCCGGTCTATCCGCTCAAGGGTTACTCGCTGACCATTCCGGTGAAAGAGGACAACGGTGCGCCGGTTTCAACTATCCTTGATGAAACCTACAAAATTGCCATTACCCGTTTCGATGACCGAATTCGCGTCGGCGGCATGGCGGAGATTGTCGGCTTTAACACGGAATTGCTGCAACCGCGCCGCGAAACCCTGGAGATGGTGGTGCGCGATCTGTTCCCGCGCGGGGGCTTTGTCGAGCAGGCCACGTTCTGGACCGGTTTACGTCCTATGACCCCGGACGGCACGCCGATTGTCGGCCGCACGCCGTTTAAGAACTTATGGACCAACACCGGCCACGGAACCCTCGGCTGGACCATGGCCTGCGGTTCGGGTCAGCTGCTGAGTGATTTGATCTCGGGCCGCACCCCGGCGATTCCGTTTGATGACTTGAGCGCCGCGCGCTATCAGTCCGGATTTACGCCATCTCGCCCGCAGCATCTGCATGGCGCGCATAATTAACAAGGAGCTGTCATGTCCCGTCCTATTCTGGCTCAGCTGGATCTGCAGGCGCTGAAAAACAACCTGCAGATTGTCCGCCGTGCTGCGCCGGGCTCTCGCGTCTGGTCGGTGGTGAAAGCCAACGGCTACGGCCACGGAATTGAGTCCATCTGGAGTGCGCTCAGTGCGACGGATGGTTTTGCCCTGCTGAATCTGGAAGAGGCGATCCTGCTGCGCGAGCGCGGCTGGAAAGGGCCGATTCTGCTGCTCGAAGGTTTCTTCCACGCCGATGAGCTGCCGCTGCTGGATAAGTACCGTCTGACCACCAGCGTGCACAGCAACTGGCAAATCAAAGCCCTGCAAAACGCCAAACTCCACGCACCGCTGGACATCTACCTGAAAGTGAACAGCGGGATGAACCGTCTCGGCTTCCAGCCGGATCGTGTCCATACGGTATGGCAACAGCTGCGCGCCCTGAAAAACGTCGGCGAGATGACGCTGATGGCGCACTTCGCCGACGCCGAAAAACCGGATGGCATCAACGATGCGATGGTGCGCATCAATCAGGCAGCGGAAGGGCTGGAGTGCGCCCGTTCCCTGTCGAACTCCGCCGCCACGCTCTGGCACCCGGAAGCCCATTACGACTGGGTGCGGCCGGGGATTATTCTCTACGGCGCATCGCCGTCGGGCCAGTGGCAGGACATCGCTAACAGCGGCCTGAAACCGGTGATGACTCTGCGCAGTGAAATTATCGGTATTCAGACGTTAAAAGCGGGCGACACCGTGGGGTATGGCAGCCGCTATCGCTCGACGGGCGAGCAGCGCATCGGCATCGTGGCGGGCGGGTATGCGGACGGCTATCCGCGCATCGCCCCAACGGGCACGCCGGTGTGGATCGACGGAGTGCGTACCGGCACCGTCGGCACGGTTTCGATGGATATGATGGCGGTGGATCTCACCCCGTGTCCGCAGGCAGGCATCGGTTCGCCGGTGGAGCTGTGGGGGAACGAGGTTAAAGTCGATGACGTGGCCGCAGCGGCGGGGACAGTGGGGTATGAGTTGTTGACCGCTCTGGCGCCTCGTGTACCAGTGGTGACGGTGTAACTTCTTGCCGGATGGCGGCTTCGCCTTATCCGGCCTACGGTTCTGGTTTCCCCCTCTCCCTGTGGGAGAGGGTCGGGGTGAGGGCACCAGACCGCACTTCACCCGGCACAAAACTACTCCGGCTCATCCTCCATCGGACGCACACCCACTTTCCGCACCGCGTTATCTTCTTTCTCGGCGACGGTCCAGATCATCCCGGCAAACTCCACCTGGTCACCCACGACCGGCGCGGCACCCAGCAACTGCTGCACAATCTCGCCCAGCGTCTGCTGCTTATCGCGATACTCCAGCCCTTCGTCCAGGCCGTAAATCAACGCCACGTCGGCAAACTTCGCGTTGGCTTCCAGAATAAAATCGCCAAAGAAACGCTGGTCCAACGCCACCGGCGGCGACTGGCTGAACAGCTTCCCGAGCGCGGGCAGATCCGTTTCACGCCCAATCACGCAGAGAATATCCCCCTCGCGCAGACGGGTGCTGCCCGTCGGGTGCAGCAGGGCGTTATCGCGAAACAGCGCCGCAATCCGCGTTTCCGTCGGCATATGCAGGTCGCGAAGCGACGCGCCCACGCACCATTTATCGGCGCTCAGCTGGTAAACAAACTGCTCCCACGGGTTTTCCGGATGAATATCCAACCCGACGCGTGAAACCGGCAGCCCAACCGGCGGCACCACCACTTTGGCTTTTTTCGCCGCCCATCCGAGAGACGTCCCCTGGAACAGAAGCGACACCAGCACCACGAAGAAGGCGACGTTGAAGAACAGGCGGGAGTTATCCAGACCAGCCATCATCGGGAAGACCGCCAGAATGATCGGCACCGCACCGCGCAGGCCCACCCAGCTGATAAATATCCGCTCGCGCAGGTTAAACCCGCGGAACGGCAGCAGCCCGGCGAACACCGACAGCGGTCGGGCGAAGAAGATCATCCACGCCGAGAGGATAAGCGCCGGAATCGCAATCGGCAGCAGATCCGACGGCGTCACCAGCAGGCCGAGCACCAGGAACATGCCGATTTGCGCCAGCCACGCCAGGCCGTCGAAGTTCTGCAAAATGGCGTGGCGGTTACGAATCGGACGATTGCCCAACAGGAAGCCGCACAGATAAACGGCGAGAATACCGCTGCCGTCCATCGCTGTAGTCAGGGCGAAAATGAGGATCCCGCCGCTCAGGGCCAGCAGCGGATACAGCCCGGCAGGCAGGGAGATACGGTTAATCATCTGCTGCAGCAGATACCCGCCGGAAAGGCCAATCACAATCCCGAGGCCAAACTGCTGGAGAATATGCCAGGCAAACATCCAGCTCAGGCCGGTTTCGTGCGCCTGAATCATCTCGATCAGCGTGATAGTGAGAAACACCGCCATCGGATCATTGCTGCCGGATTCAATCTCCAGCGTCGAGCCGACACGTTCGTTGAGCCCTTTACCGCCGAGCAGAGAAAAGACCGCCGCCGCATCGGTCGAGCCGACAATGGCGCCGATCAGCAAGCCTTCCATGATATTTAGATGAAACAGCCAGGCGGCCATCATCCCGGTCAGGCCGGAGGTAATAAGAACGCCAACGGTCGCCAGCGACAGCGCCGGGCCGAGTGCCACGCGAAAGGAGCTGGCCTGGGTGCGCATCCCGCCGTCCAGCAAAATGACCGCCAGCGCGAGGTTACTCACCATGTAGGCGAAGGGATAATTATCGAATGGAATACCGCCGATGCCGTCGATACCCGCGAGCATGCCGATGGCCAGGAAGATAACAAGGATAGGTATGCCGAGACGCGAAGAAAATGAACTTAATAAAATACTGCAGGTTACTAATACTGAACCCAGAATGAAAAGACTGATTATCGCTGCGGCATCCAATGTTGTCTTACTCCCACCTCAATGTTGTGACTGTTACTAAAACCCTATCATATTAACGACAGAAACAGCGTTTTATTGAGGTGGAAATACGGCTTTTTTATGCCTTTAAGACAGGATGACCGCTCAGAGTTAACCGGCTTCCCGCCTGCGAGTGCGAAAGCGTCGCCTGAGCGCCAAGCGGCAGCGTCACCGTCTGCTGTTCGTGACCAAACGCCAGCCCGCTGATGACCGGAATATTCACGCGCGTACGCAGATAATCGATCATCGTTTCAAGCGTATAACCCGCATCGTAATCGTTCGGCGTCGCGCCGCTGAAACTGCCCAACACCACGGCGCGCTGACGGTCGAGAATACCCGCGTGCTTCAGCTGCAACAGCATACGTTCGACGCGGAACGGATGTTCGTTGATGTCTTCCAGCACCAGAATGCCGTTGTCGACTTTAGGCAGCCACGGCGTGCCGATAAGGGACACCAGCATCGCCAGATTGCCGCCCCACAGCTGTCCCTGGGTTTCACACGCCGGGCCATCGCCTTGCCACTCGACGCTAAACGTTGGGTTTTGCAGCGCGCGCCAGAAGTGCTCTTCGGTAAAGGCATTCAGCTCCGGCGCGCCGAAATTCCCCGCCAGCATCGGGCCGCTAAAGGTGATGACGTTATGCAGGGCCAGCAGCCCGAGCTGAATCACCGTGAAATCGCTGTGACCGCAAATCAGCAGCGGGTCCTGCTGCTGACGGCGGGCCAGTCCGTCCCAGTCGATCGCGTCCAGCAATCGGCTCGCGCCGTACCCGCCGCGCACCGCCAGAATAATCTGGTTTTTCCCCTTGAGGGTGGCCAGGTCGTTGATATCAGCCACTCTTTGCTGTTCAGTTCCGGCGAAACGCTGCAGACGGCGGGGGATAATCGTCTGATGAGCGACCCTGTGGCCGGACGCTTCCAGACGCTGCACGCCAAGCCGGGCGGCGTCCTGGTTAATGCAGTACCCGGACGGGGCAACAAGATGAAACTGAGACATGGCAAATCCTTGCTGAATGAGAAACTAAATGCCTATATCATGCCGCCTGTATGCGGTCTGCTTCAAGGGGCGGATGCTTAACCGCGATGATCGGCTATAAGGATAGATGACGTGAAATTGAGATGGTTTGCTTTTTTGATTGTATTGCTGGCGGGCTGTAGTTCAAAACAGGATTATCAAAATCCGCCGTGGAATCCGGAAGTGCCGGTTAAACGCGCGATGCAGTGGATGCCGATCAGCGAACAGGCCGGTAAGGCGTGGGGCGTCAGTCCGCGTCTGGTGACGGCGATCATTGCGGTCGAATCCGGCGGCAACCCGACGCTGGTGAGCAAATCCAATGCGGTGGGCCTGATGCAGCTTAAAGCTTCCACCGCCGGGCGCGAAGTTTACCGCTACATGGGCTGGAGCGGACAGCCGTCCACCAGTGAGCTGAAAAACCCGGAGCGTAATATCTCCATGGGGACCGCCTATCTGAGCATTCTGGAACACGGCGTGCTGAAAGGCATCGAAGATCCGGAAGTGATGCAGTATGCGCTGGTGGTGTCGTACGTGAACGGAGCGGGGGCGTTACTGCGCACCTTCTCGTCGGATCGCAAAAAGGCCATCAGTGAGATTAACGGCATGGACAAAGACGAGTTCTTTGATCATGTGGTGAACAATCACCCGGCACCACAGGCTCCACGCTATATCTGGAAAGTGCAGAAAGCGATGGATGCCATGTAATGCCGTAGCCGGGCAGCGAGCCGCTGTCCGGCGCGTTTCAGAGCACCTTATTCGCGCGCTCCCGTGCTTCTCGCTCCAGCGAGAAAATAATTCTCTGCAGTTCCCTTTCAGCCCCAGGCCCGACATTCAAAAAGCGAAAGCTCAGCCGCGGTGTGGTGATGGTCTCATTTTTGCTGTCCACAACCTTGCGTTCGCTGATAGCAATCAGCTGCGCGTCAAAGTAAAAACGTCCCCAGCCAGCCATATCCAGTTCAATCTGTGAAAAACGCATCCCTTCCACCAGTCCGTCCGGTCGTGGTGTGTCCATCAGTGCGCCCATCCCGCCGAGTGACAGGTCGAAGAGGCGAAAGCGGATCTCTTTTTTGTCCGGCATTTTGGCCTTACAAAAATAGGAAGGGTGCAGCGGGGCGTTAATACGGAAATACTCCCGGCGCTGGACGAACCACAGGCTGTCCGGCAATGGAGTAATAAACGCCGGCAGATTGAGATATTCGCCTTGTTCCACATGCGGCAGGACAAATTCAACCTTCGCCCCTTTGGTTTCTGCCAGCACGGAGATGTTTTTCGCACACAGTACCGCCCGGTTCTCATACTCCTGGCTGCCGAGGTCAATCACCAGACGCTCCGGTGTCGCTTCCAGGATCCTGCTGATGAACTGATTTGTAGCCCAACTGATGCGCACAGGCACTTCGCCCTTGTGCAGGTCGCGTAATACACCTAATACAGCCAGCGGATTTTGCTTCAGGAACTGCTCACTGTAATTACTCACGCCGAATGGCTCCTCGATTGTCTGACGGACTGTCCCAGAAGTATCGGCAATGGTGAGCGGAACTTAATACAAACCGGTGATTTTTTTTCAAAATTGAGAGGTAATTAAGTCGGTGAGAAGAAAACGGTTTTAGCGCGGTGACCTATACTTAAGTCACTTGCGCGAAACATTTTCAGCGCATGCATTTCATCTGCAAGAGGGCATCGCAATGGGTATCATCGCCTGGATTGTCTTTGGTCTTATCGCCGGCGTTATCGCAAAATTCATTATGCCGGGACGTGATGGTGGCGGTTTCATTCTGACCTGCGTGCTGGGGGTCATCGGTGCGGTAGTCGGCGGCTGGCTGGCGACCATGTTTGGCGTCGGTGGCAGCGTCAGCGGCTTTAATCTGCACAGTTTCCTGGTGGCCGTCGTGGGCGCAATCGTCGTCCTGGCGGTTTTCCGCCTGCTCAGACGGGCATAAACAGCGAAACGGCTCTCACTGAGGGCCGTTTTTTTTGCCCCCATATTGCTTTGTTAATCGAAATGAGAATAATTGTCGTTCTTTGTATCATCTAATAATAAGACGACAATATGAACACCTCGCGTTTTGCAGTATGTGCGTTGGCAGGAGCCGTTTCACTGGCGTTGCAAACCTGTGCGTTTGCGGAAGAATCCACGATAGTCGTGACCGGATCAGAGCAGGGCAGCGCGCTCCCGGAATGGACCAACAGTGCCACCAAATCAGCGGTGGCCGAAAGTAAAACCCCGCAGGTCATCAACACCATTTCCGCCACCGAGATCGAACAGCGCCACGCGAATTCGGTCAACGAAATCCTGCGCTATGCCCCTGGCGTGTCGACGGAAGTGCGCGGCAACACCTCCTACATGAGCGAATATAAAATTCGCGGATTCACCGTCGAGCAGGAGTATTACAACGGCCTGCAGCTGCCGTACAACGTCACCGGGAACACCAAAGCGCGCATCGACCCGCTGCTGATCGAGAGCGTCGATATCCTCAAAGGCCCGGCTTCGGTGCTCTACGGCGGCGGCTCGCCGGGCGGGCTGGTCAATATTCAGGGCAAAAAACCGCAAAAAGCGGCGCAGACGGAAGTGGGCTTTACTACCGGCACGCGTAACCTGAAAGAGGGGTATCTCGACTCCACCGGGCAAATCGCCACCAGCGACTGGAACTACCGTCTGCTGGGTAAAGCGACGGAGGGCGACGATCAGCCGCACACCACCCGCACGGAAAACTACCTGGTGGCCCCGTCCGTCACCTGGCAGCCGGACAGCAAAACGCGCCTGACCCTCGACGCGCTGGCGCAAAACTCCCCGAGCCTGACGCCGTCTAACCCGCTGCCGCTCTCTTACCTGCGCTCGAAATATGCCGATCGCCGCGATTATGCGGGCGACGAGTGGAGCGGTTTCAAACAGCGCCAGTGGATGCTGGGCTACAGCTTTGAACACGAGTTCGACAGCGGCTGGGGATTCAACCAGAAAGCGCGCTATTTCGATGTGGACACGCACCAGCGCAGCATCTACTCCACCGGACCGGGCGCACAAGTCTATGAGCTGAACCGCTTTGCCTACACCACCGATGAAGATCTGCAGAGCTTTAATATCGATAACCAGGTCACCAAAACGCTCGAACTGGGCGACTGGAAACATCATCTGCTGGCGGGGTTTGACTATCAGAAGCTGAACTCGCACTTCCACTATCGCTACGCGTCGAACACGCCGGGCATCGACATGCGCGACCCGGACTACTCGCAGGTGAACGACGGGGCGCTCGGTCTCTATACCGCGCAGAAAAACCGCCTGAGCTATCAGCAGAACGGCTACTACCTGCAGGACCAGATTGAATTCGGCGGCCTGAACCTGCTCGGCAGTCTGCGCTACGATGACTACCGTTCAGTCACTACCGATTATCTGCAAAACGGTGATAAAGCCTGGGTGTCGCAGGATCGCGTCACCAAACGTCTGGGGGCGCTGTACGCCTTCGAGAACGGCATTTCACCGTTCATCAGCTACTCCGAAGGCTTTGCGCCGGTCTCACCGCAGGGCACGCTGACGGCGAAAGACGTCAAACCGACCACCAGCAAACAGGTGGAAGGCGGGGTGAAATACCTGCTGGAAGAGTACGCGACCACCTTTACCGCCTCGGTGTTTAACATCCGCCAGAAAAACGTGGTCACCACCGATCCGGGCTTCCTCAATTATCGCCAGACTGGCGAAGTGGAGTCGAAAGGGGCAGAGCTGTCGGCCATCAGCCGTCCAACGGATAACCTGACGCTGATTGCCAACTACGCCTACACCCACGCGATAAACACTGAAGATGAGAAGTACAAAGGCAAACGCCCGACGCAGGTGCCGGAAAACGCCTTTAATCTTTGGGGGGATTACACCTTCGACAGCACGCCGCTGAAAGGGCTGAACCTCGGCGCAGGGGCGCGCTACACCGGTCCGATGGAGATCGCGCCGACCAACGATCGGGGCAAACTGGGTGGCACCACGCAGTACGACCTGGCCGCTTCGTATCAGATGGGTGAAATCATGCCGTCGCTGGCCGGGCTGACCCTGAAAGCCAGCGCGCAGAACATCACCAACAAAGAGACCTTCACCTGCTACGACGCAACCAACTGCTGGATTGGGCGGGATCGCACGGTACAGGTGGGGGCGAGTTATAGTTTCTGAGTTTTCCCCTCACCCTAACCCTCTCCCCGTGGGAGAGGGAACTCGCTTGCTTTTCTCCCTCTCCCCGTGGGAGAGGGCCGGGGTGAGGGCATCAGACCGCACAACCCCTACTTCGCCGCACTCTTCTCCACACCCGCCACATCATCGTTCGCCGCCGGCTGCGTCGCCGGCAAGCTGTCGCACGGTTTCTCTTTCGGGCACACCAGGTCCAGCATCTTCAGCGTCACGCCGTTGGTCCAGCCGAAGCCGTCCTGCAGCGGATACTCACCGCCGCCTCCGCCGGTCCCGGTGGTTGACACATCATATTTCTCCACCAGTTTCTGCTCGCGATCGTAGGTGTGCTGCACGTTGGTCAGGAAACGCCAGGTCACATCCATCGCCACTTTCTTGTGACCATAGTTCTGCAACCCTTCGGCGGCTACCCACTGCAACGGTGCCCAGCCGTTAGGCGCGTCCCACTGCTGCCCGCTGTTAATCGTGGTGGTGGTGACACCGCCCGGTTTCAACAGGCGCGAGGCGGTAGCGCTGGCCACCTTATCCGCCCGCTCTTTGGAGGCCGCGTTGACATACAGCGGGAACAGGGCGGCGGCGGTCAGCTGATTGCGCACCTTTTTGCTCTTCAGATCGTAATCCGCATACCAGCCCTCTTTGTCATTCCACAGATGGCTCTCAATCGCTTTTTGTCGCGCACTGGCCAGCGCTTCATAGCGGTTAGCTCGCTCTGTATCCCCTGATTCCTGAGAAGCTTTCGCGAGCAGTTTTTCCATCTTGAACAGCAGGGCGTTCAGATCCACAGGCACGATGCTGGTGGTGCGAATAGTGCCGAGTTTTTGCGGATCGTCCATCCAGCGCGAGCTAAAGTCCCAGCCGGACGCCGCGGCGGAGCGCAGGTCGCGGTAGATCTCAGTCGCCGGGCGGTTCGGATTATTTTTGGCGGTGTTGACATCATCCAGCCAGGATTCCGGGCGCGGCGTGTCGCGATCGTCCCAGTAGCGATTGAGAATCGATCCGTCATCCAGTTTTACCACTCGTTTGTTGGCCTGACCGGGCTGCAGCGTCTCCACGCCTTCCATCCAGTAGCTGTACTCTTTTTCCATCTGCGGCAGGTAAGTTTTCAGCGCGTCCTTGTCGTGCGTCGCCAGCAGCTCGACCATCAGGGCGAAGAACGGCGGCTGGGAGCGGCTCAGGTAATAGCTGCGGTTACCGTTGGGGATATGACCGAAGTTGTCCAGCTCATAGCCGAAGTTCGCCACCATATCGCTGATTTTGTCCCAGTGATCGCTCTCCGCCAGCCCCAGCATGGTGAAATAACTGTCCCAGTAATAGACCTCGCGGAAACGCCCGCCCGGCACCACGTAAGGCTTCGGCAGCGGCAGCAGGGAATCCCATTTGTCAGCCTTATCGGTGGTGCGCGTCAGCACCGGCCACAGCCCGTCAATATGCTCGCGCAGGCTCTGTCCGGCAGGGGGAACGTACTTCTCACCTTCGCCCGGCAGGGTGAAATTCACCTCCACGAAGTGGCGCAGGTCAAAACCGCGCTGCTGATGCTGCATACGATAATCCGCCAGAATCATCAGCGGATCGCTTTTCGGTACCGCATCAGCGAAGGTTTTTTGATCGGGGAACAGTTTGGCGCTTTGCACGTCGCTAAACAGGGGGCCGAGCAAAATATCTGGCGACTGTTTTTGCCCGGAAGGTAACTCATCAGCAACGCTCAGTGCAGCGACGCTCAGCAGCGCGCACCCTAATGCCACGCGCAGCGCAAGCGGTGCGGGACGGCGCATGTCGGTTCTCGTCATCGGTCTTCTCCTTTTTATTCGCGAGCAGCGTCGCCGCTGCCGTCAATCACCTGAAAACCTTAGACGAATCTGACGGGTTTCGCGTGTCGAACCTCCCATTTTTCACAGTTCCAGACTCTTTACCCGTATCAGGATAAGCGGATATTTAATGTTAATAGATTTACATGGTTTATTAATTTTAAATATTAATAGGCGCCGTAATTATATTTTTTATTTTTCGTTATGGGTTGCCGTAATTATAAGTGTGATCTCGCGCGCGCTCCGTTATTGAATTTCTCACTAAAGGCTTCTTCACGATCACATAAATAAAAAATCATAATCAACAGGTGAAAAAACGTAATGGAACCCGCCGCCCTGATTAGGCGAAATACCGAAGCTGTTCAGGAATGTCATAATAATTTATCAGGAAGGGATCCATGAGAATAAAACTTATTGTTTTGGCCGTCAGCGCACTCTGTTCCGCTGGGATCAATGCCGCACAGAATTCCCCCGATCTGGAAGAAAAACTCGCGCAGCTGGAAGCGCGTCTGGAAAAAGCCGAAAGCCGGGCAGAAAAGGCCGAGGCGCAAATTGAGCAATTAGAGAAAAACCAAACCGTGGCGGCCAAAAATCAGCCGACCGTGGCGGTGCAGTCCGCCGAGCCGGTGAGCGCCGCCGCATTACCCAAACTCACGCTCTCGGGCTATGGGGATATTAAATTTTATGGCGACGTCGAATTTAATATGGATGCCGCCAGCCGAAGTGGCGCATTAACCTCGATTAAAACCAGTGCGAACAAGGACTGGGCATCGGGAAATAATGAACGCTGGGATATTAACGGCCGTCTGCTGTTAGGGTTTGACGGATATCGCCGAATGGAGGACGGTAATTTCGCCGGATTCTCCGTCCAGCCGCTGGCGGATCTCACCGGCAAAATGAATCTCGATGATGCGGTATTCTTCTTCGGCAACGAAAATAACTGGAAGATTAAAGTCGGCCGCTTCGAAGCCTACGATATGTTCCCGCTGAACCAGGATACCTTTATTGAGTACTCCGGGAATACCGCCAACGATCTCTACAGCGACGGCTACGGTTATATCTACATGATGAAAGAGGGCCGAGGCCGTAGCGACAGCGGCGGCAACTTCCTGATGAGTAAAACCCTCGATAACTGGTATTTCGAGGTCAACACCCTGCTGGAAAACGGCAGCACGCTGTTCGTCGATAAGCAGTATCACGGCATCGATCTCGATAACGACAAAAACGTCGCGTACGTCCGTCCGGTGATTTCATGGCAGAGCGGGCGCTTCTCCACGGCGGTGGCGATGGAGAGCAACCTTGTCAACAACGCCTACGGCTATCGCGATGCGTCCGGGCAGTGGGTCGATCAGTCCGATCGTACCGGGTACGGCCTGACGATGACCTGGAACGGGCAAAAAACCGATCCGGAAGAGGGCGTGGTGGTGAATCTCAACACCGCCTACATGGACGCCACGGATGAAACCGACTTCACGGCCGGGACTAACGCCCTGTGGCATAACTTCGAGCTGGGCTACATCTACGCCCACAACCAGGTGGATAAATTCAACTCTGCGAATGTATTCGACAATTGCGACAACGACTGCTGGATAACCGATCCGGGCGATTACGATATCCACACCATTCACGCGTCGTATCTCATCCCGAACGTGATGAAAATGAAGAACTTTAATATCTATCTCGGGGCCTACGCCTCGTGGGTGCAAGCGCATCCGAACGACGGCGACGGAAATAACGACGACCGCTACGGTGGCCGCGTGCGCTTTAAATATTACTTCTGACGCCTCGCCGGTCAGACCTCTTCCGGGGTCTGGCTGGTCTCCCGCAGCGTGCCCGGCGCATGTCCGACAATACGCTTAAACGCCCGGCTAAAGGCCGCCAGCGATCCATATCCCAGCCGCAACGCCACCGTCTCAATCGCCTGATGCTCATGACGAATATACTGAATCGCCAGGCGCATCCTTAATTCACTCAAATACTTAGCGGGCGTGGTGCCGGTCGCGGACAAAAAGCGCTCGGCAAACACGGAACGCGAAGTTCCAGCCTCTTTCGCCAGCTCCGCCACGCTCCAGTTGACGCCCGGCTGCTGATGCATGGCGTAAATCGCGCGGCTCAGACGCGGATCGCGCAACACCTGCACCCAGCCGGTGGCTTTCCCGCAGCCGGCTTCCACCCAACCGCGGACGATCAGCGCCGCTACCACGTCGGCGAGGCGCGCCAGGATCCCGGCGAAACCCACCTGGCGGGTCATGGATTCCCGCTCCATCGCCGCCAGCAGCGGGTGGATCTCCGGCCAGGTCGACATCAGACGGCTGACCATCATCACTTCCGGCATCGCTTTGATCAGCGGCTGCATCCCGCCGAGTTCAAAATCCATGCATCCGCTGAATATCACCGTGTGTGCGCTTTCCGGGCACGGCTCGCAGGTGATGGCGCACACGGAGTTGCAAATCGGCTCGCTGGGGAAGGCCGACACTGGCGTGACGCAGGCATTTTCGTCCGACAGCAGGGCGTGGGCATTGCCGTTGGGGATAAACAGCGCATCGCCGCTGCTGAGGTTAAACACCGCGCCGCTCTCCATGCGCAGCACCGCCGAACCGTGGCTGACGAAGTGAAACTGCGCCTTGCCGGGCGCCTGACTGAACGCCACGCCAAAAGGGGCGCTGGCCTCAATCCGGCGATATTTCACTCCGGAGAGGCGCATTCCACGTAAAAGCTCACTGATTAAATCGGGCGACTGAACGGTCATCGGCACAACTCCGGACGAATTATCAATAAGTGGAGATTATATGTCATAGATCGTCCACGGGGAACACTCTATGCTTTTGCGATGTTTGTCACATTTTTCTAACTGGAGAGCAACAGATGAATTCAAGTATCGCGGCAAGCGAGGCCATAGCGCCCGCCAGACCCGCCTGGCGCGCGGTCTATTCACTGGGACTGGGGGTTTTTGGCCTGATCACGGCGGAGTTTTTACCCGCCAGTTTGTTAACGCCGATGGCCGCAAGCCTCGGCGTCAGCGAAGGGATGGCCGGGCAGGCGGTGACCGCGACGGCGCTGGTGGCGCTGGTGACCGGGCTGCTCATCACCCCGGCCACCAAAAGCATCGACCGCCGCTGGGTGCTGATGTTTTTCTCGGTGCTGCAGATTATCTCCAGCCTGCTGGTGGCCTTCGCGCCGAATTTGCAGGTGCTGCTGATGGGCCGCCTGCTGCTGGGCGTCGCCATCGGTGGATTCTGGGCGATGTCGACGGCCACGGCGATGCGTCTGGTGCCTGCGCAGCACGTACCAAAAGCGCTGGCGATCATCTTCTCCAGCGTGTCGATTGCGACCGTGGTGGCCGCACCGCTCGGCAGCTATCTTGGCAGCCTGATCGGCTGGCGCAACGTCTTTATCCTCTGCATTCTGCCGAGCATGCTGGCGCTGCTCTGGCAGCTGTGGGTGCTTCCGTCGATGAAACCGGAAAGCAGCGGCAGTCTCGGGACATTACTGCGCGTGCTGCGCCGTCCGGGGATGATCGGCGGCCTGCTGGCGACGGTGCTGATTTTTAGCGGTCACTTTGCCTTCTTCACCTATCTGCGTCCGTTCCTCGAAACCGTCGGGCAGGCGAGCGTCGAGAGCATTTCGCTGATTCTGCTCGGCTTTGGTCTCGCTAACTTTGTCGGCACCTCGATCGCCGGGCATCTGCTGGCACGAAACTTACGCCTGACTCTGGCGCTGGTGCCTTTCGTGATGGGCGTGCTGGCGCTGACCATGGTGGCGTTCGGTCATCTGGCGATGCTCGACGGATTGCTGGTCGCGATGTGGGGCTTCGCCTTCGGCCTGGTGCCGGTGGGCTGGTCAACCTGGCTGGCGACCACCGTGCCGGACGAAGCCGAAAGTGCGGGTGGCCTGCTGGTGGCATCGATTCAATTTGCGATTGGCGCGGGTGCCGCAGGCGGCGGGGCAGTGTTTGACCTCAACGGCGCCAGCGGCGTCTTCGCCGGAAGCGGCTTGTTGCTGGTCTCCGCGATGGTGATTGTGCTGATGGGTGTACGCGTCAAAGCGGGATAGTGTGGTTCATGGATTTTGCGATTTCGTAGGTCGGGCAAGGCGAAGCCGCCACCCGACATATTGTTTGGCACCCAGGCCTGAATTTGCCCGGTGGCGCTGCGCTTACCGGGCCTACAAAATCAAAACGTAGGTCGGGTAAGGCGCAGCCGCCACCCGACATGTTGATTGGCACCCAGGCCTGAATTTGCCCGGTGGCGCTTCGCTTACCGGGCCTACAAAATCAAAATGTAGGTCGCGTAAGGCGCAGCCGCCACCCGACATGTTGATTGGCACCCAGGCCTGAATTCGCCCGGTGGCGCTGCGCTTACCGGGCCTACAAAATCAAAACGTAGGCCGGGTAAGGCGAAGCCGCCACCCGACATGTTGGCTGGCACCCGAGCCTGAATTCGCCCGGTGGCGCTGCGCTTACCGGGCCTACAAAATCAAAACGTAGGCCGGGTAAGGCACAGCCGCCACCCGGCTTTTCTGTTTACACCCCTTTCTCATCCATCAGCACCGCCAAATCCACCAGGCGGTTCGAGAAGCCCCACTCGTTGTCATACCATGCGAGGATCTTCACCATATTCCCGCCAATCACCAGCGTAGAAAGCCCGTCGATAATTGATGAGCGCGGGTCGCCCTGATAATCGCTCGAGACCAGCGGCTCATCGCTGTAGCCCAGAATGCCTTTCAGAGGCCCCGCAGACGCCGCTTCACGAAACGCGTTATTCACCTCTTCAACCGTCGCCTCCCGGCTCAGGGTCACCGTCAGATCGACAATCGATACCACCGGCACCGGGACGCGCAATGAATACCCGGTCAGACGTCCGTCGAGTTCGGGGATCACCTTCCCGAGCGCTTTCGCCGCGCCGCTGGAGTAGGGCACAATCGACAGGGCCGCCGCACGCGCACCGCGCAGATCTTTCTCCGGCTGGTCGTGCAGCGCCTGGCTGTTGGTGTAGGCGTGAGTCGTGTTCATCAGGCCATGTTCAATGCCGAAGTGCTGATGCAGCACCTGCGCCGCCGGGGCCAGACCGTTGGTCGTGCAACTCCCGTTACTCACCACAAAATGCTGAGCCGGATCGTACAGCTGGTGGTTCACGCCCATCACCACCGTCAAATCGTCGTTCTTACCCGGCGCGGAGATGATGACCCGTTTCGCACCGCCGCTGGTGATATGCACCGCTGCTTTCTCGCGGTCGGTGAAGAAACCGGTGGCCTCAATCACGATATCCACGTCGACGCTGCGCCACGCAATATTCGCCGGGTCGCGCTCGCTGAAGACCGTAATCCGTTTGCCATCCACCTGCAGATGGTTATCGGCAGCCTCCACGGGTACTGGCAGCGTCCCGAGCAGGGAGTCGTATTTCAGCAGATGAGCGAGGGTTTTACTGTCCGTCAGATCGTTAATCGCCACGATCTCAATGTCCGGATTGCCGAGGGCAGCGCGCAGGAAGTTGCGTCCAATTCTGCCGAAACCATTAATACCGACCTTAACCATGATGCACTCCTTAACTGTGGTGTCTGGAGTCACTGTAGGCGTCAGGCCGGTTGGCGTAAATGACAAAAAAA
The DNA here is from genome assembly GCF_035593345.1 of Lelliottia sp. JS-SCA-14. Classification (NCBI taxonomy): domain Bacteria; kingdom Pseudomonadati; phylum Pseudomonadota; class Gammaproteobacteria; order Enterobacterales; family Enterobacteriaceae; genus Lelliottia; species Lelliottia sp. JS-SCA-14. Next base: position 2,786,384 of record NZ_CP141606.1, on the reverse strand, counting down.
GATCACATTACGCCATTTTGCGGCAGTGGAAGCGCTGGCGATACTCGCCGGGGGTGAGGTGGAGCTGTTTCTCAAACACGCGCCTGAGGTTGATGCTGGTGCCAAACCCGCTCTGCTCCGCGATGCGCTCCAGCGGTTCGCTGGTCTGCTCCAGCAGCTGACGGGCCGCGGCGAGGCGGGCTTCCATCACGTAACGCGCCGGGGACGCCCCGGTTTCGCGCGTAAAGACGCGGGTGAAATTGCGTGGACTCATCGCCGCCTGTTCCGCCAGTTTTTCGACGCAAAGATCGTCCGTGAGATGGTTCAAAATCCAGGTCTGGAGTTCGCCGATCGGCCCGGAACTGCTGGACTGGTGCAGGTTGTAGCGGCTGAACTGCAGCTGCCCGCCGGGGCGGCGCAGGTACATGACCAGATCCTGGGCCACGTCGCGCGCCAGGCTAAAACCGTAGTCCTCTTCGACCAGCGCCAGCGTCAAATCAAACCCCGAGCTCACGCCACCAGAGGTCCAGATCGGGCCGTCCTGAATATAGAGCGGACCGCCTTCAACTTTGATGGCAGGCCAGGTTTTTTGCATCGTCTCCAGCAGCCGCCAGTGGGTGGTGGCGCGGCGACCGTCGAGCAAACCGCTCTGCGCCAGCAGCATCGCGCCGCCGCAAATCGAGGCGATGCGCCGGGCGTGCGGGGCGGCCAGATGCAGCCAGTCCACCACCGCGGTGCTCTCCAGCTCGTTCATCCCGCGACCGGTAATGATGATGGTGTCGAGCGGTTCGCGCGGATCCAGCTCCGGCAGGCGATAGTCCGCCAGCAGGTTTAATCCGGACTGGCCGTGGATCACCTGATGCGGCTGGGTGGTGGCGATAATAATGCGATAGCGAGGCTGGGCGAGGCCTTCGGGATGGAGCTGGTTGGCCTGCATCAGAATGTCTGCGATACCGGCGGCTTCGAACAACATGCCGCCGTCAGGGACGATAATCAGGATTTTCTTCATGTCCTGAAAAGTATCTTTTTTACATAATAAGTCAAGTCGAGAGTGGGGCGGCAGCTTTTTGCATAGCGGTTTTGCTCATCGGGATCAGGGCGATAATCAGCGCGCCCAGCACCAGGAATCCGGCCACCATAAAGATCCCGGCGTTGAAGTTCCCGGTGACATCTTTCATCCAGCCCATCAGCAGCGGCCCCAGCGCCGCCCCGGTCATCCCGGTGGCGTTGATCACCGCGATCCCCACGGCGCGAGCGCGCAGGGAGATAAAGCGATCCGGCGTGGTCCAGAAGATCACCATCGCCGCAAACGCGCCTGCCGACGCCATCACAATGCCGGTAAACTGCAGCATTGCATGGGTACTCGAGGCGGTTAACATCCAGCCTGCGGCGGCAAACAGATACGGCAGCAGGGTGTGGATTTTGCGCTCGTTCAGGCGGTCGGAGCGCTTACTCCACCAGACCATCGCCACAATCGTACACACCTGCGGAATGGCGCTCAGCAAACCGATGGTGACGTTGCTGCTGGTTTCGTTGAAGCTGCGCAGGATCAGCGGTGTCCAGACGCTCAGGGCGCTCAGCGTGTTGGTGAGACAGAAATAGGCCACCGTGTAGAGAATAATAATCGGCGTGAACAGTTCGCGCGCCACGCTGCGCTGGGGCAGGGTATTCGCTTCCAGCTGGGTTTTGCTGGCGGCGATTTTATCCGCTTCCAGCATCTCCGCGAGGCAGGCTTTGTCATCCTCGGTCAGCCATTTGGCCTTCGACGGGCTGTCATCCAGCCAGAACCAGACCACCAGACCGAGCAGCACGGACGGGAAGCCCTCCAGCAGGAACAGCCACTGCCAGCCCTTCAGATTCAGCAGGCCGTCCATGTTCAGAATATACCCGGAAGCCAGCGACCCGAGCGCCATCGTCACCGGCATCGCAATCATAAACAGCGCGTTAGCACGCGCACGATAATGGGCCGGGAACCAGTAGGTTAAATACAGAAGCAGGCCCGGTAAAAAGCCCGCTTCGGCGATCCCGACCAGCATGCGCAGGACATACAAACTGTTCGGCCCGGTGGCGAACATGGTGGCGGTGGAGGCGATACCCCACACCACCATCAGCACCGCAATCCAGCGCCGCGCGCCAACGATACTCAGCATGATGTTGCTCGGAATGCCGCAAATCACGTACATCACGTAGAACAGGGTGGTAGCGAGGCCAAACATGGTGCTGGTCAGGCCCAGATCTTTGCCCATCGTCAGACCGGCAAAGCCAATGTTGATGCGATCGAGGTAGGAAAAAACGAACAGAATAAATAAAAATACAATCAGCCGACGGAACAGCTTTTTGATCACGGCCTGCTGGCGAGGGTCCAGAGCGTCGGGCGCAGACGACGGCGGGCGCGTCTGCTCCACAGAAGAACGTTCGTTCATGAAATGCTCCACATTGCGATTATTAGAGTTGTCGTACAGGTCCGCTAAACGTATATACCCGTCATACTTCAAGTTGCAGGTGCGTTGGCTGCGCCTGCTCACCCCAATCACTTACTTAAGTAAGCTCCTGGGGATTCCCACGCTTGCCGCCTTCCTGCAACTCGAATTATTTAGGGTATAGAAAATAGCCACCGCAATCGTCAACGCAATGTGTAAAAAATGATACGTAATTGTTAATCACTTATCATTTTTGAATCATAATGCGATCGGGATCTCTTATACGTTTCAGCAGGCTCTCAGATAGGCTTAGTCGCCGCCGGATCGCGGGGTATAATCGTTCACTCTGACGCTTTTTTTGGTAAGGAAACGCATGACAACTCTAAAAAATACCCCGGACGGCGCACCTGACGATCCCGCCTTTCATCGCGAAGCGTTTCCGTTCTACTGGATCGTGAATGTTTATGCGCGCTACACGCAAATCATGGAAATCACACTGAAAAAAGCCCAGCTGGACGTGTCTCGCTTTCGGGTGCTGATGGTCACGCACCAGTACGGAAAAGCCAGCATTTCGCAAATTTCTGAATACGCGATGGCGAAAATGCCAACCATCACCAAAATCGTCGGGCGGCTGCGCGATGACGGTCTGGTGACCACCGCCAGCAGCGAACAGGACGCGCGCGTCACCGAAGTGATGCTCACGGAGGCCGGTCTGAAAAAAGTGGAAGAGGCCTACGCCCTGACCGAAAAAGTGTTCGAAAAAGGCTTCAAAGGGATGAGTGTGTCGCAGGTCGATAAGATGAATCTGTCACTCGCCAAAGTACTGGATAACCTCAACGAACTGTGAGGTCAAATTATCCGATGACAAATTTGTGAACTCCGTAGTCTTTCTCTCTAACCTTCTGTAATTACAACCATAAATTGCTTATGTCGCTCTGAATCTCCGGAGCGACACGGCTTTCTGTTTCCCGCCATTTTGTCTTATTTTTCATCATCCTGAATCAGTAACCTTGCAGAGTTAAAGGTTAATAAAATGTTGCGTCAGCGTAAAATTAACGTGAAAGATTACTTGAATTTTCATCTAATTCTTCCATGATTGACCTAACGTTAGTCAGGACAAAAAGGCAGCAGTGACTGCCAGCCTGAATATGATTCACTTTTTCTGGTTAAGGTATCAATCATGAAGCCAGTTTATGAGAGCAATGGTTACGTTGAGCAATTCGTCCTCGGCGAGGGCGACCTGCGATTCGCGGTGAAAGACACCCTGGACGTCGCCGGGTATCAGACCCGCGCAGGCTGTCCGGCGCTGGCAAATGTCCCGGTTGCGGGGCAGCACGCCAGGGTCGTATCGACGCTACTCGAAAAGCGCTGCCGGCTGACGGGCAAAACCACGCTGCATGAGCTGGCGTTTGGCGTCACCGGGATCAACCCCTGGAGCGGCACGCCGGTTAACCCGCGCTATCCGGCGCTGATTCCGGGCGGCTCGTCCAGCGGCTCTGCCGCCGTGGTCGCCTCCGGTGACGTCGATTTTTCGCTGGGCACCGACACCGGCGGCTCCGTCAGAATGCCCGCCGCCTGCTGCGGAATTCTCGGATTCAAACCCGGCTTCGGCGTGCTCAGCCGTGACGGCGTGATGCCTGCCCAAAGCTCTCTCGACTGTGTCGGCGTTTTTGCGAGCGACGCCGCGGTGTTGCGCCAGGCGATGACCCGGCTTTCCGTACCCGTCGGCGAGCCGCTGGACGCGCTGCCGGCGATGGCGTTTATCTCCGCCGCGTCAGAAGACATCGACGCAACGCTTCTGAATTTCCTTGAACAGCAGGGCGTGACGCCGCAACAGGCGCCACTCCCGGATCTGAATGATGCCCACCGGGCAGGCTTAACCCTCATCAGCCACGAAAACTGGCAGGCGTTCAGCCCGCTGCTGTCGGGCCATCAGGTTTCGCCGGACGTCGCCTCGCGTATCCGCGCCGGGGCGGACGTCAGCGCCGAAGCGCTCGATGCCGCCGAACAGATGCGCACGACCTTCACCGCGCAGGTCGACGCACTGCTTGCAAAAACCCCGCTGCTGGCGCTGGCGACGCTGCCGGAACTGCCGCCGACGCTTGAGGAAGCCGCCGATCCGCTCGGCGTGGTGAACCTCACGCGGCTGGTCAGGCCGTTCAACCTCAGCGGCCATCCGGCCATCACGCTTGCGGTGGCTGAACGGCGTGGGCGTCCGGTTTCGCTCCAGCTGATTGCCGCCAAAGGCCACGACGGGCTGCTGGTGCAGGCCGTCGAGTGGCTCACGGGCCGACGACAAGCGTAATTCCCGTTTTTCTTACCCGATGACTCAGTGAGTACGACTCATTGCGGCCGCGCTCGCCTTGCGCGCACCGCACAACCCTTTTCGGAGGACGCCATGTCTGCCATTCCTGTTCGTGAAGAACTTGTTCCGCTTCTGAGTGATGTCGCGGCTCGCAGCCGGGAGTTTGAGCATCAACGTCATATCTCTGACGACATCATCGCCCGTTTCAGACAGGTGGGCGTCTACCGCGCGCTGGTGCCGAAAATCTACGGCGGCGACGAATGCTCCCCGGCGCAGTTTTGCGAGCTGGTGGAGCAAATCTCCACTGCCGACGGCTCCGCAGGCTGGGTGGCGAGTTTTGGCATGAGCCCGTTTTACCTCGGCGCGCTGCCGCCTGACACCCTGCAGGAACTCTACCGCGACGGGCCGGACGTGGTCTTTGCGGGCGGCATCTTCCCGACGCAAAAAGCCACTCAGGCCGACGGCGGGTATCGCGTCAGCGGACGCTGGAGCTTTGCCAGTGGCAGCATGGGCGCCTCGGTGCTGGGCGTCGGGATTTTGCCGGACGCCGATCAGGCCCTGCCGCGCATGGCGGTTCTGCCGCGGGCCAGCGTGCAGATCGATCCCGTCTGGGACACGGTCGGCCTCGCCGGAACCGGCAGCCACGATCTGGTGGTCAACGATGTTTTCGTCCCGCACGAGTGGACCTTTATTCGCGGCGGGGCGCTGAATCTTGAGGGGCCGCTGTACCGCTATCCGGTGCTGTCGCTTGCGACCCAGGTGCTCTCCGTGGTGGCACTCGGGGTGGCCCGCGCGGCGCTCAACGAAATCTATGCCATCGCCCATCGTCAGCAGTCGGTAACCGGCGCGCCGCGTCTGGCCGACCGCCAGCAGGCACAGATGCAAATTGCCCGCTGCGAAGCCGAACTGCGCTCCGCCCGCGCCTGGTTCTACGAAGCCATCGACGACGCCTGGCAAAGCCTGCTGGTCGGGGACGACGCAAGCTGCGAGCAGATTAATGCGCTCAGACTTTCATCGACCCACGTCACCCGCGTCGCCGCCGACGTGGCCCGCCAGGCGCTGGCGCTGAACGGCATGGGCGGCGTCACGCTCACCAGTCCGCTGCAGCGTTTTGTCCGCGACACTATGGTGATCACCCAGCACGCCTTTATGGGCGATCTCTCATACCTCAACGCCGGTACGGTCTTTTTCGGCGGCAAACCGCTGCCCGGTTACTTGTGATTTTTAACGTAAGGAGCAACAGATGAGCCAGTCAACAACGTTACGTGTGCTGTTTTGCATCGGGGTAAATCAGAACTTTTTCGACGCCAGCCCGGCGGAAGCCAAACAGGTGTGGGGCGCTTTCGGCGTGATGATGAAAGGGATCGAAGAGACCCCAGGCATTCGCGTCATCGGCAACATGGATGACGACCAGCTGATGGTCGGCCCGTCCACCACCGCGCCCTGGACCACCTACGTGCTGGCGGACGCCGAGAAACTGGAGAACGTCGCCGCCGTCTGCAACCTGTTCCGCACCACGCCGGTGGGCGAGGGCGGCAGCAAACTGTGGAAGTACTGCAAAATCGAAGCCCGCGTGGGCCGCGAACTGATTATCCAGGGCTAAGACCATGAACGCACAGGATGCGCTGCGCTTACAGCAGCTCGAAGACAGCCAGGCGGCGCGGGTGTGCATCAGCGATTACATGCGCCTGTGCGACCAGCTCGACAGCACCGACACCGTGCAGGCGATTGGCGCGCTCTTTACCGCCGACGCCTGCTGGGAAGGGCTCGGCGAACCCTACGCTACCCGCCTCGGTAAACACCTGGGGCGCGAGGCGATAGTCACCATGATGGCAAGCTACGTACGACAGCCCGCGCACTTTGCCCTCAACGCGCATTTCCTGTGCTCGGAAGCGCTGGGCCATACGCCGGACGGCGAACTGCGCGGGCGCTGGCTGATGCTGCAAACCTCGGAATTTACCGCCGGGGGCGCGCACCTCAACGCGGCGGAAATCTGCGTCACCTTTGTGCGCGAGGCAAACGGCATGGCGATGCGCCACTTCACCACCCGCAACCTGTTCAGCCGACCGGTGGACCGCTGGCATGCGGCGGATGAATTACCTGTCCCTGATAAAAAAGAAAACGTGCAGGAGAACCAGACATGAATTGCGATCACCTGATCACCATTAAAAATATCGACACCACGCCGCACTCTCTGCCGACATCGGCAGAGATTGCCGGGCTGGTACAAAGCGACCGCGTCCACACCTCGCTTTATACCTCCGACAGCCTGTTCCAGCTCGAGCTGGATCGCATCTTCAGCAAGACCTGGGTGTGGGTGGCGCACGCCAGTGAAATCCCGGAGACCGGCAGCTTCAAAACCACCGAGCTGGGTACTCAGCCGGTGATCGTGGTACGCGATCGCAAAGGCACCGTCCACACGCTGCTCAACCGCTGCCGTCACCGCGCGGCGACCGTGTGCGAACACCGCAGCGGGAAAACCAACAGCTTCGTCTGCCCGTACCACGGCTGGGGCTATGCCCTGGACGGCAGCCTGCGCGGCGTGCCGCACCCGGAAAGCTACGCGGATCGGCTGGAAAAAGGCGAACTGGGGCTGGTTTCCCTGCGCACGGAACAGTACGCGGGGATGATTTTCGCCACCTTTAACGAGCAGATTGAACCCCTGGAAGATTTCCTCGGCGCGGCGAAAAAGTGGATGGATCTGTTTATGAAGCAGGGCGCGGGCTATCCGATCAAAACCGGCCCGGCGCACCGCTTCCGCTTCCCCGGCAACTGGAAAATCCAGCTCGAAAACACCACCGACGGCTACCACTTCCCGGTGGTGCACCGCTCATTCTTAAGCTCCGTCGATAAGCAGACCGAAGAGATGCTCAACTTCGTCGACGGCAGCGGCTACGTGGAAGATCTCGGCAATGGCCACAGCGTGATGGTGATGATCCCGGAATTAGTGGATCTCGAGGCCAATCTCGACGCACCGATCCCCGAGCGCTTTGAAGAACTGGCCGAGGCCCTGCGCGCCGACCACGACGAACAGCAGGTGCGTCGCATCGTGCGCGCCGTCGGCGGCTCCGGTTTTAACCTCAATATCTTCCCGAACATCGCCTGTTCGATGGCCTTCTTCCGCGTGCTCCAGCCGGTGTCGGTCAACGAAACCGAAATCCACCACGCGGTGATCACCATGGACGGCGGGCCAGACATCGCTAACCAGGCGCGCCTGCGTCTGCACGAACACTTCCAGGGGCCGATGGGCTTCGGCACGCCGGACGACTCGGAAGCCTGGGAGCGCGTACAGCGCGGCGCCACGGCGGGCGACGACCTGTGGATCATGCTCAATCGCGGGCTGGCGGGCGAGTACCGCACCGACGACGGGCTGCGCAGCGATGTCAGCGCCGAAACCGGAATGCGCGCCGCCTACCAGCAGTGGAAAAAACTGATGACGGAGAGCGAACAATGATGACGCCAGAATCTCAACTCTTTGCCGCCGTGACCCTGATTAACCTCGAGGGCGACCTGCTCGATCAGGGCGAATTCACCGCCTGGCTGGATCTGTGGCAGCACGACGGTCTGTACGTGGTGCCGATCGACCCGAACGAGACCGATTTCAAAAACACCCTGAACTACGCCTGCGACGATCACCACATGCGTGAAAAACGCGTGCATCGCCTCTACAGCGGGGAGTCGATCTCCACCACGCCGCGCGCCAGAACCCTGCGCACGCTGTCGCGTTTTCGTCTGCTGGAAGCGAATGACGATTTACTGGTGGTGCGCGGGGCGCAGTCCCTGTGGGAACACCGCAAGGGTCACAGCCGCCATTACGCGGCGGATATCACCTGGCAGCTGCAGCGCGAGGGCGACCGCCTGCGCATCCAGCAGAAGGTGATCCGCCTGGTCAACAGCGACGATGTGCTGCACAGCATCGGCTACATCCTGTGAGGAATCGCTCATGACGCAAACCGCATTAGTGACCGGCGCGGCCGCCGGTCTGGGCAATGTCATCGCCGCGCACCTGCTGGAGCAGGGGTTCCAGGTGGTGCTGACGGACGTCGACGCCGCGCGTGCCCGGCAGGCGGCGGACGCGCTCGACCACGATAACGTGCTGGCACTGGGGCTGGATATCCGCCAGCCGGAGGATTTTACCCGCGCGCTGGACGCCACCGTTGCCCGTTTCGGCAGCTTACAGGTGCTGGTGAACAACGCTGCCCTGACCCTCGCCACGCCGGTGATGGAGATTGGCGTCGACGAGTTTGACCGGGTGATCTCCACCAACCTGCGCGGCACTTTCGTTGGCTGCCAGACGCTGGGGCGCTATTTCGCCGCCCAACACTACGGCCGCATTATCAACCTCGCGTCGCTCGCCGGGCAGAACGGCGGCACGGCATCCGGTGCGCACTACGCGGCCTCGAAGGGCGGTATTTTGACGCTGACCAAAATCTTCGCCCGCGAGCTGAGCAAATCCGGCGTGACGGTCAATGCCATCGCGCCGGGCCCGATGGATTCGCCGATGGTTCACGCCCTGGTGCCGGAAGAGAAAATGGCCGGGCTGCTGCAGATGATCCCGGTCGGGAAACTCGGCGAGCCGGAGTTTATCGCCCAGGCCGTGGCATTGCTGGCTTCCCCACAGGCGTCGTTTGTCACCGGGGCGACCTGGGACATCAACGGCGGTCTGTTCATGCGCTAAGGAGTTTTCATGCTGACTTTACAGGTGATCCGCCGCGAGCTGCAGGGCGAGGTGGTCCTGCTGACCCTGGCGCATGTGGATGGCATTCCGCTCCCGACGTTTCGCGCCGGGGCGCATATCGACCTGCATCTGAGCGCCGATCTGATTCGTCCGTACTCTCTGTGCAGCGACCCTAAGGACGCGCAGCATTACCAGCTCGGCGTGCTGAAAGTCTCACGCTCAACGGGCGGATCGCTCGCCGCCCACGCCCTGCGCGAAGGGGATGAGATTCAGGTCAGCGAGCCGCGCAACCTGTTTGCGCTGGACGATGCGGCGGCCCACAGCCTGCTGATTGGCGGCGGGATTGGCATCACGCCGATGCTGGCGATGGCGGCGGAACTCCACGCCGCCGGGCGCAGTTTTTCGCTGCATTACTGTGCCCGGTCACGCTCGCAGGCGGCGTTCATTCCGCAGCTGGAAAACGCCCCCTTCGCGGAACGGGTACACCTGCACTTTAGCGACGAGCAGCGTCTGAATCTGGACGCGGTGCTGTGCGACGTGCCCGACAACACCCACGTCTACACCTGCGGTCCGACGCGGCTGATGGATGCGGTGACCGATCGGGCGAAAGCCCAGGGATACCGCCAGGAGCAAATCCATCAGGAGTGTTTCAGCGCGGAAGTGCAGACCGGCGGTAAGGCTTTTGAAGTGGTGGCCGCGACCAGCGGCATCAGCGTGAAAGTGCTGGAAAACCAGACCATCGTCGAGGCGCTGGCTCAGGCCGGGCTGAAAGTGAATGTGTCGTGCAAGCAGGGGATCTGCGGCAGTTGCCTGACGGACGTGCTGGAAGGCGAGCCGGATCACCGCGACCACTATCTGACCGACGAAGAGAAAGCCGACGGCGATCAGATCCTGCTCTGTTGTTCGCGGGCGAAGTGCGCCCGTCTCGTTATCGATTTGTAAGGAATCACTTATGACACTGCAAACAGAATTTCGTAATGCGATGGCGCAGCTCGGCAGCGCGGTTTCGGTGATCACCACCGACGGCCCGGCGGGGAAATTTGGCTTTACCGCCTCGGCGGTCTGTAGCGTGACCGACCAGCCGCCAACGCTGCTGGTGTGCATGAACCGCAACTCCTACGCCCATCAGCACTTCAAACAGAACGGCACCCTGTGCGTCAACGTGCTCTCCGGGGAACATCAGGATCTCTCCGGTGTTTTTGCCAACGCCAGCCTGCGCTCTGAAGAGCGTTTTCTCCACGACCGCTGGCAGGTGATGAGCAGCGGCGCGCCGGTCCTAAGTTCAAGTGTCGCCAGCTTCGACTGCACCATCGACACCTGTCACGAAGTGGGCAGCCACAGCGTTTTCTACTGCCAGGTGCAGGCGATCCGCATCAGCGAGCAGCCGCGCGGGCTGGTCTACTTCAACCGCCGCTATCACACCGTCGGTGACGATGTGCAGGCGTAAGCCCACGACAACAAGAGGGGACGCGCGTTATGAGTAATGTCGTCACTGAAAACCGCGTGACCACCGCCGCGGGCAGCCAGGACGCGCAGCAGATGCGCAAGCTGGTGATCGCCTCGGTGCTGGGCAATGCGCTGGAGTGGTATGACTTTTTCCTGTACGGCACCGCGGCGGCGCTGGTGTTTGGCCCGCTGTTCTTCCCTGTAGGCGGCGATCCGCTCCAGGGCACGCTGCTGGCATTTTCCGGTTTCGCCGTGGGTTTCCTGGCCCGTCCGCTGGGTGGGATTGTCTTCGGGCATATCGGCGATCGTTACAGCCGCAAAATGACGCTGATCATGACCCTGACGCTGATGGGTGCCACCACTTTTGTAATTGGCCTCCTGCCGGTCTACGCGCAGATCGGCATCTGGGCACCGCTGTCGCTGATCATTCTGCGCTTCTTACAGGGCGTGGCCTCCGGCGGGGAGTGGGGCGGCGGGGTGCTGATGCTAAGTGAAAACGCGCCCGCGTCACGTCGCGGGTATTACACCGCCTGGAGCCAGATGGGGGTGTCTGGCGGGTTTGTCCTCTCGGCGTTTGCGTTCTACCTGGTGCAGAAACTGCCGGAATCAGACTTTATGAGCTGGGGCTGGCGCGTGCCGTTCCTGCTGAGCATCGTCATCTTTTTAGTCGGCGTTTACATCCGCAAAAACATCCGCGAGAGCAAGGCGTTTACTCAGGCCAAACCGGAAGACACGCACGAGAAAATCCCGCTGCTGGTGATTATCCGCGAACACCCGAAAGCGCTGCTGCAGGCGATTGCCCTGCGTCTGCCGGAGAACGGCGCGTCCTACATCTTCTTTACCTTCTCGGTGGTCTACGCCAAACACATCGGCATCAGCACCGGGGAGATCATCAGCGCCGTAACCCTGGCGATGCTGGTGGAGTTCTTCTCGATTCTGTTCTGGGGGGCGCTGTCGGATCGCATCGGCCTCAAGCCGGTCTACTACATCGGCGTGATTGGCCTGCTGGTGATGGCGTTCCCGTTCTTCTGGCTGCTCGCAACCGGGACGTACGGCTGGATCATGCTGGCGATGCTGCTCGGGCTGCCGTTCTGCCACGGGGCGATGATCGGCACCCAGCCCTGCATCATGAGCGATCTCTTCCCGGTGCGGGTGCGCTACTCCGGCCTGGCGCTGGGGCACGAAGTGGGATCGATCTTCTCCGGCGGTCTGGGACCAATGCTGGCGGTGGCGTTGCTGATGGAGTTTAACGCCTCGTGGCCGGTCTCCCTTCTGCTGATGGTTTACGCCCTGCTGGCGTGGATTGCCCTGCGCAGCCTGCCGAATCACAACAAAGAGGCTCAGGAATGATTGATAAACGGATTGCCACGCTGGATGGCGCGGTGAAAGACATTTTTGACGGCGCGACGGTGATGGTTGGCGGCTTTGGCCCGGCGGGGCAACCGTCCGATCTGCTGGACGCCCTGATCCGCCGCCGCCCGCGCGAACTCACCCTCATCAGCAACAACGCTGGCAACGGCGACTACGGTCTGGCGGCGCTGCTGAAAGCCGGATGTGTGAAGAAGGTGATCTGCTCCTTCCCGCGTCAGGTGGATTCCTGGGTGTTTGACGATCTCTATCGTCGCGGCGAGGTCGAACTGGAGCTGGTGCCGCAGGGCAATCTCGCGGCGCGCATTCAGGCGGGCGGGTCGGGATTAGGCGGCATTTTTACGCCGACCGGTTACGGCACAGAGCTTGCCGGGGGTAAAGAGACGCGCCATATCGATGGCAAAGATTACGTCTTTGAACTGCCGCTGAAAGCCGATTTCGCGCTGATCAAAGCGCTGAAAGCCGACCGCTGGGGCAACCTGGTGTACGACAAAACCGGCCGCAACTTTGGCCCAATCATGGCCGCTGCGGCGAGCTGCACCATTGCACAGGTGAGCGAGTGTGTGGCCCTCGGCGAGCTGGACCCGGAAGCGGTGGTGACGCCGGGGATTTTCGTCCAGCGCGTCATTCAGGTTGCCCGCACATCACTCAAGGAGATCGCGTGAACACATTGACGCATCAACAGCTTGCCGAACGCATTGCGCGCGACATCCCCGAGGGGGCCTACGTTAATCTCGGCATCGGTATGCCGACCCAGATTGCCAACTATCTCCCGGCGGACCGCGAGATTTTCCTGCACAGCGAAAACGGCATTCTCGGCATGGGGCCAGCGCCTGCGCCGGGGGAGGAAGACGCTGAGCTGATTAACGCCGGTAAACAGCCGGTGACGTTGCTGGCGGGCGGCTGCTATTTCCACCACGGCGACTCCTTCACCATGATGCGCGGCGGGCACCTGGATATCTGTGTGCTCGGGGCCTACCAGGTCTCGGCGCGGGGCGATCTCGCCAACTGGAGCACCGGCGCGCCGTCCGCCATTCCTGCCGTTGGCGGGGCGATGGACCTGGCGATCGGGGCCAAAAAAGTGTTCGTGATGACCGAACATCTGACCAAAAAGGGCGAGTGCAAAATCGTCGAGCAATGCACCTATCCCCTGACCGGGATGGCCTGCATCGACCGCATCTACAGCGATATGGCGGTGATGGATATCACCCCGCAGGGCGTGATGGTGCGCGAGCTGTTTGGCGACATCACGGCGGAGTATTTGCAGTCCGTCACGCCGGTGGCGCTGACGTTCGCGCTGCTGACCGAAGACGCGACGGCGTAAGGAGAATCTATGGAGATTGAGTATCGGCTTGATGGCCCGGAGGACGCGCCGCTGCTGGTGCTGTCGAATTCGTTAGGCACTACCTGGGAGATGTGGCAGGCGCAAATCCCAGCGCTGACGCAACATTTTCGCGTGCTGCGCTACAACACGCGCGGACACGGGCGTTCAGCCGTCGGGCAACAGCCCGTCACCCTCGAGCGACTCGGGCAGGACGTGATTGCCCGGCTGGATCATCTCGACGTGGAGCGGGCCTGTTTTTGCGGGATCTCGCTTGGCGGGATGACCGGGATGTGGCTCAACCGCCACGCGCCGGAGCGATTTCAGCGAATTGTGGTGGCCAACACCGCCGCGCGAATTGGGCAGGAGGCGGGCTGGCGTGAGCGTGCCGCGACGGTGCGCGCGCAGGGCATGAACCCGGTTGCCGAGAGCGCCGCCGACCGCTGGTTTACGCCTGCGTTTCGCCACAGTAATCCGGAGGTGGTTTATCCGCTGATTGAGCAGCTCGCCGCGACGCCCGCCGAGGGCTACGCCGCCTGCTGCGACGCGCTGGCGATGGCCGATCTGCGAGATGAACTGACGCAAATGCCGCTCCCGATGCTGGTGATTGCCGGGGAAAGTGACACTGTCACCACCTCGCGAGACGCCGAAGCTATCGTGGTCGATGCCCCCCACGCGCACTGTCTGATTTTACCCGCCTCACACCTGTCGAATGTCGCCTGCGCGGCGGCGTTTAACCAGCATGTGATCACCTTTTTAACCGCAGGAGCCGAGCATGAGCCTCACCATTGAATCCATCACCTGTTGGCTGGTGGATATCCCAACCATCCGCCCGCACAAGCTGTCGATGGCGACCATGGGCTGCCAGACCCTGACCATTGTGCGCATGGAATGCGCGCAGGGCGTGGTCGGCTGGGGCGAAGCCACCACTATCGGCGGGCTGAGCTATGGGGCGGAAAGCCCGGAAGGCATTCGCTCGGCGATTGAAACCTATCTCGCGCCGCTGCTGTGCGGCCAGACGTTTAGCGGCGTCGCACCGCTCGCCGGGAAGATGAACGCCAGCGTCAAGGGCAACACCTTTGCCAAATCTGCGCTGGAAACCGCGTTTCTCGATGCGCTCGGCAAACAGCTCAATGTGCCCGTCAGCAGCCTGCTCGGCGGGGCACTCACGCCACGTCTGCCGGTGCTCTGGACCCTGGCGAGCGGCGACACTCACAAAGACATCGACGAGGGCAAACGCCTGCTGGCGGAAGGGCGGCACAACACCTTCAAGCTGAAAATCGGCGCGGGGGAACTGCACAGCGATATCCGCCACGCCCTGGCGATCAAGTCGGCGCTGGGCGATGAGGTCAGCATTCGCGTGGATGTGAATCAGGCGTGGGATCTGACCAGCGCGATCCAGGGCATGACGCGGTTACAGGAGGGCGGAATCGACCTGGTCGAGCAGCCGATCCCACTCTGGGACGCGCGCGGTCTCATTACGCTGAGCCAGCGCTTTACCCTGCCAATCCTGGCGGACGAGGTGGTGGCAACCCTTCACGACGGCTATGCCCTGGCGAGCGGCGGCTTTACCGGGGCCTATGCCCTGAAAATCGCCAAAGCGGGCGGTCCGGCGCAGGCGCTGAAGCTGGCGCATACGGCGCAGGCCGCTGGCGTGGCGCTGTACGGCGGGACGATGCTGGAGGGGACGCTCGGCACGGTGGCCTCTCTTCACGCCTGGTCGACGATCAACATGCAGTGGGGCACCGAGATGTTCGGCCCGCTGCTGCTGAAAGACGACATCGTGGCAAACCCTCTCGATTTCCGCGACGGCCAGGTGACCCTACCGCAGGGGCCGGGCCTGGGCGTCGAGATCGACGAAGACAAACTGCGTTATTACGCCAGAAAAGAGAGGAACTGAGCATGCTATTTAAAGTCGAGATGACGGTGAATATTCCCGCCACGCTGCCCGCAGCCCAGGCAGAAGAAATAAAAGCCAGAGAAAAAGCCTATTCGCAGCAATTACAGCGCGAAGGGAAATGGCTGCATATCTGGCGAGTGGTCGGGCAATACGCCAACGTCAGTCTGTTTGAGGTGAAAGATAATCAGGAGCTGCACGAGATAATAACCGGCCTGCCGCTATTTCCGTATATGGACATCACGGTGCAGCCCTTGTGCGAACACCCGTCATCTATTTATTCCGAAAAGTCGTAACACCTAATAATAAACCTTACCCTACAAGAGGAATACGCAATGTCAGTCAATCCAACCAAACAAACCGAACTGGAAACATTACTCGCCATCAGCAGCGGATTAAATTCTGCCCAGGGTAACGAGCGTTTTAAAACGATTATGCATCAGCTCCTCGGTGACCTGTGCGCGACCATTAAAAAGTTCGATATCACCGACGAAGAGTTCTGGCTGGCGGTGAATTATCTCAACGAACTCGGCGAGCGCAAAGAGGCGGCGCTGCTGGCGGCAGGGCTCGGGCTGGAGCATTACCTCGATATGCGTGCCGACGAGAAAGAGGCGGCGACGGGCAATGACGTCGGCACGCCGCGCACCATCGAAGGGCCGCTGTACGTGGCGAACGCGCCATTGAGTGAGGGTTACGCCCGCATGGACGACGGTAGCGAGAAGGCCGAAACCATGTGGCTGCACGGGACCATCACCGATCTGCACGGCAAACCGGTGGCCGGGGCGATTGTCGATATCTGGCACGCCAACACGCTCGGCGGCTACTCGTTCTTTGATGCGTCGCAGAGCGAATACAACCTCCGCCGCCGCGTAAAAACCGGCGCGGATGGTCGCTACGCGGTGCGCAGCATCGTGCCATGCGGCTACGGCTGCCCGCCGGATGGACCAACGCAAAAACTGCTCAATGGGCTGGGGCGTCACGGCAATCGCCCGGCGCATGTGCATTTCTTTGTCTCCGCGCCGGGCTTTAAACATCTCACCACTCAGATTAACCTCAACGGCGATGAATATCTGTGGGACGATTTTGCCTTTGCCACCCGCGAAGAGCTGATCGCCGATCCAATTAAAATCACCGACAGCAAGGTATCGCAGGAGCGCGATATTAATGGCCCGCATACGGAGGTCAGTTTTGATTTCGCCTTAGTGACCAGTGCCGACAGCCACGAAGAAGAGCGCGGCAAGCGTGCGCGGGTGAAGGAATAACGCGCGAGGACATTGTCGGGTGGCGGCTTCGCCTTACCCGACCTACAAAACCCAATAATGTAGGCCGGGTAAGGCGAAGCCGCCACCCGGCAATAATGCGCAATATCCGGCAAAGCATTACCATTTAAATTCTTTGTGATTTCCGACGTTATCTCACATCTTCGTGGGATAACGTCATATTACGGAAATGGCATTGAAACACATGGGTCAACGGTCGCCTCTCTATTTACACCCGCAGCAACGCGATACACTTCGCCAGCTCTCCCAAAGCTGGCTCTGGCGCAGCGAATTACCCACCTGGGGGTTAATCGTCGTCATTTACGGCGGCTGGTTTGCCACGCTGTTTTACTGGCAAACCCTCGGACGACTGCCCGCCACGCTGCTGCTGATCGGGTTTACCGCCTGGTATATGTCGCTTCAGCACGAGCTGATCCACGGGCATCCGACGCGTCTCGCCTGGTTTAACCAACTGCTCGGCACGCTGCCGCTGGCGGTGTGGTACCCGTACGGGCTGTATCGCGATTCGCATCTGGCGCATCACAATCATGACCACCTGACGGTTCCGGTGGACGACCCTGAATCCTACTATTTCACCGATGAAACCTGGGCAACATTCTCCCCCTGGCAACGCAAGCTGATTCATGCACGCAATACCTTTCCCGGTCGGCTGCTGCTGGCACCGCTGCTGGATATTGCCCAGACGCTTGCGGGCGCATACCGGGCGTTTCGCCATCTGGAGCGCAGGAGTATGGCGATGTGGCTGATTCACGTCGCGCTGCTGGTGCCGCTGTTTGCCTTGATGGAAATGGTCGGCTTTTCAGCGCTATTTTTTGTGGTCGCGGTGAGTTATCCCGCGCTGGCGCTCACGAAAGTGCGCTCGTTCCTCGAGCATCAGGCGGCGGACGATCCGCACGCACGCTCGGTGATCAACGAAGCCTCCCTGGTGTGGCGGGTGCTGTTTCTCAATCTCAACTATCATGTTGTGCATCACGATCTGCCCGGCGTGCCCTGGTACGGCCTGCGGGCGATCTATCTGCGCGATAAAGCGCAGTATCAGCAGCGCAACCAGCACTTTGTGGTGCGCGGCTACGGGGAATGGCTGCGCCGCTTCTGGGCGAAAGCCGTTGATGTCACCGTCCATCCGGGTGTGAAACAACATGACTAATACCCTCGCGTTTCCGATGTATGGCGTGAACCAGGCTGACAATGAACGACTGTGGCAGGCGGTGCAGAGGCTGCTGCTCGAACGCGGTCTGGCGGTCAGCGGATGGAGTGGAGAAGATTTGCTCGCACACTGGCAAAGCGGCGACCTGCTCCTCAGCCAGACCTGCGGTTTCCCGCTGGTGACACAGCTGCCGGAGGTGCAGACGGTAGGGTGTTTTCACTACACCGCGCCCGGCTGCGAAGGGATTCACTACCGCAGTTTTCTGGTGGCGCGTGAGGCGGATGCGGGCAAAACGCTGGCGGATTTTCGCGGTCAGCGGGCGGTGTGTAATTCTGTCGATTCGCAGTCGGGGTATAACGCCCTGCGCAAAATGGTTGCCCCGCTCGCAGAGCAGGGACGGTTTTTTGCGCAAACGAGTTTAAGCGGGAGTCACCGGCAGTCGCTTAACGCGCTGACAGAAGGGGGCGCGGATATCGCTGCTATCGACTGCGTGACCTGGGCGTTATTGCAGCGCCATGAGCCTGAGTTAGTGGAGGGTTTGAGCGTGGTGGGGGAAACGCCGCTCGCGCCAGGGCTGCCGCTGATCACGGCGGGGGAGGCTTCGACGGTTGAGCTTCTGCGGGATGCGCTGAGCAGTTTGGTGAGTGACCCGCAGTACCGGAGTGTGTGCGAGGCGATGTTGATCGGCGGGTTTAGCGCGGTGTCGCGCGAGCCGTATTCTCTGTTGCTCGCGTGGCGCGATGAGGCGGCGGAGTTGGGGGTGGCGCGGATTTGACGTTGTGCCCACAGTGTCGGGTGGCGGCTGCGCCTTACCCGACCTACAAAATCCGCGACTGCCATCCGGCAACAAACCGCATCACCCCAATAAATAACTCAACCCTGAAAACGCCACCATCCCGGCGATCACCGTGGCAAACAGGCTGCGGGTGATAATCCCGGCGACGGTCGCCACGCCGGCTGCCAGCAGCGAAACGCTGATCCCCGACGGGGTCAGCGCTGGTTTACCGACCAGCTCCGCCGTGATAATCGCCGCCATGATCGCCGAGGGAATAAAGCTCAGCCACTGCTGCAGCACGGGCGCCAGCCGAAAGCGCGAAAGCAGCAGAATCGGCACCGTGCGCATCAGCGCCGTCACCACCGCGCAGGCGATAATCGCCAGTAAAATATTTCGCTCCATCATTTCCCGCCTTTATAGAACAGGCGCAGCCCGAGGGTCGCCAGGGTTGCGGACACCGATGCTGCCACGATCACCACCACGCTCATGTCCGTATGGCTGGCGGTCAGCAGGGTAATGACCACCGCCGCGGCGATGCTGAAGGACTCCAGCGCTTTGCGGCGACTGGCGAACCAGATCATCAGCACCAGGCCGATAAACATCGACACCAGGCTAAAGCTCAGCCCCTCCATCAACGACGGCGGCAGGGCGGATGCCAGCCACGCGCCGACGATGCAGGCGAGGATCCAGTTAAGCCACGCGGCCATGTTCAGCCCCAGCATCCACGCAAAGGGGACTTTGCTCTGCTGGCTGCCCTGCTGAACCGCCACGCCAAAGGTTTCGTCCGTCAGCAGCAGCCCGCTGACCACTTTTTGCAGGGTGGTGTAGTCGCGGAAAAATACGCTCATCGCCGAGCTCATCAGCAGATAGCGCAGATTGACGAGGAAGACGCTCAGCACCACCGAGGCGATCTCCGCGCCGGTGGCCCACAGGGAATAGAACAGAAACTGGGCTGAGCCCGCGTACAGCGCGCTCGCCAGCAGGGCAGTTTGTAAAGTCGTAAACCCGGCGAGGGTACCGATGGCTCCGGCGGCAAAGCCGATGCTCCAGTAGCCGGGGATGGTCGGCAGACAGGCGGTGATCCCGGCGCGAAATTCCATGCTGGCCTCGTTCCGTGGCAGCGCTTTTGTTTTCATCAACATCACATTGTCTCTTTTATATCGCACGGATCTCTTTTGATCGCAGCGTCACCCGGACGGGCACCGATTTATAGGACGGTGTCCCGCTGTCTTTGTCAAGATAATCGAGGGGAACCAGCACGTTAGCCTCGGGATAATAGGCCCCGACCGTCCCTGCCGCGATGCTGTAGGCCACCACGGTGATGTCTTCCAGATGCTGAACGCTATCAGGTAACGCAGTGGAAATATCCACCCGGTCGCCATGCTCCAGGCCGAGCCGCGCCATGTCACCTTCGTTCATAAACAGAATATCGCGGCGGCCAAACACGCCGCGGTAGCGGTCGTCCAGGGCATAAATGGTGGTGTTGTACTGGTCGTGACTGCGAAGCGTCACCAGGCGCAGAACGTTGTCGCCGACGCCAGCCCGGTTTTCATCCACGCCCTCAAACACCGAGAACATCGCTTTGCCCGTTGGCGTCGGCCAGACGCGCTCGGTCGGCGGGAGCGGCATGCGAAAACCGCCGGGGACGCGGATGCGCTGGTTGTACTGCTCAAAGCCGGGGATGGTTTTTTCAATCAGATCGCGGATCAGATCGTAATCCGTCACCAGGTTTTCCCAGTCGACTTTGGTGTGAGTCAGCGTGGCTTTCGCCAGCCCGGCAACAATCGCCGGTTCGGAGCGCAGCGCGGGCGAAGCGGGTTTGAGCTTGCCGGAAGAGGCATGCACCATCGACATGGAATCTTCCACGGTGATGGACTGACGGCCGGTCTGCTGCATATCCAGCTCCGTGCGGCCCAGGCAGGGGAACAGATACGTCTCTTTGGCGGTGAGCAGGTGGGTGCGGTTGAGCTTAGTCCCGACGTGGACGCTGAGATCCAGGCTACGCATCGCCGGAAACGCGCGGGCATGATCGGGCATCGCCACCGCGAAATTGCCGCCCAGACAGAGCATCGCCTTCGCCGAGCCGTTGATCATCGCCTCGGTGGCCTGTACCGCGTCGTGGCCGTGCGCCGCAGGCGGCGTAAAGCCAAACACCTCTTCAATTTTGCCAAGAAACGCCGCGGTCGGTTTTTCGGAGATCCCGACGGTGCGGTTGCCCTGTACGTTCGAGTGGCCGCGCAGCGGACAAATCCCCGCGCCCGGCTTGCCGATATTGCCGCGCATCAGCAGCAGGTCGGCAATCAGGCGCACGTTAGAGGTGCCTTTGTTGTGCTGGGTAATGCCCATGCCGTAGGTGATGATGGTGGCGTTCGATTTGGCGTAGGCCTCGGCGACCTGATGAAGATCCTGGCGCGTCAGGCCTGACTCGCGCTCAATCGATTCCCAATTGGTCGCCTGAATATCTGCCGCAAACGCTTCGAATCCCTGGGTGTGGGTGGCGATAAACGCCTGATCCAGGGCGTTTTCAAATTCCAGCAGATGTTTCGCGATGCCTTTCAGCGCGGCGGCGTCACCGCCCGCTTTGACCTGGAAATAGGTCGAGGCGATATCGGTGGAGCTGTAGGTTGCCATCTCCACCACGCTTTGCGGATCGGCAAAGCGCTCCAGGGCGCGCTCGCGCATCGGATTGAGCACGATAATCGGCACATTGCGTCGGGCCAGTTCGTGCAGCGTGCCCATCATCCGCGGGTGGTTGGTGCCGGGGTTATGCCCAATCGAAATCACCAGCTCGGTGTTATCAAAATCGTCCAGCGATACGGTGCCTTTCCCGATGCCGATGGAGCGCGGCAGACCGACGCTGGTGGCTTCGTGGCACATATTGGAACAATCAGGAAAATTATTGGTGCCGAGCTCGCGGGCGAACAGCTGGAACAGATAGGCCGCTTCGTTCGACGCCCGCCCGGAGGTGTAAAACTCAACCGCATCCGGCGGGAGTTCGCGCAGGATCTCGCCGATGCGCGCGAAGGCCTGTTCCCACTCGACCGGGCGGAAGGTGTCGCTCTCCGGGTGATACACCAGCGGATGGGTCAGACGCCCGTAGCCTTCGAGTTCGAAGTCGCTTTTTGCCAGCAGGGAAGATACGGTGTTTTCAGCGAAAAAGGCCGGTGTGACGCGTTTGCTGGTCGCTTCCCAGGTGACGGCTTTGGCGCCGTTTTCGCAGAACTGGAAGGTGGATTTGTGCTCTTTGTCGGGCCAGGCGCAGCCGGGGCAGTCAAATCCGTCAGGCTGGTTGGTGCGAAGCAGAGTGGCGGGGGCGTCGAGGGTGTCCATCTGCGTGCGAACGGCGATGGCGGTCGCTTTCAGCGCGCCCCATCCACCGGCAGGACCATCATAGTGCCTGATTCCTGGAACCGAGCGGCGTTTGTTGTTCATGTAAGCTCCGGCAATATCGATCAATAGATCAATTCTACACCGTTGGAGTTAACGAAATAACAACAAATAATCATCATTTTTGTGATAACTGTCGGCATCGCCAGGCGGCGATACCGACAGTTCAGTTAGCTGCGAATAAATGCCAGCAGATCCTGGTTAATCACATCGGCGTGCGTCGCGTGCATCCCGTGCGGGAAGCCCGGATAGATCTTGAGCGTGCTATTGCTGAGGAGCTCATCCTGAAGCAGGGCCGCATTTTTGTACGGCACCACCTGATCGTCATCGCCATGCAAAATCAGCGTCGGCACGCTGATGGCTTTCAGATCCTCGGTCTGGTCGGTTTCTGAGAAGGCTTTGATACCCTCGTAGTGCGCCTTTGCGCTGCCGATCATCCCCTGACGCCACCAGTTCTGGATGATGCCCTGAGAGATCTCCGCGCCATCCCGGTTAAAACCGTAGAACGGCCCCGTCGCGACATCGAGAAAGAACTGCGCGCGGTTGGCGGCCAGCGCCTGGCGGAAGCCGTCGAAAACCTCCAGCGGCGTGCCGCCCGGGTTGTCTGGCGTTTTGACCATCAGCGGAGGGACGGCGCTGATTAGCACCGCTTTCGCCACGCGCCCCTGCGGCTGACCATATTTTGCGACGTAGCGCGCAACCTGCCCGCCACCCGTCGAGTGCCCGATATGCACCACGTTTTTCAGATCCAGATGCTCAACGACGGCGGAGACGTCGGCGGCGTAGTGATCCATATCGTGCCCGTCGCTGACCTGGCTGGAACGCCCGTGCCCGCGTCGGTCCGAGGCGAGCACGCGATAACCTTGCGCTAAAAAGAACAGCAGCTGGTTATCCCAGTCATCCGCGCTGAGCGGCCAGCCGTGGTGGAAAAATATCGGCTGCGCATCTTTGGGGCCCCAGTCTTTATAGAAGATCTCAACGTTATCTTTCGTGGTGACAAATGACATGATTGAACCTCTCGGGTGGAGTGAAAGGAGAAGGGGTAGGTTGGTTATCAGGTGGAAAAGTACAGCATCCAAGTCTAGCTGAGAACGGTGCCGTTTGCCTGAATTCTCGGGTCAGGAAGTTCCTGGAAGGGTTCGTGAATATCCTTGTAAACCAGAGCGTTAATAAGGCTTAGCTAAAATCCGGCAAGCCTAACCTGATGAAATCATAACGGTATTCCTGGCGGCATGGTAAAGGTGGTGAAATCTAACGAAGCGGAGTGGAAAAATGAAAGCCTCTATTGCAGGCGTCGTCGCGAGCCTGCCGGAGATCTGGCGTTCACGCGTGCTTGGAACCGTCGGGAACGCCAGTATTAAAGTGATCAAAATGGGCGGAGAGGGTATTCCGTCTGAGGTTCACGACGATTTCGACGAGCTGCTGCTGGTGCTCGACGGCGAACTGCCGCTGGTGGTGGCGGGCGAGCAGTTTACGCTGCAAACCGGGGAGTACTGTTTCGTGCCGAGAGGGGCGAGCCATTCGGTGCCGGAGGGGAGTTTTGGCGTCTTATTGCTGGTGGACGTGGGGCAGGGAAAATCCGCCGCCCCCTGAATCCTTCACGTCAACCCGGCCCCTCGCTGCCCGCCGCCAGCAGCGGAACGATGACGTTGCTGATGGGCACGGGAAGGCCATGTTTTTGCCCGTAGCGCTGGATCACGCCGTTACGGATGTCCCACTCCAGCGGGCGATTGGCCTGGCGGTCGGCCAGAATGGAGGTGCCCAGATCTGCCGGGGCACGATGAAACCCGTCGACGATCTCCTGCGGCACGCTGTCGCTCAGGCTCGCGCCCTCTGCCCGCGCGACGCTCAGACATTCGTGCAGATAGGCCAGCGCCAGCTCGGTAATATCGTCCCGCGAGAACATGCCCGCGCGACGATTCGCCAGCACCATCAGCCCGGCAACGGCATTTTGTAACAGCTTGCGCCAGGCTATGGAGATAAAATCGGCTGACAGCTCGACCGCACAGCGCGTGCCGCTGAGGGCATCGATGATGCGTGTGGCCTGCGGGATATCCGGGAGGGTCAGACGCGGTTTGGCGCGCAGCCAGACCGAGGCATCCGCCTCGCGCTGGGCCGGAAACCAGACCACCGACGGGATCACCGTGGCGCCATTGACGTAAGGTTCGAGCTGGGTTTTCTGCTCGACGCCATTTTGCAGCGCGCAGACGACGGTGTTTTCATCACACAGGGCGGCAAGCCATTCGGCGCAGTCTGCCACCTGAGTCGTTTTTACCGCGACAAACACCAAATCGAACGGATGACGGACGGTCGTCGGATCGGTTAATACCGGGCCGGGCACCGTTACTTCACCGTCATCGTGACGCAAAATTAACTGCGGATGAGCGGTGCGCCCGCAGAGCAGGGGCGTTCGGCCAACTTCATGAAGTGCGGCGGCAATCGTGGTGCCGATAGCGCCGGGACCGATAAGGGCGACTGAGGGATGGTCAGACATCTTATTACCTCCTTCTTGAGTAACGAGAGTGACTTTTTAGCATACTCCTCTCGCATTATGCGGCTCTTTGGGCTGTGGCTGGCAAGTTGATGAATTTGCGCGTAAACAGTCCGCTTATCCCCCTTTTCCCGTTGCCATATCAAGGGTTAATCTCGTCTGCCAGCGTCTGGAGTTTTGCCTTGAGCCATTTGGTTGCCCCTCGCTGACCACTGCGTTTGTGCGAATAAATTTTGACTTCAAACGGGCTTATCGCGAACGGCAATGGAAAAATCTTGATACTGGCGGCAGGAATGAGTTTCTCAGCCGCATAACGGGGAAGGGCCATCAGCAGATCGCTTTGCGCAACAATAAAGGGTGCACTCAGCATCGACGGCGTCTTGAGCGCAATCTGCCGTGTGTAGCCCATCTGCTCAAGCTGAATATCCAGTACGCCCCGCTTTTCATTCCAGGGGGTGATAACGAGATGACGCGCGGTGAGATAATCCTCCAGTGTTAGCTGGGTTCGGTGAAGGTTGCTGATGACAACATACTCATCTTCAAACCAGTTGATCTCTTCCAGTTCCTGATGCTGAAGATCTTCCGGTGTACTGAACCCAAGCGCCAAATCCACTTCGCCCGCCAGCAGTTCTGTCAGCGCCGGGCTGTGCGGCAAATACCGTAACTCAAAGCGTAAGCCGGGAGCGTCATGCTGCAACTGATGCATCAGCGCAGGAAAAATGCATAACGCGGTGAAGTCCGTAATGGCGACCTGGATACAATCCGAGCTTTCGGCAGCGATGAATTCTGGTTGAGGAGTCAATTCCTGATTGAGAAGTTTCAGGGCTGAAGCAATAGAAGGCGCGAGCTGGGTGGCATATACGCTTGGACGCATCCGATAGCCTTCCCGGTAAAACAACGGGTCATTGAGAGCCGCGCGTAGCCGTGACAGGGCGTGACTCAGCGCCGATGTGCTCATCGCCAGTTCATCTGCGGCGAGTCGAACGGAAGAGTGGCGATAGATTGCGTCAAAAATGAGCAGCAGATTCAAATCAAGGCGCCTTAGCGCTGGATGCATAATATTCATCATTGGGTGATTTCATTGCACTTAATTCTTCCGACAATACCCCCTATGCTTACCGCCATCAATATCGATAGCTTGTAAAAATGACAGGAAAACAAATGAGTATCACTCTTCGCCAGGCCCGTCCGGAAGATGCGTCTGCAATCTACACAATGATTTATGAACTGGCAGTCTATGAAAAAGCCCCGGAAGAGGTGGTGACGACGCCAGATGAAATTCGGGAAACACTTTTTGGCGACGGCAGTCATACAGAAGCGTTGATCTGCGAGATTGATGGCAAAGCAGCAGGGTATGCGGTCTTCTTCACCAGCTATTCCACCTGGCTTGGGCGTAATGGCATTTATATGGAAGATCTGTATGTTTCCCCCGAATATCGCGGTAAAGGTGCGGGGAGAGCATTGCTGAAACAAATTGCGCAATATGCAGTTGAACGGCGGTGTGGACGCTTAGAATGGAGTGTTCTGGACTGGAACCAACCGGCAATTGATTTTTACCTCAGTATTGGTGCATTACCGCAAAACGAATGGGTGCGCTATCGCCTGGACGGTGAAGCGCTTTTGCGGTTCGCTGAATAGAGCAAGGGTAGGGGGGAAGATGCCCGTGGCGGGCATCTTCTGTTGGTTGGGTTGTGCGGTATGGGCTTTGTTGAAGGGCTTGCTAAGTGTGCCTGGGGGGGGGCGGGGGCGGTTATGTTTGCTTTGAGCGAGAAGCGGATAATCATGTTGCATGTAAAAGGGACCGCCTAAACTAGTGCCTGTTGATCTGAATCGCCACGTGCTAAATGTTGCAAGTCGGGCCTTTTCGGTATTTAAAAATAGCCAGAGACTTGTTATGAATATCATTTATAAATACAAAAATAGTTATTATTTCTCTCGTACGTAAGTGGTTTTAACTAAGGTATCTAGCACAACTTCATTTTTTGTCACTTTGAAGTTCAATGGTTGTTTTAGTTCACTAAACAAAGGTACGCCCCCTCCAAGTAAGATTGGAAAGCGAGTAATAATCATTTGATCGATTAAATCTTCATTGAGGAAGCTTTGAATTGTTGCACCACCGTCGATGTAGAGATCATTAAATCCCTTGGCATTCAGGTCCGCGATAATATTTTTCAATTCGCCTTTGACTAAGAATACTTTTTCTTCATAGCCTCGCGGCACTTTTGTCATGGTATTGCTCAAAACAAACACTGGCTTTGTATAAGGCCAATTGCAATCAAAACTCAGCACAACATCAAGGGTATTACGCCCCATCACCACCCCGTCAATTCGCTCCAACAAAGCAAAGAAGCCAGTATCGACATTATCTGGATTCGGTATCGCATAAAGCCAGTCGAGCTTCCCTTGTTTATCAGCAATATAGCCATCCAGGCTGGTTGCAATAAATACGATGTTTGCCATGAATACCCCATAAAATTAGTCGTGGTTGAGTCAAACTAAAACATAGTTTACAATGAATTCTACAATGTAGAATTAAATCGATTTTATTGGAGTTATCAGATGGATGTCAATGAAAAAAAACGCGGGCGACCGGTAGGAAAGTTAACACAGTTAAGTGCTGATAGAATTATAGAAACAGCTAAGTGTTTGATGAAAGAGAATGGAAAAGTCCCCAGTATCCGTTCATTAGCAACGCAATTAAACGTGGATCCTATGGCGATCTATCACTACTTCAACAACAAGAATTCGTTGCTAGAAGCACTAACTACATCACTTGTGGGAGAGATCTACCTGCCTCAAGTGCATTCAGACTGGCAAAACGAGTTAAAGTACTTATGTGTCAGTTATGTCGAAATATTACGCGAGTATAACGGACTACTACAAACTATGCTGAGTATGACATCACACGGCCCAGCCCAAATATTTACTGAACGGTATAAAATCATTGTTTCTCCTTTAGCTCTACCCCAAAAAACCGAAAAAGACGGACTAGATTTACTGGCAGATTATTTGCACGGTTTCGCGTTTTCCATCAGTTGTTGCCATGATGAGAAGATGATCAAAACTGAAATGATGAATGGACCTTTAGCACTAATTTGCAATGCATTGGAATCCTCCCGACCTTAACCCTTGGATATCGGATTTCACAACATGTTATATGATCTGAAATCCACACACACCACGGCTGGGCACGCCTGTGAAAGATCCTGTGGCCGTAAAGGCGGGCGTTAGTCTCAGCGGAAAATCAGTGCGCTGTGACACAAAAGTTGCTCCAAATGGGCTGTTGCAAACATATAGAAAACATCTGGTTGTTCGGGTCTAATTACCGGCTTCTGTCACCCTGATAACTCATCGAAGCAGGCTACCGAGCCTTTAAAAAGGACCAATATCATGACCATAAAAATTCGACCTGGTGTAGCAGCAGTACTGCTTGCTGTGGCATTGCCAGTATTGGCTAAAACGCCGGAGAACTTTATCTACACCAGCTCTGGTGAGCTCGAAGCAGCGTCAGCCATTATGGCTCGTAGCGACATTGGCGGTGCGCAGATCGTTTACAACTGGCGTTCACTCGAACCTGAGAAAAACAAATACGACTTCTCGCAGATTGAGGAGGATCTGGCTCGTCTCAAGGGAGCCAATAAAAAACTGTTCATCCAAATCCAGGACCGATTTTTCGAACAAGATGCCCGGTATGTCCCTGATTATCTGATGAGTGAAGCCCGATATGGCGGTGGGATTTCGCCACAATTTGATAACCCAGGCGAAGGGAAGCCCATTGGAGCAGGTTGGGTGGCACAGCAATGGGATGCTGATGTTCGTCAACGTTATCAGTCGTTGCTGGCGGCGATTGCAAAGCGTTTCGATGGTCAAGTCTATGGGGTGAATCTACCTGAAACCGCCATTGATCTTGACAAGAACAAACTACCCAAAGGATTTTCCTGCGATAACTATTTTGCAGGGGAAATGGAAAACCTGGCCTTTGCACGAAAGGTGTTTACCAAATCCCACGTGGTTCAATATGTCAATTTCTGGCCGTGCGAATGGAACAACGACCATAATTACATGGGGCGTCTGTTTGAGTTTGCCAGTGCTAATCATATTGGCGTTGGAGGTCCGGATATCGTCCCCAACCGCAAGGCGCAAATGAAGAACTCATACCCCTTCTTCAATAAATATAAAGGCAAACTGGCGCTCGTTGCCATGGCAGTACAGGAACCGACCTTAACCTATAAAAATCCTAAAACGGGTAAGCCATTTAGCAAGGATGAGTTTGTCCTGTTCGCAGAAGATTATCTCGGTGCTGATATCATTTTCTGGAGCACGACATCTCCCTGGCTGGCTAAGAAATAGATACCAATCGTGAGATCGCGCTTCGGATCGTTCTCGTACAAAACATCTGTTTTTTCCGAACGTGCAAGCACGCAAGATCCCGCTGGAGAAAATGGCAACAATTGAAGACGGGAACGAACCCCTGGCGCGGCTCACAGGCCTATGTAGTCAAAACGTAACCAAAGAGAAAATCATGAGAAAAATCGTTTCGTTTGTTCATGTGTCGCTGGATGGTTTTGTCTCTTCTACCGCTGAGGGCCCGGCGGGTCTGGAGTGGATAAGCATAAGCCCCGACTTGTTTGAGTACGTGGAGCAGCGAATTCAGCAGACCGACACTGCCTTATATGGGCGCAACACCTATCAGATGATGGAGTCGTACTGGCCAACGGCTGCCGATAAGCCTGATGCCAGCCCGCATGACCACGCGCATTCGCGTTGGTATAAATCTGCCCACAAAGTGGTGTTGTCGAAAACGCTGGTGCCAAAAAATCACCCTGATACGCAAATTATCAGTAGCAATTTAAGCGACGAAATCAGCAAGCTCAAGCACAGCGCGGGCATCGAAATCTTACTGTTTGGCAGTCCCTCAGCGACTCACGCGCTAATGGCGGAAAACCTTATCGATGAGTATTGGCTATTCGTCAATCCAATTCTGCTGGGGCAAGGCATTCCCTTGTTCAAAAACATAAAAGAGAGAACCTCACTCAGGCTGGTGAAGAGTCAAGTTTTCCCGTCAGGGGTGGCGTGCCTGCAATACGAGGTGAAACGAAATCAATGATGCAAGGTTCTGCCAGTGGAGCGAGGCGCTGATATCTACAACTGCGGTCCTGAAGCGTTGCGGCTCCCTTCAGACAACAAAAAAGCCGTAAGCAGTTATCTGCTTACGGCGACAGGCTCGGTGATGATGTGTTCTGACAATCAGGCCGCTTTCACTGCTCTGATTTTTTTAGCATCAACGGCATCGGATTCTGTTTTATCTGCAACAACGGCGGGATCGGGAAGCTTGCTGGTACGCAGAATATGCTGCACGGTCTCTTTCTGCTCGGCGAGATAAAGACCAAGATTTTCAGCCTGCGTCTCATCCATACCCATTTCGCTTTGCAGCAGCCAGTCGGTAAACGCGTCTGCCATATCAAGCAGCTTGTCGTGAGCGTCAGCTTCTTTCTTACTGGCAAAAGTCATTTTCTCTACACCTTTTCTTACGACAACAAATTTTGTTTCAACAGC
Organism: Lelliottia sp. JS-SCA-14; assembly: GCF_035593345.1. Taxonomy (NCBI): domain Bacteria; kingdom Pseudomonadati; phylum Pseudomonadota; class Gammaproteobacteria; order Enterobacterales; family Enterobacteriaceae; genus Lelliottia; species Lelliottia sp. JS-SCA-14. The sequence goes on along the minus strand of NZ_CP141606.1, from coordinate 2,756,334 downwards.
CATTATGCGCACCTCATACTGTAATTATATACAGCATATCAGTTCCGGGTTTATGTTGCAGCTAAAAAGTGCTGACATTCTGGCGAGAAGGGAGCTCATTCGAAAATCGTGCACTGATCGCATCACGCTCATAGCCCTGCGGCTGTGTCAGTATCTGGTATAAATCAGGACGGCGACCATGGATCCAGCGGCGTCCGGTGCTCATTGCAAGCAGGCTTAAATCCAGTTCAGCGCTCACCATCACATTTTCAGCCGCCCAGGTTTCATTCACAATCCTGCCATAAGGATCGAGGATCATAGCATTACCTGTTCGCACTTCGTCATCATCCGCACCGACGCCGTTGCTGAAGAGAAGAAAGACGCCGTTGTCATGTGCACGGGCAGGTAGCCAGCGCATGAGCCATTCCCGTCCGCTTGGCCCTTTGAAGGCGGCCGTAATTTCTTCCTTGCGCGTTTCCCGCTCCTCCCAGAGCGACAGCGGAACAGGCTTCATCGCGTGAGGACTGCGGGAATCGGTCCCCCCTGTTTGATGCGGCGCGAGAAGAATATCGGCACCCAGCAACGCCGTCGCACGCACATTTTCGACCAGATTATTGTCCCAGCAAATCAGGATGCCGACTTTCACGCCCCAGGGTGTATCAAAAACGGTAAAGCTGTCCCCGCTGCTGATGGCCGGATGTTCAAAAGCATGGAGCTTACGATGCGTATGCATGGAGCCGTCCGGCATACAGGCCACATACGCATTGTAAAGGCGGCCATCGTCGGCTCTTTCAATCAGACCGGCGCCAATAAGCATGTGATGTTTCATCGCCAGAGTGCGAATTAACGACAGGGAAGGGCTCTCAGCAATCGGCTCTGCCAGAGCGGACACCTCTGCTGCGTTGAGTTTGGGGACATGCCAGTAGCCGGTGATACACATTTCAGGGAAGGTGAGAATTTTCACCTGCTCAAGCGCCGCCTGTTCAATAAATTTCTCCATGATCAGCAGATTGTATTTTTTGTTATTCGCCTGATGCTGAAACTGTACGGTTGCCGCTTTGAGGGGTGGATGTTCGTTCATGATGCATCTCCAGTTGTCATCGAGACTGAATTACATAACGCTTTCCGATAACTGTATAATCAAATCATTTCTGATTTTAATAACTATCTGGAATGCAAAATTGAACATCCGGTTGCTTAAGGCTTTTGTGATACTGGCTGAAAAAGGAAACTATGCCGATGCGGCGCGGGCGCTGTTTATCTCGCAACCGGCCTTGACCAAACAGATTAATCTCCTCGAATCCCAGGTGAATATTGCTCTATTTTCACGAGGACGACACGGCGCAGCCCTGACGGCTGGCGGGAGACGTTTGCTGCCAGAGGCCGAGAAAGTGGTCAGGCAAACCCAGTTATTTATGCATCACGCTGAGCGGGTATCAAAAGGGGTCGAGGGGCATATAAGCGTAGGCTTCGGTCTCTCTAGCTTTTATCTGGCACCCCGGTGTATCGCTGATTTTCGCCGAGACTATCCGGGAGTCGAGATGTCATTGACGGATCTTCCCTCCTTCCAGCAGTACGAGCTTTTACAAAATGATGAGCTTCAGGTCGGTTTTGTCAGGGTTCCGCCCCCTGTGGCGCTTGAATACCTGCCGTTAGTTACCGATCGGCTGGTTCTGGTTGCGCCCGCAACATCGCCGATAATGCCCGCGGCTGAGTGGCTAACGAAACGTCCCCTGTTGCGCCTGCATGATGAGCGGGGGCAGGGTTTGAATAGGCAGATCGACCGTTATCTGCACGATAACGGTCTTTTCATCTCATCGACTCAACTGACTGATGATATCCAGACTATCGTTGCGATGGTGATTGCGGGGATCGGTGTTGCCATTCTGCCCACCAGCGTTACGCATATCGCGCCGCCGGAACTGGTGATGATTCCGTTAACGGGGGAGTCAATCAGCTGGAAGGTCGGCATCGCCTGGGACGCAAGCAAAGAGGATGTCATTCGCGACAACTTTATTGCCAGTATACGAGCAGGCATTTCCGTCGATGGCGGGGAATGATCCCACGCGCGATGCACGACCGGGATTACTGGCGTAGCGGCTGCGTTTCCGGGCCACCTAAACTCCGCCGCCATGCGCCGGGCGCCTGACCATACTGACGCTTAAAGCTGCGGTTGAAGGACTGCTGAGAGTCAAAGCCCAGGGCGATCGCCACGTTTAAAATCGGTTCATCGCTGCGGGTTAAGCGCTCAACCGATTTTTGCAGTTTTTGCGCGCGAATATACCCGGCGAGGGGATAGCCCGTATGTTCTTTGAACAGGCGCTGGAGGTGCCATTTTGAGTAGCCGGATCGCCTGGCGACGGACTCAATGTCCAGACGGCTATCCAGGTTGTTGTCGATCCAGTCGAGTAAATCATGCATAAATGCGCCCGTGTTCATCTGGTTACCCCCCAAAGCCTGTCTAAAAGTATCTTTATCTGTTGCATTTAAAGGTGGCCCGTTTTGATATGAATTGCAAGTTTTATTGTTGCATTTAAATCCTTGCGCGAAACGGGTCTTTTCTCTCTGAATCAAATAGCACATAAAGTGCAACAATTATTCTTGCACTTAGTTAAGCGCCTTCCTACAATCGCCGCAAATAATGTATTCATTATTGTTACAGTTTTGTGGCGATGAACGGCACAAATGGCCTTAAGCCAACCCGGACAAAGGAAGTGGCGCGGCGTCTCCCGCGGCGTCTTGTCTGGCGGCTAAAATTACCGGAATAAAAATAATGAGCCTGCAAAAAACCTGGGGTAACTTTCATCTGAGCGCGGTGGGGGTCATGTTGCTCGCCGTGCTACTCGTCGGATGCGATAACAGTGTCGCGCAAAATGCTGCGCCACCTGCGCCTGCCGTCAGCGCGGCTGACGTGGTTGTGAAATCCATTAGCCAGTGGGATAGCTTTAACGGCCGGATTGAAGCGGTGGAAAGTGTTCAGTTACGTCCGCGCGTCTCGGGCTACATTGATAAAGTGAATTATACCGACGGCCAGGAGGTGAAGAAGGGCGAGGTGCTGTTCACCATTGATGACAGAACCTATCGTGCGGCACTGGAACAGGCGCAGGCGGCGCTGGCGAGAGCCAAAACGCAGGCCAGCCTGGCGCAAAGCGAGGCTAACCGTACCAATAAACTGGTCAATACCAACGTGGTCTCCCGTGAAGAATGGGAGCAGCGCCGTTCGGCTGCCACTCAGGCACAGGCCGACATTCGCGCTGCCCAGGCGACGGTGGACGCCGCACAACTCAACCTGGATTTCACCAAAGTCACCGCGCCTATTGAGGGTCGCGCCAGCCGGGCGTTGATCACCAGCGGTAATCTGGTTACTGCGGGTGACAGCGCGAGTGTGCTCACCACGCTGGTCTCGCAGAAAACGGTTTACGTCTACTTTGACGTGGATGAGTCGACCTACCTTCACTATCAAAACCTCGCCCGCAGCGGGCAGGGCGCGTCCAGTCATCACACGGCGCTTCCGGTGGAAATTGGCCTGACGGGCGAGGAAGGTTATCCCCATCAGGGCAAAGTGGATTTTCTGGATAATCAGTTAACGCCGAGTACGGGCACCATCCGTATGCGTGCGCTGCTGGATAACGCGCAGCGTCAGTTCACGCCTGGGCTCTTTGCCCGTGTGCGCCTGCCGGGCAGTGCTGAATTTAAAGCCACATTGATTGACGATAAAGCGGTGCTGACCGATCAGGATCGTAAGTATGTGTATATCGTGGATAAAGAGGGAAAAGCACAGCGTCGCGACATTACGCAGGGGCGTCTGGCAGACGGTTTACGCATCGTGCAGCAGGGGCTGAACCCTGGCGATAAAGTCATCGTCGAGGGTTTACAAAAAGTGTTCATGCCGGGGATGCCGGTTAACGCGAAGACCGTTGCCATGACCGCCAGCACCGCCCTTAACTGATCCCTTACCTGAGAATCCGACCCATGGACTTTTCCCGTTTTTTCATCGACAGGCCAATTTTTGCTGCCGTACTGTCGATTCTGATTTTTATCACAGGGCTGATCGCCATCCCGCTGTTGCCGGTGAGCGAATATCCTGACGTTGTGCCGCCAAGCGTTCAGGTCCGCGCGGAGTACCCGGGCGCCAACCCGAAAGTGATTGCCGAGACCGTGGCGACGCCGCTGGAAGAAGCGATCAACGGCGTTGAAAACATGATGTACATGAAATCCGTCGCGGGCTCGGACGGCGTACTAGTGACCACCGTCACTTTCCGTCCGGGGACTGACCCCGATCAGGCGCAGGTTCAGGTGCAAAACCGGGTCGCACAGGCCGAGGCGCGTCTGCCGGAAGACGTGCGACGTTTAGGCATCACAACCCAGAAACAGTCGCCAACGCTCACGCTGGTGGTGCATCTGTTTTCGCCCAACGGTAAATACGACTCCCTGTATATGCGTAACTACGCCACGCTGAAAGTGAAGGACGAGCTGGCGCGTCTGCCCGGCGTCGGCCAGATTCAGATATTCGGCTCGGGCGAATACGCCATGCGCATCTGGCTGGACCCCAACAAAGTGGCGGCACGCGGGTTGACCGCTTCGGATGTGGTCACGGCGATGCAGGAGCAGAACGTGCAGGTTTCCGCCGGGCAGCTGGGTGCCGAACCGCTGCCGAAAGAGAGCGATTTCCTAATCTCCATTAACGCCCAGGGGCGTCTGCATACTGAAGAAGAGTTTGGCAACATTGTCCTGAAAACGACGCAGGACGGTACGGTTGTCCGCCTGCGCGATGTGGCGCGTATCGAAATGGGCTCCGGCAGCTACGCCCTGCGTTCTCAGTTGAACAACAAAGACGCGGTCGGGATTGGTATCTTCCAGTCTCCGGGGGCAAACGCCATTGATTTGTCTAACGCGGTGCGCGCAAAAATGGACGAACTTTCCACGCGTTTCCCGGCAGATATGAAGTGGGCGGCACCTTACGATCCGACCGTTTTTGTACGCGATTCCATTCGTGCGGTGGTTCAAACGCTGCTGGAAGCGGTGGTGCTGGTGGTTCTGGTCGTGATTCTGTTCCTGCAAACCTGGCGCGCGTCGATCATTCCGTTGATCGCGGTGCCGGTTTCTGTCGTGGGGACGTTCAGCATTCTCTACCTGCTGGGCTTTTCACTTAACACCCTGAGCCTGTTCGGGCTGGTACTGGCTATCGGTATCGTGGTGGACGACGCCATCGTGGTGGTGGAAAACGTCGAGCGAAATATCGAAGAGGGCCTGACTCCCCTTGCGGCGGCGCATCAGGCGATGCGTGAGGTTTCGGGGCCGATTATTGCGATTGCGCTGGTGCTATGCGCGGTGTTTGTGCCGATGGCATTTCTTTCGGGCGTCACCGGGCAGTTCTACAAACAGTTTGCGGTGACGATCGCGATTTCGACGGTGATTTCCGCCATCAACTCGCTGACGCTCTCTCCGGCGCTGGCAGCCCTGCTGTTAAAGCCACACGGCGCAGCGAAAGATTTTCCGACCCGGTTGATTGACCGTCTGTTCGGCTGGATTTTCCGTCCGTTTAACCGCTTTTTCCAGCGCAGCTCGCACGGCTATCAGGGGCTGGTCGGCAAAACGCTCGGACGACGCGGCGCGGTATTTGCGGTTTATTTGCTGCTGCTCTGTGCGGCGGGTGTGATATTTAAAGCGGTACCCGGCGGCTTTATTCCGACGCAGGACAAGCTGTACCTGATTGGCGGCGTCAAAATGCCGGAAGGTTCGTCACTGGCGCGCACCGATGCGGTGATCCGCAAAATGAGCGAAATCGGGATGAATACCGAAGGCGTGGACTATGCGGTGGCGTTTCCAGGGCTGAATGCGCTGCAGTTCACCAATACGCCGAATACCGGAACGGTCTTCTTTGGCCTGAAACCCTTCGATCAGCGTAAACACTCTGCGGCGGAAATTAACGCTGAGATCAACGCAAAAATCGCGCAAATTCAGGAGGGCTTCGGTTTCTCCATCCTGCCGCCACCCATTTTAGGGCTGGGTCAGGGGTCGGGCTATTCGCTGTACATTCAGGATCGTGCGGGTCTTGGGTATGGCGCGCTGCAAAACGCGGTGAACTCGATGTCGGGTGCGATTATGCAAACGCCGGGGATGCATTTCCCGATCTCGACCTACCAGGCTAACGTGCCGCAGCTGGATGTGCAGGTCGATCGTGATAAGGCGAAAGCGCAGGGCGTGTTGCTGACCGATCTTTTCGGGACGCTGCAAACCTATCTGGGCTCGTCGTACGTGAACGACTTCAACCAGTTTGGGCGTACCTGGCGCGTGATGGCGCAGGCCGATGGGCAGTTCCGCGACAGCGTGGAAGATATCGCTAATTTACGCACCCGTAATAAGCAGGGCGAAATGGTGCCGATCGGCAGTATGGTGAACATCACGACCACCTACGGGCCGGATCCGGTGATTCGTTACAATGGTTATCCTGCGGCGGATCTCATTGGCGATGCCGACCCTCGCGTGCTTTCGTCCACACAGGCTATGACGCAGCTCGAAGGCATGTCGAATCAGATCCTGCCAAACGGGATGAACATTGAATGGACAGACCTGAGCTTCCAGCAGGCCACGCAGGGTAACACGGCGCTGATCGTCTTCCCGGTCGCTGTGCTGCTGGCGTTCCTGGTGCTGGCGGCGCTGTATGAAAGCTGGACGCTGCCGTTGGCGGTGATCCTGATCGTTCCGATGACGATGCTGTCCGCGCTGTTTGGCGTCTGGCTGACCGGGGGCGATAACAACGTGTTCGTGCAGGTGGGGCTGGTGGTACTGATGGGGCTTGCCTGTAAAAACGCGATTCTTATCGTGGAGTTTGCCCGCGAGCTGGAAATGCAGGGCAAGGGTATTATGGAAGCCGCGCTGGAGGCCTGCCGCCTGCGTTTACGCCCGATCGTGATGACCTCCATCGCCTTTATTGCCGGGACGATACCGCTGATCCTGGGTCACGGTGCAGGTGCAGAAGTGCGCGGCGTGACCGGGATCACCGTCTTCTCCGGGATGCTGGGCGTGACGCTGTTTGGTCTGTTCCTGACACCGGTGTTCTACGTGACGCTGCGTAAATTCGTGACGCGCGGCAAAGTGGAAAGGGAAGAGTTGCTGGTCCATTAAGCATCTGAGGTTATTCCGTTCACCTTATGTTCAGCAGAATATAATGGCGTCTTAACCTGTGAACGTGACAAGGGGGCTGCGCGGCCCCCTTGTCAATCCCCGCGCCCCGCCATGAAATCGGTGCTTCGCACTGCGCTCACCTCCCGGCCAGCTGCCTGCGGTCGGCTCGACTCGACTTCCTGTCTCGTTTCGCCTCTGGCCGCCATCCATGGCGTCCAGCCCTTGTCATCCGGCCTCCGGTTCGCCGATTTCTGCGGGGACCCAACACCGGTGCCACTTTCGGGCTGTCGTGAAGGTGGAGGGATCGTGAGTCCGGCTGAAAATCGCTGAGGCGTTGACTGGAGGTAGGGGCGACGCACAGGGATGTGCGTCGAGGGCGCGACTTACAGGGATGTTACCTGCGCCCGTCCCCGTCAGCCGGAAGGAATAAGACGAAGGCACCGCGGAGCGGCGATTTTCTTTGCCGGGAGCCGGGGTTGCCAGGGTGGTGGCGATTGAGCCACCCTGGCACGTTCACCGCAGAGAGATAGACCGGAAGCAGAGGAACGAAAGTGAACGGAACAATTCCACTGATGCCATAAAGGTCTTAGGGCAAGCAACATAATGAATTTAAATTCATTATGTTGCTTAACTGACTGGTATTACTTCAGAGTGAAGGCGATTTTTGTTCGCAACAGGGAAAGCGCTAAGACGTTTTTTGATACTGGGCTAAAAGCTCGGGGAGCGGATCACATCCGCTAGTATCGGCGTTTTTCACCGCATCCAGGGCGCTTGCCACGGTATGGCGGGCTAATACCGCTAACGACGCCTGCTCAGCTTCTTCAGAAATCGATTTAAAGTACCAGCAGGCGTTAGCGCTGACCACGCAGCGGGCCGGAACATCAGGGCGCGACGCCCATAGCTTTTTATCTTCGATAACCGACAGGTAGATGTCACGCAGGGTGATCTCTTCCGGCGGGCGACCAAGATGAATGGAGCCGTTACGGCCAAGCGTTGAGACGATAATGCCGTCACGCGTGAGCGGAACCATCAATTTGCGGATGAAGCTCGGATTTGCTTCCAGCCCGTAGGCCAGAATAGCACTCGTCGAACGTTCGCCCAATTGCTCCGCCATCGCTACGCTGAGAACCATCTGCAAAGCTGTCGGGAAGCGGTAATCTAGCATTTTTCTGTCCTGGGTTGCGGTGAATCTTGTTCTTTTTGGCACCGCAGAGGTGAATAAGCAATAAACAACAATATAACAAATACGGTAATTATTTTGAAGCAATCTGCGGCATTCGTGATCGAACATCAAATTGAGACCCCGGTCCCCTTACTGCTTGTACTCGATTGCAGTGACGACAGATTCGTTTCACAGGACACTCGAGTTTTGTGCTTGCGCGAAAATGACTGCTTCTGGCACAGTGCGGACAGAAAGCAAGGTCATAGGGTCCGCTATGAGCGATAAGCTGACGATGCTATCTTTATCATTCTCTGAGCGTTGATAGGGTATCGGCTGATATGGATATGAAATTGTCAGGTGGATGTTTATGCGGGTTTATCCGATTCACAGCGATTAACCCGGCTTCCTCTCATTCCTGCTCCTGCGATATGTGCCAGAAGCATTCTGGCTGTCAGACCGCAGTATGGCTTGAATTCCACTCGTCAGATGTTGAATGGACGGGGGAAGGGGGCGCGCCTTCTCTCTACCGCTCATCTGCGGCTACATCCAGAGCATTTTGCGCCAGATGTGGCAGCTCCATCGGCGCTATCGATGACAATCCGGTGGTTGCTTTGCTCAGCGGTATTTTTGACCACAATGAATGCGCTCTGTTTTCGCCACACTCTCACTCATTTCAGGATATGAAACCTGAATGGTGGAGAAAAATTATGCCTGATACTGCTGTATAATTATGGAAGTCAATGCGTTCGCTTTAAAAGTGATTTGGACCGCTGCCCATTGTCTTAATTCATAAAACACTAACACCTGATATATCATCAAAGGTTAAAAAATGAAAAAAACAACCCCGGAATATACCCCTGTTGACTTATCGCGTTGGGCAAGGAAAGAGCATTTTGAGGTGTTTCAGTCGTTTGCGCAAAGTACCATTAACCAGACCGTGATGATCGATATTACCATGCTGCTAAAATATTCTAAGGAAAAAGGCTGGAAGTTTTACCCCACCATTATTTTCCTTATCTCTAAGGTCGTCAATAATCACACAGAATTCCGTATGACCATGAAGAACAATGAGCTGGTCATATGGAATGAAGTCCATCCCAGCTATACCATTTTCCATCATGAAACGGAGACTTTTTCGTCATTATGGAGTCACTACGATGGTAATATTCATCACTTCCAGAATGTTTATGCAGAAGACACTGCGCGCTACGGTAATAACCTGGCTTATTGGCCTAAAGAAGAGTCACGGGAAAATGTGTTTTTCGTATCGGGTATTCCCTGGGTCAGTTTTACCAGCTTTAATATCAACGTGGCTAACATGCAGAACTTTTTTGCCCCCATGTTCACGCTTGGAAAATACTACACGCAGGATGGAAAAGTATTATTGCCTCTCGCCGTTCAGGTCCATCATTCCGTGTGCGATGGTTTCCATCTGGCGAGACTGTTCAATGAGCTACAGGCGATGAGTGATGACATACAGCACCTTTCTGAGACTGATTCGCCACAAGTCTAAACCTATACAGAGCGGGCACGAGGAATATTTTCCGTTGAGCCGTTTCTGATTTTCTCATCTACATAAGGCTGAGGTTTACCAAACAGATAGCCTTGCACGAAATCGCAGCCCAGCGCTTTAAGGCTTTCCAGCTGCTCCTGCGTTTCAACACCTTCTGCAACGGCCTTCATATTGAGGGATTTCGCCATACCGGTAATGAGCCTGATGATATTAAGGGCGTCTTGCTGTGTCGATAATGAATACACAAAGGACTTGTCTATTTTGATTTTATCGAAGGCAAGCCTGCTGAGGCGCGACAGAGAAGAATAACCGGTCCCAAAATTATCGATAGAAATTTTCACCCCCAGCGCCCGCAGCCTGTTAAGCGTATTCATCGGCGTATTGCTCTCAGTAAAGAGAGAAGATTCAGTCACTTCCAGTTCAAGACGCTCAGCGGGGAGTCCCGTTTCGTTCAGAATAGAGAGCACGATTCCGGCGAAGGCTTTGCTGCCCAGCTGGACAGGGGAAACATTGACTGAAATTTTAGCCGGAACCGCCCAGGAAGCGGCTTCACGGCAGGCCATTTCAAGCACCGATTTCCCGATCTCGTTAATCATTCCTGTTTTTTCCGCCACAGGGATAAAGCTGTCCGGCGACAGGAGGCCCTTCAGAGGATGTTTCCAGCGAATAAGGGCTTCATAGCTGTAAATTTCCTGGCTGAAAGAATCAACAATAGGCTGATAATAAACCACGAATTCTTTATTCACTATCGCCAGAGCCATATCATGCTCAAGGGTTCGGCTTTCTTGCAGTTTATCTAACATCCATTGGCGGAAGACTTTTATTTTTCCCGCGCCTTCTTTTTTGGCTTCATAAAGGGCCAGATCGGCAAATTTATAGAGATAGTCGGAGCGGCGTTCAGTGTCTGAAATAACAATGCCGACACAGGTGGTAATATTGATAATCGTATTATAAATCGTGTAGGGCTGGTTGATCGCATCGCATATTTTTTGGGCTCGTGAAACGGCACTGCTCTCCGTCAGGCCACTCGAGAGAAACGCAAACTCATCCCCGCCTAACCGATAAAGTGTATCGGAAGTCAGGCCCATCGAAGTCAGACGCTGTGATATCTGGCGTAATAACATATCACCGACATCATGACCGTAGGTATCATTGACCTCTTTGAACCGATCTAAATCAAACAACATCACGCTGACGGAGTTATTGTTTTTAACTGCGCGCTCGATGGTTTCATTTAAATTCTCCCAGAAATAATGGCGGTTATTCATCTCCGTCAGAGAGTCATGGTAAACGTCATACTCCAGTTTTGCATTCTGGACTTGTAGTTTTTCTTTCGACTCCTGTAGTGCATCAGCAAGGCTTTTCACCTGAAGATGCGCCTTCAGAATATTTCTGTTCTGGAAGTAAATCAGCACGCCCAGTATCGCACTCATTATTATCAGCAATACCGAGGTCGCTGAGTAAATATAGTACAGGGTTTTAATCTTGAGGTTGGCGTCATTAATGGTGTTGATATCTTTGTCTAAAGCGCCGGAAGAGAGACGAGCCAGCTGTGGATCCAGAGTGTGCATGGTTAGCAGGTAGGCCTGCAGCTCGGAACGATTCATTTTCTCAAGGTGAACATCCAGATAATCCAGCGTCTTTTCAAGCTGGACCGCCAGTTCATGGTGGGCTTTACTGCTTTCAATGTAATTGCTCAGATCGCCTTGTTTCATTAAATCACTCTGGCTGAGCATAATATCGAGACGCATGCGCACATCATCGAGCGTCATCGTCTCATCGATAGCGTAAAGACCCAGCAGGGATTCGAACCGGTAATATTGTGAAACCAGCTGTGCAGCAGACCACGACGCGGCGTAGTGCGTCAGTTTCTGTAACTCCTGTTGCCTTTCATGCACAAGGAAAGAGATATACCCTGTAGATATAAAAAGGAAACAGATGATGCCAGCCAGAATTCTGTTCATGTTGGTCTTCTGACCCCTTACTCAATATTCATTCTGCTGACCTGCCACGCTGACCTGGAATAATAAATCTGATTATTCAGCTCAGGTATGCTGTCGTAGGGGTAAACCACAAACAACGGGCCTTTATCACGGATGCGCATATATTCTCCGTTGACTTTTAACGCCAGGATAACGTTGTATTTTTTAAAATCACTGAGCGGGATTTCCGTGGTGTAGTCATTGAGCGCAGTGACCTTAACAACAGATCCTTTCGCCCCGACATAATCCATGAGTTTTTGCAGTGGAATACCCGTGAAGGTCGTGCGGCCATCATACCAGGGGGAAGTGGTCTGGAAGCTGACCATACCCAGTTTCTCAAGGCTTGCGAGATCAAAAACGGCTTTGCCATCTTCATTGGTATTTTCGATATGACCAGACAGCGTTAAAAGGATTTTACCGGCAGGTCTGGAAAGTTCACCCGCCCAGGCCTGTGTTGAGAGCGCAAAGCTTAACAGCATGACAATTAACCGCATTTTTGACCTCGAATATCAACCGGATGTTAAAGAATTATAATTTAGTTACTGTGCTATTTACATATCCGCCGGGGCTATTGTTAACGGAATCATTTTGCCAACATTTTAATACATTTAAATCAACAGGTTAGGAAATTTCTTTTTTTTAAAATTGAGCAGGCAAAGACGATGCCGTTATTTGATCTTCACCCAACGGCAGTACATCTGTTCAAAAAACAAGCCAACTGTTAACTCAGCGCAAATAAACACGCAGTAATTCTAAGGTTTATGGAGCAGTGAACCGGGAGGGATTTCACGCCGTCTGGTCATTTTTAGACCCACTATAAAATCCGCCATCTCAAATGGTAACGGATGTTTAAAGTTTAAAATCCATTTGGCGCGAAATTATCTACTATCCTTAGTGCGTGGAATAAATTTCCACTGTGATTTTTTCGATTTCGTTTCTTTATGTTTTTCAGCCTTTCTGTTTATCAATTGCATCACTTGGCTCACGAAGAGCCTCAATGTTGAAGGTGGTAATGTTTCCTGTTTCATCAATCAGTTCCTGGTTCCGAACGCAAAGATTAATTCAAGGACAACAGCTATGACTCACATTCACGAACAGTCCACAGTTAACACGTCGTATCCCGATACGCGTCTGCCTCTGCCTGCCGCGAGCAGCAGCGCCGTATCCTGGGGTGCCATCTTTGCCGGTGCGGCAGCAGCGGCATCCCTCTCTTTGATTTTACTGATGCTGGGCGCCGGTTTGGGGCTCACGTCCGTTTCGCCATGGGAAAGTCGCGGACTCGACGCTGGTACGGTGGGTATCGCGGCCATCGCCTGGCTGACATTCACGCAAATTGTGGCGTCGGGTATGGGTGGCTATTTGGCCGGACGACTACGCACGAAATGGGTCGATACCCACACCGACGAAGTGTACTTCCGCGATACGGCACATGGTTTTTTGGCCTGGGCGGTGGCGGCGCTGGTCTCTGCTGCGCTGTTAACGAGCACGGTCGGGGCCATTGTGGGAGGGGGCGCTAAAATCGTGGGTACCGTTGCCGGAGGGGCCGCGGCGACCACGGCGGCTGGCGCAGCGAGTATGGCGAACGGACCATCCGCAGGACCCGGTTCGTCAATGAACTATTTCGTTAACTCGCTGTTCAGGGCGAATAATCCTGCCACACCGGCAAACGGCGCAGCCGATCCCGCTTCGCCAACTGCGGCTCCTGTCGCGCCATCACATCAACCCGTTTCGCCTGCACAGTTAGGTGAAGTGACGGGTATCTTTGCCAACAGCATTACCACTGGCGCCTTACCTCAGGACGATCGTCAGTATGTCGCCCGACTGATTGCTCAAAATACGGGTATCAGCCAGCAAGAGGCTGAACAGCGGGTACAGAGCACCTATGACAAAGCCCAGGCTAAGTTAAAAGAAGCGAAGGAAAAAGCGCAGCAGGCTGCTGATGCCGCACGTAAAACCACGAGCTATCTCATGCTCTGGACATTCATTTCTCTGCTGGCGGGTGCCTTCGTAGCCAGCCTGTGTGCGACCTTCGGTGGCCGTCAACGTGATTTATAATTTCTAATTATGCGAGAGGTTTAAAATGCGCTCATTATTACTGTTCTTTTTAGGCGTCCCCATTCCCATCATTATTCTGATTGCGCTGTTTGCCCATTAATATGTGTGCTTAACGCGGCATGTTAACCCGCCATATCAGAATCGTCGTAAGTAAAACATAAATGCCCGAAAGGGCATTTATGTTTTTCCGCGCTCCTTACTTTCAAGTGCTGCCAGGATCGCGGTTTCCATTTTCTCCGGAGTGGTGATCGGTGCGAAACGCTTGAGCGGTTTGCCGTCGCGTCCGATCAGAAATTTCGTGAAGTTCCACTTGATCCGCCCACCCAGAACGCCTGGCAAGGCTTCTTTGAGATAACGGAAAACCGGGTGCGCGGCGGCGCCGTTAACGTCCACTTTCTCGAACATCGGGAAAGTCAAACCGTAGTTGATGTGGCAGGTCTGAGCGATGTCGTCGGCGCTACCAGGTTCCTGCTTACCGAACTGGTTGCAGGGGAACCCAAGAATCACCAGCCCCTGGTCGGCGTACTTCTTGTAGAGCATTTCCAGGCCTGCATATTGCGGCGTGAAGCCACACTGGCTGGCAGTATTGACCACCAGAACCAGCTTACCCGCATAGTCGGCCATAGGGATGGGCTGACCTTGCAGGCTGGTGGCAGCGAGTTGATGAAAATCCGTCATGACGAAAACCTCATAGTGGAATCTTTATAAGAAGTTCCTGAGTATAGGGTTGGGGCTTGGAGATTGCAGCTTTTGGATGGGTAGGCAGGGTGGAGGGGCCGCTATGAGCGAGAAACGGACGTTCGCAACTCCAATAACAACATGGCCAACATTGAGGTGTCTTAATCAATGTGGAGCAGGTCACTTGTTCTGCAAGTGCTGACGAGAAATGTTGATCATCTCTATGTAGTCAGTTAGCTTTCTACAAAAAAATTTTAAAAATCGGATTTGCATAATAAAAACAACAAGCTACTCTCATTATATCTATGAGACTAGAAATACCCCGGGTAATGAGAATTACATTATGGTGATTGGCTATGAAAATAATACTTATCATGCTTTGCCTGATGTTACTTGGTTGTTCTAAAATGTATATAGGGGGCATGGGGTATCCATACAATGATGACAAGGCATTAGAGAGAATAACAGAGCAATTATCAAGAAATATAGATTTTGCAATGTTAAGTCCACCTAAAAATGAGACTGACAGAGATAAATACATTACATCTCAGCTCATACTTAATGATATAAAATATTATCAAAGCATTTCAAATCTCACCAATATGCAAACCTCCATTTACACAGGATCCGAGCTTTTATCACTTTCAACCGGCCTTGCGGCTACATTATTTACACCAGTCACAACCAAAACCATTTTAGCCGCTGTAACTACAACTATAATTGGTTACAGGGGCGCTATAGACGAAAATGTCTTTCATCAAGAATCGGCTAATGTTCTGATATCTGTAATGAATTCCGAACGTAAGCGAATTTTTTTAAAAATCATGGAAAACAAAAAACAAAAAGTAAATGTATACACATTCGACTTGGCGAGGAAAGAATTAGATGAATATGCTTTAGCTGGTGATCCTGGAAGAGCGTTTACAGTGTTAGGCGAGAAAATTAAAAAAGATGATACTGATACCGACGAAAGAATTGATGCATTGGTCAACCCTAAGAAAAATGATTGTAAAACATCAACTATTAGCAAAGGAGTGTATATTACAAATTGCATTTAATTATGCTATGCCTGAAGCAATTCGTTCGAGTATTTATCCTTATCAGCACTGCTGGATCCAGTGGATAGCTATTAAGCGTTTTCTAGATAGTAGCTATCACCCTTATGTCTGCGGGGTGATGAGGACGCTTTGAATTTTTTAATCGGTTATAAATATGATATATCATATTTATTGATAACAAAACCTGAGGGTAGGAGAACTTATGAATATACCAAAGCTAGATGCAGTAATAAATACAATGGTGAATAATGGATATTCAGTTTTTGATACGCCAGAAATGGAATGGAATTTGAATATAGTAGGTATAAGATCAGCTGGAAATAGTTCAAAGAATTTTGATGATTTATTACTTGTCTTTTTTAGGCAAGGAAATGATTGGGGTTGTTATTTTTACAACATAACAACAGATCCCAGTCCATATTATTTAGAAAAACCACTTTCGGATGTTTATACAAAAGGAACGGCGATTTTGAAAGAAGGTCAATACAAAGAGGCATATGAAATAAATTTTCATCATGGCAAATATGAAGCCTTATGTCAAAATCTTGGTCCAGTAGTTGTTTATAGGGATAATAATTATGACGAATATATGAATCTTATTCCAGGAACGGAAGAGGTAGGTTATTTTAAAATAAATATCCATAAAGGCCCGGTTGATGGAGAAAGCACTACTTTGAATAAAAAATATTCAGCTGGATGTCAAGTTTTTTTAAATATTGATGATTTTAATGAGTTTATGAGTCTGTGCTTTAAATCTCGTGAAATTTTTGGGAATAAATTTACATACACTTTGATTAACGAGAATGATTTAAATTTAGGGTAGGGGAATGGATACACGAAAAGCAATTAAACATTATTCTGGAGACTGACGGTTAGCTTACTGTCCAGGGCCATATTGAACAGAGTTAAATCACGCGTTTACCTTCCAGTTCAAGCCGGATCCGGATCCTTCAGATATGAGATATCTGAAGTGGTCCTTTTTGGCCGATGATACGGTCTTTGTTCCACGGTGACGTGTTCATACTCAAATCTCCTGCAATGTGGGAGATTTGAGTATGGTTGTCCCTTATTAGCGAGAAGCGGACATCAATGCTGCCAACAGCGGCCGAGCGTAGCGAGGTCCAGCGCACGAAGTGCGCGATGCAGCTTGGTTTTGTTATGCATTTTTTCGTCCGTCAAATGGTATCAACCATTGGCTGCCGGTAACCTCTCTGAATATTGCCATAGTAAGCATTGAGTAGAACAGTTCGAACTGTTGAAGCCCGAGATATCTAAATTCATTCATTCGATTCTCAAATGCGGTTTTCAGATAACCAATCCCTTCGACATCCTTCATGGCTGAATTAATCTGCCTTGAAAAGTTAATGATTAGATTAACGTTATCTTCTGATTGGCGTGGTTCCATTGCTTCAATCATTTCAATTAGATTAAAATTTTCAATCATTTCTGGTTCACTACATGCCTGCGAGTATGTGCCTGCCTTTATGTAGGTGTTTCTGTGGTGCCCATCCAATTCTCTGGCGCGTCTAAAGTTAGTGTGATCAATGATTGAGCCAGCCCTTTTTATCTTGACCAACTCGCCAACATCTACGACAGAAGGGGCAGCGTAAAGGACTACGGCATCGTTACCAAATTTAGTTTCTATATGGGAGAGCAAGGTATGTTGCTGAGTGTACAGGTCATAGCGGAAATACTTCTGATTCCATAAGTGCCATTCAGAACCAGTTGACATCGTTATGTATTGCGGACGCTTATACTGAAATAGCAAGTTAACTTTCATGGTCGGTATGTTCTTAACCTCTCGGCCAAGATAATGCTCCATTTCATGAGCGATTTCCGTTAGGTCAACGCCTGAAAATTGCGGAGAGATCCAGAATGGATATCCCAGCTTTCTCCACAGAAACCATCCTCTAGAATGAGCAACGGAGTCCAAGCCTAAAACGCCTTCTTGCACCTGGCCAAGGGGGAAATAGATAGATGTTTTTCTATCAAGCTCATTGTTGAAGTAACTTTCGAAAGTCTTTTCTTCGTATCTCGCATCCATTCACACGTTCTCTATTATCATTTTGAATAGGCATAACGCTTATTCGGTGGACATAACCGTATTTAAACACGGTTATTTCCGCCTTTGTAAATTTAATGTGTAGTACACTACATCGATTTGTCACAATTAACAATAGGTTATAGGTACAGCCGGTTGGATTTGCATTTTCTTTAATTATGGATTAATCCGTAAATAAACATTAGATGCAAAAATGCAGGCAGAATATGTAAACGTCCCCTCCTGCACAAAACGGATATGCACAGAAAACGCTGGATGCGAATCCGCATCGGTTATCGGTGAAACCTTGTACCTTCGCCAACGCCCACATCAACCCTTCCCCTCAACGCACCAGCAAAGCAATTAAAGCAACCAGCGCCGGAAGCGCCTGAACATAGAGGATCTTCCGGCTGGCCGTTACCGCGCCAAAAACACCCGCAATCAGTACGCAGGTCAGGAAGAACAAGGTGACCGGAACGCCGCTTTCGCCGAGCCATAATCCCCACAGCAAACCTGCCGCCAGAAAGCCGTTGTACAGGCCCTGATTGGCGGCCAGAACGCGGGTTTCACGGGCAAAATCTTCGCTCAGGTTAAACGCCTTGCGACCGGTTGGGGTATTCCATAAAAACATTTCCAGAACCAGAATATAGAGATGGATGGCGGCAACAACCGCGACGAGAATAGTGGCGAGCACAGGGGGCCTCAGGCATTGAGAAAAGGTGAGGTGGAGTATAGATAAGTTAATAAAACACCGCGAGTACTCAGTCAGAGTCCATTAATCTTCCAGCAAATACTTCCGGTATGCCCGCAGGATGTTGATTCCTTTTCTCACCAGCGAAAAGTGCGCGCTGCGGGTGCGACGGTCGAGCAGTTTCACCCTCGAAGAAACCCCAATCCTTAGCGGATACTGGCTCATCTGCATCGGATTGATGGAGATCCGCACGGGAATTTTTTGCACCTCACTGATCCATTTTTCTGCGCTGCTGAGGGCGGACAGCGCGGCATCGGCATCCTGATCCCATCCCTCTACCTGACCGTCGAACACCACTTTGTTGCCATACATCTCCGTCAGAATCACCGCTTTCTGGCCGACGCGGACGTCAGCGATCTCTGCGGCGGTAAAGTTGGCATTAATCCACATCTGGTCGGCGGGGACGATGGTCATCAGCGTTTGCCCGGGGCTGACGTGTAAACCCGTGTGCACATTCCGGTGCGCGACATACCCGCTCACGGGGCTTCGCACCCGCGTGCGATCCAGCGCCTCAGCGGCTTTTTGCAGGGCCTCTCTGGCCTGCACTATCAGCTTTTGCTGCGAGATATCCGCCTCGCGAAGCCAGAGCAAATTCCGGCGGTACTGTTGAATGGCGATATCCAGCGCCGCTTTGCTGCTGTTAACGTTTTTAAGCGCCTGTCGGAGATCCTCCTGCGAAATGGCCGCCGGACCTATCGACTGTAACCGGCGGTTATACTCAATCAGCGCCTGCTGGTAGGTCATCTGGGCATGGAGAATCTGGGCATTATTCTGGCTGTCGGCGATGTAGCGCTCCTGGGTCTCTTTTTCCGTCTCCAGCAGGCTTTGTTCGGCTTTTTTAAACTGACGCTCTTCGTGGGCATTTTCCAGCTGCAGCAGAATATCGCCTTTACGAACTCTGTCGCTGTTGACTGGTGCGATGGCCGCCACGCGACCCCCTGTTTCTGAGAAAATAAAGACAGGATTACCGGTAATATAGGCATCGCTGGTGTCTGGCATCGTGCGAAAACTAATATCTGGCCCGAAGCTGCAAATAAAATAAAAAATGATAATGAGCAGAGCGCATATCATTCGTTTTTTACTTTTTCGCTGCGGGTGTGTTTTGCCAAAACTAACGCTGGCTCCGTGTAATTTGTCCATGCGAGAGTGTATCCAGTCCTGCTGAACAGAATGTGATAATAATATTCAGTCAGGTTAATCATCCGTGTGGATGAAATACAGGAGACACATCGGAAACTTTTGCAGGGGATATCCTACACGTGAAATCCCTGATGAATTAATTCTTTGTAAAACAATGGGTAAAAAATTGACAGGAATTTATTTTAAACCCTTCCTTAACGACTTTTCGCAAGCGCGATGTTTTTCTGCATGCCGTGATACACTTTATTTTAATGCTAATAGAAATCGTCTTACCGAAACGGTAGACTTCTTCGACTCGACGTCCATTCGAATCACTAAATAATAATGGGTTTGTGAAAAACATTCATCCTCCTGCGGCACGTTATAATTACGCCATCAGGGGCGGTGATGTGCGTTGTCTTGTGGGCTAAAACCGGTGAGTCAGGAACCAGAAAAATGAAGCTAATAAGGAGCTAAGATGGGTAAAACCAATAAGTTACATGCTATCGTCGTTGATGACCATCCGCTGGCTCGTATGGCGATTAGAAATCTGCTCGAAAATGAAGGTATCACCGTCGTGGCAGAAGCCGGAGACGGCGCACAGGCGTTACAGCTTGTCGGCGAGCACAGCCCGGATCTGGTCATTGTCGACGTGGATATTCCGGTGATGAGCGGTATTGAAGTGGTGGAGAAACTGCGCAAGCAGGCGTTCAGCCGGATTATTATTGTGGTCTCTGCCAAGAACGATCTCTTTTATGGCAAACGTAGCGCCGACGCGGGAGCGAATGCCTTTATCAGTAAGAAAGAGGGCATGACCAATATTATTGCGGCGGTCCACGCGGCGCAAAATGGTTACAGTTATTTCCCGTTATCACTGCAGTCGTTCATGGGCAGTCTTTCCTCGGAACAGGAAATGTTGCAGTCGCTGTCGAGCCAGGAAATTAAAGTGATGCGCTATATTCTCAATGGCGATGACAATATGAAAATCGCGGCGGAAATGTGTATCAGCAATAAAACCGTGAGCACCTATAAAAGCCGTTTAATGGAGAAGCTGAACTGCAAATCGCTGATGGAACTTTTCTCCTTTGCGCAGCGTAACGCGATTGGCTAACACCATGATCATGCGCGCCATCGCGGGGCTTTTTTTGCTGTTTATCCTGAGTGTTCCGGCGCGTTCAGCCAGCCCTGAACCGGCGACGCTTCAGCTTGCCAGCGATAATCAGGTGTTTACCCCCGCGCTGCCCTTGGGCCATTACGATCTGCTGTGGCTGGCGGCAAAACGCTCCCTGACCATTGCGGTGTACGGGCAGGAAACGCCGCCGCTGAGTATGAATTCGACGACCGGGCGCTACCGGGGAATGAACGCGGACTACCTGCTGCTGATGGAAAACTCCCTGCAAATCCAGGTGGTGATTAAGCATTACGCCGATCTGGATCAGGCTTTAACGGCGCTCAGGGCCGGGGAGGCGGATATTATTCTGACGTCGCCCGCCGGGGAGAGCGACCTGGATGCGGGTTTCTCCGCTTCACTCCCGCTGATCCGGGCTTACCCTACGCTAGTCACGCGTCAGGCAGATGTGATGAAGCCGCTTTCGAACGATAAGGACGAAGTGTCGGTGGCCATTAAGCAGGGCTACCCGTCCGAGCAGTTTATTAAAATGGTTTTTCCGAAGGCGCACATTACCTCCTATGCGGATAATTATCTGGCGCTGGCCTCGGTGGCGAATCACGAAAACGACTATTTCTTTGGGAATAACCTGACCTCCAGTTTTATTCTGGTACGCGATTTTTATCAGTCCCTGGAAATGGTGAAGTTCTGGCGTGAACCCCAGACGGGAAATCATTTCATCGTCCCGGCCGATCAGAAACAGCTGCTCGGCATTCTCGATACCTTTATCAGCTCTCTAACAGAACAAACCCATAAACAGATCGCTCAGTCCTGGGTCGATACCGGCAATATCTCGTTTCTCAATAAGGCGATGAAACTCACGCCACGGGAAGAGCGCTGGATTGCCAAACACCCGGTGCTGCGCGTACTGATTAACCCTTACTACGCCCCGATGAGCATGGTCGACGATCACCAGGAGATACGCGGCCTGCTGGGCGACATCCTGAATCTGATCCAGCTGCAAACGGGGCTGGTGTTCCAGCCGGTGATCGCCAATTCGAATACGGATATGGTCAACATCATGCGCAAAGGTGGCTGGGACGTGCTGCCGACGGCGACGTTCAGCGCTGAGCGCGAAGAGGAGATGTTGTTCACCCATCCGTTTATCGCCACGCCTTTTGTGCTGGTAACCCGGGCGTCGTCGGGGCCAAACGAACTGCTCGCACCGGGCTCCAAAGTGGCGATACCGGCTTACCATCCGCTGACGGACAAACTGAAACAC
Source organism: Lelliottia sp. JS-SCA-14 (assembly GCF_035593345.1). Lineage (NCBI taxonomy): Bacteria > Pseudomonadati > Pseudomonadota > Gammaproteobacteria > Enterobacterales > Enterobacteriaceae > Lelliottia > Lelliottia sp. JS-SCA-14. The sequence goes on along the minus strand of NZ_CP141606.1, from coordinate 2,734,478 downwards.
AAATATCCGGGCGTGGAGTGGGTGATTGCCGAGAATACCAGTACCGCGCTCAGCAAGCTGATGCTCGGTGACGTGGATGCCGTGGTCTCCACCCAGCTCGCGTCGCGCTTTATCATCGATCACTACTACCCCGGCACCATGAAATACACCCGTATTCCGGACGAACCGTCCGCGCAGATTGCGTTTGCGATCCCGCGCGACGCCTCTGAACTGCAGAGTATTTTGAACAAGGCGCTGGACGACATTCCGCCCAAAGAGATCCTTAATCTGGCCGGGAAATGGATCAAAGCGCCAGAGGTGAAAATCGGCACCTGGAATCTGTATAACCGGCCTTTTTATCTGGTGATCGGTCTGGCGATTTTGCTGGTGATCACCAGCCTGCTGTGGGGCGTGTATCTCCTGCGGGCGATTGGGCGGGGCAAGGCCGCGCAGGCCGCGCTGAATTATCAGCTGACGTTCAGCCAGACCTTATCGAACTCCATTCCTGTGCCGGTCTACGTGATTACCCTCGAAGGGGAGCTCGAAAGTTACAACAGCGCGTTCAGCGAATTCTTCATTGCTGAGCGGCGCGAAGCGATGAGTTATTCCCTGTTTGACCGACGCAGCCCGCTGGCGGATGTTTTCTACACCGTACAGCCGGAGATTCAGCAGGGCCTGACTCCCGGCCATGTGATCACCCATTCTCTGACCCTCAATAATGGCGGCGAAAATCGGCAGATCCTCCACTGGCTGACGCTCTGCCTGATGCCGGAAAACCGGCCTGCGATCCTGATTTGCGGCTGGCAGGACATCACCGAGTCCCGACAGCTGATGAAAGCGCTGCAGGTGGAGAAAGACAAAGCCATCGATGCGAATCAGGCCAAAAGCCAGTTCCTGGCGAGCATGAGCCATGAGATCCGCACCCCGGTCAGCGCGATCATGGGCTTCCTTGAGCTGTTGACCACCCGCAAACAGAGCGCGGAAGAGACCAAAGAGGCGATTCAGCTGGCCTACAGCACGGCGCAAACCCTGATCGCGCTGATTGGCGATGTGCTGGATATGGAGAAAATTGAGTCCGGCAATTTCACCCTGACGCCGGAATGGGTCGATCTGGAGTCGGTGATTAACGCCACGGTCGCCAATTTTGAAGGGCTGGCGCGGCAGAAAAATCTGCGCCTCACGGTCGATTGCCGTCTTGAAGACGGGAAAACGCTGTGGCTTGACCCGCAGGCGGTCAAACAGGTGCTGTCGAATCTCCTGAGCAACGCCATCAAATTTACCGCCGAGGGCGGCGTGGACGTGATGGCCCACACCCAGGCGATGGGCGAGGAGAGGGTGTATCTCACGCTAAGCGTGCGGGATACGGGGGCGGGGATCAGCCACGTCGAACAGCAGCAGCTGTTTAAGCCCTTCAGCCAGACGGAGTCGGGCAAACGGCAGATCGGCTCGGGCCTGGGTCTGGTGATTTGCCGGGAAATGGTGGAGCGCATGGCGGGGCAGATCAGCATCACCAGCCAGCCGGGCATGGGCACCACCATGATGGTAACGCTGGTGACACAAACCTCTGATCATGCGCCGGATGTGCCGCTGATCGCTGAACAGGAAGCGACGCTCCCCGCCGCGCTTCGAATTGTGATTGCCGAAGATAACCCGACCAACCGCCTGCTGCTGCGCCGTCAGCTGGATATTCTCGGCTATCACGTCGACGAGGCGGAAGACGGCCTTCAGGCGCTGAATCTGATCAGAAATCAGGAGTACGACCTGCTGATTACCGATCTGAACATGCCCAATATGGACGGCATCACCCTGACCCAGCGGGTGCGCGAGCTGAATCAGAATATGGTGATCTGGGGGCTGACCGCCAACGCGCAGACGGAAGAAAAAGAGCGCTGCCTGGCGGTGGGTATGAATTTGTGTCTGTTCAAACCCATCGAACTGCAGCAGCTCAAGGCAGCGCTGAGCGGGGTGAATATGGCTGAGGACGGGCCGCCGCTTGACGCGTTCATCGACATGCCAGGGCTGGAAGCGCACAGCCTTGGCGATAAGAAACTGATGTGCCAGATGCTTGAACAGGCGCGGATTGAAAACGACAAAGACGTCGCGGCGGCCGTTCAGGCGCTGGCGCAGGAAGAGTGGGATGTGCTGCAACACCATTTGCACCGCATCAACGGCACGATGCAGCTTCTGGGCGCGACGCCGTTATATGAGCTGGCCGAAACGCTGGAGAATCAGCTGGCGGCCGGGCTTCATCCGCCGGCGTTGGGAAAAGGGGTTATGCAGCTGGAGCAGCAGATTAGCGCTCTCAATGCGGCGATTGATGCTTATTCACGTTCTGTTCGCCATTAAATAAAGCATCGGATGTGATTAATGGTTGTCCCAGGACCTTTATGGCATGAGTGGAATTGTTCCGTTCACTTTCGTTCCTCTGCTTCCGGTCCATCTCTCTGCGGTGAACGTGCCAGGGTGGCTCAATCGCCACCACCCTGGCAACCCCGGCTCCCGGCAAAGAAAATCGCCGCTTCGCGGTGCCCTCAGCTTATTCCTTGCGGCTATCGGGTCGGGCGCGATCCTGCATCCATGCAGGTCGCACCCTCTCGGCGCATCCCTGCGCCTCGACCCGGCCTCCAGGAAACGCTTCGGCGATTTTCAGCCGGACTCCCGCTCCCTCCAGCTATACAGCTGTCTGCATGTGGCACCGGTGTGGGTACCCGCAGCCCCCTTGTCACGTTCACAGGTTAAGACGCCATTATATTCTGCTGAACATAAGGTGAACGGAACAACCTCAGGTGTTTAACTGGCCAGCACTATCCAATATGATGGCTTTATTTTTAAATCACGCCGTGTTAGTTTTTGAATTAGCTAATCTATTATTCAGAAACAAATAGCGTCCTACACCTGTAGTCGACGACCTTCATTAAAATAATCTCCCTCTCATAGTTAACCATTCTGTCACACTATATTATCTTTCCATCAGCCACGGCAGGCTGAGATAACTCTTTTTAACCGTAACAAACGCTATTTTAATGAAGGATTGAGTAATGAATAAAATGATCGCCCTTGCGCCCGTCGCTCTGGTTTTGGGTTTTGTGGGTCACGTTCAGGCTGCCACTCAGGCTGATGTGACTCTGCAGGGGAATATTGTTTCCACCACGTGTGAAGTCACGGCAAATAACGGTGCAGCAACGCTGAACGTGGGTTCTTTCGCCAAGACTGAATTTACCGCCGCGAAACAACAGGTGGGCGAAGAGCCACTGGTTGTGACCCTGAAAAACTGTAACGCCGACGAAGAAGGGGCACTGCAGGTCAGCGGTGTTGTGGGTTCCGACAACAACCTGTTCCTGAGCGACGTTGCCCAGACCGCGGGCTTTATGCTGAAGCAGTCTGACAACACCACTCAGGTCACCAACGACACCAGCATCCCGGTTGTGGCTGATGAAGACGGCGCGCTGAGCTACACCTTCACCGCCGGTATGGCAGTGATGGATACCGCAAACGTACTGCCAGGCGCATACAACGCACCGGTTAAAATTTCCTACGTTAGCAACTAATTGCAGCAAATCCGTCGCCCGCATTCACCCTGAGGGCGACGCGGAGAATAAAAAAGAGAGGCACTTGCGGTCTCTCTTTTCATTGAACGGGCAGAATTTATGATGAAGCGTTATCACCAGGCCGGCGTTATTTTAAGCCTGAGCCTTTTATTCCTTCAACCGGCATTCGCCAGTATCAGCATTGGTACTTCGCGCGTGATATTTTCCAGTAGCGAAAGCAGTCAAAGTGTTGACATTAATAACCGGTCACATACTCAACCTTACCTTATTAATGTCGGTATTTCAGAAAGCCTTTCAGCGAAATCATCGGACAACGTATTTATGCCTGTCCCGGCATTATTTCGTATTGAATCCGATGCCAGTAATAAAATTCGTATAGTGAAAAAATCAAATTCACTGCCGCGCGATCGGGAGTCTGTTTTTTATCTGAATATTATGTCTATTCCGACCGGGAAAGCCGGACAGGGGAATAATGAGAATACCGTCGGCGGAACCCTGCAGGTAGCGACCGGCAATACGGTGAAGCTCTTCTATCGTCCGGATAATTTGCCGCTGACGCAGAAAGAGGCGATGGGGAAACTACAGTTTTCTCGCACCGGCCAGGGCGTCAAGGTGACGAACCCGACGCCTTACTACATCTCCCTGAACAAGCTGATGATTGACGGCAAAAAAATCAAACTCGACGTCATCAAAGGCACCAGCATGGTGGCCCCGTTTGCGGCAAATACCTATCCGGTCAGCGTCGGGCAGGGGAAGGCTGAGTGGGCTGCGATTAACGATTTTGGTGGCGTGGAGGCGTTCCGTGGCGCCGTTCATTAAACCGCTTTTTGCCGGAATGGCGCTGATGTTATCAGGCGCGGCGGCCAGTGCGGCCACCACCGAGATTAAGGCCAATATCGTCGACGGCAGCTGTCAGGTCTCCCTCGATAACACCAGCATCACCTTTGATCAGAAAGATGTGACCCAGTTTGCCACCGGCACGGCGCAAATTCTGCCCCTGGGCGTGAACCTGAACTGCGTAGAAATGCAGGGTAAATCGCCGTCCCTGAGCGTGACCGGAGAATCGAGCGGGCTGACGGACACGCGCCTGTTCCGCGCCGCCAGCTCAACGGCGAAATACGCCGGTTTTATGCTGAAAAAAGGGACGCTCACCAGCCTGAATGATTTCTATAACGCGGCGGATACCGTCGCGCCCGGCGACATCGTGGCGATCGCTCAGGATCAGGGCAGCTCCGTGCAGCCTTTTTCCGTCGGCCTGGTGCGCAGCGCGGGCGATCCGATGCTGACGCAGGGTAACGTCAACGCCCGCATTACCTTTGCCTTTATTTTTCCTTAACGCTTTCAACCGACAAACTCGATGAAAAATTTGAACATTTTATCAGGGCATTTCATTGCCCTGAGGAGATCCCTTTGCCTGTGGCTGATGGGGATGGCGGCCAGCGCGACGGCGGCGGATGTGCAGTTCAGCGCCACCTTTCAGGCCCCGACCTGCCAGGTTTCCGCCCCGGCGACGCTCGATTTTGGTGCCGTGCTCTCCTCTGACATTCGCCAGGGCCTCAGTCTGGCCGATCCGCTTGCGCTTGAGATCACCCTGACGCAATGCGCCGGGTTTATCGGTGCGGTCCAGCGTCCCGGCATCACCGTGACCGGCGCGGGCAATTCCGCCTCCGGTGATTTCCTGTTCCGCCAGGCCACCTCTCAGGCGGTGAATTACGGCGTGCGTCTGGTGACGGCGGCGGGCTTGGTGGTGGCGAACAATACGTTCATTCCTGCCCCCGCAGACGCCGCGAGTTTTAACGGCGGCACCCGCACCATTCCGCTCAAAGTGGCGCTCTCCTGCGGGAATCAGTGTACCGATGCCGCTACAAAATCCGGGCTGCTGAACGCCAGCATTACCTTTGATTTCGCGTATCAGTAAGGAGCTCTCCATGAATCTTGTTTCTTTGATTGTGCGCCGGATGCTGCTGGTGTCCGCACTGCTGGTGGCGCTGGTTCAGGGCGCAACTGCAGAAAACGGCGGGATCAGCATCAGCCGGACGCGCGTCATTTTTCAGTCCACGGATAACGCCCAGACGGTGAGCCTGCAAAACCACGGAACCCTGCCGTATCTGGTGCAGTCGGCGGTCGTCGCCAGCCCGAACGGACATGACCCCGCGCCATTTCTCACCACGCCGCCGCTGTTCCGCCTGGAAGGGCACAGCAAAAACGTGGTGCGAATTTTGCGCAAAGGCGATGCCGCGCTGCCGGACGATCGTGAGTCGGTCTTTTATTTCACCGCGATTGCCGTGCCGTCGATGAGCCAGCCCAAAGCGAGCGACGACGCTGCGCTGGCGGCGCGGGTTTCCGTGGGCATTCAGAACACCATCAAGCTGTTTTACCGCCCGGTGGGGCTGGCGATAGCGCAGGAAGAGGCGGCGGGGCGGGTAGGTTTTCAGCATAAGGGGGCAACCGTGCAGGTGAGCAACCCGACACCCTATTACCTGACGTTCTCGCGCCTGGCCTTTGATGAGGCCGACGTGGACGTGAGCCGCGGGATCATGATCGCGCCATTTTCACATATCAGCCTGCCTGCGGCGGGCCACGTCCGCCGGGCGCAATGGACGCTGATTAATGACTATGGCGGCAACAGCCCGCTGTTCAACGCCGCTGTGAAAAGTGGAGGGGCAACATGAAACGCATTTTGCTGCTAGCCGCGCTGACGGGCGCGCTGCCCTGTTTTGCCTCCCCGGAGACCGCGTCCGGGTTTTCCCTCAACCAGTTTCGGATTGTCTATCCCGCGGCGGAAAAGAAGGGCATCACCTGGTCGATGACCAATAACACCGGGCGCGCGTATCTGATGCAGTCGTGGATCCGCCCTATGGATTTCACCACCGGACTACCGGCTGCAGAAAGTGACAGCAAAGGGCCTGGCGACGCCATCCCGCTGATGGTCACGCCCCCGCTCAAGCGCCTTGACCCCGGCGAGCAGCTCACGCTGCGTATTCGACTGACGGGCATGACGCTGCCGCAGGACAGGGAATCGGTCTTTTATCTTTCGGTGAAAGGCATCCCCGCGATGCCGGACAAAGCCAGCCAGACCGGCGGCCAGCTGGTGCTCGCGGTGGTCAACAACATGAAGATGTTTTACCGGCCTGCGGGATTGCCCGACGAGGGGGTGAAAGGTGCCGCGAAACAGCTGCGCTTCAGCCTGCAAAACGATGCGCTGGTGGTCGATAACCCGACGCCGTTTTACATCAACTTCAGCCAGGTGACGGTGGGTGGGAAACCGCTGGAGGCCGAAGCGTTACGCAGGCTGGTACCGCCGAAAGGGCAGCAGCGTTATCCCGTATCAGCGGGCATGCGCGGAGAAGTGACGTGGCAGGTGCTGGACGAAGACAGCCAGCAAACCCCAGTGCAGCGCCAGGCAGAGAATAATTCATAACACAGCAGGGAACGATTTTGAGTAAGACATTAACCTCCTGTTTCAGGATAAACGGCACGCACACTTTTCCGCGCCATTCACTGGCGCTGTTCGTGCTGATGAGCTGCCAGAGCGCGTGGGCAGAAGATTACTTTGACCCCGAGCTGCTTTCGCTGGGAACCGGCACCTCCGACGTCGATCTCTCGGCGTTTTCGCACGCGGGCGGCGTGGCGGAAGGCGATTATCTGGTCACGATTTTCGTCAACCAGCGCGAAGCCGAATCCCGCGAACTGCAATTTAAAAAAAATGCGCAGGGGAATGTCGTGCCGCAGCTGACGCCGGCGTTGCTGAAAACCCTGGGCGTCAACGTCGACCAGTTGCCTGCTCTGAAAGATCTCCCCAAAGACCAGCCGGTGGCCGACCTGAGTGCGCTGATCCCGCAATCTACGGTGAAATTTGATCTCTCGCGCCTGCGCCTGGATGTCAGCATCCCGCAGGTGGCGATGCAGCCGGGCAGGGACAGCCAGAGCGACCCGGCCCTGTGGGACGACGGGATCCCGGCGATGCTGTTCAACTACAACCTCAGCGCCGGGCGCAACGAGCAGACGGCGAACGGCGATTCGCGCGCGACCAACAACGTCTTTGCTAACGTACAGACCGGCGCGAACGTCGGCGCATGGCGGCTGCGCAGCACGCTCACGCACAGCCAAACGAACGCTGACGACGGCAACAGCAGCCACAGCACCCGTTTTTCCAGTACTTATCTGGCGCGGGATGTGCGCGACTGGCGCTCGCGCCTGCTGATGGGCGAAGCCAGCACCGGCGGCGACGTGCTGGATGGCGTGCCGTTTCGCGGGGTGCAGCTGCGTTCCGCCGAGCAGATGATGCCCGCGCGTCTGCGGGGCTTTGCGCCGCAGATTAACGGTGTGGCGAACAGCAACGCGCGCGTGACCGTGCGCCAGAACGGGTACGTGGTGTACGAGACGTACGTCGCGCCCGGTCCGTTTGAAATCAAAGATCTGTATCAGGCGGGGATGTCCGGCGACCTGGATGTGGCGGTCACCGAAGCGGACGGCAGCGTCCATACCTTCGTGGTGCCCTATTCGTCGCTGCCGGTGATGTTGCGCCCGGGGGCGGTGAAATATGAACTCACCGCCGGACGGTATGACGGCGGCACGACGCAGGGATCGCGCGAGTCCGACTTTGTGCTCGCCACGCTGATCTACGGTTTGCCGAAAAATCTCACCCTCTACGGTGGCCTGCTGACGTCGCAGAAGTACAGTGCGCTGAGCATGGGGAGCGGGGTGTCGCTCGGTGACTGGGGGGCGATGTCGGCTGACGGCACCTTTTCGAGCACCCAGTTTGACGACAAGGATCGTCAGGGCGGGGCCTCGTGGCGCGTGCGCTATTCAAAAAGCATGCTCTCCACCGGCACCTCGGTGGACCTGACGGCGCTGCGTTATTCCACCCGCAACTACTACAGCTTCGCGGAGTACAACAGCGTCGGGTATGCGCAGCGGGAGGACGTATCGCCGTGGCTCCTGAGCCGCCGTCGCAGCAGCTTCCAGACCCAGGTGACGCAGCAACTCGGCGACTGGGGTTCGGTCAGCCTGCGGGCGAACCGCGACGATTACTACGGCTCGACGAAAACCCTCACCAGCCTGGCGGCAGGGTATAACGGCAGCTATCGCGGCGTCAGCTACGGGCTGTATTACACCGTTGACCGCATGAAAGGCAACGGCGACTGGCCGGAAAACCGTCAGCTGTCGTTCAACATGACGGTTCCGTTCAGCCTGTTTACCTACTCGCCTGCGCTGCAAAACACCTGGGCCAGCAGCCAGTTCACGCACGATAACCAGGGCCGGACGCAGAATCAGGCCGGGATCGCCGGGAGCAACGCCGACGGCGCGTTCTCCTACAGTGTGATGCAGGGCTGGGGTAACCAGGATCAGGTCAGCAACAGCAACCTCAATCTGGGCTACCAGGGCAGCAAGGGCAACATTTCCGCCGGGTACGGCTATTCGTCTGACATGCGATCGATGAACGTCAATATGAGCGGCGGCGCGGTGGTCCACTCGCAGGGTGTGACGTTGTCACGACCTCTGGGCAGCTCGGTCGCGCTGATCAGCGCCCCGGGCGCGGAAGGTGTCAGCCTGTCAAACAATGGCGGAAAAACGGACTCGCGCGGCTACGCCGTGGTGCCGTATCTCTCGGACTACAGCCGCAACAGCATCGGCCTCGACCCGAGCACGCTGCCGGATAACGTCGATTTGCCGCAGAACCAGCAGACGGTTTATCCGACCAACGGGGCGGTGGTGAAAGCCGAATTCGCCACCCGCATTGGCTATCAGGTGCTGATGACGCTGATGCGAGACGGCGGGGCGGGCGTGGTGCCGTTTGGCGCCACCGCTGTGCTGGCGCAAAGCGCCGCCGGGGAGGAGAACACCGGGATTGTGGGCGATAACGGACAGATCTACCTGACCGGTTTACCGCAAAAAGGTGAGCTGGCGGTGACGTGGGGCAAAGGCCGCGATAAGCAGTGCCGCGTGAGCTACAACCTGCAAGGCCTTGCGCCGACCGCGCAGATGCCGGTGATTCAGATGAACGGCGACTGCCGCTAACTAACATGACATGCGCCACCGTGCAGTCGTGGCGCACAAGGAGTAAAAAAATGACCCATCTCCGTTCGAAAAGCCCGTGGAAACGCCGGGCAAAAACCCTTTTGGGCGCAGCAGCGCTGCTCACTGCGGCGAACTGTTCCGCGCTGGAGCTTCGCTCCGGCTATCAGGTAATAAGTGACGTGATGAATACCACCCTGCAATGGACCACCGGGGGCATCGTGCCCGGCAACAAGCCCGGCTGGTATTATTCGACCAACCTGGTGCCGTTCCTGGGCTACGGGCAGGTCGGCACGATTCTGGTTTCTGCGGCACCGCTCTCCACCGGCGAGTGCATCAACATGTATCCGATGGCGACGTACGACGGCTACCGGGGCTACGAAATTGCTGCCGGGATCCTGGTGATCCCGTTCGGTACGATGTCAGGCCCGATGGTGGTCACGCCGGGGTCGATGAACCCGAGCACCAACGGCGGGACCTTTACACCGAACAGTAACCCTGGCCTGAACACTACCTCCTCGGCGTCATGGGATAAATTTGGCACCGGGAGCGGAAATTTGAGCACCCGCACCGATTGTCTGGGCGTGGGCACCACCTATACGGTCTCAACCGGCGTCGTGGAAATGAACACCGGCGGCGGCACCCAGGCGGCGATTGGGTATGGGGTGTACGTAAAACCGGGCGCGGCGAAAATGTCGACCAAAACCGTTTACGCCCAGGCATCGCGCGGGTACCGCTGGAATGCCACGACCTCAACCTTTGAGCAGCGCACCTTTTCGCTCACCTGGACCGGCGTGAGCTGCAACGTGAGTACGCCTTCCTCCATCTCCTTCGGGGACGTCACCCCGTCGGATGTCGGAAAACCAGGCGGCATTCCCGTGAGCTCGCAGTTAGATGTTTCCTGCGTCAACCCGACGGGAACCTCACTCCCGGTCTCGTGGTCTGTGACGCCAAAATCTCAGGCGGGAGACAAAACCAGCGTGCCGCTGATGTCGGCTAACGGCGCAATTAACGGCGATGTGCGCGGCTTCCGCGGCACCACGGCGACAGCGGATGCCGGTTGTACGGATAAGAGTTCATCGGTGGCGATGGACGGTTCGAAAACCCCTTTGCGCACCATTACCACGGAAACGTCCTGGTCGGACCCGCTGGTGTGGGTACTGTGTCCGCGAGCCAGCGCAGATCCAGGGCTGGCGACAGCGGCAGTGGTGATTGATTTGAACTGGTGACCGATCGCTCTAAATTCAGGAACAGAGGCGTTTCCCGCGAGGGGACGCCTTTTTCATTGTGGGGACTGTGCAGCGAGGGTGAAAAAGGTCGCCATCGCAACCGGCTTCGAAAAGTAATATCCCTGGAGATGGGTGACACCCATTGCAATCAGTTTTTCCTTCTGTGCCGCCGTTTCCACACCTTCCGCAATGGTCATGCAGTGCATATCGTGCGCGAGGGCGATAATATTGCGCACGATAATCTCTTTTGTCTCATCGCAATCGATATCAGCGGTAAAGAGTTTATCGATCTTGATATAGCGTGGACGGAACTGCATCAGATAATGATAATTTGAATGCCCGGTGCCAAAATCATCTATCGAAATCGTCACGCCGAGGGCTTCAAGTTGCTCACAGATACCCCGAGCCATAGAGGTATTATGGACAGGTTCCCGTTCTGTAATTTCCAGCCCTATATGTAAATCAGTGCGTTGGGTTTTCTGTATAAACTTATGGCACTCTCTCAGGATCTCATTATTCTTAAAGTCCGCGGCGGAAACGTTAAAAAACAGCGTCATGTCGTGAAAGTTAATACTATTATTCGCAATAATTTCTTCTGCCACGCGCTGAAAAGCGTACTGGGTAATACGCGTAATCAGACCATGTTGTTCAGCTAAAGGAATAAAACGCTCAGGTGAGATATTCCCCAGGTGGGGATGATGCCATCGCATCAGCACTTCGCCGCCGACTAGCTTGCCACTCTGTGCGTTGTAGATCGGCTGGACATAAGGGGTGAGCTCGTTTCTGGCTAACGCCTTGCGCAGCATCATCGGTAAAACGCTGCCGGAAGACGTCATGCTGGCAAAGGCCATAAACATCAGGGATAGTCGATTGCGAAGAAGCATGGGTAACTCAATTTATATTTGGATAAGCGTTATAAGCGATTTCGTCTTAATATTAAATAAACACTGTGTGAGTTGCCGTGAATTTCAGATGCGGGCTACGCGTGTAAGAAAGCACCGACATAATAATCCTCTTTCGCTGATATTAGGGGAGTTATAGTTATGCAAAAATAGCATCCTACTGTGGGTGAGGGCGCTATGATGAGTTTGTCGCAGGTTATCATTTCAAATGATTGTTTTTTCACTCTCGCATTAAAAACCTTAAGGCCGTCGAAATTGCTAAACGGTGCTTGTCTTATTGTTGATGTTAAATCAACGGGCCGCACGCGAGTCGAGCAATGCGCCGCACATAATAAAAAGATTTTTGCTTTTATCTGCAGCGACTTTGATTATTACGCGTTGTGTCATCTGGATAATGTGGTGTTTATCGACCGTAAAAGCGATATCAACGAGGTGCTGTTATGTCTTTCGACGAACCATTCGCACTTAAACTATCGCCTGAAAGTGAAACTGTCCAAAAATGAGGGCTATGTGCTTTCTTGTCTTCAGGAAGGGCTGGATACGCGCGAAATCGGCGAGCGTCTGGGCGTGGATATCAAGTCAGTCTATGCCAGCCGTTTGCGTCTGATGAACAAAATGCAGGTCGGAAACCGCATTGATTTGTACCAGAATATCGTGCGCCAGTGAGTCACGAAGCGATAAAAAAATCCACGCCCCGGCGTGGATTTTTAGTTTTCAGGGGGCATTAACCCCCTGTAGCAAGAAGCTATTTAGACGTTGAACAGGAAGTTCATCACGTCGCCATCTTTGACGATGTAGTCTTTGCCTTCCGCACGCATCTTACCGGCTTCTTTCGCGCCTTGTTCACCCTTGTAGGTGATGAAGTCTTCGAACGCGATAGTCTGCGCACGGATGAAGCCTTTTTCGAAATCGGTGTGGATTTTACCGGCGGCCTGCGGAGCGGTTGCGCCAACAGGGATAGTCCACGCGCGCACTTCTTTCACGCCAGCGGTGAAGTAAGTTTGCAGGTTCAGCAGCTCGTAGCCTGCGCGGATCACGCGGTTCAGACCTGGCTCTTCCAGGCCCAGCTCAGCCATGAACTCTTCGCGGTCGGCATCGTCGAGTTCGGCAATGTCAGACTCAACGGCAGCACAGACAGCAACAACCACAGAACCTTCGCCAGCGGCGATTTCGCGCACTTTGTCGAGGTACGGGTTGTTCTCAAAACCGTCTTCGTTGACGTTCGCGATGTACATGGTTGGCTTCAGGGTCAGGAAGCTCAGGTATTTGATCGCCGCTTTATCTTCTTCGGTCAGATCCAGCGCGCGCAGCATACCGGCGTTTTCCAGCTGTGGCAGACATTTTTCCAGGGCCGCCAGTTCCGCTTTCGCGTCTTTGTCGCCGCCTTTGGCACGCTTCTGCACGCGGTGGATGGCGCGTTCGCAGGTGTCGAGGTCAGACAGAGCCAGCTCGGTGTTGATAACGTCGATATCGTCAGCCGGATCGACTTTGTTGTTCACGTGAATGATGTTGTCGTTTTCAAAACAACGCACCACGTGGCCGATAGCTTCGGTTTCACGGATGTTGGTCAGGAACTGGTTGCCCAGGCCTTCACCTTTGGATGCGCCTTTTACCAGGCCCGCGATGTCCACGAATTCCATGGTCGTTGGCAGAATGCGCTGAGGTTTAACGATTTCGGCGAGCTGATCCAGACGCGGGTCAGGCATCGGCACGACGCCGGTGTTCGGCTCAATCGTACAGAACGGGAAGTTTGCTGCTTCGATACCCGCTTTGGTGAGCGCGTTAAACAGGGTGGATTTGCCCACGTTTGGCAGGCCCACGATACCGCATTTAAATCCCATCTTTAAATCACCTTAATATCTTGATATTCAACCCGTTAGCATTAACCGATTGAAGAAAAGTAAATAACTTTGCCTATTATACACGTAACCGCCGTCACGCGCGGTAAAAATGGCGTATCGCGCAGACTACTGCGCTTTAAAGGCGTGTAAACGGTTCGTCGCTTTGGTCAGACCCTCTTTCAGCCAGACCTCGGTACAGCGCGCCGCTTCGTCTACGGCGTCATCGATGAGCTTCTGCTCGGAAGCGGGTGGTTTGCCCAGCACAAAGCCGACAACTTTGTTTTTATCGCCCGGATGGCCGATTCCCACGCGTAAACGGTGAAAGTTCGGGTTATTGCCAAGCTTGCTGATAATGTCTTTCAGACCATTATGGCCGCCGTGACCGCCGCCGAGTTTGAATTTGGCAACGCCCGGGGGTAAATCCAGCTCATCGTGCGCGACCAGAATTTCGTCCGGATTGATGCGATAAAACGTCGCCATCGCCGCCACGGCTTTGCCGCTCAGGTTCATGAAGGTTGTTGGAACAAGGAGACGCACATCCGCTCCCGCCAGGTTGATACGCGAGGTATAGCCATAGAACTTGGGTTCTTCACGCAGGGGGGCACGTAACCGCTCGGCCAGCAGATCAACATACCAGGCTCCGGCGTTATGGCGGGTGGCCGCATATTCAGCGCCTGGGTTGGCAAGGCCGACAATCAGTTTAATCGTCACGTTTCAATTCCTAAAGGTTCCAGATTTGCGGCGTAGTTTACTGGTTGCCGCGCCGCTTGACAAAATTCTGCGTCAGGAAGAGGGGGATTTGAATAATGACGTAGTTGAACCATTAGAATTTCAAGCGGTTCAGTCGCTTATTTGTAAACTTTTGTGGCAATCGTGCTCATTATTGTGATCATTCACGCAACTCATAAAAGACCCGTTGTCTATACTTTACACACAAGGATTAGGGACATTTTCCCTGCAACCCAGGTTCCGGAGGTGGCATATGAAACGCAGAAACGCTTCACGACTCGGTAACGTGCTAATGGGATTGGGCCTGTTCGTGATGGTAGCAGGTGTGGGTTACTCTATTTTAAACCAGTTGCCGCAGCTTGACCTCCCACAATACTTCGCGCACGGCGCGGTTCTGAGCATCTTTTTAGGTGCGGTACTGTGGCTGGCGGGGGCTCGCGTGAGTGGTCATGAGCAGGTCAGCGACCGATACTGGTGGGTGCGTCATTACGATAAGCGCTGCCGTCGCGATCAGCATAAACATAGCTAACTCGGTGTTTATTGCCGGGTGGCGGCTTCGCCTTACCCGGCCTACTAAATTCACATAACGAATGTAACAACGGCTCCCTCGGGAGTAATGCCAGTCAGTTAAGCAAAATAATGAATTTAAATTCATTATTTTGCTTGCCCCAGGACCTTTATGGCTTCAGTGGAATTGTTCCGTTCACTTTTGTTCCTCTGCTTCCGGTCCATCTCTCTGCGGTGAACGTGCCAGGGTGGCTCAATCGCCACCACCCTGGCAACCCCGGCTCCCGGCCAGGAAAATCGCCGCTTCGCGGTGCCTTCGTCTTATTCCTTCCGGCTGACGGGGACGGGCGCAGGTAACATCCCTGTAAGTCGCGCCCTCGACGCACATCCCTGTGCGTCGCCCCTGCCTCCAGTCAACGCCTCAGCGATTTTCAGCCGGACTCCCGCTCCCTCAACCTTCACAGCTGTCTGCATGTGGCACCGGTGTGGGTCCCCGCAGAAATCGGCGAACCGGAGGCCTGATGACAAGGGCTGGACGCCAGGGATGGCGGCCAGAGGCGAAACGAGACAGGAAGTCGAGTCGAGCCGACCGCAGGCAGCGGGCCGGGAGGTGAGCGCAGTGCGAAGCACCGATTTCTTTGCGGGGCGCGGGGATTGCAAAGGGGGCCGCGCAGCCCCCTTTGCACGTTCACAGGTTGTGACGCGATTATATTCTGCTGAACATGAGGTGAACGGAACAACCTCAGCTGCTTAACTGACCAGCATTACTTCCTCGGGAGCCGTTGTTGTATCAGAGATCCGCTAACGCCGCTTCGCGATTCGGGTAGAACGCCAGGCGGCCTGGAATCGGCTGTACGCCTGCGCGGGCCATGGTGCGCAAAGGCTGGAACTCCAGATTACTCACCCGCAGCTCGCAGCCTTCCGGCAGACGGTTCACAAAGCGCTGGAAGGCATCCAGACCGCCTGCGTCCAGCACCGGCACTGCATCCCATTTCAGCACCACAATCCGTTTTCCGGCGATTCGCGATTCCAGATCGCTGAACAAACCTTCTGCCGCCGCGAAGAACAGCGGGCCGATGACGCGTAAAACCAGCACGTCGTCCGGGACCTCAACATTCACAGGCGCGAGGCGTGTCATCTGCGCGATGCGGCGCATAAACAGCAGCGACGCCAGCACAATCCCGACGCTGATAGCGATCACCATGTCAAACAGCACCGTCAGCGACATACAGATCAGCATCACGATGATGTCGTCTTTTGGCGCGCGGCGCAGGAGGTGCACCACTTTGTGCGCCTCACTCATGTTCCACGCCACCATCAGCAGCAGGGCGGCCATCGCCGAGAGCGGCAGCCACGAGAGCAGCTGAGCGAGGGCCAGCAGGGCGAGGATCACCAGCAGGGAGTGGATCACCGCAGACACTGGCGATGTCGCCCCGGCGCGGACGTTGGCCGCGGAACGCGCAATAGCCGCCGTGGCGGTAATGCCGCCAAAGAATGGCGCGATAATATTGCCCAGTCCCTGACCGACCAGCTCGCTGTTGGCTTTGTGCTTGGTGCCGGTCATGCCATCAAGCACTACGGCGCAGAGCAGCGATTCAATCGCGCCGAGCATCGCCATGGAAAACGCGGCAGGAAGCAGGGCGCGCAGGGAGTCCCAGCTCAGGGTGAAGTCTGAACCGGGCAGGTTCCACGGCAGTACCAGCTGCGGCAGAAGTTGCGGAATGCCGTTGCCCTGCGAACCGTCCGCCAGAATATAGTGGAACTGGGAGCCGATGGTGGCGACGTGACCGCCAAGCAGATTCACCACGCCCATCACCGCGCAGCCCAGCAGCAGCGCAGGAAGATGCCCCGGCAGGCGGATGCCCAGCCGTGGCCAGAGAATTAAAGTGCCGAGCGTCACGACACCGATCGCCGCGTCGCCAGGATTAGCCGTCGGCAGGGCCATAAACAGCGCGCCGACCTTTTGCAGATAGTGTTCAGGAACGTGCGCGAGCTGCAAACCGAGAAAATCCTTGATCTGCATGGTCCCGATGGTAATGCCGATCCCAGAGGTAAAGCCGAGCGTCACGGAGAGCGGAATGTACTCGATCAACCGACCAAAGCGCGCCAGACCGAACAGGATCAAAAATACCCCGGACATGAGCGTCGCGACCAGCAAACCCGCCAGGCCAAACTGCTGGGAAACCGGGTAGAGGATCACCACAAAGGCTGCGGTCGGGCCGGAGACGCTAAAGCGCGACCCGCCGGTCAGGGCGATGACAATCCCGGCGACTGCCGAGGTATAAAGCCCGTACTGTGGTGCCACACCGCTGCCAATCGCCAGCGCCATCGCCAGTGGAATGGCAATAATCCCGACGGTGATCCCGGCGATAACATCACGCAGAAAACGTGACGAGGTGTATTTTTCTTTCCAGCAGGCGTCGATGAGGGCGCGAAAGGGCAGAACATGTGAGGAGGTTAAATTTTTCACAATTCTCGTTATCCGTGAGCACATCATCTGTCATGTGAATGGCAGGTGAAGGAGGTATTAATCATACAAATAAAGAATAAAGACAAAAAAACCCGCCGCAGCGGGTTTTTGGGCCGTGTTCGATTAGTGTTCGAACATCGCAGAGATGGATTCTTCGTTGCTGATACGACGAATCGCTTCGGCCAGCATGCCTGACAGGGTCAGCGTACGGACGTTTGGCAGCGCTTTGATCTCATCGCTCAATGGAATGGTATCGCACACCACGACTTCGTCGATGACGGAGTTACGCAGGTTGTTGACAGCATTGCCAGAGAAAATCGGGTGAGTTGCGTAAGCAAATACACGCTTAGCACCACGTTCTTTCAGCGCTTCAGCGGCTTTGCACAGCGTGCCGCCGGTGTCGATCATGTCATCAACCAGCACGCAGTCACGGCCAGCGACGTCACCGATGATGTGCATCACCTGAGAAACGTTAGCGCGCGGACGGCGTTTGTCGATGATAGCCATGTCGGTATCGTTCAGCAGTTTGGCAATCGCACGAGCACGAACCACGCCGCCGATGTCCGGAGAAACCACGATTGGGTTGTCCAGGTTTAGCTGCAGCATGTCTTCGAGCAGGATTGGGCTGCCGAATACGTTATCAACCGGGACGTCGAAGAAGCCCTGGATCTGCTCTGCGTGCAGGTCAACGGTCAGAACGCGGTCTACGCCTACGCTTGACAGGAAGTCAGCAACAACTTTAGCGGTAATCGGTACACGCGCTGAACGGACGCGACGGTCCTGGCGAGCATAGCCGAAGTAAGGAATAACAGCCGTGATACGGCCTGCGGAAGCACGGCGCAGGGCATCGACCATAACAACCAGTTCCATCAGGTTGTCGTTAGTTGGAGCACAGGTGGACTGGATGATGAAAATATCACCACCGCGTACATTTTCGTTAATTTGTACGCTGACTTCGCCGTCGCTAAAGCGACCTACAGCGGCGTCGCCGAGGGAAGTGTACAGGCGGTTGGCAATACGTTGTGCTAGTTCCGGGGTGGCGTTACCAGCAAAAAGCTTCATATCAGGCACGAGAAGAACCTCAGGCATGCGTCCAATGGTGGATAACATTCGCCACAAACTGTGCGGGCCAGGCGAACGCTATCCAGGCGGTGTATTAAAGAGCGCGATGCAACGTCTGGAACAGGGTGACGTTGTCACCGAAACTCAGTCTGCGCCAGAATGGCCTGCTGTAGCGGGGAAGTGTTCATCCCTCGCGCCACAAAACCATGCAGCCATTCCGGGGCTTGCTCTAGCACCTGACGAGCGGCGGATTCGGTGTCAAATTCAGCAAAAACACAGGATCCTGTGCCAGTCAGGCGCGACGGGGCGTATTCTAACAGCCAGGAAAGCACCGCATCAACCTCGCGAAAACGTTTTCTTGCGATAACCTCGCAATCGTTGCTGAATTCACATTTTAATAACGTTTCTATTGACCGCACGGGAGTGTCCCGTGGAAGCAATGGATCTTTGAAAATCACCGGGGTCGGAATGCTCACGCCGGGATGGGCAACCAGGTACCATTTCTCCGGCGGATTGACCGGGGTAAGGACTTCGCCAACGCCCTCGGCAAACGCCGCGTGACCGCGCACAAACACCGGCACATCGGCCCCGAGCGTCAATCCTAAAGCGGCCAGTTCATCCGGAGTTAACCCGCAGCCCCAGAGATGGTTCAGTGCCACCAGTATAGTCGCTGCATTGGAAGACCCCCCACCCAGACCGCCGCCCATCGGCAGGCGCTTCTCGATGCTAATTTCAGCTCCGCTTCCCGCAGGCAAACGATCGGAGGCCGCCGCCGCGTTTATCAGCAGCCGCGCGGCGCGCACGATCAGGTTATCTTCATGGGCGACGCCCTCGACGGGTGTCAGCAGGAGAATCTGCCCGTCATGGCGCGGCTCAATCGAGATCGTGTCGCCATAATCGACAAACTGAAACAGCGTCTGCAGCAGGTGATAGCCGTCAGCGCGTTGCCCGGTGATGTACAAAAACAGGTTCAGCTTCGCCGGAGAGGGCCATTGGGTCATCATTTAACGATCCAGTTATCCATTTTGAGCTTAATACGCTGGCTGCCTTCCGTCAGTTCCATGTTGGCGGGCAATGAGGGTTTAGTCGCGCTGTCGTAGCCGCCGTATACCACTTTCCAGGTTTTGCCGTTCTGGGTGTAGTTCAGTTCGCTCAGGCGGTACTGGTCGTCAAGTTTGTAATCCGTGGCGTCGCCCGGCAGGCCGAGGATCCACTGACGCAGGCTATTAAGCGGGATCGGCATGCCGGTCAGTTTGCCGATCATCTCTTCGGCGTCCGTCGCGGTGTAGTGCTGGCCTTTGTTATCGGTGATCTGCGCGGTGCCTGGCTGAGCGTTCAGCTCAAGTTCCGTGCTGCCGAGCGGGTTCAGGAGCAGCAGGCGATAGCGATCCTGGCCGGTCTGCTGCCAGAAGAAGCGAGCATAGACTTTTTGCTGATCGGACAGATAAGCGAACGCGCCGCGCGTCTGATACTGACTTAAATTTCGCACTTCTTGCTGGTGCTGACGCCACTGCGGGGAGTCAGGACTTTTGCCGGGGCCCTTGGGCGGGGTAATCGAGCAGGCGGTAAGTACCAGTGCCGCCAGCGGTAACAAGCGAATCAATCGGGCCATAGTCGTGACAAATCCTTGAGATACGTTGCAGTTATAACCCTTAATGCTAGCGCCGGGCGGTGGCAGCGTCTACGTTCATATTGTCTTAAATCATGAAATTAGCCGGGAACGGCTATTACTCCGAAAGGGGGCGCTCTCTTTTATTGATCTCGCGCATCCTGTATGATGCGACCTGCTAACCTTATTAACGCTGGTACTACTCCCGCTCACATGACCCTTTTAGCACTCGGTATCAACCACAAAACAGCCCCGGTTTCGCTGCGAGAACGCGTGACGTTTTCGCCGGATACGCTCGACCAGGCGCTGGATAGCCTGCTTGCCCAGCCGATGGTGCAGGGTGGTGTGGTGCTCTCTACCTGTAACCGTACCGAACTCTATTTGAGCGTTGAAGAGCAAGACAACCTGCATGAAGCCCTCATTCGCTGGTTGTGCGACTACCATAATCTGAACGAAGAAGAACTGCGCAACAGCCTGTACTGGCATCATGATAATGATGCGGTCAGCCATCTGATGCGCGTCGCCAGCGGCCTTGATTCGCTGGTGCTTGGCGAGCCGCAGATCCTCGGGCAGGTCAAAAAGGCCTTCGCCGATTCCCAGAAAGGCCATCTGAAAGCCAGCGAGCTGGAACGCATGTTCCAGAAATCTTTCTCCGTCGCAAAGCGTGTGCGAACCGAAACCGACATTGGTGCCAGTGCGGTTTCTGTTGCCTTCGCCGCCTGTACGCTGGCGCGTCAAATCTTCGAATCGCTCTCAACGGTCACCGTGCTGCTCGTCGGCGCGGGAGAAACCATTGAGCTGGTGGCGCGTCATCTGCGCGAACACAAGGTCAAGCAGATGATCATCGCCAACCGGACCCGGGAACGCGCGCAGGTGCTGGCCGATGAAGTGGGGGCAGAAGTCATCGCCCTCAGCGACATCGATGAACGCCTGAAAGACGCGGACATCATTATCAGTTCTACCGCCAGCCCGCTGCCGATTATTGGCAAAGGGATGGTGGAGCGTGCGCTGAAATCGCGCCGCAATCAGCCGATGCTGCTGGTGGATATCGCCGTCCCGCGTGACGTCGAACCGGAAGTCGGCAAGCTGGCGAACGCCTATTTGTACAGCGTGGACGATCTGCAAAGCATCATTTCCCATAACCTCGCGCAGCGTAAAGCGGCGGCGGTGCAGGCCGAGACGATTGTCGAGCAGGAATCCAGCGAATTTATGGCCTGGCTGCGCGCGCAAAGCGCCAGCGAGACGATTCGCGAATACCGCGGTCAGGCGGAACAGGTACGTGACGATCTGACAGCCAAAGCGATGGCAGCCCTCGAGCAGGGCGGCGATCCGCAGGTTATTATGCAGGACCTGGCGTGGAAGCTGACCAACCGGTTGATCCATGCTCCAACCAAATCACTTCAACAGGCAGCCCGTGACGGGGATGATGAACGCCTGACCATTCTGCGCAACAGCCTCGGGCTGGAATAGCGCCACACACCCATTTTCTATTACAAGGTGCATTTACGCCTATGAAGCCCTCTATCGTCGCCAAACTGGAAGCGTTGCACGAGCGCCATGAAGAAGTTCAGGCCTTGCTCGGCGATGCTGCCACTATTGCTGACCAGGATCGTTTTCGCGCCCTGTCGCGCGAGTATGCGCAGTTAAGTGATGTTGCGCGCTGCTTTACGCAATGGCAGCAGGTTCAGGAAGATATTGAAACCGCGCAGATGATGCTCGACGACCCGGAAATGCGCGAAATGGCGCAGGAAGAGTTGCAGGACGCCAAAGCGCGTGCGGAAGAGATGGAGCAGGAGCTCCAGGTGCTTCTGCTGCCAAAAGATCCGGACGATGAGCGCAACGCGTTTGTCGAAGTCCGTGCGGGCACCGGCGGTGACGAAGCCGCGCTGTTTGCGGGCGATCTGTTCCGCATGTACAGCCGTTATGCGGAATCCCGCCGCTGGCGCGTCGAAATCATGAGCGCCAACGAAGGCGAGCACGGTGGTTATAAAGAAGTGATCGCCAAAATCAGCGGCGATGGCGTCTACGGTCGTCTGAAATTTGAGTCCGGCGGTCACCGCGTGCAGCGCGTTCCGGCGACGGAATCTCAGGGGCGTATTCATACCTCAGCCTGTACCGTAGCAGTCATGCCTGAGCTGCCGGAAGCCGAACTGCCGGATATCAACCCGAGCGATCTGCGCATCGATACCTTCCGCTCCTCTGGCGCGGGCGGTCAGCACGTTAACACCACCGACTCCGCGATCCGTATTACCCACTTGCCGACCGGCATTGTGGTGGAGTGTCAGGACGAACGTTCTCAGCACAAAAACAAAGCCAAAGCGCTGTCGGTGCTGGGCTCGCGTATTCGCGCCGCTGAAATCGCCAAACGCCAGCAGGCCGAAGCGTCTACGCGTCGTAACCTGCTGGGCAGCGGCGATCGCAGCGATCGTAACCGCACCTATAACTTCCCGCAGGGGCGCGTGACCGACCACCGTATCAACCTGACGATTTACCGTCTGGACGAAACGATGGAAGGCAAACTCGACTCCCTGATCGAGCCGATCGTGCAGGAATACCAGGCCGATCAGCTGGCAGCCCTGGCTGAGCAGGACTAATGGATTTTCAGGCCTGGTTACGTGCCGCCGTGAGCGAGCTTTCCGAAAGCGAAAGCCCGCGTCGCGACGCCGAAATCTTGCTGGAGCATGTCACCGGCAAAGCGCGGACCTATATTCTGGCGTTTGGCGAAACGTTGCTGACCGCCGGGCAGGAAGCGCAGCTTACCGAACTGCTGGCCCGTCGTAAAAACGGTGAGCCGGTGGCACACCTGACCGGCGAACGGGAGTTCTGGTCGCTGCCGCTGTATGTCTCCGCGGCCACGCTGATCCCGCGCCCGGACACAGAGTGTCTTGTCGAGCAGGCGCTGGCGCGTCTGCCTGAAAATGCCTGTCGCATTCTGGATTTAGGCACCGGTACCGGCGCGATTGCGCTGGCGCTGGCGAGCGAGCGTCCGGATTGCCAGGTGACGGCGGTTGACGTGATGCCGGACGCGGTCGCGCTGGCACAGCGTAACCTTGCGCGCCTGGGGTTCAGCAACGTTCAGATCCTGCAAAGCAGCTGGTTTAGCGCAATCGCCAGCCAGCAGTTTGACATGATCGTCAGCAATCCGCCGTACATTGACGAGCAAGATCCGCATCTGTCGCAGGGTGACGTGCGCTTCGAGCCGCTTACCGCGCTGGTCGCCGCTAACGAAGGGCTGGCTGACATCGAACACATTATTACTACCGCGCGCGACCATCTGGTTTCCGGCGGCTGGCTACTGCTGGAGCACGGCTGGACGCAGGGAGCCGCCGTGCGTGCGCTGTTCAGCGCGGCGGGCTACGACGCGGTTGAAACCTGTCGTGACTACGGCGGTAACGACCGCCTGACGCTCGGGAAAATGCCATGAGCGCGTTCAGCGTGTTGATTACGCTGCATATCGCCGCCGTGGTGCTGACCATCAGCTTTTTCGTGGTGCGCTACTGGTGGCGTTACAGCAATAACCCGCTGATTGACGCCCGCTGGGTGCGCATCGCGCCGCACGGCATCGACACGGTGTTGTTCCTTTCTGGCCTGGGTCTGATGTGGCTTACCGGCTATCTGCCATTTACTGATAAAGGCACATGGCTGACTGAAAAGCTGTTTGGCGTTATCATCTACATCGTTTTGGGTTTTATCGCGCTTGGACGTCGTCGTCCGCGCAGCCAGCAGGTCGGGTTTATCGCCTTCCTGCTGGGGCTGGTGGTGCTGTACATCATCATTAAACTCGCCACCACAAGAATACCGTTACTGGGGTAAGTATGAGGTCCTTAGCCGATTTCGAATTTAATAAAGTACCGCTTTGCGATGGAATGGTCCTGATCTCTGAGATGATCCGCGACGATTTCACCTCACAGTGGGTCTACGATGAGCTGGAAAATCTGGCAAGCCTGGCGCGTGAAGAGATCAGCGAAGCGCGTCCGCAGGACTGGCAGCTGGAGAAGCTTATCGAGCTGTTCTACGGCGAATGGGGCTTTTGCGACACGCGCGGCGTGTATCGTCTTTCCGACGCCCTGTGGCTGGATCAGGTTCTGAAAAACCGTCAGGGCAGCGCTGTTGCTCTGGGGGCTGTCTTGCTGTGGGTCGCTAACCGGCTGGATATTCCGCTGGTGCCGGTCATCTTCCCGACGCAGATGATTCTGCGCGCGGAGTGGCTGGACGGCGAAATGTGGCTGATCAATCCGTTTAACGGCGACACGCTGGACGAGCACACGCTGGACGTCTGGCTGAAGGGCAATATCAGCCCGGTGGCAGAGCTGTTTAACGAAGATCTCGACGAAGCGGACAACGCCGAAGTGGTGCGTAAGCTGCTGGATACGCTGAAATCCGCGCTGATGGAAGAGCGACAGATGGAGCTGGCCCTGCGTGCGAGCGAAGTGCTGCTGCAGTTCAATCCGGAAGATCCGTATGAAATCCGCGACCGTGGCCTTATCTACGCGCAGCTGGAGTGTGAGCACGTTGCGCTGAATGATTTGAACTACTTCGTTGAGCAGTGCCCGGAAGATCCGATAAGCGAAATGATTCGCGCGCAGATCAACTCGATCGCGCACAAACAAATTACACTGCATTAATCATAATTCCGATTCACACCTGAATAAGGCGATCCTATGAAACAAAAAGTGGTTAGCATTGGTGATATCAACGTGGCAAACGACCTGCCGTTCGTGCTGTTTGGTGGCATGAACGTTCTGGAATCCCGCGACCTTGCCATGCGTATCTGCGAGCACTACGTGACCGTGACCCAGAAGCTGGGCATCCCGTACGTGTTTAAAGCCTCTTTTGACAAAGCCAACCGCTCCTCTATCAACTCTTACCGTGGCCCGGGCCTGGAAGAGGGGATGAAGATTTTCCAGGAGCTGAAACAGACGTTTGGCGTGAAAGTGATCACCGACGTGCATGAAGCCTCTCAGGCGCAGCCTGTGGCTGAGGTGGTGGATGTGATTCAGCTTCCGGCCTTCCTCGCGCGTCAGACCGACCTGGTTGAAGCGATGGCGAAAACCGGTGCAGTGATCAACGTGAAGAAACCTCAGTTCGTGAGCCCTGGCCAGATGGGTAACATCGTCGATAAATTTATCGAAGGCGGCAACGACCAGATCATCCTGTGTGACCGTGGCGCAAACTTCGGTTACGACAACCTGGTGGTCGACATGCTGGGCTTCAGCGTGATGAAGAAAGTCTCTAACAACTCGCCGGTGATCTTCGACGTGACGCACGCTCTGCAGTGCCGCGACCCGTTTGGCGCCGCTTCAAGCGGTCGTCGTGGTCAGGTGACTGAGCTGGCGCGTGCCGGTATGGCGACTGGCCTGGCCGGTCTGTTCATCGAAGCGCACCCGGATCCAGCCAACGCCAAATGCGACGGCCCATCCGCACTGCCGCTGGATAAGCTCGAGCCGTTCCTGAAACAGATCAAAGCGATTGACGATCTGGTGAAGAGCTTCGACGAGCTGGATACCAGCAACTAATAAAAAACCCGCTTCGGCGGGTTTTTTTATGCCCGGCGGCGCGGGCATGATTGATTTTGTAGGCCGGGTAAGGCGAAGCCGCCACCCGGCAATCAAGATCAGGCAAATATCGTCATCAGATACGCGATAAACAGCGCCAGATGCGCCGAGCCATTCAGCACGTTGGTGCGTCCGGTTGAGAACGAAATCTGACACAGCAGCAGCGACGCGACCATCACAATCATCTCTGGCGCACCCAGCGCAAAGTGCAGGTCATTCCCGGTCATAAAGGCAATCAGCGTCACGACCGGAACGGTCAATGAAATCGTCGCCAGCACCGAACCGAAGAACAGGTTCATCGCGCGCTGCACCTGGTTATTCAGCACGGCTTTCAGCGCCCCTAAGCCTTCCGGAGAGAGGATCAGCAACGCCACCAGGAAGCCGGTGAAGGCCACAGGTGCGTTCAGCTCTGTCAGCAAAGTCTCCAACGGATTGGCGTTCATCTTGGTGACGGCGATAACCGCAATCAGATGCACGATCAGCCAAACCGTGTGCCACATGCTGCTGTGCGCCGAGGGTTTACCGTGGTGCGGGTCATCGTCATCGCCGTCGTCTTCATGCTCGTACACGAACAAGCTCTGGTGCGTTTTGGTCTGAATCAGCAGGAACACGCCATACATCGCGGCGGAAATCAGGGCAACCAGCAGCGCCTGACCGGTGGTGAAGTTAGCACCCGGCAGTGCCATCGGGAAGACGAGAACAATAATCGCCAGCGGAAAGAGGGCGATCAGATACTGTTTAATACCAAACAGGTTCATATATTGGGTGGCGAATTTGCCCCCGCCCAATAACAGCGAGAAGCCCACCAGACCGCCGGTAACAATCATGATGATCGAGTACAGCGTATCGCGCATCAGCGTCGGTGCCGCGTCGCCGGTCGCCATCAGTGCGGAAATCAGGCTGACTTCGAGAATAACAACGGAAAGACTTAAAATCAGAGAGCCATAGGGTTCACCCAGGCGGTGAGCCAGAACATCGGCGTGGCGTACGACGCTAAATGCGCTGGATAAAATACCAATAAGAGCAAGAATGTTAATTCCAACGACCACTGGCAGTGACTGACTACTTCCCCAGAAGAGCAGCACAGCCAGTGCCACAAGCGGGAAAATAAGCGACGTCTCCTTGTGGCGGGTCTTAACCGCCTCATGCGTTGTTGTCATGTGATACTCCGTCAATGCAGGTGTTTGTAATTATAGAATGAAAATGCAGGCCATTAAACTAACAGAAAACAGATAATTTCCAGTGATGTTTTACTTAATTTTACGTCACGGTGGCGATTTTTCTCAAAGTGCCTGTAAAAGCGTTTTTAATCTAAATACATACTAAATAACAGTAGATTAAGTTCATTCAATTCACACAATTGTCATTTTGACTGGCGAGGCTAACTCTCGTCGACCACACTTACCTTTTTGACTCAAAAGAGGTGAGTGATGCCCTACAAATCAAAAAGCGACCTGCCTGACAGCGTCCAGCACGTTCTGCCATCACATGCGCAGGAGATCTACAAAGAGGCGTTTAACAGCGCCTGGGAACAATATAAGGATAAAGAGGATCGTCGCGATGACGCCAGCCGCGAAGAGACGGCCCATCGCGTCGCCTGGGCGGCGGTAAAACATGATTATGAAAAAGGAGAGGACGATAAATGGCATAAAAAGAAATAGTCGCCTTATGATTAGCCGCCTCTGTTTTGACTTTTCCGGCTGTTGAACTTTCGTTGTATTGCAACTGGCCTGTGAATTGCTTATCGTTTGTTGACTGCTGTCAAAATGAGCAGAAAACGAAAATGCCGGGAAGGCGAACAAGATGTCGCAAGGAAGCATGCAGTGGCGGAGGTGGAAAGTGTTAACGCGTGATTTCTTAATGAAGGCAGATTGTAAGACGGCATTTGGTGCTATTGAGGAATCGCTTCTCTGGTCGGCTGAACAACGTGCAGCGTCGCTCGCCGCGACAATTGCCTGTCGTCCGGATGAAGGCCCGGTATGGATATTTGGTTATGGTTCGCTGATGTGGAATCCCGCGCTGGAGTATGTGGAATCCGCAACGGGTACGCTCCCTGGCTGGCATCGCGCATTCTGTTTGCGCCTGACCGCCGGACGCGGCAGCGCCTGTCAGCCTGGCCGGATGCTTGCACTGAAAGAGGGCGGGCGCACCACCGGTGTTGCTTATCGTCTGCCGGACGAGACCCTCGAAGAGGAGCTCTCGCTGCTGTGGAAGCGCGAGATGATTACCGGCTGCTATATGCCGAGCTGGTGCAAGCTGGAACTCGACGACGGTCGCACCGTCAATGCGCTGGTGTTTATCATGGACCCGCGCCATCCTCTGTATGAATCTGACACCCGAACGCAGGTCATCGCTCCGCTGATTGCTGCGGCCAGCGGGCCGCTGGGGACTAACGCTCAGTATCTCTTCTCCCTCGATCAGGAGCTGTCGCGTTTAGGAATGCAGGATGATTGCCTGAACGAGCTGGTGGCCCGAGTGAAAGCATTAATTGAAGGGGATTCCCGCGAAGCGTCATTGCGTCCGGGTTTTGCCTGATAAAAAAAGCCGGGTGGCGGCTGCGCCTTACCCGGCCTACAAAAGCGGATTTCAGGCAGCGACGTAGCTGACCGAATGCTCCAGCGACTGGCTGTGGCTGTCGATCAGCACATCCCAGGTGCCGGTGTAAGGCACGGTTAACCACGCATTGTCTTTATTCTGCACGCTGAGAATATCCGCCTGCGACGACTTCTGCGCTTTCGCGCTCATCAGATGAATATGACAGCGCTCAGAGCAGCGCACGACGACCGTATCCCCGCCAAACAGTTTCAAACTTGTTTTTACCAGTGCCATTTTTTACCCCGTTGTCCCGAAAAACGCGCTCCCTGCGGTTAATCCTGAGCGTGATGTTGTTCACAATTCACTCATGGCATAACACCAAAGGGGAAGGGTGGGGATGCTGATTTTGATCAAAAAATGGCATAACGTTTAAACAAAAATGACAAAATGCCTGAAAGGGTTCAGCTGGCGCGTATTTGACCAGGCCAATACGCGCCACACTAAAATTATATGCGGAAATGTCCCGCCGTTTCAGCAAGGTCGCCCGCCTGGCTTTGCAGGGCGCTCGCCGCGGCGGCGGATTCCACCACCAGTTCGGCGTTCTGCTGCACCATCCTGTCGAGATGGGTCACGGCGTGGTTGATCTCGTGGATGCCTTTCATCTGCTCGCTGGTGGCGATGGTGATTTCACGCATAATTCCCGACACGCTGCCGATGGTTGAGCGGATCTCGTCCATGCTTTCCCCGGCCAGATGCACGTAGCGCGAACCGGTTGCCACGCTGTGGGCGGTCGAGTCGATCAGCGTTTTGATCTCTTTCGCCGCCTGCGCGCTGCGACTCGCCAGACTACGCACTTCCCCGGCCACCACCGCAAATCCGCGACCCTGTTCGCCTGCGCGGGCCGCTTCCACCGCCGCGTTCAGCGCCAGAATGTTGGTCTGGAAGGCAATCCCGTCGATCACGCTGGTGATATCACCGATTTTGGCCGACGCCACTTCAATAGACTGCATGGTGGTAATCGCCTGAGAGACCACTTCGCCGCCGCGCGAGGCCGCCGCTGAAGCTTTGCTCGCCTGGTCGTTGGCTTCCGCCGCCGATTCGGTGGACTGGGTGACGGAGGCGGTTATCTGCTCCACCGCACTGGCGGTTTCGCGCAGGCTGGAGGCCGCCTGCTCGGTACGGCCCGATAGATCCTGGTTGCCTGCGGCTATTTCGCGCGCCGCGTTTTTCACCGAAGCGCTGGCGTCTCGCAGTTGCACCATCACCGTGGAGAGTTTGTCGCTAAAGGCGTTAAAGGCCTGAGCGATTTCCGCCACTTCGTCCTGGCCGTTGTCCGGCAGACGCTGGGAAAGGTCGTTGGTGCCGTTGGCAATCGAATGCATTGCGTCGCGAATATTGGACAGGCGTTTCAGCAGACGGGCGATCACGAAGTGGACAATCGCGCCGCTGAGCAGAACCAGGATCACCAGCGACAGGGCGGAAGCTTTCAGCAGGGCACGCATCCCGGAGGTGGCATCGTTACTGTCGAGGGCCACGACCAACAGCCAGTGCGTACCCGCCACCGGTGTGGCAATAAAGGTTTTCTCCATACCGCCCAGCGTGCCGTCGATTTCCTGGCCCTGTTTCAGAGCATTGATATCGACGCCGCCGATCGCCTCATTGAAGGGTTTCAGGGTCAGGGCCGGATCGTTGGCGGCGATTACCGTACCATCGCTGTCGATCAGCAAACCGCTGCTGGCAGGCGTCGGATGAATGCCGCGCACGTTTGCCACCACGCTGTCCATCGCCACATCCCCGGCCACGACCGCTTTCAGCGTGCCGTTCTCTTTTACCGGCACGGCGAAGGTCACCACCAGTTTACCGGTGCCTGCATCGACATACGGCGCGGTAACGACCGGCGCATCGGCGCTGACCACCTGCTGATACCACGGGCGTACGGTCGGATCGTAATCCGCCGGAACGCCGGCCGGATCGGAGAATTTCGCCGTTTTGCTGGCATACCCGACGTAGACGTTAGTAAAGCCACCCGCCTGCGCCAGCTGTTTAAACACCGGAACCGGGTCATCATTCAGCGCCACGGACTGTGCGGAGCTGATCACGGTCAGCTTGCTGTTGACCCAGTCCGCGATGGCGAGGTTATGGCTGGCGCTGGTGCTGGCCAGAATATCGCGCTGCGACTGCTGGTTATCCTTGCGTGTGACCTGGAAATTAATGACGGTATTAAGAAGAAGAGCGACGACCAGACAGCCTGTCGTCGCGGCGATGATACGGGCACGAATTGACTTTAACATTCACTGTGTACCTGCTGAGTTGACTTAAGTAGCCTATCGGCAACCCGGCGAGGAACTTGATGGTGCAACCGCGTCCATAAGTAAAAAATATGTAAGCGAGTTTATTATTAAAAAGTTAATACTTTATCGGCGGACAGGGTCCACTGCGCCAGTTCCACCAGAGTACCGATCTCCACGCCCTCAATCAGCGGCAGGGCGGTGATACCGCGCCCGTCGGTGCAGGTTTTACACAGTTTGACCGGGACATTCTGGGCGGTGAGGATCTCCAGCATCTGCTGAATGTTATAGCCCTCGGCGGGTTTTTGCCCTTTCAGCCCGGCGGTGACGGCATCCGACATCAAAAAGAGACGCAGATCCAGCTCGCCCTCCTGATCGCGCAGGGCAATGGCCAGGCGCAGGGTGTTAAACAGGGATTCACTTCCGTAGGCCGCACCGTTCGCGACAATCACAATTTTTTGCATGTTCACTCCTGTAGATAGCAAGGCACGGATAATGCCGGTGACCTATGCTACCGCGCTCCCGGGGGAAAAGACAAAGCGGCTTCGGGTTATTCCTGAAATTGCCCTTAAGGCTGCAAAACCTTCCAGAACGCGTTAAGGTTAGCACTGTAATTACCTGCGATCTGGATCACAGTTACGACATTCATGATGGCTTCACCACACATTCGCTCGCTGTTTTTCCTCCTCCTTATCCCGGCCGGAGCCGTTTTGGCTGCCTCGGGTACATTTGAACAGCAGGCTAAAAACCCTTTTGATAACAACGGCGATGGCCTGCCGGATCTCGGCTTAGCCAAACCGACAGGCGAAAGCGAAAAACATCTGGCGGAGATGGCGAAAGCCTTCGGTGAAGCGAGCATGACCGATAACGGCCTGACGACCGGGGAGCAGGCGCGTCAGTTTGCCTTTGGCAAGGTGCGCGATGCCGTCAGCGGGGAAGTGAATCAGCAGATTGAGTCCTGGCTGTCGCCCTGGGGTAACGCCAGCGTCGATCTGCTGGTGGACGACAACGGTAAATTTAACGGCAGCAGCGGGCGCTGGTTTATCCCCTGGCAGGACAACAACCGCTATCTGAGCTGGAGCCAGGTGGGTCTGACGCAGCAAAGCGACGGACTGGTGAGTAACGCAGGCGTCGGTCAGCGCTGGGTCGCCGGGAAATGGCTGCTGGGCTACAACACCTTCTACGACAATCTGCTGGATGAGAATCTACAGCGGGCCGGGCTGGGCGCCGAAGCCTGGGGAGAGAACCTGCGCCTGTCGGCCAACTACTATCAGCCGTTCGCCAGCTGGCGCGAGAGCTCCGACGTGCAGGAGCAGCGCATGGCGCGCGGGTACGATGTCACCGCCAAAGCCTGGCTGCCGTACTTCCATCATCTCAATACCAGCGTCAGCTTTGAGCAGTATTTCGGTGAGAACGTCGATCTGTTCCATAGCGGCACGGGGTATCGTAACCCGATGGCGGTCAATCTTGGGCTGGACTATACGCCGGTGCCGCTCCTGACCTTCTCGGCGGCGCACAAGCAGGGTGAGAGCGGCGTCAGCCAGAATAACCTCGGCATGAAACTCAACTACCGCTTCGGCGTGCCGCTGAAAAAACAGCTCTCGGCGGATGAAGTCGCGGCCACCCGTTCCCTGCGCGGGAGTCGCTATGACTCGCCGGACCGCACCAGTCTGCCGGTGATGGAGTTTCGCCAGCGTAAGACGCTGTCAGTTTATCTCGCCACGCCGCCGTGGGATTTGCATCCGGGTGACACGGTCAATCTGAAACTGCAGATCCGCAGCACTCACGGAATACGCGTGCTGCACTGGCAGGGCGATACGCAGGCGTTAAGTCTGACGTCGCCACCACGGGCGAACAGCAGTGATGGCTGGAGTGTGATCCTCCCGGCATGGGATGCAAACGAAGGGGCGACGAACCGCTGGCGGCTGTCGGTGGTGGTCGAAGATGAAGACGGGCAGCGTGTCTCTTCCAATGAGATCACGCTCTCTCTGTCGCCACCGCTGATGGCAGTGCCGGATGACGATCCAAGATGGAAACTGCTGCCGGACGAGTGAAACTAGAAAATGCGCTCCTGATGGACCCAGACTGCCGCTTCGACGCGGGATTTGAGCTTCATTTTCTTGAGCATGTGTTTGACGTGAACTTTCACCGTGCTTTCGGTGATATCCAGACGGCGGGCGATCATTTTATTCGGCAGACCCTGGGCAATCAGCTTCAGGATGTCGCGTTCGCGCGGAGTCAACTGAGTCACATCGCGATCTGACGTGGCGCGGTTGGCGCGCAAACTGGCGGCGAGTACCGGCGTTAAGGCTTCGCTCAGCACCATTTCACCTGCGGCGGCCTGTTGCAGGGCTTTCAGCAGATCTTCCGGTTCCATATCCTTGAGCAGATATCCGTCTGCGCCGCGTTTCAGCGCGGTCACCACGTCTTCTTCATGGTTAGACACGCTAAACACCACGATGCGCCCGGAGAGGGATTTTTCGCGCAGCTTATCCAGAGTTTCCAGGCCGTTCATGCCCGGCATATTGAGATCGAGCAGGATCAAATCAGGATCGAGTGACTCGGCAAGTTCAATACCCTGTTCGCCGTTGCTGGCCTCGCCGACAACGGTAATGTCTGCCGCCATGCTGACAAGTTGTCTTACGCCGGTGCGCAGCATCGGATGATCGTCGATTAACAGGATGGTTGCCGGTTCCTGATTAGTCATGGTTTTCTCCTTGAGAAGTGATGAGAGGCTTTTCGGGGATAAAGGTCACTACGACTTCAGTGCCGCCAGACTCTCCCCGGCGAACCTGGCAATCCCCACGCAGACTTTGCGCGCGGTCTCGCATAATAATTAAACCATAGTGGTTGGTACGTTCAGCGTTTTCCGGCACGCCGCAGCCGTTATCCTGGACCGTGAGACGCACCTGATTATCGTGATGCGTCACGGCCACCGTGACTGCCGTTGCGTCGGCGTGCTTGAGCGCATTGCTCAGGGCTTCGCGGGCAATTTGCAGCAGGTGAATCGCCTGATGGGAGGGGACAAAACGCGGCGGGAGCTGGTAGTCCAGCTTCACCGGGAACCCCAGTCGGGCGCTAAATTCGTGGCAGCTTGATTCTAATGCCGGGCGTAAACCCGGCTCGGTGAGCTGCAGACGGAAGGTGGTCAGCAGTTCGCGCAGCTGCACCCAGGAGGTGTTGAGCTCGTTGCGGATCTGGCTTAACAGCTGTTTGCTGGTGGCGGGCAGAGCGTCGTCCTGCATCTGCAGACAGCTGACCTGCATTTTGATACAGGAGAGCGACTGGGCGATCGAGTCATGCAGTTCGCGGGCGATGGTGGCGCGCTCTTCCATAACGATCAGCTGCTGCTGTTTTTCCTGATGGCGGTCCAGCGCCAGGGTCGCGGTGAGCTGCTCCACCAGGGTGTCGACCAGCTGCTGCTGATCGTGGCTCAGGTGGCGACCGGTCGGCAGGGTTGCCAGCAAAATCCCGTACTGGGTGTGGCTGTCCGTGAGACGCCATTTCAGGGTTGTACCGCTGCTGGCGAGTGTTGGCAGCCCGCGCGGACACAGGTGACAGCCTTTATCGTCGCAGGTCATGTCGGACTGGCAGGTGAACTCCTGATGGTTCTCTTCGTCTTCGACGTCGTAGACGCGCAGTTCAATATCGTGCAGCAGGGTCAGATTTTGCAGGCCGTTCAGCACCGGCGACAGGCGCTCGCAGAGCGGAACCTGAGAGTGGAGACGGCGGTTGGCTTGCCATAAGAAGGAGAGAATTTCGTTCTTTTGCTCAAGACCGGCGGTTTTTTCCTGTACCCGTTTTTCCAGTACCGCGTAGCTCTCGGCCAGCTCGCCGGACATATCATTCAGGGCCTGACCGAGCATCGCCATTTCGTTGCGTCCGCTGATGTGCGCCCGCTGGGTAAAATCACGCTGGGTGACGGCGCGGGCCACGGCCAGGAGTTGCTTCCAGGGATGCAGCAGGCGCGCGCGCAGCCAGACGATGGTGAACACCAGCAGCAGGGCCATAAACACTGCCATTGCGCCGTGGACCATCACCACGCGCTCAATGCGCATTTCGGTGGAGGAGTCGAAAGAGGAGACGAGGGTATCAATGCGGGCGACGAAACTGGCGACATCACCGGCAACGGTGTCGGGGCTGTGCGCCTGCTGCAGGCCCGGTTTCAGCTGACTGTGCCAGTAGCCTTGCAGGGCGTTAAGCTGTTGGGTTTGTCCATCGCGCTGGGCGGCAATTTCCAGTTCGGGGCTGAATGCGGTACGCTCCATCTCATCCAGCAATGCCTGGTCTTTCGACGTCAACGGAACGGCAGCCAGCAGGCGATAACTCTGCATACGCAGGGATCCTGCCTCGTTAATGGCATGAGCGCTACCCTGTACGCCCTGCACCAGCCAGCCAGAGATCGCCATACCGGTCACACCAATGGCGGTGGACAGCAACACGATGAGGGCCAACTGATTAACCAGCGTCAGCGGAGAGAAGAGTCGTTTTAACATGGGCTTGCCGGGCTCCTGATTTTGCCTGCCTCCAGGAATGGCGCTATTTTCCTGCATACCCTGGAGTATACCCATACCAACAAAGGATTACTCCTAAATTGCCACGGGAGTAATGGGCAGGGGGAGGCGAGAAGTGCAAAACATCAGCCCCGTTAAAAAACCACACCTTTTTTGCCGAATTTTACCTAAAGCATCTACTCACTTAGGGTCATGGCGTTTTTTTGAGCGTCAAACCGTCAACTTTTCCTTTGATTTATATCAACTTACCGCTCGCTTAAAACCCTAATGTTTGCAGCATCAATATTGATAATCAGAGGTGTCTATGAGTCACTCATCCGCCCCGGAAAGGGCAACCGGTGCTGTTATAACAGAATGGCATCCGGAAGATCCTGAGTTCTGGAAACAGCGTGGCCAGCGTGTTGCAAGTCGTAATCTGTGGATTTCTGTTCCGTGTTTGTTGTTAGCATTCTGCGTGTGGATGCTGTTTAGTGCTGTGGCGGTAAACCTGCCGAAAGTCGGCTTTACCTTTACTACCGATCAGCTGTTTATGCTGACTGCGCTTCCGGCACTTTCCGGCGCGCTGCTGCGTGTTCCTTACGCCTTCATGGTTCCGCTGTTTGGCGGTCGTCGCTGGACGGCATTCAGCACCGGCATCATGATCATCCCATGCGTGTGGCTGGGCTTTGCGGTGCAGGACACCTCAACGCCGTTCAGCGTGTTCGTGATTATCGCGCTGCTTTGCGGCTTTGCCGGGGCTAACTTTGCTTCCAGCATGGCGAACATCAGCTTCTTCTTCCCGAAAGCCAAACAGGGCGGCGCGCTGGGTATCAACGGCGGCCTGGGCAATATGGGCGTGAGCGTGATGCAGTTGATCGCGCCGCTGGCGATCTCCATGTCTATCTTCGCCGTCTTCGGCGGAACGGGCGTGGAACAGGCGGACGGTTCTAAACTGTTCCTCGAAAACGCCTCCTGGATCTGGGTACCGTTCCTGGTGGTATTCACCCTGGCAGCCTGGTTCTTCATGAACGATCTGTCGGCGTCTAAAGCCTCCCTGAGCGAGCAGCTGCCGGTTCTGAAACGCGCGCACCTGTGGATCATGGCCCTGCTGTATCTGGCAACTTTCGGCTCGTTTATCGGCTTCTCCGCCGGTTTCGCGATGCTGTCGAAAACCCAGTTCCCGGACGTGCAGATCCTGCATTTTGCCTTCTTCGGTCCATTTATCGGCGCCCTGGCACGCTCTACCGGCGGGATGATTTCCGACCGTCTGGGCGGAACCCGCGTGACGCTGGTGAACTTTGTGCTGATGGCGTTCTTCTGCGCGCTGCTGTTCCTGACCCTGCCGACCAACGGTGTGGGCGGTAACTTCACCGCGTTCTTCGCCGTGTTCATGGGCCTGTTCCTGACGGCCGGTCTGGGTAGTGCCTCTACCTTCCAGATGATCTCGGTGATCTTCCGTAAGCTGACCACCGATCGTGTGAAAGCGCAGGGCGGCAGCGAAGAGCAGGCGATGCGTGAAGCGGCGACAGATACCGCGGCAGCGCTGGGCTTCATCTCTGCCATCGGTGCTATCGGCGGCTTCTTTATTCCAAAATCTTTTGGTATCTCCCTCGAGCTGACCGGCTCCCCGGCGGGTGCCATGAAAGTATTCCTCGTCTTCTATATCGCCTGCGTGTTTATCACCTGGCTGGTATACGGCCGTAATACTAAGAAAAACAAGTAAGTTTGATTATCCGTTCGCGCGGCCTCTGTGCCGCGCATTTTTTTATCTGGCAATTAGTTACAACATACTTATTACTGGCTCAGGATGAGCCCGCGGGTAACGCTGTGATCGCCATCGCTTTGCAGCGGCGTCTACCCCTTAATACCTAAGATGTTAAAAACAGCCGTACCCTATCTGGGATAACTATAAAATACATATAAAAAACAGATAGTTAAAAAATAACTTTTTCTACCGCTTTGGTGGTATTTGCTCTAATACCCCGCGCAACAGAGCCCGCCCGCCTTGATCGTTATCAATTCCGACCATCTTTCATAGCGTTACCTTCGCTGCAAATCAGCAATGTCGATTTAGAGAGCCACAGGCTCCACACAGGAGATACCCGATGAGCAAATTTTTGGACCGGTTTCGCTACTTCAAGCAGAAGGGCGAAACCTTTGCCGATGGGCACGGTCAGGTTCTGGAAACCAACCGGGACTGGGAAGATGGATACCGTCAGCGTTGGCAGCACGATAAAGTCGTTCGTTCTACACACGGTGTAAACTGCACCGGTTCCTGCAGCTGGAAGATCTTCGTCAAGAATGGTCTGGTCACCTGGGAAATGCAGCAGACCGACTATCCGCGTACTCGCCCGGATATGCCGAACCACGAACCGCGCGGCTGTCCGCGTGGCGCGAGCTACTCCTGGTATCTGTACAGCGCTAACCGCCTGAAATACCCGCTGATGCGCAAACGCCTGATGAAAATGTGGCGCGAAGCGAAAGTGCAGCACAGCGATCCGGTTGATGCCTGGGCCTCCATTATTGAAGACGCGGATAAAGCGAAAAGCTTCAAGCAGGCGCGCGGGCGCGGCGGGTTTGTCCGTTCGTCCTGGCAGGAAGTGAATGAGCTGATTGCGGCGTCTAACGTCTACACCGTCAAAACCTACGGCCCGGACCGCGTGGCAGGCTTCTCGCCGATCCCGGCGATGTCGATGGTCTCCTACGCGTCCGGCGCGCGCTACTTGTCCCTCATCGGCGGCACCTGTCTGAGCTTCTACGACTGGTACTGCGACTTACCGCCAGCGTCTCCGCAGACCTGGGGCGAGCAGACCGACGTGCCTGAATCCGCTGACTGGTACAACTCCAGCTATATCATCGCCTGGGGCTCTAACGTACCGCAGACCCGTACCCCGGACGCCCACTTCTTCACCGAAGTGCGTTACAAAGGCACCAAAACCGTTGCTGTGACCCCGGACTACGCCGAAATCGCCAAGCTGTGCGATCTGTGGCTGGCGCCGAAGCAGGGTACCGATGCCGCGATGGCGCTGGCGATGGGCCACGTCATGCTGCGCGAATTCCACCTGGATAAACCAAGCCAGTACTTTACCGACTACGTGCGTCGCTACACCGATATGCCAATGCTGGTGATGCTCGAAGAGCGTGACGGCTACTACGCTGCCGGTCGTATGCTGCGTGCGGCGGATCTGGTGGATGCGCTGGGTCAGGAAAACAACCCGGAATGGAAAACCGTCGCCTGCACCAACGATGGCGATATGGTGGCGCCGAACGGCTCCATCGGTTTCCGCTGGGGCGAAAAAGGTAAGTGGAACCTCGAGCAGCGCGACGGTACCACCGGCGAAGAGGCCGAGCTGCGTCTCAGCATGCTGGGCAGCCAGGATGAGATCGCGGAAGTCGGTTTCCCGTACTTCGGCGGCGAAGGTTCTGAACACTTCAAGAAAGTGGAGCTGGAAAATATCCTGCTGCACAAACTGCCGGTCAAACGTCTGCAACTGGCCGACGGCTCGACCGCACTGGTGACCACCGTTTACGATCTGACGATGGCCAACTACGGTCTGGAACGTGGTCTGAACGACGAAAACTGCGCGACCAGCTATGACGACATCAAAGCGTACACCCCGGCGTGGGCAGAGCAGGTGACCGGCGTGCCACGCGCGCAAATCACCCGTATCGCCCGTGAATTTGCCGAGAACGCCGACAAAACCCACGGTCGTTCGATGATCATCGTCGGCGCGGGTCTGAACCACTGGTATCACCTCGATATGAACTATCGTGGTCTGATCAACATGCTGGTGTTCTGCGGCTGTATCGGCCAGAGCGGCGGCGGTTGGGCGCACTATGTGGGCCAGGAAAAACTGCGTCCGCAGACCGGCTGGCAGCCGCTGGCGTTTGGCCTCGACTGGCAGCGTCCGGCGCGTCACATGAACAGTACCTCCTATTTCTACAACCACTCCAGCCAGTGGCGCTATGAAACCGTCACCGCGCAGGAACTGCTCTCGCCGATGGCGGATAAATCCCGCTACACCGGGCATCTGATCGACTTCAACGTGCGTGCAGAGCGCATGGGCTGGCTGCCGTCCGCGCCACAGCTGGGCACCAACCCGCTGCGCATCGCGGAAGCGGCGAAACAAGCGGGTATGTCACCGGTCGATTACACCGTGAAATCCCTGAAGGATGGCTCGATTCGCTTTGCGGCGGAAAACCCTGAAAACGGCAAAAACCACCCGCGTAACCTGTTCATCTGGCGTTCGAACCTGCTGGGCTCGTCCGGTAAAGGCCACGAATACATGCTCAAGTATCTCCTGGGTACTGACCACGGTATTCAGGGCAAAGACCTGGGCAAACAGGGCGGCGTCAAGCCAGAAGAAGTCGAGTGGAAAGATAACGGTCTCGACGGGAAACTGGATCTGGTCGTCACCCTGGACTTCCGTCTCTCCAGCACCTGTCTGTACTCCGACATCGTGCTGCCGACGGCGACCTGGTACGAAAAAGACGACATGAATACCTCGGATATGCATCCGTTTATTCACCCGCTGTCTGCCGCCGTTGACCCGGCGTGGGATTCCAAAAGCGACTGGGAAATCTACAAAGGCATCGCGAAGAAATTC
This sequence comes from Lelliottia sp. JS-SCA-14, assembly GCF_035593345.1. Taxonomy (NCBI): domain Bacteria; kingdom Pseudomonadati; phylum Pseudomonadota; class Gammaproteobacteria; order Enterobacterales; family Enterobacteriaceae; genus Lelliottia; species Lelliottia sp. JS-SCA-14. The sequence continues at coordinate 2,695,106 of NZ_CP141606.1, read as the reverse complement.
TCCGAAGTCTGCGTGGGCCATCTCGGCGTAGAAACCGACGTGGTGACCCTGCCAATCCAGCACGACTCCGCCGCCGAACTGGCGCAGCCGCTGGACGTGAAGGACTGGAAAAAAGGCGAGTGTGACCTGATTCCGGGTGTCACCGCGCCACACATCATTCCGGTGGAACGCGATTACCCGGCGACCTACGAGCGCTTTACCTCTATCGGCCCATTGATGGAGAAAATCGGTAACGGCGGGAAAGGTATCGCCTGGAACACCCAGAGCGAAATGGATCTGCTGCGTAAGCTCAATTACACCAAAGCAGACGGCCCAGCTAAAGGCCAGCCGATGCTGAACACGGCGATTGATGCGGCAGAGATGATCCTCACCCTGGCACCGGAAACCAACGGTCAGGTGGCCGTCAAAGCCTGGGCGGCGCTCAGCGAATTCACCGGTCGTGACCACACGCATCTGGCGCTGAACAAAGAAGACGAGAAAATTCGCTTCCGCGATATTCAGGCTCAGCCGCGCAAAATTATCTCCAGCCCGACCTGGTCTGGTCTGGAAGATGAACATGTGTCTTACAACGCGGGTTATACCAACGTTCACGAGCTGATCCCATGGCGCACCCTGACCGGTCGTCAGTCCCTGTATCAGGATCACCAGTGGATGCGTGATTTCGGGGAAAGCCTGCTGGTCTATCGTCCGCCAATCGACACCCGTTCGGTGAAAGAGGTGATGGGCGAGAAGTCTAACGGTAACCCGGAAAAAGCGCTGAACTTCCTGACGCCGCACCAGAAGTGGGGGATTCACTCCACCTACAGCGACAACCTGCTGATGTTGACCTTAGGTCGCGGTGGGCCAATCGTCTGGATGAGCGAAGTGGATGCCAAAGATCTGGGGATCGTGGATAACGACTGGATCGAAGTGTTCAACAGCAACGGTGCCCTGACGGCCCGTGCGGTTGTCAGCCAGCGTGTGCCAGCCGGGATGACCATGATGTACCACGCCCAGGAGCGTATCGTGAACCTGCCAGGTTCCGAAGTCACCCAGCAGCGCGGCGGTATCCATAACTCGGTCACGCGTATCACGCCGAAACCGACTCACATGATCGGCGGCTATGCGCAACTGGCGTACAGCTTTAACTACTACGGTACGGTCGGCTCTAACCGCGATGAGTTCGTGGTGGTGCGTAAGATGAAGAATATTGACTGGTTAGATGGCGAAGGTAATGACCAGGTACAGGAGAGCGTAAAATGAAAATTCGTTCACAAGTCGGCATGGTGCTGAATCTGGATAAATGCATCGGCTGTCATACCTGCTCAGTCACCTGTAAAAATGTCTGGACCAGCCGCGAAGGTACGGAGTACGCGTGGTTCAACAACGTCGAAACCAAACCAGGCACCGGCTTCCCGACCGACTGGGAAAACCAGGAAAAATGGAAGGGTGGTTGGATCCGTAAGATCAACGGCAAACTGGTGCCGCGCATGGGTAACAAAGCGCTGCTGCTGGGGAAAATCTTTGCTAACCCGCATCTGCCGGGCATCGACGATTACTACGAGCCGTTTGATTTTGACTACCAGAACCTGCACAACGCGCCGGAAGGGAAACATCAGCCGATTGCGCGTCCGCGCTCGCTGATCACCGGCCAGCGTATGGACAAAATCAGCAAAGGCCCGAACTGGGAAGACGATCTCGGCGGTGAGTTCGAAAAACTGTCGAAAGATCAGAACTTCGAAAACATGCAGAAGGCGATGTACGGCCAGTTCGAAAACACCTTCATGATGTACCTGCCGCGTCTGTGCGAACACTGCCTGAACCCGGCGTGTGTCGCGACCTGTCCGAGCGGAGCCATCTACAAGCGTGAAGAAGACGGCATCGTGCTGATCGATCAGGACAAGTGCCGCGGCTGGCGTATGTGCATTACCGGCTGCCCGTACAAAAAGATCTACTTCAACTGGAAGAGCGGCAAGTCCGAGAAGTGCATCTTCTGTTATCCGCGTATCGAAGCGGGGATGCCGACCGTCTGTTCCGAAAGCTGCGTAGGCCGTATTCGTTACCTCGGCGTGCTGCTGTATGACGCGGATGCGATTGAAACTGCGGCGAGCACTGAGAACGAGAAAGATCTCTATCAGCGTCAGCTGGACGTGTTCCTCGATCCGAACGATCCGAAAGTGATTGAGCAGGCGCTGAAAGACGGCATTCCGCAGAGCGTAATCGACTCCGCGCAGCAGTCGCCGGTGTACAAAATGGCGATGGACTGGAAGCTGGCTCTGCCGCTGCACCCGGAATATCGCACGCTGCCGATGGTCTGGTATGTGCCACCGCTGTCTCCAATTCAGTCCGCCGCCGATGCGGGTGAACTGGGCAGCAACGGGATCCTGCCGGACGTGGAAAGCCTGCGTATCCCGGTTCAGTACCTGGCAAACCTGCTCACCGCAGGGGATACCCAGCCGGTGCTGCTGGCCCTGAAACGTATGCTGGCAATGCGTCACTTCAAGCGTGCAGAAACCGTTGATGGCGTGATCGACACCAGCGCGCTGGAAGAGGTCGGCCTGAGCGAAGCGCAGGCCCAGGAGATGTACCGTTACCTGGCGATTGCGAACTACGAAGATCGTTTCGTGGTGCCAAGCAGCCACCGCGAACAGGCGCGCGACGCCTTCCCGGAGAAAAGCGGTTGTGGCTTTACCTTCGGCGACGGTTGCCACGGTTCAGACAGCAAATTCAACCTGTTCAACAGCCGTCGCATTGATGCGATGGATGTGACCAGCAAAACGGAGCCGCACCAATGATTGAACTCGTCATTGTTTCGCGTCTGCTCGAGTACCCTGATGCTGCCCTGTGGCAGCATCAGCAGGAGCTCTTTGATGCACTCGCGTCATCGGATAATCTGGATAAAGAAGACGCGCAGGCGTTAGGCGTTTTCCTGCGTGATTTACTCACTCAGGATCAGCTGGATGCGCAGTCTGACTACAGCCAGCTGTTTGACCGCGGCCGTGCCACCTCGCTACTGCTGTTCGAACACGTTCACGGTGAATCCCGCGATCGCGGTCAGGCGATGGTTGACCTGATGGCGCAGTACGAAGCGCACGGCTTGCAGCTCGACAGCCGCGAGCTGCCGGACCATCTGCCGCTGTATCTGGAATATCTGGCGCAGCTGCCGCGTGAAGAGGCGCTGGGCGGTCTGCAGGATATCGCTCCGATTCTGGCGTTGCTGAGTGCGCGTCTGAAACAGCGTGAAAGCCGCTATGCGGTGCTGTTCGAACTGCTGGTGAAACTGGCGAACGCGGCGGTAGATAGCGACAAAGTGGCGGAAAAAATCGCCGACGAAGCGCGCGATGATACCCCGCAGGCGCTGGATGCGGTCTGGGAAGAAGAGCAAGTGAAGTTCTTTGCTGACCAGAATTGCGGCGAGTCGGAAATCTCTGCTCACCAGCGTCGTTTTGCCGGAGCTGTCGCCCCGCAATATTTGAATATCTCTAACGGAGGACAGCAATAATGCACTTCCTGAATATGTTCTTCTTTGATATCTATCCGTACATTGCGGGTACCGTGTTCCTGGTAGGCAGTTGGCTGCGTTATGACTACGGGCAGTACACCTGGCGTGCGGGCTCCAGCCAGATGCTGGATCGCAAAGGGATGAACCTGGCGTCGAACCTGTTCCACATCGGGATTCTGGGTGTGATCGCCGGTCACGCCTTCGGGATGCTGACGCCGCACTGGATGTATGAAGCCTGGCTGCCGCTGGAAGTGAAGCAGAAGATGGCGATGTTTGGCGGCGGTGCCGCGGGCGTGATGTGCCTGGTGGGTGGTTTGCTGCTGCTCAAACGCCGTCTGTTCAGCCCGCGTATTCGTGCGACGACAACGGCGGCGGATATTCTGGTGATGGCGGTGCTGGTTATCCAGTGCGCGCTGGGTCTGGCGACGATTCCTTTCTCTGCCCAACATATGGACGGCAGCGAGATGATGAAACTGGTCGGCTGGGCGCAGTCCGTGGTGACGTTCCACGGCGGGGCGTCTGAGCATCTGGACGGCGTAGCCTTTATCTTCCGAATGCATCTGGTGCTGGGTATGACGCTGTTCGTGCTGTTCCCGTTCTCGCGCCTGGTGCATATCTGGAGCGTGCCGGTTGAGTACCTGACGCGTAAGTACCAGATTGTGCGCGCACGTCGCTGATCGATGGATGTGAATAAACAAGACCCTGCTTCGGCAGGGTTTTTTTCGCCTTTTTGCCGGGTGGCGGCTTCGCCTTACCCGGCCTACGGGTTCGCGGATCGCTATTACACCCCCGGGAGACGGTGCGCCGAAAGGAGATGTATACCTGGATCGAGCGGGCCTTTTGCCGGGTGGCGGCTTCGCCTTACCCGGCCTACGGATTTGCGGATCGGCTTTGTAGCCCCGGTAAGCGCAGCGCCACCGGGGAAAAACAGGTGTGCGAAAGCCGGATAAGAGAATATTAGGTATTTTTTATGGGAAAAGTTACAACAAGAAATGGTGGCGGGGGAAGGATTCGAACCTTCGAAGTCGATGACGGCAGATTTACAGTCTGCTCCCTTTGGCCGCTCGGGAACCCCGCCAGGGGTATGATGCTTTGAGCGTTGAGATGGTGGTGGGGGAAGGATTCGAACCTTCGAAGTCGATGACGGCAGATTTACAGTCTGCTCCCTTTGGCCGCTCGGGAACCCCACCACGGGGTAATGCTTTTACTGGCCTGCTTCCTGCTGGAAGCGGGGCGCATCATATCAAATGACGCGCCCCTGTAAAGCATTCCTTTGAGGAAAACGAATCGTTTGTCTGCTTTTTGCCCGTAAAGGCGCAAAGCTAATCAATTCATTTCACAAAGGATTAAAGAATAATCGTTCTGTTGCCGTAGACAAACACGCGCTGGGCCAGCACCTGATACAGCGCGCGGCTCAGTACGTTCTTCTCCACGTCACGACCGGCACGCATCATATCTTCTGCGGTATAGGTGTGATCGACGTGAATCACGTCCTGCATGATGATCGGACCTTCATCCAGGTTATCGTTCACGTAGTGGGCGGTCGCCCCGACAATCTTCACGCCGCGCTCGTACGCCTGATGGTACGGACGCGCGCCAATGAAGGCAGGCAGGAACGAGTGGTGAATGTTGATGATCTTATTCGGGAAGCGTGAGACAAACGACGGTGTCAGTACGCGCATGTATTTCGCCAGCACCACGTAGTCAGGATTGTGTGCTTCAATGGCCTGCGCCATCAGATCGTCGTGCTCTTCGCGGGTATGCCCCTCGTGGCTCACCAGTTCGAACGGAATATCAAAACGCTCGACCAGCGTACGCAGGGTATCGTGGTTGCCGATGACTGCGGCAATTTCAACGTCCAGGCCGCCGTAATTGGCTTTCATCAGCAGATCGCCAAGGCAGTGCGCTTCTTTAGTCACCAGAATCACCACGCGGCGGCGACCGGCAGGAGTCAGCTCGCGAATGGAGTTTTCCGGTAATGCGCCGTCGAGGTCAGCCAGCAGGGTGTTGTCGTTGAATATGCCTTCCAGCTCGGTGCGCATAAAGAAGCGGCCCGTGCGATGATCCACGAACTCGTTGTTCTGCACGATGTTCAGTTCATGCTTGTAGCAAATGTTGGTGATACGGGCGATCAGACCCTTCTGGTCAGGGCAAATGGTACGCAGTATTTTGCGTTGGAGTGATTGCATCGCGAGGAAATCCTGTTGAGTGTTTGCTTGTTATTTGTGGTCAGGCGTTATTGCCCGCAACACTTTTTAAATTTTTTACCTGAACCGCAGGGGCAGGGGTCATTACGACCAAACTGCGGACGAGTACCATCAATATAGTACCACTGTCCGCCCTCCAGTAAGAACCGGGAGCGTTCGATGATGGCACCCGGTTTGTTCTGCTCGGTAAAACGGGCGACAAAACTGACAAAACCTTCATTGGGGGTACTGCCGGGCGCAACCTCGAACTGCGTCAAGCCGAGCCACTGCGTATTGGCAAATCCGGCTTCAATCTCCTGACGAAAGTCAGCGGCATGGCAGGACGGATGCCAGGTTTTAATCAGGTAGTCTGCGTCTTTGATCACAAAAGCAGAATACCGGGATCGCATAAGGTGTGACGGATCTGGTGCAACCTGGTTGCCGGAAAGATATCGCTGGCAACATAGGCTATACTCCAGAGCGCTACCACAGGGACAGAGTTGAGACACCATTCTCTTCCTGAAATAAAAAAGTCATGGCGTATAAACGCCGGGTAGCACTATGTTAACTGAGCGGTAGCGATGACGCTACGTTGGTAATCCAGGGGAAGTTAAACAGGACTAATGAGAAAGGTAAAAATTGGTCTGGCGCTGGGATCAGGTGCAGCCCGGGGCTGGTCGCACATTGGCGTGATTAACGCGTTAAAACGACTGGGTGTCGAAGTTGATCTTGTTGCAGGATGTTCTATTGGTTCGCTGGTAGGGGCCGCCTACGCGTGCGGTAAAATGCCGGAGCTCGAAACCTGGGTACGATCTTTTAGCTACTGGGACGTCCTGCGCCTGATGGATCTCTCCTGGCAACGCGGTGGGCTGCTGCGCGGTGAACGCGTGTTTAATCAGTTCCGCCAAATCATGCCCTCCGATGATTTCAATCTTTGCCAGATGCCGTTCGGCGCCGTGGCAACCAATCTCAGTACCGGCAGGGAAATCTGGTTCACCGAAGGTGATATCCACCTTGCCGTGCGCGCGTCCTGTAGTATGCCGGGTCTGATGGCACCGGTTCCCCACAATGGCTACTGGCTGGTGGATGGCGGCGTGGTCAATCCTGTCCCGATTTCGCTAACCCGCGCGATGGGGGCTGATATCGTGATTGCGGTGGATTTGCAGCATGACGCCCATCTGATGCAACAAGATTTAATGCCGGTGAATCTCCATAACGATGAGCCAGAAAGCGAAAAACTCGCCTGGCATGAACGCCTGCGCGAACGGTTAGGGCGTGCGGCGACGCGACGTTCGGTCACCGCGCCGACGGCGATGGAGATCATGACCACCTCTATTCAGGTGCTGGAGAATCGCCTGAAGCGAAATCGAATGGCGGGCGATCCTCCGGATATTCTTATACAGCCATTCTGTCCGCAAATATCAACGCTCGACTTCCATCGCGCTGAAGCGGCTATTGCCGCCGGCGCACTGGCGGTTGAGAAAAAAATGGACGAACTGTTACCTTTGGTGCGCGCGTCAGTGTGAGCACCCTTTTTGACGACTTCAGCAAAATCTGACAGGCGGTAGGTCCAATAGCATGCCACTATTGATTTATCGTCTGCCAGAGGAGAGACCATGACACAGCCATTGGCCGGAAAACAGATTCTGATAGTTGAAGACGAGCCCGTTTTCCGTTCGCTACTGGATTCGTGGTTAAGTTCGCTGGGAGCAACGACCCTGCTCGCCGTTGACGGTGTAGATGCCCTGGAACAGATGACGGCCATCACACCCGATCTGATGATCTGTGATATCGCAATGCCGCGTATGAACGGCCTAAAACTCATCGAGCATTTGCGTAACGAGGGGGACCAGACGCCGATTCTGGTGATCTCCGCGACGGAGAACATGGCCGATATCGCCAAAGCCCTGCGTCTAGGCGTTCAGGACGTCCTGTTAAAGCCGGTAAAAGATCTTAATCGCCTGCGTGAAACGGTGTTTGCCTGCCTTTACCCGAATATGTTTAATTCCCGCGTCGAGGAAGAGGAGCGCCTTTTCCAGGACTGGGATGCGCTGGTCAGTAATCCACACGCCGCCGCCAAGCTTTTACAGGAGCTTCAGCCGCCGGTTCAGCAAAATATATCCCATTGCAGAATTAACTACCGTCAACTGGTTGCCGCAGACCAGCCCGGCCTGGTGCTCGATATTGCGCCATTATCAGATGTTGATTTAGCGTTTTATTGTCTGGATGTGACGCGAGCAGGTGATAACGGCGTATTAGCAGCATTATTATTGCGGGCATTATTTAACGGTTTGTTACAGGAACAGCTTTCTCATCAGGGGCAGCGGCTTCCTGAATTGGGGGCACTGCTTAAACAAGTTAACCAGCTTTTCCGCCAGGCCAATTTACCGGGACAGTTTCCGCTGTTAGTGGGTTATTACCATAGTGAATTAAAAAACCTCATCCTGGTCTCTGCGGGTCTAAACGCCACGCTGAATACCGGGGAGCATCATATTCAGGTCAGTAACGGCGTTCCACTGGGGACGTTAGGTACGACTTATCTTAACCAAATAAGCCACCGCTGCACGTCATGGCAGTGTCAAATTTGGGGAGCCGGTGGGCGTTTGCGCTTAATGTTGTCCACGGAATAGGCAATTGAGTTTTATTCGTCAGATAGCTTTACCTTCGTTTTACCGGCAGTGCTACTATCACTGCCAGTTTGATACGTATTTATCCTAATTGATCGGTAACGCGCCCTTTTCAGACCCGGTTTGCAGAGTGAGGCTGATATACTCGACGCGTTATTCATTGCAAAAAAGTTCAAAACTTGAACAGTTCAGGAGATTTCAATGGCTGCCCTAAATTCGAAAGTCACAAAGGCCGTTATCCCGGTAGCGGGATTAGGAACCAGGATGCTACCGGCTACAAAGGCAATTCCGAAAGAAATGCTGCCTTTGGTTGATAAGCCATTAATCCAGTATGTCGTCAATGAATGTATTGCCGCGGGCATTACTGAAATTGTGCTGGTGACTCATTCGTCCAAAAACTCGATCGAAAACCATTTCGATACCAGTTTTGAACTTGAAGCCATGCTGGAAAAACGCGTTAAACGCCAGCTGCTGGAAGAGGTTCAGTCTATCTGCCCACCGCATGTCACCATCATGCAGGTGCGTCAGGGGCTGGCTAAGGGCCTCGGACATGCAGTGCTGTGTGCTCACCCGGTTGTGGGCGACGAGCCTGTGGCGGTTATCCTGCCGGACGTGATTCTGGATGAGTTCGAATCAGACCTCTCTCAGGACAACCTCGCTGACATGATTCGTCGCTTCGACGAAACCGGCAGCAGCCAGATCATGGTTGAGCCTGTTGAAGACGTCACCGCGTACGGCGTGGTCGACTGCAAAGGCGTGGAGCTGAAACCAGGCGAAAGCGTGCCGATGGTTGGCGTGGTTGAGAAGCCTAAAGCCGACGTCGCCCCGTCTAACCTCGCGGTAGTGGGTCGTTATGTGCTGAGCGCAGAGATTTGGCCGCTGCTGGCGAAAACCCCTCCAGGCGCGGGTGACGAAATCCAGCTGACCGATGGCATTGATATGCTGATCGAGAAAGAGACCGTTGAAGCCTACCACATGAAAGGCAAGAGCCATGACTGCGGTAATAAGCTCGGTTATATGCAGGCTTTCGTTGAATATGGTATTCGCCATAACTCACTGGGCGAAGAATTTAAAGCCTGGCTGAAAGAGACCATGGGTATTAAAAACTAATCTACCCATTCTGTGCGATGAACCGGTGAGAGTTATGCTCCACCGGTTTTTTTATGCCTGATGAACGGCAAAGTAAGGGATGTAAAGAAGTATACATTCGTGCATGTGGCTATATGACGGGGTGTAAGAAGATGTCTCGGGGCAAATTACAGGTATAAAAAAATCCCGTATAAACGGGATTTTTCTGAAGGCGAGGGGATTAATCCTTGATCAGGAAATCATCCAGCTGTTTGCCTTGCTCGTCCATGGCTTTCTTGATTACCGCTGGGGTGCGGCCCTGGCCAGTCCAGGTTTTAGTTTCGCCGTTCTCGTCTACGTAGCTATATTTAGCCGGGCGAGCAGCGCGTTTTGCTTTAGTACCGGTTTTAGCGGCAGCCATGCTGTTCAGTAATTCGTTTGGATCGATACCATCAGCAATCAGCATTTCACGATATTGCTGCAGTTTACGCGTGCGTTCTTCGATTTCAGCAGCAGCGGCGCTTTCTTCTTCACGACGTTCGTTTACAACAACTTCTAATTTTTCCAGCATTTCTTCCAGAGTTTCGAGGGTGCATTCTCTTGCTTGCGCACGAAGAGTACGGATGTTGTTCAGAATTTTAAGTGCTTCGCTCATTGTAGTAATCTCAAACTTATATTGGGGGTGGTTTGTTGTCCTAATAATAGAGTGATAATTTGAGATGTGCAATAGGTGAGAATGTAAGGAATTCAAAAAATACTTAATATCCAGCGCTATTATTAATGACGCTAACTTAAATTTGATTACCTGTCAGGACGATTTGATATCCTCGCTAATCACATAAACTGAGTGCCCGCGTGTTTACTTTTGTGACAAATCTCTAACCGCTTATAGTTACCTCGGATAAATATCAACCTTTTGTATTACTCGTCGCCATAGGCCAGGGCGCACGGATAGTTAATAAATACTGAATTTTAACGGTATTGATTCCACTATAAAAAATCAGGATTTGCTTAAGCTAAAGTCACCAGGATTTATAGCAGGGTGGTGCGTTTACTCTCTGTTTTAACGCGTTATTTTAGCTTCATGTCTGAAATCTGACTTTACCTCTTGCACCGACTCTGTGCGTGGTGTCGCTGAGTCCGGAGCAAAATATGGTACAATCAATCATCGGGAATATTACACATTGATTAGGGTTTAACGACCAATGGCACAACTTTATTTCTACTATTCCGCAATGAATGCAGGGAAGTCCACCGCGCTACTGCAGTCTGCTTATAATTACCAGGAAAGGGGCATGCGCTCCATGGTCTACACCGCCGAGATCGACGATCGCTTTGGTGCCGGAAAGGTCAGCTCACGTATCGGCCTGTCGTCGCCTGCGACGCTGTTTAATACCCAGACAGACCTGTATGAAGAGATCCGCGCTGAACACGCTCAAAAGCCGGTACACTGCGTTCTGGTGGACGAAAGCCAGTTCCTCACGCGTGAGCAGGTGCATGCGTTGTCAGAAGTGGTCGATCAGCTGGATATTCCCGTGCTGTGCTATGGCCTGCGTACTGATTTCCGCGGCGAGCTGTTTATTGGCAGTCAGTATTTACTGGCATGGTCCGATAAGCTGGTGGAGCTGAAAACCATCTGTTTCTGCGGACGTAAAGCGAGCATGGTGCTGCGTCTTGATCAGGAGGGGAAACCCTACGCTGAGGGCGAGCAGGTGGTGATTGGCGGCAACGAGCGTTATATCTCCGTGTGCCGTAAACATTATAAAGAAGCGCTGGTGGTCGGCTCGTTGACGGCGTTACAGGAACAGTCCCGGCGCTAATTATCCTCAGATCATCAGACATAAAAAAACCCGCTACAAGAGCGGGTTTTTTATTTGGCTAGCAATTAAGCGTTTTTCTTCACTTTCTTGTCAGCTTTAACAACCGGTGCTTCAGCTTTCACTGCAACAGAGTTGTCTTCGTGGAACTCACGGCCGTAGTAAGTATCCAGCAGAATCTGTTTCAGCTCGGAGATCAGTGGGTAGCGCGGGTTCGCACCAGTACACTGGTCATCGAAGGCATCTTCAGACAGCTTGTCAACGTGTGCCAGGAAGTCAGCTTCCTGAACGCCCGCTTCACGGATTGACTTAGGAATGCCCAGTTCAGCTTTGATGCTGTCCAGCCATGCCAGCAGTTTCTCGATCTTCACAGCGGTACGGTCACCGGCAGCGCTCAGACCCAGGTGGTCTGCGATTTCAGCGTAGCGACGACGAGCCATTGGGCGGTCGTACTGGCTGAATGCAGTCTGCTTGGTTGGGTTGTCATTCGCGTTGTAGCGGATAACGTTGGAGATCAGCAGGGCGTTCGCCAGACCGTGAGGAATGTGGAACTGAGAGCCCAACTTGTGCGCCATGGAGTGACACACACCGAGGAAGGCGTTAGCAAACGCGATACCTGCGATGGTGGCAGCATTGTGCACACGCTCACGAGCAACCGGGTTTTTAGAGCCTTCGTTGTAAGACGCTGGCAGGTTTTCTTTCAGCAGTTTCAGAGCCTGCAGAGCCTGACCGTCAGAGAACTCAGAAGCCAGTACGGAAACGTAAGCTTCCAGGGCGTGAGTCACTGCATCCAGACCACCGAACGCACAGAGTGATTTCGGCATATCCATCACCAGGTTGGCATCAACGATAGCCATATCTGGAGTCAGCGCGTAGTCAGCCAGTGGGTATTTCTGGCCAGTCGCGTCGTCGGTCACAACCGCAAACGGAGTCACTTCAGAACCGGTACCGGAAGTGGTGGTGACGGCGATCATTTTCGCTTTCACGCCCATTTTCGGGAACTTGTAGATACGTTTACGGATGTCCATAAAGCGCAGCGCCAGTTCTTCGAAGTGAGTTTCTGGATGTTCGTACATTACCCACATGATTTTCGCGGCATCCATTGGGGAACCGCCGCCCAGCGCGATGATCACGTCTGGTTTGAAGGAGTTCGCCAGCTCAGCACCTTTACGAACAACGCTCAGGGTTGGGTCAGCTTCAACTTCGAAGAACACTTCAGTTTCAACGCCAGCGGCTTTCAGAACAGAGGTGATCTGGTCTGCATAGCCGTTGTTGAACAGGAAACGGTCGGTCACGATGAGCGCACGTTTGTGGCCATCAGTAATCACTTCATCCAGCGCGATTGGCAGAGAGCCACGGCGGAAGTAGATAGATTTCGGAAGTTTATGCCACAACATGTTTTCAGCTCGCTTAGCAACGGTTTTCTTGTTGATCAGGTGCTTAGGACCAACGTTTTCAGAGATGGAGTTACCACCCCATGAACCACAACCCAGAGTCAGGGAAGGCGCGAGTTTGAAGTTGTACAGGTCACCGATACCACCCTGAGAAGCCGGGGTGTTGATCAGAATACGTGCGGTCTTCATTTTGTCGCCGAAGAATTTCACGCGTTCTGGCTGGTTGTCCTGGTCGGTGTACAGGCAAGAGGTATGACCGATACCGCCCATTTCCACCAGTTTTTCTGCTTTGCTGACGGCGTCATCAAAGTCTTTCGCACGGTACATCGCCAGAGTAGGGGACAGTTTTTCGTGTGCGAATGGCTCGCTTTCGTCAACGACTTTCACTTCACCAATCAGGATCTTAGTGGTAGCCGGAACAGTGAAGCCTGCCAGCTCAGCAATTTTGTATGCTGGCTGACCAACGATGGCTGCGTTCAGCGCGCCATTTTTCAGGATGATGTCCTGAACGGCTTTCAGCTCTTTACCCTGCAGCATGTAGCCGCCGTGGCTGGCGAAACGTTCGCGAACCGCGTCATATGCTGAGTCAACCACAACAACAGACTGCTCAGAAGCACAGATTACGCCGTTATCGAAGGTTTTAGACATCAGAACAGAAGCAACAGCACGCTTGATATCCGCGGTTTCGTCGATAACAACAGGAGTGTTACCTGCGCCAACGCCGATTGCTGGTTTACCAGAGCTGTATGCAGCTTTAACCATGCCTGGGCCACCGGTTGCCAGAATCATGTTGATGTCCGGGTGGTGCATCAGTGCGTTAGACAGTTCAACAGACGGTTGGTCAATCCAGCCGATCAGATCTTTAGGTGCACCCGCGGCGATGGCTGCCTGCAGTACGATATCAGCGGCTTTGTTCGTCGCATCTTTAGCGCGTGGGTGTGGGGAGAAGATGATTGCGTTACGGGTCTTCAGGCTAATCAGAGATTTGAAGATAGCGGTTGAAGTTGGGTTCGTGGTTGGAACGATACCGCAAATGATGCCGATAGGTTCTGCGATGGTGATGGTACCGAAGGTGTGGTCTTCGTCCAGCACGCCACAGGTTTTCTCATCTTTATAGGCGTTGTAGATATACTCAGAAGCAAAGTGGTTTTTGATCACTTTATCTTCAACGATACCCATACCGGATTCGGCAACCGCCATTTTAGCGAGAGGGATTCGAGCATCTGCAGCAGCCAGAGCGGCGGCGCGGAAGATTTTATCAACCTGTTCTTGGGTGAAATTGGCATATTCACGCTGGGCTTTTTTCACGCGCTCGACGAGTGCGTTCAGTTCAGCGATATTAGTAACAGCCATAATGCTCTCCTGATAATGTTTAAACTCTTTTAGTAAACCAGCGCTCGATACGACAACATTATAGACGAGGTGCCAGTACTTGCTTAACACACAGTAAAACAAAGGTTTAGTGTTGTTTACTGTTAACGCTTTGCACTAACTTACTAAAAGAGCCTGACTTTAGCATCATCCCTTTTTGATTCTTTCACTCCCTCTTGGTGTCACCAAGATTACTCACTTCTGAGTACGAAAAACATGATCTACATCAATTTACACCGAAGCTGATACCTTTCAGCACGGGTATTTCGCACGTTTATGGCAAGTGTTAAATAATTACAAAAGTAATGGAACCGAAAGTCGCATTGATTATACATATACTTAACACATGAAAATCATAGCGTTTTGGCGCAGATTTCTGGTGAACTATGCTGATAAAAAGCGTATCTTCAGCGCGGTTTTTATCCATTTATTCTGTCGTCTGGGCCATGCTGATTTGCGGAGCTAACTGTGACCCCATTGCTCTTTGATTTTTCTACTTATTTTAAGTTTTTTATCGGTTTGTTCGCGCTGGTTAACCCGGTCGGGATCATTCCGGTCTTCATTAGTATGACCAGTTACCAGACGGCGGTTGCCAGAAACAAGACCAACCTGACGGCAAATATGTCAGTGGCCATCATTCTGCTGACCTCTCTCTTCCTCGGTGATTCGATTCTGCAGATCTTTGGCATCTCCATCGACTCCTTCCGTATTGCGGGCGGTATCCTGGTGGTGACCATTGCCATGTCGATGATCAGCGGAAAACTCGGAGAGGATAAACAGAACAAGCAGGAGAAATCGGAAACCGCGGTGCGTGAGAGCATCGGCGTGGTTCCGCTGGCGTTGCCGTTGATGGCGGGGCCAGGTGCCATCAGTTCGACCATCGTCTGGGGCACACGCTACCACAACTGGGTCCATCTGGTCGGTTTCTCGGTGGCGATCGCGTTGTTTGCCCTCTGCTGTTGGGGCGTGTTCCGCATTGCGCCGTGGCTGGTACGTTTGCTGGGTCAGACCGGGATTAACGTCATCACCCGTATTATGGGTCTGCTGCTGATGGCGCTCGGCATCGAATTTATTGTGACCGGGCTGAAAAGTATTTTCCCAGGGTTACTAAATTAATCATTTCATTTGAAAGAGCGGAGCCAGTGGCTCCGTTTTTTTTGCGTGAATATCAGCAAATCATATAAATAAAGTTGAAAACTTCACAAGACATAATAAATTCTGCTAATAAAACAGTTTTCTTACATTTCAGTAACTTAGTTTTTCACTGTCTTTTGACCTGCACATAAACCGCGCAAACACTCTGTTATTTTACTCACACGATACTCTGGGGCTTGCTGTGGGATAACTGAAATGATATTAGTAATTTCAACATTCCCTTAGACGAATGTGCTAAATAATAATCAATTGTTAAATTTTTGTGTAAAACTCAGTCGGTGCAGGCATAGCTCATCAACTGACGAGAGAAAACTCTCTATCACATTGAATACCAGGTAGTTTCTCTACCTTTGATGTGTGGCAGGACGCCCCCCAGAAAAACGGGACTCCCCGTAAAAGAGAATTGCTTAACAAATTTGCAAAATGTATTGGCGCGAAATTAAGCCATTTGGTACTTTCCGGCCTTATATTTTGCCAACGAACTCTTCCAGATGAGAATGATTTTCAAAAAATAACGCTCATCTTAAAAAAACACCACACGTCTCAGAACAGGGGAGGCGTGTTAAGAATCGACGCAAGGTGGCCAAACGAGCCACCAGTAATAAGTACAGTCGGTGATAGCAAGAAGTAAACGACCTGACAGCAGCTCAACTCCTGCGTTGTTCAGGACCCCTTAGGGGAAATAAACAGGCTGGCATTAAAACCAGTAATTATAATGAGTGGAGTATCAACACAATGTCCATCATCACAAAAAAAAGTCTGATCGCCGCAGGAATTTTCACTGCGCTGATCGCAGGTAATATGGCAATGGCTGCTGATGTACCTGCAGGTGTCACACTGTCAGAAAAGCAAACCATGATCCGCAACAACGGCGCTGAGCCGCAATCTCTGGATCCGAACAAAATCGAAGGCGTTCCGGAAGCCAACATCAGCCGCGACCTGTTCGAAGGCCTGCTGATTACCTCCACAAAAGACGGTCACCCAATTCCTGGCGTGGCTGAATCCTGGGATAACAAAGACTTTAAAGTCTGGACATTCCACCTGCGTAAAGACGCAAAATGGTCCAACGGTGAACCTGTCACCGCACAAGATTTCGTATATAGCTGGCAGCGTCTGGTCGATCCAAACACCGCATCCCCGTACGCCAGCTATCCGCAGTACGGTCACATCCTGAACGTTGATGAAATCATCGACGGCAAAAAGAAACCTTCTGAGCTGGGCGTGAAAGCCGTTGACGACCACACCCTGGAAGTGACCCTGAGCGAACCTGTCCCGTATTTCTACAAACTGCTGGTTAACCCGGCCATGTCCCCGGTAAACAAAGCCGCCATCGAAAAATTCGGTGAGAAGTGGACTCAGCCTGCGAACATCGTGACTAACGGTGCCTACAAGCTGAAAGACTGGGTGGTTAACGAACGTATCGTGATGGAGCGTAATACCCACTACTGGGATAACGCCAAAACCGTCGTCGATCAGATTACCTATCTGCCGATCTCGTCTGAAGTCACCGACGTCAACCGCTACCGCAGCGGTGAGATTGACATGACCTATAACAACCTGCCGATCGAACTGTTCCAGAAACTGAAAAAAGAGATCCCGACCGAAGTTCACGTCGACCCGTATCTGTGTACTTACTACTACGAAATCAACAACCAGAAAGCGCCATTCAATGAAGCTCGCGTCCGTACCGCGCTGAAACTGGGTCTGGATCGCGACATCATCGTCAACAAAGTGAAAGCGCAGGGCGATCTGCCGGCGTTTGGCTACACCCCGCCATACACTGACGGTGCAAAACTGACTAAACCAGAGTGGTTCTCCTGGACTCAGGAAAAACGTAACGAAGAAGCGAAAAAACTGCTGGCTGAAGCTGGCTACACCGCGGATAAACCACTGACGTTTAACCTGCTGTACAACACCTCCGATCTGCACAAAAAACTGGCTATCGCCGCCTCCTCCATCTGGAAGAAAAACCTGGGTGTGGACGTGAAGCTGGTGAACCAGGAGTGGAAAACCTTCCTGGATACCCGTCATCAGGGCAACTATGACGTGGCACGTGCGGGCTGGTGTGCGGACTACAACGAACCGACTTCCTTCCTGAACACCATGCTGTCTGACAGCTCCATGAACACCGCGCACTATAAGAGCCCGGCCTTTGACGCGATCATGAAAGATACGCTGAAAGTGACCGACGAAGCGCAGCGCACCGCCCTGTACGACAAAGCGGAACAGCAGCTGGGTCAGGACTCTGCGATTGTACCGGTTTACTACTACGTGAACGCGCGTCTGGTGAAACCATGGGTTGGCGGTTATACCGGCAAAGACCCGATGGATAACATCTACACCAAAGATCTGTACATCATTAAGCATTAATGGCAAACCGTGGGGCAAAGCAATTTGCCCCACCGTGTCTTAATTCATCGCACAATATACACGGCATCGTTTGGGATTGACTGAACGAGCAAGTGTAAAAAGGCACACGCCAGAAGGTACGGGCAATGTTGAAATTTATCCTACGTCGCTGTCTTGAAGCGATACCGACGCTCTTTATTCTTATTACCATTTCATTCTTCATGATGCGACTCGCGCCGGGTAGTCCGTTTACCAGCGAGCGCGCACTGCCGCCAGAAGTCATGGCGAACATCGAAGCCAAATACCATTTAAACGATCCTATCTCCACGCAGTACTTCAATTATCTGAAGCAGCTGGCGCAGGGCGATTTTGGTCCATCGTTTAAATATAAAGACTATTCCGTCAACGACCTGGTGGCCTCAAGCTTCCCTGTTTCGGCGAAATTGGGCGCGGCGGCATTTATTCTTGCCGTTGTCCTCGGAGTCACCGCAGGCGTCATCGCCGCGCTGAAACAAAATACCCGATGGGACTACACGGTGATGGGGATCGCCATGACGGGGGTGGTTATCCCGAGCTTTGTGGTGGCGCCATTACTGGTGATGATTTTCGCCATCACGCTGAAGTGGCTGCCCGGAGGCGGCTGGAACGGCGGGGCGCTGAAATTCATGATTCTGCCGATGGTCGCGCTCTCTCTGGCTTATATCGCCAGCATCGCGCGTATCACCCGTGGCTCGATGATTGAAGTACTTCACTCCAACTTCATCCGCACCGCGCGGGCGAAAGGCCTGCCGATGCATCGCATCGTGCTCCGTCATGCGTTAAAACCTGCGCTGCTGCCAGTGCTCTCCTATATGGGCCCGGCGTTCGTTGGGATCATCACGGGTTCCATGGTCATCGAAACCATTTACGGCCTGCCGGGTATCGGCCAGCTGTTCGTGAATGGCGCGCTGAACCGTGACTACTCGCTGGTGCTCAGCCTGACGATTCTGGTCGGTGCACTGACAATCCTCTTTAACGCCGTTGTCGATGTGCTGTATGCCGTTATCGACCCGAAAATTCGCTACTAGCGCCGGAGCACGCCATGATGTTGAGTAAGAAAAACAGCGAGGCGCTGGAAAACTTCAGTGAGAAACTCGAAGTCGAAGGGCGCAGCCTGTGGCAAGACGCCCGCCGTCGCTTTATGCATAACCGCGCGGCGGTCGCCAGCCTGGTGGTGTTGATCTTCATCGCCTTGTTCGTAACCCTGGCACCGATGCTGTCTCAGTTTACCTATTTCGATACGGACTGGGGCATGATGTCCAGTGCGCCTGATATGGTGTCCGGCCACTACTTCGGCACCGACTCTTCGGGCCGCGACCTGCTGGTGCGTGTGGCTATCGGTGGTCGTATCTCCCTGATGGTCGGTATCGCCGCCGCGCTGGTGGCGGTGATCGTCGGCACGCTTTATGGCTCCCTTTCCGGCTATCTCGGCGGCAAAGTGGATTCCGTGATGATGCGTCTGCTGGAAATCCTGAACTCCTTCCCGTTCATGTTCTTCGTGATCCTGCTGGTGACCTTCTTTGGGCAAAACATCCTGCTGATCTTCGTGGCCATCGGGATGGTCTCCTGGCTGGATATGGCGCGTATCGTGCGCGGCCAGACCCTGAGCCTGAAGCGCAAAGAATTCATTGAAGCGGCACAGGTGGGCGGCGTTTCCGTCAGCGGGATTGTGGTGCGCCACATCGTCCCGAACGTGCTGGGTGTGGTGGTGGTGTATGCCTCACTGCTGGTGCCAAGCATGATCCTGTTTGAATCCTTCCTGAGCTTCCTCGGTCTGGGTACCCAGGAGCCGCTGAGCAGCTGGGGCGCATTGTTAAGCGACGGCGCAAACTCCATGGAAGTTTCTCCGTGGCTGCTGCTGTTCCCGGCTGGTTTCCTGGTGGTAACCCTGTTCTGTTTCAACTTTATCGGCGATGGCCTGCGTGATGCCCTCGACCCGAAAGACCGCTAAGGAGTGCCGCGATGACTATTATTGAAACGGCAACTGCGCCACAGGCGCAACAGCAGCAAAACGTGCTGCTGGATGTCAAAGACTTGCGCGTCACCTTTAAAACGCCTGACGGTGACGTCACGGCGGTGAACGATCTGAACTTCGATCTGCGCGCGGGCGAAACGCTCGGTATCGTGGGCGAATCCGGTTCCGGTAAATCGCAAACCGCGTTTGCCCTGATGGGCCTGCTGGCGCCAAACGGGCGCATCGGCGGTACCGCAGCCTTCAACGGGAAAAACATCCTTAACCTGCCTGAGCACGAGCTGAACAAGCTGCGCGCCGAGCAGATTTCGATGATTTTCCAGGACCCGATGACCTCCCTGAACCCGTACATGCGTGTGGGCGAGCAGCTGATGGAAGTCCTGATGCTGCACAAGGGCATGAACAAAGCCGAAGCCTTTGAAGAGTCGGTCAGAATGCTCGATGCAGTCAAAATGCCCGAAGCGCGTAAGCGCATGCGCATGTTCCCGCACGAGTTCTCCGGCGGGATGCGTCAGCGCGTGATGATCGCCATGGCGCTGCTGTGCCGGCCAAAACTGCTGATCGCCGATGAGCCAACCACCGCGCTGGACGTGACCGTTCAGGCGCAGATCATGACCCTGTTGAACGAACTGAAGCGTGAGTTCAACACCGCCATCATCATGATTACGCACGACCTCGGCGTCGTCGCCGGGATCTGCGATAAAGTACTGGTGATGTATGCCGGGCGTACCATGGAGTACGGCAGGGCGCGCGATGTGTTCTACCATCCGGCGCACCCGTACTCTATTGGTCTGCTGAATGCGGTTCCGCGTCTGGATGCCGAAGGTGAATCGCTGCTGACCATTCCGGGTAACCCGCCGAACCTGCTGCGTCTGCCGAAAGGCTGCCCGTTCCAGCCTCGCTGCCAGTACGCCATGGAGATCTGCAATAGCGCTCCGCCGCTGGAAGAGTTTGCACCAGGCCGCCTGCGCGCCTGCTTTAAGCCGCATGAGGAGCTGGTATGAACGCCATCGACGAAAAAAGAAATGTCCTGCTCGAGATCGCTGACTTAAAAGTGCATTTCGACATTAAAGACGGCAAACAGTGGTTCTGGCAGCCGTCGAAAACCCTGAAAGCGGTTGATGGCGTTACCCTGCGTCTGTACGAAGGGGAAACCCTTGGCGTAGTGGGCGAGTCTGGCTGCGGTAAGTCGACCTTCGCGCGCGCCATTATCGGCCTCGTCAAAGCGACGGACGGGAAGGTGGCCTGGCTGGGCAAAGATCTGCTGGGGATGAAACAGGACGAGTGGCGCGCCGTGCGCAGCGACATCCAGATGATTTTCCAGGATCCGCTCGCGTCCCTGAACCCGCGTATGAACATCGGGGATATCATTGCCGAGCCGCTGCGCACCTATCATCCGAAGATGCCGCGTCAGGAAGTGCGTGACCGCGTCAAAGCGATGATGATGAAAGTGGGCCTGCTGCCGAACCTCATCAACCGTTATCCGCACGAGTTCTCCGGCGGTCAGTGCCAGCGTATCGGGATCGCCCGCGCGCTGATTCTGGAACCGAAGCTGATTATTTGTGACGAACCGGTCTCTGCGCTGGACGTATCGATCCAGGCGCAGGTGGTGAACCTGCTGCAAAAACTGCAGCGTGAGATGGGGCTGTCGCTGATCTTCATCGCCCACGACCTGGCGGTAGTAAAGCACATCTCCGACCGCGTGCTGGTGATGTATCTCGGTCATGCCGTGGAGCTGGGCACCTACGATGAGGTGTACCACAACCCGCTGCACCCGTACACGAAAGCCCTGATGTCTGCGGTGCCGGTCCCTGACCCGGATCTGGAAAAAAATAAAGTTATCCAGCTTCTGGAAGGGGAACTGCCGTCGCCGATCAATCCGCCGTCAGGCTGCGTGTTCCGCACGCGTTGCCCAATGGCGGGGCCAGAATGTGCGCAAACCCGGCCCGTTCTGGAAGGAAGTTTCCGCCATGCGGTTTCCTGCCTGAAAGTAGACCCGTTATAATCGCAAGGGCTGACATGATGTCAGCCCTTCTTCTTTTTGCGAGGTCAACGTGTCGATTTCTGTTTCTTCCGTACGCCGTAAGACTTATCGCCTGCTATTCGATCCCAACACCCGCTCCGGGCGTCGCTTCGAAGGATTGTGCGGCCTGTTTGCGCTTCTCAGCGTACTTATCATCTTTGTGGAATCCGGTCTGGGGACGCAATATCACCTGACGTTTGACGAATGGCACCTGTTCGTCTGGCTGGAACTCTTTGTCACCGTCGTCTTTACCCTGGAATATTTCCTGCGCCTGTTCAGCTGGGCGAATCCGGCGAAATATGTTTTTAGCTTCTGGGGGCTGATTGATTTAGCGACCATTCTGCCGCTGTACGTGATGTGGCTGTGGCCGGAGATCAGTATCAATTACGTGTTTGCGTGGCGAGCGATGCGTGCCATCCGTGTGCTTCGCGTCCTGAAACTCCTGCGTTTTATGCCGTCGTTGCGCGTCTTCTGGAAAGCCATTTACAGCGCCCGCCATCAGCTGATTTTGTTTTATTCCTTTATCGCCATCGTAATGGTGGTCTTTGGTTCGCTGATGTACTTAATCGAAGGGCCGACCTACGGCTTCACCACGCTGAATGCGTCGGTCTACTGGGCGATTGTGACGGTGACGACCGTGGGCTATGGGGATATTACGCCGCACACGCCGCTCGGCAGGATTGTGGCGTCGGTGCTGATCTTGATTGGCTACTCGGTGATTGCGATCCCGACCGGATTAATCACCACCCATATGAGCGCGGCGTTTCAGAATCGTCAGCAGCAGCGGAAATGCCCGAGATGCCAGCAGGCGAGCCATGAGCACAGCGCGCGGTTTTGTAATCGTTGCGGGAGTGAACTTCCGGACTAAATAAAAAAGGCTGCGATTGCCTAATGCCAGTCAGTTAAGCAAAATAATGAATTTAAATTCATTATTTTGCTCGCCCCAGGACCTTTATGGCATCAGTGGAATTGTTCCGTTCACTTTCGTTCCTCTGCTTCCGGTCCATCTCTCTGCTGTGAACGTGCCAGGGTGGCTCAATCGCCACCACCCTGGCAACCCCGGCTCCCGGCAAAGAAAATCGCCGCTTCGCGGTGCCTTCGTCTTATTCCTTCCGGCTGACGGGGACGGGCGCAGGTAACATCCCTGTAAGTCGCGCCCTCGACGCACATCCCTGTGCGTCGCCCCTACCTCCAGTCAACGCCTCAGCGATTTTCAGCCGGACTCACGATCCCTCCACCTTCACGTCAGCCTGAAAGTGGCACCGGTGTTGGGTCCCCGCAGAAATCGGCGAACCGGAGGCCAGATGACAAGGGCTGGACGCCAGGGATGGCGGCCAGAGGCGAAACGAGACAGGAAGTCGAGTCGAGCCGACCGCAGGCAGATGGCCGGGAGGTGAGCGCAGTGCGAAGCACCGATTTCATGGCGGGGCGCGGGGATTGACAAGGGGGCCGCGTAGCCCCCTTGTCACGTTCACAGGTGATACAGGTTTTATATTCTGCTGAACATAAGGTGAACGGAACAACCTCAGATGCTTAACTGACCAGCATTCTGCGATTGCAGCCTTTTTTGTTATTCGCGCCAGAGAATGTGGCACAGCTTGTGGTCTTTTTCCCGGCACAGCAGCACGCGGGCGAAAATATCGTTAATCTCGCCGCCGTCGGTATCGGCCAGACCAATCACCACTTCAGCGAAGAAGTCCGGGTTGAGGTCGAAATCGACATGCTCGGCCCAGTCTTCGGACGGGTCAAACAGCTCGGCGCCGCCACGCTCTTCAAACTGCAGATTGAAGAGGATCACGTCTGCGGGATCGAGATTGTCCATCGCCAGTTCGAGAAAAATATCGTAGGCCTGCTCAAGGGTTTCGTCTTCAGTCAGGCGATTGTTCAGATCCATTTCCATGATGATTACCTGTTAAAACATCGTTGGGCACGTTTTACAGCAACGGACTAAAGAAGTAAAACAGTCGTTCGGTGATCCTTTGCCACAGCGGACGTTTCATCCACAAGTGCGCATCCAGCAGGCGCGAGCGGGAGATATAATCGTCCTGCACCGCCGCCAGATCGCCACCAAAACCGGCGTCATCAATCACCAGCGTAATTTCAAAGTTCAGCCACAGGCTGCGCATATCCAGATTCACGGTGCCGACCAGGCTCAGTTCGCCGTCGACCAGCACGCTCTTGGTATGCAGCAGACCGCCCTCAAACTGATAAATTTTGACGCCCGCTGCCAGCAGTTCACTGAAGAAGGCGCGGCTCGCCCAGCCCACCAGCACCGAATCGTTTTTACGCGGCATGATAATGCTGACGTCCACGCCGCGCTGGGCGGCGGTGCATATCGCGTGCAGCAGATCGTCGCTCGGGACGAAGTAGGGCGTGGTCATGATCAAATATTCACGCGCGGAATAGGCCGCCGTCAGCAGCGCCTGGTGAATCAGATCCTCCGGGAAGCCCGGACCGGAGGCGATGGTGTGAATGGTATGACCGCTCTCCTGTTCAAACGGCATGATATTGGCGTCCGGCGGTGGCGGCAGAATGCGTTTCCCGGTTTCGATTTCCCAGTCGCAGGAGTAGACAATGCCCATCGCCGTGGCGACCGGGCCTTCCATGCGTGCCATTAAATCGACCCACTGACCGACGCCGGAATCCTGTTTGAAGAAGCGCGGATCGACCATGTTCATGCTGCCGGTATAGGCGATGTAGTTGTCGATCATGATCATCTTGCGGTGCTGGCGTAAATCCATACGGCGCAGAAACACACGCAGCAGATTGACCTTCAGGGCTTCGACAACTTCAATGCCCGCATTACGCATCATGGTCGCCCAGGGGCTGCGGAAGAAGGCCACGCTCCCGGCAGAGTCGAGCATCAGTCGGCAGTGAATGCCCCGGCGCGACGCCGCCATCAGGGATTCAGCCACCTGATCGGCCATGCCGCCGGGCTGCCAGATATAGAAAACCATCTCGATATTGTGACGGGCGAGCTGGATGTCGCGGATCAGCGCCTGCATGACGTCATCGGAGGTGGTCAGGAGCTGCAACTGATTGCCTTTGACGCCGCCAATCCCCTGACGACGCTCGCAAAGTTTGAACAGCGATGTCGCGACGCTGCTGTTCTCCTGGGCAAAAATATGTTTGCAGGATTTCAGGTCGTTCAGCCATTTCGCCGTCGACGGCCACATGGCGCGCGCACGTTCGGCGCGGCGTTTCCCCAGATGCAATTCGCCAAACGAGAGATAGGCGATAATCCCCACCAGCGGCAGGATGTAGATGATCAAAAGCCAGGCCATGGCAGAGGGGACGGCCCGGCGCTTCATCAGGATGCGAAGCGTCACACCTGCGATCAGCAGCCAGTATCCCAGAATGACCAGCCAACTCACCACGGTGTAGAAGGTTGTCATAGTATAAAAATCCTTTTGAAAGCGTATTGTTATGAGTGTACGCATCAGAATTGATCTGGCAAATAAAAAGGACAGCTAAAAGCGCTGGTTTACCGCAGTCAGGGGTTTATAATGGCGCCTCTGTTAAGGAAAGAGTTGTAGACATGAAGCGCAGCAGAACAGAAGTAGGGCGCTGGCGTATGTTGCGACAGATGAGTCGTCGTAAAGCCCGCTGGCTTGAGGCGCAATCCCGCCGCAATATGCGTATCCACGCCATCAGAAAATGTGGACTCAGTCACCACCGTAACGCGCTGGTCTTTGCCGTTCGCGATCTCTGAGCACCCTGCAGGCACCGATACCGGTGCCTGATGTTTTCCTCATAACTATCAGATTTCGCAGTATCCTTCGCCCCCGGTTCTTCAGATATAATCCGCACAAACAATATGTTGAATAAATACTATGAATCCATTCCTGTGGGTATTGGTTGTGCTTTTTGCGCTGGATGCGCTCAGGGAAAGTTTAGGGCTGTCGTCATTTGCGGCGCTGGTGGAATATGCCTCTGCGTGGATGATGCAGTGAAAACGGCAAAAGGAAATAAAAGGGATGAACGGAAAAGTTATTGCGGCCCTGGTGGGCATCGCGTTTCTCAGCGGATGTGCCAGTAGCAAGACAGCCCCTGAAAGGCATGCTTATTACTTTGTGTCGCACAGCTCTAATTTTGTCGGCGGCAATTTTACCAGCAACACGCAGCAAAACTATCGCCTGAATGTGCCGCAGTTCCGCGAACTCTACGAGCAGGGCAAAACCGATCGTAAAGCGGGACGCACCGCCGGTGAAGCCAGTCAGTATGCGCAGAGTATCCGCGACCAGCTGAAAAAAAGCGTCAAAACCGATCATAGCTTCAACGGTAACGCGAACGATAAATGGTCATCCGATATGGAGATGAAAGACGCGATATTGTTCGGCAATGAACTCGCCGCGTCTTATCTTGACGGATATAACGGCGTACAATAGCCAACATGTAAACCCTGAGAATGCCGCTTTACTGCGGCATTCTTATTTTTTAAAAAGGAGCGGGTGGTGTTTGCGGAGTTTGGTGTACTTAATTTCTGGACCTATGTTGTAGGCGCTTTCTTTATTGTGCTGGTCCCCGGCCCTAATACGTTATTCGTCTTAAAAACTGGTATCGGCCACGGGGTGAAAAAGGGCTATCTCGCCGCCTCGGGCGTGTTTATCGGTGATGCGGTATTGATGTTCCTCGCGTGGGCCGGTGTCGCTGCGCTGATCCAGACTACGCCGGTGCTGTTCAACATCGTGCGTTACCTCGGCGCGTTGTACCTGCTGTGGCTGGGCGGAAAAATGCTCTGGTCAGTGATGACGCATAAAGCGGGCGCGCAAGCGGGGGGTACTGAACCTGCCAGCATGATCATGAAGCGATCGCTGGTGCTGAGCCTGACTAATCCCAAAGCTATTCTGTTCTACGTCTCATTCTTCGTGCAGTTCATCGACGTCAGCGCCAAAAATACCGGCACCTCATTCCTGATCCTCGCGACCACCCTTGAGTTGATTAGCTTCATGTACATGAGCTTCCTTATCTTCTCCGGCGCGTTTGTCACCCGCTACCTGAAAACCAAAAAGAAACTGGCGAAGCTGGGGAATGGTTTGATTGGGCTGTTGTTTGTGGGGTTTGCGGCAAGACTGGCTTCTTTGCATTGAAAACAATTTGCTCACCAAACGCGAGAGCATTCGCTTTTGGTGGGCGAGAGAGGGAGTGAAAAATGAAAAGGATCTTAACGCTGGCCGTTCTTGTAGGCCTGATCAGCGGCTGTGCACCCCTACATCCGTCCGGATGCCATAAAACCACAGCAACGGGGAATTGCAGTTCCGGCCGCTGGGATGACAAGGACGAATGGGGCGCCCAGGCGCGCGCGATCAGAGATGCCATCAATGCCGAGCTTGCCGATCCGCAAAGCTGGAAAGGAAAGACATGTAGATTGCACATCCAATTTGCGCAGGACGGCACGGCATCAAACATCACGACAAGCGACGGTAATAAAGCCTATTGCGAAGCGTTAAAATCCGCAGCCCAGAAAGCCAAATTCCCGGCCTTTACTAATCCCGAAGTGTATAGGGATTTTCAGAGGGCTGGATTTGGGATGAGGGGATAATCGAACATGTTCAAGCATTTAAAAAGGCTCCTGCGGGAGCCTTTCCCATCAACTCAAAACACCTTCTTAAACGGCCTCACCGTCACCTTCTCATAAACCCCCGCCGCCACATACGGGTCAGCTTCGGCCCAGGACTGCGCGGCTTCCAGCGATTCAAACTCTGCAATCACCGTCGAACCGCTAAAACCTGCAGCACCCGGATCGTTGCTGTCGACGGCGGGCATTGGGCCTGCGGTCAGTAATTTTCCTTCGTCATGTAAGAGTTGTAGACGCGCGAGATGGGCAGGGCGCACGGAAAGTCGTTTTTCCAGAGAATCGGCAACATCTTCAGCGTAGATCACGTAAAGCACGGCGGAGCTCCTTAGCCATAAAAAGTGTCAATAACGTTATGTGAAAGCATCGATGACTGCAATGTAAAGATAACGACCTTGTTAAAACCTTAACAAAGATGCGCCTTTTTTGGCCTCGCGAGCAGTTAAATCGCGAGAAGATGGAGTGTCTTATTGAATATGATTGCTATTTGCATTTAAAATCAGGGCCTGGTTTTTTAACTGAAACGATTATGACTTCGATGACCCTGGATTTACCTCGCCGCTTTCCCTGGCCAACGCTGCTGTCCGTTGTGATTCACGGTGCTGTCGTGGCGGGGCTGCTCTACACTTCGGTACATCAGGTTATCCAAATGCCAGCGCCTGCGCAGCCGATTTCCGTAACCATGGTCTCACCAGCAGACCTGGAGCCGCAGGTGGTTCCGCCTCCGCCAGAGCCGGTTGTCGAGCCGGAGCCAGAGCCCGAACCTGAGGTTGTACCGGAGCCGCCAAAAGAAGCGCCCGTGGTGATCCACAAGCCAGAGCCAAAACCCAAGCCGAAGCCAAAACCGAAGCCGGTGAAAAAAGTCGAAGAGCGTCCGAAGCGTGAAGAGCGCCCGGTCGAACCGCGCGCGGTGCAGTCGACGCAAAATACCGCCCCGGCAAAACCGGTGATGAACAGTTCACCGACCACGACGAAGCCGGTGGTGACTGCTCCGTCAGGCCCGCGTGCCGTGAGCCGCAATCAGCCGCAATATCCTGCGCGTGCGCAGGCGCTGCGTATAGAAGGTCGTGTGCGTGTGAAATTTGACGTGACGGCGGATGGGCGCGTGGATAATGTCGAGGTGCTTTCGGCGCAACCAGCGAACATGTTCGAACGCGATGTGAAAGCCGCGATGCGCAAATGGCGCTACGAACCGGGCAAACCGGGCAATGGGCTCATCGTAAACATTGTTTTCCGCCTGAACGGCGGGACGCAGATAGAATAAATGACGAAGCCTCCGAATGGAGGCTTTTTTTATACCTGCGGCAGCGGGCGAGGTTTACCCTGATTGTCCACCGCGACGTAGATAAACAGCGCCTCGGTTGCCTTGTAACGCTGTCCAATCGGCTCGGAAGAGACCTTCTTCACCCAGACTTCAATATTGATCGAAATCGACGTGTTGCCGCGCTTCACGCAGCGCGCGTAGCAGCAAACCACATCTCCCACCGCGACCGGACGCAAAAACGTCATCCCGTCGACTCTGACCGTCACCACGCGGCCATGGGCAATCTCTTTGGCGAGGATCGCGCCGCCCATATCCATCTGTGCCATTAACCAGCCGCCAAAAATATCACCGTTCGCATTGGTGTCGGCGGGCATTGCAAGTGTGCGTAAAACCAGTTCGCCCTGAGGGGCATCAATCTTTGTTGTCATTGTTTCTTAAGCTCGTTACGGAAGACGACAGGCGGGATGCTACTATGATTTCTTTACGGTGGGAATGTGCGGTGGGAAAAGAAGGGAAAGGCCAGACAGGAACTGCCTGGCCTGAAATCTTAGTGCTTGTCGTCTTGCGGCATATGGCGATAGATATACACGCCGCTCAGCAGCGTGAAAATCAGGGTTAATGCCGTCAGGCCGAAGACCTTGAAGTTGACCCAGATGTTCTGCGGCAGCCAGAACGCAATATAGATATTCGCCAGCCCACACAGAATAAAGAACAGCGCCCAGGCGATGTTGAGGCGCGACCACACCTGCTGCGGAAGAGTAATCTCTTTTCCGAGCATGCGCTGGATCAGCGGCTTATTCATCACCCACTGGCTCACCAGCAGCGCACCGGCGAACAGGGCGTAGATCACCGTCACCTTCCACTTGATAAACTCATCGTTATGGAAGAACAGGGTTAATCCGCCAAACACCGCCACCAGGACAAAGGTGATCAGCGCCATTTTTTCGACTTTACGGTAGCGGAACCAGCTGTAGATCAGCACGACGGCCGTCGCGACGATCAGCGCCGCGGTCCCGGCATAAATGTCGTAGAGCTTATAAAACGCGAAAAACACGACCAACGGTAAAAAATCAAGAAACTGCTTCATTCTTCGATTCCATCATCTGCTTTCAGGGAAACTACTGGCGAATCAACATATACAGGCGGAACAAATAGACCAACAATACGGCTGAAATCAGGTTGCTCAGCGTATTCGCGACCACCGCGCCGACGTTTGGCGTCAATACCGCAAAGTTCGGTGCAAACAGCAGCAGCAGCGTTTTGGCCAGCAGCCAGCTGATCACCGCCGGTGCGACCAGACGCATATTCGCCCAGGCCAGTTTTGCACTGCTGCGCATCGCTGTAAATATCCCCATTTTGTCCTGCACCAGCATCACCGGGGCGAACGAAAGGATAATCGCCAGCAGCACGCCCGGCACGACCACCAGCATCACGCCGATCTGCACCAGCATGGTGGTCAAAAAGATCAGGATAAACAGCTTCGGTAATACCGGCGCGCTGGCACCGATGGCGCGCAGGGCGCTAACGCGATGACCGGCAGACACCAGCTGAACCATCAGCAATACACCACCTGCCAGAATCGCATTGCCGATCAACCCGGAGAAGGTCGATGCCGCAGAGGCGCGCAGCAAGATCTGCTGCTGTTCTGGCGTCATGTTCTGAACCAGATCAAACAACCCACCGCTGCCGGCGAGATGATCGCCCTGGCTGAGGGTCGCAATTTGATCATCACTCGGCGAAAACGCATGGCCAAGCACCACCGTGATAAACGCGCATAGCAAGGCGATCAGTAAAAAGGTAATGAACTGATTGCGGAAAAAATTCCCCGTGTCACGGTAGACGGACTTCGCCGTGATAGACATGCACTCTCCTTGAGTATTGCAGGTATTAATAAGCGGGCAATTGTACCCTGGATAACTCTGCCGTGGCAGCACCATGACTTGTATGGAAAAGCATATCTTTGTAAAGCAATGGTCATTTCGCGAAATTGACCTGCGCCGGGGATAAGCTTTCGTCCCCGTACGGCAAAAATTAATCTGGATCAATGAATGTTAAATTACCAGCCCAAGTGTGATCTGAGTTAGATCACTTGTTACTCATTTATGAGTATATTCACCGCGCCAATAAAACCACAACGATGGAGCGGATATGAAAAAGTTAGCAGTGGCAGCCCTGATCTTAAGCAGTATCTCTGGCGGCGCGTATGCGCATGAAGCGGGTGAATTCTTTATGCGTGCCGGTTCGGCAACGGTGCGTCCGACGGAAGGGTCTGACAATGTGCTGGGGAGCCT
Organism: Lelliottia sp. JS-SCA-14; assembly: GCF_035593345.1. NCBI lineage: Bacteria > Pseudomonadati > Pseudomonadota > Gammaproteobacteria > Enterobacterales > Enterobacteriaceae > Lelliottia > Lelliottia sp. JS-SCA-14. Next base: position 2,664,494 of record NZ_CP141606.1, on the reverse strand, counting down.
GGGCGGCTTTAACGTCAGCAACAATACCCAACTGGGCCTGACGTTTACTTATATGGCAACGGACAATATCGGGGTCGAACTCCTGGCGGCAACGCCATTCCGCCACAAGGTGGGCACCGGGCCGACGGGGAATATCGCCACCGTTCACCAGCTCCCGCCAACCCTGATGGCGCAGTGGTATTTTGGTGATGCCACCAGCAAAGTGCGTCCGTATATCGGCGCGGGTGTGAACTACACCACTTTCTTCGATGAGAAATTTAACGATACGGGCAAAGAGGCGGGTCTTACGGATCTCAGTCTGAAAGATTCCTGGGGCGCTGCAGGGCAGGTCGGGCTGGATTATCTGATCAACCGCGACTGGCTGCTGAACATGTCCGTCTGGTATATGGATATCGACACCGACGTGCGCTTCAAGGCGGGTGGAGAGCAGCAGAGCGTTCATACACGCCTGGACCCGTGGGTGTTTATGTTCTCGGCGGGCTATCGCTTCTAATTGTCGGCAGAAAACTGGCCGCCGCTTGTGGCCAGTTTTCTGATAACGACGCTATTCCACCAGCTCCGGCATATTCTCCAGTACAAACTCCAGCACTTTCTCACCGTCCAGTGACGCAAACGGATAGCTTTCGATAACCGTTATCGGCTTGCCTTCGCCAATCTCAGCCCTTAACTCTTCAAGCTTGTATTGAATATGCGGCGCGACTAAAAAGGCGTCAAAAGCGGGTGCGACGCTGGCGAAATTATCCAGCCCGACGGCGCTAATCAGCAGTTTCATTCCGCGCGCATCGGCTGCATGCTGCATTTTTTTGGTAAGCGACTGGGCGGTATTGCCAAACAGACAACAGATCAGTAACTTTTTCATCAGATTATCCTCATAGAAACTGGGGATACAGTATTCTCAGGCGTGAAAATAAAATGAGAGCTAACGCACCGTGTTGGCTGTTTTTTCGTCAGAAAGGAGAGGGAGACAACGCTCCCGCCAGGGAACGTTGTCAGAGGGACGTTACTTCTGAATCAGATAGCGAATGGTCGGGCCATCCTGCTGAATATCCAGCACGGTGTAACCGTGGTTTTTGGCATCCAGCGGAATGTTATTAATCGACTGCGGACAATCGCTGACCACTTCAAGAATTTCCCCTTTTTTCAGCAGAGGCAAGGCTTCGAGCGTCGCAATAGCCGGGTAAGGGCAAGGTTCGCCCACCATATCGAGGCGGTAATCCGGGACGATTTGAGTCATGCCACATTCTCCTGTGTTTCAGTTTTACGCGCGGTGCGGCGGAAAAAGCGCTTTTCCTGGGCGATAACCAGTAAAAAGGCGATCAGCAGCAGGGCGTAGGTGACTAACAGCCCGCCCAGCGGACCGAAGGTGTTTAGCAGATTGACCTTATCCCAGCTGGTGGCGAGCGCCGGGGAGAGATCGTCCCAGTAGTAGGCCAGAATAGTGGAACCAATCACGTTGCCAAGCCCCACCCACCAGTAATGCACCTGACCTTCCACCGCGCGATACATCCAGCCGGTTTCACACCCGCCCGCCAGCACGATACCAAAGCCAAACAGCAAACCGCCGATCACGGCGTTCGGGCCAGCCCACATGATCTTCGGCTCCACGCCCAACTGCACATAGCTGAAAATACCGATGGCGCTAACCGCCATCCCGGCAATAATCGCTTTTGCCATCATGGTGCGACCGGTGATCCACATATCGCGGAACGCCGAGGTAAAACAGATTTGCGCGCGTTCAATCAACAGCCCAAAACCGACGCCAAACAGCATCGCCAGCCCCAGCTTCGGCTGATTCATGGCGGTACAGAGTGCCCAGGCGATCATCGCGAAAAAGACCAGCATGCCAAGGCGGAAGCGGCGCTTCGCCTGATCCGGCTTTTGCGTTAGGGGAGAGGCGGCGCTGACTTTGGTCATTTTGACCGGAATACGGAAGAGAGGCAGGAGCGTGAAACGGGCGCCAAAGTACGAGCCGATCGCCGTCGCCACGGCGAAAAACCACGCGTGCAGGGAGAACTGAGGGATCCCCGTGAAGAAAGCCGCCAGATTGCACCCCATCGCCAGACGTGCGCCAAACCCGGCGATGATCCCGCCGACAACCGCCTGCGCAATACGGATGCGGCTGCGCGGCATACGCAGTTTGACGTTATTGGCCCACAGCGCGGCAGCGAAACAGCCCCCGAACATGCCAATGATCATCATCCCGTCGATACGGGTGAGCGGGGTGCCGTCCAGATGAATCAGTTTGAAATAGCCCCATTCCTCGGCATGCACCCCCGCCAGCTGTAAAAGCTGACCGCCCCAGCGGGTAAATTCACCCGTGACCGCCCAGAAGGTGCCGGTAATGCCGAAGTAATAGGTAGAGAGGATGCCGGCTGCGATGACGGCCGGAACAGGGGACCAGAACTTAATCAGATAAGCCTGTTTGAAGTGTTGCCATGACATGTGTAAGCCTCTGAACTCAGAAGGATTTGAAGCGGCAGAGAAGCCGAAAAAGAGTGGGGATCATACACTCAGGATCGCATTTGAAAAGCGCTGCAAACCCAAAAGCTCGACCCGATCAATTTTGTCCTCACCCTAAAGACGTAGGCGCTCTGCCGCACATCCCTCAGTCCATCACAAACACGGTTCTTTTTTTGCTGTCGTCCTGCGACCAGGCCTCGGCGACATCGTCCAGTCGCGCCGGGGTGGTGGCGATGGTGAATCCGCCCGGAACGGCGGCGTGTAGCATTTCACCCGTCGCCTGGAGCAGCTGCGTCAGCGACAGGCTGCCGATCCCGCTGCCCATTAAGACAATCGGGGATGAGCGCAGCACGGCGCTGGGTAAGGCGATGTCCGCCCCGGAAAGCGATCCCACCTGGACATATCGAACGGGCGTCTGCCCCGGCGTGTGTTTTGCCAGCGCCGTCAGAATGGCCAGCGCGCTCTGGCCCCAAAGATAGTCGATCACCACATCTATCTGTTGAGCGGCAAGGTCAGCCAACTGCTGTGCGATAAGAGTGGCGTCGTCGCTGAGCAGGACGCGCACGTCAGCATCCAGCTGAGCCAGCACCTGCGGGTTACGTCCGGTCACGATAATCTTCCCTGCGCCGCGATAGCGGGCAATTTGCACGGCCAGTTGCCCGGCGCTGCCGGCGGCCCCGTTGATCAGCACGGTCTCGCCCGGCTGAAACTGCGCGCGGGTGACAAGCGAAGCCCATGCGGACATCCCAGGGTTTGCCATTGCGGCGGCCGTCACGTCATCGAGTCCGTCTGGGAGGGGAAGACAAAGATTCGCGTCGACAGGGGCAAATTCCGCCATGCTACCCCACGGTGTCGGTGGAAACGCAAAGTAAACGCGCTGACCCTCTTCAGTCACGCCCGTTCCGTCGATTCCGGCGATAAACGGCAAGGTGCCGTCAAAACTGTAATGCTTGCCGGAAGCCCGGCTTTTCACCACGTGGCTGATCGCCGAGGCGGTGACGCGAACGAGGTGCTGACCTGGCCCGGTCTGAGGTGGGGCAAAATCGGCGTAAACCGGCCCGGTTGCCGGATCAAAAACCACTGCTGCTTTCATACCCTTTCTCCTGTGCGGTGATATGTGTAAAATGCACATATATAATAAGGGCACTATACTCGCCAGGAAAATATATGCAAGATGCACATAAATACGATGTCACGGATTTTCACGGCGCGCTGCTGGATATCATCGGCGTCATGAATCAGCCGCAGCGCGACGACACTTTGCTCTCAGAGGCGGGCGTTACGCTGGATCAAATTTTGTTTCCGCTGCTGGTGACCATTGACCGCTATGGGTCGCTGGGCGTCGTCGAGCTTGCCGACAGGCTGGGGCGCGATTACACCACCGTCAGTCGCCAGGTCAAACGGCTGGAAGCGCAGGGGTTAGTGCAGAAAAAGCCGGGCGCGAAGGATAAGCGCGTGTCAGAAGTCACCCCATCCGAAAAGGGAAAAGCGTTAACGATGAAAATCGCACAGGCGCGTTTGACGCTGATGAATCAGATTTTCAACGACTGGCAGGAGGAGGACGTGGGGGCGCTGTTCAGGCTGGTACGAAAATATGCGGATAGCATTAAAGGGGAATAACCGTCTGGCGGGCCGCCAGACGGTCAGGACACTCAAGCCTTGCGCGTTGCCGCTTTCATCGCCGTCACGAATTCGTGCAGCTCCGTCAGCATCTGCTCCGGCTTATCGACGTTGCGCTCGATGATTTTGACAATCGCCGAGCCGGAGATCGCGCCCGCAGCCTTAGCATCAATCGCGGCGGTCACCTGTTCAGGAGAGGAGATCCCGAAGCCCTGCAGCGGTGGTGCCGCGTGGTACTCGGCCAGTTTTTCCACCAGATGGTGCAGGGGAAGCGCCGCTTTGTTTTCCGCACCGGTCACGCCTGCACGCGACAGCAGGTAGGTATATCCGCGGCCGTATGAGGCAATCTGGCGCAGCAGTTCGTCATCGGCGTTTGGCGGGCAGATGAAGATCGGCGCGACGTTATGGCGCATCGCCGCCTGGCGGAACGGGGCTGACTCTTCCACCGGCACATCGGCGACCAGCACCGAATCCACGCCCACGCGGGCGCACTCGGCATAAAAGTTATCGATGCCTTTGCTGAATACCAGGTTGGCATACATCAGCAGGCCAATTGGAATGGTCGGGTGCTTCTGGCGGATCGCCGCCAGCATCTCAAAGCACTGGGTCGGCGTGACGCCTGCGGCAAAGGCGCGAAGGGTGGCGTTCTGAATGGTCGGGCCATCCGCCAGCGGATCCGAGAACGGAATTCCCAGCTCCAGCGCATCAGCGCCTGCGGCAATTAAAGTGTCGATGATTTTCAGCGACTGCTCAGGGCCCGGATCGCCCAGGGTGACGAAGGGAACAAACGCGCCTTCCTTGCGGGCTTTCAGTTCAGCAAATGCGTTATCGTAGCGTTCCATCAGATTTCCCCTCGTGCTTTCAGAATGTCGTGAACGGTGAAGATATCTTTATCACCGCGACCGGAAAGGTTCACCACCAGCAGCTGCTCTTTTTCCGGGTTTTCTTTAATCATTTTCAGGGCGTGAGCCAGCGCGTGGGAAGACTCCAGCGCCGGGATGATCCCTTCGTTGCGGCACAGGGTCTTGAACGCTTCCAGCGCTTCGTCATCGGTAATCGAGACATAGTCGGCGCGGCCAATGCTGTTCAGGTGTGCGTGCTGTGGCCCGACGGACGGGAAGTCCAGCCCGGCAGAGATGGAGTAAGACTCCTCAATCTGCCCTTCGTCGGTCTGCATCATTGGCGATTTCATGCCGAAGTAGATCCCGACGCGGCCGTGTTTCAGCGGCGCACCGTGCTCGCCGGTTTCAATGCCGTGACCCGCAGGTTCAACGCCGATCAGGCCGACGCTTTCGTCGTCGATGAAATCAGCAAACATGCCGATAGCGTTTGAGCCGCCGCCGACGCAGGCGATCACCGCATCCGGCAGACGTCCCTCTTTTTCGAGGATCTGCGCTTTGGTCTCTTCGCCGATCATGCGCTGGAACTCACGCACAATGGTCGGGAACGGGTGAGGGCCGGCAGCGGTGCCGAGCATGTAGTGCGCGGTGTCGTAGCTGCCAGACCAGTCGCGCAGCGCTTCGTTACAGGCATCTTTCAGCGTGGCGGACCCGCTGTGTACCGGGATCACTTCCGCGCCCATCAGACGCATACGGAACACGTTCGGCGACTGGCGCTCGACGTCTTTCGCACCCATGTAGATACGGCATTTCAGGCCGAGCAGGGCGCTGGCAAGCGCTGAGGCCACGCCGTGCTGTCCGGCACCGGTCTCGGCGATGATTTCAGTTTTGCCCATGCGTTTGGCAAGCAGCGCCTGGCCCAGCACCTGGTTAGTTTTGTGCGCGCCGCCGTGGAGCAGATCTTCACGCTTGAGGTACAAGGTGGTTTTCGTGCCTGCGGTAAGATTACGGCATTTGGTCAGCGCCGTCGGGCGGCCTGCGTAGTTTTTCAGCAGGTCGGTAAATTCTGCCTGGAACGCCGGATCTTTCTGCGCGCTGACAAAGGCTTCTTCGAGCTGGCGCAGGGCCGGCATCAGGATTTGTGGCACATACATACCGCCGAACTCACCAAAATAGGGATTTAATAAAGTTGTCATTTTCTCTTCCTTAATAGGCACGCAGCGTCTTGAATACCGAGGCCAGCTTACTGGCATCTTTGATGCCCGGCTGAGACTCCACGCCTGAATTGAAATCGAGGCCCGCGCAGCCCGCTTTCGCGGCTTCCACGCAGTTGTCAGGGCTTAATCCGCCCGCCAGCAGGACGTTGTCCAGCTTCTCGCCGTTGAGCAGGGTCCAGTCGAAACGTTCACCGGTTCCGCCCTGGCCGTTATCCAGCACATATTTATCGACGTGCTGCAGATCGCGGGCGGGTAGCGTGTCGCTCACGCTCTGCGCTTTCCAGATTTGTACCTGCGGAGCCAGCGCCTGGCGGAGTTCGTTAATGTAAGTTTGATCTTCCTGCCCGTGCAGCTGCACGGCCGTCAGGGATAAGCTTTCAGCAAGGGCTGTCACATCAGTCACTGGCGCGTCGCGGAACACGCCGACGTAGCTCAGTGGTGCGCCAGCAATGACTTCGCGCGCCTGATCTTCGGTCACAAAGCGCGGCGAGGCGTCAACGAAAATCAGCCCACCGTAAACGGCACCTGCTTCGAGGGCGGCGGCGGCATCCTCAGGACGCGTCAGCCCGCACACTTTGTTCTCGCCCAGCAGCACGCGGCGCACGGCGGCGTTCAGATCGTCGTGAGACATCAGGGCCGAGCCAATCAAAAAGCCGTTGGCGAAATGGCTCAGCTCGCGAACCTGAGCGTAGGTATTAATGCCGGACTCGCTGATGACCGTGACACCCGCACCCAGACGCGGCGCCAGCTGGCGCGTGCGGTTCAGGTCGATGGAGAGATCGCGCAGGTCGCGGTTGTTGATGCCAACGACTTTGGCTTTCAGCGCAATCGCGCGTTCCAGCTCCTCTTCGTTGCTCACTTCCGTCAGCACGCCCATGTTCAGGCTGTGGGCGACGGCGGCCAGCTGGCGATACTGCTCGTCATCCAGCACGGAGAGCATCAGCAGGCAGGCATCAGCCTGATAAAAGCGCGCCAGCCAGATTTGGTACGCGTCAATAATGAAGTCTTTGCACAGGATCGGCTGCGGCGCAATCTGGCTGACAATCGGCAGAAAATCAAAACTGCCCTGGAAATATTTCTCATCCGTCAGCACCGAAATGGCCGACGCATGGTGTTTGTAAACCCCGGCAATGCGCGCGGGATCGAAATCGTCGCGGATCACGCCTTTCGACGGCGAGGCCTTTTTGCACTCCAGGATAAACGCGGTGCGCGCACCCTGCAGGGCATCATAAAAACGGCGCTGACTTGGAACCACTTCATTCTGGAAACTGGCCAGCGGCTGCTGCTCTTTGCGCGCTTCTACCCAGATGGCCTTATCGGCGACGATTTTCGCTAAAACGGTCTGCATCTTTTATCCTCTTGCCGCAAGTGCGGTAACGCGGTCGTAAGCTGCGCCGGAGCGCAATACGTCCAGAACTTTTTGTGCGTTCGCCTGTAAGTCTTCTTCGCCGTGCAAACGCATTAACATCGCAACGTTGGCGGCGACGGCGGCCTCGTGGGCGGCTTCACCTTTACCTTGTAGCAAGCGTGTCAGAATGTCACGGTTTTCTTCCGGCGTGCCGCCTGCCAGCTGCTCCTGGCGATACGGCGTCAGGCCAAAGTCGGAAGCTTCAAGCTGATAGCTCTGGATTTCGCCGTCGCGCAGTTCGGCCACCAGGGTAGAGGCATGAAGCGACACTTCGTCCATTCCGCCGCTGTGAACCACCGCCGCACGCTGATACCCGAGCACGCGCAGGGTTTCGGCAATCGGCAGCACCAGTTCCGGGCTGTAAACCCCGATCAGGGCCAGGGGCGGATGCGCCGGGTTGATCAGCGGGCCTAGCACGTTAAACAGGGTGCGGGTTTTCAGCTGCTGGCGGACCGGCATCGCATGGCGGAAACCGGTGTGGTATTTCGGCGCGAACAGGAAACAGACGCCCAGATCGTCCAGCGCTTCACGGGAGCGTTCGGCGTTCATTTCGAGGTTAATCCCGAACGCGGCCAGCAGGTCAGAAGAGCCGGAACGGCTGGAGACGCTGCGGTTACCGTGCTTGGCCACTTTCATCCCACAGGCCGCAGCGACAAAGGCGCTGGCGGTGGAGATGTTAATGCTGTTGCTGCCGTCGCCGCCGGTGCCGACGATATCGGCAAACTGATAGTCAGGGCGCGGGAACGGGGCGGCATTTTCCAGCAGAGCGGTGGCGGCACCGGCAATTTCCTGCGGCTGTTCGCCGCGCACTTTCATGCTCACCAGCGCGGCGGCCAGCTGTTCGGGCTTCAGTTCACCGCGCACCACCGCGGAGAAGAGCTGGTGGCTCTCCTGCTGGGTCATGGTCTGGGCCTGATACAGTTTTTCCAGAATCGGTTGCAGAGTGTTGGTCTGCTCCAGCTTCTGCAGCGCCCAGTTGAGAGTCTGCTCCAGCAGGCGCGCGCCGTTAGAGGTCAGAATCGATTCCGGGTGGAACTGCAGGCCGCAGACGCGATCTGCGTCGTGGCGCACGGCCATCACCATCCCTTCAAACGAGGCGTTGATGGTCAGCCCCGCCGGAATGTTGCTTCCGACCAGAGAGTGATAGCGCGCGACAGGGAGTGGGTTTGGCAGCCCGGCGAACATCGCCTGGCCGTCGTGTTCAATGCTGGACGCTTTGCCGTGCAGGATCTCGCCCGCCTGACCCACGTATCCGCCGTAGGCTTCCACGATCGCCTGATGCCCCAGGCAGATGCCGATGATCGGCAGTTTGCCGCGCATCCGGGTCAGCAGCTCAGGCATACAGCCCGCTTCGCTGGGTGCGCCAGGGCCTGGAGAGAGCATCAGCACCGGGTTTTGCATGGTTTCCAGACGCTCGATCAGGGTCTGGGCCGGAACATGATTGCGGTAAATCACCACGTTGTGTCCGTTCGCACGCAGCTGGTCTGCCAGGTTGTAGGTAAAGGAGTCGATATTATCGAGCAGCAGAATGTCAGCCATCAGAAAATCTCCTGTGCGTGGTGTGCGGTGGCAATCGCGCGCAAGACCGCGCGAGCTTTACTGCGAGTTTCGTCAGCTTCGGACTGCGGAACAGAATCCAGAACAATGCCTGCGCCCGCCTGGACGGTGGCGATGCCATCTTCCACGTAGGCGGAGCGGATGACGATGCAGGTGTCCAGGTCGCCGTGCGCGGTGAAGTACCCGACCGCGCCGCCGTAGCTGCCGCGACGACGGCCTTCGGCTCCGGCAATCAGCTGCATGGCACGCACTTTCGGTGCGCCGCTCAGGGTGCCCATGTTCATGCAGGCGCGATAGGCGTGCAGGGCGTCAAGGTCGTGGCGCAGCTCACCGACCACGCGGGAGACCAGGTGCATCACGAAGGAGTAACGGTCGACTTTGGTCAGGTCCGCCACGTAACGGGTGCCTGGGGTACAGATGCGCGCCAGATCGTTACGCGCCAGGTCGACCAGCATCAGGTGCTCGGAGAGCTCTTTGTGGTCGGTACGCATCTCCAGCTCAATGCGGCTGTCGAGATCCCGATCTAACGAACCGTCGGCGCGACGACCGCGCGGACGCGTTCCGGCAATCGGGTAAATTTCAATCTGGCGGCTCGGCGCGTCATATTTTAGCGAGCTTTCCGGCGAGGCACCGAACAGGGTGAAATCGTTGTCCTGCATGAAGAACATGTACGGGCTTGGGTTGCTCTTCTTCAGCACATCATATGCGGCCAGCGGAGACGGGCACGGGAGCGAGAAGCGGCGGGACGGCACCACCTGGAAAATTTCTCCGGCGCGAATCGCTTTCTGCATCTGACGCACCACCGCGCCGTACTGGTCGTCGGTCTGGTTCGTTTCGCACTGCATATGATCGATGCGCTGGACCGGCAGGGCGGTTGGCTCTTCGGTCATCTGCAGCTGGAGCTGCTCGATACGCTGCGCCAGACGCTGTTTTTCAGACGCTGACGGGGTAAACAGGCTGGCCTGAATGCGGGTGTATTTTTTCTGATGATCAATCACCATCAGCGTTTCTGCCAGATAGAAGCAGTAGTCCGGGCAGCGGTTGCCCTGTTCGGTTTCAGGCAGATCTTCAAACCCGGCGACCAGGTCATAGGCAAACAGCCCGCCGAAGAACATCGCTTCGCGCTCGTCCTCAGGCACGTCCACCAGGTTTTGCAGCAGGCGGAAGGCGTCGAATACAGACAGAGAACACAGACGCGCATCTTCATCCAGCAGCTGGCTCACCGGCGGGAAGTGCAGAATACGCGTTTCCGGATGACGTTCATTTTCAATACCGGCAGGCAGCGCGGCATCCAGCAGCGGCAGCAGGGCGGCGCCGTTCTCTGACAGGGCTTTAATGGTGACAGTGTCACCTAACGCGGTAATGCGCAGCGCGCTGTCGACCAGCAGCAGGCTTTTGAGATCGTCTTTGCTGTCGATGTCAGCAGATTCCAGCAGCAGGGTGGCCGGACGTGCGCCGCAAACCTGATGGAACAGTGCGGTAGGGTTATGGCGATACACCGCTTCGCAGGTCAGCAACTCAAGGTGTGTTTTGGCTGTTTGCATATTGTTGTTCTCATATTCTGTTCATAAAAAAGCCCGCATCGTCGCGGGCCTGGTATCTGTTTGCGTTTCGCACACGAGTGACACTGCCCGATAATCAGGAAGTGCGCCACCAGCCGTGCAAAGAGAAATGTGCTTTCATTTTCAGATACCTTCTTGAGTGAACTTGCGTACTAGTTAACTAGTTCGATGGCGTAATGTCAACCCCTGATTTCAGAATTTGCTCGCAAGCCGTTATCATAGTCTTCCTGAATACGATAAACCTGTGATGGAAACCGCTTTGAGCGAAACAAAATACGCCGTGATTTATGATTTACACAGCCACACTCAGGCCTCCGATGGCCTGCTGACGCCCGAAGCGCTGGTTCACCGCGCGGTAGAGATGCGCGTGGGCACGCTGGCAATAACCGATCACGACACCACGGATGCCATTCCGGCGGCTCGGGCCGAGATTGCCCGCAGCGAACTGCCGTTAAACCTGGTCTCCGGCGTAGAGATTTCCACCGTCTGGGAAAATCACGAAATCCACATTGTCGGCCTGAATATTGATATTGAGCATCCGGCCCTGTGCGCGTTTCTCGAAGAGCAGAAAGAGCGCCGCAATCAGCGCGCGGAGCTGATTGGCGAGCGGCTGGAGAAATCGCAGATCCCCGGCGCGCTGGAAGGGGCGCGACGCCTCGCCAACGGCGGGGCCGTGACGCGCGGGCACTTCGCCCGTTTTCTGGTCGAGGCCGGTAAAGCGAATAACTTTGCCGATGTTTTCAAAAAATACCTCGCGCGCGGTAAAACCGGTTACGTTCCGCCACAGTGGTGTACAATAAAACAAGCTATTGATGTCATTCATCATTCTGGCGGCAAGGCGGTGCTGGCCCATCCAGGGCGGTATAACCTTTCAGCTAAGTGGCTGAAAAGACTGCTGGCGCACTTCGCCGAAAATGGCGGAGAAGCGATGGAAGTCTCCCAGTGCCAGCAGGCACCCAATGAGCGCAGTCAACTGGCGACCTATGCGCGTCAGTACGGTCTGCTTGCGTCGCAAGGCTCTGATTTTCATCAGCCTTGCGCATGGATTGAGCTGGGGCGCAAGCTCTGGTTACCCGCAGGCGTGGAACCGGTCTGGGCACTTTGGGAGCAGCCGCAGCAACATATTGAAGAGAGGGAAGCATGAGTCAATTTTTCTATATTCACCCGGATAACCCGCAGGCGCGGTTGATTAATCAGGCGGTGGAGATTGTTCGCAAAGGCGGCGTGATCGTCTATCCAACGGATTCCGGCTACGCGCTGGGCTGTCAAATCGAAGACAAAGGGGCGATGGAGCGCATCTGCCGCATCCGTCATCTGCCGGATGGGCATAACTTCACCCTGATGTGCCGCGATCTCTCGGAAATCTCGACCTACGCCTACGTGGATAACGTCGCCTTCCGCTTAATCAAAAACAACACGCCGGGCAACTATACTTTCATTCTGAAAGGGACCAAGGAAGTGCCGCGCCGCCTGTTGCAGGAAAAGCGTAAAACCATCGGGATGCGCGTGCCGTCGAACCCGATTGCGCAGATGCTGCTGGAGACCCTCGGCGAGCCGATGCTCTCGACCTCCCTGATGCTGCCGGGCAGCGATTTCACCGAGTCCGACCCGGAAGAGATCAAAGATCGTCTGGAGAAGCAGGTGGATCTGATTATTCACGGCGGCTACCTCGGTCAGCAGCCAACCACGGTTGTCGATCTCACGGAAGATGCACCAGAAGTGATTCGTGAAGGCGTGGGTGACGTAAAGCCTTTCTTGTAAAGGTATAAGCGGCTATACTACGCGGCCATCAAAACAGCGGTAGACCGCTTTTTTGACCCTAATTCGACGCCTGTGAAGGCGACACCTGAAGGATGCTCAATGAGCGAAAAATTACAGAAAGTGCTGGCTCGTGCTGGCCACGGTTCACGCCGTGAAATCGAAACGATTATTGAAGCGGGTCGCGTCAGCGTTGACGGCAAAATTGCCAAGCTGGGTGACCGCGTTGAAGTCGTTCCGGGGATGAAGATCCGTCTCGACGGTCACGTGATCTCCGTGAAAGAGTCTGCCGAACAGATTTGTCGCGTGCTGGCTTACTACAAGCCGGAAGGCGAATTGTGTACGCGTAACGATCCAGAAGGCCGCCCGACGGTATTCGACCGTCTGCCAAAACTGCGCGGCGCGCGCTGGATTGCAGTGGGTCGTCTGGACGTGAACACCTGCGGTCTGCTGCTGTTCACCACCGACGGTGAACTGGCGAACCGCCTGATGCACCCAAGCCGTGAAGTAGAGCGTGAATACGCGGTGCGCGTGTTCGGTCAGGTTGATGAAAACAAACTGCGTGACCTGTCGCGCGGCGTTCAGCTTGAAGACGGCCCTGCGGCGTTCAAAACCATTAAATTCACCGGCGGTGAAGGGATCAACCAGTGGTACAACGTCACCCTGACAGAAGGCCGTAACCGTGAGGTTCGTCGTCTGTGGGAAGCGGTTGGCGTGCAGGTGAGTCGTCTGATTCGCGTGCGCTACGGTGACATTCTGCTGCCGAAAGGGATTCCACGCGGGGGCTACACCGAGCTGGATTTAACCCAGACCAACTACCTGCGTGAACTGGTGGAACTGCAGCCAGAAACCACGACCAAAGTGGCGGTTGAAAAAGATCGTCGTCGCGTGAAGGCGAACCAGATTCGCCGCGCGGTGAAACGCCACAGCCAGGTGAGCACCACTCGCCGCTCTGGCAGCCGAAACAACAACGGCTAAAAAAACAAACCCGGCTGCTGCCGGGTTTTTCATTTCTAGTAGTCGATACCGATTTGCGCTTTTATTCCAGCATCAAACGCATGTTTGACCGGGCGCAGTTCGCTGACCGTATCGGCCAGCTCCAGAATATCCCGGTGGCAGCCGCGGCCGGTCACGATCGCCGTCTGATGCGCAGGACGATGTTTCAGCGCAACAAGCACCTCTTCCAGCGGCAGATAGTCGTACGCCACCATGTAAGTTATCTCATCCAGCAGAACCATATTAAGCTCCGGGTCGGCCAGCATGCGTTTGGCGTGTTCCCATACGGCAAGACAGGCGGCGGTGTCGCTTTCGCGGTTCTGCGTGTCCCAGGTAAAACCGGTCGCCATCACCTGAAACTCCACGCCGTGCGGCTCGAGCAGATTACGCTCGCCGTTCGGCCATTCGCCTTTGATAAACTGAATCACGCCCACTTTTTGCCCGTGACCGACGGCGCGCGTCGCGGTGCCAAAGGCGGCGGTGGTTTTGCCTTTCCCGTTGCCGGTAAAGACGATAACGATGCCGCGCTCTTCCTGCGCGGCGGCAACGCGGGCATCGACCTGTTCTTTCAGGCGCTGCTGACGCTGCTGATGACGTTCTTCACTCATTGCGAAATTCCTGGCTTACGGCCCGGCTGGGCATCAAAGGTCATACCGGTTTTACGGCGGCTGTCGTCGCCCATCAGCCACAGGTAGAGCGGCATAATTTCGGCGGGCGTTTTGAGTTTTTGCGGATCTTCCGTCGGGAAGGCGCTGGCGCGCATGCCGGTGCGCGTCCCGCCCGGATTGATGCAGTTCACGCGCAGATGGCGGGTCTGATACTCCTCGGCCAGCACCTGCATCATCCCTTCGGTGGCAAATTTCGACGCGGCATAAGCGCCCCAGTTGGCGCGACCCTGACGGCCGACGCTCGACGAGGTAAAGACCAGCGAGCCAGATTCTGACTTGAGTAATAAAGGAAGCAGCGCCTGAGTAAGGAAAAAGGTGCCGTTGACGTTAACCTGCATGACCTGCTGCCAGATCTCAGGATCCTGCTCATCCATCGGGCGAACTTCGCCCAGCAGACCGGCATTGTGCAACACGCCGTCGAGGCGCGGATAGTGCGCTGCGATTCGCTTTGCCAGTTCCGCGCAGGACTCCGGCGTACAGGTCAGCAAATCGAGGGTATACCAGCGCGGCGTTTCCCCGCTGGCGTCGGCAATCTCTTGCGCCACGCGGCGCAGCTTCTCTTCGTTACGACCAAGCAGCACGACCTGCGCGCCGTAGCGGGAATAGGTGAGCGCGGCTTCGCGACCAATGCCGTCGCTGGCGCCGGTAACCAGGATAATACGGTCCTGCAGTAAATTTTTTTGCGGTTGATAATGCACGAATACTCCTGTGGCGCATGACGGGCCTGCGGCGCCTGCTGTTCTTTCACTTTTTGGCTTTATGCCCGAAACGGCGGGTGATTTCAATCAGTCTACAGGAGAGAAGGCTTCGAAATTAACAATTTGCAACTATTTCAGTAACAAGACCAAATTCCTGAAAGCGCCTCGCAACGGTATTGTAGGACGCGAGACGCCTGGCACAGGCTGTTGTACACTGGTCGTGAAAGATTCGTGGTTAAATCAAGGTGGAACACGTGGAATTACTTTCTGAGTACGGTCTGTTTTTGGCCAAAATCGCGACGGTGGTGATCGCTATTGCGGTGATTGCGGTGCTGATCGTGAACCTGACGCAGCGTAAGCGTCAGCGTGGTGAACTGCGCATTACCCGCTTAAGCGAGCAGTATAAGGAGATGCAGGAAGATATGTCCGTGGCGCTGCTGGATGGGCATCAGCAGAAGCTGTGGCATAAGGCGCAAAAGAAAAAGCTCAAGCTGGAAGCCAAAGCGGCAAAAGCGAAGGCGAAACAAGATCATCAGGAAACAACCAAACCACGGGTCTATGTGCTGGATTTTAAAGGCAGTATGGATGCCCATGAAGTCACATCCCTGCGCGAAGAGGTGACGGCGGTGCTGGCGGTGGCAAAACCTCAGGACCAGGTCGTGCTGCGACTGGAAAGCCCTGGCGGCGTGGTGCACGGTTACGGTCTTGCGTCCTCACAGCTGCAACGTCTGCGAGAGAAACAGATCCCATTGACGGTGGCGGTCGATAAAGTGGCGGCGAGCGGTGGCTATATGATGGCCTGCGTGGCCGACAAAATTGTTGCGGCTCCGTTTGCGATTCTCGGCTCGATTGGCGTGGTCGCGCAGATCCCTAACTTCAATCGTTTTCTGAAAAACAAAGAGATCGATATCGAGCTGCATACCGCCGGGCAATATAAGCGTACGCTGACGCTGCTGGGTGAGAATACGGAAGAAGGGCGACAGAAATTCCGCGAAGACCTCAACGAAACGCATCATCTGTTTAAGGATTTTGTGAAGCGGATGCGTCCGTCGCTGGACATTGAGCAGGTGGCTACCGGTGAACACTGGTACGGCATACAGGCGCAGGAAAAAGGGCTGGTGGACGAAGTCGGCACCAGTGACGATCTGCTCCTGAGCCTGATGGAGGGCCGTGAACTGGTGGGTGTGCGCTATACTCAGCGTAAGAGACTGCTCGACCGCTTTACCAATAGCGCGGCGGAGAGCGCCGACCGCTTGCTGTTGCGATGGCTACAACGCGGACAAAAACCGCTGCTGTAAACAAAAACGCGAGGCATTTGCCTCGCGTTTCGCTTTAATCGACCAGGTGATATTTCTCTGAGAGCGCATGGGCCAGGTATTTAAACATGTTAAATACTGCCGTGCTCTTCGGGGTGGGTAACCCTTGCTCGTCGAGATAGTATTCGCCGCTGAACACCAGCACACCGTTGCGCTGCTCCACACCCGTGGCTTCGATACCGGCCAGGGTATCTTCGTGTTCACGAATCAGTTTATTGGCTTCGACAAGCAAAGTCTCACGATCGATAGGTTGGGTAGTTTGCTGCATATTCCACTCCTTAAACAGTGGCAATAGTCTACGCCGGACGCGCAGCCTGGGCAAATTTTCCCTGTTTTTCGCGGGGCTACGCGAAAGGGGCAAAGCTGGCGCGATTTGCTTTTGCATGCTAATAAAGTTGCGTAACAGATTTTATCAGGTAGAGTGTGCGCTTTCGTCATTCTGGCAACAGAATTGCTTGACATTCGACCGAAAGCTCGTCGCATCGTTATTTTGATGTGAGTGAAATGCCCGATAACTCAATCACCTGGACCGGTTTTGTTATTGTCCGGTCAGAACAAAGGGGTTGATATCCCCTGGCGGAGTCGCAATATCAACATCGCGTCGCCAGCGGAAGGGAAATCAACATGCGGCGTATTCCTGGAAGAATTAAATTAGGTAAAGGTGAATATGGGTAAAGCTCTCGTCATCGTTGAGTCCCCGGCAAAAGCCAAAACGATCAATAAGTATCTGGGTAATGACTATGTGGTTAAATCCAGCGTTGGTCACATCCGCGATTTGCCGACCAGTGGCTCAGCCAGTAAAAAGAGCGCAGACTCTACCTCCACCAAAGGGGCTAAGAAGCCTAAAAAGGATGAACGTAGCGCGCTCGTCAACCGTATGGGTGTCGATCCCTGGCACGAATGGGAAGCACAGTACGAAGTGCTGCCCGGCAAAGAGAAAGTCGTCAATGAGCTGAAACAGCTCGCCGAAAAAGCTGACCACATCTATCTCGCAACCGACCTTGACCGCGAAGGGGAAGCCATTGCATGGCACCTGCGGGAAATCATTGGTGGTGATGAATCACGATACAGCCGTGTCGTGTTCAACGAGATTACAAAGAATGCGATTCGTCAGGCGTTTGAAAAGCCGGGCGAACTGAATATCGATCGTGTTAATGCTCAGCAGGCGCGTCGCTTTATGGACCGCGTGGTGGGTTACATGGTTTCGCCACTGCTGTGGAAGAAAATCGCGCGTGGCCTTTCCGCCGGACGTGTTCAGTCCGTAGCGGTGCGTCTGGTCGTCGAGCGTGAGCGCGAAATCAAAGCGTTTGTGCCAGAAGAGTTCTGGGAAATCGACGCGAACGTCGCAACGCCTGGTGGTGATGCACTGCCGCTGCAGGTGACGCACGAAAAAGACAAGCCGTTCCGTCCGGTTAATCGCGATCAAACCATGGCGGCGGTTGCGCTGCTGGAAAAAGCACGCTATCAGGTGCTGGATCGTGAAGACAAACCGACGAGCAGCAAACCCGGTGCTCCGTTCATCACCTCCACACTCCAGCAGGCGGCCAGTACGCGTCTGGGCTTTGGCGTGAAGAAAACCATGATGATGGCGCAGCGTCTGTATGAAGCGGGCTACATCACCTACATGCGTACCGACTCAACCAACCTGAGCCAGGACGCAGTGAGCATGGTGCGTGACTATATCGGCGATAACTTCGGTAAGAAATATCTGCCGGAAAGCCCGATTCAGTACGCAAGCAAAGAGAATTCTCAGGAAGCGCACGAAGCGATCCGTCCGTCGGATGTTTCTGTTGAGTCTGAAGCGCTGAAAGACATGGAAACGGATGCCCAGAAGCTGTACCAGCTGATCTGGCGTCAGTTCGTGGCCTGTCAGATGAATCCGGCGAAATACGATTCCACGACCCTGACCGTTGGCGCGGGCGATTTCCGCCTGAAAGCGCGCGGTCGTATCCTGCGCTTCGACGGCTGGACGAAAGTCATGCCAGCTCTGCGTAAGGGCGACGAAGATCGTACCCTGCCTGCCGTGAACAAGGGCGATGAGCTCTCGTTAACGGAACTGACTCCGGCACAACACTTCACCAAGCCGCCTGCGCGTTTCAGCGAAGCGTCGCTGGTTAAAGAGCTGGAAAAACGCGGTATCGGCCGTCCGTCCACCTATGCGTCGATCATTTCGACCATTCAGGATCGCGGCTACGTTCGTGCTGAAAACCGTCGTTTCTATGCCGAAAAAATGGGTGAGATCGTCACGGATCGTCTGGAAGACAACTTCCGCGAGCTGATGAACTACGATTTCACCGCGCAGATGGAAGACCGTCTGGACCAGGTGGCTAACCACCAGGCCGAATGGAAGAAGGTGCTCGACAGCTTCTTCGGCGATTTCACCCAACAACTGGAGAAAGCTGAAAAGGCGCCAGAAGAGGGCGGAATGCAGCCGAACCAGATGGTGCTCACCAGCATTGAATGTCCGACCTGTAGCCGTCAGATGGGTATCCGTACCGCAACCACCGGCGTGTTCCTCGGCTGTTCCGGCTATGCTTTAACGCCGAAAGAGCGCTGCAAAACCACCATCAACCTGGTGCCTGAGAACGAAGTTCTCAACGTGCTGGAAGGTGACGATGCAGAGACCAACGCTCTGCGCGCTAAGCGTCGCTGCCAGAAATGCGGCACGGCGATGGACAGCTACCTGATCGATCCGAAGCGTAAATTGCATGTCTGCGGTAACAACCCGACCTGCGACGGCTATGAGATCGAAGAGGGCGAGTTCCGCATCAAAGGCTATGACGGCCCGATTGTGGAATGTGAGAAATGCGGTTCTGAAATGCACCTGAAAATGGGACGTTTCGGTAAGTACATGGCCTGCACCAACGACGAATGTAAAAACACGCGTAAGATCCTGCGTAACGGCGAAGTGGCTCCTCCGAAGGAAGATCCGGTTCCGTTGCCAGAACTGCCGTGTGAGAAGTCAGACGCGTACTTTGTGCTGCGTGACGGCGCTGCGGGTGTGTTCCTCGCCGCCAACACCTTCCCGAAATCGCGCGAGACCCGTGCCCCGCTGGTGGAAGAGCTGTACCGCTTCCGCGACCGTCTGCCAGAGAAACTGCGTTATCTGGCCGATGCGCCACAGCAGGATCCGGAAGGGAATAAGACCGTTGTCCGCTTTAGCCGTAAAACGAAGCAGCAGTATGTCGCTGCCGAGAAAGAGGGTAAAGCGACCGGCTGGTCTGCATTCTTCGTGGATGGTAAATGGGTTGAAGGCAAGAAATAATCTTTTCTTACCATGACTTACCTGAAAGGGCCGGGCTTCCGGCCCTTTTTTATTGGCCGTTATTATTTTTTGTTCCGTACTATACACTCGGGATATAAATGATATAGTGGTTATAGTTAACCCCTTTCTTATTATTAAATCGTCTTAAGCGATTGTCCCTGTGCGCTAAATCGGATGGTCAGGCATGAAACTACAACAGCTTCGTTATATCGTTGAGGTGGTCAACCACAACCTTAACGTCTCTTCGACCGCAGAAGGTCTTTATACGTCTCAGCCCGGCATCAGCAAGCAGGTGCGGATGCTGGAAGATGAACTGGGTATTCAGATATTTGCCCGTAGCGGCAAGCATCTGACTCAGGTCACTCCCGCCGGACAGGAGATCATCCGTATCGCCCGGGAAGTGCTTTCCAAAGTCGATGCGATCAAATCGGTGGCAGGGGAACACACCTGGCCGGATAAAGGCTCCCTCTATATTGCAACTACCCATACCCAGGCTCGTTACGCGCTGCCAGGGGTGATCAAAGGTTTTATCGAGCGCTACCCGCGTGTGTCACTGCATATGCATCAGGGATCGCCGACGCAAATCGCGGAAGCGGTCTCAAAAGGCAATGCGGATTTCGCCATCGCGACCGAAGCGCTGCACCTCTATGACGACCTGGTGATGCTGCCTTGCTACCACTGGAACCGCTCGATTGTGGTGACGCCGGAGCATCCGCTGGCAGGGAAGGGATCGGTTACCATTGAAGAGCTGGCGCAATACCCGCTGGTGACCTACACCTTTGGCTTTACCGGTCGTTCTGAGCTGGACACGGCGTTTAACCGCGCTGGTCTGACTCCGCGTATCGTCTTCACGGCCACCGATGCCGACGTCATCAAAACTTACGTGCGTCTGGGATTGGGCGTGGGCGTCATTGCCAGCATGGCCGTTGACCCGGTTTCTGACCCGGATCTGGTGCGTCTGGATGCGCACGATGTCTTTAGCCACAGCACCACCAAAATCGGTTTCCGTCGCAGCACCTTCCTGCGCAGCTATATGTATGATTTCATTCAACGCTTCGCGCCGCATTTAACCCGCGACGTGGTGGATACTGCGGTCGCCTTGCGCTCCAATGAAGATATTGAAGCGATGTTCCAGGACATTAAACTTCCGGAAAAATAATCACACCCGGTATCTTTCCGCCCGGAAAGATACCGAAATTAAGTCTTAAAGCTAAATTAGAATTATCATCATCCCCATTCTCTGCCGCATATAACCCGATAAACAGAATGAGTTTACGGGCAAACTGTCGCAAATTTGCGACAAAAGTAGAAACGAAATTCCCGCTACGCAAATTCCTCGTCTCAATTATTTATTTCTGGTCAAAAGATTAATTATTTCCCTGGAAACGTTCGTAAATTCACTAGCTTTTCAGCTAAAGTTTCTTTAGGATTTATCTCAACTCATGATTACTTGTACCGATTGTTTGGTATCAAAATGATAAGCGAAGTCGATTGTATGAGGTTAGCAATGCCGTCAGGAAGTGAAGATCCGCAAAGGGACCCGGCGCTTAAGCGTAAAGCCTGGCTGGCGGTATTTCTTGGCTCCGCCCTGTTCTGGGTGGTGGTGGCGTTACTGGTCTGGAAATATTGGGGATAGATATGGCAGTTCACATGCGTATTGAACCGGTTAAAAAAAGGTGCCAGCCAGGTGACAATGGCCATAAAGCACGTAAAGAACCTGTAACAAGCGTGCCTGCATCCTGGAAGCTCTCCGCGCAACAACAAGCCTTTATTGATACGTTCGCAGAAGACGAACCCAAAAAACAATAATTGATAATAAGGTGAGCCTGCGAATATCCAGGTGATACCTGTGTACTCTTTTATAAATACACATCAGCAATAAAGAACGGGGGAATACCCCAGCTAATCATATAAATATAAGTCTGGTGTCAGATGATGAATACTCTACAAAACATGAAGTACTGGTCCTGGATGGGGGCTTTTAGCATATCCGTCCTGTTCTGGGCGCAGCTAATCTGGCTGGCCTTAAACTAAATACAAAACCTCGCTCCGGCGGGGTTTTTTGTTTATATCTCACCGTTCATCGATTATCCCGATTTATCAATTCGGGTTGTTATCAAAACGTTACGACATCTTTGTGTTATCTTTAATTACAGCCCCGATGATTGTCGGGGTATCCCTGTCATTAAGGAGGAGCTTATGTCGTTAACCCTACGCGAAGCCAGTAAGGACACGTTGCAAGCCGAGAATAAGACCTATCACTACTACAGCTTGCCGCTGGCCGCCAGGACACTTGGGGACATCGCGCGCTTACCCAAGTCACTGAAAGTTTTACTGGAAAATCTCTTACGCTGGCAGGATGACGAGTCTGTCACTGCCGATGATATCCATGCCCTGGCGGGGTGGCTGAAAAATGCCCACGCCGATCGTGAGATCGCCTATCGCCCGGCGAGGGTATTGATGCAGGACTTCACCGGCGTGCCTGCGGTGGTCGATCTGGCGGCGATGCGCGAAGCCGTCAAACGCCTCGGTGGCGATACCGCCAAAGTGAACCCGCTTTCTCCTGTCGATCTGGTCATTGACCACTCCGTGACCGTTGACCATTTCGGTGATGACGACGCGTTCGAAGAGAACGTGCGTCTGGAGATGGAGCGAAACCACGAACGCTACGTGTTTTTGAAATGGGGCCAGCAGGCCTTTAGCCGTTTCAGCGTGGTACCGCCGGGCACCGGGATTTGCCACCAGGTCAACCTGGAGTATCTGGGCAAAGCTGTGTGGAGCGAACTGCAGGGCCAGGAATGGATTGCCTATCCAGATACCCTGGTGGGGACCGACTCCCACACCACGATGATCAACGGACTCGGCGTGCTGGGGTGGGGCGTGGGCGGCATCGAAGCCGAAGCCGCGATGCTCGGTCAGCCCGTCTCAATGCTGATCCCGGATGTGGTGGGCTTTAAACTGCTGGGCAAACTCCGCGAAGGCATCACCGCTACCGACCTCGTACTGACCGTGACCCAGATGCTGCGTAAACACGGGGTGGTCGGTAAATTTGTGGAATTCTACGGCGACGGTCTGGATTCCCTCCCGTTGGCCGACCGCGCGACCATTGCCAACATGGCACCGGAATATGGCGCAACCTGCGGCTTCTTCCCGATCGACGGCGTGACCCTGGAGTACATGCGCCTGAGCGGGCGCAGCGATGAGCAGGTCGCGCTGGTGGAGGCCTATGCCAAAGCGCAGGGAATGTGGCGAAATACGGGCGATGAGCCGGTCTTCACCAGCACCCTGGAACTGGATATGAATGAAGTCGAAGCCAGCCTTGCCGGGCCGAAACGTCCGCAGGATCGCGTTGCGCTGCAGAATGTGCCGAAAGCCTTCGCCGCCAGCAACGAGCTGGAGCTCAACTCTGCGCAAAAAGACCGCCGCCCGGTTGATTATGTTATGAACGGGCATCAGTACCAGCTTCCCGATGGCGCCGTGGTGATTGCGGCAATCACCTCCTGTACCAACACCTCCAACCCGAGCGTGCTGATGGCTGCCGGGCTGCTGGCGAAAAAAGCGGTCACCCTGGGCCTCAAGCGCCAGCCGTGGGTCAAGGCCTCGTTAGCGCCGGGCTCGAAAGTGGTGTCGGACTATCTGGCGAAAGCCAAACTGACGCCATACCTCGACGAGCTGGGCTTTAACCTGGTCGGCTACGGGTGTACCACCTGTATCGGTAACTCCGGTCCCCTGCCGGATCCTATCGAGCAGGCGATCAAGCAGGGCGATCTGACCGTGGGCGCGGTGCTTTCAGGCAACCGTAACTTCGAAGGCCGAATTCATCCGCTGGTCAAAACCAACTGGCTGGCCTCGCCGCCGCTGGTGGTCGCCTATGCCCTGGCAGGCAACATGAACATTAACCTGGCAAGCGACCCGATCGGCCACGACCGCAAGGGCGACCCGGTGTATCTGAAAGATATCTGGCCCTCGGCGCGCGAAATTGCCCGCGCCGTTGAGCAGGTCTCGACCGAGATGTTCCGCAAAGAGTATGCCGAAGTGTTTGAAGGCACGCCGGAGTGGAAAACGATCAAAGTGGAACGCTCTGACACCTACGGCTGGCAGAGTGACTCGACCTATATCCGCCTGTCGCCGTTCTTTGATGACATGGAAGCTCAGCCGAAACCGCTGGTCGATATCCAGGGGGCGCGTATTCTGGCGATGTTGGGGGATTCCGTCACCACCGACCACATCTCTCCGGCGGGGAGTATCAAGCCCGACAGCCCGGCGGGGCGTTATCTGCAGGGGCGTGGCGTGGAGCGTCGTGACTTCAACTCCTACGGCTCTCGTCGCGGGAATCACGAAGTGATGATGCGCGGGACCTTCGCCAATATTCGTATCCGCAACGAAATGGTGCCGGGTGTGGAAGGTGGGATGACGCGTCATCTTCCGGGAACGGAAGTGATTTCGATCTACGATGCGGCGATGAAATATCAGCAGGAAGGCACGCCGCTGGCGGTGATCGCCGGAAAAGAGTATGGCTCCGGTTCAAGCCGCGACTGGGCGGCGAAGGGACCGCGTCTGCTGGGCGTCCGGGTGGTCATCTCCGAGTCGTTTGAACGTATTCACCGCTCGAATCTGATCGGCATGGGGATTTTACCGCTGGAGTTCCCGCAGGGCGTGACGCGCAAAACGCTGGGGTTAACCGGGGAGGAGCGGATTGATGTTCGCGATCTGCAAAACCTGAAACCGGGGGCGACCGTTCCGGTCCAGCTCACGCGTGCGGATGGCAAAACGGAAGTGCTGGATTGCCGCTGCCGCATCGATACGGCGACCGAACTGACGTATTACCAGAACGACGGCATTTTGCATTATGTGATTCGTAATATGCTGAACTAGCGGTACCGGCCCGGCGAAAGCCGGGCCATTTGACTTACTCGCTCAGAAGGTGGCCCATCTTCGCGGCTTTGGTATCGAGGTAATGGGCGTTCTTCGGGTTACGGCCCACAATCAGCGACACGCGTTCCACGATATTGATCCCGGCCTCGGTCAGGATTTCCACTTTGCGCGGGTTGTTCGTCAGCAGACGCACTTCGTCCACGCCCAGCAGTTTGAACATATCCGCACACAGGGTGAAGTCACGTTCGTCAGCGGCGAAACCGAGCTGATGGTTGGCTTCGACCGTATCGTAGCCCTGATCCTGCAGCGCATAGGCGCGGATTTTATTCAGCAGACCGATATTACGACCTTCCTGGCGGTGATAAAGCAGCACGCCACGACCCTCTTCGGCGATATGCGACAGCGCCGCTTCGAGCTGGAAACCGCAATCACAGCGCAGGCTGAATAAGGCGTCGCCCGTCAGACACTCTGAATGGACGCGAGCCAGTACCGGCGTCTTGCCGGAAATGTCGCCAAACACCAGTGCGACGTGGTCCTGCCCGGTTGCCAGTTCTTCAAAACCCACCATCAGGAAATCGCCCCATGGGGTTGGCAGATTGGCTTCTGCCACACGTTTAAGCTGCATGTGATTCTCCAGAGTATGCTGACACGTTTCGTGCCAGTCGCCCTTCGGCTTTAGTATCCCGCTATTTTGCCACAAGCCGACAGCGTTCACCTAGCTGAGGGCATGCTATACGGATGTTAAACGCACAATCCGACATTTTCACCCATTGCGTTAAATTCGGTTATGATTGTTGAGCTTAGCGAAAAAGGAGACAACATGCTTTCGATTGCCCGCCGCACGGCTGCCGGTGCCGCTATTTTACTCATTATGCCCTTAGCGGTATGGATTTCAGGCTGGGCCTGGCAACCGGGACAAAACAGCGGGTGGCTGAAGACGCTGTATTGGGTGACGGAAACGGTCACCCAGCCATGGGGGATTATTACTCACGGGCTCCTTTGCGCATGGTTTTTGTGGTGCCTGCGTTTTCGCCTGCGTCCGGCGATCATGCTGTTTATCATTCTCGGCGGGGCGATTGTCGTTGGGCAGGGGATTAAGTCCTGGGTCAAAGATCGCGTCCAGGAACCGCGTCCTTTCGTGGTGTGGTTAGAAAAAACGCATCATATTCCGGTAGATACCTTCTACAATTTAAAGCGTAATGAGCGCGGACATCTGGTGAAAGATCAGCTGGCCGAAGCGCAGGAAATTCCGAAATTTTTACGCCAACACTGGCAAAAAGAGACCGGATTTGCCTTCCCGTCCGGCCACACCATGTTTGCGGCCAGTTGGGCGCTGTTGGCCGTCGGTTTACTCTGGCCGCGCCGCCGTACCCTGACCATCGCCGTTTTACTGGTCTGGGCGACAGGAGTGATGGGCAGTCGTCTGCTGTTGGGGATGCACTGGCCGCGCGACCTGGTGGTGGCAACCTTGATCTCCTGGCTGCTGGTGACCTTCGCGACCTGGCTTGCGCAACGTCTCTGCGGGCCGTTGACGCCGCCGCCCGAAGAGAACAAAGAGATTGCCGAACGAGAGCAAGAAGCGCCCTGATGGTTGAATTTCGCCGTTTAGCCCTCAAATCATGTTGGACCCTATCACTTTTTCCGTTTCACGCTCGCGGCTAAAATGGTAGTTTATAAGGCTGATTGCGGCGAGTTGAACATACTTTATTCGCTTGAACCACATAACGGGAAGTCATGTGAAATATCTACTCATATTCTTACTGGTGTTGGCGATTTTTGTTATTTCGGTCACGCTGGGTGCGCAAAACGATCAACTGGTGACCTTTAATTACCTGCTGGCGCAGGGCGAGTATCGCGTATCGAGCTTGCTTGCTGTGTTATTCGCCGCCGGTTTTATCATCGGCTGGCTCGTTTGTGGCCTGTTCTGGCTGAAAGTTCGTGTTTCTCTTGCGCGCGCGGAACGTAAAATCAAACGTCTTGAAAATCAAATTGCGCCTGTGGCTGACGTACCGGTTAATTCTGGTGTGCCGGTCGTGAAGGAATAAACGAATATGCTGGAGTTGTTGTTTCTGCTTTTGCCTGTAGCCGCAGCCTATGGCTGGTATATGGGCCGCAGAAGTGCGCAACAAAATAAGCAGGACGAGGCAAACCGGCTTTCCCGTGACTACGTCGCGGGGGTGAACTTCCTTCTGAGCAACCAACAGGATAAAGCGGTAGACCTGTTCCTCGACATGTTAAAAGAGGACACCGGCACCGTTGAGGCCCATCTCACCCTCGGAAACCTGTTCCGCTCGCGTGGTGAGGTCGACCGCGCCATTCGCATCCACCAGACGCTGATGGAAAGCGCTTCACTGACTTACGATCAACGTCTGCTTGCGGTGCAACAGCTGGGCCGTGACTACATGGCGGCGGGTCTTTACGACCGCGCTGAAGACATGTTCAGTCAGCTGGTGGATGAAACAGATTTCCGCGTCAGCGCCCTGCAACAACTCCTGCAAATTTATCAGGCGACCAGCGACTGGCAGAAAGCCATCGACACCGCGGAGCGCCTGGTGAAACTCGGCAAAGACAAACAGCGCGTCGAAATCGCCCATTTCTACTGTGAACTGGCTTTGCAGCAGATGGGCAGCGATGACATGGAAAAAGCCATGTCGCTGCTGAAAAAGGGCGCTTCTGCCGATCGCAACAGCGCACGTATCTCCATCATGATGGGGCGCGTGTTTATGGCGAAAGGCGAGTTTGGCAAAGCGGTGGAGTGCCTGCTGCGCGTGATTGACCAGGACAAAGAGCTGGTCAGCGAAACCCTGGAGATGCTGCAAACCTGCTATCAACAGCTTGGTCGTCCGGACGAGTGGGTGGCCTTCCTGCGTCGCTGCGTGGAAGAGAACACCGGCGCGACGGCGGAACTGATGCTGGCCGATGTCGTCGAGCAGCATGAAGGCAACGATACCGCTCAGGTGTACATTACCCGTCAGCTGCAGCGTCATCCGACGATGCGCGTCTTCCACAAGCTGATGGACTACCATCTGAACGACGCAGAAGAAGGGCGCGCCAAAGAGAGCCTGATGGTGCTGCGTGATATGGTGGGCGAGCAGGTACGGAGCAAGCCGCGCTATCGCTGCTCGAAATGCGGATTTACCGCTTACACGCTCTACTGGCATTGTCCTTCCTGCCGCGCCTGGTCAACCATCAAGCCGATCCGTGGTCTGGACGGTCAGTAATTTTTTAAAACCCCGCATTTTAGTTACAACATACTTATGTTGTTTTGAGAATGGTTCGGCACCGTGCGGTCTTTCGCCTGGCAGGAGGGTAAATCGATTCTGTCAATTTCTGCCGCTGGCAGGTAGAATGCTCGCCGTTTATCTATCCCGCGCCACTGCGGCGCCCATAGACGAAAAGGGCTGGTCATGACGTCTGTTGCATCCTCTTCTTCCCGCGTAGTTACTGAATCTCCCGTTGTTGTTGCACTCGACTATAACAATCGCGACAGCGCACTCGCCTTTGTCGATCGCATTGACCCACGCGACTGCCGTCTGAAAGTCGGCAAAGAGATGTTCACCCTGTTTGGACCGCAAATTGTGCGTGATCTGCAGCAGCGTGGCTTCGATGTCTTTCTCGACCTCAAATTCCATGACATTCCGAACACCACGGCGCATGCGGTCGCCGCCGCGGCCGATCTCGGCGTGTGGATGGTGAACGTGCATGCCTCCGGCGGGGCGCGAATGATGACCGCCGCGCGCGAAGCGCTGGTGCCATTTGGCAAAGACGCGCCGCTGCTGATCGCCGTTACGGTTTTGACCAGCATGGAAGCGAGCGATTTGCTCGAACTTGGCGTGACGTTGTCACCAGCCGAACATGCCGAGCGTCTGGCGCGTCTGACGCAAAACTGCGGCCTCGATGGCGTGGTCTGTTCCGCACAGGAAGCGGTGCGTTTCAAAGCCGAGCTTGGTCAGGCATTCAAACTGGTCACCCCCGGCATCCGTCCTCAGGGCAGCGATGCGGGCGATCAGCGCCGTATCATGACGCCAGAGCAGGCGCTGGCGGCAGGAGTCGACTATATGGTTATTGGTCGCCCGGTCACGCAATCTGCTGATCCGGCGCAGACCTTAAAAGCGATCAACGCATCATTGAGCAAGGGGGCGTAATGAGCGATTCCAATAGCCGTCTGGTCTATTCAACGGATAGCGGACGTATCGACGAGCCTAAAGCGGTTGTACAGCGTCCGAAAGGCGATGGCATTGTGCGCATCCAGCGTCAGACCAGTGGCCGCAAGGGTAAAGGCGTATGCCTGATCACCGGCATTGATGAAGACGACGCGGCTCTCGCCAAACTGGCGGCAGAGCTGAAAAAGAAATGCGGCTGTGGCGGCGCAGTCAAAGAGGGCGTTATTGAGATCCAGGGCGACAATCGCGATTTAATAAAGACGCTGCTGGAAGCCAAAGGAATGAAAGTCAAACTGGCAGGCGGTTGAAAATAATAAGCCACGGTATATACCGTGGCTTTTTTCTTTGTGCGTCAGTCAGAAAATAGCGTTCTGAAATAATGCAAACATGCGGTGGTTATTCTATATATCTTATTTACCCACCTGGTGGCCGATGATACCACCCACCGCTGCACCACCCAGGGTACCCAGGGCACTACCATCGGTTAACACTGCCCCACCAACAGCACCCGCACCCGCACCAATCGCGGTGTTACGGTCACGTTTGGACCAGTTAGAACATGCGCTCAGAGACATGGCGAGAGTGACGGCCAAAACGGCTGCTGCTAATTTTTTGCTGGTTAAATTCATCATACTTTCTCCTGAATTATCGATTCACGGAAATAAGCTATCAGTAAGTATAGACAATGAAATACGTCAGCGTCATTTCCGTGAAACCTGGTCGCGCAGGTGTTACAAAATCACGCAGGTGATAGTCACTTCCTGTTATATCGCTAATAGTAATTTTAAATTTTTGCTGGCGAAACGACAGGTAAATAGTCTTAAAGGGATGTTCAGAATTGTCTCAGATAGAATTCATGCGCTCTGCGCCCGTTGAAGCGGGCGCAGGAGAGGGTCAGGCGGAGTGTTTGACGATATCGACGGTCAGGCCGTCGCGCTGCAACTGCTGGCGATGCTCATCGCTCAGACGCTCGTCAGTAATCACGCGGCTAAAGCGCGATACCGGCCCCATCATGTAGGGATGAACGGCACCAAATTTAGAGCTGTCGGTCAGAACAATCGCTTCGCAGCCTTTTTCCAGCACCGCGTTGACCACATCGGAACGCATCATGTCCCGGCCCGTAAAGCCCGTTTCCGGCTGCCAGCCGTCAATGCCGATAAACGCTTTGCTGAAGTGAACCTGCTGAACATACTGACGCGTCAGCGGCCCCACCATGCTTTCGCTTTTCTTCTGATAAATACCGCCCAGCAGAATCACTTCGCAGCGCGTCTCTTTCAGCAGGTGCGCGATATAGCTGCTCACCGTAATGATGGTGATGTCTTTCTGCTCCGCCAGGGTGCGCGCCAGCAGGGCGTTGCTGCTGCCGTTCTCGATAAACACGGTTTCGCCGTTATTGACCAGTGAGGCGGCAAATTCCGCCAGCTCGCGCTTCAGGGCAAAGTTGGTCATCATGCGCGTTTCAACGTCTTCACTGTCCAGCGGTACCGCGTAGCCGTGAGCCCGGCGCAGGTAACTCTGTTTTTCCAGAAGGTTCAGGTCCTGACGGATGGTCACCTCTGACACGCCGGTTGTTTTCGCCAGCTCGACGACACTCACGCGTCCTTTGTCGATCACCATCTGCAGAATGATTTGTTGTCGGGAATTCATAGCATCCAAATAAAGAAAACGAAGACGAAAAAGGGGTGAAGATTACACTTCCCACGGGGCTTTCGGCTGGGCGGGATCCTGCGCCTGGCTTGCGCCGTGCTGTGCCAGTAATTCAGATTTCAGGATCTCAAGATTACGAATAGCGGAGTGGTAATCGCCAGCGACCAGAATATCCAGCACGGTATCAATACGTTGTGCCACTTTCTGCGCGTCAACTTCAGACATCATCTCACCCTCAGAACGAAAAGTTAATAATTTCAATGATGCAGAAATTGCCGACAAAAGAGAAGGGAAAAAATGCACTAAGCAAATTACATAAATGAAAGTGATAAATTTATCCCTTCGCATACAGACGAGTTGGGGAGTGGATTAGTCTAAAACTGCGCGCAAGGCGCTTTTTTATATGAGGAATTAGACTATGACAGTCATCAACCAAGCAACCTGCAAACTGTTCACCGATCCTGAACGTTTCACTCAGCTCGCAGGCTATTACGAGGAAGAGAGGCGTACGGTATGGATGATGCTGCGGGCTCAGCCGCGCCCCTGTTTCAACCATGCCTTAATCGAGGAAATCATGAACATGTCGTGGCTGGTCCGGCAATCGGGCTTTGCCGTGGACTTCTGGGTGACCGGCTCACTGGTCCCCGACATGTACAACACGGGAGGGGACTTGCGCTTCTTCGTCGAATGCATCCAGAACGGACGGCGCGAAGCCTTACGCGCTTACGCCCGGGCGTGCGTCGATTGCGTCCACGCGGCGTCACGCGGCTTTGATACCGGCGCCATTACACTGGCGATGGTGGAGGGCAGCGCGCTCGGGGGCGGCTTTGAGGCGGCGCTGGCGCACCATTTTGTACTGGCGCAGCGCGACGCGCGGTTGGGGTTTCCGGAGATCGCTTTTAATCTGTTTCCCGGCATGGGCGGATATTCGCTGGTCGCCCGTCGTGCAGGCATGAAGCTGGCCGAGGAGCTTATCTATCGTGGGGAATCCCACACGGCGGAGTGGCACGAGCAGTACGGACTGGTGGATGTGCTGTTTGAGCCGGGCCTGGGATATGTCGCCACACGCACCTTCATCGACACCTTACAGCCGAAGCTGAACGGCGTGCGGGCGATGCTCCGCGCCCGTCAGCGGGTGTTGCAACTCCCGCGCAGCGAGCTGATGGATATCACCGAGGACTGGGTGGATGCGGCATTCTGCCTGGAGCCAAAGGACATTGCCTATATGGAACGTCTGGTAATGCTGCAAAATCGTCACAACGCCGTCGGGATGCGTAAAGCCAGTTAACGCATTTTCTTTGCCTGGTAACGCTTGAGCCAGCGCTCGAATGCGGCAGCGGGCATTGGCTTCGCGAATAAAAAACCTTGCCGTTCGTTGACGCCATTCTTGGTGAGAAAGGCGTCTTCTTTCGCGCTCTCGACCCCTTCGGCGATCACCTGTAAATTCAGCGCCTGGGCCACGGCCACGATGGCGCGCACCAGCGACTGGGAAATCGACTGCTTATGAATGTCGCGCACGAACACCTGATCGAGTTTGATGGCATCAATCGGGAAACGCGCCAGCTGCGACAGGGACGAATATCCGGTACCGAAGTCATCGAGATGGATCTGCGCCCCTAGCTGGCTGAACTGCTGAATCACCGACAGAGCCAGCTCCTCGTTCTCAATCAGGCAGCTTTCGGTCAGCTCCACATCAATCGGGCAGTATTCAAAATTGAGATCCTTCAGCGCCTGTTTGAGGTCGCTGAAAATGGTCTGGTCGGCGAGCTGACGGGCAGAAACGTTCACGGCCACCCGCAGATTGATGCCTTTATCGCGCCACTTCGCCACCTGACGCACCACGTCGAGCATGACCCAGCGCCCGAGCGGGACAATCAGGCCCGACTCTTCGGCGTAGGAGATAAACTCCAGCGGCGGAATCAGCCCGCGCTCCGGCGACTGCCAGCGCACCAGCGCCTCGAGGCTACGCACTTCGCCGCGCCAGGTCATTTTCGGCTGATAGTGAATCAACAGCTGGTCGTTATCCAGCGCCTTGCGCAGGTTGGTGTCCAGCCACAGATATTCGAACACGCGTTGGTTCATTTCTGGCGAGAAGACGCAGAACTTGCCGCGTCCGCTCTCTTTGGCCGTGTACATCGCCGTATCGGCGTTGCGAATAATACTTTCCCGATCGGTGCCGTGCTGCGGCGCGAGGGAAATCCCCAGCGAACAGCCGGTATAGATTTCGATAAGACCGATGCGGAAGGGCTGGCGCAGGCGCGTCAGGATGCGCGAGGCCATCGCCTCAAGGGTACTTTGCGAGGTGTTGGTCGCGAGTACGATAAATTCATCGCCGCCGAGACGCGCCAGCACCTGGCCCTCTTCGAGGCAGCTTAAAATCGCCAGCGCCACCGCCTGCAACAGCTGATCGCCAAACATATGCCCGTAGGCATCGTTCACTTTTTTAAAGTTATCGAGATCGAGATACACCACGCCGACCTGAGCGTCGTCTCGCGTGTCTATTGCGTCGCTGATCAGCTCATGGATGGCGTTACGGTTGGGAAGTCCGGTGATGGTGTCCGTGTTGGCCAGCACGCGCAGACGTTCCTGGGCACGGCGCTCTTCGGTGATATCGGTGCCGGAACAGATAAGAAAAATTTCATTTTTCCCGCTGCCGCTGTGGACGAATTTGTTTCTGAACAGAAACAATCGTTGTCCTTTCCGCGTCTTGATCCAGCGTTCCACTTCGTAGGAACTGCCGTTACGGAAGAAGCCGGAAATATTACGCTTCGACGCAGCGGCTTCACTGCGGCTCATAAAGAGTTTAAAGACGTTTTGCCCGATGACTTCCTGCTCTTTCATGCCGGTATACTCTTCGCTCAGGCGGTTAAAGCGCTGAATATTGCCCTGCTGATCAAGGATCACAATCACCGAGTTGGCTTCAGAAACGACCTGTTCGGCGAAGGACAAACCTTGCACAAGATCGCGCGCCACGGAAGGGGTGTCATTCCAGGCAGAGGCCGTACCGGCCCACTCCTTTTTGTTGATTTTGCGCCCCACGAGATGCACGGGAACGTCGGAGCCATAGAGGGAAAGCGTCATGGTAATGCTGGAAGTGATGACGGTGAGCTGGCGAATCTGTTCGGCCTGATCGTCGCTCAACGCAACGACCTGAGTCGTATCGGCGTTTTCGCTGGCGGCCAGATGCAGAGCATTGCTGTCCGCTGTCAGTCGCCACCAGGGACTGTGTGTGCCCATGTAACGAAACAGCAAATTATGCTCCAGTTCGTCAATCATGCTTTCTCCCGGACCCGCTCAATGGCGCAAATTATGCATTTTCATTCGATTTTACCGAGGCATCGCAGCGGTATTGTCGAAGTGAACTTATTGTTTTTCCCTGAATTCTTATATTAAAACGAGAAGAGCCAAAAAGGATACATGTGGATAAAAATTCCCGTAACCAAAGATGACGGCCTTCTTTTACTGTAGATAATGGTGGTGGTTTTTGTGGGGAGTAAGCGGAAAATATTAAGAAAAAGTGATGAATATGCGGTTTATCAGCGGAAGAAAAATGTCGGCGTTCCTCAAAAAGAAACCGCCGACATGTTTAAAGCTTATCAGGCGACAGGGCGCGCGATAATACTGCGGGTTTCCATGCGAACTTCGGCGATGTTTACATCAATCACATCCGTGACTTTATAAACCGTTTCACCTTTGATCTGCACGGCACCATTTTCCTGGCTGCAGGTCAGTTCATCGCGAACCGCATGCAGGAACGGCGCAGGAATAAAGGCAACCGCGCCATTGTCCACCAGACGCACGCGCATCCCGCCGCGACTCACGTCAATGATTTCGGCGGCGAAACGGGTCTCCGTTCCGGCTTTGTCATTCAGGAAACGGGCATACAGCCAGTCGCCAACATCGCGTTCTGCCATACGGTTCAGGCGACGACGCTCCGCCATCTGCACGGTGGTCTCTTCCTGCGGACGAGCGATGGTTTCACCTTTGATGATCGCTTTCAGCAGACGATGGTTCACCATGTCGCCGTACTTACGAATCGGTGAGGTCCAGGTCGCGTAGGCCTCAAGACCCAGACCAAAGTGCGGGCCTGGTTCGGTGCTGATTTCAGCGAAGGACTGGAAGCGACGAATACGGCTGTCGAGGAAACCCGACGGCTGTGCATCCAGCTCACGGCGCAGTTTGCAGAAGCCGTTCAGCGTCAGCACTTCCTGCGGATCCACGTGGACGTCATGCGTTTTCAGCAGGGCGGCCAGCGCTTCGGTGTTAGCCGGATCAAAACCCGTGTGGACGTTGTAAATGCCGAAGCCGAGCTTGTCGCGTAGCACGCGGGCGGCGCAAATGTTAGCGGCAATCATCGACTCTTCAACGATGCGGTTGGCGATGCGGCGCGGTTCGGCAACGATATCCAGCACTTCGCCTTTTTCACCGAGCACAAAGCGGTAATCCGGACGGTCTTTGAACACCAGCGCGTGGGTTTTACGCCATTCGCCGCGGCTCAGACACAGGCGCTGCAGCAGAGTAATCTGCTGGGCAATTGCCTCGTTTTCCGGTTTCCAGCTACCGGTATTTTCCAGCCAGTCAGAAACATCGTCGTACGCCAGTTTCGCTTTCGACTCGATGGTGGCGGCGAAGAATTCGATATCGTCTTCGATGGTGCCATCAGCCGCAACCGTCATGCGGCACGCCAGCACCGGGCGCACTTCGTTAGGGCGCAAAGAGCAAAGGTCGTCGGAGAGTTCACGCGGCAGCATCGGGATGTTAAAGCCCGGCAGATAGTTGGTGAACGCGCGAATTTTCGCGGAATCGTCAAGCTTACTGCCTTCGGCAATCCAGGCTGTCGGATCGGCAATCGCAACGGTCAGATGGAGTTTGTTGTCGCTGCCTTCTTCAACGTACAGCGCATCATCCATATCCTGGGTGCTGGCGCTGTCGATGGTGACGAAGTGCAGGGCGGTCAGATCGCGACGCGCCAGACCTTCATCCATCATCTCTGTCGCGACACCGTTTGGCGCCTCTTTTTCCAGATTATGACGGGCGAGGGTGACCCACCACGGCACGAAGTGGTCGTCGCCGTAGGTGATGAAATGAGTGAGTTCGGCGTAGAAGCCGCGATCGCCTTTCAGCGGATGGCGACGCATTTGCGCAACCGCCCAGTCGCCTTCTTTGAAATCATGTTCAACGCCGCGTTCTGCGCGGCAAGGGATGGCCTCTTTCAGCAGAGGATGGTCCGGCACAATGGAAAGACGGTCGTCTTTACGATGCACTTTGCCCACAAAACGGGTCAGGAAAGGTTCGATCAATTCTTCTGGCTCGGCGGATTCACGATCTTTCTCGGAGTGAATCACTGCCGTAACACGATCGCCGTGCATCACTTTCTTCATCTGCGGAGGCGGAATGAAGTAGCTTTTCTGTGCATCGACTTCCAGGAAGCCAAAGCCCTTTTCCGTGGCTTTTACCACCCCTTCCGCACGTGGCGTCTGGGAATGCAATTGCTGTTTAAGCTGCGCTAGCAGCGGGTTGTCCTGAAGCATAGTGTTCTATTTTCGTGGCCATTGAGCGGCTGACAGTTTTACGCGAATCTCACTGTGACAGCAAGCCTATTTAGGGGTTGCGTCAGGTTATTCGCCCTTATTTAAGGCAATTTTAAGGCGACTGAGCCACCCATAAAAAGCCTCCCAGGACAACAGGTTAATCGCTTCAACGGCAGGGATACCTTCATCGATAAGCGGGGTATACTGCGCCGCGCTGAACCGGTCGGGAGAGCGGGCCAGCAGCTCGGTGGCCCCAGAGACAGACGTATATGTCCCATAGCGAAGATTCGCCTGCTGAATACCACTTGTCAGGATCTCGCCGGTCAGGTCGAGGAGCGCAGATTCATGACACAGCACCGGCGTCAGGTCGCGTAGCAGAGGCTCGGTTTGCCAGCGCGAGAGCGACTCCAGCTGCGCAGCTGTGGCATAACGCAGTTCAACGCCCGGGAAGATCGGCTCCCACTCGCTCATGTTGATTTCATTGAGGGCCGCATGCGGCGGAATGTGGTGCCCCGGCAGCCAGCGAACGGGATGGCCGAGCAGCGCCTGGAAGGCGGCCACCACGCGCGCCTGAAAGCCGACAAAACCAATAATCTGATTCATCACAATCATGTCGAACGTCGTCAGGCCGACTTCATCCAGCTGCAGCTGCGCTTTGCCGTCGATAATATCCGGCGAACTGGCCAACTGGCGGGCGTACTGGGTGATTTGGGCGAGGCGCTGATTACTTTCACGTGAGGAGTCGGGGCCGGGAAGCGGGGCGAGCAGGGCGGCGTAATGGTTACAGAGGCGCTGAACGCCGCACGCCTGCGCCACGGTGAGCGCGGTGCTTAGCCGGTCGTAGGCGCTAAGGGTATGCAGACGATTGACCGGAACTTGCAGCGGAAACAGCAGGTGACACAACGCCCGGGCCGGATTTAGCCAGCTTTCACACGGGGTAACAATGTCTACAGGCAGGGCTAAATCGAGCAAAAAACGATCCTCGACATGCGCGGCCTCGGGAACCAGCGGCAGAACATCATCCGGACAGTGATTTGTCTGGGTTTCGTGATACCAGTGGCCTTTGCCGGAAAAACGGCGTTGTTCCATGTGCGTTCCTTGATCTCAAATGGCGATCAATATCCTGGCGCATGGCTATCAGTGCGAAAAATATTGTTAGGTGATAACAAATAGCGGAACGGAATAACGAAAGGATTTGGCGGGGGGAGAAACTCTCTTCCCGTGAGGGAAGAGAGTCAAACAGCTTATTTAATTTCCAGCTCGTTCATTGCCGCGATGTTGAAACCGCCGTCAACGTGAACCACTTCGCCGGAGATGCCAGCAGAGAGGTCAGAGCACAGGAATGCTGCAGAGTTACCCACGTCTTCAATGGTCACGGTGCGACGAATCGGGGTAACGGCTTCGCAATGCGCCAGCATTTTACGGAAGTCTTTGATACCTGAAGCGGCCAGCGTACGGATTGGGCCAGCAGAGATACCGTTAACACGCACGCCTTCAGGACCCATCGCGTTCGCCATGTAGCGCACGTTAGCTTCCAGAGAAGCTTTCGCCAGACCCATCACGTTGTAGTTAGGGATCGCACGCTCAGCGCCCAGGTAAGAGAGGGTCAGCAGCGCAGAGCCCGGGTTCAGCATGGTGCGGCAGGATTTAGCCATCGCCACGAAGCTGTAAGAGCTAATGTCGTGAGCGATTTTGAAGCCTTCACGGGTTACCGCGTTCACGTAGTCGCCGTCCAGCTGATCGCCCGGTGCGAAACCAATGGAGTGCACGAAGCCGTCGAATTTCGGCCAAACTTTTGCCAGTTCAGCGAACATGCCGTCAATGCTTTCGTCCTGAGCAACGTCACATTCCAGAATGATGCTGGAACCCAGCTGCGCGGCGAACTCTTCAACACGGCCTTTCAGCTTGTCGTTCTGGTAGGTGAACGCCAGCTCAGCGCCTTCGCGGTGCATAGCCTGTGCGATGCCGTAGGCGATGGACAGTTTGCTGGCGACGCCAGTCACCAGAATGCGCTTACCGGAAAGAAAACCCATAGCTTAGATCCTTATATTCATTGTTATGGCGAACGCCCTCTCATTGTGGCGATCGTCGTTAAAACGCGGCGATAATATCACGTGTCGCGTTCAGAGTTAATCCGACCACTTTATAGTAAAGCTGTCATTTATCCTTTCGCCACGCATCCGCCGTCAGCGCCTCACCAAAATGCCCGGCAATTAACCGTTTGGTCAGGTCGTGCAGCGGGGAGGCCAGCACGTCGGCGGTGCTTCCACGCTCGACCACTTCGCCCTGATGCATCACCAGCACCTGATCGCTGATGTGCTTCATCATCCCGAGATGCTGGGTCACGTAGATATACGAAATGCCCTGTTTCTCCTGCAGCTCCAGCATCAGGTTGATCAGTTGGGAGCGCATCGACATATCCAGCGACGCCAGCGCTTCATCGGCGATAATCACCTTCGGGCGGAGGATCAGCGCGCGCGCCAGCCCCAGACGCTGCTTCTGGCCGGGGGCGAGCATGTGCGGATAATAGCTGACGTGATCGGGCAGCAGACCGACCAGGCGCAGCGTCTCGATCACGCGTTTACGCCGCTCTTCTGGCTCCAGATCTGTATTCAGGCGCAGCGGGAAATCCAGAATCTGCGAGATGCGCTGACGCGGGTTAAGCGACGTTGACGGGTCCTGGAAAATCATACGAATGCGCTGGCTGCGGAACGAATAATCGCCGAACGACAGAAAATGGTCGTCAATCAGCACATCGCCCGCCGTCGGCTCAACCATCCCGGCCAGCATCTTCGCCAGCGTGGATTTCCCCGAACCGTTCTCGCCGATAATCGCCAGCGTCTGTTTCTCGCGCAGGGTAAAGCTGAGAGGCTTCACCGCTTCGACGGTCTGGCGATGAAACAGCCCCGTGCGATAGCGGAAGGTCTTACTCAGGTTGCGAACTTCCAGCAACGTTTCGACCATTTACTCTCTCTCCATGTTCAGCGGGAAATGACAGGCGTACAGATGATTTTTCGCGCCGGTCAGACGTGGCGTTTCAATGCATTCGCGCTGGGCGTAAGGGCAGCGCGGCCCCAGTCGACAGCCAATCGGCAGCGACTCCAGCAGAGGAATCGCTCCCGGCAGGGTGTTCAGGCGGCTTTTATGCGGCATCGCGCTGCCAAAATCGGGGATCGCGCGGATTAGCGCCTGGGTATACGGATGATGCGGCGTGTTCACCAGCTCTTCGCTGATGGCCGTCTCTACCGTCTGGCCGCAATACATCACGTCGATTTTATCCGCCCATTTGCTCAGCATCTGCAGGTCATGGCTGATCAGCAAAATGGTGGTGTTGTTGTTCTGATTGAGGCGCGACAGCAGGCGGAAAATCTGCGCCTGCGTGGTCGGCTCCATGGCGTTAGTCGGCTCATCGGCGATCAGCAGGCGCGGCTGATTGGCCAGCGCGATGGCGATCATCACCTTCTGGCACTCGCCGTCCGTCAGCTCGTACGGGAAGCTGCGCATCGCGTCTTTGTGATCTTTAATACCGACGCGGTGCAGCAGCTCAATCGCGCGGCGTTTACGCCAGCCGACGCGCTGCCACCAGCGGCCTTTGTAGGTCCAGCCGGGAATGTTCTGCATCAGCTGTTTCCCGACGCGTTCCGACGGGTCGAGACAGGACTGCGGCTCCTGGAAGATCATCGACACGTTGTGACCCACCAGCTTGCGGCGCTCGCGCGGCGACAGGCGCAGCAGGTCGATATCGTCGAAACGCATACGGTCTGCGGTGACGCGCCAGTTATCTTTGGCGACGCCGCAGATCGCCTTGGCGATCAGACTTTTACCGGAGCCGGATTCACCCACCAGCCCGCGGATTTCACCTTCGGCCAGCGTAATACTGATGCGATCGACCGCTTTCACCCAGCCTTCGCCGGTCTTAAATTCGATGGTCAGATTGCGGATATCAAGTAACGGCATTATTGCACCCCCGCGTTAATGGCGCGGCGAATCCCGTCGCCCAGCAGGTTGATCAGCAGCACGCTCACCATGATCGCAGCACCGGGCAGCATCACCGTCCACGGCGCAACGTAGATTAGCTCCAGCGCATCGCCGAGCATCGCACCCCATTCAGGCGAAGGCAGCTGCGCGCCGAGATCGAGGAAACCGAGCGCGGCAATATCGAGAATGGCCATCGACAGGGCGCGGGTAATTTCCGTCACCAGCCCCGAGGCGATGTTTGGCATCACCGCGAACCACAAAATATTCAGCGTAGTCGCGCCGTCTAAACGGGCCGCCACCACGTACTCTTTTTCCAGCTCGTCATGCACCATGCTGTAGACCGAACGCACCATGCGCGGGAGCAGCGCCAGCCAGACGGCAAACATCGCATGGGACAGGTGCGGCCCGGCGAACGCGACGACGATAATCGCCAGCAGCAGGGACGGAATCGACAGCAATGTATCGAGAATATGGTTCAGCACCGCCGAGCGCAGGCCGTGGGTGGCACCCGCGAACACGCCCAGCAGCAGGCCAAAGAAGGTCGCGGCAAAAGTCACCACGAACGCGCCGCCGACGGTCGGTGCCGCGCCGCTCAACAGACGGCTCAGAACATCGCGGCCTAAATCATCGGTACCGAGGAAGAACGAAACCTCGCCATAACGCGACCACGACGGAGGCAGCAACTGATAGCCAAGGAACTGCTGATCAAGCCCGTAAGGAGCAAACCAGCCGCCAAAAATACACAGCAGCGCCAGGCCAGCGCAGCCGTACAAACCGATCATCGCCGCGGTGTCGCCGTAGAATTTGCGCCACACGGTACGAACTACGCCGGGCGTGCGCTTTTCCCTGTATACGCTATCGTAAGGCATACGATTCCTTATGTTTCAGCGGGTTGGCCATCGCACCCAAAATGTCAGAAATCACGTTCACGATAATCACCAGCGAGCCGATCACCATCACACCGGCGGAGATCGCCGCGTAGTCCTGCTGACGAATGGCGTTGATCATCCAGCGCCCGAGACCCGGCCAGCTGAACACCATCTCGGTGATCATCGCCAGGGTCAGCATGGTGGAGAATTGCAGCCCGAGGCGCGGGATCACCGGCGGAAGGGCGTTATGCAGGACGTGACGACGCAAAATCGTCAGGCGCGACAGGCCGCGCGTGGCGGCGGCCTTCACATAGTTTTGGTCAAACACATCGATGGTGCTGGTGCGCATCAGGCGAATCACTTCCGTGGTCGGCGCAACGGCCAGCGTCAGAACCGGGAGCACCATGTGGCGCAGGGTGCTGATGATCATCTCATGACGCCAGACGGAATCCGAAAGCCAGGCGTCGATAATCGCGAAACCCGTCACCGTTTTGACGGCGTACAGCAAATCAAAGCGGCCAGAAACCGGCAGCCAGCCGAGCGTCAGGGAGAAAAATAGCGTCAGGAGCAGCGCCAGCCAGAACACCGGGATCGAGAAGCCGAGCAGGGCGAGAGCGCTGATCAGCTTATCCTGCCATTTGTTGCGCGTGATCCCCGCCAGCATCCCCACCGGAATACCAACCATCAGGGCGAAACCAAAGGCCAGAATGCACAGCTCCATGGTCGCCGGGAATACTTCTTTCAGCTGTTGGGAAATCAACTGACCGTTAATGCTGGAGACACCAAAATCCCAGTGCAGCACGCCGTTGAACCAGAACAGCCACGCGTCCCAGAAGGACGAACCTTGCAGCGGGGCGTGGGGCGTGAAATAGCTCAGGCTAAAGCCAATAAAGGTCAGGAAAAACAGCGTGACGGCCAGCAGGAGCAGGCGTCGTAAGGTAAAAATAATCATGGTTTTTTCACCTCATCCTGTTTCTCACGTGACACGCCCGCGAACGAGGCGTTGCCGAATGGGCTCAGCACCAGGCCTTTAATATCATAGCGATAGGCCTGCAATCGCAGGGAAGAAGCCAGCGGCAGGACCGGCAGTTCGCGGGCCAGAATGTTCTGCGCTTCATCGTACGCTTCAATGCGCGAGGCCAGTTGCTGTGACGACAGCGCCTTTTGCAGCACCGTGTCAAATTCACGGTTACACCAGTGAGCGTAGTTGGTCTGGGAACGAATGGCGGCGCAGCTCAGCAGCGGGCGGAAGAAACTGTCGGGATCGTTACTGTCCGTCGACCAGCCCGAAAGCGTCAGGTCATGATTCATGTCCATCAGACGCGCCTCCTGGAAGCGGCCTTCGACGGGGACGATCACCACTTTCACGCCGACCTGGGCCATATCGGCCTGGATCAGCTCCGCTGTTTTCAACGGACTCGGGTTCCACGCCTGGGAACTGGTCGGGACCCACAGCTGCAGGGTGAGGTTGGTCGCGCCCAGCGCTTTGAGCTGTTCGCGCGCTTTCGCCGGATCGTATTCGGTGATTTTCGCTTCGCTGTCGTACGCCCACGACGCACGCGGCAGAATCGACGCCGCCGTTTCCGCCGTGCCGTAATAGATCGACTGCATCAGGCGCTGGTTATTGATCGCCAGCGCCAGTGCATGACGCACGGCAGGATTGTTGAGCGGCGGTTTGTCGGTATTAAATGCCAGATAGGCGATATTCATGCCGGGGCGCAGGGTCAGACGCAAGCGCGGATCGTCACGCAGAATGGTCAGCTGGCTGGCGGCCGGCCACGCGAGCACGTCGCATTCGCCGGTCAGCAGTTTAGATAATCTGCCGGTCCCGCCGGAGCCCAGATCGACCACCACCTGCGGCATCAGCGGGGTGCCGCGCCAGAAGTGTTCGTGACGTTGTAACCGAATGTACTGCCCGGCACGGTACTCCGCCATCTGGAACGGACCGGTGCCCACCGGCTGGCGGTCAAGCAGCTCCTGATGATCGGCTTTCGTCAGCTTATCGGCGTATTCCGCCGACATGACCGACGCATAGTGGGTCGCAAGATGCCACAGGAACGAGGCATCCGGGCGCGTCAGGCGAAACTCCACCGTCCGGCTGTCGAGCTTGCGCACGTCTTTCACCGTGTCGGCAAACTGCAGGCTGTCGAAATAGGGGAAGTTGCCGCCGTTGACGTTATGCCACGGGTGGTTGCGGTTAAAAATGCGCTGGAAAGTAAACACCACGTCGTCGGCGTTCAGCTTGCGGGTCGGTTTGAACCACGGCGTGGACTGAAACGCCACGTCGTCGCGCAGGTGGAAGCGGTAAGTCGCGCCGTTGTCCAGCACTTCCCAGCTCTCGGCGAGTTCCGGCACCAGGCGATAGGTATAAGGATCAACATCAAGCAGGCGATCGTAAAGCTGTGCGGCGAGGGTGTCGACGATCAGGCCGCTGCCTGCTTTCTGTGGGTTCAGGGTGTCGACTTGCCCGTTCACGCAATAGACAAAACCACTGTCGCGAATATCAGGAAGCGCAGTCTGTTCGGGCGCAGCAAAGACCAGGCGGCTAAACAGACCGAGTGCAATCAGGGACGATAAAACCAGACGCATAATTTTCAGGGTTTTTAGATTCGATCTGCAAAGTGTATCGCACTTACCCCCGATTCGGAAAATGTCTGCGGGTAAGTGCCGATAATGTCAGCGCATTTGATGCTTTTTGAGCAATGCCCTTAATTGATGGTAGGTCAGACCCAGCAGTTCGGCAGCCTGCTTCTGGTTATATTTTGCCTCTTTCAGACTCAGTTCCAGCAACTGCTGTTCCTGTTTGTGCTGGAACTGGCGCAAATCGAGCGGCAGAGAAGGGGTATCGGCGTGCGTCGTCGCTTCCCGTTTTGTCGGTGCGGCGCGATAGAAGGGATCGATAATAATGGTGTCCAGCTCGGTTTCGCTGCTGGCGTGGCGGTACACGGATCGCTCGACCACGTTTTTCAGCTCGCGAATATTGCCCGGCCAGCGGTAGTCCAGCAGCGTTTCCCTGGCGTAGTCGCTAAAACCGGGAAACAGCGGCATGCCCAGCTCGCGGCACATCTGAATGGCGAACTGTTCGGCCAGCAGCATGATATCGCTGCGGCGTTCGCGCAGGGGCGGGAGTTGCACCACGTCAAAGGCCAGACGGTCGAGCAGATCCGCGCGGAATTTCTCCTCCGCCACCATCTCCGGCAGATTGGCATTGGTGGCGCACACCAGACGCACGTTGACCTGTAACGGTTGACTGCCGCCGACGCGCTCCAGCTCGCCGTACTCGATCACCCGCAGCAGCTTTTCCTGCACCAGCATCGGCGCGGTGGCGAGTTCATCGAGGAACAGCGTCCCGCCGTCGGCGCGCTCGAAACGCCCCGGATGACGCTTTTGCGCGCCGGTAAAGGCGCCCGCCTCATGGCCGAACAGCTCCGTATCAAGCAAGTTTTCGTTCAGCGCCGCGCAGTTTAGCGAGATAAACGGCCCGTCCCAGCGTCCGGAAAGATAGTGCAGACGGTTGGCGATCAGCTCCTTCCCGGTCCCGCGCTCACCGATAATCAGCACCGGCTTGTTGAGCGGGGCGAGGCGGGAAACCTGCTCCAGCACTTCAAGAAAACTGTTCGCTTCGCCCAGTAAATTG
This sequence comes from Lelliottia sp. JS-SCA-14, assembly GCF_035593345.1. Classification (NCBI taxonomy): domain Bacteria; kingdom Pseudomonadati; phylum Pseudomonadota; class Gammaproteobacteria; order Enterobacterales; family Enterobacteriaceae; genus Lelliottia; species Lelliottia sp. JS-SCA-14. The sequence continues at coordinate 2,620,430 of NZ_CP141606.1, read as the reverse complement.
TCTTTGTAATCAGCCATGATGAAATTAACCACTCGTTAGCGATATTCACCAGGTGAGAGTAGGTTCTCCGTGGCGTAAAATCAACCACAATCATATAAATCAATAAGATAAAAAACTGGCACGGGATTTGTATTAGCTCATCAGCAGGGCATCGCCCGATAACAGAAATGTGAGGATTGAATTATGGGTATTTTTTCTCGTTTTGCCGACATCGTGAACGCCAACATCAACTCGCTGCTGGAGAAAGCGGAAGACCCGCAGAAGCTGGTGCGTCTGATGATTCAGGAAATGGAAGACACGCTGGTTGAAGTCCGTTCCACCTCTGCCCGTGCGCTGGCTGAAAAGAAACAGCTGTCACGTCGTATCGAGCAGGCGACTGCGCAACAGACAGAGTGGCAGGAAAAAGCCGAACTGGCGCTGCGTAAAGAGAAAGACGATCTGGCCCGTTCGGCGCTGATCGAAAAACAGAAGCTGACCGACATCGTCGCGACGCTGGAGCATGAAATCACGCTGGTGGATGAAACCCTGACCCGCATGAAAAAAGAGATTGCGGAGCTGGAAAACAAACTCAGCGAAACCCGCGCTCGCCAGCAGGCGCTGACCCTGCGTCACCAGGCCGCCAGCTCATCCCGCGACGTTCGCCGTCAGCTGGATAGCGGTAAACTGGATGAAGCGATGGCACGTTTTGAATCCTTCGAACGCCGCATCGATCATATGGAAGCCGAGGCCGAGAGCCACAGCTTTGGCAAACAGAAAACGCTGGATCAGCAGTTTGCCGATTTGAAAGCGGATGACGAAATCAGCGAGCAGCTTGCGGTGCTGAAAGCCAAAATGAAGCAAGACAACCAATAATAATGAATGCGGCACCGCGGCGTGCCGCAACGCATCGTAAGACAAGGAGACCCTATGAGTGCGCTGTTTCTGGCTATTCCCCTGACCATTTTCGTGCTGTTTGTTCTGCCGATCTGGTTATGGCTGCACTACAGCAACCGTTCTTCCCGCGGTGAACTCTCGCAAAGCGAACAGCAACGTCTGTTGCAGCTCACCGATGACGCGAAAAAAATGCGCGAACGCATCCAGTCGCTGGAAGCGATTCTGGACGCGGAACATCCGAACTGGAGGGACAATTAATGGGCGGACTGAATCTGAATAAAAAGCTGTGGCGCATTCCCCAGCAGGGGATGGTGCGCGGTGTCTGTGCCGGTCTGGCGCACTATCTCGACGTGCCCGTCAAGCTGGTGCGGGTTGTCACCGTACTGTCCATTTTCTTCGGACTGGCGTTCATTACTCTTGTCGCCTACATCGTCTTATCCTTTGTGCTCGACCCGATGCCGGACAGCGCCTGGTCATCGGAAGACGCACCGACCAGCAGCGACTTGCTCGACGCGGTCGATGCCGAACTGGCTTCCGGCGAGAAGCGTTTGCGCGAAATGGAACGTTACGTCACCTCTGACACGTTCACGCTACGCAGCCGTTTTCGTCAGCTTTAACTGAGAGAATAAAATATGAATCGTAACTGGCAGCAGGCCGGTCAGAAAATGAAACCGGGCCTCAAAATCGCAGGCAAATTCGTTTTACTGACCGCGCTACGTTATGGCCCGGCAGGCGTCGCGGGTTGGGCGGTGAAATCTGTTGCCCGTAAACCGATCAGAATGTTGCTGGCCGTGGCACTGGAGCCACTGCTGAAGAAAGTCGCAGGCCGTTTTTCCCGCCGTTATTTTTCCTGATCGCCCTCATTCGTTGCCTTCTCTTGAGATGAGAGAGGGCAGCAACCCCTCTCTGAATATCCTTCTCACCGTTTCATCCTTTCTTTGCGGCAGCTCACATTAATGAGCAGAGTCGCTTTTTATTTGCGCTTTTCTCCCCTGAGGTTCGTTGACAGAAAATTTTAGGGGGAGTAGATTGCCTTTCGTGGGACCGCTACCATGGAAATCAATGTGAACGATAAAATAACGAATTTAATTAATCTTGTTTATGGGGAATCTTTTTCTGATAAGGATTTAACGGTTCTTTTAGAAAAGATTGAACACGCGAAAGGGGTTATTAGTCACCAGCGTAAAAAGAACTGGGATGAAAAGGATGTGGTATTAATTACCTACGCCGATCAGTTTCAGAAAAGTCACCAGAAAGCGTTGCCAGTTTTTACGCGGTTTTATAATCGCTGGCTGGCGCACTCATTTTCCCATGTTCATCTGTTACCTTTTTACCCCTGGTCTTCCGACGACGGTTTTTCTGTGATTGATTATCATCGCGTCGCGCCTGAAACAGGTGAGTGGGGCGATGTTGCAGAATTAAAACAGTCCACAAACCTGATGTTTGATTTTGTCTGCAACCATATGTCGGCAAAAAGTGAATGGTTCCAGCGCTATTTGAATCAGGAACCTGGCTTTGAAGATTTCTTTATTACCGTCGACCCTGAAACGGATCTCTCTGCCGTCACCCGTCCGCGGGCGCTGCCGCTGTTAACGCCGTTCACCCTGGCAGATGGCACCGTGCGCCACCTGTGGACCACCTTCAGCGATGACCAGATCGATCTGAACTTCGCCAGCCCGCAGGTGCTGATCGCCATGGTCGATGTGCTGCTGCACTATCTGGTGGAAGGGGCCGATTATATCCGCCTCGATGCGGTCGGGTTTATGTGGAAAGTTCCAGGAACCACCTGTATCCATCTGGAACAAACTCACCGTCTGATTCAGCTGTTCCGCGCGATCACCGAGGCTGTAGCCCCCGGCACGGTCATCATCACCGAAACTAACGTCCCGCACAAAGACAACATCTCCTACTTCGGCGATGGCACCAATGAAGCGCAGATGGTGTATCAGTTCTCACTCCCGCCGCTGGTGCTGCACAGCGTGCACAGCCAAAACGTTGAAGCCCTGTGCCAGTGGGCGCAACAGCTGGCGCTCCCTTCTGCGAAAACCACCTGGTTTAACTTCCTGGCGTCCCACGACGGCATTGGTCTCAATCCGGTGCGAGGCATTATTCCTGAGAGCGATATTCTGGCGCTGGTTGAAAAGCTGCAGCACGAAGGCGCGCTGGTGAACTGGAAAAATAACCCGGACGGTACGCGCAGCCCTTATGAAATCAATGTTACGTATCTGGATGCATTAAGCAGCCAAAGCAGTACCGATAGCGAACGCCTCGCGAGATTCTTGTTGGCCCACGCGGTGTTATTAAGTTTTCCGGGCGTGCCCGCAATTTATATTCAAAGCATTATTGGCTCGCGTAATGATTATGATAACGTCGAACGCCTGGGATATAACCGTGCGATTAACCGGCGAAAATATCAGGAAGGGGAAATGGATGCCCAGCTTGAAGATAATAAAACCCTGAGACATAACAGTTATCAGGCGCTGACAAAAATGATTGCTATTCGTCGTCAGCAAAAAGCGTTTCACCCTGACAGTCAGGCATTTTATGACGCAGTGAATCAGCATGTTCTTAGAATCATTCGCGTCGCCGGGAACGGTGAGCGAATAACGGCGCTATTTAATTTCCAGGAACATGCTCAAACTATTTTCCTGGAAATTCAGTCTGGGACGGAATTGCTCACGGGAACCCCTGTTAGCGGAAATTCTGTGACGCTCAATCCGTGGCAGGTGATGTGGATTAAAGAAATCTAAAAGGACGATAAAAATGAAGATACCCAAAATTGTGCTGATATCAGCACTGGTTTCGTGCGCCCTGTTGTCAGGCTGTCGGGATGACAATAATCAGGTCGTGACCATTGAGTTCATGCACTCGTCGGTGGAGCAGGAGCGCCAGGCGGTGATCACGCAGCTCATTGAACGCTTCGAGAAAGACAACCCGTCCATCAAGGTGAAACAGGTGCCGGTGGAAGAGGACGCCTACAACACCAAAGTGATCACCCTGGCCCGCACCGGTGCGCTGCCAGAGGTCATCGAAGTCAGTCACGATTACGCCAAAGTGATGGACAAAGAGCAGCTTCTCGATCGCGATGCTATCAGCGCCGCGATTGGCGCGGTCGGCGAAAACACCTTCTACGACGGCATCCTGCGCGTAGTGCGCACGGAAGATGGCAAGGCCTGGACGGGCGTTCCGGTCAGCGCGTGGCTCTCCGGCGTCTGGTATCACAAATCGGCGCTGGCGGCGGCAGGTATCCAGGAGCCGACGACCTGGGAACAACTGCTGAAAGCCAGCCAGAGCCTGAACCATCCGGAGAAAAAACAGTACGGCATCGCCTTGCCCACGGCAGAAAGCGTGATGACCGAACAGGCGTTTTCGCAGTTTGCCCTGTCAGGCGGCGCTAACGTCTTTAACGCGAAAGGGGAAGTCGACATCAACACCCCTGAGATGGCGAATGCGCTGGCGTTCTATCGCGATCTGGCAGCGACGACGATGCCTGGCTCAAACGACGTGATGGAAATCAAAGACGCCTTTATGAACGGCTCTGCGCCGATGGCGATCTACTCCACCTACATTCTTCCTGCGGTATTTAAAGACGGTAATCCGGCCGATCTCGGCTTTGTCGTGCCGACGGAAAAAACCGCGGCGGTTTACGGGATGATCACCTCGCTGACCATCACCAACGGTCAAACCGAACAGGAGACCAAAGCGGCAGAGACCTTTGTCACCTGGATGGAGAAGGCACAAAACGCGGCCGACTGGGTAATGATGTCGCCGGGGGCGGCGCTGCCGGTGAACAAACGGGTGGTGGGCACAGAGTCCTGGAAAAACAACAACGTCATTCAGGCCTTTGGTCAGCTGCCTTATGAGCTGATCGCCCAGTTCCCGAACGTGCAGGTCTTTGGTGCCGTGGGGGATAAAAACTTCACCCGCATGGGCGACGTGACGGGGTCGGGGGTGATCAGTTCGATGGTGCATAACGTGACGGTCGGCAAAAAAGATCTCAACACCACCTTAAGTGACAGCCAGAAACGTCTGGCCGATCTGATCTCGCAACGATAGGGGCGCTCTGCGAAAGGAATTATGAAGAGGTTGTTTTCTGGTCGTTCCGATCTGCCTTTCGCCATGCTGCTGTTGGCCCCCAGCCTGATTTTGCTGGGGGGCCTGGTGGCCTGGCCGATGATTTCGAATATCGAGATCAGCTTTTTACGCTTGCCGCTGAATCCGCGCATCAGCGCCACTTTTGTTGGTCTGGATAATTACATCCGCATTCTGGGCGATACCGCGTTCTGGCACTCCCTGTGGATGACCTTCTGGTACACGGCGCTGGTGGTGATTGGCAGCACGGGCCTGGGGCTGGCGGTGGCAGTCTTCTTTAACCGCGAGTTTCGCCTGCGCAAGACGGCACGATCGCTGGTGATCCTCTCGTACGTCACGCCGTCGATCTCGCTGGTCTTCGCCTGGAAGTACATGTTCAACAACGGCTACGGCATCGTGAACTATCTGGGCGTGGATTTGCTGCACCTCTACGACCAGGCTCCGCTGTGGTTTGACAACCCCGGCAGCAGCTTTGTGCTGGTGGTGTTGTTCGCCATCTGGCGCTACTTCCCGTATGCGTTTATCTCATTCCTGGCGATTTTGCAGACCATCGATAAATCCCTGTACGAGGCGGCAGAGATGGATGGCGCGAACGGCTGGCAGCGTTTTCGCATCGTCACGCTTCCCGCGATCATGCCGGTGCTGGCGACGGTGATCACCCTGCGCACCATCTGGATGTTCTACATGTTCGCGGACGTTTATCTCCTCACCACCAAGGTCGATATTCTCGGCGTCTACCTCTACAAAACGGCGTTTGCCTTTAACGATCTGGGGAAAGCGGCGGCCATTTCGGTGGTGCTGTTCGTGATTATTTTCGCCGTCATTCTGCTGACCAGAAAAAGGGTAAACCTCAATGGCAACAAATAAACGCACCCTCAGCCGTATCGGTTTTTATGTCGGACTGGCGCTGTTTCTGATCATCACGCTGTTTCCGTTTTTCGTGATGCTGATGACCTCGTTCAAAAGTGCGAAAGAGGCGATCTCACTGCACCCGACAATCCTGCCACAGGCGTGGACGTTGCAGCACTACGTCGACATCTTTAACCCGCTGATCTTCCCGTTTGTGAACTACTTCAGGAACAGCCTGGTGGTGTCGTTAAGTTCCTCGGTGATCGCCGTGTTCCTGGGCACGCTCGGTGCCTACGCGCTCTCAAAGCTGCGCTTTAAAGGGCGCGCCACCATCAATGCCAGCTTTTACAGCGTCTATATGTTCTCGGGCATTTTGCTGGTGGTACCGCTGTTCAAAATCATCACGGCGCTTGGCATTTACGACACCGAACTGGCGCTGATTATCACCATGGTGACCCAGACGCTGCCGACCGCGGTGTTCATGCTCCGCAGCTATTTCGACACCATCCCGGACGAAATCGAAGAAGCGGCGATGATGGATGGGCTCAACCGTCTGCAGATCATCTTCCGCATCACCGTGCCGCTGGCAATTTCCGGCCTGGTTTCGGTGTTCGTCTACTGCTTCATGGTGGCCTGGAACGACTATCTGTTTGCGTCGATTTTCCTCTCCAGTGCCAGCAACTTCACCTTACCTGTCGGGCTGAACACGCTGTTCAGTACGCCGGACTATATCTGGGGTCGCATGATGGCGGCATCGCTGGTGACGGCACTGCCGGTGGTGGTCATGTATGCGCTTTCTGAACGTTTCATTAAAAGTGGTTTGACCGCCGGTGGCGTAAAAGGCTAAGGCGGCCAGTTTTTAACAAGGAGTCAGGCATGAAAAAGTTAGTTGCGACAGCGCCGCGTGTGGCCGCGCTGGTCCAGTATGAAGACCGCCCGGTGGCGACCAACGAAGTCAAAATTCGCTCACGTTTTGGTGCGCCAAAACACGGAACCGAAGTGGTGGATTTCCGTGCGGCAAGCCCGTTTATCGACGAAGAGTTCAATAGCGAGTGGCAGATGTTCACCCCGCGTGAAGAGGGTACGGCTCGCGGGATTGAGTTCGGTAAATTCCAGCTCGGCAACATGATCGTCGGCGACATCGTGGAATGTGGCGCGGACGTCAGCGAGTATCAGATCGGGGATTCCGTCTGCTGCTACGGCCCGCTGCAGGAGACGGTGATCGTCAACGCCGTTAATAACTACAAGCTGCGCAAAATGCCGCAGGGCGCGTCATGGAAAAACGCCGTCTGCTATGACCCGGCGCAGTTTGCCATGAGCGGCGTGCGTGATGCCAACGTGCGCGTTGGTGATTTTGTCGTGGTCGTCGGGTTAGGCGCGATTGGCCAGATCGCGATTCAACTGGCGAAAAAGGCGGGCGCTTCCATTGTGATTGGCGTCGATCCTATCGAACACCGCTGCGACATTGCCCGTCGCCACGGCGCAGATTTCTGCCTCAACCCGATCGGGACTGACGTGGGGCTGGAGATTAAACAGCTCACCGGCAAACAGGGCGCGGACATCATCATCGAAACCAGCGGTTATGCCGACGCGCTGCAATCCGCCCTGCGCGGGCTGGCGTACGGCGGCACCATCTCCTACGTCGCATTCGCCAAACCTTTCGCCGAAGGGTTCAACCTCGGCCGCGAAGCGCATTTCAACAACGTGAAGATCGTCTTCTCGCGCGCCTGCAGCGAGCCAAACCCGGACTACCCGCGCTGGAGCCGCAAGCGCATCGAAGAGACCTGCTGGGAACTGCTGATGAATGGCTATCTCAACTGCGAGGATCTGATCGATCCGGTGGTGAGTTTCGAAACCAGTGCCGAAAGCTATATGACCTACGTCGATAAGCATCCGGAACTGAGCATCAAAATGGGCGTCACTTTTTAAGCTAAGGAGAGCAAACGATGAAAATTGCAACGCAGAACCAGGCCTTTTTCCCGGCCAATATTCTTGAAAAATTCCAGTACATCAAAGCGATGGGTTTTGACGGCTATGAAATCGACGGCAAGCTGCTGGTAGACAATCTGGCGGAAGTCAAAGCCGCCATCAAAGCCACCGGTCTGCCGGTGACCACCGCCTGCGGCGGCTACGACGGCTGGATCGGTGATTTTATTGAAGAGCGTCGTCTGAAGGGGTTACAGCAGATCGAACGCATTCTCGAAGCCTTAAGTGAAGTGGGCGGGAAGGGCATTATCGTCCCCGCGGCCTGGGGTATGTTCACCTTCCGTCTACCACCGATGACCTCTCCGCGCAGCCTGGCAGACGATCGCAAGGCGGTCAGTGCATCCCTGCGCCGGCTCGACGAGGTGGCGGCGCGCACCGGAACCACCGTCTACCTTGAACCGCTCAACCGCTATCAGGATCACATGATCAACACTCTGGCTGACGCGCGTCGCTACATCGAAGAGAACGATCTTAAGCACGTGCATATCATCGGCGATTTCTACCATATGAATATCGAAGAAGACTCACTGACTGGAGCGCTGCACGCCAACCGCGACAGGCTGGGCCACGTCCATATCGCCGACAACCATCGCTATCAGCCGGGCAGCGGGTCGCTGGATTTTGCCGCGCTCTTTGATCAGCTCCGCGCCGATGATTATCAGGGCTACGTGGTGTATGAGTGCCGCGTACGCGCCGAGGATCCGGCCAAAGCCTATCAGGCTTCACTCAACTATTTACGCGATTGCTAAGGATGACGAGCGTGATGAGTGCTTCAACACCTTTGCCTCTGCGCGTCGCCATTATTGGCGCCGGGCAGGTAGCAGACAAAGTGCATGCCTCGTACTACGCCACGCGAACCGATCTGCAGATGGTGGCTGTCATGGACAGCCGCCTGGATCAGGCGCAGGCGTTCGCTGAACGCCACGCCATCGCCGGGGCGTATCAGGATTTAAGGCTGATGTTGCAGGAGGCTAAACCCGACATCGTGAGCGTCTGCTCGCCAAACCGTTTTCACTTTGAACATGTGATGGCGGCGCTGGCGGCGGGCTGTCACGTGATGTGCGAGAAGCCGCCAGCGATGACGCCAGAACAGGCAGACCAGATGCGTCTGGCGGCACGAAAAGCCGGAAAAGTGCTGGCCTACGATTTTCACCATCGTTTTGCGCTGGACGCCCAACTGCTGCGCGAAGCGGTGCTGGACGGCACCTTTGGCGAGATCTACGTCACCCGCGCGCAGGCCTTGCGCCGCTGCGGCGTGCCGGGCTGGGGCGCCTTCACCAACAAGTCGCTGCAGGGCGGCGGACCGCTGATCGATATCGGTATTCACATGCTGGACGTGGCGATGTACGTGCTCGGCTTTCCGGCGGTCAAACGCGTCACGGCACACAGTTTTCAGAAGCTCGGCACCACGAAATATCGCGGCCAGTTTGGCGAGTGGGACCCGAAAAGCTACACCGTCGAAGATGCGCTTTTCGGCACTATCGAGTTTTGCAACGGCGGGATTTTGCGCCTTGATACCTCGTTTGCACTCAACATTCGCGAGCAGTCGATCATGAACGTCTCATTTTGCGGTGAAAAAGCGGGTGCGACGCTGTTCCCGGCGCATATCTATGACGACGTGGGCGGCGAACTGCAGACGATTTTAAGCCGCGACGAAGCGGACGATCAGCGCCATCTGCGCAGCATGGATGCCTTTGTGCGCCACGTAATGGGCGAGCCGGTGATGATTGCCGACGCCGAACAGGGGCTGGTTGTCCAGCAGCTGGTGGCCGCGCTGTATCAATCGGCGGAAACACGGGAGAGCGTGGAATTATGCTGACCCTTTCTCGTCTTTCCGACCCGGCGTTCAGCCCGCACAGTCTGAACAAATTTGCTTCCACTATGGCGTGTGGCAACGGCTATATAGGGATCCGCGCCTGCCACGAGGAAGACTACACGCAGCAAACGCGCGGGATGTATCTGGCTGGCGTTTATCATCGTGCCGGGCGCGATGAAACCAACGAACTCGTCAACCTTCCCGACGTGATCGGCATTTCGCTCCAGCTCGACGGGGAGCCTTTTACCCTGCTGGCGGGGGAGATCCTCTCCTGGCAGCGTGAGTTAGATTTTGCCTGCGGTGAGCTGGATCGCCGTCTGGTCTGGCGTTCAACCACCGGAAAACGCTTTCAGATCGACAGCCGCCGCTTTGTCTCGCTGGATCAACTCCCGTTAGCCGCGCTGCAATTTTCCGTCACGCCGCTGGATGACGCAGCACACATCAGCCTCTCAACGGGGATTGACGCGACGCAAACCAACAGCGGGCGCCAGCATCTGGACGAAGCCTCAGTTCAGGTGTTCGATCAGCATTATCTGCAAGGGGTGTACGACACTCAGGATCGCGCGACGGAGGTGGTGATTTCGGCGAGCTGTCGGCTGAATGTGGCAAGTGAAAACTGCTTCACCGCCAAAAACCGGCGTCTGAATTGCCACCATGCCCTTGTGGCGCATAAGGGCGAGACGGTGACGCTGGAGAAAATCGTCTGGGTCACGCATCGCAGCGATAAAACCCTCGCGTCTGCTGACTTTGCGCAGAATGCGATGTGCGAGTTAAGACGCTGCGCCGCCCAGGGCTACGATGCGCTGCGGGCGCAGACGGCGCTGGCCTGGCAAAATATCTGGCAAACCTGCCGCGTGGAGGTCTGCTCTGATGATCCTCAGGATCAGCGCGCGCTGGATTACGCCGTCTGGCAGCTGACGGCCATGACGCCCGCGCACGACGATCGCTGCAGCATCGCCGCGAAAGGGCTAACCGGGGAAGGCTATAAAGGCCATGTATTCTGGGACACGGAAATCTTCCTCCTGCCGTTCCACCTGTTTACTCATCCACAAACGGCCCGCAGTTTACTGCGCTACCGCTGGCTAAACCTGGCCGGGGCGCGTGAGAAAGCCCGGCGTAATGGCTGGTCCGGCGTACTATTCCCCTGGGAGAGTGCCGCGACAGGGCAGGAGGAAACCCCTGAGTTTGCGGCTATTAATATCCGCACCGGCGTGCGGCAGAAAGTGGCCTCGGCGCTGGCTGAGCATCATATCGTGGCCGATATCGCCTGGGCCGTGGTGGCCTACTGGCATGCGACGCACGACCGCGAATTCATGCGCCATGAAGGGCTGACGCTGCTGATGGAAACCGCATCGTTCTGGATTTCACGGGCGACTGACGTCAATGGCCGACTGGAAATCCATGACGTTATCGGCCCGGATGAATACACCGAGCACGTGAATAACAACGCCTTCACCAATTTTATGGCCTGGCAAAACGTGCATGACGCGCTGAAATTTATGCAGCAGTTTGAGCGCAGCGATAACGCCTTTGTGCAGGCGGCTCAGGATTTCCTGGCGCGGCTGTGGCTACCGTCCCCAGACGAACAGGGCGTGCTCCCGCAGGATGACACCTTTATGGCGAAGCCGGCCATCGATCTTAGCGGCTACAAAGCGAAAGCCGGTAAGCAAACCATTCTGCTCGACTACTCGCGCGCAGAGGTGAATGAGATGCAGATCCTCAAGCAGGCGGACGTGGTGATGCTTAACTATCTGCTGCCGGAGAAGTTTGACCGCGAGCAGTGTGCGGCGAACCTGGCGTTTTATGAACCGCGCACCATCCATGACTCCTCTCTGAGCCAGGCGATCCACGGCATCGTCGCTGCCCGTTGCGGTGACACTGCGCAAGCGTATCAGTTCTGGCGCGCAGGCGCGGCTATCGATCTGGGTGAGGATCCGCACAGCTGTGACGACGGGATCCACGCCGCCGCGACAGGGGCAATCTGGTCGGGGGTTGTTCAGGGTTTTGCCGGGATGCAGGTTATCGACGGCGAGTTGCATCTGGCACCGAAGCTGCCTGAGCACTGGCAGCACCTGAAGTTCTCTCTTAAATGGCGTCAGGCACGGCTTGATATTTACGTTGAAGGCGCGACTGTGACGATCGATTCTACCGCGCCAGTGACGCTGACGCTGTGGGGCGAAAATCTACACCTGACGGGTTCAGATTTACCTTTTGTTGGGACCGCTACCACGGAGGGCAGCAGTGATGCTTAAAGCCATCATTTTCGATCTGGATGGGGTGATCACCGATACCGCGCATCTGCATTTTCTCGCGTGGCAGCGCGTTGCTGTGCAGATCGGTATTCACATCGATGAGGAGTTCAACGCCGGGCTGAAGGGAATTAGCCGGATGGACTCGCTGGCGCGCATCTTGCGCCACGGCGGTAAGGAAAAGGCATACAGCCAGGCGGAATGCGTACAACTGGCGCAGACCAAAAATACGCTTTACGTCGAGTCGCTTAAGGGACTCACCCGCGATTCACTCCTGCCGGGGATTGCTCAGGTACTGGCAGACATTCGTGAAGCGAACGTGCGCATCGGGCTGGCGTCGGTCTCCCTCAACGCGCCTGCAATCCTTAAAGCGCTGGAGATCGACCGCGCTTTTGATTTCTGCGCCGACGCCTCGCGCATTCAGCACTCAAAACCGCATCCGGAAATCTTTCTCGCGGCCTGCGCAGGCTTAGACGTCACCCCAGAGCAGGCGATAGGTATTGAAGATGCGCAGGCAGGGGTTGCGGCGATCAACGCGGCGAGGATGTTATCGGTCGGAATTGGTGACGATTTATTCGACGCCGGTTTACGGCTTTCGTCCACGGATGAACTGACCTGGCACTGTTTAACCGACTTCTGGCACGCCGCGCGCGGCCCGAACCGGCATCAATAAGGGGGCAAAATGGCTCAACTATCTCTGACACATATTCAAAAAATTTACGACAACCAGGTCCACGTGGTGAAGGATTTTAGCCTCGAAATTGAGGATAAAGAGTTTATCGTTTTTGTGGGCCCGTCAGGCTGCGGCAAATCCACGACCCTGCGCATGATTGCCGGGCTGGAGGAGATCAGCGCCGGGGATCTGGTGATCGACGGCGTGCGGATGAACGATGTTCCGGCCAAATCGCGCGATATCGCGATGGTGTTCCAGAACTACGCGCTCTATCCGCATATGACCGTTTACGACAACATGGCCTTTGGCCTGAAAATGCAAAAAATTTCCCCGGCGGTGATTGAGGAGAGGGTCAACTGGGCGGCGCAAATCCTGGGACTGCGGGATTACTTAAAGCGTAAACCGGGCGCGCTGTCCGGCGGGCAACGCCAGCGCGTGGCGCTTGGGCGAGCGATCGTGCGTGAGGCGGGTGTGTTCCTGATGGATGAGCCCCTTTCTAACCTTGATGCCAAACTGCGTGTGCAGATGCGCGCGGAAATCAGCAAGCTGCATCAGAAGCTGAACACCACCATGATCTACGTGACGCACGATCAAACGGAAGCCATGACCATGGCGACGCGGATTGTGATCCTCAAAGACGGATTTATTCAGCAGGTGGGAGCACCGAAGCAGGTCTATAACGAACCGGCCAATATGTTTGTCGCCGGGTTTATTGGCTCTCCGGCCATGAACTTTATTCGCGGTGCCATTGATGGCCGTTATTTCGTCACCGAAACCCTGCGCCTGGAAATCCCGGAAGAAAAACTCGCGACCCTGAATGTTTTGGGCTATCAGCGTAAGGCAGTGGTCTTTGGCATCAGGCCGGAAGATATCCTCACCTCTCCAGGAATACCGTCTGAAATCAACGCTAAAGTCAGCGTCGCAGAGCTCACCGGGGCGGAATTTATGCTGTACGCCGCCGTCGGTGGGCATGAATTGGTGCTTCGCGCAGGGGCGGTAAATGACTACCGCGCCGGGGATAATCTGGCGATTCAGTTTGAAATGGATAAATCTCACTTCTTCGACGCTGATAGCGAAATAGCGATTAGATAAAAAGTTCGTTGCCGGGAATTTCTCTTCCCGGCTTTTTAGCTGTTATTTTATAAAGGAATATAGAAATGAGTACTCTACAAAGATGTGCTGCGCTTTTATTATGCGCAGGGGCAACATGCGTCCATGCTGCAGAAAATACTGATAAGTGGGCTTTTAATATCGGTGCCATGTATGAAATTGAAAACGTCGAGGGGCAGGGCGAAGATAAAGACGGTTTATATGAACCCTCCGTCTGGTTTAATGCCACTTACGACGCCTGAACAATTTCCATGGCGATGTATCAGGAAGGTCCGGTGGATTACAGCAGCATGACCCGTGGCACCTATTTCGACCGTCCGGAGCTTGAACTGCGCTATCGTTTTATCGGCACCGATGATTTTACTTTCGGCCTGACCGGCGGTTTTCGTAATTACAGTTATCATTTTAAAGATGAGCACGGTGCGAAAGACGGAACCGCAAATATGCAGCGCTATAAAATTCAGCCCGACTGGGATCTGAAACTGAGCGATGACTGGCGCTTTAGCGGCTGGTTTGCGATGTATCAGTTTGCCAACGATTTGGAAAAAACCGGTTATTCCGACAGCCGCGTGGAAACCGAAACCGGATTTACCTGGACCATTAACGAAACCTTTTCGGCGAAAGCGAATTACTATTTAGAGCGCGGCTTTAATATGGACGGTAGCCGAAATAACGGTGAGTTCTCCACGCAGGAAATTCGCGCCTATTTACCGATCTCTCTGGGTAATACCACCTTAACGCCGTATACCCGCATTGGTCTGGATCGGTGGTCGAACTGGGACTGGCAGGACGATCCTGAGCGCGAAGGGCACGATTTCAACCGACTGGGTATGCTCTACGCCTATGATTTTACCAATGGGCTTTCCATGACCCTGGAATATGCCTACGAGTGGCAAAATCATGATGAAGGTAAAAACGACCGCTTCCACTACGCGGGCGTGGGCGTGAACTACGCGTTTTAAGGCTGGATGCCAGGGGCTGAAACGCCCCTGGTTTCAGCGCAGAGAGCGTGTTTTGGTCAGATGAGTATCGACAATCACCTGACGCGGCGCTGCTTTCCCGGCGATGCGGTTAAACAGCACCTCGCAGCTCTGCTCGCCGAGCTGTCGGGTCGGGATCTCAAAACCACCCGGCTCCGGCGTTAAAATCAGCGACAGCAAAGGGTCGGTGTATCCGGCGACCGCCAGCTGTTCCGGGATCATCAGGTTGAGCTCGTCCGCAGCGCGATACAGGGCGAGCAATTTCATGCTGTCGGTCGCAAACACGGCGCGCGGCGGCTGCCCGGAAGAGAGTAATTGGCAGGCGGCCTCAAGGGCGCTCTCGTGGGTATAACCGCCGTCGACCACCCAGTCTTCGTTGAATGCAATCTGGTGTTTTTCGAGGCTCGATTTATAGCCCGCCAGGCGATCGATGGAAACGTGATAATCGAGCGGGGCGTGCAGGCAGGCAATTTTACGATGACCATTCTGAATAAAGGTCTCGGTTAATATCTGGCTGCCGTGGAAATTATCCGTATCGACAGAGTAGATATTCTGGAAATCCCCTTCGACTTTACCAATTACCACCACCGGAATACCGTAGCTGTCGAGACGGGGGAAAAAGGATTCATCAGCCGGTGAACTGAGCATGATAATTCCCTTGACCATTTTTTGCTTAATTTTACTTTCGCATTTCTGCAAATCATCTTCGCTGCTTTTCGAGGTCTGCAAAATAACGTCAAAACCTTCCTCTTCGGCTTTTTCGGTAATGGTGTGCAGAACGTCGGAGAAGAAAGGATTACCGGCTGTGGTTTTTGCTGAACGCGTGGAAATAACCATGATCGCGTCAAAGCCCGAAGAGGTCAGGGCTCGGGCAAGTTTGTTGGGTTGATAATTTAATTCATCAATCGCTTTTTGCACTTTCTCAAGCGCTTCCGGGGAGATATTTGTTTGCTTGTTAAGAACCCTGGACACGGTTGATTTTGATACGCCTGCAACGCGTGCAATATCATAAATGGTGGGTGACATACACCTTACAACTCCATGATAGCGGTAGTGGGTTTATATTACGGGAGAAAAAACGGGAATGACAGTGACAATGAATTGAAAATCAACGATCTGCCCCAATTTATTGTATTCTGAAGCTGATATCAGCGGTCTTCGGGGCAAAACAGGATGGCGATGAAGCGACTCAAAAACGAATTCAACTCACTGGTTAACCGTGGCGTAGACCGCCATTTACGGCTGGCGGTCACGGGATTAAGCCGCAGCGGCAAAACTGCGTTTATCACCGCGATGGTTAACCAGCTGCTCAATTTACACGCCGGGGCGCGTCTGCCGCTGCTGAGCGCCGCGCGCGAAGAGCGCCTGCTCGGCGTCAAACGCGTACCCCAGCGCGACTTTGGTATCCCGCGTTTTACCTATGACGAAGGGCTGGCGCAGCTGTACGGCACGCCGCCCGCCTGGCCGACGCCGACGCGCGGCGTGAGCGAGATCCGCCTCGCCCTGCGTTTTCGCTCGAACGAATCTGTGCTGCGCCATTTCAAAGAGACCTCCACGCTGTATCTGGAAATCGTCGATTATCCCGGCGAATGGCTGCTCGATTTACCGATGCTGGCCCAGGATTATCTGAGCTGGTCGCGGCAAATGACCGGTCTGTTGCAGGGCCAGCGCGCGGAGTGGTCGGCAAAATGGCGTGAACTCTGCGCGGGGCTGGACCCGCTGGCACCGGCGGACGAAAACCGTCTGGCGGCGATTGCCCAGGCCTGGACTGATTATCTTCATCAATGCAAACAGCAGGGGCTGCACTTTATACAGCCTGGCCGGTTTGTGCTGCCGGGCGAAATGGCAGGCGCGCCTGCGCTGCAGTTCTTCCCGTGGCCGGATGTCGATGGCTGGGGCGAATCCAAACTGGCGATGGCGGACAAACACAGTAACGTCGGGATGCTGCGCGATCGCTTCAACTACTACTGCGAGAAAGTGGTGAAGGGGTTCTACAAAAATCACTTCCTGCGCTTCGACCGTCAGATCGTGCTGGTGGACTGCCTGCAGCCGCTCAACAGCGGGCCGCAGGCCTTCAACGATATGCGCCTGGCGCTCACCCAACTGATGCAAAGTTTCCACTACGGGCAGCGAACCCTGTTCCGCCGCCTGTTTTCGCCGGTGATCGACAAGCTGCTGTTTGCGGCGACCAAAGCGGATCATGTGACGGTGGATCAGCATGCGAACATGGTCTCGCTGCTGCAACAGCTGGTGCAAGATGCCTGGCAAAATGCAGCGTTCGAAGGGATCAGCATGGATTGCCTGGGGCTGGCGGCGGTTCAGGCCACGCAAAGCGGGCTGATCGACGTCAATGGCGAGAAAATCCCGGCCCTGCGCGGCAACCGCCTCAGCGACGGCGAGCCGCTGACCGTCTATCCCGGCGAAGTGCCTGCTCGCCTGCCGGGGCAGGCGTTCTGGCAAAATCAGGGTTTTCAGTTTGAGGCGTTTCGCCCTCAGGCGATGAACGTCGACCAGCCGTTGCCGCACATTCGCCTGGACGCGGCGCTGGAGTTTTTAATAGGAGATAAGCTGCGATGACCGAACCTTTAAAGCCACGCATCGATTTTACCGGCACGCTTGAGCAGGAGCGGGCCGAAGCTTTCAAAGCGGCTCAGGCCTTCAGCGGACCGGAGGCCGAGAAATTTGCGCCTGTCGTCGCCGATGAACGGCTTGCGGACGAAGGGCAGGCAGAAGCGGTGGTCGAGGCGGCGCTGCGGCCAAAACGCAGCCTGTGGCGCAAAATGGTGATGGCCGGCCTGACGCTGTTTGGCGTGAGCGTGGTCGGACAGGGCGTCCAGTGGACGATGAATGCCTGGCAAACTCAGGACTGGGTCGCCCTCGGCGGCTGCGCGGCAGGGGCGCTGATCGTCGGGGCGGGCGTAGGCTCTATTGCCACTGAGTGGCGTCGCCTGTGGCGACTGCGCCAGCGCGCCCACGAGCGCGACGAAGCCCGCGATCTGTTGCACAGCCATGCCACCGGAAAAGGGCGCGCCTTCTGTGAAAAACTGGCCAGTCAGGCCGGTATCGACCAGTCGCATCCGGCGCTACAGCGCTGGTATGCGGCGATCCACGAGACGCAAAACGACCGCGAGATCGTCACGCTGTACGCCAATATCGTGCAGCCGGTGCTTGATTCCCAGGCGCGGCGGGAGATTAGCCGCTCGGCGGCGGAATCGACGCTGATGATCGCCGTCAGCCCGCTGGCGCTGGTGGATATGGCTTTTATCGCGTGGCGTAACCTGCGGCTCATCAACCGAATCGCCACGCTGTATGGTATCGAGCTGGGCTATTACAGCCGACTGCGCCTGTTCCGCCTGGTGCTGCTGAACATGGCGTTCGCCGGGGCCAGCGAACTGGTGCGTGAAGTGGGGATGGACTGGATGTCTCAGGATCTTGCCGCCCGATTGTCTACCCGCGCGGCGCAGGGGATCGGGGCCGGGCTGTTGACCGCGCGTCTGGGGATCAAAGCCATGGAGTTGTGCCGCCCCCTGCCGTGGATTAACGACGACAAACCGCGCCTCGGGGACTTCCGCCGTGAGCTTATCGGGCAACTGAAAGAGACATTGAGCAAAAAACCGCAGTAAACGCTGAAGAAATCACCTCGCTGTCAATATTTGTTGACAGCGAGCTTCCAGCCAGACGATATCTGACATATCATTTTAAGGTTACTGGCTTAAAGAGTGAATTATCCATGCGTCTGGAAGTGTTCTGTCAGGACCGTATCGGCCTGACCCGCGAATTACTCGATCTTCTTGTTTTGCGTGACATTGATTTACGCGGCATCGACATCGACCCTATCGGGCGAATCTACCTCAATTTTGCCGAAATCGAATTCAATACATTCAGCAGCCTGATGGCTGAAATTCGCCGTATCGCTGGCGTTACGGATGTTCGCACCGTGCCGTGGATGCCGTCCGAGCGCGAGCATCTGGCGCTAAGCGCGCTGCTTGAAGCCATGCCTGAACCCTTCTTATCTCTTGATCTGAAAGGCAAAGTCGAGCGCACCAACCAGGCGAGCTGCCAGCTCTTTGGCCAGAGTCAGGAAAAACTGAGCAGCCATCATGCGGCACAGCTGATCGCCGGTTTCAATTTCCAGCGCTGGCTCGACAGTAATCCGCAGGGCACCCAGAGCGAACATGTGGTGATCGGCGGCCAGAACTTCCTGATGGAGATCACCCCGGTGCATCTGCGCGGCGAGAACGATGTCAGCGTGCTGACCGGCGCGGTGATCATGCTGCGCTCCACCATTCGCATGGGCCGTCAGCTGCAGAACCTGTCTAACCAGGATGTCGGCGCGTTCAGCCAGATTATCGCCGTCAGCCCGAAAATGAAGCATGTGGTGGATCAGGCGCGGAAGCTCGCCAATCTTACCGCACCGCTGCTGATCACCGGCGAAACGGGAACCGGCAAGGATTTACTGGCCCATGCGGTTCACACCGCCAGCCCGCGCGCGGCGAAACCTTACCTGGCCCTGAACTGTGCGTCGATTCCGGAAGATGCTGTGGAGAGCGAGCTGTTCGGCCACGCGCCGGAGGGCAAAAAAGGCTTCTTCGAGCAGGCCAACGGCGGCTCGGTATTACTGGATGAGATCGGCGAGATGTCGCCGCGGATGCAGGCCAAACTGCTGCGTTTCCTCAATGACGGCACTTTCCGCCGCGTCGGGGAGGATCATGAAGTGCACGTGGATGTGCGCGTCATATGCGCGACGCAGAAAAACCTCGTCGAACTGGTGCAGAAGGGGGTGTTCCGCGAGGATCTTTACTACCGACTGAACGTCCTGACCCTCAACATTCCGCCGCTGCGCGACTGTCCGCAGGACATCATGCCGCTGACCGAACTGTTCGTGGCGCGCTTCGCCGACGAGCAGGGCGTGCCGCGTCCGAAATTGTCCGCAGATTTAGGCTCAATGCTGACCCGCTACGGCTGGCCGGGCAATATTCGCCAGCTGAAGAACGCCGTCTACCGCGCGCTCACCCAGCTGGAAGGTTACGAGCTACGCTCACAGGACATTCTGCTGCCGGATTACGATGCGGGAACCGTGTCTGTCGGCGAAGAGGCGATGGAAGGATCGCTGGACGATATCACAAGCCGTTTCGAGCGTTCAGTCCTGACCCAGCTTTATCGTAACTACCCGAGCACCCGAAAACTGGCGAAACGCCTCGGCGTGTCCCACACGGCCATCGCCAATAAATTGCGCGAGTACGGTCTGAACCAGAAAAAAACTGACGAATAAAAGAGAAACGTATGAGCAACGAAATCCCTTTAAAGTTTTATGACATCGCCGATGAATATTCGAAAGAATCCGCAAAGCCGGTGAGCGAAGCAGAGCGCGACGCGGTGGCTTATTATTTCCAGTCGCTCATCACCCGTTTGATGAATAACGAAGAGATCAGCGAAGAAGCGCAGAGTGAGATGGCGAAAGAAGCCGGTATCGATGAAACGCGAATTGATGAGATCGCGGAGTTTTTGAATACGTGGTGATGGGGTGATTCTGATCCAACCCTAATGAGTGCGATGTCCGCTGACTGTTTATACGCGACCCGAAATGCATTGGGTCCGCGCTATATCAGCAGCGGGCATCTTATTTACGCCTCGCAAAACCGAATCCTGTTCCCAAACGGATCGCACACTTCCAGTATTTTCCCCCAGTCCTGCTGAACGATCTCAGGCCGCCCGTAGCCGTAATGCTTCTGCTTCAGTTCATCCCTTAATAATTCAATATTGCTCATTGGAACGAAGAGGGTCGCGCCTGGACAAGCGTCGCCATGGTGTTCAGAAAGATGTATTTGCAGACCGTTGCGGCTGATGCCCATATACAGGGGCAGGTCAGCTTCAAAGCGGTGTTCAAATTCGACGCTGAACCCGAGAAAATCCAGATAAAATTCTCGCGCTTTTCGTTCGTCAAACATGCGAAAAATGGGAATGCTTTTTTCAAAAGAGATCATTTTTGTTCCTGTTTGCTCTGAGGCTGGTAAAAAGAAAGCTCCGCATTGCGGAGCTTTCATCGCCGGGTGGCGCTGCGCTTACCCGGCCTACAAAACCAATGCAATTACGCTTTCAGCACGTCCAGCGCGGCGGTGTAATCTGGCTCGTTGGTGATTTCATTCACCAGCTCGCTGAAGATCACAGCGTCGTTTTCATCGATCACCAGAACCGCACGCGCGGCCAGGCCTTTCAGTGGGCCTTCGGCGATACCGACACCGTAGTTTTCCAGGAAATCTGGGCTACGCAGGGTAGAAAGCGTGATAACGTTGCTCAGGCCTTCTGCACCGCAGAAGCGGGACTGGGCGAACGGCAGGTCAGCAGAAATGCACAGCACCACGGTGTTGTCCACTTCGGTCGCCAGCTGGTTGAATTTACGCACGGACGCGGCGCAAACGCCGGTGTCGATGCTCGGGAAAATGTTCAGGACTTTGCGTTTACCGGCGAACTGAGCCAGCGTTACGTCAGACAGATCTTTTGCCACGAGGGTAAAAGCCTGCGCCTTGCTGCCTGCCTGCGGAATGGAACCTGCAACAGAAACCGGGTTGCCCTGGAAATGAACGAGTTGTGACATAGATATCTTCCTGTTTACATATAGTTAACGTCGTGGTTAGTGTATGACAACAGCGGATAACACGGCAAACCTATTTTGCCCTACAGGAGCGAGTGATGAGAACCGTCAAGGTCTATGAAGAAGCATGGCCGTTGCATACGCCGTTTGTGATCTCTCGCGGCAGCCGCAGCGAAGCCTGCGTGGTGGTGGTAGAAATTGAAGAGGACGGGATAAAAGGCGCGGGCGAATGCACGCCGTATCCGCGCTACGGCGAAAGTCTGGCCTCGGTGATGGCGCAAATCATGACCATCGTTCCTGAGCTGGAAAAGGGCATGACTCGCGAGGCGCTGCAGCAGGCGTTACCGGCGGGCGCGGCGCGCAATGCCGTCGACTGTGCGCTGTGGTCGCTGGAGGCGCATCGCCAGAATCACACCATCTCTGAGTCCCTCGGCGTGGCGCTGCCTGAGACTATCGTCACGGCGCAAACCGTGGTCATCGGCGAGCCGTCGCAAATGGCCGCCAGCGCCAGAGCGCTGTATGAGTCCGGTGCGCGGCTGTTGAAAGTCAAACTCGACGATCATCTGATTAGCGAGCGGATGGTGGCGATCCGCAGCGCGGTGCCTGATGCGACGCTGATTGTCGACGCCAACGAATCCTGGCGGAGTGAAGGGCTGGCGGCGCGCTGTCAGCTGCTGGCGGATTTGGGCGTGGCGATGCTCGAACAACCGCTGCCGTCGGCGGAAGATGCCGCGCTGGAAAACTTCATCCACCCGCTGCCTATCTGCGCCGACGAAAGCTGCCATACGCGCGAGAGTCTCGCGGGCCTGAAAGGGCGCTATGAGATGGTGAACATTAAGCTCGATAAGACCGGCGGACTGACGGAAGCGCTGGCGCTGGCGAAGCAGGCGCGTGCAGAAGGTTTTGCCCTGATGCTCGGGTGCATGCTCTGCACCTCCCGCGCCATCAGCGCCGCATTACCGCTGACAGAGCAGGTGAGTTTCGCCGATCTTGACGGGCCAACCTGGCTCGCCGTTGACGTCTCACCCGCGCTGAATTTTACCACCGGTACGCTTCACCTCTGAGAGTGCCAGCGCAGCAGCCCGGTCATCGCTTTCAGGTATTTCTCGCTCGCTTCATCCGATGAAACGGGCGGGAACTCGGCGGTGATGCAGTGCAGGCCGAGGTCCGCACACCAGCTGCCAAAGGAGCCCGGTGTTTCATATCCTACGCTGGTGACCAGCGGCAGGGCGAAAGCGTCCGCCAGCCACTCGCCTAATTCCGTGTGGCGCGGATCCTCGATGCAGGCCAGCGGATCGTGGAATGACACAACCCACGCTGGTTGCAGATGATGGATCAGCTGACACAACCCCTGCGTTTCAGGCTCTGAGCCCGGTTTTTCGCCGGTGAGTAACACCACATCCCGCTCGTCCGCCGCGCTGTTCCAGCGATAGACAGTTTCTCCCGCGCGCCAGTTGGCCGCCGGGAAGTTACGGTTGAGATCGACACCGCGCGCGTTGGCGCGCAGCCCAAGCTGACAGCCGTCCGGGTTGACGGTTAACACCACATGATGACGGCGCAGATCAGGGGCGAGGGTGCGCAGGGCGCAGGAGAGGGTGACGATAGAGGAGTTCTCATCCCCGTGCGTACCGGCGATGATCAGCCCGCTGTGGCGGTCGGCCTGCGGGGCAGGAAACCAGATCAGCGGAGCGCCTAAAAATGAGCGACCGTAGTGTTCCGTTCCGGGCGGGAAAGCGCCACGTTCCGTTCTTGGGCGGTTAAGTGACATACGAAATCCTGATAGCGAGTTCTTTACAGCAGTGTTGTGTAAAACACGCGGTTAATCAAATAGTTTCAACGTCGCGAGA
This sequence comes from Lelliottia sp. JS-SCA-14, assembly GCF_035593345.1. Classification (NCBI taxonomy): domain Bacteria; kingdom Pseudomonadati; phylum Pseudomonadota; class Gammaproteobacteria; order Enterobacterales; family Enterobacteriaceae; genus Lelliottia; species Lelliottia sp. JS-SCA-14. The sequence goes on along the minus strand of NZ_CP141606.1, from coordinate 2,597,363 downwards.
AACTGGCCCGATCTCAACTTTCCGCGCGAAGGTATTTGCATTTCTCTGTTTCGAAACAAATAATTACGCATCTGCTTGTTACCCACCATTTTAAAGGGGATCTCATGAAGCATCCTGTTTCGCTGCTCTGTACTGCGCTGTGGCTGTGCGGACTCACATCGGTTTCATACGCGGCCGACATTCCTCAGGGAACTCAACTTGCGCCAAAACAGGAGCTGGTCCGCCATATTAAAGACGAACCCGCCTCGCTCGACCCGGCGAAAGCCGTGGGATTACCGGAAATTCAGGTGATCCGCGATCTGTTCGAAGGCCTGGTGAATCAGAACGAAAAGGGCGAGCTGATCCCCGGTGTCGCCACTAAATGGCAGAGCAATGACAACCGCACCTGGACGTTTACTCTGCGTGATAACGCGAAGTGGTCCGACGGTACGCCGGTGACGGCGCAAGATTTTGTCTACAGCTGGCAGCGTCTGGTCGATCCTAAAACCACCTCGCCATTTGCGTGGTTTGCGGCACTGGCGGGGATCACCAACGCTCAGAGCATTATCGACGGCAAGGCGCAGCCTAACCAGCTTGGCATTACGGCGGTAGATGCTAAAACCCTGCGCGTGCAGCTCGATAAACCCCTGCCGTGGTTTGCCAATCTGACGGCCAGTTTCGCCTTCTATCCGGTGCAAAAAGCCAACGTGGAGAGTGGGAAAGAGTGGACCCGTCCCGGCGCGCTGGTCGGCAACGGGGCTTACGTGCTGACCGATCGCGTGGTGAATGAAAAGCTGGTCGTTGAGCCGAATACATCGTACTGGGATAACGCCAAAACCGTGCTGAAAAAAGTGACCTTTATTCCGATTAACCAGGAATCATCGGCCACCAAGCGCTATCTGGCGGGGGATATTGATATCACCGAATCCTTCCCCAAAAATCTCTATCAGAAACTGCTCAAAGATATTCCGGGCCAGGTGTACACGCCGCCACAGCTGGGCACTTATTACTACGCGTTTAACACCCAGAAAGGGCCAACGGCTGACCAGCGCGTGCGTCTGGCGCTGAGCATGACCATCGACCGCCGGATTATGGCCGAGAAAGTGCTGGGTACCGGCGAAAAACCGGCGTGGCATTTTACCCCGGATGTGACGGCAGGCTTTACGCCAGAAACCTCGCCGTTCGAGCAGATGCCGCAGGCGGAACTGAACGCGCAGGCGAAGATGCTGTTGCAGGCCGCGGGCTACGGGCCGCAGCGTCCGCTGAAACTGACCCTGCTGTATAACACCTCAGAAAACCACCAGAAAATCGCCATTGCGGTGGCGTCGATGTGGAAGAAAAATCTCGGCGTGGACGTGAAGCTGCAGAACCAGGAGTGGAAAACTTACATCGACAGCCGTAACACCGGCAATTTCGATGTGATCCGCGCGTCGTGGGTGGGAGATTACAACGAGCCGTCAACCTTCCTGTCCCTGCTGACCTCGACGCACAGCGGTAATATCTCGCGCTTCGACGATCCGGCATACGACAAGATTATTAATCAGGCGTCGCTGGAAACCACGGCAAAAGCGCGTAATGCCGATTACAACGCCGCGGAGAAGATCCTTGCGGAAAAAGCGCCTATCGCGCCAATTTATCAATATACCAACGGTCGCCTGATTAAGCCGTGGGTAAAAGGGTATCCGATAAATAACGCAGAAGATGTGGCTTACAGCCGGACGATGTATATCGAGAAACATTAATTCGTCAAAAAGGCCCGTCGCAGTACGGGCCTGATTTTATCAGTCAGGGCGCATCTATCGTCGGATAGAGACTGCTTTCAATGAACCCCACCAGATGCCACATCTCACCGCTAAAAATAAACCAAAAACCAAATATAATTACGCTGAGAATAATTAGGATGAGTATGACTTCTGTTTTCCCCATAGCAAAAGTTACCCACCTGACGTCTGTTTATTCGAGGGGGCATTGTAACGAGGCTTTTATCAATACTCCAGTTTTCAGGCCGCGAGGACTTTATTTCGGCCATTGTTCTTGGCGCGATATAAAGCGTCGTCCACACGCTTAAACAGGTCGTCGATACTCTCGTCCGGGTTGTGACGCGCCACGCCGATACTCACCGTAAAGCGGGGCAGGCCGGGGATCGCAATGCGCGCCACTTCCGCGCGAATGGTCTCGGCCACCTGCATCGCCACGTCCAGCGTGGTGCGCGGCAGCAGGAGCACGAACTCCTCGCCACCCCAGCGGAAGACAAAATCATCTTTGCGGCTGCAGGCTTCAAGCATACGCGACAGGGAAATCAGCACCTCATCGCCTTTCGAATGACCAAACACGTCATTGATATTTTTGAAATGATCCGTATCGACCAGCAGCAAACTGAACTGCTGCTGGGCAGGCAGATGAGAAGGATTAGTCTGTTCGGTGATGAGATAAAACTGCCGACGGTTGAGCAGGCCGGTCATGGAGTCGCGTAGCGCCGCGTGCTCCAGCTCTTGCTCCAGCCTTTTCTGCTCGGTGATGTCGTGAATGATGCACAGCATCAGCTTGTCGCCGTAGATCTCAATCGGACCGGCGTAAGTTTGCACGTGGCGGGTCGAGCCGTCGGCTAAACGGTGAACGAAATTGAGCGGCTTATGCCCACCGGGCAGACGCGCAATCTCAGTCATGATCGGCAAAATATTGCGGCCTAAGGTATTAATTTCCCACGTATGTTTGCTGCACATCGTATCGTGGTGATAGCCGTAAAAATTCAGGGCGGCCAGATTAGCGTCGACGATCAGTCCGTCCCGGGCCGGGTCAATCAACAGCATGGGGGCGCTGTTGGTCTGAAAGAAGCGGGCATAGAAACCCTGTTTTTTGCGTTGATAGTTCGCCGAGCGGCTGGCTTTTAGCCCGGAAGGGGCCTGGGATACGATACCCTCGAAGACAATCACGTCGCCCGCGATCTCGTGCCCGGCGAGAGACAGGCGACAGCTGAGCGTGGTTTCATGACCATCGCGCCAGACCGTCCAGATCTCGACGATATCGAGTTCGGATTTAAGATCCGGAACATACATCGCCAGCTGCTGCTGCGCGCTGGCGGAATAGATCCCCTGACGCATCTCGGTGAGCGTTTTATTACGCATCATGTCGGTCGCCGCAATATTGGCGAAAATAAGATGTTCAGAAACGGGTGAAACTAACCATACCGGTGTTTTGATGAAATTCAGCGCATCAAAGCTGTGTGGCAACATAGATTCTTCCCATTCATCGGCAGACCTGCCTGATGTTCACGACGCAATATAGACACGTGGGCTTACCAAAAACATACTCTACTTCAGCACATCAGGCATGATTTTTTTGTGAATTCAGTGGGGGTTCTATTTGATTTTTACCGATTGGTATAATTTGTTTGTCAGATTTATTTTGTAATACCAGCCACGGCACTTGTTCCGCCGGGAGAGGGCGGGAGAAATAATAGCCCTGTAAATAATCACACCCCAGGCTTGCGAGCGTCAGCTGTTGCTCTTCCGTTTCAATCCCTTCGGCGACGACGACCATATCCATGGTACGCGCCACGTGAATAATCGTTTCGACAATCTTTTTGCTTTTCTCGTTTTCCAGCATGCTGTCGATAAAGCTTTTATCTATTTTGAGCTCTTTCGCAGGAAGCACATTGAGCATCAACAGGTTGGAGTATCCGGTACCAAAGTCGTCGATAGAGACCGTAAAACCCGCATGGTTAAATGCGTCTAATAATTCAATGCTGCGTTCAAGGTTTTTTAACGCGGTGCTTTCGGTCACTTCCAGAATCAACCGCGACGGTTCAAGGTTGTATTTCTGCATGGTGCTGGAAATGACTTCGAATATATCCTGTTGCTCAAACTGAACGGGGGACAAATTAAAGGAGAGCGTCCACTGGCTAAACCCTTGCTCCGTCCAGAACCGTAATTGCCGACACGCCTGCTCAATAGCCCACACGCCGACGGGAATGATTAAACCGGTCTTTTCCAGTGACGACAGGAATACACTCGGCAGCAGAACCCCCTGTTCTGGGTGGTGCCAGCGCAGCAGCGCTTCGAAACCGTGGATCTCTTTCAGTTCAGCGAGATAGGTGGGCTGATACCAGAGTTCAAACTGCTCGCGCTCCAGCGCTTGGGTCAAATCCTGCAGGAAAGACGGCTCCGCCGAAATGCTTTTGGACATCTCCGGGCGGTAAATCGCCCAGCCGTTTCGTCCCTCCTGTTTGATGTGATACATGGCCGCATCGGCTTTGAATTTCAGCTCGTGGAGCGTTTCACCGTGCTGCGGGTAGAGGCTCACGCCCAGGCTCAGAGTGATATTGAGCGTATGGCCGCAAATGAAGAAAGGGCGGCGGATCTCTTCGAGCAGGGTCATGGCCAGGGAGGATATTTTGTCGTCATCGCTGTCGGGCAACAGCAGGATAAATTCATCTCCGCCGAGTCTCGCGAGGGTCACCCCTTGCGTCAGTCTGGCGGTGATCCGCTGCGCAACGCTGATTAATAGCTCATCGCCCACCTGGTGACCCCAGGCGTCATTCACCAGCTTGAAGTGATCGATATCGAGAAACATCACCGCAAACTGTTTTTTATTCAGCAGCGAAGTGTGCAGGCAATCCTGCAGGCTGAGATCCATTTGATGACGGTTGGCGAGGCCGGTGAGGGCGTCAAACCGTGCCTTGAGCTCCAGCTGTTTATTCAACTGGCGCAGATTCTCCGTCAGGCGGTGGGTGCGGAAATGAGAGTCAACGAGGGAGATAATGAGCATGATCCCCAGCAGCACCAGAGTGGTGGATGAGACCCAAATAGAGAGGCCCAGCTCGCTTACGCCGCCGGGCATGTTGTCCATCTCATGGTGAAAATTCGCGGCGCTCATGCCCGTGTAGTGCATGGCGCAAATCGCCAGCCCCATCACAAAGGCGGCGGCCACGCGGTTAATAAAGACACCTTTATGGCGATGGCGCAGATGGAAAGCGAGCCAAAGGGCGGCACCCGACGCGACGATAGCAATGGCGACGGAAAGCGCCACGATATTCATATTCCAGCTGATGTCGTCGTGCAGCATCAGGGCTGCCATCCCGGTGTAGTGCATGGCGACGACGCCTGCGCTGAGGATCAGGGTGGATAAAAACCAGCGTGTCAACGACAGAGAGTTGCCCGGTACGGCGATATTAATTGCGCTGGTGGCCGCGATAATCGCGATAGCCAGTGAGGCCACGGTGAGCCAGAAGTGGTAGCTCATCGCCATCGGCATTTTCATGGAGAGCATACCGATAAAATGCATCGACCAGACGCCAATTCCGAGAGTGGCGCCTCCGGCAATGCGCCACCAGAGGGCGGCTTTGCGGCTGGCTCCCGATATTTTGCCCGCACTGTCGAGTGCGACAAATGAAGCGATAAAGGCCACCAGGAATGAGATGGCGATGAGTACGGGGTCCCAGGACACATCGAGCATTGTGTAATCCCACGCTAAAAGTCGTTATTGAGTTCATCCGGTGCGCGACTCATCACCGCCGTGGCTTACTCTAACTAATTCCAAGATTAGTTGCTTATCAAAAATCAACAACAAACGCGTTATTTTTTGCGAGTTAAAACGCATTGAGGATATATTCTCTCATTAATGACTTAAGTAACGCTACATGATTTTAATCACTAACAGCATTAACTCTTAATAAACTGAATGGTCATATTTAATTATCTGTTTGCTAATGATTGTTGTCACAGGAAAAGTAAGGGTTAAAAAGAGATTATGCCTGCTGTTTGTGATCTCCTGATTCTCTGTGCTGACTTAAGGTAAATTCCCGGCATCCGAAGGTGAAAAATAAATGCCACTTAAAATGTGGTGGAAAAAGAAAATGCGAATGCTATAACCAATATACCTCCTCCGACTTGTGGTATGGGATCAATTATGCTTAGAAATATTAGCGTAAGAACATTTATTATTTACTTTCTGCTGGTCGTGCTTTTAGTGATTGATGGTTTGGTTTGGGCTTTATCGAAAAGTACATCGCTTTTTATCGCAGTAAATATTATTAATGTGCTTGCGGTCTTGTTGCTCTGGTCCTACATGACAAAATATCTTGTGACGCCGATCAATACCGTGAAAAAAAGTATCGAAGAAGTGACCTCGGGTAATCTTGCCGTCTCCATTCCTGAGTTCGGCAATAACTGTGCAGGCCGCCTGATTCCAGGGATCAACAGTTTATCCAGCAACATCGCCACCCTTGTGCGTGAAATCCGTGCCTCGTCGCAAACCGCGATGACCCTCTCAGAACAACTCTCCTCCCGCAGCGCACAGCTGGCGGTGAAAACGGAACAACAGTCCGCTTCGCTGATCCAGACTGCCGCGAGCATGGAGCAGATCGCCGCCAGCACCCGCAACAATGCCGACAACACCCGTCTGGCGAGCGAAAGGGCGAACCTCGCCACGGTGCAGGCGCGTAAAGGGGGCGAGCTGATGGGACAAGTCGCCAATAACATGCAGTCGATTACGGAATGCGCGCAGCAAATGACGGAGATCATCTCGCTGATCGACGGGATTGCCTTCCAGACTAACATTCTGGCACTCAACGCGGCGGTTGAAGCGGCGAGGGCGGGCGACCATGGTAAAGGTTTCTCTGTGGTCGCCGGTGAAGTGCGCAATCTGGCCCATCGCAGTGCGGAAGCGGCCAAGAGCATCAAGTCGCTGATCGACGTGACCAGCAGCAACGTCACGCAGGGGGTGACGGTGGTCTCTGAAGCAGAAAAGAACATGCACGAGATCGTCAACGGTTCCGGGCATGTCAGTAAACTGATGGATGAAATTTCTGCGAGCACCGCCGAACAGGAAAAAGGAATTTCGCAAATTACCCAGGCGCTGTCCGAGCTGGAGCGAGTCACGCAGAGCAATGTGGCGATGGTGGATGAGCTATCGGGTTCCTCCGACGTGCTGAAAAACCAGGTGATTGAGCTTCAGACCCGCACGCGGAATTTCAGACTGGAAGGCGGGTCGCAACCTGACTGGCAGGAGTCGCCTCAGCACGAACACCGGGTTTATCCGCGTCATGCCGAGCACTCGTTCTGATAGTTTCCCGATGTAGCGCAAAAGCCTGGTTCGCCAGGCTTTCTTATTTATAGCGGTTTCGTCCTTCCTGCTTCGCCTGATACAGCGCTTTGTCGGCACCGGCAATCAGCTCACGCGCGGTCACGCCGGGCTGCCAGAGCGCCAGCCCCTGACTCACCGTCACCCGGTCGCTTACCAGCGAGGCGGCGTGCGGAATATTCTGCGCCTGAAGTATGGCGGCGATGTTCTGCGCGGCGGTTTCCAGGGCGTTCGCATCCGCGTCAGGCAACAGCAATACAAACTCCTCCCCGCCAAAACGACCGACAATTCCGCTGGACGTCAGCGCAGCCGATTCCAGCGCCCTGGCAATCGCCGTCAGACACAGATCGCCTTTCTGATGGCCGTAGTAGTCGTTATAAAGCTTAAAGTGATCGACATCGAGCATGATCAGCCCAAAGCTATTTCCATCCTGCTGATGGCGAAGAATAGCCTGATCCATCTGCGCTTCAAAGGCGCGGCGATTTGCAATTCCGGTGAGCGGGTCGTGGTTCGCCAGCAGGCCCAGCTGTTGTATCAGGTCGGCGTTTTCCTGCTCGCGGCGCAGGGCCAGCATGAACCAGCGGTTGAGAATGCGCCTGCCAGATTCAATCAGTCCCGCCAGAAATATCCACTGCAAACCGTTCATCACCGTCAGCCCATCGCGGTAAAAAAGTGAGGTGATGAGGATGGTCAGCCAGATGGGCAGGATAAAACTCAGCAACACTTTCGGATCAAAATAGAGCGAAATCAGAGCGGTAAAAAGCAGTAAAGCGGCGGAGGGGAAGATAATCCGCACATCGTTGCTGACAATCAGCACAAAGAAACAGCCCGCCCAGCACAGGCTGAGGCCTATGACTGTCCATTTTGCCAGGCCACCCAGCCACTGCGCATTTTGCAGCGGGGCCATGCGCATGATGAATAACACGGCGGCGGAGAGCGTCAGGTCGATAACCATCATGGTTTCCAGCAGCGCGGCGGGGTGATGGAACAGCACTTCCGACTGGGACGCAGAGAAATAGTTACGTCCGAGGATGAAGGAGGAGAACATCATGTTCACCCACAGGAACCAGGTCACGCTGGTTTTAATGGCGATGGTCCGCATTTCTGCGAGACGAACATCGAAGGCCGCACAGGGCTTTTTCACCGTCACACTCATCAAGGATACATTTGAAAACAAATTGGCAGCATTTGCGTAACTCTACTGTTTTGCATCTTGCTGTCCAGTGATTAGAGTAGGAAAAGGGCTAATTCATGAACGAATTCAGCGCTATGCTGGCGTTAGATGTTGAATAACCTTGCGGGAAGGCTAGACTGACGATGATCATGACGAAAAGGTGGAGGCGCTGTGGAAGGCATTAAGGGATCGGACGTGAACGTTCCGGATGCAGTATTTGCGTGGCTGCTGGACGGGAAAGGTGGGGCGCGACCACTGGAAGATAGCGATGTCATCGACAGCGAACACCCTTGCTGGCTGCATCTGAACTATACCCATCCGGACAGCGCACAGTGGCTGGCGACAACGCCCTTGCTGCCAAACAGCGTACGGGATGCGCTGGCGGGAGAAAGCCTGCGTCCGCGCGTCAGCCGTCTCGGGGAAGGGACATTAATCACTCTGCGCTGTATCAATGGCAGCACCGACGAGCGGCCGGATCAGCTGGTCGCCATGCGTCTGTATATGGATGAGCGTCTGATTGTCTCCACCCGGCAACGCAAAGTGCTGGCGCTGGACGATGTGGTCAACGATCTGAAAGAGGGGACCGGGCCGGAGGGTTGCGGCGCCTGGCTGGTAGATACCTGCGATGCGCTGACCGATCATGCGAGTGAATTCATCGAAGAGCTGCACGATAAAATTATCGACCTCGAAGATAACCTGCTCGATCAGCAAATTCCGCCGCGCGGTTTTCTCGCGCTGCTGCGCAAACAGTTAATCGTGATGCGCCGCTATATGACCCCGCAGCGCGATGTTTACGCCCGCCTCGCCAGCGAGCGTCTGCCGTGGATGAACGATGACCATCGACGTCGCATGCAGGATATCGCCGACCGCCTCGGACGCGGGCTGGATGAGATCGACTCCTGTATTGCCCGCACAGCGGTAATGACCGATGAAATTGCGACGGTGATGCAGGAGTCGCTGTCGCGCAGAACTTACACCATGTCGTTAATGGCGATGGTATTTTTGCCCAGCACCTTTTTGACCGGGCTGTTCGGCGTCAACCTCGGGGGCATTCCCGGCGGGGGTTATCGGTTCGGCTTTTCCGCTTTTTGCATCATGTTAGTTGTTTTGATTGGCGGTGTTGCGTGGTGGTTGCATCGTAGTAAATGGCTGTAAATTTACACTTTTTCCGCGGCGTTCCGGCTTCAAAAGGCAATTTTGTTTGAGCGAAGTCAATAAACGGCTACCCCGTTCGGTGCAGTATTACTCCCGCAGGTGAATGCAACGTCAAGCGATGGGCGTTGCGCTCCATATTGTCTTACTTCCTTTTTTGAATTACTGCATAGCACAATTGATTCGTACGACGCCGACTAAATTAGTCGGCTTTTTTTTGCCTCCAGAACCTCAGCGTCTACCCTAAAAGGGTCACCCCGATAAACTGGAGGGAAACATGAGCTTCCTGCTTTCACTGCTTCACATGCAAATGACGCTGCCTGACTCGATACCCATCGATCCGGTGCCTGTCCCCGATCCGATCCCGCGCCCGCAGCCCATGCCGGACCCGCCGCCGGATGAAGAACCGATTAAATTGTCGCATCGGTAGCGCAGATCTGCGAGGATACGCGCCAACTGACTGTGATTTTTTACCTTGAGAATACATTGTGACCGCTTTTTCTACGCTGAACGTTCTGCCTGCCGCCCAACTCGATAACCTTAACGAGTTGGGATACCTCGCGATGACCCCTGTACAAGCTGCCGCGCTTCCGGCGATCCTGGAAGGAAAAGACGTTCGCGTGCAGGCCAAAACCGGCAGTGGAAAAACGGCCGCATTCGGCCTCGGTCTGCTTCAGCAGATCGACGCGGGCCTGTTTCAGACCCAGTCGCTGGTGCTCTGCCCGACGCGCGAGCTGGCGGACCAGGTGGCAGGGGAGCTGCGTCGTCTGGCGCGTTTCCTGCCGAACACCAAAATTCTGACCCTCTGCGGCGGCCAGCCGTTTGGCGCGCAGCGCGACTCGCTGCAGCATCCGCCGCACATCATTGTTGCCACTCCTGGCCGTCTGCTCGATCACCTGCAAAAAGGCACCGTTTCGCTGGATGCTCTGCAAACGCTGGTGATGGACGAAGCGGACCGTATGCTGGATATGGGGTTCACCGATGCGATCAATGAAGTGATCCGCTTTGCGCCTCCGTCCCGCCAGACGCTGCTGTTCTCCGCCACCTGGCCGGAAGCGATTGCCGCGATCAGCGGTCGGGTGCAGAACAACCCGGTCACCATTGAAATTGATACCGTGGACGCGCTGCCGTCCATCGAACAGCAGTTCTACGAAACCTCGCGCAACGGCAAAATCCCGCTGTTGCAAAAACTGCTGAGCAAACATCAGCCAGCGTCCTGCGTCGTCTTCTGTAATACCAAAATAGATTGTCAGGCGGTGTGTGACGCGCTGGAAGAGGCTGGGCAGAGCGCCCTTGCGCTGCATGGCGATCTGGAACAGCGCGACCGCGATCAGACGCTGGTCCGTTTCGCTAACGGCAGCGCACGCGTGCTGGTGGCAACGGACGTGGCAGCCCGCGGGCTGGATATTAAATCTCTGGAGCTGGTCGTGAACTACGAGCTGGCCTGGGATCCGGAAGTGCACGTTCACCGTATCGGCCGTACGGCGCGTGCGGGTAATAGCGGGCTGGCGATCAGCTTGTGTGCTCCGGAAGAGGCGCAGCGCGCGAATATTCTCTCTGAAATGCTGCAACTGAAACTGAACTGGATGCCTGCGCTGGGCAGCATCGCGATTGCGCCGCTGGCCGCTGAAATGGCGACCCTGTGCATCGACGGCGGCAAGAAAGCCAAAATGCGTCCGGGCGATGTGTTAGGCGCGCTGACCGGTGATATCGGTCTGGATGGGGCGGATATCGGTAAAATCGCGGTGCATCCGGCGCATGTCTACGTGGCGGTACGTCAGAAAGTGGCGAACAAGGCGTGGAAACAGCTGCAGGGCGGGAAGATTAAAGGCAAAACCTGTAAGGTTCGTTTGCTGAAATAGGTCATTAAAAAAGCGTCTCAGATTTGATATCTGAGACGCCTGAATTTTACTTCACTTCTAAGACGTTCAGTCGCATTTCAGCCAGCTGAGAATCATCTTCTTCCGGCTGCCAGCCCGCTGGCTGCATCGGGATCTCTTCGCGATCGAACGCCAGATCGCCGCCATCAACCACTTCTGAACCGTGCTTAATGCCTTTGAAATCGAACAGTTCGGTGTCGCAAAGGTGCGAAGGCACCACATTTTGCATGGCGCTGAACATGGTTTCGATGCGGCCCGGGTAGCGTTTATCCCAGTCGCGCAGCATATCGCCAATCACCTGACGCTGCAGGTTCGGCTGGGAGCCGCACAGGTTGCAAGGGATAATCGGGTATTCACGCGCCTCGGCAAAGCGTTCAATGTCTTTCTCACGGCAGTAGGCCAGCGGACGAATGACAATATGTTTCCCGTCGTCGCTCATCAGCTTCGGTGGCATGCCTTTCATTTTTCCGCCGTAGAACATGTTCAGGAACAGGGTCTGCAGAATGTCGTCGCGGTGATGCCCAAGGGCAATTTTGGTCGCGCCCAGTTCGGTCGCGGTGCGATACAGAATACCGCGGCGCAGGCGTGAGCAGAGAGAGCAGGTGGTTTTGCCTTCCGGGATTTTGTCTTTCACGATGCCGTAGGTGTTTTCTTCGACAATCTTATATTCGACGCCCTGTTGCTCCAGGTATTCCGGCAGAATGTGCTCCGGGAAGCCCGGCTGTTTCTGGTCAAGGTTGACCGCCACCAGCGAAAAGTTCACCGGTGCGCTTTGCTGCAGATTGCGCAGGATCTCCAGCATTGTGTAACTGTCTTTACCACCTGACAGGCAAACCATGATGCGGTCGCCTTCTTCAATCATGTTGAAGTCTGCAATGGCTTCACCCACGTTGCGGCGCAGACGCTTTTGCAGTTTGTTCAGGTTGTATTGTTCTTTCTTGTTAATTTCTTGATTTTGCGACATGTAATAGTGGCTCAATTCGTTCGTGGCTAAAGCAGCGCGTGCAATCATGGTGAACATGAGAAAGTGTGGCGTGTATGGTACGGATTCCGGGGGAGAAAGTCAGCACGTTTTAACGATGACGGGAGTCGAGCCTGTTAACCCGCTTCCAGTGCCTGCAGAAATTCACTGAGATGATGCATGACATTGCCGAAATCAAAAATTAACGCCATCCACAGGCAGGTTAAAAAAGCGAGTGCAGCCATCGACAAACGGGTAAACACGGCGACTATCCTTGAGTGCGGGTTGGGCGATAAATCTCAGTATATCGGGATTTCCTTAAACTTCCCCTTTACGACCCCATCATAAAAGCGACCTTTTGACACCACCTGCAAAAAATCATTATAGATGCGCACCGGCACCTGCTGATACTGCAGCGTCCGGCGATCGAGAAAGCGGATTTCCAGCGTGGCGCTGCGCTCATCATAGCCAATGGAGGCGATGCGTGACGATCTGACGGGATGATGGACCATGATGATTTGTCCCTTACAGCTTGAAACAGGAGATTTATCATCTATCACGCGTCGCAGGGGCGCAACTCGTTCGTTTTTTAAAATAATCATGATGAATGTAATCCATTGAATCATATGAAATAAAAATTATTCAACGGCAGCGGGGAAGGGTAGAATTAGCGCTGTTATATGCCTTTAAGATTCTTAATCCGTTAATGAATTGATTTAGCTATCATCCAAAATTGACAGGATATGCCCGGAGCTGATGCCCCGGGCTTTTTTTTATCACTCGCTGGTCGATTTCTCGCCTTTTCCTGCCATCTGCGCCAGGAAGTCATAGCGTTTTTGCAGGTCCGCCGCCGCGTCTTTCCACAGCTGCTCGGCCACTTCTGGCTGCTGAGCATTGAGGCGACGGAAACGTTGCTCCTGCATCAGGGTTTCTGCCAGCGCATCCGACGGCGGACGGGAGTCCAGCGCCAGCGGCAGTTTCCCTTCATCGGCACGACGCGGGTCGAAGCGATACAGCGGCCAGAAGCCGGTTGCGGTGAGCTGGCGCATCTGATCGTGGCTCAACGCCAGATCGTAGCCGTGCTCTTCGCAAGGGCTGTAAGCGATGATCAGCGACGGACCCGGATAAGCTTCCGCCTCCTGAATCGCTTTCACGGTCTGGTTCAGCTGTGCGCCAAGCGAAATCTGCGCGACATACACATGACCGTACATCATCATGCTCACGCCCAGGTCTTTACGCGCTTTGCGTTTGCCGTGTTCGCCAAACTTGGTGACTGCCCCCAGCGGTGTTGCTTTCGATGCCTGGCCGCCAGTGTTGGAATAACACTGGGTATCGAGCACCAGAATGTTGACGTTCTCCGTCAGGCTCAGGACGTGGTCCAGACCGCCGAAACCAATGTCGTACGCCCAGCCGTCGCCGCCAATCAGCCAGATCGACTTCTCGACCAGCGCGTCGGCGTCGGTTAACAGCTGCTGCGCGCCCTCCACACCCTGAAGGTGCTGGCGCAGCTCGGCCACCTGCTCACGGCGCACTTCTGGCGTCGCGTCGCTGTGCAAGGCTTCATTCAATTCAGCCGGGAGCTTATCGGCGAACTGTTCCAGCAGACGCATCACGCGGGCGCGATGCTGGTCGACCGTCAGACGGAAGCCCAGTCCGAACTCGGCGTTATCTTCAAACAGCGAGTTCGCCCACGCCGGGCCGCGACCGTTCGCATCCGTTGTGTACGGCGTGGAAGGTAAGTTACCGCCGTAAATAGAGGAACAGCCGGTGGCGTTGGCGATCAGCATACGGTCGCCGTACAGCTGGGTGAGCAGCTTGATGTAAGGCGTTTCGCCGCAGCCGGAGCAGGCGCCGGAGTATTCGAACAGCGGGGTGATCAGCTGGGAAGTCCGGATATCAATGCGCTCGAGCTTGCTGCGGTCGATTTCTGGCAGGTCGAGGAAGAAGTCGTAATTCACTTTCTCCTCTTCGACATGCTCCAGGCGCGACATCATATTGATGGCTTTGATTTCCGGGTTCTGACGATCTTTCGCCGGGCATACTTCGACGCACAGGTTGCAGCCGGTGCAATCTTCCGGGGCGACCTGCAGGACGTATTTTTGGCCACGCATATCGCGGGATTTCACATCCAGCGAGTGCAGGCTGGCCGGGGCGTTTTCCATATCCTCAGGAGAAACCACTTTGGCACGAATGGCCGAGTGCGGACAGGCCGCGACGCAATGGTTGCACTGCGTACACAGCTCTTCCTTCCAGATCGGGATCTCTTCGGCGATGTTACGTTTTTCCCAGCGGGTGGTGCCCACCGGCCAGGTGCCGTCCGGCGGCAGAGCGGAGACGGGCAGGGCATCGCCAAGACCGGCCAGCATCGCGGCGGTGACGGTTTTAACAAAATCAGGCGCAGCGTCAGAGACCACCGGTGGACGGTTAGCGCTGCTGGCATTGACCGGCTGAAGCGGGATTTCGGAAATCGATTCGCGCGCCAGGGCCAGCGCCTGCCAGTTCCGCTCGACCAGATCCTGGCCTTTGCTGCTGTAGCTTTTGGCAATCGCGCCCTGCAGTTCCGCCAGCGCGCTGTCGCCCGGCAGAATGTTGGTCAGATGGAAGAAAGCCATCTGCATGACGGTGTTGATACGCGCCGCCAGACCGCATTCGCGGGCGATTTTTGCCGCGTTGACGGTAAACAGACGGGCCTGTTTCTGGTTCAGCACCGCCTGCACTTCCTGCGGCAGGCGGGACCAGACTTCGTCGGCGTTGTACGGGGTGTTAATCAGGAAAATTCCGCCCGGTTTCAGGCGTTCGGCCATCTGATATTTATCGATAAATTGCAGCTGGTGGCAGCCGACAAAATCCGCCTGCGACACCAGATAGGCCGAGCGAATCGGTTTTTCGCTGACGCGCAGATGCGAAACGGTCAGGCCGCCCGCTTTTTTGGAGTCATAGACGAAATAACCCTGGGCATACCACGGCGTGGAGTTCCCGATGATTTTGATGTTGTTCTTGGTGGCGGAGACGCTGCCGTCGCTGCCCAAACCGTAGAACAGCGCTTCGAGTTTAGAGGTCGAAGGCAGCGTGTTTTCCGGCAGCAGCAGGGAGAGATTGGTCACATCGTCATAAATGCCGACCGTAAAGCGGGGTTTCGGTTTGGCTTCGCTCAGCTCGTTGAACACCGCCATCACGCAGTCCGGCCCGAACTCTTTCGACGACAGGCCGTAGCGACCGCCAATCACGCGCGGCAGCGTTTCACGTTCGCCGCAGTTAAAGGCCTCGGCCAGGGCGGTCATCACATCCAGATACAGCGGTTCGGCGTGCGCGCCCGGCTCTTTGGTGCGGTCGAGCACGGCAACGGAACGAACGCTTTCCGGCAGAACGGAAAGCAGATGTTTTGCCGAGAACGGGCGATACAGACGCACTTTCAACACGCCGACCTTTTCGCCGTGGGAAAGCAGTTCGTCAACGACCTCTTCACAGGTACCAATCGCAGAGCCCATCAGCACAATCACACGCTCGGCCTGCGGGTGGCCGTAGTATTCAAACGGCTTATAGTCGCGTCCGGTGGCGGCGGAGAAATCGCTCATCGCCTGCTCGACGTGATCGTAAACCGCGTTGTACCACGGGTTGGTGGCCTCACGGGACTGGAAATAGGTGTCCGGGTTCGCGGAGGTGCCGCGAATGACCGGATGCTCCGGGTTCAGCGCGCGGGCGCGGTGAGCATCGATCTCCGCCTGCGGCATCAGGTCCAGAATCGTATTGTCCGACAGCGGGACAATTTTATTGATTTCGTGCGACGTGCGGAAACCGTCGAAGAAATGGATAAACGGCACGCGGCTTCTGAGGGTCGCGATGTGGGAGATCAGCGCGAAGTCCTGAGCTTCCTGCACGTTGCTGGCGCAGAGCATGGCGCAACCGGTCTGGCGGACCGCCATCACATCGGAGTGATCGCCGAAAATCGACAGCGCGTGCGTGGCGACGGTACGCGCTGCGACGTGCAACACAAATGGGGTTAACTGTCCCGCCAGCTTGTAGAGCGTCGGGATCATCAGCAGTAAACCCTGCGACGAGGTAAACGACGTCGAGAGGGCACCGGTTTGCAGCGCGCCGTGCACCGCGCCGATGGCCCCGGCTTCCGACTGCATCTCAACAACCCGAGGAACATCGCCCCAGACGTTTTTTAGCCCGTTGCCCGCCCAGGCATCAGCCTGCTCCGCCATGGTCGAACTTGGTGTAATGGGGTAGATGGCGATAACTTCGCTCGTGCGAAACGCGACGGACGCGGCCGCGCCATTACCGTCAATAGTGATCATGTGACACCCTTACATTGCGCAAAAAAGAGGGACCCGTGAAACGTCGACGAGTCCTGTAGTTATATCCTTATTTTAGCAAAGGTCGGGCTTTCCGATTTTCGCTTTTGTGTCCTCGGTATTCCTGGCATCAATGTGTAGATCAACTTTCTGGCAAAAAAATCGCAAGATTTTGTTTCGGCGGTGCATAAATACGCAGTTCCGCTCTCGACGGGGCGGCGTGTGATGCCTATTATGCTTAGGTTTCGCAAAATGTATGGGGAAGAGAGAATGCGTTCAGCGTTTTGGGTAGGGTGTGCGGCGTTACTGTTGTCTGCATGCAGCAATGAGCCGGTTCAGCAGGCGACCGCGGCACATGTTCCGCCGGGAATGAAAGCCGCAATGTCCAGTTCGGGTGAAGCCAGCTGTGCGATGGTGGGCGGTTCGTTATCCGTTGCCCGTCAGCTTGATGGGTCTGCTGTCGGGATGTGCGCATTACCCAATGGCAAACGCTGCAGTGAACAGTCGCTTGCCGTGGGCTCTTGCGGCGCTTACTGATTAGTTTGCGCGTTTAAACATCAGCGTTTTTTCGGCTGTGGCCAGCGTGAGCTGATCCTCAGTCAGGTCTACCTGCGCGCCTTTGCTCAGCATATCGCCGATCGTGGCATCCAGCTCATTAAGCTGCGGCTCGGTGCAGAGTTTGCGCGTCATCGCCATGCCTTTGACCTTGAGTTCGCCCTCAGACAATTTCCCCTGGCCGCTGAAGCGGTTGCACATCACGCCAGAGACGGCCATTTTCTCGCCAAAGCTCATTTCTGGCGGTACGGCGCTGGGTTTGATCGCCACACCGTTCACGCTTTCCAGCACAAAACGATGCCCTTCAAGTTGTCCTGCCTGCACAGAGGCCTTTCCGGGATTTACACACCCGGCCAGCGCCAGGGAAAACAGGCTTAACGCCACGAGCTTTTTCATATTGCTTCTCAAACTATAAACACAATGAATATATCTGGATATTTTAACGATACCCTGAGGATTGTCATGGGTGTTTATCTGAAAGTGCGAGAAGGCCGGGCAGGGCGCGCCGCCCGGCTGTGGGAATAATTAATGTGATTTAAAGCCTGCGGCGGTCATCAGAATGCGGAAGAACATCCCGACGGCGGCCAGCGCCAGCACGCTGCCCCCCCAAATAATGCCCAGCCACATCAGGCGTTTCCAGATCGGTTGTTGCATCAGTGATACCCCTCCCCATGTTGAACTTTTCCGCGAAACACGTAGTAGCTCCAGAACGTGTAGACCAGGATAATTGGGATAATCAGCAGGGCACCGACCAGCATAAAGCCCTGGCTTTGCGGCGGTGCCGCGGCCTGCCACAGCGTGATCGACGGCGGAATAATGTACGGCCAGATACTGATCCCAAGCCCGCTGAATCCGAGAAAAATCAGCCCCAGCGTCAGGACGAAGGGCGCGTTGTGGCTCTCGGTATCGTTGAGCTTTTTCCACGCCCAGCCGCTCAACACCACGACAAGCACCGGGACAGGCAGCAGGAAAAAGAGGTTCGGCAGGCTGAACCAGCGTTCGGCGATAGCCGGGTGCGCCAGCGGCGTCCAGAGGCTAATGGCCGCGATAACCAGCAGCAACACCACCAGGAGCTGTTTTGATACCTGACGCATTCTCGCCTGCAGCGGGTTCTCGCTTTTCATCACCAGCCAGGTTGCGCCGAGCAGGGCATACGCCACGGTCAGGCCGACGCCGCAGAACAGGTTAAAGAGCGTGAACCAGTCAAACGGCCCGCCGCTGTAGGCCCGGTTTGTCACCTCAAATCCGTTAATCACCGCGCCAACGACCACGCCCTGACTGAAGGTCGCCAGAATCGAGCCGCCGATAAAGGCTTTGTCCCAGAAGGGCCGATGCGCTGGAGTGGCTTTGAAGCGGAACTCAAAGGCCACGCCGCGGAAAATCAGGCCGATCAGCATCAACGTCAGTGGGATGGTTAACGCATCAATGATCACCGCGTAGGCCAGCGGAAACGCGCCAAACAGCGCTGCGCCGCCAAGTACCAGCCAGGTTTCGTTTCCGTCCCAGACCGGGGCGACGCTGTTGACCATCACGTCACGATCGTCCGCGTCGCGGGTGGTCGGGAACAGAATGCCGATGCCTAAATCGAAGCCGTCCATCACGATATACATCAGCGTGGCGAATACGATGATCACAAACCAGATAATGGAAAGATCGATGCCCATTATGGTTTCTCCTTAGTAACAAACTCAGGGCTGGCGGCAGAAAGCGGGCGAGCAGGGCGGCCATCGTTTTCCGTCGGGAAGGATTCATGTTCCTGCGGGCCTTTTTTGATGAGTCGCACCATGTAGCTGTAGCCGACGCCAAACACCGAGGTGTACACCACAATAAAGGCCAGCAGACTCACGCTCATGTGTAAGTCACCATGAGCGGAAACCGCGTCAGCCGTGCGTTGCAGGCCGTAGACCACCCACGGCTGACGTCCGACTTCGGTCGTTACCCAACCGGCCAGAATGGCGATCAATCCGGATGGCCCCATCAGCAGGGCGAACCACAGGAACGGGCGCGAGGTATACATGCGCTGTTTATAGCGCAGCCACAGCGCCGCCACGCCTAACAGCAGCATCAGCATTCCCAGGCCCGCCATGATGCGGAAGGACCAGAACACAATCGTCGAGTTCGGACGATCTTCTTTCGGGAAATCCTTCAGCGCCGGAACCTGTTTATCCAGGCTGTGCGTCAGGATCAGGCTGCCGAGCGCCGGAATTTCCAGCCCGTAGCGGGTACGCTCCTGCTCCATATCCGGCCAGCCAAACAGCAGCAACGGCGTCGGTTCACCCGGCGGGTTCTCCCAGTGGCCTTCGATAGCGGCAATTTTGGCGGGCTGATGTTTTAAGGTATTCAGACCGTGCATATCCCCGACCATCGCCTGGATTGGCGCCACGATCAGCGTCATCCACAGCGCCATGGAAAACATATGGCGGATGGCGGGTGTGTTATTCCCGCGCAGCAGATGCCAGGCCGCAGAAGCACCGACGAACAGGGCGCTGCTCAGGAAGGCGGCAATGGACATGTGGAACAGGCGATAGGGGAAGGAGGGGTTAAACACCACGGCGAACCAGTCGACGGGCACCACCACACCGTTGACGATTTCATAGCCCTGCGGAGTTTGCATCCAACTGTTCGACGCCAGGATCCAGAAGGTCGAAATAATGGTGCCCAGCGCCACCATGCAGGTTGAGAAAAAGTGCAGGCCTGGCCCGACTTTGTTCCAGCCAAACAGCATCACGCCGAGGAAACCGGCCTCCAGGAAGAAGGCGGTCAGCACCTCGTAGGTCAGCAGCGGGCCGGTAATACTCCCGGCGAACTGCGAAAAGCCGCTCCAGTTGGTGCCGAACTGATAGGCCATCACCAGCCCGGAGACCACGCCCATACCAAAATTTACGGCGAAGATTTTCGACCAGAAATGGTACAGAGAGCGCCAGACCGGGTTTTTAGTCCTCAGCCATAGCCCTTCGAGCACGGCCAGATAGCTGGCGAGACCGATGGTGATCGCCGGAAAAATAATGTGGAAGGATACGGTAAAAGCGAACTGTATCCTCGCCAGATGAAAAGCATCTAAACCAAACATGCACAGCCTCAATGTCAATCGGTGTGGTGTTATGGTATAGGGCGCGAATTCGAACGAGCAGACGCAGAAACGGGATATTTATGTATAACAGTTTGCGAAAGTGGTGAGGTTTACTCATCTGATATAGTGAGTTAACCAGTACAAATGACTGATGATTTCGTTAAAAGTTCTGATTATAAAAGTTTTCTTTTTTATCACTTTTCTTCATTTAAGGGCTTGCGTTGTTCTCTCCGCCGTGCGTTAATGCTTGCTCGGTTTGAAAGCCAAATAATATCTGACGTCGTCTCAAAGCATTTCTCATCACGTTGTGCCTCTCCGCAGCCTCTTGGGTCTTCTCTTTACACTCTGATTAGTTTTGTCTCAGACCACTATCGCCTTGAATGGCCCCAATTAGCTTATTTACGTTTTTACGTTGACTGGAGAATCCTATGATTTCTTACATCCATTTTCGTTGCCCATGCTGTCATGGCTCGCAGTACCGCACATCCATTTTTGATGTGTCCGAAAAAAATCCACACGGTGCGAAGTGCATTTTCTGCAAATCGTCCATGATGACCCTTGACCACCTGGCTGCCTCTTCTTTCCCGGAGCAAGCTCAGTACAGTCACCGTCCGTCATAACACCGCGCATACCATAACAGTTCATTAAAACTGCCAATTTTCTCCTGCTGATATACTATGTTGTGAAGCAAGGAGAGAAGAATGAAAAAATACCAGCGCCTGGCGCAGCAAATCATTTCGCAAATCGAACTTGGCGTGTGGTTGCCGGGAGATAAGCTACCGTCGTTGCGTGAGCAAGTTGCCAGCAGCGGCATGAGTTTCATGACCGTCGGTCATGCGTATCAAACGCTGGAAAGTCAGGGGCGAATCGTTGCTCGCCCACAATCGGGTTACTACGTTGCTCCGCGCCCGGTTAAGCAGCAGCCTGCGCCACCCGCGCAGGTGATGCGCGACGAAATGGTCGATATCAACACCTATATTTTTGATGTCCTGCAGGCCAGCCGCGACCCCTCTGTTTTACCCTTTGCTTCCGCTTTTCCCGACCCCAGACTGTTCCCGCTTCAGCAGCTTAACCGCTCGCTCGCTAACGTCAGCAAAACCGCGACCGCCATGAGCGTCATTGAAAATCTGCCGCCCGGCAACGTCGATCTCCGTCACGCCATCGCCCGCCGCTACGCGCAGCAGGGGATGAATATTTCCCCAGAAGAGATTGTGATCACCGCCGGGGCGCTCGAAGCGCTTAACCTGAGTCTTCAGGCCGTGACCGAGCCGGGCGACTGGGTGATCGTCGAAAACCCCTGTTTCTACGGCGCGCTGCAGGCGCTCGAAAGGCTGAAACTCAAAGCGCTGTCTATCGCCACCGACGTGCGCGAAGGGATCGATCTGAATGCCCTGGAACAGGCGCTGAACGACTACCCGGTAAAAGCCTGCTGGCTGATGACCAACAGCCAGAACCCGCTCGGGTTTACCCTCAGCGCCGAGAAAAAAGCGCATCTGGTGGCGCTGCTGACGAAGCATAACGTTACGCTTATCGAAGATGACGTCTACAGCGAGCTCTATTTTGGCCGCGAAAAACCGCTGCCCGCCAAAGCCTGGGACAGCCAGGACATGACCCTGCACTGCTCGTCCTTCTCGAAATGTCTGGTCGCCGGATTCCGCATCGGCTGGGTGGCGGCAGGCAAACATGCGCGTCGTATTCAACAGCTACAGCTGATGAGCACGCTCTCGACCAGCTCCCCGATGCAGCTCGCGCTGGTGGATTATCTCGCCACCAAACGCTACGACGCCCATCTTCGCCGCCTGCGCCGCACGCTGGCCGAGCGTAAACAGCAGGCGTGGCAATCCCTGATGCGCCATCTTCCCGCGGAAGTCAAAATTCACCACAACGACAGCGGCTACTTTTTGTGGCTGGAGTTGCCTGCGCCGTTAGACGCCGGAAAGCTCTCCGAACAGGCGCTGGCGCACCATATCAGCATTGCGCCGGGCAAGATGTTCTCCACCTCCGATGCCTGGACGCCATTCTTCCGCTTTAATACGTCCTGGGCGTGGGGCGAGCGGGAAGAACAGGCCGTCGTTCAGTTAGCAAAATTAATTAGCGCGATGCTGAAATAAGCCGAAAGGCTTATTTTTCACAGGCGTCATATTCCCGCATAAATAAACAATCCTTATCCTGCGACAGACATTGGGTTTATTCCCGGATGTCTGTCATAGGAAATCTGCATACCGCCGCTCGCCGCTAACTCCTTGTCTATAATCCAGTTAACAGGGAATGCGCCCTCTGTCACAACCTGATGAAATTTCCAAAGCCCGCAGGGTGCGGCGCATTTGCGCAGTCTACGTTTATTAAGGGAGATATTTTTACGGCATGGCTGCCGCCAAATTTCATTGCGACAGGAGTAAATCAAATGAGCAAAAAATTTGCCCGCAGCAGCCTGTGCGCGCTCGGCATGACGATCATGACCGTGCAAGCCGCAGAGCCGCCGAAAGAGATCGGCAAAGGCGAGGGAAGACTGGATATCATCGCCTGGCCGGGATACATCGAGCGCGGCCAGACGGATAAAAATTATGACTGGGTCACCCAGTTCGAAAAAGAGACCGGCTGTGCGGTGAACGTCAAAACGGCGGCGACCTCCGACGAAATGGTCAGCCTGATGGCGAAGGGCGGCTATGACCTGGTCACCGCTTCCGGCGACGCCTCTTTGCGCTTGATCATGGGTAAACGCGTGCAGGCCATTAACCCGGATCTCATCCCCAACTGGAAAACCATTGATTCGCGCATCGTCAAAGGCGAATGGTTTAACGTCGGGGGCAAAGTCTACGGCACGCCGTATCAGTGGGGGCCGAACCTGCTGATGTACAACACCAAAACCTTCCCGACACCGCCGGACAGCTGGGCCGTGGTCTTTAAAGAGCAAAATCTCCCGGACGGCAAAACCAACAAAGGCCGCGTGCAGGCCTACGATGGCCCGATCTACATCGCCGACGCGGCGCTGTTCGTCAAAGCCACCCAGCCGCAGTTAGGCATTACTGACCCCTACCAGCTCACCGAAGCGCAATACTCAGCCGTACTGAAAGTGCTGCGCGATCAACACGCGCTTATTCACCGTTACTGGCACGATACCACCGTTCAGATGAGCGACTTCAAAAACGAAGGCGTAGTGGCTTCAAGCGCCTGGCCGTATCAGGCTAACGCCCTGAAAGGGGAAAACCAGCCGATTGCCACCGTCTTCCCGAAAGAGGGGGTGACCGGCTGGGCGGACACCACCATGCTGCACGCCGAGGCCAAACATCCGATGTGCGCCTACAAGTGGATGAACTGGTCGCTGACGCCAAAACTGCAGGGCGATCTGGCGGCGTGGTTCGGCTCTCTGCCGGTGGTGGCCGAAGGCTGTAAGGCCAGTACGCTTCTCGGTGAAAAAGGCTGCGAAACCAACGGCTACAACGAGTTCGACAAAATCATGTTCTGGAAAACCCCGATTGCAGAAGGCGGCAAATATGTTCCGTACAGCCGCTGGACGCAGGATTACATCGCCATCATGGGTGGCCGTTAATCACCCGGGAGCAGATCATGACGTACGCAGTAGAATTTAACGACGTCTCCCGTCTGTACGGCGACGTGCGGGCGGTGGATGGCGTCACCATTGGCATTCGTGACGGGGAATTTTTCTCCATGCTGGGGCCTTCGGGCTCCGGCAAAACCACCTGCCTGCGCCTGATTGCCGGGTTTGAACAGCTGAGCGGCGGGGCGATCACAATCTTTGGCAAAGAGGCGAGCGAGCTTCCGCCGTGGGAGCGCGATGTGAACACCGTGTTCCAGGATTACGCCCTGTTCCCGCATATGTCGATTATCGACAACGTCGCCTACGGGCTAATGGTCAAAGGGGTCGACAAAAAGAAACGCCAGTCGATGGCGCGCGATGCGCTGGAAAAGGTGGGATTAGGTTTCGCGGAAAAGCGTAAACCGTCGCAGCTTTCCGGCGGCCAGCGTCAGCGGGTTGCTATTGCCCGCGCGCTGGTCAATGAGCCGCGCGTTTTGCTGCTTGATGAACCCCTCGGGGCGCTGGATCTGAAACTGCGCGAGCAGATGCAGTTCGAGCTGAAAAAACTTCAGCAGGAGCTGGGGATCACCTTCATTTTCGTCACCCACGATCAAGGCGAAGCGCTGTCGATGTCCGACCGCGTGGCAGTGTTTAACAACGGACGCATTGAGCAGGTCGACACCCCGCGCGAACTCTACATGCGCCCGCGCACGCCCTTTGTCGCCAGCTTTGTCGGCACCTCGAACGTCTTTGATGCCGCCGTTGCCCGGCAGGTGTGCGGCATGGAGGGGATCTATTCGCTCCGCCCGGAACATATTCGCCTCAATGAGAGCGGAGACGTTCAGGTTCAGGGCGTGGTGCAGGCGGTGCAATATCAGGGCGCGGCAACGCGGTTTGAGCTGCGTCTCGCCGATGGCGCCAAGCTGCTGGTCAGTCAGGCCAACCTGAGTGGCGCGAATATTCCGCTGGACGTGGCTCCGGGGCAGCAGGTGCTGGCCTCCTGGTCGCGCGAGGCGATGGTGCCCCTGCATGAGGAAAGGTGAGATGGATATGAGCGTTTCTCCTGCACCCTCATCCCGTGGCCCGGTCAGCCGGATCACCACGCTGCTCTGGCGTAAACCCTCGCTCGGGTTGTTCCTGCTCCTGCTTGGCCCGCTGATGTGGTTCGGGATTGTCTATCTCGGTTCGCTGCTGACCCTGCTGTGGCAGGGGTTCTACACCTTCGACGACTTCACCATGTCGGTGACGCCGGACCTGACTTTCGCGAACATTCTGGCACTTTTTAACCCTGCCAATTACGACATCATCCTGCGCACGTTACTCATGGCGATCGCGGTCACCCTTGCCAGCGCCATTCTGGCCTTTCCGATGGCGTGGTATATGGCGCGCTACACCCGCGGCAAATGGAAAGCCTTTTTCTATATCGCGGTGATGCTCCCGATGTGGGCAAGCTACATCGTCAAGGCCTACGCCTGGACGCTGCTGCTGGCAAAAGATGGCGTCGCGCAATGGTTTCTCGGCTATATGGGGCTGGAGCCGGTGCTGATGTCGGTCCTGACGCTGCCTGCGATTGGCGGTAATACGCTCTCGACCTCCGGGCTGGGGCGCTTCCTGGTCTTCGTCTACATCTGGCTGCCGTTTATGATCCTGCCGGTACAGGCCGCGCTTGAGCGTCTGCCGCCGTCGCTGTTACAGGCCTCGGCGGATCTCGGCGCGCGCCCGCGTCAGACCTTCCGCTATGTGGTGCTTCCGCTGGCAATTCCCGGTATTGCCGCCGGGTCGATATTTACATTTTCGCTGACACTGGGTGATTTTATCGTGCCACAGCTGGTCGGCCCACCGGGGTACTTCATCGGCAACATGGTCTACGCCCAGCAGGGGGCGATCGGCAATATGCCGATGGCGGCGGCGTTCACATTAGTGCCGATTGTTCTGATATCCCTCTATCTGGCGTTCGTGAAACGTCTGGGAGCCTTCGATGCACTCTGAACGCGCGCATTGGTTCCTGAAAGTGGCGGCCTGGGGCGGGGTGATCTTCCTGCACTTCCCACTCCTGATTATCGCCATCTATGCTTTTAATACGGAGGACGCGGCGTTCAGTTTCCCCCCGAAAGGGCTGACGCTGAAGTGGTTTAGCGTGGCGGCGTCGCGCAGCGATATTATTGATTCAGTGACGTTGTCACTTCAAATCGCCTCGCTCTCGACCGCTATCGCGCTGGTACTGGGCACGCTGGCGGCTGCGGCGCTCTGGCGCAGCGAGTTTTTTGGCAAAAACGCCATCTCGCTGCTGCTTTTGCTGCCGATTGCGCTGCCGGGGATCATCACCGGCCTGGCGCTGCTGACGGCGTTTAAAACCATCAATCTGGAGCCGGGCTTTTTCACTATCGTCACCGGTCACGCGACCTTCTGCGTGGTGGTGGTGTTTAACAACGTCATCGCGCGTTTCCGGCGCACCTCGTGGAGTCTGGTGGAAGCGTCGATGGATCTGGGCGCTGACGGCTGGCAAACCTTCCGCTACGTGGTGTTGCCGAATTTAAGCTCCGCCTTACTGGCGGGGGGCATGCTGGCGTTTGCGCTGTCGTTCGATGAAATCATCGTCACGACATTTACGGCGGGGCATGAACGTACGCTCCCGCTGTGGTTGCTCAACCAGCTCGGTCGTCCGCGCGATGTTCCCGTCACCAACGTGGTCGCGCTGCTGGTGATGCTGGTGACAACCATTCCGATTCTGGGAGCCTGGTGGCTAACCCGCGACAACGAAAACGTGGTTGAAAGCGGGAAATAACTTTGATTTCAACAGGACAATGCTATGCAAAATCAACTGCTGATTAATGGTGAACTGGTCACCGGCGAGGGGGAAAAACAGCCGGTTTACAACCCTGCCACGGGTGAAGTGCTGCTGGAGATCGCCGAAGCCTCTGCCGCGCAGGTCGATGCGGCGGTGCGATCCGCCGATCGTGCATTTTCCGGGTGGGGTCGCACCACGCCGAAAGCGCGTTCCGAGTGCTTACTGAAACTCGCAGATGTCATCGAAGAACATGCGGAAACTTTTGCGCGCCTCGAATCGCAAAACTGCGGTAAGCCGCTGCACTGCGTTATCAACGATGAGATCCCGGCGGTGGTGGACGTGTTCCGCTTCTTTGCCGGTGCGGCTCGCACGCTGAACGGTCTGGCGGCGGGCGAGTATCTCGACGGTCACACCTCGATGATTCGCCGCGATCCGGTTGGCGTAGTTGCCTCTATCGCGCCGTGGAACTATCCGCTGATGATGGCGGCGTGGAAGCTGGCTCCGGCGCTGGCCGCCGGGAACTGCGTGGTGATCAAACCTTCGGAAATCACGCCGCTGACGGCGTTGAAACTGGGTGAACTGGCAAAAGAGATCTTCCCGGCAGGCGTGCTAAATGTCCTCTTCGGACGCGGCAAAACCGTTGGCGACCCGCTGACCGGACACGAAAAAGTGCGCATGGTCTCTCTGACCGGCTCGATTGCCACCGGAGAACACATCATCGGCCATACGGCGTCGTCGATTAAACGCACCCATATGGAGCTGGGCGGCAAAGCGCCGGTTATCGTTTTTGACGACGCGGATCTCGACGCGGTGGTGGAAGGCGTGCGCACCTTTGGTTTCTACAATGCGGGACAGGACTGTACCGCGGCCTGCCGGATTTATGCCCAGAAAGGCATTTACAATGCGCTGGTCGAAAAACTCGGTGCAGCGGTGGCGACGCTGAAAACCGGCGCACCGGACGACGAGTCCACCGAGCTGGGGCCGTTGAGCTCTGCGGCGCATCTGGCGCGCGTCTCTCAGGCCGTGGATGCAGCCAAAGCGCTCGGTCATGTGAAAGTGGTGACCGGGGGCAGCAAGGTGGACGGGGCAGGCTATTACTTCCAGCCTACGCTGCTGGCAGGCGCTAAACAGGAGGACGCTATCGTTCAGCGCGAAGTCTTTGGCCCGGTGGTGAGCATGACGGAATTTGACGACGAAGAGCAGGTGCTGGCCTGGGCCAACGACTCGCAGTACGGACTGGCATCCTCGGTCTGGACCAAAGACGTGGGTCGCGCGCATCGCATGAGCGCACAGCTGCAATACGGCTGCACCTGGGTGAACACCCATTTCATGCTGGTCAGTGAAATGCCGCACGGCGGGATGAAGTTATCCGGTTACGGGAAAGATATGTCGGTGTATGGGTTGGAGGATTACACCGTGGTTCGGCATGTCATGATTAAGCATTAGTGCCGCCCGGCAAAAAACGCATCAATTCCGTAGGCCGGGTAAGGCGCAGCCGCCACCCGGCAAAATCCCGCACCAAACCCTATGCCGGGCAACGCGAAACCGCGCCCGGCAATCATCTACCACCCGCACACATCATGCTCATTTTCTGTGTCATACGCGCGCACGGTATTGACCAAATCCTTCACGACATCCGCCGCGACGTCGGGAATTAACAGCTCCATCGGGGCCTGTGTCTCGTAATCCACCGACACGCCGTTGCTGTTATTGGTGACGGTGACGGTATACGTTGCCTTGCCCATCTTCTTACTCCTTATGTGTATTAACGACTTTACCCAGGCCCGCGCCTTCAAGTTTTGCCTGCGGATCGGCGAAGAAATCAATACTGAACCAGGTATCGTCGGTCAGAAGCTCAATGCGGTGCCATTTTTGCGGCGGCGAAATGCCAAAGGATCCGGCTTCAATCACCACTTCCATATCGGGTTCGCTGGCTTCAGCGTCCGGGAAACCAAAATATTTCACCGCACCCTGCATCACCGACAGGCGACCGTATACGCCCGCTTTGGTGTTGTGATGGGTGAACAGGGCCTTCGGCGCGGAATCTTTGTTCCAGAAAGGGGTCGCGCGAGTGTGAATAAAGTTTTCAGGAATACGTAGCATAGTGAGTTCCTTATAAGCGTTTACTTGCTCAAAGAGATTTCAGAACCTCGGGTTCAACAAAGAAGTCGACATTAAAAATCGTATCGTCGGTCATCGCTTCGATGTGGTGCCATTTTTCAGGTGGGAAAACGCCGAATTGACCGGCCTCGATAATGAGTTCGCTGTCAGGCTCAGGCGTGAATTCGTCGGCATAACCTAAGTAACGAATCGCTCCCTGGCTTACGGACAAACGGGGATAAACGCCCGGTCGGGTGCCACGATCAAGATGGCGCTGGAAAATGCCTGCAGGGGCGGTGTCCTTGTTCCAGAACGGGGTGGAACGGGTATGAATACAACTCGGCGGAATGCGTAACATAGTCTCTCCCTCTAAAGCCTGCTGTTATTACACCACTTTCCGGACAGGACAATTGTGCAAAATGTGCATTTAAAATGCAACTTTAAAGAGGTAGCAAAAGAGGTAGAAAAGGCAGGGGGTTAGCGCGAGAAAAATACTCAATTGTTATTAACCACATGATTTTGGTGGTTAATGTGTAACATTAAAACTTGATCTGTATCAACATATGACGCATATTGCGCGCGGTTATTTTATCGATCGGGTGCACAGAATGACGCTGTATCAAAAAATGTTGGTGTTTTACGCAGTCATGGCGGCGATTTGCGCCCTGATCACCTGGTTTCTGTCGAAAGACCGCAAGCGCATTCGTTTTCTGAGCGCATTTCTGGTGGGCTCAACCTGGCCGATGAGCTTCCCTGTGGCGCTGCTGATCTCGCTTTTCTGAAGCACGCTTCCAGATTTTAAAGACAAAATAGCATTCCGCTGCGCGTGACTGTATAAATACACAGTGCATCGTCAAAGGAGTGCTTATGAACAGTTTTTACTCGCAGCAGGCTGGCTGCACCGTCCGCTGGCAGGACCTCCCCGGTCATGGCGACCCCGTGGTATTTATTCACGGCCTCGGCTGCGCCTCTTCTTATGAATATCCCCGCGTAGTCTGCGATCCGCAGTTCGGTGCGCGTCGGGCCATTCTTATCGATCTCCCCGGCAGTGGCTACAGCGACAAACCTGAACACTTTAGCTATCGAACATGCGATCAGGCTCAGGTCGTTGTTGAACTCCTCACTCATCTCAATCTCGACGCTTTCTGGCTCTACGGCCACAGTATGGGCGGCAGCATTGCCATTGAAACCGCCACGCTGATTCAGGACCGTCTTCGCGGGCTGATTGTCTCGGAACCCAACTTTCACGCTGGAGGCGGAATGTTCAGCCGCGGGATTGCCGCGCAGGAGGAAACCACCTTTATCGAGAGCGGATATGCCGCGATGCTGGCCGCCGAAACTTCGCCGTGGGCGGGGTGCCTGGGCAGTAATGCGCCTTACGCCGTCTGGCGCGGGGCGGCGTCGTTGGTCGCAGGCGTTCAGCCTGACTGGGCTGCACAATTTCTGGCGCTGAAATGTCCGGTGACACTGCTGTTCGGCGAGCTGTCGCTCCCGGACGCGGAGGCGGCAGAGATGCAGCGACATGGCGTGAAGACGCTCGTTATCCCCATGGCCGGGCATTCGATGTCATGGGAAAACCCTTCGGCGCTGGCAAGCGCGATCTCGGGCTGTCTTTCAGAAGGGTAACAGCCCGCAGTATCGCGGGCTGTCAGAGTGGTTATCGCAGAATCGCCTGTAACGCCTGGCGCGCAGCGGGCTGAACATCATGTGGATGTTGATACCCAATGTTCTCAATCGCGCGCGTATAGAGCGCGACCAGCCAGTCGTAAACGTAGACGGTAGCGGCGTGGACAGGCTGCTCACCGAGCTGCGTCAGTCTTGGCGTGGCGCTGCTGACCACCGGCGTCACGAAGATGGCCTGACCCTTGCGCACACGGCTCGCCGGACGGGACGCATGCGCGGTTTCGGCGTAACCCAGCCAGCCGATGAAGTTTCCGATGGTGGCGTGGAGCTGTGCCGCACTGCTTTTATCGGCTTCCACTATGCGCTGTAGCTGCTGCGGGAGGTTAAGTCGGTAGCTGCTGAGCACCAACGTATCGGCAATGAGCGGCAGAACGCTAACGTCCAGCCCCAGACGACTGGCGGCGGCCTCATTGCGGCTCCACTGACGCAGGTGATTGATCCACACGCGATGGGCCAGACGCGCTTTGTCTTTGGTCTGAAACATTTCCTGACCTTCGCTGGCGTTGTCGGCAAAGAGATCGATAACGTCAGTGAACAGGCCGTTGACCTGCTCTTCGCGCGGCTGCTGGACAGCAAGCAGCGTTTCGAAGGCTTTCAGCGGGGGCAACAGTCCTTCCAGCAGTTCGCCGTGGCGGGCGGCGCTGGATTGCAGAGTGCGAACCATCCCTTCGGCCTGGGTGCGCTGCGCGTCAGGCTCCGCGGCGATGGGGGCCAGATAGCTTTGCATCAGGGCGCGAAGCTCACGCTGTTGCGCGCTTTTCAGGGCCAGAAGACGAGACTGGCGCTGTGTGGAAAGGGTTGCCTGAGACAGCCATTCCACCACGCGCTGCATGCTGTGCGTGTCCAGCGCCTGCAAGGTTCCCCAGCGCTTGCCGGGCTTGCCGAGCAGATGCTGTACGGCCTCGTCGAGGTTCTGTTTGGTGAGGAAGCGCGCGTCGTGCGGGGTAATGGCCCATACCAGGCCTGGCAACGCCGACTCTTCTGCGGTCTGGGTCTCTTTCACCCAGTTCAGCAGGGTCTTAGCCGTTTTAGCCGTTTGCTCATGGCGGGCGGTAGCATTGCAAATCACCAGCACATCGGGCTGCATCTGCTGGCGATAATGTTCCAACAGCCAGGTGCATTTTGCCTCTGCCAGCGGGGACAAATCTGCCTCCGATGGCGCGGGGATATCGATGATGTCGACGTTATCCAGCACGCTGTTTTCCGCCGGCAGAACCAGTTCACGGGTCAGGAAAGCCAGCACGTCGACGGGAATACTGATGGCGTTCAGCATCTCGCCGTCATTCAGCGGATGCAGTACCGCTTCCTGCGCATCTGGTGCGGTAAATTCCGCGCGGGTGAGGAAGCCCTCGCTCGGCAGGCCGAAGTTATCGACCAGCAAACTTAGCGGAGCCGCCAGCTCCCGGGCGTGGCTGGTCTGATGCAGCACGTGAGCGAATTTCAGCCACTGTTGCGTGATTTCTTGCTGCTCGCCCCACAGCAGGGACCAGACGCTGGCGCGGGTGCTCAGATCCAGCGAGGGGATCAGCTGGGCGAACTGATGCCACAGGGCGTCGTCCATCTGCTGTTCAGAGCCGGAAACCGTCGTGCGCCAGTAGCGGGCAATGGTCGCCACTTCCTGGGCGGTGATCCCCGGCACACCCTGCGGTTGTCGCAAAGCGCGCCATTTTTCAACGCGCGCTTCGATGACCGATTTTTCCACCGGGCGAATCAGGGTGTGCATCGTCGTGCGGGCGATAAACAGCTGGACCAGCTCGGCTTCGGTGACCAGGCTCAGGCGCAGCGGGAAGGCATCGTCACTGACATCACTGGCGCGCGGCGTGAAACGCACGGCCATGTTGGTCAGGGCGTGGCCGGGGTTGATATGGGAAAAATAGTCGAAGGTGCGCTGGCCGGGAGAAACATCCAGTCGACCGTTTCCGCTCCCGCAAAGCGACGTCAGCAGGTGCGCTTTTGCCGCCTGGGAGTGGCCGTACAGGCCAATGCTGCTGTGGCCGGTCAGGGCACGGTCGAGCGCCTGTCCGCGCGCCTGCGCACAGGTCAGGCGGGCCAGCAGGGCGTCGGCGTCGTTATCCAGCATCGGAGCGTGCAGGCGCGTTTCATTGATCCACTCGATTAAGGCCTGAGTGGTGGCAGTCATCGCTGTCATTTGAGATATACGCTCCCGCTGTCGATCCAGTAATGGCTACCGCTGTGGCGGCGGTCGGCCAGGGTATTCAGTTTAAACGTTAAGGCGTCCGGCGGAACCGGCGTTCCGTCCTGCAGCCAGGCGTCGCTCAGCTCAAACGACTCCGGGCCTTCGTGTTTGGTGCCGCCGCGCAGCTGTAGACGCACGTTCAGCACCCCGTCACCGGCGATGGCTTTTGCCAGTTCGGCGGAGTTGATGCTCAGGGTATACAGCGGCGTGGCAGGCCAGCGGGCGTTCGCCAACTGACGGAAACCGAGCGTGACGTTGCCGCGCAGAGGGAAGTGCAGTTTTGCATCCAGCTTCGCGCCCGGTTTATCGAGGTCGATGTCCTGATACCAGACGTTCTCTTCGCGCAGGGTGTTGACCGTGTTATCCAGCACGCCCAGATATCGCACGGTCGAATAGGCGCCGATATCAGCGGCTTTGAAGTTAAAACGCGGCAAACGCAGGTCGAGGGCGAGGCTGCAGAGCATCGCGCCCACGGCGGCCGTGGATTTTGGATTGCCGATACGCCCCTGTTGGCTGAACGGATACCACTCGTGGACGCGATATTTATCCAGCCAGACGATGCGGTTGACCGGCACCGGCTGCAGGTGGCGAATCAGCGCCTGCACGCCAGGCAGACAGCCCGGACGCCCGGTGATCAGCAAAATGTCGCAGGCATAGTGGGAAATGGCTTCGCACACGGCATGCAGCGGCGCGGCGAGGGTAAACTGGCCCGCCAGCATCGCATCCTGCATTTCGTGGAAGTTCACGTGCAGCGGAACGGCAAACAGATCGAACGGTGCGGAACCGGCCGGAAGCGCATGATCGATCGCCTGCTGCAGATAGTTCATCACGTTGCGGGTTGGCTGCTGTTTGAGCAGATCGCCGAAGGTGGCGTGTAAACCCGCCAGCGGATCGTCGATATCGCTGCTCTCCCAGGCCGCCAGAATGCCGTGACCAATCGGCATAAACAGCTGAAGCGCCGTTTGCTGCCGCAGGACTGCCTGAGTATCAATGCGCCCGGAATCGCCAAACAGGGACGCCATCAGCAGGGAGGCGTCGGCGATACCCGATTTTTGCAGCTGCGTTTGCAGGGCGGGCAGGACGTAGCGCTGAATAACGTCCAGCAGCGTATCGTCGCCCGCGACTTTGAAGCCTTCGCGGAACAGCAGCTGTGGTGTGATTTTGACGTTATTTCCCGAGCCATCATCCAGTTGATAGTGGGTGATCGCCATATCGGTCGTGCCGCCGCCAATATCAATAGAGGCGACGCGCAGGGAGCGCCCGGGCTGCGCGCCCGGTTCGACTTCGCGGTCCGGGCGGGCGAGGGAGGCGAAAAACGCTTCCGTCTGGCCGCCGAAGTGGGAAATGGCCTCGTTATAAAGCCACACCAGCTGACCGCAGCTCGCTTCGTCCCACTCCATTTGAATGGCCGGGACGGGAACCACGCTTTTGTCCTGCTGTTTGCGGCTGGCAAAATCATCATCCTGCGGGTGCCAGCCCATCGCTTTCCAGACGATAGCGATAGCTTCAAACATGCGGCGGCGGAAAATCTCGCGCTCCTGTTTTGGCATCGCGGAAGGCAACGTCAGGATCAGGGTGCGCAGCTGGCGCGGTGACGCCGGGAAGCCAAGGCGCAAACGCGTGGCGACGCTGTTGATCTGCCCGAGTGCCTGAGCGAGGAGCTCGCACAGCATGTGGGTCATCAGGGTGCTGCGGCTGTACTGCGGCGAAAAGACCGGCAGACGCTCATCCT
Source organism: Lelliottia sp. JS-SCA-14 (assembly GCF_035593345.1). NCBI lineage: Bacteria > Pseudomonadati > Pseudomonadota > Gammaproteobacteria > Enterobacterales > Enterobacteriaceae > Lelliottia > Lelliottia sp. JS-SCA-14. The sequence continues at coordinate 2,563,176 of NZ_CP141606.1, read as the reverse complement.
GTGGCAGGGTGAACAGCGGCTGTCCGTCATCGTTCATCAGGTTCATCAGCGGGAACGCGGTCGCCAGCGGTTCGCGCTGGGTCTTGGCGTTCATCTGGCTAAAGCGCCAGTCCTGGACCGTTGGGGTTTCATCCCACAGATAACGGCGCGGGCTGGAGATCCCGCTGTTGCCTTCGGTGCCCAGACGCTGCATCGCCAGTTTGCGCGCTTCGTCGCCGACGCGCACGATCGACGGCCAGACAAAGGCGTCTTCACGGCCACTTTCGACGGAGAAATGCTGTTTGCCAAAGCGGGCTTCAGAGAACTCAAGGCGGCTGGTAAACAGCGGCTCGTTCAGGAACTGCGGTTCGCTCAAAGAACGCACCTGCAGTTCGGCGGTCTGGCGCAGGCCGTCGTTGGCATCGCCGTGATCTTCAATGATCACGCCGCAGGTGTGGGTGTTGCCGACATCCAGAATCAGATCCACCGGAATCGCCGGGGTGCTCAGGGTGTGGGTAACGAATTTGACTTCCGGAACGGTGATCTGCTCGCCGAGCATGGTCATCAGGTTCAGCCAGTGGGCCTGATATTCAAAGCCGCGCATCGCCTGATGCAGGTCGCGCTCGGAGCGATTTTCCACGCCCGTGGCGTAGCCGCTGAACGCTTCGCGCAGCCAGCCGTCAATCCATGTTTGGTCGAGGAAACTCAGCACCTCGTCGTCACGCCAGGCCAGCGCAAAACGGGTACCGTTCAGAATATCGTTTTCGACCGGCGACAGGCCCGGCGTGGCGTGATCGGCAATCTGGCTGTCGAGGGCGAAGGTCACGCGGTGGGTATTACCCGCACTGTCCGGCGTCTCAAGCTTACGAACCTGCGCGCGCGCCCAGTTATCCGGGCCGTCGACAAAGGTACGCGGTGGGTTAAAGCGTAAAAACGGCACCGGGATCCAGACGCCATCCAGCACCGTCAGGGACTGATGCAGGGTGAAGGTGCTCTCGGGTTTCACCACTTCCGGCTGACCGCCGCGCGCCGCGGGCAGGGTGTAACGACCATTCACCAGATCGTAATTCAGGCGCAGCAGAGGGCCATTGGCGGTTTTACGCACGAACCGGCCCAGGCTTGCCGAGTCCTGCGGGGTCAGACCGAAATCGAGAAACTGTACGCCGCTGTTCGCTATCAGCGTGACGCTTTGTTTGTAGTCGCAAAGATTTACCAGCATAGGATCAGGCACCTGCTTTCTTGAACGTAAGCGGAACGACGGTTTTGGCATCATAACGGGCAGTACATTCCGCCACGTCGTTAGTCCCGGCTTTACAGGCGATCTCCGGCATCGGGTAGCGCGAACCGTCCGAGCAGCGAGCGTTGCTGCGGCTCTTAATCATCAGTTCGCCGTTGCTGTGCAGCCCGGAGAAAATGTCGCTGCGACACACCACGTTGTCGCCCTGGACCACACGGGCGATGCCCTTGTTGTTCTGAATCTGATAGCGCAGGGATGGCGCTTTGCCGGTCACGGGATCTTTAATGTCCAGCATGGCGCGCCAGGTGCCGTTGAGGAATTTGGTGGAGCCGGTTTTGACCTGAACCGCGTCCATCACCATCGCATCTTTAGGAATGGCGGTGATGACGACCGCTTGTGCCGCTGGTGCTGGAGCAGGTTCTGCGGCTTTCACCGGCAGAACCTCGGCCTGATGCAGCGGCAGGTTCATCGCCATCTCCACCACCGGTTTCACCGGTTTAGGAGCGATAGCGACCGGGGCTGGTGCTGGCGTGGCGACAGGTTCTGCCGTCGGCGCCTGTTTTGGCCACAGCAGCGGCGCGGCCACGGCGGCGACAATCACAGCAGCCACAGGCAGGGACCAGAGTGGAACGCGGCGCTTCTTGCGGATAACCGCAGGCGCAGGCTCTGCAGGCGCGGCCACTTCTGGAACCACCTGCGGCGCAGGTTCGGCGGAATAGAGATCGTCTTCAGTGACACGCACAACAGGCGGCGGGGCGATAAGCGGCGCGTCGGCCTGTTCAAACACAATGGTCGGCGCGGGCTCTTCGGGTTCCGGCTCTTCGACTGGCGCGGGCATCGGTTCCGGTTTGAGGGATTCACGCAGGCAGTCGAGCACATCGTCGCGCGCGTTTTCATTGAGGTTCACGAACCCCCAAAAGGTGATAACCGGCTTGCCGTCGACGAGGAACAGGAAGTTTTCACTCGGGAACTGGAACGCTTTTGAGAGCAGGGAACCAAACAGCTGCTGAGCGGTTTTTGGCGACTGGAGGCTCTTTTTACTCAGCGACTCGACGCTGGAGAGGGTGTTCTCCAGATAGCGCAGGGCGCGAAAACGTTCGTCTTCATCGGCGGCATTCCAGCTCGCAATGTCGCCATCCAGCGGCGCATACCAGTCCACCCGGTCGCCGCCGTCATTGACCTGCGGGATCGCCAGACAATCGACAATCGCCTGCTGCTTGCGCAGACGAAGCGCTTCACGGATTTGTAGTGCTGATTCAAATACGGCCTGTCCGCCGCCGCCAACGGCCTGAAAATCATCGAGATTACCGCTGCGTAAAAGTGTTTTTGCCACGATTTGGTCCTGTAGACTTCTTCACCCCATTACTTTAACCAAACCGGGATGCAAGCAAACGGACGAGAAGACGCTAAAAGCGGCGATTTCTTACAGGATAGAAAGCGGCATTAGTGCTTGACGAAGCAGCACACTTAAGACAAATCACTGCGCGCGGGCTGTCTGTTAAACCAGCAAAAATGACACCTTTAGAATAACCTGAGCGTGTTTCGTTATTTGCCACTCACTCGGGCCTGTGCTGTTATTGTGGTTCTATATATAAAAATCATAAGGCTTATAACCATGACCACAGGGAAAACGCTGCTCGCGCTGGCGCTGAGCACTCTCTTACCGGCAAGCGCCGCATGGGCGGCAAACACAGATACGATTATTTACTGCTCCGAGGCATCACCGGAGTCGTTTAACCCACAAATCGCCAGCTCCGGCCCGTCGTTCGTGGCCAGCTCCCAGGTGCTTTATAACCGTCTGATCAATTTTGATCCGGTGAAAAACACCCCGGTTCCTTCGCTAGCGGAGTCCTGGACTATCTCTCCGGACGGCAAAACTTATACCTTTACGCTACGTAAAGGCGTGAAGTTTAATAGCAATAAATTCTTCAAACCGACCCGCGATTTTAACGCTGATGACGTTATTTTCTCGGTGCTGCGTCAGAAAGACCCTAAGCATCCGTATCACAACGTTTCGCAGGGGAATTACGAATACTTCAATGACGTCGGCCTGGACAAACTGATCCAGGAGGTCAAAAAAGTCGATGATTATCATGTCCAGTTTGTGCTGAGCGAGCCGAACGCGGCGTTCCTCGCCGACTGGGGAATGGATTTCGCCTCTATTCTGTCCGCAGAATACGCGGATGTGATGCTTAAAAAGGGGACGCCGGAAAACGTCGATACCTGGCCAATCGGCACCGGCCCGTACGTGCTGCAGCAGTATAAAGTCGATTCCCTGATCCGCTACGTCGCTAACCCGAACTACTGGGACGGCGAAGTGCCGACCAAACACCTGATTTTCTCCATCACGCCGAACGTCGAAACGCGACTGGCGAAGCTGCAAACCAACGAATGCCAGATCATTCCTGCGCCTTCGCCGGTGCAGTTTGACGTGATTAAGAAAAACAAAGACCTGACGCTGCACTCCGTGGATGCACTGAACGTCGGCTATCTGGCGTTCAACACCGAGAAAAAGCCGTTTGATAATGTGCTGGTACGCCAGGCGCTGAACTATGCAACGGATAAAACCGCCATTGTGAACGCAGTGTTTATGGGCTCCGGTACGGTGGCGAAATCGCCGATCCCGCCGAATATGCTCGGGTATAAAAAGGACCTGAAGGATTACGGCTATGATCCGGAAAAAGCGAAAGCGCTGCTGAAGCAGGCGGGGCTGGAGAAGGGCGCGGAAGTGACGCTGTGGTCGATGCCGGTTCAGCGTCCGTATAACCCGAACTCGAAGCGCATCGCGGAGATGATCCAGAGCGACTGGGCGAAGGTCGGCGTGAAGGCGAAAATTGTCTCTTACGAGTGGGGCGAGTATCTCTCCGGGATGCGCAAGGGCGAGCACGATACGGCGCTGTTCGGCTGGATGTCGGATAACGGCGACCCGGATAACTTTGCCGATGTGCTGCTGGGCTGTAACAGCATCAAGACCGGCTCCAATGCCGCGCGCTGGTGCGACAAGGGGTATAATGACCTGGTCGAGAAAGCCAAGCTGACCAGCGATCCGGCGCAGCGCGCGGCGCTGTACGGCCAGGCGCAGGAGATTTTCTACCAGCAGGCTCCGTGGATTGCGCTGGCAAACGGCAAAACGTTCTACGCCACGCGCAGTAACGTGACAGGTTATAGCGTGAGCCTGATGGGCAGCGATTTCTCGAAAGCGAAGTTGAATTAACATTTCAGTATTTGTAGGGACGGTGCGGCCTAAAACGCCCGGTGGCGCTGCGCTTACCGGGCCTACAAGACCGCACAGAGCCCGTAGGTCGGGTAAGGCGTAGCAGCCACCCGACAAAAAGAACGCACAGAGCCCGTAGGTCGGGTAAGGCGAAGCCGCCACCCGACACAAAGACCGCACAGAACCCGTAGGTCGGGTAAGGCGAAGCCGCCACCCGACACAAAGATCGCACAGAACCCGTAGGTCGGGTAAGGCGCAGCCGCCACCCGACAAAAAGAACGCACAGAGCCCGTAGGTCGGGTAAGGCGCAGCCGCCACCCGGCAAAAAGATCGCACAGAACCCGTAGGTCGGGTAAGGCGCAGCCGTCACCCGATAAAAAGATCGCACAGAACCCGTAGGTCGGGTAAGGCGCAGCCGCCACCCGACAAAAAGATCGCGCAGAATCCGTAGGTCGGGTAAGGCGAAGCCGCCACCCGACAAAAAGACCACACAGAACCCGTAGGTCGGGTAAGGCGCAGCCGCCACCCGGCAAACTCAGTTAACAAGGAGTGACAATGTCACATTTAGATGAAGTGATTGCCCGCGTGGATGCGGCGGTGGAAGAGAGTGTTATCACCCACATGAACGAACTGCTGGTTGAGCTCAGCGAAGACACCGAACTCACCCGCGAAGATCGCTACGCTCAGCAGCAGCGTCTGCGCAACACCATTGCCCACCACGGCAAACAGCACAAAGAAGAAGCTGAAGCCCGCCATGAGCACCTGACCCAGGGCGGCTCGATTCTGTAAAGTTCAGAACTGGCATCTCGCCACCAGCCAGGCGCCTATCACCAGCAGGACTGCCCCGCAGACCGGGCCAATCAGCGCCCGCAGCGGGATCCCCTGGCTTTTCAACACGTCCATCACCAGCCCGCCAATCAGCTGACTGGCGACCAGCACCGCAATCGTGGTCGCCGCGCCGACGTACTGATACCCGCTGATGCTGGCAAAAACAAAAAACGACCCTAACAGCCCCGGAATCAACGTCCACCAGCGGATCGTCGACGCCAGTTCGCTAAAGCCCGCCACGCCGTTTTTAATCAGCAACATGCTGACAAACAGCACAATACCCACCAGGGAATTGAGCAGCATGGCGATCAAAATCGTCGATGACGACTGGGTGATGCGCACCATCAGCGTGTTCTGCACCACCAGGCCGATTCCGGCCGCCACCAGAAAAACCAGCGTCAGGGACTGATTCATCCGATCGCGTCCGGAGCGTTGCGCTCGTCGAGCTGGAGCTGCATAAAGGTCAGATCCAGCCAACGGCCAAATTTAGTGCCGACCTGCGGCATCTGCCCGGTAGTGACAAACCCGAGCGTTTCATGCAGATGAATCGAGGCCTGATTCTGCGCTTCAATGCCCGCCACCATCACGTGTTTGCCGATGGTGCGCGCTTCAACGATCAGCTGTTTCATCAGCTCGCGGCCAATGCCTTTTCCCTGATGATCCGGATGGACGTAAACGGAATGCTCGACCGTATGGCGGAAACCGTCGAAGGCGCGCCAGTCGCCGAACGAGGCATACCCCGTCACCACGCCATTTTCTTCGCTCACCAGCACCGGATAGCCCATCAGCGTGCGCGCTTCGAACCAGGCAATACGGTTATCCGTATCAACGGTGGTATCGTTCCAGATCGCCGCGGTATGCAGCACCGCGTGGTTGTATATCTCGCCGATAGCGGCGCAATCTTCTTTGCTGGCGTGACGAATAATCATCGGAACCTCGGAATGTGTTGTTCACTATAGTAGACATTATTCACACAATATTACACAAGCGCGTTGGCATACCGCTACGGCATAAGACATATTTTTTTGTTATGACAACGCCATTGAAATCGGGTCCATACACTATAGTATGACGATATGAACACTATGCAAGACGATATGAATCAACGGATTAGCGCGCGCATTCGGGTCGAACGCGAGTCGCGCGGCTGGTCTCTTAGTGAGCTTGCCGAACGGGCAGGCGTCTCACGTGCGATGATCCACAAAATTGAACGCAGCGAAAGCAGCCCAACCGCAACCCTTCTGGCGCGGCTTTCTGGCGCGTTCGGCATCAGCATGTCGACCCTGATTGCCCGCGCCGAGATGCAGGAGGGCAAACTGCTGCGCTTCGCCAACCAGCCGGTGTGGCGCGACCCGCAAACGCATTATCTGCGACGCCACGTGTCACCGCGCACGGACTTACCGATCGATTTGGTGCAGGTCGAGCTTCCCGGCGGGAGCGATGTGCCTATGCCTGCGTCGTCCTATGCGCTGGCGCGGCAGCTGATCTGGCTTCAGTCCGGCGAACTGGTGTTTCAGGAGGGCGATACGCGCCATGAGATGCAGGCCGGAGATTGTCTGGAACTGGGGCCGCCGAACGACTGTCGCTTCATCAATGAGACGCAGGAACCCTGCGTTTATCTGGTGGTGCGCCTGAATCAGTCTGGCTCGTAATGGTAAGGCAGTTGTCGAAAACAGGCGCTAGTCTCTAAGGACATTTGCGCAACTGAGGAGCAATCCATGAGTCAATCTGCAAACACAAACCGCCGTCTGGTGCTGGCCTCTCGTCCGCACGGTGCGCCGGTGGCGGACAATTTTCGCTTAGAAGAGCAGCCGATCCCGGCACCTGCGGACGGGCAATTGCTGCTGCGTACCGTCTGGCTGTCACTTGATCCTTACATGCGGGGCCGCATGAGCGATGCGCCGTCCTATTCACCGCCGGTCGAGATTGGTGCGGTGATGGTCGGCGGCACGGTCAGTCGCGTCGAGCAGTCGAACCATCCGAAATTTAAAGCGGGCGAGTGGGTGCTGGGTTACAGCGGCTGGCAGGAGTACGAACTCTCTGACGGCACGGGCCTCGTCAAGCTGGGCGAAGAGGTTGAACATCCGTCCTGGGCGCTGGGTGTGCTGGGGATGCCAGGCTTTACCGCCTACATGGGGCTGCTGGATATCGGCCAGCCGAAGGCGGGCGAGACGCTGGTCGTTGCGGCGGCTACCGGTCCGGTCGGGGCGACCGTCGGGCAGATTGGTAAGATCAAAGGCTGCTATGTGGTTGGCGTCGCGGGCGGGGCGGAAAAATGCCGTCATGCTGTCGAGGTGCTGGGGTTTGACCAGTGTCTGGACCATCATGCGGATGATTTTGCCGAACAGCTCGCGAAAGCCTGCCCGAAAGGCATCGACGTCTATTACGAAAACGTCGGCGGCAAAGTCTTTGACGCGGTACTCCCGCTGCTGAATACCTCGGCGCGCGTGCCGGTGTGCGGCCTGGTGAGCGGCTATAACGCCACCTCACTGCCGGACGGACCGGACCGCCTGCCGCTCCTGATGGGGACGCTGCTCAAAAAACGCATCCGCATGCAGGGCTTTATCATCGGTCAGGACTACGGGCATCGCATTCAGGAGTTCCAGGAAGAGATGGGGCGCTGGATCAAAGAGGGCAAAATTCAGTATCGCGAACAGGTGACCGACGGGCTGGAAAATGCGCCGGAAACCTTCATTGGCATGCTCGAAGGCAAAAACTTCGGCAAAGTCGTGATACGCGTCGCGAAGGATAACTAATTGTACATATTATGGCGGGAATCCCCGCCATAATATATTCTTAAAGTTTGACTATAATGTCTTTAATAATACCAGCATAGCGATCGGCCATACCGGATTCGGTGAGCCGAGGGCAAAAAAATTGCATAATTTTTGGTTTTGAAACTTTTTGCGTCATTCCAATACCAGCGTGAAGATACAGGATATATCTGACAAGTCCCGTTTAGGTCAAAACGGGGCGGTGAATAGCGCTTATTTTTAAGCTGAAGGAAATGAACATGCTTGAATTGGAACATTTAGAAAAAGCACAACGCTTGAGCCTCACGATGCAAGTTGAGGTGAGCCTGAAAGGGGCGTTGATTGCCGGAGCGCTCAAGCCAGGCGCGAGGCTAATTACCAAAGAGATTGCGGATAAATTAGGCACCAGCATCACCCCCGTTCGCGAAGCGCTGTTACGACTGGTCTCCGCCGGAGCCCTGCACGCCACCCCGGCGCAGGCCTTTCTGGTGCCGGAGATCACGCTCGATCGTTATAACGAAATTAACGCTATTCGAAAGCAACTGGAAACTATGGCCGTCGCTGCGGCCTGCGAAAATATGACCGACAGCAAGATGCTGGAATTACGGGATCTGGCTGAAAAATTCCATTCGGCGATGCGTAACGGCGAGGCGCAGCGCGCCTTACATGCCAACCGTGCGTTTCGTTTCAGGCTGTACGAATACGCCCAGATGCCAACTTTAACGGCGATGATTGAGCAACTTTGGGTGCGTATTGGCCCTTGCTTTAATTATCTCTACGAAGACGTTCACGACATCACAAAATATTCCTACCGCTATGACGATCTGCTGAATGCCCTTGAGCGTCGCGACGCGGTGGCCTGTGATAAAGCGATAGATAAACTGATTGACGGGTCGACGGCGCTTTTATTGCAGCAATATTTTAATTAAGGAACGATTAAATACGGTTTTAATTTATTGTTATCACTATCCCTGTAGTGAACTATTTCCCGGAAGAATTGATCTTCCGGGAAGGTATTATATTTAACCACTCAACGTGCGTTACTCAAAACGATAGGAAACCGACATCCCCACGCCGTAATTGCGTCCCGGAGCCGGCTCGTAGTAGCGGCCATTGGATTCGTTTACGATGACCGATCCGACATACTCTTTGTCGAACAGATTATCGACGCGACCAAAGAGGTCCATTCCCCAGTTGCCGTAGTTGAATTTGTAGCCCGTATTCAGGCCGACCACGGTGTAGGAAGGGGCTTTGGCGGTGTTTTCATCGTCCGCCATGATGTCGCTCATATAGCGCACATCGGAGCCAGCGTACCAGCCTTCTTCCGGCTGCCAGCCGAATGACGCGTAACCCATATTGCGGGCGATGCCCGGCATACGGTTGCCGTTACAGTCGGCGTCGGAGCAGACGTTGGTGCGGTAGGTTGCATCCAGATACGTCCACGCCATTTTCAGCTTCCAGTTCTCGGCAAACTGCTGATCGAGAGAAAGCTCGACGCCCTGACGACGGGTCTTCCCGGCGTTTTTATAGCTGGTGCGACCGCCGGAGCTGGCGTCCACCACAATCTCATCATCCGTATCGGTGCGGAACAGCGCCGCCGTCAACAGACCATTGCCGACGCGGGTTTTACTGCCCACTTCGTAGGTATTGTTGGTGGACGGTTTCAGGCCGAAGTTCAGCCCGCTCTGGTTGCCGGAACGGTAGGAGAGTTCGTTGATGGTCGGCGTTTCGAACCCGCGACCGGCGGCTGCGTAGACATTCCACGCATCGGTGATGGCGTATTTTAACGAGCTGGCAGGCAGCCATTTGTGATAGCTCGCGTCGCCGCTGTCATCCCCGTTGGTGCCCTGCACGTAGTGATCGTTGGAATCAAACCACACGGAGCTGTAGCGCACGCCCGCATCCAGGGAGAGTTTTTGCGTCAGCTGCCAGCTGGTTTGCAGATAGGGGTCGACGTTCCACATCAGGTTGCGTTCGTCGCGACGTTTATCGCCTTTGACGCCGTATTCCGGCACGCCGTTGTTCATGACGAAATTTTCGTACCCGCGACGATCTTCGCTCATGTTTTCGTAGTTCAGACCGGTGGTGAAGGTGACCGGAACCAGCAGTTCGCCGCGATGCGTCCAGCGGGTATCCACGCCCTGATAGTGGCGCTGCATGTCGATCACGCCGCCGGAGTGGGTCTCTTTCAGCTGCGGCTGGTACGGAATCGACTGGTACTGCGTCATTTCGCGCTCACCGGCGTACATCATCACGCTGAGATCGTCCTGCTCTGTCAGCTGACGCTCATAGCGCAGGCCCGCCTGGGTCTGCTTGATGGTTTTGCGGGTGTTGTACTGGTCGGCGCGCGGCGACTGACGCGGATTATCGCGCCACTCCTGATAATCGAGTCCGCCCGGATCGTTGGCTTTCATATCGACGCTGTTAAAAATCAGCGTCAGTTTGCTGGCGTCATCAATGCGCACGCCCAGTTTGGCGTTCGCCAGATTTTTGCGCGCGCCGCTGTGATCGCGATAGCCCTGGGTGGTGAAACGGGTGGTCGACACGGTGTAATCCACGTCCCCCGCGTGCGTGCCGTCGCCCATCGCGCCGGTGGCTTTCAGGCCGTAGCGCCAGGTGCCGTAGCTGCCGTAATAGCTGCTCGCCTCAATGGTCGGCGGCTGTTGCCCGGTCTGGCTGGCGATATTGATCACGCCGCCCGAGGCGTTGCCATACAGGGCAGAGAACGGGCCGCGCAGCACTTCGACGCTGTCGATGCTGGAGAGATCGATGTTTGAGGTTTGCCCCTGACCGTCCGGCATCGTCGCCGGAATGCCGTCGACATACATACGAATGCCGCGCACGCCGAAGGTCGAGCGCGCGCCGAAGCCGCGCATCGAGAGCTGCAGGTCCTGAGCGTAGTTCTGTCGGTTCTGAATCTGTAAACCCGGCACGCTGCCGAGGGATTCTGAAAGGTTGATGCGCGGCGCGGCCTGACGCATATCGTCCCCGTTGACCACGCTGACGGCGGCGGGGGTATCAAGCTCAGAAACGGTCTGCGGCGTGGCGCTGACGATCATCGTTTGCTCTTGTGCAGCCAGCGCGGCGGCAGGGGTTAAGACGATCGGTATCCACAGCAGGGAGAGCGAAGCCTGACGGGCAGAGATGATTTTCATGAATAAAAGCCGGTTATGGGAAAAAACGAACCAAATGGAACACGTGCGCGTATGGTAAATCTTTTGTAAAAGTTTTGAAAACTTTAACAGCACGTTGCGTTAACAGAAGTGTAGATAAAAACGAAACGAAGCGCGAAAGAGGAAACAAAGGCTCCACATTCCGGTGAATAATGATTACTATTCTCAACAATAAAACAGGGCGGAGCGATGACTTCGTCTCAGGGAAGCAATGTCGGCATTACACATTTTTTATCAAAGGGAGTCGTCATGTCATTACGTCATCTGTGCTCGCCGCGTCTGCGTGGTTCTTTACTGCTGGGTTCACTGCTGGTAGCGGGTTCGTTTAATGTTCATGCTGCAGAAGAGATGCTGCGAAAAGCGGTCGGTAAAGGCGCTTACGAAATGGCTGTCAGCCAGCAGGAAAATGCCCTGTGGGTGGCCACCACGCAAAGCCGTAAAACGGATAAAGGTGGCGTGGTTTACCGTCTTGATCCCGTCACGCTGGAAGTGACGCAGGCCATTCATAACGATTTAAAACCGTTCGGCGCGACCATCAACAGCGCCACTCAGACCCTGTGGTTTGGTAACACCACCAACAGCTCCGTGACCGCCATCGACGCCAAAAACGGCGACGTAAAAGGGCGCCTGGTGCTGGACGATCGCAAACGCAGTGACACCGTGAAGCCGCTGCAGCCGCGCGAACTGGTGGCCGATGACACCACCAACACGGTGTATATCACCGGGATCGGCAAAGAGAGCGTGATCTGGGTGGTAGACGGCGAAACGCTGAAACTGAAAGAGACCATCGCTAACACCGGCGCGTTCAGCACCGGTCTGGCGCTGGATGCCGCGGCAAAACGTCTGTACAGCACCAACGCCGACGGCGAGCTGATCACCATCGATACGGCCACCCACAAAGTGCTGAGCCGCAAAAAAGTGCAGGACGACGGGAAAGAGCATTTCTACCTGAACCTGAGCCTGGACACCAAAGGGCAGCGCGCGTTCCTGACCGATTCCAAACAGCCGGAAGTGCTGGTGGTGAATCTGAAAGACGGGAGCGTGATCGAGAAAATCGCGGCACCTGAGTCCCTGGCGGTACTGTTTAACCCGACGCGCAACGAAGCGTATGTGACGCACCGCGAAGCGGGTAAAGTCAGCGTGATCGACGCGAAAACCTACAAAGTGACCAAAACCATTGATACGCCAACCTTCCCGAATAGCCTGGCGCTGTCCGCCGACGGTAAAACCCTGTACGTGACGGTGAAACAGAAATCCACCCGCCAGCAGGAAGCAACCCAGCCCGACGACGTGATTCGTATCGCGTTGTAACAGGGTATTGTCGTTGTAGGCCCGTGCAAGCGTAGCGCCGCCGGGCAAAAAAAAGGAAGGCATATGCCTTCCTTTTTTATTGTTGTCGGGTGGCGGCTTCGCCTTACCCGACCTACAAGACCTGAGCGGGCTTGTGAGTTTCTTGCGGTTGTTCTTCCGCCAGCACCGGCGCGGTACTGTGGATCTCGTTCACGCGTTTACGCACACCAAACCAGCCAATAATGAGCAGGATAGCCAGCAGCGGGATCGTGGCGATGGTGTAGGTGCCGTTCGGATAGTCAAACGCCATCAGCACCAGCACGCTGAACAGGAACAGCAGAGTCAGCCACGAGGTCACCGGTGCGCCCGGCATTTTAAAGCTTACGTCCGCCGCTTTGCCTTCTTTGATCGCTTTACGCAGGCGCATCTGGCACACCACGATAAACGCCCAGGAGGCGATAATGCCGATGGCCGCTACGTTCAGGACGATCTCAAACACCTGAGATGGCACCAGATAGTTCAGGAACACGCCAAAGACGTACACCACCAGCGTCGCGAGAATGCCCGCGTACGGCACCTGCTGTTTGCTCATTTTTGACATGAACTTCGGCGCGGAACCGCCCATCGACATGGAGCGCAGAATACGCCCCGTCGAGTACAGACCCGAGTTCAGGCTGGAGAGCGCCGCGGTCAGTACCACGATGTTCATGATGCTGCCCACGTAAGGCACGCCCAGCTTCGAGAAGAAGGTCACGAACGGGCTCTGACCCGCCTGATAGGCGTTCCACGGCAGGAGCAGAACCAGCAGCACCACGGAGCCGACGTAGAACAGACCGATACGCCAGATCACGCTATTGATCGCTTTTGGCACCATGGTCTGCGGATCTTTACATTCGCCCGCCGCCGTACCGACCAGCTCGATCGAGGCGAAGGCAAACACCACGCCCTGAACCAGCACCAGGGCAGGCAGCAGGCCGTGCGGGAAGAAACCGCCGTTATCGGTAATCAGGTGGAAGCCGGTGGCGCCGCCGTCGAGCGGTTTACCGCTGCCGAGGAACACGGTACCCACCACCAGGAAGATCACAATCGCCAGCACTTTGACCAGCGCAAACCAGAACTCCATCTCGGCGAACCACTTCACGCCGATCATGTTCATGGTGCCAACTATCGCCAGCGCGCCAAGGGCAAACACCCACTGCGGGACATCGCCGAACGCGCCCCAGTAGTGCATATACAGCGCAACGGCGGTGATATCGACTATCCCGGTCATCGCCCAGTTCACGAAGTACATCCAGCCCGCCACGTAGGCGGCTTTTTCACCGAGAAACTCACGGGCATAAGAGACAAAGCTGCCGCTGGAAGGGCGGTGCAAGACTAGCTCGCCGAGGGCACGCAGAATAAAGAAGGAGAAAATCCCGCACACCAGATAGACCAGTGCGAGAGCCGGGCCAGCCATTTGCAGACGTGCGCCTGCACCCAAAAACAGCCCCGTACCGATGGCGCCACCGATGGCGATCATCTGTACCTGACGGTTACCCATCGCCTTGTGATAGCCCTCTTCGTGAGAGTTCAACCAGCGACGTTTCGCAGCGTGATGATCGGCTGCGTTTTTATTGCTTGTTTTCATTGAGATACCTGTTTACCTGTCTGAATCATCTTAGGGATGCCCGTACATGGCCGTCAGCAGACCAATCGATTGCTTCTGCGCAGCCAGATGCCGCCTTTCCAGTCATTCTGCGTATGGATAAGGCAAAACATGGCGAAGCATCCTACCCGCAATCCATAAGCGACGCAAAATATAACCGGCCTGAAAGTGATACGGATCGAATGAATGCGTGTGGTCAGAGCAGACGGGGGTGACAACGTGCTGAATGGTGAACAGTTTCCAGGCAAAACATCCGATTCACTGCTGCTTTAATCATCAGTTGTGCTTAATAGTTGCTCAATGGTATTGATGAACTGAATTCATAAGCACAAGCTTTAGTGCGCTGTAGTCCTCATGAGCCGTTCCCTCTACAGTAAAAGCGTTCACTACGAAAACGCATGAGGTCTACAGATGCAACAGCGACAACTCGGACAAAATGGTTTAACAGTTTCGGCCCTGGGGCTGGGATGTATGGGCTTAAGTTTCGGCTACGGCCCGGCGACGGACAAGACGCAGGCGATTAACCTTATCCGCGCGGCGGTGGATCGCGGCGTGACCTTTTTCGATACCGCCGAAATCTACGGCCCGTACACCAACGAAGAGGTGGTGGGCGAAGCGCTGGCACCGCTGCGTGACAAAGTGGTGATTGCGACCAAATTCGGTTTTGACTGCGCTCAGCCGGGCCAGGTACTCAACAGCCGCCCTGAACATATTCGTGCGGCGATTGAAGGCTCGCTGAAACGCCTGAAAACGGATGTGATTGACCTCTATTATCAGCACCGCGTCGATCCGGATGTTCCGGTGGAAGACGTCGCCGGGACCATTGCCGATCTGATTGCCGAGGGGAAAGTGAAGCACTTTGGTCTGTCGGAAGCGGGCGTCGAGACCATCCGTCGTGCCCATGCGGTGTGCCCGGTGACTGCGCTGCAAAGCGAATATTCCCTGTGGTGGCGCGAGCCGGAGCAGGCGATCTTACCCCTGCTTGAGGAGCTAAACATCGGTTTTGTGCCGTTCAGCCCGCTGGGGAAAGGTTTCCTGACCGGGGCGATCAACGCCCAGACCACCTTTGACAGCAGCGATTTCCGCAATGTCGTACCGCGCTTTAGCGAAGCCTCGCGGCAGGCCAATCAACAGCTGGTGGACGTGGTGCAACGTCTGGCTGCCGAGCAGGGCGTGACGGCGGCGCAAATCGCGCTGGGGTGGCTGCTGGCGAAAGCGCCGTGGATTGTACCGATTCCGGGCACCACCAAACTGCATCGTCTGGAGGAGAATCTGGGTAGCGCAAACGTGACGTTGTCACCGGAAGCGCTGGCGCGCATTATTCAGGCGCTGGCCAGCATTGACGTAGTAGGAGAGCGCTACCCGCAGCATCTGCAGGCGCGCGTCGGGAAGTAATTTATTTCTGGCGCAGGGCGTCAACCAGCAGGGAAAACGCGGTGGTGTGCTGACGACGGCTCGGATAATAAAGGTGGTAGCCGTCGAAATAAGGGCTCCAGTCCTGCAATACCGGGATTAACCGCCCTTCAGCGATCGCGTCCTGCACCGTATCTTCCGGGACATACGCCAGCCCCAGACCTGCCACGGCGGCATCAATGCGCTGCGGCAGGTTGTTTAACGTCAGCTGACCGTCCACCCGGACCCGCAGTTCCCGCCCGTCCTTTTCAAACTCCCAGGCATACAGCCCGCCGAGCGTCGGCAGGCGCATATTGATGCAGCGGTGATTCGCCAGCTGTTCGGGCGTGTCCGGCACGCCGAAACGCGAGAAATAGTCCGCCGATCCCACCACCACCATGCGCATATCCGGCGCGATACGCACCGCAATCATGTCTTTGGCGATCTGCTCGCCCAGCCGCACGCCCGCATCGAACCGGCCATCGACGATATCCGTCAGGCCGTTGTCCACGGTGACTTCAACGTGAATGTCGGGGTATTGCGCCATAAAGGGTTTCAGCACCGGCCACAGCACCGCCGCCATGGCGTGCTCCCCGGCGGTGATACGAATATTCCCGGCGGGTTTGTCGCGCATATCGCGCAGGGCGGTGAGCTCCTGTTCGATCTCCAGCAGATGCGGGCTTAGGCGCATAAAGAGCTGCTCGCCCGCCTCGGTCGGAGCCACGCTGCGGGTGGTTCGGGTGAGCAACCGCATATCCAGACGCGCTTCGAGATTGCGCATCGCGTGACTTAGCGCCGACTGCGACACGCCCAGCTGCGCGGCGGCACGGGTAAAGCTGCGCTCGCGGGCCACCACCATAAACGACAGCAGATCGTTAAAATTGTCTTTCAGCACGATGGAACTCCCTATATATGAATCTGGCTCATGGTTCCTTTCTGATTATGCAGTCTAATGCTGTGTCCGGGATTGCGCTACTGTTAACGCATCAGTAAAACAGGAGGCAGCATGAAAATTATCCGAAGTGGTTCGTTACCCTCAGTGCGTGGTCCGGAGGCGTGGTTTAGCGGAACGGTGCGCATTGACGCGCCGTTTCAGGCAACAGAACCGGCGTCCGTGGGCGGCGCAACGGTGACCTTTGAACCCGGCGCGCGCACCGCATGGCACACCCATCCGCTGGGGCAGACTCTGATTGTGACGCAGGGACGCGGCTGGCTGCAGGAGTGGGGCCAGGAGGCACAAGCGCTGAATCAGGGCGATATCGCCTGGATACCGCCCGGCGTGAAACACTGGCACGGAGCCAGTTCACAGACCGCGATGACACACATTGCTATCGCCGAATCCGTGAACGGTAGCCCGGTGGAGTGGCTGGAAAAGGTCAGTGACGAGGAGTATCAGGGGCGTTAACCGCCGAATACGGCAATCGCCTGCTGTAGCCTTGTGGTGCGCTCCGTCAGGTGATTCGCGGCACCGGTGACGTTATCGACCATCCCCGTATTGTTGTGGGTCATCACGCCGATGCGGGAGATGGACTCGTTGATCAGCGTCAGGGCCAGGGTCTGTTCCTGAGTCGCATGGCCGATCTCTTTGATTAGCGACGTCACCTGCAAGACGTTGCCAATCATCGCCGTGAGATGGGTTTCGGTCTGCTCGACCATCGCCACACCGGCGTTGACGCTGGCGACGTTCTTCTCGATTAACGTTTTGATCTCTTTCGCCGCCGACGCCGAATGCTGGGCCAGATTGCGCACTTCCGCTGCCACGACCGCAAACCCGCGGCCCGCTTCGCCCGCGCGCGCCGCTTCCACGGCGGCGTTGAGCGCCAGAATATTGGTCTGGAAGGCGATACGGTCGATCACGCCGATGATATCCACGATCTGGCTGTTATCTTTCGACACCGACTGCATCATGCCGATGGTCTGCTTCATCGCCGTTTCACCGCTGTGGGCGCTGCTGCTGGTGCGGTCCGCCATATGAATCGCTTCCCCTGCGGTTTGCGCCGTTTGCTGTACGGCACTGGCGATCTCCTCCACGGCGGCAGCGGTCTGCTGCAGATCGTCGGCGGTCTCTTCGGAGCGCGCCTGTAACGCCGCACCTTCTTTCGCCACCTGCTGGCTGATGGTGCTGATCCCGGCAATTTGTGTTCCCACATCATCCACCAGAGAATTTAAATTCAGCCCCGACTGATTCACCAGGCGCATCATCATGCCCACTTCATCGACGCGATCGAAATGGAAATAAGCGGGTTTTCTTCCGGAAACGACATGCTGCATCTGATGGACAATCTTTTTCAGTGGGCGACAAATCTGGGCATTAAGATAAAACCCAAACCCAATAAAGAGGGCAAGCAGCGCGCTGATTTGCTGAGCGCCTTGCGGTAATAAAAATGTAATAACAAAGACCAGCAGGGCGGTGATCGCTATTGCGTAATTGACTCTTTTTGCGGTGCTGATTTTTTTAAACAGTGAAAGAAAAGAAAATAAACCCCGACGGACCAGTAACCCTTTATAAAAACGATGACGGGTGACCTGGTTATTTCTGACCCGCTGATAGAGATTTTCACTGGCTTCTATCTCGTCGCGCGGCGGAATATTGCGCACGGAAATATAGCCGGTCAGGGTGTCGTTTTGATACACCGGGGTGACGTTAGCGCGAACCCAGTAGTGATCGCCGTTACCACGACGGTTCTTGACAAGCCCAGTCCAGCTCTGGCCCTGCTGTAAAGTGAACCACATATCGGCAAAAGCTTCGGGCGGCATATCCGGGTGACGAATGACGTTGTGCGGTTCGCCAATAAGATGTTCTTCTTTATAGCCACTGGCTTCGATAAACGCCGAGTTGGCATAGGTAATATGACTTTGCGTGTTGGTGGTCGACATCAGCGTCGACCCTTCGTTAAGTAAAAACTCGCTTTGTGTAACAGGAGTGTTATTTCTCATGAAAAACTCCATGGTGATGTCAAAAAAAACAGAGAAGCCGCCCGAAAAATATTCAGGCAAGACAAAAGTTATTGTTGTGTTTATTACGGCCTGCGCATTCTTCCACAAAACAGGGTGAACAAGAAAGCACCTAAATTAAATATTTTTTATCTATTAAACTTTGCTTATGTAATGAAATTGAAAACAACTAGAGTCTTTATTTTTAATGGCGAATTTAATTTTTCCCTTAAGTTAAATATTAAGTGAAATATGAATATGACAGGGGCGCTGGGGAGCTGAAATGTCGTTCCATTAACAGGAATGGAACGCGGTGCATACCCTATGCAGATTCAGAGGAATCGTTCCGTTCACTTCCAATTCTCTGCTTCCGGTCCATCTCTCTGCGGTGAACGTGCCAGGGTGGCTCAATCGCCACCACCCTGGCAACCCCGGCTCCCGGCCAGGAAAATCGCCGCTTCGCGGTGCCCTCAGCTTATTCCTTCAGGCTTTCGGGTCGGGTGCGATCCTGCATCCATGCAGGTCGCCCCCTCTCCGCGCATCCCTGCGCGTCGCCCCGGCCTTACGGAAACGCTTCGGCGATTTTCAGCCGGACTCACGCTCCCTCCAGCTATACAGCTGTCTGAATGTTGCACCGGTGTGGGTCCCCGCAGAAATCGGCGAACCGAAGGCCGGATGACAAGGTCTGGGCGCCAGGGATGGCGACCAGAGGCGAAACGAGACAGGACAAAATTGCCGGGAGCAATTTTGAACAGCGCTTGCGCTGGCCCCGTAGGGGCGAGTCCCATGGATGGGACGAGTAATACGAGTTGAGCCGACCGCAGGCAGATGGCCGGGAGGTGAGCGCAGTGCGAAGCACCGATTTCATGGCGGGGCGCGGGGATTGATAAGGGGGCCGCGCAGCCCCCTTATCACGTTCACAGGTTGTGAAGCGATTATATTCTGCTGAACATAAGGTGAACGGAAAAACCTCCGACGCTCAACATATCCCCCTAAACAAAAAGACCACCCATTTCTGATTTCCGGCAAACCAAATGTAAATTAATTGTTTCTCAGAGGTGAAATCCCCCTTTAATAATGACGACATGTTAAGTCAAACGAGAACACAACATGTCCTGGCGAATCAGCATTCTGGATAAAAGCCCCGTCGCGATGAACGAAACGGCAGCCGATGCGCTGGCGCGCACCTTAAGTCTGGCAAAACAGGCCGAAGCGCTGGGTTTTCACCGCTTCTGGATTGCCGAGCACCACAATACCGCTCAGCTGGCCAGCCCGTCTCCTGAGCTGCTTATTGCCTGGATTCTGGGACAGACAAAGCACATCCGCGTCGGCTCCGGCGGCGTGATGCTCCAGCATTACAGCCCCTATAAAGTGGCGGAAAATTTCAATGTGCTGGCATCACTTGCCCCAGGCCGCGTCGATCTCGGCGTCGGCAAAGCGCCCGGTGGCTTGCCGCTCTCCACCCGCGCCCTACAGGTGGGTTTGCATCAGGATGAGAAGGGCGATTTTGCCGATCAGCTGACGCAGCTGAATCACTGGCTCACCCCGTCGGCGGATGAGCAGGACGACAGCGTCAAAGCCACGCCGCTCCCGTCTGCGCCAGCGGAGAAATTCCTGCTGGGTGCCAGCGTGGAAAGCGCGCTGCTCGCCGCAAAACTCGGCTGGAACTTTGTCTTTGCCGCGCACCTCAACGGGGATGTGAATCTTCTGCGCGAGGTGCTGGAAACCTGGCGCGCCCACAGTGCGCTGAGTGTGACCGTGGCGGTGCAGGCGATCGTCGCACCGACCCAGGCGCAGGCCGATGCGCTGGCAGAAAAAGTGGAAGTGTGGGGCGTGGAGCTGGCGAACGGCCAGCGGGTGACCGTCGCCAGCGAAGAGCAGGCCTACGCCTTCGCGCGTCAGGCGGGAAGCGAACCGTTGCGTATCGCCCGTCGCGCCCAGTCGCTGATCAAAGGCACGGCGGAATCGGTACTCGACGAGCTGGAAACCCTGCATCAGACCTGGGGCATCGACGAATTTATTATCGATACGCCCGTGGCGGACGGCCTCGCCCGCACGCAATCCCTGCGCCTGCTGGCGCAGGCGAAATCCGCCGGGGAGGTGCTGGCATGAGCCTCGGACAACAGCTGATTGACTGGCGACGTGAACTGCATCGCCATCCTGAACTGTCAGGACAGGAAGTCGAAACCACCGCCCGTCTGCGCCAGTGGCTGTCGGACGCCGGGATCACCGTCCTGCCATACGATCTTCACACCGGCATTGTGGCAGAGATCGGCAAAGGGCAGAAACAAATTGCCCTGCGCGCGGATATTGATGCGCTGCCAATCGAAGAGCGCAGCGGCGTGGAATTCAGCTCGCAAAATCCGGGGGTGATGCACGCCTGCGGCCACGATATTCATACCAGCGTCATTCTCGGTGCAGCGTTGCAGCTCAAGGCTCGCGAAGCTTCGCTGCCCGGTCGCGTGCGTATTCTGTTCCAGCCCGCTGAAGAGAATTTCGGCGGTGCGAAAAGCCTGGTCCGCGCCGGTGCGTTGCAGGATGTGAGCGCTATTTTTGGGATGCATAACGAGCCGGGCCTTCCCGTTGGCGCGTTTGCCACGCGTGGCGGGCCGTTTTATGCCAACGTCGACAGGTTTGTGATCCGCGTGACGGGCAAAGGCGCCCACGCCGCTCGTCCGCATGAAGGGTCAGACGCGATCCTGCTCGCCAGCCAGCTGGTTACCGGCCTGCAAAGTGTCGCCAGCCGGAACGTCAACACGCTGGATTCCGTGGTGCTGAGCGTGACGCGCATCGAGGGCGGCAATACCTGGAACGTACTGCCGGAAAGCGTCGAGCTGGAAGGGACGCTGCGCACCCATCGCATCGAAGTGCAGCAGAACGTCAAAGCCCGCGTCGGCGAGATCGCCGCCGGGTTTGCCAGCGCTTTCAACGCTCAGATTGATATCACCTGGTACGCCGGACCGACGGCGCTGGTCAATGACGAGCGCTGGGCCGATTTTGCCACTTCGGTCGCGCGTGAAACCGGCTATGAAACCCAGCACGCGGAGCTGCATATGGGCGGCGAAGATTTTGCCGTCTATCTCCAGCATATTCCTGGCGCGTTCGTCAGTATCGGGAGTAACAGTCCTTTCGGTCTGCATCATCCGGGCTTTAATCCGGACGAGGCATTGATCGAACCCGCCGCGCACTATTTCTCGCAGCTTGCAGAAAAAGCACTCCATCAAATTTAACCAGTAAGAGGTGAATATGTCTGCAACACGACAATTGCGTCTGGGGACGATATTGCATGGCGCATCCGGAAATATGTCCGCCTGGCGTCATCCGGCGGCTATCGCTGATGCGAGTATTAATTTTGATTTCGTCAAAGAGACGGCGTTAAAAGCAGAAGAGGGCAAGCTCGACTTTTTATTCGTCGCTGACGGCCTTTATATTAACGAGAAATCGATCCCGCATTTTCTCAATCGCTTTGAGCCGCTGACCGTCTTATCGGCGCTGGCGAGTCTGACCTCTCGACTCGGCCTGGTCGGCACGCTGTCGACCTCTTACA
This sequence comes from Lelliottia sp. JS-SCA-14, assembly GCF_035593345.1. Lineage (NCBI taxonomy): Bacteria > Pseudomonadati > Pseudomonadota > Gammaproteobacteria > Enterobacterales > Enterobacteriaceae > Lelliottia > Lelliottia sp. JS-SCA-14. The sequence continues at coordinate 2,541,184 of NZ_CP141606.1, read as the reverse complement.
GCGAACCTTTCACCGTTGCGCGCCAGTTTGCCAGTCTCGATCATCTGAGCAACGGCCGTGCCGGATGGAACGTGGTGACCTCGCCGCTGGAAGGTTCGGCGAAGAACTTCTCTCGCGAGAAACACCCGGAACACGCCCTGCGCTATCGCATCGCCGACGAATATCTCGACGTGGTGAAAGGGCTGTGGGACTCCTGGGAAGAGGACGCTTTTGTGCGTAACAAACAGAGCGGACAATTCTTTAATCCAGAGAAATTACACACTCTGGATCATCACGGTGATTTCTTCCAGGTCGCCGGGCCGCTGAATATTGGTCGTACCCCGCAGGGGCGTCCGATTGTATTTCAGGCGGGCGCATCGGATGACGGTAAAAAACTGGCGGCGAAACATGCGGACGCCATTTTCACCCATCACGACACATTAGAAGAAGCTCAAGCCTTTTACCGTGACGTGAAATCTCAGCTGGAATTAAACGGACGCCGCGCTGACGAGTTGCATATTTTCCAGGGCGTCAGCGTGATTGTCGGAAAAGATGCGGCGGACGTTGAGGAACAATATCAAACCACCGCCGCGCTGGTGTCGATTACCGATGCGCTGAATTATCTCGGGCGCTATTTCGAGCATCACGATTTTAGCCAGTATCCCCTCGACGAAGCGTTCCCGGATATCGGCGATCTCGGGCAGAACAGTTTCCGCAGCACCACCGATGAGATCAAACGCAACGCCCGAGAACGAAACCTGACTCTGCGCCAGGTGGCGCTGGAAGCGGCTTCTCCGCGCCCGCGCTTTTCCGGTACGCCGGAAGAGGTGGCCGATGGCCTGCAACAGTGGTTTGACGCCCATGCCGCCGACGGTTTCATCATTCAGGGCGGCACGCCGGATACCTTCCCGCGCTTTGTCGACAGCGTCGTTCCCGTTTTACAGGCGCGCGGCCTGTTCCGCACGGAATACCCCGGCACCACGCTTCGCGAAAGTCTGGGCTTAGACCTGCCAAAAAACCAGTTCACACAACAATAAGAGAAAATACGCTATGCAGAAATCATCGCTCGTTCTGGCGCTCGCGCTGGCCTTTACCCCTGCCGTCTGGGCAGAGAATGTGAACATTAACGGCACCGGTGTGAGCATCGAGGCCAATAAAACCCCGGTGAATACCGCTAAAAACGGCGATGCCGTTGCGCAGTTGCCGAAGGATTATCGCTTTGCGGTGCCGGGGAAATTCACCGTTGCCGTGGCGGGACTAAACCAGCCGCCGCTGACTGTTTTCTCCGATGACAATAAAACCCTGCTCGGCAGCGAAGTGGACGTCGCGCGTCTGGTGGCGGATAGCCTCGGGCTGGAGCTGAACGTGGTTCCTACCTCCTGGGAAGACTGGCCGCTCGGCGTGGCTTCCGGAAAATATGACGCGGCGATCAGCAACATCACCGTGACCAAAGAGCGTAAAGAGAAGTTCGATTTTGCCACCTACCGCAAAGATTCCCTCGGCTTCTACGTCAAATCGACCAGCCCGATAAAATCGCTTGAGAAGGCGGAAGACATCGCCGGGCTGAAGATTATAGTCGGGTCGGGCACCAATCAGGAAGCGATCCTGCTGGCGTGGAACGCCGAAAACCTCAAGAAAGGCCTCAAGCCATTCACGCCGGTCTACACCAAAGACGACGCGGCGCAGACTCTGGCGCTCCAGTCGGGGCGCGCCGATGCCTACTTTGGGCCAAACGTGATTGGCGCGTGGAAAGCGGCGCTGACGGGCAAAACCAAACTGGTGGGCAGCGTGGACGGCGGCTGGCCGAAAGCGGCGCACATCGCCGTGACGCTGAAAAAAGGCTCCGGGCTGGTTGAACCGGTCCAGACCGCGCTCAACGGGGTGATCAAAAACGGCGATTACGACAAAGTGCTGAACCGCTGGGGCGAAGGCGTCGAGCGTATCCCAAGTTCAGAAGTGAACCCGGCCGGACTCGGCGACTAAGGAGGCCTCATGAGCGATCTTTTTCGCGACGTTTCGCCGGAAGACGCCGATCTTCAGCCCATCATTGATGGGCTGTTCGGAGAGTACGCGGCGCGTTATGGCGATTACTTTTCCAAAGACGCCGAAATCGAACTGACCGAGTGGTATCTCGCACCGCAGGGGCTGTTTATCGTCCTGGAGCGCGACGGCGAGATCATCGCCACCGGCGCCTACAAACCCTTTGACGAACAGACGGCGGAAATCAAACGCATCTGGACCAATAAAACCCTGCGCCAGCAGGGGCTGGCCGCGCGCGTGGTGCAGGAGCTGGAGCGCCGGGCGGTGCTGGCGGGTTACAGCGGCATTTATCTCACCACCGGTTTTCGTCAGCCGGAGGCGGTGAAGTTGTATCTGAGCCAGGGCTACGCGCCGCAGTTCGATCTCGACCGCGACCCGGAAGAGTACAGCCAGCCGCCGTTTGACGGGCGTCTGCGCTTCACCAAAACGCTGGTACGCGAAGCGTTCAGTAAATCCGCATGAGGAACGACGATGAACAACAACGTTGAAACCATCAAAGTGGTCCCGGCGCGCTACCCGTGGCGCACCGTCGGGGCGATTGCCGCGCTGTTTGTGCTGGCCGTCGTCGTTCAGTCGGTGGCCTTTAATCCGCGCTGGGAGTGGGGCGTGTTTGCGCGCTGGTTCTTTGATCCGGTGATTCTGGAAGGGGTCGGGCAAACTCTGCTCCTGACCCTGATCGGCACGGCCCTGAGCGTGGTGCTGGGCGGGATGTTAGCCCTGGCGAGGCTGTCCTCGTCGTGGCTGTTGAGCAGCCTGGCGTTTGGCTACATCTGGCTGTTCCGCTCGCTGCCGCTGATCGTGGTGTTGATCATCCTCTATAACTTTTCATATCTCTACGACACGCTCTCACTCGGCGTGCCGTTCACCAGCATCACCTGGGGTAAATTTGAGACCATCAACGTGCTGGGGCAATTTTCCACCGCCGTGGTTGGCCTGACCCTGGTGCAGAGCGCCTACACCGCCGAGATCATCCGCGGCGGCTTCTTAGGTGTCGATCACGGGCAGTACGAAGCGGCTGCTGCGCTGGGTTTACCTGCCTGGCGTCGCACGCTGCGCATTATCCTGCCGCAGGCGCTGCGCACCATTTTACCGTCCGGGTTTAATGAGATTATCAGCCTCGCGAAAGGCACTGCGATGGTGTACGTCCTCGCGATGCCGGAGCTGTTCTACACCATTCAGATGATCTACAACCGCACCCAGGAAGTGATCCCGTTATTGATGGTCGGTGCGGCCTGGTATCTGGTCATTACCACCGTCTTATCCGCGATTCAGCATGTGGTAGAGCGCGGTTTGGCTCGCAGCGAACGCCGCTCGGCGGTGAATCAGTCCCGCGCCAGCGCACGCACCCGTTCCGTTACCCCAGCACAGGAGCCAATCCATGCCAGCCTCTCCTGAAGGACATATTTCAATCACCGGTGTCAGTAAGTTCTTTGGCCGCCACAAGGCGCTGGATAACGTGTCGCTGGAAATCCCGCCCGGTTCGGTGACGGTGATCCTTGGGCCCTCCGGTTCCGGTAAATCGACGCTGCTGCGCACCATTAACCATCTGGAGCGCGTCGACGAAGGGTTTATTCAGATCGACGGGGATTACATCGGCTATCGCCGCCAGGGCGACAAGCTGTATGAGCTGAAAGAGAAAGAGATCCTCAAACAGCGCGTTAACGTCGGATACGTGTTCCAGAACTTCAACCTGTTCCCGCATCTCACGGTGCTGGAGAACCTGATCGAGGCCCCGATTGCGCACAAACAATTAAGCCGCAAAGAGGCGGTCGAGCGGGCTTTCGGCCTGCTGGATGTGGTCGGTTTGCGCGAGAAAGCCGACGCCTGGTCGCGCCATCTGTCCGGCGGGCAGCAGCAGCGCATCGCCATCGCCCGTGCGCTGGCCCTGCGACCGCGCGTGATGCTGTTTGATGAACCGACGTCGGCGCTCGACCCGGAGCTGGTAGGCGAGGTGCTCGACGTGATCAAAAAGCTCGCCCGATCCGGCACTACGCTGGTGGTGGTGACGCACGAGATCGGATTTGCCCGCGAAGTGGCGGATCAGGTGGTGTTTATGGTCGACGGCAAAATCGTCGAGCAGGGCAGCAGCGACGAGGTGTTAAACCGTCCATCCCATGCGCGAACGCGCCAGTTCCTGTCGAAAGTGCTGTAAGGAGAGGGTATGAAATACGGATTTCTGGCGCTGCTGGGCGTCGTATCAGTGAGCCAGGCGAGTATTGATTTAAAAGCGAACGAGCAGCCGCTGCCTGTCGCGGTCGATCAGGCGGCGATCGCCAGGATCCCGCAGGGGTATAAGTTTGTTGAGCCGGGCACATTGACGGTGGCGATTTCCGCCCTGAACTCTCCGCCGCTGGCGTTGCTCGCCAGCGATAACCGCACCCGCATTGGCAGCGACCCGGATATCGCCCGGCTGCTGGCGGGGAGTCTCGGGTTAAAACTCAAACTGGTGCCGACGGCGTGGGAGGACTGGCCTCTTGGGATCAGCTCCGGGCGTTACGACGTGGCGCTGGTGAATATCGCCGTGACCGAGCAGCGCAAAGAGAAGTTTGATTTCGCCACCTATCGCGTCGATTCCCTGGCCTTTTCGGTGAAATCCACCAGCGACGTGCAGTCGATCAAAACCGCCGAAGATCTGGCGGGTAAAAAAGTGATCGTCGGCTCCGGGACTAATCAGGAGCGCATCCTGCTCGGCTGGAACGAGGAGAACAAACAGGCCGGGCGCGAGCCTGCGCTGCCGGTGTATCTGACGGATGACGCCTCGGGGAATTTGTATATCCAGTCCGGGCGGGCGGACGTGTTCTTCGGCCCGCAGTCGGTTTCGGCTTATAAAGCGGCGCTGACGGGGAAAACCCGCGTGGTGGGCCTGGGGCCGAAAAAGGCCTACGTCGCCACGACGACGAAAAAGGGCAACGAGCTGGTGTATGCCCTGCAGGCCGCGCTCGACGGGGCGATTCAGCGCGGGGAGTATCAGCAGGTGCTGGCGCGCTGGGGCGAGCAGGGTGAGGGCGTGGCGCAGTCCGAGGTCAATCCGCCGGGCATCACCTACTGATGTTCTACACTTAGAATTTGTTCTGAGTGGGGGCAGTATGATCAATGTGTACGGCGTACCCGGCTGGGGATCGGCCATCAGCGAAGTGATGCTCACCTTGGCCGATATTCCCTATCGGTACATCAATGTGGAGGGGTTTGACTCGCCCGGTCCGCAGCGTGTTCTGCTGGAGAAGCTTAATCCTCTGTGTCAGGTTCCGACGCTGGAGCTGGAAAACGGCGCGGTGATGAGCGAAACGGCGGCCATCGGGCTGATGATTCTCGATCGTTGCCTGGATCTCGCGCCACCGGTGGGCCATCCGGACCGGGCGCAGTTCCAACGCCTGCTGATCTGGCTGGTCGCCAATGTCTATCCTACCTTCACTTACGCCGACTACCCGGAACGCTGGACGCCCGACGCGCCGGACCAGCTGCGGGAAAACTGCATGGCGTATCGCAAATCACTCTATCTGTGGCTGGATAACCATCTTAAAGCCGCGCCCTGGGCGTTCGGCGAGCAGCTTACGCTGATTGACGTCTACATCGCGGTGATGCGCACCTGGGGCCCGCGCCATGAATGGTTTGCCGCCAACACGCCGCATATTACCGCTATCGCCGATTCCGTCTGTCAGCTGCCAGAACTGCACAAGGTGTTAAAGGCGAACGACATTATCTGATATGTTGAAAAGCTCATCACAACAGGAGCCTGCACATGCCACACGTCGATATCAAATGTTTTCCCCGCGACCTGAACGAAGAACAAAAAACCGCCCTGGCAGCGGACATCGCCGAAGTGATAATTCGTCATTTCAACAGCAAAGACGCTTCCGTTTCCGTTGCCCTGAACCAGGTGCAACAGGAAGACTGGAAAGCGCAGGTTTGGGATACGGAGATCGGCCCGAAACTGGATAAGCTGATTAAGAAGCCTGGCTATTCGATGTAAGATTTTTGCCGGGTGGCGCCGATGCTTACCCGGCCTACAAAATCATCGGACCCGTAGGCCGGGTAAGGCGCAGCCGCCACCCGGCAAGGTATTCAGATCTGCGCGGCTCGATAATAGCCTGAAACACATTTGCCACTTTTTATCGCTTCGTCAGAGGGTTATGCTGATCTGATTCACATTTTCGAGGTCACAACATGACGTTACTGCAGACATTTCAGGCACCCATGGTTAACCGTATAAAAATTGGCAATATGCTGGTGACTATGCTCAGCGATGGGTATCTGGATGCTTCATTTGAACTTCTGTCGGGAATCGATGGTTCCAGAGCCGAAGCACTCCTTCAACAGCGTGGCGTCTCTACATTGCCGCGCATGAATATCAACGTGTACGTTATTCAGACCGGTAATCAAACGATCCTCGTGGACAGCGGCGCCGGGAATTTTAAAGGCTGGGGCGGACGTTTGCCGGTCGCGCTGGCGGCGGCAGGGATTGATCCTCTGCAAATAGACACCATCCTGCTCACCCACGCGCACCCCGATCATATTGGTGGGATTGCGGGCCCGTTAAATACGCCACTCTTTCGCCATGTTGAAAGGGTGTATATCCACGAGAAAGAGCTGGCCTTCTGGCGCAATCAAACGGTCCAGGCGAGTGCCCCTGGCGCGTTTAATCCTTCCTTCGTGCTTGCCCAGAATGCGCTTGCTGCTTACGAGCAGAAACTGGTGCCGTTCTCTCAGGAGGATATTGTGACGGGGATTCAGGCAGTTCCGTTACCCGGACACACCCCAGGCCATACCGGGTATCTGGTCGGTAGCGGTCAGGAGTCATTATTAATCTGGGGCGATATTGTGCATTTCCCACATATCCAGGTTGAGCATCCAGAAGTGACCATTGCGTTTGATACCGATCCAGCCACCGCTGCAGCCACTCGTAAACGCCTGCTGGAAAGGATTGTCACCGATAATATAAGCGTAACGGGCATGCATTTTAATTCACCGGTTACAGGTAGCGTGAAAAGAGATGATGCACATTTCACGCTGCAATATGACGGGTGGTCTCCAGAAGTTTGAAATGGCAATTAAAGCCGGGTGGCGCTGACGCTTACCCGGCCTACAAATTCATCGGATCCGTAGGCCGGGTAAGGCGCAGCCGCCACCCGGCATAAAAACGGCTACATCACCCGCAACAACGTATCTAACAGCCCCGGAAAACGGGCGTCCAGGTCTTCTCTTCGCAACGAAATCATATTCTCGCGTCCCTGCGGGCGCTGCCAGATCACGCCGCTGTCACGCAGGACGCGCCAGTGGTGGGTCATTGTCGATTTGGCTATTTCTTCCGGACGCAGGGCGTTGCAGCTCAGTTCGCTGCCGTCGGCGAGCAGGCGGAGGATCTCCAGTCGCAGCGGGTTGCCGAGGGCTAACAGCACATTTTCCAGCGTGATTTGTTCAGGTTCGGGGTGGTTGGCGATCATAGACTTCCTGGGTTAGCGGGAAGGTGAGCTATCTTAATGATAGGCCCATCCTTAAAAAAATAGTTCGTATATACTCGTACAATAGGACTATTATAGCAGACGAACACACAGACGACCATTCCGGTCGTTCTACTCAAGTCAAACTGACTAAGGATTTATCATGCCCCGACCCGTCCCCCTCGAACGTTATCGCAACATCGGTATCTCCGCGCATATCGATGCCGGTAAAACGACCACCACCGAGCGCATTCTGTTTTACACCGGAATGAGCCACAAACTGGGTGAAGTCCACGATGGCGCGGCAACAACTGACTGGATGGCGCAGGAGCAAGAGCGCGGAATCACGATTACGTCCGCCGCCGTGAGCGCTTTCTGGCCTGGCATGGATCGTAATTTTGAACCGCACCGGATCAACATTATCGACACCCCAGGGCACGTGGATTTCACCATCGAAGTGGAACGATCCATGCGCGTCCTTGACGGCGCGGTGATGGTCTATGACTCCGTCGGCGGCGTGCAGCCGCAGTCGGAAACCGTCTGGCGGCAGGCGAATAAATATCACGTCCCGCGCCTGGCGTTCGTCAACAAAATGGACCGCCCGGGAGCCGATTTCTTCCGCGTGGTACAGATGATGATTGACCGCCTGAAGGCCAATCCGGTGCCGATTGTCATTCCTGTCGGCGCAGAAGAGCACTTCACCGGCGTGGTCGATCTCATTAAAATGCGCGCCATTTTGTGGGACGACGCGACGCAGGGCATGACCTTTAGCTACGGTCCTGTGCCGGACGATCTGCTGAGCACCGCGAAGATCTGGCGGGAAAAAATGGTCTCCGCCGCGGCGGAAGCCACGGACGCGCTGATGGATAAATACCTGGAAACGGGCGATCTGGACGAAGCCGAAATCATCGACGGGCTGCGCCAGCGCACCATCAAAGGCGAGATCCAACCGATGCTGTGCGGGAGTGCCTTTAAAAACAAAGGCGTGCAGCGCATGCTCGACGCGGTTGTCGAACTGATGCCGTCGCCCCTCGACGTTCCGGCCATTGATGGCGTGGACGAAAAAGGGCAACACGCCGAGCGCCATCCGAGCGATGACGAACCCTTCTCGGCGCTGGCGTTCAAGCTGATGACCGACCCGTACGTTGGCCAGCTGACCTTTATCCGCGTCTATTCCGGCGTGCTGAGAAAAGGCGATGCGGTCTACAACCCGGTGAAAGGCAAGAAAGAGCGTATCGGACGTATCGTGCAGATGCATGCCAACGACCGTCATGAAGTCGATGAACTGCGCGCGGGGGATATCGCCGCCTGCGTCGGGCTGAAAGATGTCACGACGGGTGACACCCTGAGCGATCCGGATCACCTGATCACGCTTGAGCGCATGGAGTTCCCGGACCCGGTCATTTCCCTGGCGATTGAGCCGAAAACCAAGGCCGATCAGGAGAAAATGGGGATCGCGCTGCAGCGTCTGGCGGCAGAAGATCCGTCGTTCCGCCTGCACACGGACGAGGAGTCAGGCCAGACGATCATCTCCGGGATGGGCGAGCTGCATCTGGAAATTATCGTCGACCGCATGAAGCGCGAGTTTGGCGTCGAAGCGAACATTGGCCGCCCGCAGGTGACCTATCGCGAGACGCTACGCAAAGCGGTGAAAGAGATCGAAGGTAAATTTGTGCGCCAGTCCGGCGGGAAAGGGCAGTACGGGCATGTGGTTCTGAGCCTCGAACCCCTGGAGCCTGGCAGCGGCTTTAAATTTGAAGATGCCACCAAAGGCGGCGTGGTGCCGCGCGAGTATATTCCGTCTGTGGAAAAAGGCCTGCGCGAAGCCATGAACAGCGGCGTGCTGGCGGGTTATCCGGTGGTGGACGTGAAAGCGACCCTGACGTTTGGTTCGTATCACGACGTCGACTCCTCGGAAATGGCCTTCCGCATGGCGGCGATCTTCGGCTTTAAAGACGGCGCGCGCAAAGCGGATCCGGCGATTCTGGAACCGGTGATGCACGTCGAGGTGGAAACGCCGGAAGAGTACGCCGGGAACATTATGGGCGATCTCTCTTCTCGCCGCGGAATGGTGCAGGGCATGGAAGAGCGGTTCGGCAGCCAGATTATTCGCGCTGACGTCCCGCTGGCTGAGATGTTTGGTTATGCGACCACATTGCGATCCATGTCGCAGGGCCGGGCAACCTACAGCATGGAGTTCCACCATTACGCCGAAGCGCCGCGCAACGTGGCGGACGACATTATTGCCAGCCGCGCGAAAGGGTAGTTGTTATCTCAGCGCCGGAGTTTACTCCGGCGCTTTCACCATCTTCCCGCTGGTCACAAAAGTTCCCGCCCCCAGGTGGTGCAAGGTATTCCGGCTGTCACTGTTGAACTGCCAGCGTCCGGCGACGAACGCCATTTCATCTGCCGCAGCGGCCACCACTTCGCCAAACAGCGTATCGTATTTCTCGGCGGCAGAGGTCGCAGGCAACAGGCGGCACTCCATCCACGCCAGACACTTCTCTTCAATCACCGGCAGGCCCAGCACCGGGCCATTCATCGCCGGGATCCCATAGGCGTTGAACTTGTCTTCGTCGCGACCGCTAATGCTGCCGACGGCGTAGGTCCAGTTCGCTGCAGCGACACCCGGAATCACAATCCCGAACATCCCGCTGCGTTCAATCAGCTCACGGGACCACGCGCTTTTGTCGACCACGATCGCAATCCGCGGTGGTTCGAATTCGACGGGCATTGACCAGGCGGCAGCCATCACGTTGCGTCGGTTTATGGTCTCGTCGCGGCTGGTGATCAACACCGTAGGGCCGTGATTCAGAAGACGGCTCGCATGTTTTAATTCGACGGGGCGGAAGTGGCTCACAGGAACTCCTCAGACTGGGGCGATAGGGCATTAAACGACTGAACCGAGGGTGAAAGCAAGCGGCATCCGGCGTGCGCGGCTGAGAAGAGAATTATCATGGATCTACGACTAGCATATTTCCGGGTTATGCCATACTGATCAATGAGAAACACAGTTTCAGGACGCCCTGATATGCTGCCAGATACACTGTCCCGCCTGAAGTATCGCCATCCTTTGCATCTCCAGATTGCGACGCTTTTTACCTTGCTGATTGTCATTATTGGCTCGGTCATCGTTATGTTTAGCTACAGCCAGCTGACCCGCCTGACGGAAAACAGCACCAACCAGCAATATCAGAAAACCGGTGAGGCCGTTGCGACCGAACTGGATGCCGTGACGCGCGGGATGATGATGTCCGTCAATCTGCTTGCCGGTACGACGATCGCCGACGCCACCTCGCCAGAACAGCGCATGCTGTCCGTCGGGAAGTTGATCGACATATTGCGCCAAAACGACTACGCCAGTTCGGTTTATGTGGCCTGGCCTGACGGGGGTTTTTTTATGTTGCGGCGCATAACAGAAGCCAATCGCCGCTTTTTCCAGGTGCCCGATAATGTGCAGTGGCTGGTGCAGAGCAACAGGCTGGTCGCCGGGAAATCTGAAAAACGCTTGATGTCCCTCAACGAGCAGTTGCAGGTCATCGGCACGACAACGGCCGCTAACGATCCGTTCGATCCTCGCACACGTCCGTGGTTTATTCAGGCATCTAAAACCTCAGATCTTATTACCTCTCCTAACTACCGATTCCATAGCACCGGCGAGACCGGGTTTACCTACAGCAGGCGGGTGGATAACCAGCAGGCGGTGCTCGGGCTGGATGTCTCCCTGGCTTCTCTGTCTCAGTTTCTGAAACAGCAGGGATTACCCGCAGGCAGTCAGGCCGCCATTGTTAACGCCGCGAATGAAATGATTGCCAGCCAGCCGCCGCTTAACGGCGGTGAAAAGGGGTTCAACCAGCTGGAACGCTCGCCGGTGTTAAATACGCTGTCCGGCTTGCCCGCTGAAAATGCGGGTAAAAGCAGGCTGTTTAACGTCGACGGCCAGGACTGGTACGGTTCGGTGGTGAATATTGATAACAGCGGAAATCACTACCGGCTGATTATTGCTACGCCGTCGGCGCTTCTGACGGCAGACGCGAACGCGATCCGCAACAATGCCACCCTGATCGCCTTTGTTCTGCTGCTGCTCAGCCTGCCGGTGGTCTGGTACTTCTCCCGGCGGATCTCCAGGCCGCTGATCCGACTGTGCAAAGATGCCGAAGCCATCAGTACGCTGACCTTCAATGAAGGTGACGCTGAGCATTCCGTCATTGAAGAGGTGGATGATTTGCACCGGGCGATGGCAAAAATGAAGCGCACCCTGAATCAATTTATCTCGATGGGCAGCATCCTGTCGGCCAGAGACAATTTCCCGCAGCAGATGCAGGGGCTGTTGAATGAAACCACCGAAATCGCCGCCATGAACGGCGGGGTAATTTATCTGGCGGATAAAACGCAGCATATCTTCACGCCCGTGGCCGTTAATCGCGAAAGCCTGACGTTGACCCAACCAGAGATGGAGGCGATGCAGTTCGATGAGCGGGGTACGCCTGCGTTCGCGCAAATCCGCGAAGGCCAGTCTGTCAGCGGCGTTTTTGATCTGCAATCGAATCCCACAGCCGTGCCCGCACCGCTGCGCGCCTTTTTGCAGTCTTATCATCGGGTCTCGTACATTGCCGTCCCCATGCAGACCCACGACGGCCACCTGCTGGGATTCCTGCTGTTGCTTAATTTCCACGAGATGAACGCAGAACGGCAGGCGAAAAAAATGCAGCTGGTCAACGCCCTGATCGGCAGTATGTCTGTGGCTATTGAAACCCAGTACCTGCTGCAGGAGCAAAAACATCTCCTGAATGCGTTTATCGAGCTGATCGCCGGTGCCATCGACGCCAAAAGCGCCTATACGGGCGGCCACTGTCAGAGGGTTCCTGAAATTACCAAAATGCTCGCCCGCGCTGCCGTGGAGGCGAAAGAGGGACCATTCGCCAGTTTCACGCTCTCTGAAAATGAGTGGGAGGAGTTACACACCGCCTGCTGGCTGCATGACTGCGGGAAAATCACCACCCCGGAATTTGTGGTGGATAAAGCCACCAAACTGGAGCTGATTTACGACCGCATCCATGAAATTCGCATGCGCTTTGAGGTGCTAAAACGCGAAAAAGAGATCGCCTCGCTGCGAAGCCGCATTCCGGACGCCTTGCTGGCAGAACCGGATCGACAGCTGGAAGAGGCGCTTAGGAAACTGGATGAGGATTTTTACTTTATTGCACAGTGCAATATTGGCGGCGAGTTCCTGCCTGACAGCGCTCTGGCGCGCATTCAGGAGATTGCCGGTTATCAGTGGACGCGAACCCTCGACGACACCGCGGGCGTTTCCAGCGCCGAGCTGGCGCGCAAAACCCGTCAGCCCGCACAACCGCTGCCCGTGCAAGAGCCCATCCTTGCCGATAAAGAAGAGCACGTGGTTTACCGTGATACCAAAAGTCATCTGCCAGAAAGCTACCAGTTCCGGCTGCGGGAGCCCGAGCATCTCTACAACTATGGTGAGATTTACAACCTGTCGATCCGCAGAGGCACGCTCACGGACGAGGAGCGCTACAAAATCAACGAGCACATCATGCAGACCATCATCATGCTCAAAAAACTGCCTTTCCCACGAACTATGGCTAATGTGCCGGTGATCGCCGGCGGCCATCACGAGCGCATGGACGGGAAAGGGTATCCTTATCAGCTGCGCGAAGAGCAGATGAGCATTCCGGTCAGGATGATGGCGATTGCCGATGTGTTCGAAGCGCTGACCGCGGCCGACCGCCCATATAAACCGGGGAAACGACTTTCAGAGGCGCTGAATATTATGGTGATGATGGTCAACGAGAATCATCTCAACCGGGATCTGTTTATTCTCTTCCTGCAATCCGGGGTCTGGAAAACCTACTCGACGGCCTTTTTGCAGGGGGCGAACGTGGATGAAGTCGACGTCGGGAAATTGCTGGATAAGGTGGAGCTCAGGGTGGCAGTGTGACGGGGATAAAGATGAAAAGCACTTTTGCGCCAGTGGATGCGCGAAAATAGTTTATAAACAGGGAATATCTCTATAAGGAACCCCACTATGTCCCCATTTCTGAGCGCTTATTTTGCCCGTATCAGCTGGCAGCAGCCGGTCTCTGTGGATATTGAGAGCCTGCGGGCGCTGCATTTGAGCCACAACTGCGCTATTCCGTTTGAGAATATTGACGTGGTGATGACCCGCGAGATCCAGCTCGACGATCAGTGCGTGATGGACAAGCTGGTTTCCGCGCGCCGCGGCGGCTACTGCTTTGAGCAGAACGGATTGTTCGAGCGCGTGCTGCGCGAAGTGGGCTTTGAGTTGCGCAGCGTGCTCGGGCGCGTGATTCTGGCGAATCCGCCGCAAATGCCGCCGCGTACGCATCGTCTGCTGCTGGTGGAACTCAACGGCGAGCGCTGGATTGCGGATGTCGGATTCGGCGGCCAGACGCTGACCGCGCCGATTCGTCTCATCACCGGGGAAGAGCAGGCGACGCCGCACGGCGTTTATCGTCTGATGAACGAGAATAACGACTGGGTGTTGCAGTTCCGCCATCATGAGCACTGGCAGTCGATGTACCATTTCGACCTGGCGACGCAGTATTTCACCGATTACGTGATGGGCAACTTCTGGTCCGCCCACTGGCCGCAGTCCCATTTCCGCCACCATCTTCTGATGTGTCGTCACCTGCCGGACGGCGGCAAGCTGACGCTGACCAACTACCACTTTACCCACTGGCAGGGCGCTCGCGCTGTGGAAACGGTCAATCTGCCGGATGCCAGTGCGTTGTATGTCGTGATGCAGGAGCGTTTTGGGCTGGGTGTGGATGATCCGAAACACGGGTTTTCATTGACGGAATTAACGGCGGTGATGGCGGGGTTTGATACCCATCCGGAAGCGGGGAAATAGCGGTCAATGTCGGGTGGCGGCTTCGCCTTACCCGACCTACAAAACAAAGCGAACAAACTAAACCGTAGGCCGGATAAGCGCAGCGCCATCCGGCGCAATCAGCGCCGCGATCTCACCACCTGATACCGTCGCGTCAAATACTCCACCGGCGCGCTCCAGACGTGCACCAGCCTGGTGAACGGGAACAGCAGGAAGATGGTCATCCCGAGCACCAGATGCACGCGGAAAATATAGGCCACGCCGTCGAGATGGGCCGATGCGCCGCCGTGGAAGGTCACCACCGCCTGCGCCCAGTCGACCAGTTTCAGCATTTCACTCCCATCCGGATGCTGCGCGGAGAACGGAATCGTCGCCAGGCCGAGAATACACTGCACCAGCAGCACGCAGAGGATCAGGATATCCGCCGTCGAAGAGGTCGCGCGAATACGCGGATTGGTTAAGCGCCTCACCAGCAGCCCCGCACCGCCGACCAGCGTCAGCACGCCGCAGACCCCGCCGAGGATCATCGCCATCAGCTGTTTCTGCGACATCGGCAGAAACCACGAATAGACCCAGTGCGGCGTCAGCATCCCGAAGGCGTGGCCGAAGAAGATCCCCAGAATGCCGATGTGGAACAAATTCGACCACAGCACCATCCCGCGTTTATCCAGCATCTGGCTGGATGACGCGCGCCAGGTGTACTGCCCGTAGTCGTAGCGCAGCCAGCTTCCCAGCAGGAACACCGTCCCGCACAGATACGGGTAGATGTCGTAAAAGAAGACGTTCAGATAGTGCATCATTTCGGGCCTCCGGCGCTGACGTCCACGTACTGAGGCGCGACGTCCTGGCTAAAGCGTCGTTGATATTGCTGCATCGGCGAACTGTCGCACGCCGTGGCGTTGTCCTCGATAAACTTGACCTGTTCCTCTTCCCACACGGCGTCCAGCGCCTGACGGGTGTCATCCCGCTGTTCCGTCGCGACCTGTTTCGTGACGCTGTCACTTGTCAGCTTGCTGGCCGCAAGCGCCAGCAGGGCGTCAAACAGCTGATACTGCGGCACATCGCGTTGTTTTAGCCGCCCGCCGATCAGCGCCAGAATCGGCGCGACGTTCTGCAAACCCTCGCGCGCCTCATCGTCAGAAATGATACTCAGATACTCCAGATAGAGCGGCAGATAGTCCGGCAGCTCACGGCAGTCGAGGGCTAAACCGGCTTTCTCGTACTGGCCCATCAGATCGACCATCGCCTGGCCGCGATCGCGGGACTCCGCATGAACATGCTCGAACAGCAGGAGCGACGTCGCGCGCCCGCGCTCGAACACCTCACACCACTGCGCCTGTTTATCGAGCAGCGCCGCGCCGAGATGCTGCTGCGCAAACGGCAGCAGCTGCGGCGCATCCTGGGCGATCAGGGAGAGGGCTTCGTCGCGACTCTCCCAAAGCAGCTCGTCCGGGTATTCAATGAGCAGGGCGATAATTTTCAGAATGCGCATTACTCTCCCTCCCCGTGTTCACGCACCTCGGAAATATTGATGGCGTCAATGCGCTGGCTGTTGAACAGATTGAATTTGGTGTCGGAGCCGTGGCAGCCGTCGCCGAAGGTAAAGCCGCAGCCGTTTTTCTCCGGGAAGGCATCGGCGGCCATTTCACGATGGCTGGTTGGGATCACGAAACGGTCTTCGTAGTTGGCAATCGCCAGGTAGCGGTACATCTCTTCCACCTGTTCCACGCTCAGGCCCACTTCGTCGATGGCGCGGGTATCGGTCACGCCTTCCACGGTTTGCGAGCGTTTGTAGTGGCGCATCGCCATCATACGTTTCAGGGCGCGCAGCACCGGGCCGGTATCGCCCGCACTCAGCATATTGGCCAGATACTGCACCGGAATGCGCAGGCTTTCGACGGCAGGCAGAATGCTGTCGGTCTGCGGCAGACCACCGGCATCGGCGTAAGACTGGATCGGTGACAGCGGCGGCACATACCAGACCATTGGCAGGGTGCGATATTCCGGATGCAGCGGCAGGGCCAGCTTCCAGTCCATCGCCATTTTGTAGACCGGCGAGCGCTGGGCCGCGTCGATCACGTTCTGCGGGATACCCTGTTTCAGCGCTTCCTCAATCACCGCCGGATCGTTCGGGTTCAGGAACACGTCGCACTGACGCTCGTACAGATCCGTTTCATGCTCGGTGCTGGCCGCTTCTTCTATGCGATCCGCGTCGTACAGCAGCACGCCGAGATAGCGAATGCGCCCGACGCAGGTTTCCGAGCAGACGGTTGGCTGGCCGGACTCAATGCGCGGATAGCAGAAGATGCATTTTTCTGACTTGCCGCTCTTCCAGTTGAAGTAGATTTTTTTGTACGGACAGCCGCTGATGCACATGCGCCAGCCGCGGCATTTGTCCTGGTCGATCAGGACGATGCCGTCCTCTTCGCGTTTATAAATCGCGCCGCTCGGGCAGGTGGCGACACAGCTCGGGTTCAGGCAGTGCTCGCACAGTCGCGGGAGGTACATCATGAAGGTGTTTTCGAACTGGCCGTACATCTCCTTTTGCATCTTGTCGAAGTTACGGTCGCGGGCGCGTTTCTCGAATTCACCGCCAAGCAGCTCCTCCCAGTTTGGGCCGCCGACGATTTTGTCCATTCGTTTGCCGCTGATGAGCGATCTTGGACGCGCGGTCGGGAGATGATCGCCCTCCGGCGCCCGGTGCAAGTCCTGATAGTCAAAGGTGAAGGGCTCGTAATAGTCGTCGATGCCCGGCAGCGACGGGTTGGCGAAGATTTTCGACAGCACGCCCACGCGTCCGCCGAGGCGTGGGGTCAGTTTCCCGGTGATCCCGCGCACCCAGCCGCCTTGCCACTCCTCCTGATCTTCCCAGTTTTTCGGATAGCCGATGCCCGGTTTGGTTTCGACGTTGTTAAACCACGCGTATTCCATCCCTTCGCGCCCGGTCCAGACGTTTTTGCACGTCACCGAGCAGGTGTGACACCCAATGCATTTGTCGAGATTCAGTACCATGCCGACCTGTGAGCGTATTTTCATTTTTTCGCCTCCTGTACCTGATCCCGACCTTCGCCATCCAGCCAGTTAATGTTTTTCATCTTGCGGATCATGATGAATTCGTCGCGGTTCGAACCGACGGTGCCGTAGTAGTTAAAGCCGTAAGCTAACTGTGCGTAGCCGCCAATCATGTGCGTCGGTTTCGGGCAGACGCGGGTGACGGAGTTGTGGATACCGCCGCGTCGTCCGGTCACTTCCGAGCCCGGTATGTTCAGAATGCGCTCCTGAGCGTGATACATCATGGTCATGCCCGGCGGCACGCGCTGGCTGACGACCGCGCGAGCGGTGAGAGCGCCGTTGGCGTTGAAGGCTTCGATCCAGTCGTTATCTTCAATGCCTAACTCGCGGGCATCCGTTTCGCTGATCCACACGATCGGGCCGCCGCGCGACAGGGTCTGCATCAGCAGGTTTTCGCTGTAGGTGGAGTGAATGCCCCATTTCTGGTGCGGCGTGAGGAAATTCAGCGCTTTTTCCGGGAAACCGTTCGGCGGGATTTCGCGCATGTGGGTCACGCTGCGGGTGTCGATCGGCGGACGATAGGCCACCAGGCTTTCGCCAAAGGCGCGCATCCACTGGTGATCCTGATACAGCTGCTGACGGCCCGACAGGGTGCGCCACGGGATCAGCTCGTGGACGTTGGTGTAGCCGGCGTTATAGGAAACATGCTCGCTTTCGATGCCGGACCAGGTCGGGCTGGAGATGATTTTGCGCGGCTGGGCCTGGATATCGCGAAAACGAATCTTCTCGTCTTCTTTGTTGATCGCCAGATGGGTATGGTCGCGGCCGGTAAATTCGGCGAGGGCTTTCCAGGCTTTGACCGCCACGTGGCCGTTGGTTTCCGGGGCAAGGGACAGGATCACCTCCGATGCGTCAATCGCCGTATCAATCAGCGGACGCCCTTTGCACGGGCCGTCGAGCTTGACGTAATTCAGCTTGCCGAGGAAATCGACTTCGTCCTGGGTGTTCCACGAAATGCCTTTCCCGCCGTTGCCGAGCTTGTCCATCAGCGGCCCGAGGGAGGTAAAGCGCTCGTACGTTTCCGGATAATTACGTTCGATGACGGCGATGTTTGGCGCGGTTTTACCGGGAATCAGATCGCATTCGCCTTTGCGCCAGTCCTGAATATCAAAGGGCTGCGACAGCTCTGCCGGGGAGTCGTGCTGCAACGGCTGCAACACCACGTCCGTTTCCGTACCCAGATGGCCGACGCAGACTTCGGAAAACACTTTGGCGATGCCCTTGTAGATATCCCAGTCGCTGCGGGACTCCCAAGCCGGATCCACGGCGGCCGAGAGCGGATGAATAAACGGATGCATATCCGAGGTATTCATGTCGTCTTTCTCGTACCAGGTGGCGGTCGGCAGGACGATGTCCGAGAACAGACAGGTGCTGGACATGCGGAAATCGAGAGTCACCAGCAGGTCGAGCTTCCCTTCGATGGCGGCGGTTTGCCACTCCACCTCTTCCGGTTTGACGTCGTCGGTCGAGCCGAGATCGTCCCCCTGAATGCCGCTCTCGGTGCCGAGCAGGTATTTGAGCATGTACTCGTGGCCTTTCCCGGAGGAGCCGAGCAGGTTCGAGCGCCAGACGAACAGATTGCGCGGGTGGTTTTTGCCGTTGTCCGGCTGCTCACAGGCAAAGCGCAGATCGCCCGATTTGAGCGCCTGAACCGTGTACTCCTGCGGGGACATTCCGGCGGCATCGGCGCGCGCTTTGATGTGCAGCGGGTTGAGCGACAGCTGCGGGGCGGACGGCAGCCAGCCCATCCGCTCGGCGCGCACGTTAAAGTCGATCAGGTGCCCGGTGAATTTCGACGGATCCGCCAGCGGGGAGAGCAACTCCTGGGCGGTGAGTTTTTCGTAGCGCCACTGGCTGGCGTGGTTGTAGAAGAACGAGGTGCTGTTCATCTGGCGCGGCGGGCGGTTCCAGTCGAGGGCAAACGCCAGCGGCAGCCAGCCGGTTTGCGGGCGCAGCTTCTCCTGGCCGACATAGTGCGACCAGCCGCCGCCGCTCTTGCCGACACAGCCGCAGAAGACCAGCATATTGATCATCCCGCGGTAGTTCATGTCCATGTGATACCAGTGGTTCACCCCCGCGCCGAGGATGATCATCGAGCGACCGTGGGTTTTGTGAGCGGTATCGGCGAATTCACGGGCGATCTGCTCGATATGACGACGCGGCACGCCGGTGATCTGCTCGCCCCAGGCCGGGGAGTAGGCTTTGATTTCGCTGTAATCCCCGACGGCGTTGGCATCTTCCAGGCCACGATCTAAGCCGTAGTTTGCCAGAATCAGATCGTAGACGCTGGCGACCTGCTGCTGACGGCCATCGGCCAGCGTCAGGGTTTTCGACGGCACTTTGCGGATCAGCACCGGGTCCTGTTTCACGCTGCGAAAATGCGGGTTTTCGTTGCCGCCAAAGTAGGGGAAGGCCACGTTCGCAATATTGTCGTGAGTAATCAGCAGCGAGAGCGTCAGCTCGGTTTCCTGGCCTGCTGCCAGCGCTTCGAGGTTCCATTTGCCTTTTTCGCCCCAGCGGAAACCAATCGAACCGTTCGGCGCGACCAGCCCTCCGGCAATATCAAAGGCCACGGTTTTCCATTCAGGATTGTTCTCCTCGCCCAGACCTTCGGCCAGATCCGAGGCGCGCAGCATCCGTCCCGGCACCAGACTCCCGTCGTCACGCGCATCGAGCATCACCAGCATCGGCATGTCGGTATAGCGGCGGCAGTAGTTGAGGAAGTAGTCGCTGGGGTTATCGAGATGGAATTCCCGGAGGATCACGTGGCCCATCGCCATGGCCAGGGCGCTATCGGTGCCTTGTTTCGGGGCCAGCCACTGATCGCTCAGCTTGGCAACTTCCGAGAAGTCCGGGGTGATAGCGATGGTTTTGGTGCCTTTGTAGCGCACTTCGGTGAAGAAATGGGCGTCCGGGGTGCGCGTCTGCGGCACGTTCGAGCCCCAGGCGATGATGTAGCTGGAGTTGTACCAGTCGGCGGATTCGGGGACGTCGGTCTGCTCGCCCCAGGTCATCGGCGAGGCAGGCGGCAGGTCGCAGTACCAGTCGTAGAAACTCAGACAGGTCCCGCCGAGCAGCGAGAGATATCGCGTCCCGGCGGCGTAAGAGACCATCGACATCGCGGGGATCGGCGAGAATCCGGCGACGCGATCCGGGCCGTAATGTTTAATCGTCCAGACGTTAGCGGCGGCGATCAGCTGGTTAAGCTCTTTCCAGTTCGAGCGAATAAATCCGCCGTGGCCGCGCGCTTTTTTGTAGCTGCTGGTCTTCTGCGGATCGCTCATGATGGCGTTCCACGCCAGCACCGGGTCGCTGTGCTGGCCCAGCGCTTCGCGCCACAGCTCGATCAGTTTCCGGCGCACCAGCGGGTATTTCAGGCGGTTAGCGCTGTAGAGATACCAGGAGTAACTCGCCCCGCGCGGACAGCCGCGCGGTTCATGGTTGGGTAAGTCGGGGCGGGTGCGGGGGTAGTCGGTTTGCTGCGTTTCCCAGGTCACCAGGCCGTTTTTGACGTAAATCTTCCAGCTGCAGGAGCCGGTACAGTTCACCCCGTGGGTGGATCGCACTATTTTGTCGAACTGCCAGCGCTGGCGATAGCTGTCTTCCCAGTCGCGGTTGGTGTGCATCACCTGACCGTGGCCGTCGGCGAAGGTCTCGCCTTTTTGTTTGAAATACCGAAAGCGATCCAACAATTTACTCATGACGTTTCTCCTGACGGGGCGACGCCCACCCCGTGGTTACACTGCTCACAAATGTGTCGATCTGAATTGTTATGATTTGACGTGTTTCTGTCGGCGGCCATAGACCAGCCAGGTGACGAACACGCAGACGATATAAAACACGAGGAAGACTTTCATCGCGCCGACGGGCGAACCGGTCATTGCCAGCGAGGTACCGAATGCTTTAGGAATGAAGAAGCCGCCGACCGCGCCGATGGCGGAGATAAACCCGAGCGCCGCCGCGGTGTCCGACACCGCTTCCTGCTGGGCTTGCTCTTCGCTGCCGCCGCGCAGTTTGACGTTGTAGATAGTGATCTGACGGAAGATGACAGCGATCATCTGGAAGGTGGAGCCGCTGCCTAACCCAGCAGTGAGGAACAGGCCCATAAACACCAGATAGAAGGCGGTGAAGTTGCCAGAGCCGGAGCCGGGGAGCGTCAGGAACAGCAGGGCGCTGAAGACCGCCATCAGGATAAAGTTCACCAGCGTGACGCGTACGCCGCCGAGTTTGTCCGACACCACGCCGCCCGCCGAACGCGCCAGCGCGCCGATGAGCGGGCCGAAGAAGGCGAGATGGAGAATGTTCACATCCGGGAACTGGGTTTTCGCCAGCATCGCAAAGCCCGCGGAAAAGCCGATAAAGGAGCCGAAGGTCGCCAGATAGAGCAGGCTCAGCAGCCACAGGTGCGGCTGTTTCAGCACCGGCAGCTGGCTGGCAATCGAGGCTTTCGAGCTGGCGATATCGTTCATGCCGAAAAAGGCGGCGAGGGTGGCAATCAGCAGCAGCGGCGCCCAGATCCAGGCGGCGTTGGCCAGCGACAGCACAGAGCCGTCCTCCTGCGGCACGCCGTGAACGCCGAGAAACGCGAACATCGGCAGGAAAATCACCGCCGGGGCTACCATCTGCATCACGCTGACGCCCAGATTACCCAGCCCGCCGTTAATCCCCAGCGCGCTGCCCTGTTTGGCTTTCGGGAAGAAGAAACTGATATTACCCATGCTGGAGGCGAAGTTCGCCCCGGCAAATCCGCACAGCAGGGCGATGGTGATAAAGACCCAGTACGGCGTAGCGCTATTCTGTACGGCGATCCCGAGCCACACGCAGGGAACAATCAAAATCACGGTGCTTAATATTGTCCAGTAACGACCGCCAAATATTGGCACCATAAAGGAATAGGGGACGCGCAATATAGCGCCGGAGAGGGAAGGTAATGCGGTTAACATGAAAAGCTGATCGGTGGTGAAATTAAAGCCGACTTTATTAAGATTGACCGCAACAGCACTAAATAACATCCAGACGCAGAAGGCGAGGAGCAGACAAGCGACCGAGATACACAGATTTCGTCGCGCGATGTGTTTGCCTTTATTTTCCCAAAATGCCGCGTTTTCAGGTTTCCAGTTATTTAAAAGATAATGATTATTTTTCTCACTTTGTTGTGACATATCGCCCTCGTACTTACCCGTAAAAAACAGAAAAGAGAAGTGAAAACAGTCAGATGGCTGACGTTATGCGATTAAGATTTTTGGAATTTTTCAGATGCTTCTGAAAGGATAGATAAGAAAGCGAATCCCTGAGTTTGTCAGGGGAAAGATGATTCGCTTTATGTGTTACCAATTGTAAAATATTGCGGTTTTTAATACTCAGAAAGGAGTATTAAAACAATTCGAGGGTAATTAATTTATCCAGATGGCTATTAAAGGCGGCGTCATCCATTTCTGGCATATTTAACACATAGATACCGTCCAGTCCGCAGACTAAACCAATCAATCGCCAGGCGATATTCTCTGCGCGATCGGAGAGGGTAAAGGCGTTTGCCTCGGCGCCCGCGCGGATAATGGCGACGGTTTCCTGATGCCACATTTCCATCGTCACCACATAGGCACTTTTAATTTCCGGATCGCGACTCGCGAGGATCTGCGCTTCCCGCCACAGGCGGATGTAGGGCTCGAACGCGCCGTCATCGCTGCCGAGCATGGCGTGCAGGCGCTGTCGCCAGTCGGCGTTTTCACCGACGATTTCGGCATCCAGCAGATCGCGAATCAGACGCACAAAGGCCAGGGATTTGAGCTCACCAGCGCTGGCAAAGTGGTGATGTACCTGTCCGGAAGCGATACCGGCCTCGCCGGCAATGCGCCGCACGGTCATGGCGCTAAACCCTTCGCTCAACGCGACGCGCATCGCGGCCTGCAGGATATCTTCCCGCCGTTCGTCCTTGCTCAAATAGCTCATTTCAACTCACTCTCAATGGCGACCAAACGAGTGTAACAAAAAGCTGGACACGCGTTCAACTTTCCGTAGGATCGCATCCTGGACACGTGTCCAGATTCAGTTTAAAGGGAAATTTATGTTTCAAAGGTGGTTAGCGTTAGTGATTATCGTGCTGGTCTATATTCCGGTCGCGATTGACGCAACGGTACTGCATGTCGCCGCGCCGACGCTGAGTATGACGCTCGGGGCCAGCGGTAACGAATTGCTGTGGATTATTGATATTTATTCGCTGGTGATGGCGGGCATGGTGCTGCCGATGGGCGCGCTTGGGGATCGCATTGGCTTTAAAAAGCTGCTGATGCTCGGCAGCGTGCTGTTCGGCCTGTCGTCCCTGGCCGCGGCGTTTGCCCCGTCCGCCGCCTGGCTGATTGCCGCCCGTGCGACGCTGGCGATTGGCGCGGCGATGATTATCCCGGCGACCCTGGCGGGTATTCGCACCCTGTTTGTCGAGGCGCGTCACCGCAATATCGCGTTAGGCGTCTGGGCCGCGGTCGGTTCCGGCGGGGCGGCATTTGGTCCGCTGGTCGGTGGCCTGCTGCTGGAGCACTTCTACTGGGGATCGGTGTTTTTGATCAACGTCCCGATCGTGGTGGTGGTGGTCGCCCTGGCGGCGCACTTTGTACCGAAACAGCAGGGACGCCCGGAGCAGACGCTCAATATCTCTCATGCCCTGATGCTGATCGTGGCGATTTTGCTGCTGGTCTACAGCGCTAAAACCGCTCTCAAAGGCACGCTTTCTCCGGCGATTGTGACGGGAACCCTCCTGACCGGCGCGTTGATGCTGTTTATCTTCGTGCGCATCCAGCTGCGGGCCAGCAAGCCGATGATCGACATGCGCCTGTTCTGCCACCGCATTATTTTGAGCGGCGTGGTGATGGCGATGACCGCGATGATCGCCCTGGTGGGCTTTGAACTGCTGATGGCCCAGGAGCTGCAGTTTGTCCACGGCTTTACGCCGTTTGAGGCGGGCATGTTTATGCTGCCGCTGATGGTCGCCAGCGGATTTAGCGGGCCGATTGCGGGCGTGCTGGTAGGTAAACTCGGGCTGCGACTGGTCGCGGCGGGCGGTATGGGACTGAGTGCGGTGAGCTTTATTGGGCTGTCGATGCTCGATTTCAGCACCCAGCAGTGGCAGGCCTGGAGCCTGATGGTGCTGCTGGGGTTCAGCGCCGCAAGCGCACTGCTGGCCTCAACTGCTGCGATCATGGCGGCGGCACCGAAGGAAAAAGCGGCCGCAGCAGGTGCGATCGAAACCATGTCCTACGAATTAGGCGCGGGTCTTGGGATCGCGATTTTCGGTCTGCTGCTCACCCGCAGCTTCTCGGCGTCTATCGAGCTGCCGCAAGAGTTGAGCGGTTCCCTGGCTGAAAAAGCCGCGTCGTCCATCGGTGAAGCGGTGAAGGTCGCGCAGGATCTCTCGCCGATGCTGGCCGAAGCCACTATCGAGGCCGCCAAAACCGCGTTTATCACCTCGCACAGCGTCGCGCTCGGTAGCGCGGGTGCCATGCTGCTGATACTGGCGACCGGGATTTGGTTTAGCCTGGCGAAGGTGGAGCAGAGGTAACAGAAAGCCTGGTGGCGCTGCGCTTACCAGGCCTACAAATCACACCCCACCCGGCTTATTTTTCGAGTGCTGCGCTCAACACACTGTGCAGCAACACGTTCGCCCCTTTCTCTGACCACTCGGGCAGGATCTTTTCCGCTTCGTTGTGGCTGATGCCTTTTTCGCAGGGAATAAAGATCATGCTCGCCGGGGCGATTTTGCTGATATAGCAGGTGTCGTGCCCGGCACCGGAAACCATCGGTTTTGCCGAATAGCCGAGGGCTTCGACCGCTTTTTCACTGCGCGCCAGACAGGCTTCATCGAACGCGATCGGCGCGTAGTCGAAGATCCGCTCAACGTTTGCCGTGACTCCTCGCGTCGCCAGCCCTTCAGCGGCTTCACGCAGCGCCACTTCCATTGCTTCCAGCACCTCGCTTTGAGGATGACGAAACTCCACGCTGCACACCACGCGCGACGGCACGACGTTGCGCGAGTTCGGCGTGATCTGCGCCATGCCGATGGTCGCGCGGCCGTCCGGTTTGTGCTGATAGCCGATCTCTTCCACCATCAGCGCCAGCTCGGCAAACGCAGTTAACGCGTCGCGGCGGCTGTGCATCGGCGTGGTGCCTGCGTGCGCGGCAAAGCCGTCCAGCGTCAGGGTAAACCAGCGCTGGCCCATCGCGGCGCGCACCAGACCGATATCAATCGCTTCGTCTTCCAGAATCGGGCCTTGCTCAATGTGCAGTTCGTAGCAGGCGTGGATCGGAAACGCGCGGGCAGGCTGGGTACCGCGATAACCGATCGAATCCAGCGATTCGCCGACGGTCACACCCGCGCTGTCCGCACGGGCGAGGGCGTATTCCTCGCTAAACTGCCCGGACCAGACGCCGGAGGCCAGCATCGCCGGGGCGAAGCGGGCGCCTTCTTCGTTGGTCCAGTTCACCAGCACGATGTCGCGCTCAGTTTCAACGCTGTTGTCGTTCAGGGTGCGCAGGACTTCCAGCCCGGCCAGCACGCCGTAGATCCCGTCGTAATTGCCGCCGAGCGGCTGGGAATCCACATGCGAGCCGGTCATTACCGGCGGCAGGGCGCGGTTTTTCCCGGCGCGTCGAATAAACATATTGCCCATGCTGTCGACGTCACAGGACAATCCCGCCTCCTGCGCCCAGTCGCGCAGCAGATTGCGCGCGATGCGGTCTTCTTCGCTCAGGGCCAGACGGGTCACGCCGCCCGCAGGCGTGCCGCCGATTTGCGCCATCATCGAAAGCGTGGTCCACAGACGCGGCGCATCGATGCGGATCATGCTTTGTCCTTTTTGGTGTGATAGCGGAAATCACAGCATTTTCCGCCCTGCATAATGGTGGTGGTACGCGTCAGTTCCACGTCCGGCGCGTAGCCGACGATGAATTTCTCATCGCGGGCGCAGGAGAGCAGGTGGCCGATCTCGCCCAGCCCCATCTCGTGATACATCTCAGCGTAGCGGCAGCGCGTCACGTTGTAGTTGTACTGCTGGTCGTCGGCGTCGATCACTTTCACGTCCAGCGCGTTATCTTTTTCCCAGAGATATTGCAGGGCGATAAAGCTTTTCACATCCGCGCCGTTCGGCTCCTGGCGGGCAAAATGCGCCCCGGCGTCAATTGCCGCCTGTTCTATCGCTTCGCCAATCACCGCCTGGGCGCGGGTTTTCCCTATCTCGCGCACCAGGATCTCGTAAATGGGTTTAATAATTTCTGCTTCTATTTTGCGGCGGGCGAGAATGCCCAGCTCATTGTTATCGCTCATCACATTGCCTCACTGCGTTACTTCGTTTTTGCGCCGCCCAGAACGGTTTGCGGCTGCCATTTCCCGTCGACCACTTTGTAAACGGTAAAGGACGGGGATTTCAGGTTGCCCTGATCGTCGAAAGCGATCTGGCCGGTGACGCCGGAATAGCTGATGGCGCGCAGGGCGGGCAGGTACTCAGACGGATCGACGGAGTCGGCTTTTTCCATTGCCGCCACCAGCACGCGGGTGGCGTCATAGGCGAACGGGGCGTGCAGTTCGATATGGGTGTGGTAGCGGGACTGGTACGCCTGCTCGAAAGCTTTGCCGCCCGGCATCTGGTCGACCGGCAGGCCTGGCTCTAACGCCACTACACCTTCGCCTTCTTTCTGGGCCAGCTGCAGGAAGGTCTGGCTGACGAAGCCGCCTGCGCCCATCAGCGTGGCGTTCATATTCAGCTGCTTGATGCGACGCGCCAGCGGAGCGGCCTGGCTGTCCACACCACCGAAGAACACCAGATCGGCGTTTTTACTGCGAATGGCGGTTAACACGGCGCTAAAGTCGACGGTTTTGTCGTCAACGTACTGACGGTCAACAATCTTCACGCCCTGTGCTTCCAGCGATTTGATGAATTCATCTGCCAGGCCCTGGCCGAAGGCGGTGCGGTCGTCGATCACCGCGATGCGTTTGGCTTTCAGGGTTTTCACCGCATATTCGCCCGCGAACTGCCCACCGTCATCGTCGTGCCCCATCACGCGGAAACTGGTGTCAAAGCCCTGTTTGGTATAGGCGTGACCGGTGGCGACAGGCGCGACCTGGGCGATCCCGGCGTCATGATAGACACGCGCCGCCGGAATGCTGGTCCCGGTGTTCCAGTGGCCGACCACACCTGCCACGCCGCTGTCGACCAGACGCTGCGCGACGGCCACGGCGGTGCGCGGGTCGGACTGGTCATCTTCGGACTGCAGTTTGAAGGTCACCGCTTTGCCGCCGATGGTCGGGTGCTGTTTGTTGATGTCATCGATCGCCAGCTGTGCGCCGTTCTCCAGATCCTTCCCGATACGCGCGGAAGGGCCGGTGAGCGGGCCTGCCAGGCCGATGATGACGGTTTCGCTCTGGGCCGCCCATGAGGCGGAGGAGGCAAAACCACTGAGCAAAAGCGCGGCGCTGAGCGCACTGATTTTTAAGGTTTTCATTATAATTTCCCTGGTGTTGGTTGGTGTGTTAAACGGGCATTTCGCCCAAATAAATCTGTGCAATCTGGTCGTCATCGAGCAGCGCTTTTGATTCGCCGTGATGCACGATGCTGCCGCTGTCCATCACCCAGGCCTGGTCCGTCACTTCCAGCGCCAGCCGGGCGTTTTGTTCGATCAGCAGCAGGGCCACGCCGCGTTCGCGCAGCCCTTTGATAACCTGAAAAATGTTCTCGACCATTTTCGGAGCCAGCCCCATCGACGGCTCATCGAGGATCAGCAGGCGCGGACGGCTGAGCAGGGCGCGGTTCAGCGCCAGCAGCTGCTGTTCACCGCCGGAAAGCAGCCCGGCGAGCTGATGTTGACGTTCGCCGAGGCGAGGGAAACGGTCGAAAATCGCGTCCATTTCGCTTTTTACTGTGACAGTGTCACGGCGCAGCCAGGCGCCCATCTGTAAATTCTCCAGCACCGTCATGCGGGCGAAGATGCCACGACCTTCCGGGACCATCACCAGCCCGTCGCGCAGCAAGGCTTCGGACTTGCGTTTGCGCACCGGCTGGCCGTTAAACAGAATGTTGCCGCCGAAGTTTTCCAGCCCGGTGATGGCGCGCACGGTTGAGCTTTTGCCCGCGCCATTAGCACCAATCAGCGTTGCCTGTTCGCCCTCCTGCAGGGTGAACGACACGCCGCGCACTGCCTGGATCCCGCCGTAATGCACGTCCAGGCGTTCGACTTTGAGTAATTCAGACATGGGCGTTGCCTCCAAGCCAGGCAGCGATCACCGCCGGGTCTCGCCGTACCGTGTCGGGCGTGCCGACGGCCAGGGTTTTGCCGTAATCCAGCACCGTAAGGCGGTCGCAGATCCCCATCACCAGCTTAACGTCGTGCTCTATCATCAGCAGCGTTTTGCCGTCGTCCCGAATGCGGGTGAGCAGTTCGCCGAGGGCGTTTTTTTCTGCGGCATTCATGCCCGCAGCCGGTTCATCGAGCGCCAGCAGCAGCGGGTCGGTCGCCAGCGCGCGGGCGATCTCCAGTCGACGCTGATGGCCGTATGCCAGGTCGCAGGCGCGATAGTGGGCGAATCGGGCGATTCCGGTATACTCCAGCCAGTGCCAGGCCAGCTCGCGGGTTTGTGCCTCCTCATCGCGGGCGCGTTGATGGCGCGATAGTGCCGCCCAGAGCCCGTTGCGGGTGCGCACGTGGCGACCGACCATCACGTTCTCCAGCACCGACATTTCGTTAAACAGACGCACGTTCTGAAAAGTGCGCGCGATACCGGCGGCAGTGACTTTGTCGATCTGCTTCGGGAAATAGGGTTTATCGGCAATCGAAAACTCGCCGCTATCCGCCGGATAGAGGCCGGTGATCAGGTTAAAACAGGTGGTTTTGCCTGCGCCGTTGGGGCCGATCAGACCGTAGATTTCGCCTTTATGAATGGAGAGCGAAACGTCGTCCACGGCGGTCAGGCCACCAAAGCGTTTAGACATATTACGCACGGTTAACAGGCTCATGCGTTGACCTCCTTGTGACGGACCGGCCAGATTCCGGACGGGCGCAGGAGCATCACCAGCACCAGCGCCAGGCCGTAGAACAGCTGACGCAGAATTTCCGGGTCGATCAGCACGGTGCCAAACAGCGCCTGCTGAACGGGTGCCGCCTGGCTGCGCAGGATTTCCGGCAGGGCGGTCAGGAGCACCGCGCCGAGGATCACGCCAGGGATGTGGCCCATCCCGCCGAGTACCACCATCGCCAGCACGGCAATGGACTCTTGCAGGGTGAAGGATTCTGGCGACACGAAGCCCTGGAAAGCACCGAACAACGCACCTGCCACGCCGCCAAAGGAGGCGCCCATCGCAAAGGCCAGCAGTTTATAGTTACGCACGTTGATGCCCATCGCGCGGGCCACGTCCTCATCTTCACGAATGGCATGCCACGCCCGGCCAATGCGCGAGTGTTGCAGGCGCAGGCAGACAAAAATAATCAGCACAATCACCAGCATCAGCAGGTAGTACCACAGCCACAGAGCCGGGACTTTCATGCCAAACCAGTGATAGACGCCGCTAAATTTCAGGCCAAACAGATTGAGGGTATCGACGCCGGTTATGCCTTTCGCACCGTTGGTGATATTCACCGGGCGGTCGAGATTGCGCATCAGAATGCGGATGATCTCCCCGAAGCCGAGGGTGACAATCGCCAGATAGTCGCCGCGCAATTTTAGCGTCGGCGCGCCGAGGATAATGCCGCACACCGCCGCGACCAGCGCCGCCAGCGGAATAATCAGCAGATACGAAGTGTGCAGCCCGTCCGGGAACCAGACGCTGAGGATCGGGAAGACCTCCAGCAGATGCGGGGAGGCCAGCAGCGCTGCCAGATAGGCCCCGACCGCGTAAAAGGCGATAAAGCCCATATCCAGCAGGCCGGTGTAGCCGACGACGATGTTCAGCCCGAGCGCCAGCATGATGTACAGCAGCGCAAAGTCGATCACGCGCACCCAGTAGTTGCCGCCGATCTGGCTGGCGACTATCGGCGCAACCAGCAGGGCGATGACGAACAGCGTCATGCCGGACCAGAAGCGGCGCGAAGAGGCAGGAGCCTGGAGTGAAGTGGTTGTCATAATTTCCCCTACGCCCTGTGCGCCACGCGTTCGCCCAGCAGACCTGCCGGACGGAATACCAGTACCAGAATCAGCACGATGAAGGCGAAGACGTCCTGATAGTTACTCCCGAACACGCCATTTGTCAGTTCACCCAGATAGCCTGCGCCCAGCGCTTCGATGATCCCGAGTAAAATCCCGCCGATCATCGCGCCGCGAATATTGCCGATCCCGCCCAGCACGGCGGCAGTGAAGGCTTTGATGCCGGGCAGAAAGCCCATCGAGAAACTGGCGTTGCCGTAGTTGCTGGCCATCATCACCCCTGCGAGGGCCGCGAAGATGCCGCCGATGGCGAAGGTGAGGGTGATAATGGCGTTGGGGTTGACGCCCATCAGCGTGGCGACGCGCGGGTTTTCCGCCACCGCGCGCATCCCGCGTCCAAGACGGGTGTATTCCACGAGCAGCCACAGGCCGATCATCACGATCAGCGCCAGCGACACGGTGACGATGCCTGTGACCGTCACAATGGCCGGAGGATGGTCAACGCTGCCCGAGGTGACGGAAATCGCGTCCATCGGCAGGATTTGTGGGAACATCAGCGGGTTGCGCGTCCAGATAATCATCGCCACGGTTTGCAGCAAGACGGAGACGCCAATCCCGGAGATCAGCGGCGCCAGACGCGGGGCGTTGCGCAGGCGGCGGTAGGCGAAGCGCTCCACCGCCATCGCCAGCAGGGCGCAGACGGCCATGGCAATGACCAGCGCAAAGCCGAGCTGCAATAGCTGCGGCATGTGTGGGAATGTGCTGTTCAGCGCGTTCAGGGCCGACAGCGTGGTGAGCGCGCCGACCATCAAAATGTCGCCATGGGCGAAGTTAATGATGCGCAAAATGCCATACACCATCGTATAGCCCAGCGCGATCAGCGCGTAGATGCTGCCCAGCATCACGCCATTGATCAGTTGTTGTATCAGTGTATCCAATGTGTTTACCCGACAGATTGCTCTTTCAGCGGGTAACATCCGACAATTGAATTAAATTGTAAAATACGCATATATTATTTCTTATGATATTTCGAGATTGATTTATCACAATGATTTTAAAGAGAATAGTTAATCGTCATTTGGACAGAAAGAGACCAATAAAATCAACATATGAATAAAACAGAACAATCACTCCAGCTGCCTGCGTATGCGGAAAGCCGTCTGGCGAACGATCCGCCCCTGCGGGCCGTGCGCGCTTTCGAGGCGATCGCCCGCCTGGGGAGCGTCACCCTGGCGGCGCAGGAGCTGGCGATATCGCCCTCTGCCGTGAGCCATCAGCTCAAGGTGCTGGAAGGGTATCTGCAAATGCCGCTCACGGAGCGTCAGGGGCGCAGGCTGATCCTGAGCCAGCAGGGGCGTGACTATTACCGCTCGATCCGCGCGGCGTTTAACGTCCTGCGCCAGGCGACGGAGCATCTGGTGGAGCAGGCCCAGACGCGTCAGGTGACCATCAGCCTGATCCCGCTGTTTGGCATGGGCTGGTTTATTCCGCGTCTGCCCGCGTTTATGCGCGCCAACCCGCAGACGGAAATTAACGTCGTGTATGCCAACCATCGCAACTATCTCAGCGACGCGTCGGATATGTCGATTCGCTTTGGTAACGGCCAGTGGGCGGGGTATCAGAGCGAAAAACTGATTTCCGGGCAGATGGTGCCGGTGTGCAGCCGGGCGTTTTTGCGCATTCACGGGCATATCGACACCCCGGAACAGCTGCTGCAAATGCCGCTTCTGCACGATGAAGAGCGCAGTACCTGGCAACAGTGGTTTATCCAGCAGGGCGTGAAACGGACAGCGCGCAAGAGTGGTCCGCTGTTTGAGGATGGATTACTGACTCTGGCGGGCGTTCAGGCGGGGCTCGGCTGTGCGCTTATGCGCGAGCCGCTGATCGCGCCCTATCTGGAGAGCGGCGAGCTGGTGAAAATCTTCGATGCTCCCATCGATGACGGGCGCGATTATTATCTGTGCGTCCGTCAGGATTCGGACATGACCGAGGATGGCAAACTGCTGCAAGCCTGGCTCCGCCGCGCGGCGGGCAGCGTTACGGTGTAAACGAGCAGTGCTTATCCAGGGCTTCGATTTCGGTGCCGCTGAATCGGGCGTACTGGCCGGTGAGGCGCCAGAAGGCCGGTTGCGTTTCCGTATAGATTTCGGCGGCCAGCACCAGGCGACGACGATCGTCTTCGTTCAGCTCGAGCAGCGTCCAGGGGACAAAATAGCGCCCGGTGGGGGTGAGTTCAAACCACAGCGGACAGCCGCAGCCGGGGCAGAACCAGCGTTCACCGCGCGCGGAAGATGAGAAGTGCGAAGGGGCAATCGAACCGCTTTCGACAATGGGTTCGCCCTGGGTTTCCAGATACATGGCAATACCGCCCGACCACTTCTGACAGTTGGTGCAGTGGCAGGCATAGACATCGAGCGCTTCGATGTTGACGCTAAAATGGCTCATCCCGCACAAGCAGCGTCCCGTATAGAGATGCATGGCGTACTCCTTTATCACGCCTGATGACTGCGATAAAAAAAGCCAGCCGCAAGGGCTGGCTTTTTTAACAGACAAATTCTTAGAACTGGTAGGTCAGACCCAGTGCAACGATGTTGTCGGTCGCGATTTTCGCATCGTTGGTGAATTTGTTGTCATCCAGCAGGTTGATTTTGTAGTCAACGTAGGTGGACATGTTTTTGTTGAAGTAGTAAGTGGTGCCCACTTCGATGTACTCAACCAGATCCTGGTCGCCGTAGTTGTTGATATCTTTACCTTTGGATTTCAGGTAAGCGATAGACGGACGCAGGCCGAAGTCGAACTGGTACTGTGCAACCACTTCGAAGTTCTGAGCTTTGTTCGCAATATGGTCAGCACCGAATACGGTCATGTTGCGGGTTTCAGAGTAGGTGGTTGCCAGGTAGATGTTGTTCGCATCGTATTTCAGGCCAGCAGCCCATACTTCTGCATTGTCACCGGACGCGTTCAGGTCGTTCAGTGCCGCAGCGCGAACCTGATCGTCGGTACGGTCAGATTTCGCATAGGTTGCACCCACGCCGAAACCGTCCATTTCATAGGTAGAAGACAGACCCCAGCCATCGCCGTTCGCTTTGGTCACGTCGTCACGGTCATTTTTGCCCTGGTACTGTGCAGCAAAGTTCAGGCCATCAACCAGACCGAAGAAGTCAGTGTTACGGTAGGTTGCAACGCCGGTAGTACGGCCGGTCATGAAGACGTCAGTCTGAGTCCAGGTGTCTCCGCCGTATTCTGGCAGAACGTCGGTCCATGCGCCGATGTCGTAAGCCACACCGTAGTTACGACCGTAGTCGAAAGAACCAAATTCGTTGAATTTCAGGCCAGCGAACGCCAGACGGGTTTTGTTGCCTTTATCGCCGTTGGATTCGTCGTTGTTGCCTTTGAACTCATATTCCCACTGGCCGTAACCGGACAGCTGGTCGTTGATCTGAGTTTCACCTTTGAAGCCCAGACGCACGTAAGTTTTGTCGCCGTCGTTGCTGGTGTCGTCAGAGAAATAGTGCAGACCTGTTACTTTACCGTACAGATCCAGCTTGTTACCGTCTTTGTTAAAGACTTCAGCCGCGTTTACCGCGCCTGCAGCCAACATTGTAGTCACTGCCACTGCAACTAATTTAAGTTTCATTTTAATAATCCTTATAATTTTCTTTGGCTATCTGCCTTTGCCATTAATAAACGATTTCTAAACGAGGTCGTTCGTCAATGGCATGCTATTTTTAAGAATGTTGTAGCCTCATTTCAATAATAAGTTTCAAAACATTGCTGATAATTTCAATTAGTGTGACGTGGGTCCGATAAAACGGCCCATATTACGCGGAATTGATTAATTATTATTCTGATATTGAGTATTTTCTTAGAAAAATAATATGGCATCGCATAGTTTTAGTGGGGTTTTATTTATCAGGGGGATTATCAATCATTGCGGATGTATGGCGGTTTAAAAATAAGCTGTGTAAACGGTAAATCAGTGGGTTACGTAGTTAGCGTTGATATAACAGACAGCTAATGGTGAAATATTCAGACATAAACTATTGCAGCGTAGGTTATATCTCCGGGGATTATTAGAGGCTAACTAATCCCGCTGCGTTGTCAATTTGTGTCAATATAAATGTAAAAGGAAGTTTCAGGGCGGAGAGATATAAACAGAATTTAAATGTAAACACTATGTTAATTATAAATAACCGGAGGCGGGATCACATTTTATTTGGATGAGAAATACAGCAGGGGGATAATCCCCCTGAAAACGGTTATTTTCGCGTCGCATACCAGCACAGCAACGAGCCCGCGCACACCATCAGCGCCCCTTGCCAGAAGCTGAACGAAAGCGGGGCGTTGAGCAGCACGGCGGCCAGCGCAGCGGAGAGGACCGGTGTGAAATAAGAGACGGTGGCGAGCACAGAGACATTCCCGTGCAGAATACCAATATTCCACGAAGCGTAACCGAATCCAAGCGCAATCCCGCACATCAGCAGTTTAATCACCACCGGTACGCTAAATACCATTTCCGGCTGATCGCTAAACAGATATTTCATCCACAGCGCCAGCGCGGTGAGTAAAACGAACAGCGTAATACCGTTCTGACCTTTGGCATATTTACTGGTCACCGTGCAGTACGCCGCCCAGATAAATGCCCCGGCAAATGCCAGTCCGTAGCTCAGCGGATTGGAGATCACATTGGCGGTAATTTCATCGATATGCAGACCATTCTCACCGCCTAATACCCAGCAAACGCCGAGCAGCGCGAGCAATAATCCAGGGATAATCCACAGGTTCGATTTTTGACCGTTAAACAAAATAGCGAACACAATCGTCAGGCTCGGCCAGAGATAATTCACCATTCCGACTTCAATCGCCTGATGGCGGGTATTGGCGTAACCCAGCGAAAGCGCGAGACATATTTCGTAGCTGACAAATAAGACGCTGCCCGCAATAAGATAGCGGGGTGAGAAGCGTCTGATATCCGGAAAACCCACGGTGACTAAACAGAGTAACCCGCTGAGGGTGTAAATCATTGCCGCACCACCGACGGGCCCCAGTCCTTCGCTCACGCCGCGAATGAGCCCGACCATCGTACTCCACAGCACAATAGCGGCGAGTCCCGTCAGTGTTGCTCTTTTCCTGTCCATTATTTCCCCAAAGACTTGTTCATCCAGGGGCAATTTTATAGCACTGTTTCAGGCGCTTGCGCGAATGAATCTAGCGGACCCGTTTGCCAGACGCATCAACGACTTTCTCACCGTCCTCTTTGGTGAACGCCCCTTGCTGAGTTTGCGGCAGAATATCCAGCACCACTTCCGAAGGTCGACACAGACGAGTGCCAAGCGGCGTCACCACAATCGGACGGTTGATCAGAATAGGGTGCTGGAGCATAAACCCGATCAGCTGTTCATCCGTAAAACGCGCATCGGCAAGATTCAGCTGTTCATAGGGCTCAACGTTTTTGCGCAGCAGTGCGCGCACAGGAATGCCCATGTCGGCGATCAGTTTCACCAGCTCATCGTGCGACGGCGGGGTGTCGAGATAGTAAATGATGGTCGGTTCAATGCCGCTATTGCGGATCATCTCCAGGGTGTTGCGCGACGTGCCGCAGGCCGGGTTGTGATAGATAGTAATGTTGCTCATAGGATATCTCATTACGCAGTGACAGAGAGCCGCAACGCCAGCGCGGCCAGAGTGACGAACAGGACCGGCAGGGTCATGACAATGCCGGTACGGAAATAATAGCCCCAAGTGATGGTCATATTTTTCTGGGAAAGCACGTGCAGCCACAGGAGCGTAGCCAGACTACCAATCGGGGTGATTTTCGGACCTAAATCGCAGCCGATGACGTTGGCATAGATCATCGCCTCTTTAATGACGCCCGAGGCGCTGCTGGCGTCTATCGACAAGGCGCCAATCAGGACCGTCGGCATATTGTTCATGATGGACGACAAAAAAGCGGTCAGGAAACCGGTGCCGAATGTCGCTGCCCATACACCTTTATCGGCGAGGAGATTCAGCAATCCGGAGAGGTATTCCGTCAGGCCAGCGTTGCGCAGACCATAAACCACCAGGTACATCCCCAGCGAGAAAATGACGATTTGCCACGGTGCGCCGCGCAGAACTTTCCCGGTGTTAATCCCGTGACCTTTTTTAGCGACAGCGAACAGCACCGCCGCGCCGGTGGCGGCAATCGCGCTGACGGGGATCCCCAGCGGCTCCAGCACGAAGAAGCCAACCAGCAGAGCCACCAGCACAACCCAGCCCTTTTTGAAGGTGGCCGGGTCTTTAATCGCGCTGGCGGGAGTTTTCAGCAACGCCACGTCATAGGTCGCCGGAATGTCCTTGCGGAAAAAGAGATGCAGCATTGCGAGCGTGGCGGCGATCGCGGCGAGATCGACGGGGAGCATGATGGACGCATAGTCGGTAAACCCAAGCTGGAAGAAATCCGCCGAAACGATATTCACCAGGTTAGAGACGATAAGCGGCAGGCTGGCGGTGTCGGCGATAAACCCGGCGGCCATCACGAAGGCCAGCGTCGTACCTCGGCTGAAGCCGAGGGCATGCAGCATGGCAATCACGATCGGGGTCAGGATCAGCGCGGCACCATCGTTAGCAAACAGTGCCGCGACCGCCGCGCCGAGCAGCACAATCCAGGTGAAGAGCAGGCGTCCACGT
Source organism: Lelliottia sp. JS-SCA-14 (assembly GCF_035593345.1). Taxonomy (NCBI): domain Bacteria; kingdom Pseudomonadati; phylum Pseudomonadota; class Gammaproteobacteria; order Enterobacterales; family Enterobacteriaceae; genus Lelliottia; species Lelliottia sp. JS-SCA-14. Next base: position 2,503,995 of record NZ_CP141606.1, on the reverse strand, counting down.
CCGTTTCCCCAGCGGGATACATGCAGCGCCGCCCATTCGAAAAAGCCGGACTCGTCGAGCAGCAAACTGATAATAATCACCGCAATAAAGGTTGCCGTCGCATTCCAGACGATATTCCAGACTACCGGAATATCACCGACGTGAATAACGCCGAACATCAGCGCCAGCGCCGCGCCAATACTCGCGCTCCAGCCAATACTCAGTCCCCTGGGCTGCCAGATGACCAGGATCAGCGTCAGGACAAAAATACTCCCTGCCAGTAACATGTGTGACTCCAACAGATATGTTTTAAAGAATGTGTTTATTTCAGTCAGCAAGACGATGACGAAGATTTTGCCAGCCACGCGCGGACATCATCCCGCAGACATAGCCAGCTTGACGTAATGGTTTCCGCCGCCCAGGCAGGCATGTGCGGGGATAAGCGGTAGTGGATCCATTTCCCTGCGCGGCGGTCAATCACCAGCCCTGACTCGCGTAAAATCGCCATGTGGCGCGATATTTTTGGCTGCGACTGCCCGGTGGCCCCGCAGAGATCGCAGACGCACAGCTCACCGGATTCCCGCAGAAGCATGACGATCGCCAGACGGGTTTCATCCGACAGAATTTTGAACAGCTGAACGGGATGTTGCATGTGTTTGCCCAGATGAGTTTGAATACACATATGGTAAATCATATGTGTACTATTGAAAACCCACTTTCATCAAAGAACATATAAGAAGCTAACCCTAAAGGATTACGCGAAGCCGCCAGGGCGGACTATTAAGGGGGCGAAGATCGAGGAGATTGATTTGACGCAAAAAAATCAGGGGCTTTGCTGATAGTTTGCGGCGCGAAGTCTCCTGAAAATAACGAGGACAACGATGGACGTCAGCCGCAGAAAGTTTTTTAAAATCTGCGCGGGCGGTATGGCCGGAACCACAGCTGCGGCGTTGGGCTTTATGCCTAAAATCGCGCTGGCTCAGTCGCGCAACTACAAATTACTGCGCGCGAAAGAGATCCGTAACACCTGCACATACTGCTCCGTGGGATGTGGGCTATTGATGTATAGCCTGGGCGATGGCGCGAAAAACGCCAAAGAAGCGATTTACCATATTGAAGGGGACCCGGATCATCCGGTGAGCCGCGGGGCACTTTGCCCGAAAGGCGCAGGCCTGCTGGACTATGTCCACAGCGACAACCGCCTGCGTTACCCGGAATATCGCGCGCCTGGCTCTGACAAATGGCAGCGTATCTCCTGGGATGATGCCTTCACCCGCATCGCCAAATTAATGAAAGCCGACCGCGACGCCAACTTCGTCGAGAAGAACGCGCAGGGCGTGACCGTGAACCGCTGGCTTTCCACCGGGATGCTCTGCGCATCTGCGGCAAGTAATGAAACCGGCATGCTGACGCAAAAATTTGTGCGCTCACTCGGCATGCTGGCGGTAGACAACCAGGCGCGCGTCTGACACGGACCAACGGTAGCAAGTCTTGCTCCAACATTTGGTCGCGGTGCGATGACCAACCACTGGGTTGATATCAAAAACGCTAACGTCGTGGTGGTGATGGGCGGTAACGCCGCTGAAGCCCATCCGGTGGGATTCCGCTGGGCGATGGAAGCGAAAAACAACAATGATGCGACGCTGATCGTCGTCGATCCACGCTTTACGCGTACGGCATCGGTGGCGGATATCTATGCGCCGATTCGTTCCGGTACGGACATTACGTTCCTGTCTGGCGTGCTGCTGTATCTGATCGAAAACAACAAAATCAACGCCGAATACGTCAAACACTACACCAACGCGAATCTGCTGGTGCGGGAAGACTTTGCCTTTGATGACGGGCTGTTCAGCGGCTTTGACGCGGAAAAACGTCAGTACGACAAATCCTCCTGGAACTATCAGTTCGATGAAAACGGCTTTGCGAAACGCGATGAAACCCTGACCGATCCGCGCTGCGTGTGGAACTTGCTGAAACAGCACGTTTCTCGCTATACGCCGGAGGTGGTGGAAAACATCTGCGGTACGCCAAAAGCCGACTTCCTGAAAGTGTGTGAAGTGCTGGCCTCCACCAGCGCGGCGGATCGTACCACCACCTTCCTCTACGCCCTGGGCTGGACGCAGCACACCGTCGGTGCGCAGAACATTCGTACCATGGCGATGATCCAGCTGTTGCTCGGCAATATGGGCATGGCAGGCGGCGGCGTGAACGCCCTGCGCGGACACTCCAATATTCAGGGCTTAACGGATCTGGGGCTGCTCTCCACCAGCCTGACCGGCTATCTGACGCTGCCATCGGAAAAACAGACGGATCTCCAGACCTATCTGACCGCCAGTACGCCAAAAGCGACGCTGCCGGACCAGGTGAACTACTGGAGCAACTATCCGAAGTTCTTCGTCAGCCTGATGAAATCTTTCTACGGCGATGCGGCGCAGAAAGAGAACGACTGGGGCTTTGAGTGGTTGCCGAAATGGGACCAGGCTTACGACGTCATCAAGTATTTCAACATGATGGATAAGGGTAACGTCACGGGCTACATCTGCCAGGGCTTCAACCCGGTGGCGTCCTTCCCGGACAAAAACAAAGTCGTGCGCAGTTTGAGCAAGCTCAAGTACATGGTGGTGATCGATCCGCTGGTGACCGAAACCTCCAACTTCTGGCAGAACCACGGCGAGATGAACGATGTCGATCCGGCGTCGATTCAGACCGAAGTGTTCCGCCTGCCGTCGACCTGTTTCGCGGAAGAAGATGGTTCTATTGCCAACTCGGGCCGCTGGCTGCAGTGGCACTGGAAAGGCCAGGACGCACCGGGCGAAGCGCGCAACGACGGCGAAATTCTGGCCGGGATTTACCACCGTCTGCGCGATATGTATCGCACTCTGGGCGGTAAAGGCGTAGAGCCGCTGCTGAAAATGAGCTGGAACTACAAGCAGCCAGATCATCCGGAATCGGAAGAGATTGCCAAAGAGAACAACGGTGTTGCGCTGGCGGATCTCTATGATCCGAACGGCAATCTGCTGGCGAAAAAAGGTCAGCTGCTGAACAGCTTTGCGCTGCTGCGCGATGACGGCACCACCGCGTCCTCCTGCTGGATTTACGCCGGGAGCTGGACCGAGCAGGGCAACCAGATGGCCAACCGCGACAACGCCGATCCGTCAGGGTTAGGCAATACGCTCGGCTGGGCATGGGCGTGGCCGCTCAACCGCCGCGTGCTGTACAACCGTGCCTCTGCGGACATCAACGGCAAGCCGTGGGATCCAAAACGCAGTCTGATCGAATGGAACGGCACGAAGTGGGCGGGGAACGATATCCCGGACTTCAACACCGCGCCGCCGGGCAGCAAAACCGGGCCGTTCATCATGCAGCCGGAAGGTCTGGGGCGTCTGTTTGCCCTCGACAAACTGGCGGAAGGGCCGTTCCCGGAACACTACGAGCCGATGGAAACGCCGCTCGGCACCAACCCGCTGCACCCGAACGTGGTGTCGAGTCCGGTGGTTCGCCTGTACGAAGACGATGCGTTGCGCTTAGGCAAGAAAGATAAGTTCCCGTACGTCGGGACCACCTATCGTCTGACCGAGCATTTCCACACCTGGACCAAGCACGCGCGGCTCAACGCCATCGCTCAGCCGGAACAGTTTGTCGAAATTAGCGAAACCCTCGCGAAGTCGAAAGGCATCACCAACGGCGATCGTGTGAAGGTGAGCAGCAAACGCGGCTTTATTCGCGCGGTGGCGGTCGTGACGCGTCGTCTGCAGACGCTCAACGTCAACGGCCAGCAGGTGGAGACCGTTGGGATCCCGCTGCACTGGGGCTTTGAAGGGGTGGCGCAAAAAGGCTATCTCGCCAACACCCTGACGCCAAACGTCGGCGATTCCAACTCGCAAACGCCGGAATATAAAGCGTTTCTGGTCAACATCGAGAAAGCGTAAGGAGCGATCGAATGGCAATGGAAACACAAGACATTATCAAACGCTCCGCCACCAACGCCATGACGCCCGCGCCTCGTGCGCGGGATTACAAAGCGGAAGTGGCCAAGCTGATTGATGTCTCCTCCTGCGTGGGCTGCAAAGCCTGCCAGGTGGCCTGTTCGGAGTGGAACGATATCCGCGACGAAGTGGGGCACTGCGTGGGGGTTTACGATAACCCGGCCGATCTGAGCGCCAAATCCTGGACGGTGATGCGCTTTAGCGAAACCGAGCAGAACGGCAAGCTGGAGTGGCTGATCCGCAAAGACGGCTGCATGCACTGCGAAGATCCGGGCTGTCTGAAAGCGTGCCCGTCCGCGGGTGCGATTATTCAGTACGCCAACGGTATCGTCGATTTTCAGCAGGATAATTGTATCGGCTGCGGGTACTGCATCGCCGGGTGTCCGTTCAACGTGCCGCGTCTGAACAAAGATGATAACCGGGTATACAAATGCACCCTGTGCGTGGACCGCGTCAGCATCGGGCAGGAGCCTGCCTGCGTGAAGACCTGTCCGACCGGCGCGATTCATTTCGGTACCAAGAAAGAGATGCTCGACGTGGCGCAAGAGCGCGTCGATAAGCTCAAAGCGCGCGGGTACGACAACGCGGGGATTTACAACCCGCAGGGCGTCGGCGGTACGCACGTGATGTACGTTCTGCATCACAACGACCAGCCGGAGCTGTATCACAATCTGCCGAAAGAACCGGCGATCGACACCTCGATCAACCTGTGGAAAGGGGCGCTGAAACCGCTCGCGGCAGCCGGTTTTATCGCCACCTTCGCCGGGCTGATTTATCACTACATCGGTATCGGACCGAACAAAGAGGTGGATGACGACGAGGAGGAGCATCATGAGTAAGTCGAAGATGATTGTGCGCACGAAGTTTGTCGACCGCGCCTGTCACTGGACGGTGGTCATCTGCTTCTTCCTGGTGGCAGTGTCCGGGATTTCGTTCTTCTTCCCGACGTTACAATGGCTGACCGAAACCTTCGGCACACCGCAGATGGGGCGTATTCTGCATCCGTTCTTCGGCGTGCTGATCTTCGTGGTGCTGATGTTCATGTTCGTGCGCTTTGTGCATCACAACATCCCGGACAAGCAGGATATTCCGTGGCTGAAAGGGATTGTCGAAGTGCTGAAGGGCAACGAGCACAAAGTCGCGAAAGTCGGCAAGTACAATGCCGGACAGAAGATGATGTTCTGGACCATCATGAGCATGATTTTTGTGCTGCTGGTGACCGGGGTGATTATCTGGCGTCCGTACTTTGCGCATTACTTCCCGATTCAGGTGATTCGCTACAGCCTGCTGATCCATGCGACCGTCGCCATCATTCTTATCCACGCCATCCTGATCCATATGTATATGGCGTTCTGGGTGAAGGGGTCGATTAAAGGGATGATCGAAGGGAAGGTGAGCCGCCGCTGGGCGCAAAAACACCACCCGCGCTGGTATCGTGAGGTCGAAAGACTGGAAGCGAAAAAAGAGAGTTCGGAAGGGATGAAGTAAGTTTTATCCCCGCACGGGAGATGACTACCGTGCGGGGATAAGAGATACAGAGAATAGGCTTTAAAAATAATAAATTAAAACCGGTATTCTCGATAAAAACGTTTCATGCTTTGGTTGTATTGAAAAAATAATCCAATAAGATTTAACTTAAATCCACGTAATAAACAGTCATTTATCTTTGTTTTAATACTTCGCGGGCAGGGATGTCATGCCTTTTAAAATCCCATTCTCTAATACGATATATCCTCCAGCCTTCAGCTGAGCGAGGATACGCATAATGCCGCTGCGTGAAAGCTGCGTTTTACTGCGAATATATTTTTCTGCCGTAATGTTTTCTCGGATACTTTCAGGCGAGTCCATCAACTCAAGTAATTGAAAACGAATGGCTTCATAGGCATTTGTCGGCGTGACGTGAGTCATATGCACGAACAACGAACTCACCATAATCTGCATATGTTTGGCGAAGAGATCCCACAGATTATGCTTCTCCACGATCTTCATCAGCTCGTCATACTCCAGAACTGCAATTTCAGAGACAGCGGCCACCCGGAAAGAGAGCTCCATATTCCCGGTTTCCGGGACAATCCCGCGGATGCAAGGGGCTTCAAAAGCGCCTAACAATACGTCCTCTGGCTGACGATAAAGATGAATAATTCCCGTGCGCACGAGATAGCAATATCGTTTTTCCTGCGCATTAAACCTAAACCACGTACCGACAGGCTGGGTTTTATACTTTACATAGGGCTCAAGTGCGTTAAGAAACGTGCTGACATAGGGTGAACGTATAAGGTTAAGCGAGGGCGGTGGGACGGTTTTTTTTGTCATGATTGCAAATTTGATTAAAATATTATTTAAAGACTATAGCATAGTCTCCAGACAGCAACAATTAGCACCCTTACGCGTTCGAAGCTGGGTATCTTTTAGAGCGGATAACGTGTTGAAAGGCCGGGCGTAGCAGAGGTTTTCAGGAAAATCCACCTTAAGTCGCGATAAAAATCTTGTCACTATCATATGAAAAATAAGCAGAAATTGCTTTGTGGGTGAGGGTCTACTTTTAGACTCTGGCTCCATGGCAAGATTATTTGTTTTCTATCAAAATGGCCTCCGTCGAAATGATAAAGTTTTTAGCAATTAATTTTGCTTTTCTTTTTGGCGTACCGAGAGATTGTCTGCTTAATGCGCCGCATGAGTGAAATGACAGTCGTCTTATTTGAAAATAAAGTTAACTGAAAATAAAAGCGTTGTCGGACATTAATGTATGAATGTCAGCGCTCGATATTTTGGCAAATAATTCCCAGGATTGATCTATGAAAAAGATTTTCATTGCCTCCGCTATTGCAGCGGTATCTGTATTGTCTTCCGCCGCTGCACTGGCTTCTGACGGCACCATTAATTTTACCGGTGAAGTTCTGGATTCTGCTTGTACGGTTGATATTGGTGCTAATAACACCATGGAAGTGACGCTGGGCAGCGTAGCGAAAACGGCCTTTACCGGTAAAGGTTCTACCGCGTCTTATTCCAAGTTTAATCTGAAACTGACCAAGTGCCCGGCTACTGTGACCAGCGCTTCCGTTAAGTTCGAAGGCACTAGCTATGCTGGCGATGACAGCGTGCTGGCCCTGACGGAAGAAGATGGCGTGGCAACGGGTGTGGGCGTACAGATTTCTGACGCATCAAACAAAGTGGTTGAACTGGGTACCGCCACCGCGAGCACCACGCTGGCCGCTGGCGACAACGTTCTGCCGTTCTATGCACGTTATATCCAGCAAGCTGCTGCAGTGACTGCCGGCCCGGCAAACTCTGTGGCTCAGTTCACGCTGAACTACAACTAATAAGTTTTCTTTAAAGAAGAAAATTTGTCATACGGGCTGATATTTATTAGCCCGTTATTTTTCTTAAAGGCGAAAAAATGAAAGTATTCCACAAAACTGTACTGGCGGGCCTGTTGGCCGTTTTAGGATCGACTGCTGCGCATGCGGGTGTTGTTATTGGTGGTACTCGCGTGATTTATGACGGTAGCAAAAAGGAAGCTTCACTGAGTGTCAACAATGCCGACAATGTTCCGTATCTTATTCAGTCATGGATTGATATGCCTGATGGTGGCGCTGAGAAAGCTCCCTTTATTATTACCCCTCCACTGTATCGTCTCGATCAGGGGCAGAAGAACGTGATGCGTATTGTTCGCGCCGGGAATCTTGCCGAAGATAAAGAATCAATGTTCTGGCTGAATGTGAAATCTATTCCGTCTGCCGAGAAAAAAGAAAATACGCTCCAGGTCGCCGTGAAGACCCGAATTAAACTGATTTACCGTCCTGAATCCCTGAAAGGAACGTCGCCAGAAAAAGTGGCGGATAAATTAACCTGGCAGAAATCTGGGAATGATATTCAGGTGACCAACCCGACCAGTTATTACATGAATTTTAATGAAATTGATGTCAGCGGTAAAAAACTACCTGACGTGACTTATGTTGCTCCAGGCTCAACGGCGCGCTTCGCGCTGCCAGCGGGCGTCAGCGGCGGTCAGGTTGAGTTTAAACTGATCAGTGATTTCGGTGGTACAGGCGCAGTACACAAAGCAGCAATGTAGTATTAACCATCTGGTTAATTTTTAAATTACAAGGTAGTTCGATTAATACAGGGTTCGACCTGTATTTTAAGGGGCATTATTTTAATGAGTTCTGAATTCAAACGTGTACATTTTAGATATGCGCGTCTGGCGGTTCTGATTGCATTTTCTTTATCATCGACAATGCACGCAGGCTACGCCCGCGAATATTTTAACCCGGCGCTGCTGGAAGTTGATAACCCCACTTCAAAAGGCACCGATCTTTCTGCCTTTGAAGCGGGTTCCCAGGCACCAGGTAAATATCGTGTCGACGTTATTATCAATGACCAGATGGTTGATACACGGGAAATTGAATTCAAATCTGTTCCCTCGGCAAATGGCGATGAAATACTGCAGCCCTGCATCTCCATTGGCTTATTACAAAGCTACGGCGTGAAAACCGATCTGTTCCCGGAACTAGGTAAAGAGGGCGAGTGCGCAAATCTGGCCGCGATCCCGAAAGCCAAAGCCGATTTCATGTTTGGTTCGCAAAAGCTGGTGCTGAGCATTCCTCAGGCGGCGCTTTCTCCGCAGGCTCGTGGCTACGTTGCGCCGGACATGTGGGATGAAGGGATCCCCGCGCTGCTGCTGAACTACAGTGTCAGCGGGGATAATACTTCGTCACGTCATGGTGAGGGGCAGAACAGTAACAGCCAGTACGCGAACCTGCGCCCAGGTCTGAACCTGGGGCCGTGGCGTTTACGTAACTACACCACCTGGAACCGTGATACGAGCGGGCAGGATAAGTGGGACACGGTGTATACCTATGTCCAGCGCAACATTATTGCCCTGAAAAGCCAGCTGACGATGGGCGACAGCTCATCGCCGTCCGATGTGTTTGACAGCATTCCATTCCGCGGTGCGCAGCTGGCCTCCGACGATGACATGCTGCCGGACAGCCTGAAAGGCTACGCGCCAGTGGTTCGCGGCATCGCGCGGACCAATGCGCAGGTGGTTATCCGCCAGAACGGCTACGTGATTTATCAGAGCTACGTGGCGCCAGGTGCATTCGAAATTACCGATATGTATCCGACCGGTGGCTCCGGCGATCTGAATGTGACGGTGAAAGAAGCGGACGGCAGCGAGCAGAACTTTGTCGTGCCATTTGCTTCTGTTCCGGTATTGCAGCGTGAAGGTCATCTGAAATATAGCCTGACGGCCGGTCAGTACCGTTCCTACAACAGTGAAGTTGATAAAACGCCGATGGGCCAGGCGACCGCAATCTACGGCTTGCCGCACGGCTTCACGTTGTACGGTGGTTTCCAGGAATCCAGCCCGTATCAGTCTATTGCGGTGGGTGTGGGTAAAAACATGGGTGATATCGGCGCAATTTCTACCGATGTGACGCAGGCGTGGTCTACGCCGAAGGATCAGGCGAAAGAGAGTGGTCAGTCATGGCGAATTCGTTACGCCAAAGATTTCGCAGATACGGGCACCAACTTCTCGATTGCCGGTTATCGCTATTCCACGGCGGGCTATTACGACATGCAGGAAGTGCTGGATTCCTACGGTGACAGCAGCGCGCTGCAGGATCGTCGTCGTAATCGTGCCGAAATGACCGTAAGCCAGACGCTCGGTAAGGGCATGGGCGCCCTGACAATCAGCGGTGTGAAAGAAGATTACTGGAACAGCAGTAAGTCTATGGAATCCCTGGGCCTGGGTTATAACAACTCCTGGAACGGGATCTCTTACGGCCTGAACTACACCTACAACAAAAATGGCTACGGCAGCGGCGATAAGAGCGATACGCAGTATGACAAAGACCAGATCTTTGCCTTTAACATCAGCATTCCACTGGATCGCTTCCTGAGTAATACCTATGCCAGCTACAGCCTGAACACCAGTAAAGAGGGCAATACCACTCATACCGTCGGCATGAACGGTTCGGCGATGGAGGGTAACGCCCTGAGCTGGAACGTGCAGCAAGGCTACGGCACTGACGGCGCGGGTAATAGCGGTAACGTGAACGCGGATTATCGCGGTACCTATGGTGAGATGAACGGCGGCTACAGCTACGACAACAACTCGGAGCGCATGAACTATGGCATTTCCGGCGGGATTCTGGCCCATGAAAATGGCGTGACCTTCGCCCAGCCGTTTGGTGAAACCATCGCCCTGGTGAAAGCGCCGGGTGCGAAAGGGGTGGATGTCTCCAATCAGACCGGTGTCAGCACTGACTTCCGCGGTTATACCGTCGTCAGCAATATTTCGCCGTATCGCAAGAACGATATTGCGCTGGATACGGAAAGTATGCCGGATGATGTGGAACTGGAGTTAACCACCAAAACGGTGATTCCAACTCGCGGAGCGGTAGTGCGTGCGGAATATAAAGCGAATGTGGGTATGCGCATATTGATGACCTTAATTCGTGCGAACGGTCAGCCGGTTCCATTTGGCGCCACGGTAACGGTAGATGGTGATAACACTGCTCAAGGATTTATCGTTGGGGATGCTGGTCAGGTTTATTTAAGTGGTCTCAATGAGCAAGGAAATTTACACGTTCTTTGGGGTAAAGGAAGTAATGAGCAATGTCATGTGGCTTTCAATAACTCGAAAGTAAAAGATCAGAATTCCGTAGCGACTGTCACTGAATCATGTAACTAGTCCTGTAACAGAATCCCCTTGATATAGGGGGATTCATATGAGTTGGATGCATCGTCATATTTAATATGGCTATGATCCAGGAGAAAAATGTGAGTCTCATTAAATCGAAATTAATCATTTTTGCAGCATGTATTATCATGTCATCTTCCGTATTTGCTCAATCCTGTAAAGTGGCGACGCTCAGGACGTCCAAGGCGGCGTCTGGAAGTGTTGTGGTTCAAAGAGATGCGCCTGTCGGTACAATTATTTTTGAAGGCGCTACGCAACCCGTAAGCGATTATGCTGATGGATGTGATACCAATGTAACACTGAAATTCTCGATGACCTATATGTCGGCAACAAAAAGTGCTTATGGCGAACATGTTTATGATACAAACGTGCCTGGCGTTGGAATAATATTTGCTACATCAGGGCAAGCCCAAACATATTTTGATAATCCTGCCAATATACTCAATTTCAATGTTGGAACAGGGGGGGTCATGAACTGGGATGGTGGTAATATAAAATATATTAAAACAGGCCCCATCGGATCAGGAACGCTGGCAGCAGGTACTTTAGGTGAATTAGCTTTACTTGGGTTTGATGGCGCTTATCATACCGCTATTGATTTTAATATGGATGCGGCAGTAATCACTTCACTTGCCTGTTCAATCACCACCCCAAAACTAACATTTCCGCTGGGTACAGTACCGGTATCTGAGTTTGGAGAAACCATAGGTTTTACGCCAGTTGAAACCAATTCGCAGAACCTGGGATTAGATTGCGATGCTGACGCTAATATTAACGTTCAATTAAGTGGTACACAAAATCCTGATGTTTCCGACGCTAGTGTTCTGGCGTTGAATGGGCAAGGTACAGATGGTGTGGCATCGGGGCTCGGCGTGCAATTACTTTATAACGATGCGCCTCTAAAAATTAATGAAAGTATTGTGATGAAAAAATCCGCTGGTGGGCAAGAGATGTTGCCAATTGTCGCACGTTATTATCAGACTAAATCGACGGTGATGCCCGGTGACGCCAGCACATCCGCAACGCTCACATTAACGTATCAATAATATCAGTAGCGGCTATTAACTGCGTTATTACATAATCTATTTTTAAGGTATTACTATGAAATCTACCCATTTATTCTCGACTCTTGCGATTACCCTTTGCGCGACATTATTGACCGCGAATGTTTTTGCCGCCAGCAGTGTCAGCATTGACATCAAAGGCAAAGTCATCGCCTCACCTTGTACCACCGTAAACGGTGGCGAAGCCACCAAAGCCGTTGCATTGGGCGATACTATCGGCGCAGATACTTTAGCCACCGCGGGCTCCGGTACTCCTCTTGTCAAATTCGAACTTCCTCTGACGGGCTGCCCGGCTGGCACCACGAATATCAAAGCCACCTTCAGTGGCACGGCGGACGGCACCACCACCACGATGTGGAAAAACACCGCGGCGACACCGGCGCCTAACACTGCCATCGAACTGTCAAACCAGACGGGGAGCGCACTGATCAGCAATGGATCCTCCGTTACTGAGGCTGTCACCTCCGGTACCGCCACGTTCAAACTCCAGGCTCGCGCATATTCTGCAGCGGGCTCGGCTACCCCGGGTGATATTGAATCGGTGATTGTTGCCACCTTCGAATATCAGTAATACCAGGCTCTGTATTGTCACAAAAATATTCAGGAGAGATTCATGAAGGGATATCTGGCAGCAGTGGTTTTGCCATTAATACTTGCAGGCGGAGCGGTACACGCAGCGGGAACCAGTATCGATGTCAAAGGACGCGTTGTTGCCAATCCTTGCACGGTGGATACCGATTCGGTGAAGAAAAATATTACGGTGCCCTCGACTCAGGCGCATGCCCTGATTGACCCCAGCAGCGGCGGGGACTGGGTTAATTTTTCTCTCGACGTGAATAAATGCCCGGTCTATCTAAAAACCGTCACGGTGACCTTTACCGGCCCGGCTGATAAAGATGACGCCACAACCTATCAGAATACGGGTGACGCAAAGAATGTGTCCTTGCAGTTGGCTGCCAGTGACATCAATTACGGCAACGGCAGCACTCTGCAGGTCAACGTGGATCAATCTGCGCACAGCGCGACATTCCCGCTCGCTGCCAGAATGTACTCCGCCAAAGGTGGGGCTACCCAGGGCTCTTTTGGCGCAGTCGTCAATTTCGATTTTACCTATCAGTAATCGCTCCGCACCTGGAATGTGCTCCAGGTGCGGCTCTTTTAAAACCGTTCCTGGATATACCTGAACGGATAATCCGTCGGTTTCACCTTACCCACTTTCCGCTTCGGCAGTTTCACCGGCTCGACGGGCAGCGTCTTGTAAGGTATCTGCGACAGCAGATGAGAGATGACATTCAGCCGCACCCGTTTTTTATCCTCGGAACGTGCAACAAACCACGGCGCCCAGGCGGTGTCGGTGGCGGCAAACATCGCGTCGCGCGCTTCGGTGTATTTATCCCACAGCTTGAAGGATTTGATGTCCATCGGCGACAGCTTCCAGGTTTTGCGCCCGTCATCAATGCGATCGCGCAGGCGGCGTTCCTGCTCTTTAGGCGTCACCTCCAGCCAGTATTTGATCAGGATAATGCCCGCATCCACCATCGCATGCTCCATGGTCGGCGTGCCATCGAGAAACTTTTGCACCTGTTCAGGCGTGCAGAATCCCATCACGCGCTCTACGCCCGCGCGGTTATACCAGCTGCGGTCGAAAATCACGATTTCACCCGCCGAGGGCAGATGCGACACGTAGCGCTGGAAATAGAGCTGACTTTTCTCTTTCTCAGTAGGCGCGGGCAGGGCAACGACGCGGAACACGCGCGGGCTGACACGCTCGGTGATCGCTTTAATCGTCCCGCCTTTGCCTGCGCCGTCGCGGCCTTCAAACACCACGCAGACTTTCAGACCTTTGCTGACCACCCACTGCTGGAGCTTGACCAGCTCTACGTGAAGACGCCGCAGCTCCTTTTCATACGCCTTGCCCTTCAGCGGCTGAGGGGGGCTTTTTTCTGCCGGGCTTTTCGCTTTCTTGATATTTGCCATAACGATCCTCTGCAGCTGGAGGGAGGGGTAACTCTTTGAAGTGTAATCGTGCCAGCCGACTCTCGCGGGAAATATTAGTGGAACTGTGTATTTATACAGCTACCGGTGAAATCCTCATTTTTCCCGCAGTGGGATATTCACAACCCTACCCGAATTGATGGATTAACGTGTCAGAGCGCCAATTCGAACTGGCTCACCATACCAGTTTGTTCAATAATGGCTGTTGCAAATTTTTAACAAATGGCTGTGGTATGAAAAAAACCGTTTTTTCACTGGCGCTGGGCACCTTTGGTTTAGGGATGGCGGAGTTTGGCATCATGGGCGTGCTGACCGAGCTGGCGCAGGATACCGGCATTTCGATCCCCTCCGCCGGGAGCATGATTTCGTATTACGCCTTTGGCGTGGTGATTGGCGCGCCGATCATCGCGTTGTTTTCAAATAAGTTCTCGCTCAAGACGGTTCTGCTGTTCCTGGTTGCCCTGTGCGTGGCCGGGAACGCCATTTTTACCTTCTCCACCTCCTATTTCTGGCTGGCCGTCGGGCGGCTGGTGTCCGGTTTTCCGCACGGGGCGTTTTTCGGCGTCGGGGCGATCATCCTGTCGAAAATCGCGCCACCGGGAAAAGTCACCCTCGCCGTGTCGGGGATGATTGCCGGGATGACGGTCGCCAACCTGGTCGGCGTGCCGCTCGGCACCTGGCTCGGGCATGAATACAACTGGCGCTACACCTTCTTCCTGATTGCGGCGTTTGACGCTCTGGTGATCCTCTCGGTGATCTTCTGGGTGCCGACGCTGTACGATAAGGCGGAAACCCGGCTCACGGAGCAGTTTCACTTTCTGAAGAAGCCGGAACCCTGGCTGATTTTTGCCGCGACGATGTTCGGCAATGCCGGGGTTTTTGCGTGGTTCAGCTTTGTGAAGCCGTTTATGGTCAACGTCTCTGGATTTTCGCCGGGCTTTATGACTGTCATCATGATGCTGATGGGGCTCGGGATGGTGCTGGGGAATCTGCTCAGCGGCAAACTGTCCGGGCGCTACAGCCCGCTGCGCATTGCGGCCACTACCGATCTGGTGATTGTTCTGTCCCTGCTGATGCTGTTCGCCTTCGGTGAAAATCAGTCGGCGTCGCTGGTGATGGGCTTTATCTGCTGCGCGGGTCTGTTCGCGCTGTCGGCACCGCTGCAAATTATGCTCCTGCAAAACGCGCAGGGCGGCGAACTGCTGGGCGCGGCGGGCGGGCAGGTGGCCTTTAACCTCGGGAGTGCGATTGGGGCTTATTTTGGCGGGATGATGATTATCCTCGGCTACAGCTGGAGCTACGTGACGTTACCGGCGGCGCTCCTCTCGTTCGCCGCCATGTCGTCCCTGCTGCTGTATGGCCGTCAGAAAGCCAAACGGGCACAGGCTAACGCCCGCGCGTTAGCCTGATTGCCGTTACGGAAGGTAAGGTTCGCCGAGGGTCAGCATTAACCGGTTGGCCCAGGCGAAAAACGCCGCAGACTGAATCAAATCGAGCTGTTCAAGCGTGTCCAGCTCCTGCTTCTCCAGTGCCGCCAGATGCGCGGGCGTGACCGCCGGTGGCGTCACGGAGAGCGCCGCCGCAAAATCAATTTCCGCCTGCCAGCGCGCAGACTGTCCCTCGCTTAACGACTGCCCCGGACGCACCGCCAGCAGCGCTTCTACGGCGTTATCATCCTTCGACAGCTGGCTGGCTTTCCGCGCATGGACAGATGCGCAGTAGATGCAGCCGTTGATCTTGCTGGTGACAGTCGCCGCCAGTTCACGCTCCGCGCGCGGCAGACCGCCAGGCGTGTAAAAAATCCCTTTATCGGTCAGCGTGCGTTGTTCCAGCACCGGCAGATTGCGCGCCAGCAGGCGGAAATAGTCAGAGTCCGTGTGGCCGAATTTCGCCAGAGTCGCCTGTTCGTCAGCGTTAAATTCCGCCAGCGGTTTTGACGCCAGCCACGGCTCCCAGCCCAGCTCCTGCTGGGTAAACTGCACCGGTGCCGCTTTGCCGCTTTTGGTGGCTGGCGTGGCGTGCCAAATCCCCGCCACAACCGGCGTGTCGCTGGCAGCGATGCTTTTATCATTTAGCAAGCGCAGCCCGGCGACGAGACGGCTCTGGAAACTGACAAACGCGATTAGCTGGGCCAGCGTCACGATCGCCTCTTTACTCCATCCCGCCTGGGTCAGCGCAGTTAACGCGCCGGGTGTGGCCTCGACGGGAGAAAACGTCAGCAGGCGCGCGAAGGTGATCGCGGGCGTGAGCCGTAAAGAGGTGGGATCGGCCAGACCAAACCCGGCGTAGTGCGCGGCCAGCGCATCGGCGCGGTGCCACTTCGCGACTTTCGCGGCCACTGCCACGCGCTCATCCAGCTGGAACGCCGCGTCCTGCTGGCTAAAGAGCGTTTCATAGCTGCCCTGCGCATGACGGGTGGCGGCATCGCGGGTCGCACGCGCCGTCGCCAGCGGCGAACCGGGTGCGATCTCCGCTAATTCAGCAACAATATCCTGACTTAAAGACATAGAAACTCCTTAAAGAAGTTGAGGGGCGATATGTTCAGCAATCAGCTCAATGGAACGCAGAGTGTCCCGGTGAGACGGTTCAACGGAGTGGACCTGGAATGAAATATCCGTCGCCCGTTTAAGGACCGAATCCTCAGCCAGCGACGCCAGCACGGTGTTCGGCGCGCCGATATGAGCGTCGAACTGGCGGATATAATCCGTGACACTGTCACCTGTGACGGTGTGGCCCGCCGCGCTGTGTGCCTGAGCCTGGCGGGTTAAACCGGGCGTCGCGACTTTCAGGGCGTACTCATCGCTGTCCGCGACAAACGCCGTGCGCGAGGCCAGAATTCTCGGGGCAATGCCCGAAGGCAGCGCGGCGAGATAGGCGTCGATAATCGGGTTCTGGATCTGGTCGAGGGTGAGAGCGAGCTGGTCCGCCGGGCGCGGCTGAGTGCGGGACAACATCAGCCCGTGCCCGGCCTGCGCTGCCCGTACCGCGCCGTCGACGGAAAAGGTCGCGATCCACACGCGCTCCGCCAGCTGTGGCGCAGGCGGGTAAAGATGGTTGTCCGGATGGGCGAGTGAATCCCCGCGCCAGGCGCTCTGGATCAGGTGCAAATGGTCGGCAAAGGTCGCGCCGCGCTGTTCAAACGTCAGGCCAAACGGCAGAAATGAGGTCGGCGTGCCGCCGGAGCCAAAACCGACTTCGAGACGACCGTCCGCCAGCAGATCCAGCACCGCCGCGTCTTCCGCCACGCGCAGCGGGTTTTCCATCGGCAGGGTGATAATCGCTGTGCCCAGACGGATGGTTTCCGTTTGCGCCGCAACGTGGGCGAGGAACACCAGCGGAGACGGCAGGCCGCCTTCGCGCTCGTGGAAATGGTGCTGCGCAATCCAGGCCGTATCAAAACCGTGGCGCTCCGCATGGCGGATCTGTTCGGTCGCCAGGCGATAACGCTCTTTAGCTGGGGCGTCGTCCAGCAGGCGGGTAAAGAATCCCAGGCGTTTACGCGTCATGCGTACTCCTTAGTCGCAGGTGAAAAATGGGGGATAGCGTCGATCAGCTCGCGGGTGTAGCTGTTCTGCGGCGAGGAGAAGAGCGCCTCCACCGTGCCATGTTCAACCACCTGGCCGCTTTTCAGCACCGTCACGCTGTGGGCGATGCGGCGAACGGTCGCCAGGTCGTGGGTGATAAACAGGTAGGTCAGCCCCAGCTGCTGCTGGAGCTGTTGCAGCAGGGCGAGGATCTGCGCCTGCACCGTGACGTCCAGCGCCGAGGTGGCTTCGTCCAACACCAGAATCGTCGGCTCCAGAATCAGGGCGCGGGCGATGGCGACCCGCTGGCGCTGACCGCCGGAAAGCTCGCGCGCCGTGCGATTTAACAGCTCCAGCGGCAGGGCGACGCGCGTGGTCACGGCCTCAACGCGAGTTTTGCGTTCCACTCTGGTGATTTTGCCGAAGTTTTTCAGCGGCTCTTCGATGATCTCAAACAGCGTTTGTCGCGGGTCGAGGGAGGCAAACGGGTTCTGATAGACGAACTGAATTTTCTGGCGCAGCTGGCGGCGCGCCTCCACGCTGAGCTGCGTCGCATCGATATCATCAAGGATGACGCGCCCGCTGTCCGCCTGCTCAAACCCGAGCAAAATGCGGGCAAGGGTGGTTTTCCCCGAACCGGATTCCCCGACCAGCGCATGAGTGCTCCCGCGCGGCACTTCGAAACTGACGTTATCCAGCGCCTGCAGGAAGTGGTTTTTGCTGAGGGAGAATTGTTTGCTGATCCCCTGCGCGCGAATGGCGGCAGAGGCCAGCCGGTGGCCGGATACCGGGGCGATAGTTAAGCGCGAGCCCTGCAAATCGCTCAGCAGTTGACGGGTATAGGCATGCTGCGGGGCGCGCACCACATCGGCGGTCGCGCCGTGCTCTTGCACTTCACCGTGGCGAAACACCAGCAGGCGATCGGCGCGCTGGGCGGCGAGAGCCAGATCGTGCGTCACGAACAGCACCGCCGTCCCGGATTCGCGGCGCAGAATATCCAGCAGATCGAGAATGCATTTTTGTACCGTCACGTCCAGCGCGCTGGTCGGTTCGTCGGCGATGATCAGGTCCGGTCGCAGGGCGATGGCGATCGCGATCAGCACCCGCTGTTTCATCCCGCCGGAAAGCTGGTGCGGATACTGCTTCATCCGCTGCTCCGGGTGGCTCAGCCCGACTTTGGTCAGCAGGGCCAGCACCTGATTTTCTTGCTCATCCTTCGTGATTTTCTGGTGAATATGCAGGACTTCACCCACCTGCGCGCCGATGGTTTTGACCGGATTCAGGGAATTGCCGGGGTCCTGCGGCACCAGGCTGATGCGTGCTCCGCGCAGGGCGTTGAGCCGCTTCGCCGACCACTGGCTAATCTCTTCGCCGTTGAGCACAATTTTGCCGCTGTCGCGACGGGCGTTGTCCGCCAGCAGGCCGATAATCGCCTGCGCGGTGGTGGTTTTGCCGGAGCCGGATTCGCCGACAAAGGCCAGCATTTCCCCGCGTTTCAGAGTGAAACTGACGTTATGCACTACCTCACGCCACTGGCGGCCGATGCGATAGCTTAAGGTCAGATTTTCCACGGACAGAACGGTCATGAGCGGCCTCCGCTTAACTGCTGGCTGATACGGTTGGTGGCAAGCACCACGGCGATCACCACGATGCCGGGGAAGGTGGTCAGCCACCAGGCGGTTGAAAGATAGTTACGCCCTTCGGCAATCAGCAGGCCCCATTCCGGGACCGGCGGCGGCGTGCCGTAGCCGAGGAAACTCAGGGTCGAGAGGGCGAGAATGGCCTGACCAAACTGGAGCGTTGCGAAGGCGAGAACGGCAGTCAGCGAGTTCGGCAAAATGTGTCGCCACAGCACCGCCCAGAAGGTGCCGCCGCTGCCGTAGGCCGCTTCGACAAAATCCGCGTGACGAATGCGCACCACTTCCCCGCGCGCCAGGCGGGCGAAGCTGGCAATCGACGCCACACCAACGGCGATGGCCGCGTTAACGGTGCCGAACCCGAGCAAAATAATCACCGTCATGGAGAGCAGCAGCGAGGGAATCGACAGCAACACGTCGACAAAGCGCATCAGCACCGACTCCACGCGTCCGGCAAAAGCCCCGGCAATCACGCCGATTGCCGTGCCGACCAGTAAGCCCATCGCCACGGCGGCCAGCGCGGCGCTCAGAGAATGAGACGCGCCATACACAATGCGGGCGTAAACATCCCGGCCCAGCTGATCGGTTCCCAGCCAGTGTCCGGCCTGGGGGGCTAAGCGCTGTGCGCCCGCGATCCCTTCAATCGGGCTGTACTGGGTGAGCAAACCCGGCGCGAGCGCGGCCAGGGCGGCAAGGATAATCACCCCCCACGCCAGCCATAAACCGGGCTGAACGTCGAAAGAGTGAAGGGCCGGAACGCGTTTTCGCGCGGCGGCGGCGTAGTCCACCAGACTCATGATGCACCTCCGGTCACGGGTTGCAGGCGAGGGTCAAAGAGCGGCATCAGCAGATCCACCAGCAGATTAATCAGCACAAAACCGAGCGCCGAGATCATCACCACCGCCTGTAGCACGGCGATGTCCTGATTATTCACCGCCTGCTGCGTCAGCTGGCCCAGGCCGCTGCGGCCAAACACGGTTTCGGTAATCAGCGCCCCGGCGATCAGCTCGCCGAGCAAAATCCCGGCGATATTCAGCACCGGCAGCAGAGCGTTGCCGGTCACGTGACGCCACAGGACACCCGTTTCACTCAGCCCTTTGGCGCGCGCCACGGCAACAAACGGCTGGGCCGCGACCTGATCGAGACTACGCATCAGGATTTGCGCCAGCGGAGCGGAGATCGGAATGGCGACGGTGACGATCGGCAGGATCAGCCCCTGCAGCGGCGACGGGTTAATCACCGGGATCAGCCGCAGCTGGAAGGAAAACAGCTGGATAAGCGCGATGCCGAGCCAGAAAGTCGGCAGGGAGATAAACAGCACCGGCACCGACTGAATGGCATTGCTTATCCATCGCAGCCCCGGCAGTCGCGCGGCAAACGCCAGCGCGAAGGCCAGCACCACTGCCAGCGCGAACGCGGGCAGAGCGAGGCTCAGGGTGTCGGGTAGATTAGTGGCGATCAGCTCGCTCACCGGCACCCCCGCCTGGAGTGAAAAACCAAAATCGCCGCGCAGCATGGCAAACAGAGTGTGGAAATACTGCTGCCATAGCGGACTGTCCGCGCCATAGGCGACGCGCATCTCCTCGATTTGCGCCGGGCTTAAGCCCAGATCCGGGTTCTGGAATTTAATCAGCACCGCGTCGCCCGGCAGCACCTGAAGCAGCACGAAGGAGAGGGTAAACGCGGCCCACAGGACCAGCAGCCCCATCCCGGCCCGTCGCAGCAGATAGTGGCTCATCATCTTAATGTTTCTCGATCCACGCGCCGTAGAACGACGGACGTCCTACCGCTTCGAAATTCACCCCTTTCAGCCACGGCGCACCGGCGAAGACCTGCGGCTCCTCGAAGATCGGGATCACGTAGGCGTTATCCAGCAGATAGCGCTGGGCATCGCCGGTTAATTGCAGACGTTTTTGCGGGTCGACCTCGGCGGAGATATTCACCAGCAGTTCGTTGAGTTTGTCGTCGCGGAAGCTTTTCACCTTGTCGCTCGAGCCGCCTTTTTGCAGCAGCGCGTCGCGGTTGGCCGGGTAGAACATGCTCTTCACCACGTCGGGATCGGCGCGGCCCACTTCGGAAACGGTCAGTGGCGTTTTCAGCGGATCGAGGTTATCCAGCGTGCGGCTGCCCGCATCGCCCGCTTTGACGCTCAGTGCCACGCCGACCTGTCGCCACTGCTGGGCGACCAGCTGCAACACCTCTTTGTTTTGCGGCTGCGGCAGGGATTCGTACACCGTCAGCGCCAGGCGCTGTCCGTCTTTGGCGCGGATGCCGTCGCTGCCGGTTTTCCAGCCCGCGTCGTCGAGCAGGGCATTGGCTTTCGCCACGTCAAAAGTAAGTTTGTCGCTAAGATCGACAAAGCCGGCCGCGGAGTCGGCAATCACCGATTTGGCCTGCGGATAGTTAGGCGAGAAGAGGGTCTCTACGACCTGTTTCGCATTGGTGGCGTGGATCAGCGCCTGACGAACGCGCAAATCCGACACCAGCGGGTTGTCCGGGCGGAAGCTGATGCTGTCATTCACGCCGCGCGTCGGGGCGGCGTAGATTTTATACCCTTGCTCGGTGGCCTGTTTCTCATCGTAGGCCTGAACCTGGCGAATAAAATCAGCCTGACCTGCCAGCAGCGCGCCGACACGCACGCTGTCTTCCGGCGTGACGATAAATTTGATGCCGTCCAGATTCGCCGGGCCTTGCTGGGCGAGGTTTTTCGGCCCCCACTGGTACTCTTTGCGCGCCTCAAGCGTCACTTCCCGGCCCAGTTTTTCCTCTTTCACCACGAACGGGCCGGAGCCGATGATGTGGCGCGCGTCGCCCAACTCCTCAAAGTTGCGCTTCAGGGTGCTCAACGAAACCAGTCCGGAGCCGATGGTCGCGGTGCCTTGCAGGAAGCCCGGTGATGGTTTTTTGAAGTAGAACTTCACGGTATGCGGATCGACCACTTCGCTGCGGTCGTAGTTGTTGATCACCTCCGAAACCGGCAGGCGCTGGGCTTTGTTGCCTAGCCCGTAGGTGTCGAAGTTTTTGGCGACGGCGTTGGCGTCCAGCGGCGTGCCGTCAGAGTAGGTCACGCCGGGGCGGATTTTAAAGGTGTATTCGGTTTTGTCGGCGTTGGTGGACCAGCTTTCGGCGATCCACGGCTCCACTTCCAGCGTTTTCGGGTTCTGCCAGGTGAGCTTGTCGGTGATCTGATTCAGGATACCGCCATTGGGATAGAAACCGCCCGCCGGGGGATAGAGATTGGTGTGCGCCTGTTGCTCCAGATAGACGAGCGTCCCGCCCTTAATCGGCGTGTCGGCGGCGTGTGCGGCAGTCGCTGCGAGGATTAACGCCGTCAGCAGCGGCAGGCGAAAAGGGGTTTGCATGGTGAATTCCTTTGTTATCTTTGTTTTAGCGTCGGATTCATCATCGGGCGCGTGTGAAAACAAGGGAACAAAGGAATTGAGATAAGGATTGCCGGAAATCGGGAATATCGAAAAACCGCTCCCGGTCAGGAGCGGTGGGTTTCGCTACACAAATTTCGCCAGCGGATCGGCAGCGGCAAAGGCGACCGCGCGGTCTGCGGCGGGTGGGTAGATCAGCTCATTGGTGATAGCAATCTTGAGCTTCTTCGCCTCTTCGCGCACCAGTTTCACCTCTTGTTCCCAGCCCTCGGTGTACACCGCGCCCCAGGCGCCGAGATCCAGACAGGTGACATAGTTCACCTGACGGTACGGATACGGCTCGACGTTCAGCAGGCTGGCGGCGGCGTTGTGTCCGGCAAATTTTCCGAGCTGGATCGCATGCTGACAGGTCATCAGCGCGGTATTACCCACATCGTCCGTTTTCGCATGGGCGGTATCGCCGGTGGCAAACACATCAGGATGGGCCGGGATCTGCAGCAGTTCGTTCACGCGCAGACGCGCCTGAGCGTCGCGCTCGCCGTCAATCTGCGTCGTCAGCGGATGAGCTTCGACGCCAGCCGTCCAGACCACGGTAGAGGATTCGATGCGCTCGCCGTTTTTCAGGGTGACGCCCTGGGCATCGACAGCTTCGATTTCGCTGTTCAGACGCCATTCCACGCCCAGCTCTTCGCTGGCATTCGCAATCACATCGCGCAGGGCTTCGCTATAACGACCGCCAATCACCGGACCGCGTTCAACTACGATAACTTTAGTCTGCGTATCTTTGCCGAAACGGGCACGCAGACGCGCCGGTAATTCGGTCGCCAGTTCGATACCGGTAAAGCCGCCGCCGCAAACCACCACCGTGTTACGGGCCGGGGTAGAGGGCTGATGAACCAGCGCATCGAGGTGTTTTTCGAACACCTGCGCGGATTCGAGCTGGTCGATGTCAAACGCAAATTCAGACAGACCGGCGACCGCTGGGCGCTTAGTCTGACTGCCCGTGGCGATAACCAGACGATCGTAAGTGGCGAGGGTAGTGTTGCCGTGGCTGTCGCGATACCAGACCGCTTTCTCTTTGGTATCAATACGTTCTGCGCTGCCCTGAATATACTCAATACCCAGTTCGGCGAAGAGATCCGTCAGGGGAGCCACCAGGCCTGCCACTTTTTCTTCATAGAAACGTGGGCGAACACGCAGCTCGGGTTGCGGAGCCAGCACGCTAATACGCAGATCGCTGCTCTCGTTCAGTTCCGCCAGACGCGCCGCGCTCACCGCTGCCCACATACCGGAAAAACCACTGCCCACAATTAAAATATGCTTCTTCATCTTCGATCCTTTTGCTCATCAGGCTTTGTGTCTGACCTGACTGCAACTATACTTGTCGGAGTTAACTCCGACAACTTTTTTCTGAGTTAGCGATGATAAAAAAGGAAAGTGACGTAAAAATAACAAGTTAGATAACAAATGGTTTACAGGCTGTTTTTTCGCTCGCGAACACGGCTATAATAACCACGAATAATGAGAGCGGAGTTAAACATGGCCTTTTACAGTTCCGGTGTGGAATACGCCATTCATAGCCTGATGTGCATGGTGGATGCCAAAGGCAACGAGCGGGAGTTGAGCGTCAGGGAGATGGCGGACTTACAGGGTGTGCCTTACGACTACCTGGGCAAAATCTTCACCCGTCTGTCACGCGCCGGGCTGGTGAACAGCACGGAAGGCAAGGGCGGTGGGTTTAAACTCGCGCGTCCGGCGGAACTCATTTCGGTGCTGGATGTGACGCATGCCATTGATGGCGAAAAGAATATGTTTGAGTGCCGGGAAGTGCGCCAGCGGTTGGCAGTCTTTGATGAAGCGCCGCCTGCGTGGGTCTGCGACGGGCCGTGCGGCGTGCGCTCGGTGATGGACAGCGCCCAGCAGCGGATGGAAGAA
Organism: Lelliottia sp. JS-SCA-14; assembly: GCF_035593345.1. Lineage (NCBI taxonomy): Bacteria > Pseudomonadati > Pseudomonadota > Gammaproteobacteria > Enterobacterales > Enterobacteriaceae > Lelliottia > Lelliottia sp. JS-SCA-14. Next base: position 2,479,789 of record NZ_CP141606.1, on the reverse strand, counting down.
GAACTGGCGCGCCACACCATTCTCGATCTGGCGCGCAAAATGTATCGAAAAGCGCCCGATACATTCCTGATTGAAGTGCAGGACTGGATTACGGATCGCCGCAGCCCGTCCTGAATCCCTTAAGAACGGAAATCAATCACCATACGGCCACGGATCTGGCCCTGTTCCATCTCTTTGAAAATCGCATTGATGTCGCCCAGCGGACGCATCGTCACTTTCGGCACCACTTTGCCTTCGGCGGCAAACTGGAAGGCCTCGATCAGATCCTGACGGGTTCCGACCAGCGAACCGACCACCTGAATCCCATCCAGCACCAGACGCGGAATATCCAGGCTCATGGCTTCTGGCGGCAGACCGACAGCCACCACGCGGCCACCGGCGCGCACTGCGTCGACCGCAGAGTTAAATGCCGCTTTCGCGACCGCCGTGACCACGGCGGAGTGAGCGCCGCCGGTTTTTTCCTGAATCACTTTCGCCGCATCTTCGTTGCGGGAGTTGATGGTCAGATCGGCCCCCATCTCTGCGGCCAGTTTCAGCTGCGCATCGTTGACGTCGATGGCGATCACTTTGGCATTGAAGACGTTTTTCGCGTACTGCAGCGCCAGGTTGCCCAGTCCGCCCAGACCGTAGATCGCAATCCACTGTCCCGGTTTGATATGAGAAATTTTCACCGCTTTATAGGTGGTCACACCCGCGCAGGTGATGCTGCTCGCAGCGGCAGATTCCAGACCGTCCGGCACTTTCACCGCGTAATCGGCGGTGACGATGCACTCTTCGGCCATCCCGCCGTCGACGGAATACCCGGCATTTTTTACGTCACGACAGAGCGTTTCGTTGCCGGAGTTACAGTATTCGCAGTGCCCGCAGCCCTGGAAGAACCACGCCACGCTGGCACGATCGCCCACTTTCAGTGAGGTCACGCCAGGGCCGATCTGTTTGACGACGCCAATCCCTTCATGGCCGAGGATCACCCCGGTTTTATCGCCAAAATCACCGTTCTTCACATGGAGATCCGTGTGGCATACGCCGCAGCACTCCATCTTCAGCAGCGCTTCCCCGTGTTGCAGGGCGCGCAGGGTTTTATCAGTGACGTCTACGTGGTGATCTTTTGTTACGACAGCAGCCTTCATATGTTTCTCCATGTTCATTTAAGTGTCTGCATAGCGTGCAAGAAAGATGAGAATCGTTCTTACTCCTTAAGGATTAATGCTTTGGTCGTTTTATACAAGGGCGGGGCAACATAATGTAATAATTTCGTTGGGATTCAGGCGATTAAAGCATCAATAAACCATTCAAGCCCTGAATAATTGGGGGGAGGGAATGCCCGGCGGGAAGCCCCGCCGGGCGCAGGGTTACAGCAGGGCTTCTATCTGGTTAATCTCCTCACGCCACTGTTGCTGGAGCTGAGGCTTCTGATGCTTCGGCTTACGCGCCAAATCCTCTGCCAGCAGGGTCTCCAGCGTCACCAGTCTGTCGAGGAGATCGTCACACTCATTCGGCGATGATTCTGCCGGTTTTGCTGACTCGGCAGGTGGTGTTAATCCGCCGCACTCCCGCAGGCGTTCAAACACCGCTTCGGCGTCGTGCCATTCGCTAAGCTTTCCATCCTCAATCAGCCAGAAGCGGTTGCAGCTTTGGCTGATCAACTGCCTGTCATGGCTGACCAGCAGCACGCCGCCTTCGAACTGTTGCAGGGTGTCGGCCAGCGCCTCTTTGCCTTCCATGTCCAGATGGTTGGTCGGCTCATCGAGCATCAGCAGGCTGTAGCGGGCGAGCGTCAGGCCGATAAACAGCAGGCGCGAACGCTCGCCGCCGCTGAGGGTGCTAACTTTCTGCCCGTGACGCACCCACGGAAAACCGGCGCTGATGAGCGACATTTTGCGCACCTGCGGATCGGGCGCAAACGGCTCGAGCGCGTCCAGCAGCGAGGCGTCGTCGGGCAGCTGGTGCAGCGTCTGGTCGTAATAACCGAGCGTCAGGCGAGGATGGATTTTCAGTGCATCCGTCGACTGCTGTGCAACAAACTGTCGCCAGATCAGCTTCATCAGCGAGGATTTCCCGCAGCCGTTGCGGCCCACAATGGCGACGCGATCGCCGCTTTTGAGTCTGGCGATCTCCACCTCAAACAGCGCAGGCAGACCAGGAGCCGGAGGGACGTCGAGATTTGCCATCTCCAGCAGCCGGTCGGCCCGCAGGGCATCACCGCGCAGGGTGAGCGTCCACGGGCTGCCCGCGGTGAGATCGGTCTGGCTCTCCTTCAGGCGCTCGACCTGTTTTTCCATCTGTTTGGCTTTGCGGGCCAGATCTTCGTTGTCATAGACCTTGCCCCAGGTCGCCAGACGTTTGGCGCTGGCCGCCACGCGGTCGATCTCCTTTTGCTCGGCTTTGTGGCGCAGGGCATCGCTCTCATCTTTTGCCGCCAGCGCCTGACGCGCAGCGGAGCAAGGCAGGGCGAAGCTGTGCAGGGTTTTGTCGCGTAAAATCCAGCTGCCGTTAGTGACGGCATCAAGCAGCTGTCGGTCGTGCGAGACCAGCACAAAACTCCCGGACCAGTTCTGTAAAAACTGCTCCAGCCAGAGCATGGTCGGGAGATCGAGATGGTTGCTGGGCTCATCCAGTAACAGCAGATCGGGATCGCTGATTAAGGCGCGCGCCAGCAGCAGGCGCGTGTGTTGCCCGCCGCTCAGTGTCGCGGATTGCAGAGTCATATCCTGCGGGGTGAAGCCCATGCCGCCGAGCAGCGTTTCGGCCCGCCAGCGCAGGCTGTCGCGTTCCGCGGCGGGGAGCTGCGCCAGCACGGCGTCGAGCATCGACAGGGGATAAATTGATTCCGGCAGATGCTGTTCCACGCGTGCCATCAGGCAGTATCCGGCGAGCGCCACGGTGCCGACAGACGGGGATTCCGTCCCGTCGAGGATCTTCAGCAGGGTACTTTTGCCGCAGCCGTTATCACCCAGCAGACCAATGCGGTCGCCTTTTTTCAGGGTAAAGGAGAGCGAGTCGAAGAGGGTGTTAAACGCCGTTTCAACGCGGAGGGATTGTGCAGTTAGTAATGTGCTCATTGTTGCTTACTCAAGTGTTACAGGCATGGAAATGCCTCGTCAATCATCGCTGACGATAACTTAGTAAGCCCGAGAGAAGGGATTAGGGTGGTTGGTGTCTTCGCTCAAGCAGAAGTTATCGCAGCACGATACCGATAACGCTTGAGCTGGTGCGATCACCAAATGTATGTGAAACATTAAAAATTTCACTATACAGCATAATTAGCCTCCTTATTTATTCAGTGGGTTGATGGATGAAGGGAGTGTAGCGGGGTTTTACATGCCCGGCAAGCAGAGCGCCGCCAGGCATGGGAGCCGATAGTTGCCGGGTGGCGGCTTCGCCTTACCCGGCCTACAAATGCAGAAGATCGCGGTCTTTTGTAGGCCCGGTAAGCGCAGCGCCACCGGGCGTTTAGGCCGCACCGTCGATCAGATGGACGTCCGGCGGTAGTTCCGGTATTCCGGCATCCAGAAGTTATCGTCGATGGCCTGCTGCAACGCATCGGCGGAGGTTTTGACCGCCACGCCCTGTTGCTGGGCCATTTTACCGACCGCAAAGGCTATCGCCCGCGACACCGTATGGATGTCTTTCAGCTCTGGCAGCACCAGCCCTTCGCCGTTATTCACCAGCGGAGAGTGCTTCGCCAGGGTTTCGCTGGCAGACATCAGCATTTCATCGGTAATGCGTGACGCACCGGCGGCGATCACCCCCAGACCAATCCCCGGGAAGATATAGGAGTTGTTGCACTGGGCAATCGGATAGGTTTTGTCTTTCCACACCACCGGATCGAACGGGCTGCCGGTCGCGACCAGCGCGGCACCTTCGGTCCAGGCGATGATGTCCTGCGGCGTCGCTTCCACGCGCGAGGTCGGGTTGGAGAGCGGCATCACGATCGGACGCGGGCAGTGCTTGTGCATTTCGCGGATGATCTCTTCGGTGAACAGCCCGGTCTGGCCGGACACCCCGATCAGAATATCCGGCTTCACGTTGCGCACCACGTCCAGCAGGGAGAGCACTTCGTTGTCCGTATCCCAGTTTTTCAGGTTCTCGCGCTTTTGCACCAGCTTGGTCTGGAACGGCAGCAGGTTTGGCATGCCGTCCGTCAGCAGGCCGAAACGGTCGACCATAAACACACGCGATCGGGCCAGCTCTTCGCTTAAGCCTTCGCGCTGGGTCTGGGCGATGATCTGTTCTGCGATCCCGCACCCGGCTGAGCCCGCGCCGAGGAAGACGATTTTCTGATAGCTCAGCTGGCTGCCCGCCGCGCGGCTGGCGGCGATCAGCGTCCCAACGGTCACTGCCGCGGTGCCCTGAATATCGTCGTTAAACGAGCAGATCTCATCGCGATAGCGGTTCAGCAGAGGCATAGCGTTTTTCTGCGCGAAGTCTTCAAACTGCAGCAGCACGTCCGGCCAGCGGTGTTTGACGGCCTGAATGAAATCGTCGACAAACTGGTAATACTCGTCGTCCGTCACGCGCGGGTGACGCCAGCCCATATACAGCGGATCGTTCAGCAGCTGCTGGTTATTAGTGCCGACATCCAGCACCACCGGCAACGTGTAGGCCGGGCTGATTCCGCCGCAGGCGGTGTAGAGCGACAGCTTACCGATTGGAATCCCCATCCCGCCGATACCCTGGTCGCCAAGGCCCAGAATACGCTCGCCGTCCGTCACCACGATCACTTTGATGTTGTGGTTCGGCACGTTCTGCAGGATGTCATCCATATTGTGGCGGTTCTGATAGGAGATAAACACACCGCGCGAACGACGGTAGATCTCGGAGAAACGCTCGCAGGCCGCGCCGACGGTCGGGGTGTAGATCACCGGCATCATCTCTTCGAGGTGATTTTGCACCAGGCGGTAGAAGAGGGTTTCGTTGGTGTCCTGGATGTTGCGCAGGTAGATGTGTTTGTCGATTTCGGTTTTGAAACCCTGGTACTGGATCCAGGCGCGTTCAGCTTGCTCTTCGATGGTTTCAACCACTTCCGGCAGCAGGCCGAGCAGGTTAAAGCTGCTGCGCTCTTCGGCGCTGAAGGCGCTGCCTTTGTTCAGCAGGGGGAATTCCAGCAGGACCGGGCCTGCGTAGGGGATGTAAAGAGAACGATGCTGTTTTACTTTGTTGTCCATGTCACTCACTCGATTTTTTGAATATCCGTCCCTGGCACTGCGTATTGTCATCTTTCTGGCTTGCTGGCAGGGCGACCTCGGGCGGCATTATAAAGGAGCTGAATGTTAATTACCGCAACACACATACAAAAACACCATCGGTTTTGCCGATGGTGTTGTGATTCAGATGCGGGATTTACTTGTCTGCGTGGCGTTTTCTGCCATGCGTGTGGGTGACTACGGTTTCGTTGCTGCCCTCGATCACCACTTTACGTTGGTTCGACAGCTTGTAGTTCAGTCCCAGAATGTGACGTGCCTGACGGTTCGATTTCATGTTAACTCCTCAATCCTGTTGATAGTTTTAAGGACCAGTTTGCTTGCGCAAACGAAATGTAACCCCTTAGGTTGCAGATCCAGCATAGCAGGGTTTTTACAGGGGGCGATGTTGACCACTCACCACGTAGTTAATGGTCTGCTGGTAGATATCACTGAGGATGTCATTATCCGAGGCTTCTACCCAGCGGGTGAGTTCCATCAAAATGTCATCTTCAGTGACCGCGCCATGTTCAGCGCGCAGGCCTTGCTCAATGGCATTGACCAGCGCCGGTTGAGCGGAATGAGTATTTGCTGAGTAATGAGTAAACATGCTGCCTCCGTGTCGTTATCTGTTTAATATTCCGGTTCGCAATTCATAATTCACATTCAGAATGGCAAATATTCTTCCCGCTGTGGTTCAGATTCATCCTGGAAATAAAAATATCATAATACCCCTTTTTTTCGATAAATCAGGGTTTCCAGCGGCGCAGTTCGGTATATTTTTCGTAGGGCATCGGGGACGGCCAGGAGATTAATTCCACCACACTTCCCCAGGGGGTTTTGCCGTAGCAAAACGCATTGCCTTCGCCGCGTTCGGCGGGAAAAGAGAGGGGTTTCGGCTCGGTAAACATCTCCCCGCCTGCGGCGGTGAAAGCAGATATTGCGGTTTTAAAATCATCGACATAGACGGCGAAGTGCTGCAGGCCGAAATCACTGGGGCTAGCGGGGGATTGCTGTTCAGGGCCGTGCATTTCAAACAGCTCGATGCCGGGGCCATTGGGCATGGCCAGCATCCTGATGGCGCGGATTTTTGTTCCGGGAAATAACTTTAAGGTATTTTCCTGCGCCTGATGGTCAATATTTTCACTGCCGGGTTCGACGGAATGATATATCACGGTTGCCGCGAAGGCTTTTTCAAAAAATAACGTTGCTGCTTCGATGTCAGGAACCGTAATACCAATATGGTCAATTCCTCTGACTGGGGTTTGCATAAGCATCTCCTGCTATAAAAAGAATAAATATAGCAGGAGACAGTTAGCCTGTTACCACTTCATTTCGCCGGTATTGACCTTCGCGCTCAGCTCCAGGGAGCTGACTTCCGCCAGCTTCGGCTGCTGTTTTTTCATCGCCTCGATTACGCCCGCCGAGTCTTTATGGGCGGCCAGCGCCTGCTCAAATTGTTGCAGGTAAGTGCGGGTAAAGTTGATGGCTTCGATACCCGCTGGCGGTGTACCGAGGTAATGGCCCGGGATCACGCTTTCCGGTTTGTGAGCGGCCATTTCATCGAGCGTGGCGATCCACTGCGCGCGGCTGGCTTTGGTTTGCGTATCTGCGGTCCAGACGTGAATGCCAGACGAAACGCCGGTGCCGCCGAGAATGGCTTTCGCGGACGGGATCCAGACGTACGCGGCGTAGCTGTCAGCCTGCTCGATATCGATTTTTTCACCGTCGAGCATAAAGGTGGTTGAGGCAATCACCTGCGGCACAATCAGTTCAGACGGCGCGCCGTCTTTCATCTGCGGGCCCCAGAAGGCCAGTTTGGCATCTTTGGTGGCCTTGATATGGTCCACGACGGCCTGAGTGGCGACCACTTTGGCATTCGGGAAGGCTTTCACCAGCGGCTGCAGGCCGAAGTAAAAATCGGGGTCGCCAGAGGTGATCACAATTTTGCTGAGCGTTTTACCGCTGTCGCGCACTTTTTTAACCAGGGCTTCGCCATCTTTCACGCTGAACTGCGCGTCGAACAGCACGGCTTCTTTCGGGCCGGAGACCAGCGTCGAGGAGACGGCGAAAATCCCTTTCTCCTGCGGGTTGTAGGTATCCAGCGTTAACGGCGCGGCAAAAACCGCAGGAGTGAACAGGGCGCACAGCAGTGCAAGGCGATTGAGCTTCATCATATTGTCTCGGTATTGTCGGAAAGTCTCTATTGTACGGATCTCTCGATTTGCCAGAATTCCTGAAACAAGACATGCTTAGTTTCATAAATCGAGCAGATGGAGTCATACCAATGGATCGCGTGATCGCCGCCCAGGTCTATAACCGTATTTGTGAGCTGGGGAGTCTGAGCGCTGCCGCCCGCGCGCTGGGTATTTCGCGCCCGATGGTCAGCCGGTATCTGGAGCAGATGGAAAAATGGGCCGGAACCCGGCTGGTGCACCGTTCCACGCGCAAACTGACGCTGACGCCCGCCGGGGAAAAGGTGCTGCAGAAGACCCGTAACCTGACGCGGCTGTCGCAGGAGATCGAGGATCACTCCTCGAAAGAGACCCCCTCCGGCACGCTGCGCGTGGCCTGCGCGCACTTTACCGCGATGCAGCTCGTCGCGCCGATGCTGCCGGATTTTCTGGCCCGTTATCCGCAGGTGCGCGTCGAAATGGACGTTAACAACCATCCCGTAAGCCTGGTGGGCGAGCGCATCGACGTGGCGATCCGCATTACCGACAACCCCGAGCCGGGGATGATTGCCCGCCGTCTGGGCGAGTGCCGCTCTGTGCTGTGTGCGTCTCCAGACTACCTGGCGGCCCACGGAACGCCTGACGCGCTGGAGGATCTGGCGCAGCACAACTGCCTGCACTACAGCTTCTTTGCTGGACAGTCGTGGAATTTTGTTAATGAGGCGGGGGAAGTGGTTTCCATGGCGGTGAGTGGCAACCTGAGCGCCAGCATTTCGTCGCTGCTGATGGAGGCCGCCATTCATCACTGCGGCATTGCGATGCTGCCGGAATGGGAAGCGCAGCCTGCGCTGGCGAGCGGAAAGCTGGTTCCCGTTCTCGGTAATTTCATGCCGAAACCGATCGGCATTTTTGGGATCTATCAGTCGCGGGATTACCAGCCTGCGGCGCAGCGTCTGTTCCTGGATGCGCTGGGCGAGTCGTTGATGGCTTTGTGAACAATTGCCTAAGACTGTTCTGCCTTCCTCTCAGATCGGATTCAACGTTCTATACTTAACCCTTTGCAAGCCAAAAGGAGAGCAATAATGACGATACATAAGCACGGTTCGGCACACTGGTCTGGCGACATTAAGCGCGGGAAAGGGACGGTTTCGACGGAAAGCGGCGTCCTGAATCAGCAACCCTACGGCTTTAATACCCGTTTTGAAGGCGAAAAAGGGACCAACCCGGAAGAGCTGATTGGCGCGGCGCATGCGGCCTGCTTCTCAATGGCCCTGTCGCTGATGCTGGGGGAATCGGGGTATACCGCAGATTCCATCGATACCACGGCAGATGTGTCGCTGGATAAAACCGACGGCGGATTTGCTATCACCAAAATTGCCCTGCAAAGCAAGGTGACCGTGCCAGGCATCGACCCGCAGCAGTTCGACGGTATTATCCAGAAAGCGAAAGCCGGATGCCCGGTCTCGCAGCTTCTGAAAGCCGAGATCACCCTCGATTACACCCTCAACTAAGTCTCTTGCCAGCGGCGGCTCCGCCGCTGGTTCTCGTGACGTTGTCACTGATTTCTGCGCAATCGACTTATGCTTAATGCAATCGCACAGCCTGATGCGGCGACCGCCAGCCATAGACTGACTCTCACCGCCTGATCCTGCTGCGCAATGGTGTTCGCCGAGACCATCACGGCCAGCAACACGCTGACCAGCGCCGCGCCGAGGCACTGACCGAAGGTGCGCACCACCGCCAGCACGCCCGACGCGTATCCGCTCCACTCCCGCACCACGCTCGACAACATTTCACGATTATTCGGGCTCTGAAAACAGCCGAAGCCAATCCCACAGATCAGGCTACGCAGGCCAATATCCCACTGCGCCGCTGAGTCGGGCAAGGTCGCCAGCAGCGCTAACCCGATAGCAAAAATCAGCAGGCCCGCCGTGGAGATGATCGACGGGGCGTATCTGTCCGCCAGTTTTCCGGCCCAGGGCGCAACCAGCGCAATGCCCACCGGCCACGGGGTGAACAGTAGCGCAGAGGTAAAGGCGCTGTAGCCATAGACACTCTGAAACAAGAACGGCAGGGCGACGAAGGTCACGCCCTGGCTGATAAAACTGGCCAGAGAAGTCAGCGCCGCAAGGGAAAACCGGCCTGAATGAAAAATCGCGGGCGGCAGCAGGGGTTTATCCGCCCGCCGGATGTGGCGAATAAAGGCAATACCGCTGAGAAGTGCCAGCCCAAACCAGTTGATGACCGACGCGCTGATAGCGTGATCGGCGGCGTGCGGGCTGGCAAAACTGTTGGTCGCCATGATCGCTGCGCCAAGCAGGGTGGCGGAAAGTAGCGCTCCTTTGAGATCAAACGGTTGTCCGCTCAACGCCGGTTTATGCGGTATGGCTTTGAAAGCCAGCATCAGGGCGAGCAGACCGGGTACAACGTTAATCGCGAATAACCACTCCCAGCTCAGGGCACTGAGAAGGAATCCTCCCAGCACGGGCGCGACGGCGGTGCTGGAGGCGATAAGCAATGCATTCAGGCCGAGGATGCGGCCTAACAATCTTCCCGGAAATACTGAACGCAATATCGCCGGAGCGATGCTTAAGGTGGCAGCGCCGCCCACTCCCTGCAAAATTCGCATGGAAATCAGGGTTTCGGCGTTTGGCGCGAGCGCGCAGCCGAGTGAGGTCAGGGTGAAGAGGCTCAGGCCGAAGATAAACACCGGCCTGAAGCCAATGCGCGTGGCAAGTGCGGCGAAGATCAGCAGCGTCATGGCCGCCGAAAGCAGATACCCGTTGGCGAACCAGACGGCCACCGGGGCGGCAACGTTCAGCGCATGCGTCATCTGCGGCAGGGCGATGTTCACCATTGAGCCGTCAAAAACCGCCATCAGGGTAGAGGTCATGACGGCGGCCATCACCCATACACGTTCGCGACCCGGCAAGCCTTCGTCCCCGGCTTTATCAGAAAAGAGTTCCATCATCTGTGTCTCATCAGCAAGTGTGTTTATGAGAGAAACTCTATTCCCAGGCCACGAGAGGCGGAAGACGCAGCATTGATACTGTATAGTTGCATCAGACGCCTTATCTCTTGTTCACAGGAGTTCTCTGATGACCGATCCCGATTTTAATCTGTTGATTGCGCTGGACGCGCTGCTGACAGAGGCCAGCGTGGCGGGTGCCGCGCGAAGGATGAATGTGAGTACCTCGGCCATGAGCCGCACGCTGGGCCGGTTGCGGGAGGTGACGGGCGATCCGCTCCTGGTCCGGGCTGGTCGGAATATGGTGCTGACGCCCTTTGCCGTGGCCAGCCGGGAGAGGGCGCGTAATACGGTGCTGGAGGCGAGGGCGGTACTGCAACCCTCCGCGGAATCACTCGATCTGGCGGAGCTGGAAAGGGTGTTTGTCCTGCGCGCCAATGACGGTTTTATCGAGGCGTTCGGCCCGGCGTTGATTACCCTGGTTGCCGAAGCGGCCCCTCAGGTGTGCCTGCGCTTTGCGGCCAAACCGGAGAAAAGCTCGCGCTCCCTGCGCGAAGGCCTGGTGGATCTGGAAATTGGCGTGGTCAGCCAAATGGGACCGGAAATTCGTGTTCAGGCGCTGTTTCGCGATCGCTTTGTTGGCGTGGTCCGCCACGATCATCCTCTGGCGGCATTAGCGAACATAAGCGTCAGCGATTACATTGCGTGGGGGCATGTGGTGGCTTCCCGCCGGGGCCAGATGCAGGGACCGGTGGACGAGGCGTTAGACGAAATGGGTCTGACGCGTAAAATCGCCAGCGTGGTGCCGGGGTTCCCTGCGGCGCTGGCGGTCGCCGAAGCGTCCTCTCTGATCGCGCTGGTTCCCGCGTCATTTTTGCATCGCCCGCAAACCTCCGCCCGGCTTCATGCGTTTGAGTTGCCGTTTAAAACCCGGACCATCACCGTCTCGCAAATGTGGCACCCACGGCTGGAAATGGATCCGGCTCACCGCTGGCTGAGAAAAACGGTGTTGGCCGTTTGCCGGGAGATTCAGGGTGAAGCCATGTAGTCGCGAATCATTTTTATTACGTTATGGCTTAACGATATTATTTTCCTAAGCTTTTAACGTCAGCGTTAAATTATTCTAAAAGACGAACGCATCATTCATTAAAATGCCTTAAAGAATAATTAAATTATGATAATCAATTGAAAAACACTTCCTGAACATACACATAGGTGTTGCCAGTCTCAAATGCCAGATGCTTCATTCTTTTTAAGGGTGAAGTTTCACAGGTAATTAATTACCATGCTTTGCTCTTGCCCATATTCATTTCTTGTTAAGAGAATGGCTGAAAAATCAATCGGTATCCGCACAATTTTACCACCAAAGAGTCACTTGACTCTTCAGAGATTAAAAAATGTCTAATACCATGCTGTTATATAAAAATGTTACTGCATTGTCTCGTGATACACATAAATCACTAAAACTGGATCCGGTAACCGGTTTCGAAGTCGCGGCGAAGACGCATTGGGTACCGACTGCTGGCGTTGAGCTGTATCAGGCGGCGCATCATTATCCTGTTGTTTTCGTCAATGAAAATCATAATGGCGCCGTCACCACCACCCCTCTTTTACTTCTGGGCCTTGAGGCTGGTCGCAATGACTTTGTCGCGAGTGATTATTCCTGGAAAAAAGGGTGCTATATTCCGGCATTTATTCGCCGCTATCCCTTTGTGATTGCCGCTGCGAATAAAGACGCCAGTGAATTCACCCTATGTTTTGATTCTTCTTTCCCCGGTTTTAATAAGAAAAAAGGAAAGGCGCTGTTTACTAAAGAGGGTAAAAATAGCGAGTTTCTTGAAGAGACGCTTCAGTTTATGAATGGGTTTAATATTGAAATGAAACGCACACGTGAATTTGTTGACCTGCTGAATAAACATCTGCTTCTTGAAAAATGCGCCGCCCAGATAGTCAGCAGTAGCAACGTTGCATTTAACGTTCAGGATTTTCTGGTGGTGAGTGAAAAAAAACTGGCGAATCTGGACGGAGAAGCCTTGGTTGAACTCAACCAAAAAGGGTATTTGGGCTGGATAACGGCTCATTTAATGTCCCTGTCAAACTTACCCAAACTCCTCGATATGCATCTGGAAAATAAATCCTCCGCTGACGTCAAACATTAATCCTGACAACCATCTTGCGGTAAAAATTGAGAAAGGCGGCCTGATTTTGAGGCTGCCTTTTTGCTGTCTGCTTTACACTTTTGGTATCCAGCGTTATCTCTTTTACTATAGACCTCATTTTTTTCAGAAAGAGAGATCGAAATGACGACTCTGCCGTGGCGGATACGCAGGCGTTTGTGGGCGGTAACAAAACACGCTCTGGTGGTGCTGGGCATTGTGGCGGTCGTGCTGCTGGCCGTGAGAATTTATAAGTCGCAAACCGGCCCGGCGCTGCACCCCTGGCATACCTGGACGGCGGATGAGTTTTCCGTACAGGAGACCGACCGCGCCAGCTTTGGTGATTATCTGACGCGCGAAACGGCAATCTTTCACGATCTACAAACCCAGGTGACGGACAAGCTGGACGAGGCTGACCGGACGCCGCTCAACCGGTTTTATCGTCACAGCCCAATATGGCCGGGGCAGTTTCCCGACGACGCTAACCACTCCTTTGTGCTGATGCCGCAGGGCAAACCGAAAGGGGCCGTGGTTCTCCTGCACGGTCTGACGGATTCTCCCTACAGCGTGCGCAGTATCGCCATTGATTATCAGCAGCGCGGGTTTGTGGCGGTTGCTCCGCGTCTTCCCGGACACGGCACCGCACCGGGCGCACTGACCAACGTCGACTGGGAAGAGTGGCTGGCCGTGGCGCGTCTTTCAGTGCGCGAAGCCACCCGTCTGGCGGGCAACGACGTGCCGTTGCATCTGGTGGGCTATTCCAACGGCGGGGCGCTGGCGATGAAATACGCCCTCGACGCCATTGACGATCCTCATCTTCGTAAACCGCAGCAGCTGATCCTGCTGTCACCGATGATCCGCGTCCACGCCTTCGCCCGTTTTGCCGGCCTCGCCGGACTGCCTGCGCTGCTGCCGCCCTTTGCTAAAGCGGCCTGGCTCAGCGTGCTGCCGGAATATAATCCGTTTAAATACAATTCGTTTCCGGTGAATGCCGCCCGCCAGTCCTGGCAGTTAACTCAGGCGCTGCAAAAACAGATCAACATCCTGGCACGCCAGAACAAACTGACGGCACTCCCGCCGGTGCTGGCGTTTCAGTCGGTGATGGATTCCACCGTCAGCACGCGCGGGGTGGTCGATTCCCTGTTTAACCTGCTGCCGGAGAACGGCAGCGAGCTGGTGCTGTTTGATATCAACCAGGCGAGTACGCTGCGCCCGCTATTCAGACCGGGCTCTTATGTGGCTGTGAATGCGCTGCTGCCGCCCACGCCGCGCCGTTTCGCGATCACGGTAGTTACCAATGCGTCTGCGCAGACCTTAGATACCGTCGCCCGAACCACGGCGGCGGGGGCAAAAGATGAAACCGTCCAACCGTTGACGACGCCGTATCCGCGCGATCTCTACTCCTTATCCCACGTGGCGATCCCGTTCCCGCCGACGGACGATCTCTACGGCATTGAACCCGTAGATCCACGCCGTTACGGTATTAATCTGGGCAACATCGCCCTGCGCGGTGAGACCTCCACGCTGGTGGTAGGAATGGATTCCCTGATGCGCGTGACCTCGAATCCGTTTTACGGGTATATGCTGGAGCGGATTAATCAGCGAATTATCCCCGACAAGGGATAAATCGTAAATATCCCTTTGCGAGGATAATTTGCTTTTATCCGCGATCGGGGATATTTTAAATTTATCCGCGATCGGGGATAAAAGAGGACACCATGAAAATTACCACATCCGCTACCCTCGCTAACGCGATACGCGATCAGCGTAAATCGCTGCAGCTGACACAGGCAGAGACCGCCGAACGTGTGGGCATGAAGCAGACCACCGTCTCAGGTTTTGAGCAAAACCCGGATACCAGCAAGCTGGAAACGCTGTTCCGTCTGCTTTCCGCGCTGGAACTGGAATTACACGTCGTCCCGCGCGGCGAGGTTGCTGACAAGGACAGCGGCTGGACTCAGGAGTGGTAAATGAAAAATAGTCAGCTCACCGTGGCGATGAATGGCACGGTAGTCGGCACGCTTTATCGTAACGGTAAAGGAGCGATGTCCTGGCAATATGCACAGACGTGGCTGCAAACGCCCGGCGCGCGTGTGATCTCTCAGTCGCTGCCGCTCACGCCGCGTCGGCAGGAAGGCGAGGCGGTCTATAACTTCTTCAGCAATCTGCTGCCCGACTCGCAGGCGATTATTGCCCGCATGCAAACCCGTTTTAAAGTGCCGACCGATCATCCCTTTGATCTGCTGGCAAGCGTCGGACGTGACTGCGTCGGGGCGATTCAGCTCTATCCCGACGATATCGCCATGCCTGCGGTGACGCAGATACATTCCACGCCGCTGACGGATGCGGACATTGCGGCGCTGCTCGACGGATACCGTAACGCGCCGCTGGGCATGAGCGACGATCAGGATTTTCGAATTTCCCTTGCCGGGGCTCAGGAGAAAACCGCGCTGCTCTGGCATCAGGGGCAGTGGCAGCGACCGCACGGCAGCACGCCGACCAGCCATATCTTTAAACTCCCGATCGGGAAAATCGAACAGAACAATATCGATCTGACGGAAAGCTGTGAGAACGAGTGGCTTTGCCTGCAGATTGCTCGGGAGTTTGGTTTTGCCGTCGCGAAGGCGTCCTTAGCGACCTGGGCGGATAAAACGGTGCTGGTCGTTGAGCGTTTTGACCGCAGATGGTCGCGGGACGGAAGCTGGCTGATGCGACTCCCGCAGGAAGATATGTGTCAGGCGCTGGGGTATTCACCGGCGCTGAAATATGAGTCTCACGGCGGCCCCGGTATTGCGGAAATCATGACCCTGTTACTGGGTTCGCGTCGCGCTTTGCAGGATCGCGATACCTTTTTCCGCACGCAGATCTTCTACTGGCTGATTGGCGCCATTGATGGCCACGCGAAAAACTTCAGCGTGTTTATCGAACCGGAATCTTCGTATGTCATGACACCGCTGTACGACATCCTGTCGGCTTATCCCATTCTGGGCGCAAAGGGTATCTCTGCACAGAAAGCGAAAATGGCGATGGCGCTACAGGGTAAAAACCGTCAGTACCACTGGGCGCAAATTCAGCCGCGTCATTTCCCGGCCACGGCTGAACGTGTCGGTTTCTCGGCCACGCGGGCGAGGGCCATGATGGCGGAGATTGGAACCATGACGCCTGATGTCATCGATAAAGTGAGTGCGCTGTTACCTGCTGATTTTCCTTCGCATATCAGCGAGGCGATTTTTCGCGGGATGGAAAAGCAGGCGGAAAGGCTGCTCAGGGCGGAATAAACCCGCGCTTACATTTACATTGTTTATGTATATACCAGGCAATCTGAAAACGATTTTTTAAGGATATATTATTAGTCGACAGCGATAAATTATGATAAACAATCGCTTAAAGACCAAATTATCATGACGGGATACACGCGCTGTGCTGACTACACTCATTTATCGAAGCCAGTTAAATTCATCCTGTGAACCTTTCAAACTCATTTCACTGGTCGAAAAAGCGAAGCAGCGGAATGCAGGGCTGAACATTACCGGCATTCTGCTGTTTAACGGCGCTGAGTTCCTGCAAATCCTCGAGGGGAAGGAAGAGAGCGTCGTTAAGCTGTTCCATAAAATCCGCGCGGATAAACGCCATCACGGCGTGGTGGAGCTGATGCGCGATTATGGGCCAAGACGACGTTTTGAAAACGTCGGCATGCTGCTTTTCGATCTGCAGGTCGATACGCCTAAATCCGTACTGGAATCGGTGCTGCGCTACAGCAAACTCGAAAGCTATCTCACCTCGGAAGATCGGGTCTTTAAATTCATTCAGTCCTTTATCACCCGGCAAAAGAAGCCAGGGGATGACGGCCTGTTTCGCCCCGATTACTGGAAGCTGGAGTCCGAAGTCGCGCCTTTTGGTCGCGGCGTCGAAGGTTTGATGACCAATCAGATTTGCCAGTTTGCCTTCCAGCCGATTGTTGAACCTTCGGAGGGGAAAATCACCTCTCTGGAAGCGCTGATTCGCGGCAATGACGGCGGTAGCCCGGAGCGATTCTTTAACGAGATCCCTGCCGACAAACTCTATGAAATTGATCTCCAGACCAAAGCCTATGCCTTCGCGCTGGCGGAGAAGATTGGCATTGGCGATCACAAAATCGCGATTAACCTGCTGCCGGGATCGCTGATTAATGTCCCGGACGCGGTGGAGTTTCTGGTCGATAACATCGCCAGACACCATCTGTTGCCTGAGCAGGTGGTGGTAGAAGTGACGGAAAACGAGATGATTTCCGGCTTCAATCAGTTTATCAGCGCCATTAAACAGCTGCGGGTAGCGGGAATAGGGCTGGCGATCGATGATTTCGGTTCGGGCTATGCCGGACTGTCGCTGCTCACTAAATTCCAGCCGGATAAAATCAAAATCGATCGGGAAATCGTCAGCGATATTCACCTTAGCGGCCCGAAGCAGGCGATTGTGAAATCCATTGTCAGTTGCTGTACCGATATGGAAATTACGCTGGTGGCAGAAGGGATCGAAAAAATGGAAGAGTGGTGCTGGCTGGAGTTTGCCGGTATCAAGCGCTTCCAGGGGTTTCTGTTTGCCCGTCCGCAGCTGAACGGCGTCGGAGATATTCACTGGCCGCAGATTAATCCTTCCCATCACATCAGAAACTAAAAGACGACGTGCCCTGGCGATATTTCCCATTGTGCCATGATGTGCTTAAATAGCTAAACCGGTTTAATTAAAGTTTAGCTTGAGGTGAGCATGAAAAAAATATGGGTGCTGGGCGACGCCGTGGTCGATCTTCTTCCGGATGGAGAGGGCCGACTATTACAGTGTCCGGGCGGAGCGCCAGCCAATGTGGCGGTTGGTATTGCGCGGCTTGGCGGGCATAGCGCGTTTATCGGCAGAGTGGGCGATGATCCTTTTGGCCGCTTTCTGCGTCAGACATTAATCAGGGAAAAGGTGGATGTAGAGTGGATGCATCTCGACCCTCTGCATCGCACCTCGACAGTGGTGGTCGACCTGGACGAAAGCGGAGAACGCTCGTTTACCTTCATGGTACGACCGAGCGCTGACCTGTTTCTGACGCAAGCCGATCTGCCTTCTTTTCACGAGGGCGACTGGCTGCACGTCTGCTCGATTGCCCTGAGCGCACAGCCCAGTCGTACCACGACGTTTCAGGCGATGGATGCCATCAAAGCGGCGGGGGGTTATGTCAGCTTTGACCCCAACATTCGTCCCGATCTCTGGCAGGATGATAACGAATTACGCGAGTGTCTGATGCAGGCGATGCGTAAAGCTGATGTCGTAAAACTATCCGTTGAAGAGCTAACCTTTTTGAGCGGACTTGATGAGCTGGAGCCCGCGCTGGCGCTGGTGGTTAGCCAGTCTCAGTCACCTTTAGTGCTGGTGACAAAAGGCAAAGAGGGCGTTGTCGCCTGGCACAATGGCACCTTGACCGCGTATTCCGCAGCGCCGGTGGTAAGTGTGGATACCACCGGCGCCGGAGATGCGTTTGTCGCCGGACTGCTGTACGGGCTGGTCAATCATACGGGCGATCTCCCTGCGATCCTGACGCTGGCGCAGCGCTGCGGGGCGCTGGCGACCACCTCGAAAGGTGCGATGACCGCGCTGCCTTACCAGCACGAACTGTAATTGCTTTCCCTCCCCAGACCGCTCGTCTGCGGTCTGAATTGTCGCCCTGGTCACATTTACTAAATCGGTTTAGCAAAAAACATTGCCGATCCAAAATTCAGCAGTTTAGTATCACTCACCTAAACCGGTTTAGCAGATTAGCAACTTTCAATAACCTCTTTTAGGGATGCGACAAAATGTATAAAAAACGCAGACTTGCCGTGATGATTGGCATGCTGGCCGGGAGTGCCTCCGTCTACGCTCAGACGGATATGAACAGTATTGAAGCGCGTCTTGCGATGCTCGAACAACGTTTGCAGGAGGCTGAGAACCGCGCGCAGGCCGCTGAAAAGCGCGCCAGTGCCGCAGAGCAGAAAACGCAGCAGCTGGTGGCCGTGCAACAGCAAACCCAGACCACCACTCAGGAAGTCGCGCAGCGTACCGCGGTGCTGGAGAAAAAAGCCGACCAAACCAGCGGGTTTGAGTTCCACGGGTATGCTCGCTCGGGTTTACTGATGAACGATGCGGCATCCAGCAGCAAAAGCGGCCCTTATCTCACGCCTGCCGGGGAGACGGGCGGCGCGGTGGGGCGTCTTGGCAACGAAGCCGATACCTACGTCGAACTGAACGTGGAGCATAAACAGACGCTGGATAACGGCGCGACCACGCGTTTTAAAGCGATGCTGGCCGACGGCCAAAAAACCTATAACGACTGGTCGGCCGATTCGAGCGATCTCAATATTCGCCAGGCCTTTGCCGAGCTGGGGCAATTACCTGATTTCAGCGGGCCATTGAAAGGCAGTACCTTCTGGGCCGGGAAGCGTTTCGACCGCGATAATTTCGATATTCACTGGCTCGATTCTGATGTGGTGTTCCTCGCAGGGACCGGCGGCGGGGTGTATGACGTGAAGTGGAGCAATGATTTCCGCAGTAACTTCTCCCTGTATGGACGCAACTTCGGCAGCCAGGAAGAGATCGATAACAACGTCCAGAACTACATCCTGAGTATGAATCACTTTGCCGGTCCGCTGCAGGTGATGGTGAGCGGGATGCGCGCCAAAGATAACGATGACCGCAAAGACGCCAACGGCGACGCCATCAAAACCGACGCAGCCAATCAGGGTGTCCACGCCCTGGTCGGTCTGCATAATGAGAGTTTCTACGGCCTGCGAGAAGGCTCGGCGAAAACCGCGCTGCTGTATGGCCACGGCCTGGGCGCCGAAGTGAAAAGTATCGGCTCTGATGGCGCGCTGCTGTCCGAGGCGGACACCTGGCGATTCGCGACCTATGGCACTACGCCAGTCGGCGGCGGGTGGCATATTGCCCCGGCGGTGCTGGCCCAGAGCAGCAAAGATCGCTATGTCAAAGGCGACAGCTACGAGTGGGTCACCCTGAATACACGTTTAATCAAAGAGGTCACCCAGAACTTTGCGCTGGCCTTTGAGGGCAGCTATCAGTACATGGATTTAGACCCGAAAGGCTACAAAGATCGCAACGCCGTCAACGGCAGTTTCTACAAACTGACCGTCGCGCCAACCTTAAAAGCCGGCAAGATCGGCGATTTCTTCAGTCGCCCGGAACTGCGTTTGTACGCCACCTGGATGGACTGGAGCAGCAAACTGGATCACTACGCCAGCGATGATGCCTTTGGCAGCAGCGGTTTCAACGCGGGTGGGGAATGGAACTTTGGGGTACAGATGGAAACCTGGTTTTAACCCTTTACGCTCCCGCAATGCGGGGGCGTCACTTACATCATAAAAATGCGTTCAGACAGAGGTGTCTATGGATTTTGATAATATCGCCCGCGCGCTTATTCCGCTGCTCGGTGGCAAAGAGAACATCGCCAGCGCGGCGCACTGCGCAACGCGGTTGCGTCTGGTGCTGGTTGACGACGCCCTCGCCGATCAGCAGGCGATTGGGCAGGTCGAAGGGGTGAAAGGGTGTTTTCGTAACGCAGGCCAGATGCAGGTTATTTTTGGTACCGGCGTGGTCAACAAAGTCTATGCGGCGTTTATTCAGGCCACCGGTATTGGCGAGTCAAGCAAGTCGGAAGCGGCCGACATCGCCGCGCGTAAACTGAACCCATTCCAGCGAATTGCACGACTGCTGTCGAATATCTTTGTGCCGATTATTCCTGCCATTGTGGCATCCGGCCTGCTGATGGGTCTGCTCGGCATGGTCAAAACCTACGGGTGGGTGAATGCGGATAACGCCATCTACATCATGCTCGACATGTGTAGTTCGGCGGCGTTTATTATTCTGCCGATCCTGATTGGTTTTACCGCCGCCCGAGAATTTGGCGGCAACCCCTATCTTGGCGCCACGCTCGGTGGGATCCTGACTCACCCGGCGCTAACCAACGCCTGGGGTGTGGCCTCCGGTTTCCATACCATGGACTTTTTCGGCTTTGAAATTGCCATGATCGGCTACCAGGGAACAGTGTTTCCGGTGCTGCTGGCGGTGTGGTTTATGAGCCTCGTCGAGAAACAGCTTCGCCGTGTGATCCCGGATGCGCTGGATCTGATCCTGACCCCATTCCTGACCGTGATTATCTCCGGCTTTATCGCATTACTGATTATTGGCCCGGCAGGCCGCGCGCTGGGCGATGGTATTTCGTTTATTTTAAGCACCCTGATTGCCCATGCCGGATGGCTGGCCGGACTGCTGTTTGGCGGGTTGTATTCGGTTATCGTCATTACCGGGATTCACCATAGTTTTCATGCGATTGAAGCGGGGCTGTTGGGCAATCCGTCGATTGGCGTGAATTTCCTGCTGCCGATTTGGGCGATGGCGAACGTCGCGCAGGGCGGAGCCTGTTTGGCGGTATGGTTCAAAACGAAAGATGCCAAAATTAAAGCGATCACGCTGCCGTCGGCGTTTTCGGCGATGCTGGGCATCACCGAAGCGGCTATTTTTGGTATCAACCTGCGCTTTGTGAAGCCGTTTATTGCCGCGCTGATCGGCGGTGCCGCGGGCGGTGCCTGGGTCGTATCGGTACATGTTTACATGACGGCGGTCGGGCTGACCGCGATCCCGGGCATGGCGATCGTGCAGGCGAACTCGCTGCTTAACTATATTATTGGAATGGTGATCGCATTCGGCGTCGCCTTTGCGGTCTCATTACTGCTGAAATACAAAACGGACTCAGAATAATGACGCTTCCTTCCCGCTGGCCTGCCGTTTTGCAGGCCGTCATGAAAGGGCAACCGCGTGCGTTAGAGGATAGCCACTACCCGCAGTGGCATCCCGCGCCCGTGACCGGTCTGATGAACGACCCCAACGGTTTTATCTGGCATGCCGGACGTTACCATCTGTTTTATCAGTGGAATCCGCTGGGTTGCGATCATCGCTATAAATGCTGGGGCCACTGGAGCTCAGAGGATTTAGTGCAGTGGCAGCATGAGCCCATGGCGCTGATGCCCGACGAAGAGTATGACCGCAGCGGCTGCTATTCCGGCAGCGCGGTCGATAACAATGGCGTGCTGACGCTCTGTTATACCGGCAATGTGAAGTTCGATGACGGTAGCCGCACGGCGTGGCAGTGTCTCGCCGTACAAAATGCCGACGGAGGATTCGATAAACTCGGCCCGGTACTGCCGCTACCGGAGGGTTATACCGGCCACGTTCGCGACCCGAAAGTGTGGCAGCACAACGGAAGCTGGTACATGGTGCTGGGCGCGCAGGATCAGCAAAAACGCGGCAAAGTGCTGCTGTATAAATCGGCTGATTTGCACACCTGGGACGCCTGCGGAGAAATTGCCGGGCACGGCGTGAACGGGCTGCAGGACGCGGGGTACATGTGGGAGTGCCCGGATCTGTTCGAGCTGGAGGGTACGCAGGTGTTGATCTGCTGCCCGCAAGGGCTGGCACGCGAGCCGCATCGGTATCTCAATACCTATCCCGCCACCTGGATGAGCGGTGATTTTGCCTGGGACAGCGCCACGTTCAGCCACGGACCGTTACACGAACTGGATGCCGGGTTTGAGTTCTATGCCCCGCAAACCACGCTTTCAGCCGACGGTCGCCGCATTCTGATCGGCTGGATGGGCGTTCCGGACGGGGAAGAGATGCTGCAGCCCACGCGGGAACACGGCTGGATCCACCAGATGACCTGCCCGCGTGAGCTCAATTTCCGCGAGGGGAAACTCTATCAACTGCCGATCCGCGAGCTGGCGCGCCTGCGAGAGCAGGAGCATCAATGGCAGGGGCGCGCTGACGATGCGCCAAGGCTTGATGCCGGTCGGCTGGAATTCACACTGATCCCCGATGGGCCTGTGAACGTGAATTTTGCCGATACGCTCTGGCTGAGCGTGGATGAGCAGGGGATTCAGCTGCAGCGTCAAAGTCTGGAAAATGGCGACATGCACACGCGCTACTGGTGCGGAAAAGTCACCTCGCTGCGTGTCCTGTGCGATCGCTCAAGCGTCGAGATTTTCATCAACGACGGCGAAGGGGTGATGAGCAGCCGCTATTTTCCTGAACATCCGGCGCAAATTCGCTTCGAAGGTGCGTCCGTCATCACATTACGCTACTGGTCGCTTCGCGCCTGCATGATAGAATGAGGGTTTTGGCAGCCGAGTCTAAGTCGTTGTGAGAAAAACAAAACGCGTCACCATCAAAGACATTGCTGAGCTGGCGGGGGTGTCCAAAGCCACCGCCAGCCTGGTGTTGAATGGTCGTAGTAAAGAGTTACGCGTGGCAGAGGAAACCCGCGACCGGGTTCTGGCTATTGCGAAACAGCATCATTACCAGCCGAGCATTCATGCGCGTTCACTGCGAGATAACCGCAGTCACACCATCGGACTGGTGGTGCCGGAAATCACTAACTATGGTTTTGCCGTGTTTTCTCATGAGCTGGAAACCTTATGCCGCGAGGCCGGAGTCCAGCTGCTGATCTCCTGTACGGATGAAAATCCAGGGCAGGAGACGGTGGTGGTCAACAATATGGTCTCGCGTCAGGTTGACGGCCTCATTGTGGCTTCCAGTCTGCTCAACGACGCGGATTATCAAAAACTGAGCGAACAGCTTCCGGTGGTGCTGTTCGATCGCCATATGAACGACAGCTCTTTGCCGCTGGTGATCACCGATTCCATTACCCCGACGGCCGAACTGGTGGCGGATATTGCCCGCCAGCATCCAGACGAAATCTATTTTCTCGGCGGGCAGCCGAGACTCTCCCCGACCCGCGATCGTCTTGAAGGTTTTAAACAGGGGCTGGCGAATGCCGGCGTTGAACTGCGCCCGGAGTGGATCATTCACGGCAACTATCACCCCAGCTCTGGCTACGAAATGTTTGCAGAGCTGTGTGCCCGATTGGGCCGCCCGCCGAAAGCCCTTTTCACCGCTGCCTGTGGTTTGCTGGAAGGGGTCTTGCGTTATATGGGGCAGCATCATCTTTTGCAAAGCGATATGCGGCTGGCCAGCTTTGACGATCACTATCTCTATGATTCATTGACCATTCCGATAGATACGGTGCGCCAGGACAATCGCCAGCTGGCCTGGCACTGTTTCGATTTAATTGGCAAGCTGATCGAAGGGGAAACCCCGGAACCGCTGCAACGCAAGCTGGCGGCGACACTGCAGAAACGCTATCAGGCCGGTCAATGATCCCTCACACATCCAGGAGCGATATGCGCCGTTCACTTCTTATCATGACGTCATGGTTTCTTCCCGCGCTGGCGATGGCGGCCAGCGATCTTCCGCCCATCGTGAAGCAGTTTGGCGAGCAGCAGGGCATTCAAAATATCAAAGAAATTGACGCACCCGGCGGCATGAAAAGCTGGATTGGTCAGTATCAGGATATGGGCGTGACGTTGTTTATGACGCCTGACGGGAAGCATGTCATCTCTGGTTATCTTTATGATGATAAAGGGAAAAACATCAGCGAAGACTATTTCCAGAAAGAGATTTACATCCCGCTGGGCCGCCAGATGTGGGAAACCCTCAACAAAACGCAGCCATTGAAAGAGGGCGCGGAAACGGCTCCGCGGAAGGTGTTTGTCTTTGCCGATCCGTTCTGCCCGTACTGCAAAAAATTCTGGGCACAAGCGCAGCCGTGGGTGAAAGCCGGGAAAGTGCAGCTGAATACGCTGCTGGTTGCGTTGCTTAATCCGAAAAGCGGCCCGAATGCGACCGCCATTCTGAATGCAGCCGATCCTGTTGAAGCCTGGAAAGCGTACGAGCTGTCTGGGGGCAAAACGTTGCCAGCGCTGAAGGGGGATTCATCACGTGAAACCTTCAACCTGCTCCAGCAACACCAGAAACTGATGGATGAGCTGGGCGCAAACGCAACGCCCGCCATTTACTACATGAATGCGAAGAACGAACTGCAGCAGGTGGTCGGGATGCCCGATCAGCAACAGCTGCTGGAGATGTTCGGGCCTAAACCGGAATAACCGCCGGGGTTATGAACCCCAGCGCGTTTTGATATAGCTGACCGCTTCCTGCGCCTGCGGCTGGTTGAGATAGTCCTCTCTGAAAAGAATCGTACCGTCGATGTGCGGTACCGATTCATTCAAATCGATCTGTTTTTTCAGCTCCGGCACGCCGCCGTTCACCGTCCAGTCAGGCTCATTCTTTGACGATTCCCCTACTTTATACAGCGCCACGCCGATATAGAGACGCGTGTTGGTCGGCTTGACGACGTCCGCCCACCATTTCGCCAGTACGTCGTAGCGGGCCGCTTTACGGGAGAAGGGCCAGTAAACCTGCGGGGCGATGTAATCCAGTAAGCCTTCTTTCACCCACAGACGGGTATCGGCGAAGGCTTCGTCATACGCGGCGGCGCCTGAGGTTTCTGATCCCAAAGGATCGTGCGAGCGATTGCGCCAGACGCCTGCCGGGCTCACGCCAAACTCCACGCCGGGATTGAGCTGCTTGATGGTGCGCGAGACTTGCTCGATCAGCTGGTGCGTGTTGTGCCGACGCCAGTCCGCTTTGGATGCAAATCCTGCGCCGTATTGCTGGAAGGTCTGGTTATCGTTAAGCGTGGAGCCGGGCGTTTCGGTATAGAAATAGTCATCGAACTGCACGCCATCAACCGGGTAGCGCGAGACGACTTCCGCCACGATGCTGGTGATCCAGTCCCGTGCTTCCGGAATGCCGGGGTCGAGCACGTAGCGGTCGCTGGCGGTGCGGATCCAGTCGCGATGGAGAACAAAAACACTGGCCGGATTAAGGGAAATCGTGCGATTCAGCTCCGCCACGGTTCCCGGTTTGGTGTTGGTCGTCACCCGGTACGGGTTAAACCAAGCGTGAACTTTCATGCCGCGTTTGTGCGCTTCATCGAGCATAAACATCAGCGGGTCGTAGCCGGGGTCCTGGCCGACATGGCCGGTCAGGGTGTCAGACCATGGCAAAATCTTTGATGGCCACAGTGCGGTTCCGTCCGGTTTGATCTGGAAAAACACCGTGTTAATCCCGAGGCTTTTCAGTTTATCCAGCTTATCGGTCAGCGCTTTTTGTTGAACGCTGTTGCGGGTGGCCGGATTGCTGATATTCACCGAGGAAACCGGCGGCCAGTCGAGACGAGACACGGTCGCGAGCCAGATACCGCGCATCGGGCCCTGATCTTTTTGCGGTTTTGCCGTCAGGGGGTGCTTCGCCACCGGCGGAAGCGGGGTGACTAAGGATTTCGGCGGTTTGGACGAGCAGCTGGCGAGCAGCAGCGCGATAAGAATGAGTGCGCCAGAACGTTTAACCTGTAAGGGCATCGTGTGTTAACTCTTTTTCAGGCGGCTATTGGCCCAGGGATCATTATCAAGATCTTCAGGGGCGGCATCTTCCAGCGAGTCGAGATACAGCGCTTCGACCTCAGCGCGAGCCCAGGGAGTGCGGCGCAAAAACTTGAGACTTGATTTGACGCTCGGGTCGCTTTTAAAACAGTTAATATTGATCAGTTTGCCGAGTTGAACCCAACCGTAGCGGGCAACCAGAGCGTTGACCTGCATTTCAAGCGTTACGCCGTGCAAAGGATCTTTGGAATTGTGTGCTGCCATAGTGAAATCCGGTTTCTGCTGTGAGTCGTCAGGGAGTGCAGGGGAAGGTTACAAGAAAGTCGGGATATCGGCAAATAAACCAGGGTTTTAAACCCTACCCGGCGGGCAGGGTTTGACGGGGTTTCAGGTCAACAAACGGCGTTATCGAAGAAATCAATATTAAACACCGTCTCCTCTTCATACATCTCAACGACATACCACCCATCGGCGGTCACAACGTAGAATTCACCCGGACGAATAATCCTGATTTTTTGTGCCTCTTTTGCCTGTTGCTGTTGGTAGCAGAGAAGCTTTACTGCGCCCTCCATGACCGAAATTCTGGCATAGGCGCCAGCCAGAATTCGGTGTCGCAGTCTGAGCGCGTCGGGGACGTTGGTATTATTAAAGAAAGGGGTGCTTTTGATTATCTGATAATCTTGTGGGATCTGTTGCATGCTATTTTCCTGGAATTTTGAGACCTCTCAGATTGCTGTTTAATCTGACGAGGACAGTCTCAAAGAGCTGGATTTCCTGGGCAGAGACATTGCCCAGAATATCGTTCCAAATATCATTGATCTTCTCATTTACCCGCCGGTTCATGGCGGAACCTTCCCGGGTAATTTCAAGAAAAATCTGTCGCTTATCGGCAGGGTTATTTTTACTGCTGCGAAGGAGACCCTGCTGTTCCAGGCGAGCAATCGACCGGGTTAAATTCTGATGAACGGTCCCGAGTTGATTCGCCAGTTCATTTTTAGTCTGACCGCTTTGGCTATCGAGTTTATCGAGGATGACGCGATCAACAAAGGTTACCCCAATCTCGTTAAGAACCGGCTCCAGGATTTGCTGCCAGGCGCTGTGATTCTCACGCAATAAATCGGTTAACTGAGTGTAATCGCGGGTCATAAGGCCTCTTAAACTTTGATATAAAACGTGAATCCGGCCATCAGCAGTTGGGTACCAATACACGCCAGTGCCAGCCAGGAGATGCGCTTGATTATATTCATAACCGTTTCACCTAACCACCGGCAAACCGGCTGGCTAAAGTAAAAAAGCACCCCCAGGATCAGCGCCACCGTGACAATGGCCAGACTCACCGCCAGCGGATTATGTGTCTGTTGCGTCAGGCTAATCGCAATAGACATCGCCGCTGGGCCCGCGATCACCGGAATACACAGGGGAACAATCGCGATATTCCCCGACACAGGCAGCGGATTATCAGCCTGCTCGCCGAGCCCTTTCAGACTCGACATCAGCAGAGACAAACCCCCGGCAAACTGTAACGCCGCGATGTTGATGCCAAACAGCTGAAAAATATGCGTGCCGCCTAAAACACACAGGATCAGCGTGATGGCGACGGCAATCGTCGTTTTGCTCCCAATCGTCTTCACCTCTTTCACGGGCATTCCTGAGGTGTAGGAACAAAAGAGGGCAAACATGGTTAACGGGTTAATGATAATAACGAGCCGCGACAGGCTATGGAGATAATTTGCCAACATGTGTTTGTGTATTCCGGTCAAATTCAGGCAAGCAGATTTTTCACGATTTCGCCGTTTTTAATCACCATCAGGACGTTATCTTCCTGTTCGTTAAACAGGTGAATATCGTCGAGTGGATTTTTTGGCAGCACCAGCAGATCGGCAAAGGCATCTTCGGCCACCACACCCAGCTTATCCTTCATGTCGAGAATTTCGGCATTGATATAGGTTGCGGAATGGAGGGTATCAAACGCGCTCTCCACCTGGCTGCGCAGGGTGAGTTCGTCGTACTCAAAGCTGTGGAAATCGCCGAGTAAATCGGTGCCTAAGCCAATTTTGACGTTATGCAAGCGTGCCAGCCGGATAGATTCCAGCGCCTTCAGACGAACCTCATCCAGCTTATTCACGACGGAGTCAGGAACCTCTGAACTCATATTGTTTTTAAAGGCGTTATAGATAGCGAGCGTAGGCACCAGATAAGCCTGATGGTCGTGCATATCTTTCGCCGACTGCTCATCCAGCAAATTACCGTGCTCGATAGTTTTGACCCCATATTTGACGCAGCGCGAAATCGCAGCCGGGGTATAGGCATGGGCCATCACGTAGCTGTTAAAACGGCGGGCCTCATCGACAATCGCAATGATTTCTTCATCCGAATACTGCAGGTTATCAATTTTGTCCGTTGGCGAGGCGATGCCACCTCCGGCCATGATTTTGATCTGGCTGGCGCCCACTCGAAACTGCTCACGCACCGCGTGGCGTACCGCTGTGACACCGTCACAGATGATCGCAATGGACGAGGCGGAGCAGAGGCTGCACGCGCAAGTCACCATCTCGGACGCCTGATGGCGGTAATCACCGTGGCCGCCCGTCTGGCTTAACGCCCGGCAGCTCATAAACAGTCGCGGAGCAGGAAGCAGACCGTCATCAATGGATTTTTTAATGCCCATATCGGCGCCACCGGCATCACGGACGGAGGTAAACCCGCGGCGGATCATGTCGCGCAGGAAGTTAAAGGTCCGGGCATACATGTAGCCCTTATGGACATTAGCTTCGTTAAAATCTAGCTGACTGGCGGTGATGTGAACATGCGCATCGATCAGCCCCGGCATCACATATTTCCCCTTCAGATCCAGCACCTGCACATTGCTTCCGACGGGGATCTCCTGCGAAGAGATAGCGGCGATCTTGTCTCCCGCCAGTAAAATATTGCCGGCCGTAATGACGTTATCCTTACCATTGAAAATATTTGCATTTTTTAACAAAAGACTCATACAACCTCCGATTAGTGATATTCAAACGCGTCAATCTGAGGGCGATTGTGCTCTCAATAAAACTAGAAAGCAATGCTTTCTAGTTTGTTTTTTTGTGGTCAAAAAACGCACTCCAGAAGTCTGAGTTGGCGACAAGGGGTGAGAGAATGGCATGCGAAAATCGCATTAATATTAATGACACTCTTCATGGGATGGATTTTTCAAAGGGATCTGGCAACTAAGAAAAAATTAATTTAACATGTCTCGATGTTTTTCAACACCCTATAAAACAACAGGTTAGAGTGCATTTAAGGTGATTTAATCTTATTTAAGATCGCATTTTTGTTATTTGAGAAAACAAAGGTTTTAATTATTGGGAATTTTCTTAAACTAGCAATCATCGTAGGGTTAATCCTATGATGTACATAAGCTCACTGGTCTCTTACTCCACGCAAATAAATATTCCGCGCCCTGCGGAGGAGTGCTATTGCGTTGCCAGTCAGGCCGCCAGGGTATTTCTTTATTAAGGACAGACAATATGAAAATCAAACCTTCACACGCCAGCCGTTTATTTGTTGCAGGAAGCCTCGCGCTCGTCATCGCGCAAACGGCTCACGCTGACTCGGCCAATACCATCACCTTTAAAGGCGAGGTCACCGAGCAGACCTGCGAAGTCACCATCAACGGTGTGAATGCGCGCCCGGTAGTGTTACTGCCGACCGTCGCCAAAAGCGAACTGGCGACGGCGGCCTCTTCAGCGGGTCTGACGGCATTTACCCTTGGGGTGACAGGTTGCACCGTCGATGCGGATGCGCTGGACATCAAAACCGTATTCGTCGCCAACAACATGACCGAGCGCGGTAACCTGGCGAATACCGGTACGGCGCAAAACGTTGAACTGCAGCTGATGACCGACAGCGCGGGGACCACAGCCATCGATCTGCGTGATGCGACCCCGGTTGCCGGGATCACCGTCGCGGCAGGCAGCACTGCCGGTGAGCACGACTTTGCCGTGCAGTATTTCAGCCCGAACGGCGGGGCGACAGCCGGCACGGTGGTGGGCTCCGTGCAGTACGCCATCTCCTACCTGTAAGGGAGCACCGGTGATGAAAGGAATGGCGAGTGTTTTAGCCGGAATGCTGATCTGCGCGAGTGCGCAGGCCAGTATTGTGATGACCGGAAGCCGGATTATCTATCCGGCAGACAGCCGCGAAGTCAGCGTGCAGTTGACCAACCGCGACGATTTCCCCGGCGTGGTACAGGTTTGGCTGGATGAAGGCAACGCGCAATCGGCCCCGC
The DNA here is from genome assembly GCF_035593345.1 of Lelliottia sp. JS-SCA-14. Lineage (NCBI taxonomy): Bacteria > Pseudomonadati > Pseudomonadota > Gammaproteobacteria > Enterobacterales > Enterobacteriaceae > Lelliottia > Lelliottia sp. JS-SCA-14. The sequence goes on along the minus strand of NZ_CP141606.1, from coordinate 2,449,689 downwards.
AAACGGCGACCGCGCCTTTTATCACCACGCCGCCAGTCTTCCGGCTGGCGGCCCATTCGGGGCAGACGGTTCGTCTGCGCTACGTCGGTAAACCGGTCGCTCAGGACAGGGAGTCTCTGTGGTGGTTCAATTTTGTGCAGATCCCACCGACGGAAAAAGGCGCGCAGCCAGACAACCAGCTCATGGTCCTGGTACGCAGTCGGGTAAAAGTGCTGATGCGTCCGAAGGATCTTGCGGGCTCACCGCTGGAAATGGCGCACACCAGTCGCGTCTGGCTTCAGGACGGCAAACTGTTTTTGCGTAACCACAGCGGGTATTACCTTGCGCTCTCTTCCCTGGATGTCAGCGGTGCAGGGAAAAAGCAGCGCATTTTAAGTCAAACTGTCGCTCCCTGGACGACGGTTTCATGGCCCGCGACAGTTAAGCAGGTGGGTGAAGCTCAGATGCGCTGGATTAACGATCAGGGCGCAACCTTAGCCGGGCGCGTGACGCCAGGGAACCCTGGCGATGTCAGCCATTAATCCGCACTGGTGGTGGCTGATTCTGCCCGGTGTCACGCCCGCTCTGGCTGGCGAATACACCTTTGATGAGGCTTTGTTGCTGGGCAGCGGCTACGAAAAAGGGCTGACGCAGTTCAACGATCAGGATGCGGTGGCCGCCAGACATTACAGCGTCGATATCTGGCTGAACGGGCAGTATGTTGCGCGCGATGACGTGCTGTTTCAGCCGGATGCCGACGGGCGTATAACGCCTTGCCTCCCGGTCAAAT